>JABCZJ010000017.1 GCA_013289715.1 Acidobacteriota bacterium | reverse complement strand
GCGGTACGAGTCAGACATGCATCTGCGGAGCCACAGTGCGCAAGACGCTCTCCGACCGAGAACACGTCTGCACTGCGTGTGGTCTGCTTGCTCCGCGTGATGTAGTTAGTGCTCAAATTATTCTCCAAAGGGCTCGGATAAGTCCTTCAAACCGTAACGCAGCGTAAGTAATCGCAAGCGTGGTTTGAGAAGCCGTCGCGTTTACGCGGCGGAGAAGTCACGTCGTTTGAGTTCTCATTCACAGCCGTCATGATTCGCTTCCCTCTTTGCCGTAACCCCATTGGGTACGCCGCGCGCTAACTACCGCGGTACTGCAACAGCCTCCAGCACTGCGTTGATGACTTCACGACGCTCGACACCTTCCATCTCGAACTCCGGCCGCAGCAGCATGCGGTGCTCTAGTACAGGAGCAGCCAGCGACTTTACATCCTCGGGAAGAACGAAATCGCGCTCCTCCAGCGCCGCGAGCGCCCGCGACGCCGACAACAGCGCGAGCGTAGCCCGCGGGCCGGCGCCAACCCATACCGCCGCGTGCTGCCGTATTTGCCGCACCAAACTGACTATGTAGTTGCTTACGCCCTCGCTGACGCGCACACGCGCCGTCGCCGCGCGCAACTGATCCAGTTCGCCCGGCTGCAAAACTGGCGCGCGCAGTTCCTCTGTCAGACGGCGCTCCGGCGCTTCGCCTGCCGCTACCAGCCGCGCCAGTTCGTTTTCGTCTTCCACCGCCGGATAGCCCATGCGAATTTTTACGAGAAAGCGGTCCTTCTGCGCCTCCGGAAGCGGATACGTGCCCTGATGCTCGATCGGGTTTTGCGTTGCGAACACCACGAATACCGGCGGCAGCGCGTAAGTCACGCGATCGATCGTCACCTGCCGTTCTTGCATGGCTTCCAGCAGAGCCGATTGCGTTTTCGCCGGCGCCCGATTGATTTCGTCTCCCAGTAAGAAATTGGTGAATATGGGCCCGCGCACCAAGCGGAATTCTTGCGTCTTCAGGTCGAAGACGCTCGTCCCGGTGATATCGGCAGGCATCAGGTCTGGCGTGAACTGAATGCGCTGAAATTCGCCGCCCACCGCGCGGGCGAGCGCCTTCGCGAGCAGCGTCTTCCCCACTCCGGGTACGCCTTCGATCAACCCATGCCCGCCAGCCAGCAGCGTCACCAGCGCGAGATCAATCGCCTCGGCTTGGCCGACAATCACGCGGCCCAGCTTCTCTCTGACGCGTCGCGCGCCGCTGGTCACCGTCGCGAGCGCGGCCGTCGGTGGCGTTTCCGCGCTCGCGGACCGCGCCGGCAAGTCTGAATCCAGTACTGGTTCCTCGTTCATGCGGTTCGTGCCTCCTCGGAAGTCGTCCTCGGCGAAGCGGAAACGCTATCCGGCCGTCCGCCATCGGCTTGAGCCAGGTGTGCCAGGCCCTTTGCAGTCGCACGCCGTTCGCAGATCAGTTCTGTCAATTCCTTGTAGCCCGGCAAAGGCGGCTGCGCCAGCGCGGCGCGCAGTCGCGGCCCCCAACGCGGGTCAGTGCGAATGGCCTTCGCATCCTGAGGCGAGCGACGCTCGAACTGCTCCCAGCATTCCGCCACAACCCTCTCCGCCGAAATACTCCGTTGCAGCAGGCGTTGCCCGGCCACGCCAGCGCTTTCGCCATTGCGGACGACCTCTGCGCTCCAGTGGCGCGGCGGACGCCGCACCAAATCGCCACTCAGACTCCAGAGCAACGTCAGCAAGGTCGCCCAGAAAAACAGCAGCGCTGCTTGCAGCCGATACCGCTGCACCAGCCAGAGCGCGCCCTGATCCTGGTGCAATCCGTGCAGTGTTTCATCTACCCAAATCACCGGCCGTCCGCCTGCGAGAAAATCCAGCAGCACCGGATTCGGATGCATCTTGATCGCCTCGTTCAGCAAGAAGGATTCTTGGCTCGCGGCGACCAATTCGCCTTTTTCAACTCGCCGCATCGCCAGATAAACATGCGCAGACGAGTCGGCGTTTGCGTCGGCGTCCACCGGCGCCGCATATAGCATGGTCCAATGGGCGTCGGTTTTGAGCCACGGGGCCTCAGCGGCGAGATACATGATTTCGCTGCCTGCCGGCACCGCGCCGAGATCGGGCGAGACCCAAACTGGACCCGACTCATGTGGAGCTGGGCTCCACTTGTTCTCAACTTCCCAGCCTTGAGACTCCGACTTTAGATCCCAAGCGGGCTCAACCAACACGACACGCCCGCCGCGGGCCAGAAAATTCTCTAGTCGCCCGAGAAATTGGGGTCCGGTCCGGAACTTTCCATTTTCCATTTCCCAATCGCCTGAGGGATAGCCGCCTATAAAGAACGCAGTCGTCCGCGACGCGTTCTGATCGGAGAGAGCGTCCTGATCCTGGCTGCGTTCGACCTGGTACCCAGCGCGCTGATAGGAATCGAACAGCAGGCTGGTGCCGTATGGGTCCTGCCGTAAGCTGGATCCCATATCACTGGTATTCGCCTGGTTCTGATGCGCCATGAGCAGCAGAACCGAGAATACAACCGCGAAAATCGCAGCGGCCAGCAGCGGGCCTCGCCAGTTGAGCACCATGCTTTCGCCAGAGTTATTATCAGACATGGTTGAGCAGCTCACGCTGATCCAGGCGGTATGCGGCGACCGACGCTGGGGTCAGCGCATGAGATCCATACCAAACGCGATCGAACTGCCGCAGGCTGCCGCGCAGTTTCTCAGGAATTTCCGCACGCGCCTCGACCGCCGCTTGCGGACGCCGCCGCCACCGGCGCGTAAACTCATCGAGATATTCGCGATTCGTGCGATCGCGCCGAATCGTCAGCCATGCGCGTTGCGCCAATCCGGCCAGCAAGCCCAGGTACGCCGCACGCAGTGCCAGCCGCAACTTGCCCTCCCCCTCCAACCGGTTTGCCAGCGAAAACCATTCGTCTTCCGAACGTTCGCTGGCGACGGCCTCGTCGCGCAGGTCGGGCAGCGGCGTTGCCGCGACTGGAATGGAAAGCTCGGAGGCTTCGCGGCGCCGCCGGAGCCAAAATAGCATCGCTCCCACCGCCAAGGTCAAACCCGCCACCAGCGCTAGCCATAACCGGATGTGTTTCAGCCGCCACTGACCATCCGGCGCCGGCGAGAAATTCAGCCCGCCCGGCCACAATTTCCGCAGAAAACTCCAGAACTTGTCCCAGGCGCGCTCGATGGCATGTCCAACACTGGCGAGCGCCTTGTCGAACCAAGTGGGCGGGCTCGGGTGCTCGGTGTCGTGCCAGCGATAAATCGCGCGCTCGGATTCCGCATCAAGAGCTTGGCGCAATTCTTGAACGCGTTCCTGGCGCGTGGAATCGGCAGCCGTTTCTGCGATGCTGCGGCTCGGCGGCGCTTGCGTTGGGCGCGCGGTTATCTGGGCAGGGCTCAGCAGAATCGCGGCAAGGATGACGAAGCAACCGAGCCCCGCGCCGCGCCCAACTCCGGCGGATTCAATCATCTGCGCCTTCTTTTTCTGCTGGCCTGGCAGGCCCGCGAGCAACCCACGCAGATCATCTCCCTCGCGCCGCGATCGCAAATGCTGATACACGACCACGAAGGTACACTTGACGACCGGATCAAGCGCAAGCCACACACCCCCGAAAAGCGAAAGCCAGAACGCGGAACTGCTGATTAGCGCGTAGGCGCCCATTTGCGTCGACAAAAGAGTATTCACCCCAAAAATTGAGTGCAGCAGATGCGGGAGAACCATCGCCAGGATCAGGCCATTCAGCCACACGGCAATCCAAAGAGGAAAAAGCATCAGAAAAAGAAGCAGCCCGCCGCCGAACCATTCGCTCGCAAGCGCCAGGCAGCCGCGAATAGAATGCCGCTCAGCCGCGTCCTCCCAAGCCTCGAGACTGGCGAATTGGCAAGCGCTGTAGAACCACGACGCGCCCGCAACGGTGGGCAGCGTAGCCAAAGCAGCGGCGCCCAAAGTGATACTCCACGCCAGCAGGCGTCCCAACGCGGCAGCCTTCGCCGAACGATCCGCGGGTTTCGCTATCGGCACGCCGAACGCACGCTCACGAACGCCTTGCATGTAGCGGGCGACCGCCCACGCGCGCAGCAGATACGCCCCGGCAAGTACCAGCGCCTCGATTAGCAGCGTGCCGCTAGAGACGCGAACCTGCCCGTCAACCACCCACATCGGAACGAAACAAACGGCGAGCGGCGCCACGCCGGCATAATAGCGCCACGCCTCGCGCCCGAATGTAGAACGAAACAGAGCGAATCCGGATTCCAGCGCTTCGAGCGAATTCAGGCGCTTCCGACGGGCGCGCGCAGACACCGAGCGTGCACGTTGCGCAGCGAGCGGAGCCACCGCAGCTTCACTCATGAGTTGGTCCGGGCAGCCGAGATTCGGCAGCGCCGCCGAAGTTCAGGTGCAGTTCCGGCCTATTCACGCGCCACTGCAGCAAAGAAAAAAACAGTGTCAGCAGACAGGCGAGCGCTATAGATCCCGCCAGGACCTGCCGGAGCTGGCGCGCCCGTGACGGTTTCGGTGCGGGCGGACGCGTCATGCGGCGAAGGCAAGGCGGGCAGGCGAGCTTGTCGTCCTCGTCCGTCACGCATTCGCGGCAAAACGTACCTCCGCAGTGCGGGCACCGTGCGGCCGCCTCGCGCAGCGGATGAAACAAGCAGCGCGCGTGGCGCAAACGCAACAGGGCGGGCGCGGCGGAGGGCACGGCTGGCGTGTCAGGAGCCATTCGCTTACGTTACATCCGCGCTGGGAGCGGCTGCGGGAGCTGACTCGGATTTTGTTTGGCCGGCGGGCATGGCTAGTTGGGGCTGGTCTATGGCAGCGGTCGGCTGCTCCATCGCGCCACCGCGAACGGCGCGAACCGCCGTATCAATCTTCGCAAGGACCTTGCGGGCGCCGCGCGTGCGCTTCACGAGCGGCAGGTCAACGCTTACTCCTGTCGTGCGAATACGCGACTGCGCCGTCGGGCCGAGTCCCAGTTCCAACGCAGCCCACGCCAGACCCACGCCTCCGGCAATCGCGCCAGCCGTGAAATTCAGCCAGTGCCACAGCAGACCGCCGAGCGCGAGAAGCAGCACGCCGGGAATGGCCGGCCGCAATAGCCAAGTGCGGCTGTGCCAGACCACAATCGATTCCAGGTCGCGCAAGTAAAACCGCCGGTACTCGACCGCGTACATCACGCGCTTGGCGGCGAGCAGACAGTCATCGCTCAGATACCACTTCGTCGCGCCGGTCAGGCTACCGATGCGCGATATTTTGCGGAACGCTGCGCGCAATCAGTGTCTCCCCGCCATCCGCAGCTTGTAGAACGAGCTGGCGATCAGCAACGGCAGCCAGATGAACCCGACGTATGCCGCCCAGAAGCGCCAGCCCGAGCGCGGAATCAAATACGAACGCGGCGCCTTCCGAAACTTCACGTGCAACACGATGGTCGCCGGGAGCGCAGCGATAATCAGCGGCCAAACCAAAATCCAGCCCCACCCAATCGTCAGCGCGATTGAATCGTAGAGTACGTCACGATGCCGCCATTCCGCTGTGCCGCCAGACCGCCCAGCATCGGTGCGCCCGCGCTCGAAGCAAGTGGGGCAAACGTGCTCCGCTCCGAGTTGCAAGTCGCACAGTGCGCACAGAAAGCGGCCGCATCTCTGGCAGCAAGCCTCAAATGCCTTTTCCGGGTGAAAGAAGCATGTCGCTTGCTCCGGCATCGCGGACGCTGCATTCGTTTTCTGCCGCGCAACAGGCCAGACTCCAATTCGCAGCCGCTTCCGGCAGTAGGGACAGCTCTGCCAAACCCCCGGCGCCTCTACCGGCGTCACAGGGCTGCCGCAGCTGGGGCACGCAACGGTCCCTTGCGCGGTTTGCGGTAGACCCGTGGCCGCACCTGTTGCGGAGCCGGCCGTTTCGGAACTGCTCGGAACGGTAGCGAACAGGTTTAGGTTCAGACTCAAGCCTAGCTCCGTGCGTAGATCACACGCGTGTCGCATACCCGGTCATGCAGCCCACGCCTTTGCTCGTCCGTGCCAGCCATAATGGCTGTGGTGATGAGCAAGATCCAGTTAACAAACGGGACAGCGGAGATTACCACGTTGTACATAAAGTAGCGGCCAAACGAAACGCCCCAGTCCAGGCTGCTTCCGTCCGAGCGTACGACTTTAAGCCCACAGGCCATTTTACCGAGCGTTGCTCCCCAATAGCGCAGCATCAGGACTTCATAAAACAAACCGAAAACGAGGGCAACCAGCACAAAGCTCCCGTTGAGCGCAGGCGCCTTGTTGGCCGCCGCCGTTCGCAGCAAGCCTGGCAGAAGCAGGAATGCAACGATTGCAAAAGGAACCATAAACACCAAACCGTCAATGAAGCGGGCGCCGAAGCGAATGCCGACACCTGCGTAAAGCAGTGACGAGGCCGCGGCAGGTCCGCCCGCCACGACCCTGCTCAAGAACGCCGGCTTACAATTGCCGCAAACCCAGTGCCCGGCGATCGGCACCAGATCCGATTGTCCGAACGACTTTCCGCATTGCGCACACGTCAAGACTTGCTGCGTTGGGGCTTGTTGAATCATTGGACACGTCTCCTTGGCGACAAATTCGACCTAGCCTAACGCAAGCGGCGCCGCGCGCCAAGTATGAGATTGGGACCGGTTTCTCGCTCAGCTATCCCATCGCGTGCCTCGCGTTTCGGTCGCGCCGGCCGAGCGACTCTGCCGCGACGAAAACGCAGGTTTCGGAAAGTGGGAAGCTGTTGGAAAATGGCGAGTCTATACGCGACGTAGGTTGATTATGTATAATCAACCGGCTAGAGCAATGAGCGGGCGTCGTACAATGGCAGTATAGAAGCTTCCCAAGCTTCGGACGTGGGTTCGATTCCCATCGCCCGCTCCAGCTTCCTGCAAAATTTCCGTTGATTCGGTTGCTCTTACTCACCGGCCGTCCGTCAATTTGTGTCTGAAAACCGGAGTTTTGCGCCCATTTTGCGCCCAAGTTGCCCAAGAGGAAATGGTGTGTGCCTGTGCTTTCAATTCTACCCCGTTTGGGGTACAATTATGCTACGCCAACTATGAAATACACTCCGGCTGAGGCCTCGGCCTTGACGAATCTGCCGATTCGCACAGTACGCAGATTGATTGACCGTCGTCTGATTCGCCCGAGACGACTACAGACCGGGCGTTCGGTCCAACGACTCCTGTCGTGGGAGCAATTGGTGTATCTGCAACTTGAGGCTGAGGGCCTGGCTCTTTTGCCCGTTGCGGAACGGCGCAAGATTGCAAAACAGATTGAAGCGGACGCGGGAATTGACGCGATCTTCGTCTCAGAAGGACGAGCGCTATTGATCCAAGTAAAGACTGTGCGCAAAGAACTCGACGAGAGGTTGAAAAAACTGGAGCTGGCCGAGAGCGTCATTGTCGAAGATCCGGAGACAATGCGCGGTACGCCAGTCTATCGTGGCACTCGAATCCCTGTGGAACTTATCGCTGATATTCTAAATCAAGGTGCCAGCATTGACGAAATTGTGGAGGGTTATCCCGCACTCGACCGCGAGAAAATTGAACTTGCGCCTCTGTACGTGCAGGCTTTTCCGCGCCGGGGTCGGCCAGCCACGCGTCCCTGGGCAAAGCGAAAAGCGGTCCGCACGACTCGTCATCGGCGAAAGATGGCCACGCCAACGTGAAGCTTCTGATAGACGTTGTTAGAGATGCCTGACTAACGCAGCGTTAATCAGGGCCTAGGGGAGTGTTTCACTGGTTAGGAATTTCCACGCCGACGACTGGAATGACCCGGCGCAGACAATCCCCGTGAGCGCAGATCGCTTCAGGGTTCTTGGCACCACGCTTATACACCTGAAGCGTGTAGCTGTCCGTGTCACTTGGTCCAAACGTGCTGCCACAGATGCAACATTTCAGTTGTACTGAGCTATTCGTCTTATTCATTCCAACCTCCAAATCGCAGAGTGAAGCTTCTTACCTCCGTCGAAGAAGCGATTCGCTGACCGGACGGTTGAAGCAGCACTTCACGTTTCCGGTTAACTGGAAAGTTGACGCGCTACTCTAAATCTCCAGTAACGCGACGTCCAGGATAAGTCTCTGTCTAAAGAGCAACAACTCTCCCGGACGCGCCATCTTCACGGAAGTTCGTGCTCGATGCTCGACCTTTACTGCCGGACAGGTGCTGGCCTGACCTCAGTGCTCCATATCACACGACCCGCCGAATCGAAGAGGGTGATGTTGGCCTTGCCATCTTTGAGGCCGAAGACGCCAGCGGTGGTTCCTTGCTCATTCGTGAGAATGAATCGCTCCGCCGTGATCGTTTTCGGCGACGGGACCTGCTCCTGCGCCCGCAAAACTCGGGGAGATAGACTGTACGACATGATGCCGCCAAGTAGGCCAGCAACCAGGGAAAGACCGAGACTCAATTTCTGATTCATGGATGAATCCTCCTAATGTGGCGCTGATGCCGCCGCCGAGCATTCGAGAACGAAATCATGCACGCTGCGGGGCCATCATCCTGAGAACGAAGCCGCAGCGATTCCTTGCAGGGTTTGTAGCGACTTTCGTTGCGGATCGGGGCCCGATCAGCCTCTCCCTGTCAGTCGCGATAAGGATTGGCCCGACAAACCCAATTGAATCACGCTCGACAACATAGCAGAATGGTGCCAAGTCCTGACAAACGCGAACTAGAACAACTGTGGATTCGGGCGCAATACGCTAGTCAAATGACGTCGCTCGGGACGCTTGACGATGAAGTGAGCATCTCTCGCAGTATGGGTTATAACGATGTCGAAATTCGCAAATGGGTGACACAGAGATTGAGGGATTCGCGGTCCTCCGGCGGCGGTTGAGGAGTGTCCGGTACCTTACCAGGAGTTACACGGGCGTTTCAGTACAGAAGTTCGAATGTTCGGAAATGAGACCGGAAATTGCTGATCGCCCTACACGTGGCGCACAGACTGCATCGGATCCACGCGCATCCATGGACGTGCACCTGAATAGGCAATGAAGATGCTCATTGCGAACATCGCGAATGCCGCTCCAAGGAAGACAGACCATTCGATGGGTTGTATCTGATAAAGCAGGGATCTTGCCAGCACGCTTGCACCGATCCCACCGGCGACTCCGAGAAAGATACCGACAATGGTTATGGCGCTGGTCTGGCGCAGGACCAATTTCCACAAGTCGCGCGGCGACGCGCCAAGCGCTACGCGAATTCCCATCTCTCGCGTTCGTTCACTGACTGAATAGAAGACAGCGCCGTAAAGCCCGACGGCAGCTAGCACAAATGCCAGTAGCCCAAATGCGCTGATGCAGATCACTGCCAGGCGTGGGACGTACAAAGCGAATTCGTGCCATTGTTCGATCGTGAAGCCCCTAGAGCCCAGTTCCGGGGCCGATTTGCGCACCTTGTCCAGAATCGTTCCCATCCACCGTGACGGATTAGCCTGCGTGCGTACCATCAGATATATCCCCGAGCGATAATTTTGGGACAGGCTGTAGTACATGAAAGGCTGCGTGGCTTCGTCAATGTCCGAATACTTGATGTCTCCCACGACGCCAACCACGGTGGCCTGACGGTTGCCATTTTCAAGGCGGACTGTTTTGCCAACCGGATTTTGATTCGGCCAGTATTTTGCCGCCATCATTTGGCTGACGACGATGACTTCCGGAGATTTCGCCATGTCTGAAGCGGCGAACGTTCGTCCTGCGAGAATTGGGATTCCCAGCGTAGAAAAATAGCTGCTGTCCACAACACCGACGCCAATGGTGACGCCCTGTTCGTTCTGATCGCGGACACCGGTGATGTGCACCTGGTCAGTGCCAGTCCCGCCTGAAAGCGGGAAGGTGTCCGCAAGGCTGATGGACTCGATACCGGGCACCTGACCTACACCTTCTCGGAGCCTTTCAAACAGAGCACGACCCTGTGGTTCCGAGTAACCGTTGACTTGCAGGTCGTCGATGGCGTAAAGCGCGATGTTACGAGCGGAATATCCAGGCTTTAACTGCTGCAAATTGTGCAGGCTCTTCAGGCAAAGACCGACTCCAATCAGAACAACGGTGCAAGCGGTGATCTGCAGCACCACGAGAAAATTGCGCATACGGCCCTTGCGCGTTCCGCCGATGGCGGTCTCTCCATTCAGCGCCGCTGCGAGATTAGGAGTAGAAGCGTGCAAGCCGGGCAAGAAGCCGGTAGACAGTCCCACCAAGAAAACAAGCGCGAGCACCGCCGAAACAACGGCGAGGTCAGGCCGGAAATCCAAAGTAATAGGGACTACGCCGAGTCCGGGAACAAATGGCTTGAAGTCGGTCAGGCGTCTGAGGCCATAAGTAGCAAATACAAAGCCGACTACTCCAGCCGCCATTGAAATCACCAAGCTGTCGACAACCAGCTGGCGAATGAGACTCATGCGAGTGGCCCCGAGCGCGGCACGCATGAGAATCTCTTGCCGTCGCGCGCCGGCCAGCGCGAGAAGCAGGTTGGAGACGTTGGCGCAGGCGGCAAAGAGCACGAGAGCAACAACGGCCAGCAGGAGCCCGCCCAACAACTTCGCGCTAGACATTGCGTCCGGCGAAAGCATGCTCGTTTCGGTCAGCGCGGCAAGCCGGTTCTTGTTCGTTTTCGGATAGGCGATTTCAAGCTGGCGCGATAATCCTTGCATCTCGGCCAGAGCTTGCTGCCGCGTAACGCCGGGCTTCATACGCCCGATCAGACTCAAAGAGTGACTGGTGCGATCCCCGAGCCAGTCATAAGTCTGGTGAGAGATCGCGGTGGTTGCGGAAAGCGGATGCCAAAGGTCCGGAACATCGCTCAGGATCGTTCCCACAAAACGCCGAGGCGCTACTCCGACGATAGTGAAGCGAACGCCATTCATCGTGAGGGTTTTGCCAATGATGTTCGGGTCGGACCCGAGCCATTGCCAGTAGCCGTAACTCAGCACGGCGGAAGTCGTCACTTTGTCGTCGTCGCCGGCGGCAAACCAGCGCCCGAGTAGCGGTTGAACTCCGAGCACGGAGAAGTAGTCGTCGGAGACGGCGTTGATCAGGCCGCGTTTTTCACGTTGCTCGAAGATGATCGTCTGCAGGCCGATGCTGAACGGAATCGCGCAGAGTCCGGAGAACACGCTATTGTTGTCACGATAATACCGATAATCCGGATAGGAAACTTGGTTGAAAGGTTCATTCGGCGTGACTGTGTAAACTGTCAGCAGCCGGTTGGGATCAACAACCGCAGGGGGCCGCAGCAACAAGGCATGGAACGTGCTGAGCCCGACGGACGCCGCGGCCAGCCCAACCGCCAGAGAAAAAACAGCGATGCAGGCCAGCTTCGCGTATTTGCGTAGAATCCGGAGTGAAAATCGAATGCTCGGAAGTTGCATCAGCTTGCCCTCCGATACACAAGATCCTGGAGTTCGTACTCTTGTTTCATCACCAATCAGAAAATACACCCGACCATTTCGCTCTGCAACGTAAAGAAACACCTCGCTAACGCCCCGTGAGATCTCCGGTAACGGGTTAATCGGGACCTAGAATGTTTCGGTGTATGATGCTGCGAGAATGCTTGCGGTGTATATGCGTGGAAGTCGTTCATTCGGCATGGGACTAATCATCGTGCTGCTCTTCGGCGCGGTTGTTTCCGGGCAAGAAGAGCAGTGGGCCTATGAGCGTCGCAAAGATTATTTGACCAACCGCGAGTCTGACGATTTAAAGATTCCCGGGCGCTACGTAAGCTCAACGCCCCTACCTCACGACGATGGACTCCCAACGTTCGGTGTTTCTTGTTCAGACGGGAAGCTGGATGCCATAATCATATCTACGGGCGTTGTAATCGATTCTCAATTTGGAGCTTCCCCGAGGGTGCGGACAAGAATCGATGACGAGAAACAAAAGAGTGACCGCGCAGCTCCTGTGCTAATGGCAAACTCCAAGACATTGCGATTCAGTGGGTTTCGCAACCGCATTGGAGGAACGGATATGCTTTTCGCGAAGAAGTACCTCGTGACTGTCGAATCTTACGGGGCACGGGTAGTTGAGATGGAATTCGCAATTCCATCCGATTCGTCGAGCATACAAAAATACTGCGGTGTCGAACCAAGGCACGTAAAGAAGTAGCGCCGTGCTGTGCTTCAATTTTTTCAATACACGTTGGGTTGACAAGACCGACATCAAGTCCCGCACGCGCAACCGGACATCATGTTGGTACCAACCGTTCAAGGATACGAGAACGATCGCGGCTGTGATCGAATGAGCCAGATTATCAGGCCAACGGGCACAGCAACCAGACAAACAGCGGCCACGAGCAGGAGCGCAAAGAAAAGTACGTCGCGCCGGGTGTGGTTTTCACGAAGCCCCTGATTTTCCTCACGCAGCAACAAATGGTAGTTTCTACGATTCGCCTTCCAGACTACGTGAAAAACGTCACCAAACACGGGAATTGAACCTAACAAAGCCTCTAGAACCACGTTTGTAATCATGCGAGCGAGAGTGATCAAAGCAGCGCCACGTCGCCAGGCTGCTACAACGATAATCAGGGAAGCCATACCAGCCGCGGCATCTCCCACACCCGGAATCCAGCCGATCAGAAAATCCAGCCCGAAGCGGATCTGCGTTCCCGGAAGGCGAAACATATCGTCTAACACCGATGCAATCTGATCGAGGTGTTCGTCTGTTGCCGTGGCAGGAGTGCGGCGGGGCATAGAGGCTAGTGTAGACGAGCGTGGGCTAGCCAGGAAGAGTCGAGCTTCACGGGGCCAAGTCCCCGGGAGACCCATCGGCGGTAGGTCGTTGCAATTGCCCGGCGTTGGAAATCACGGCACCCTGGCACAGCCAGTTCGGTGATCAGCAGTTAGTCTGGCGCTGCCGGTGCCGACTGCTGGTGGCAACAGGATTTCTGGACGCCTAACCAACTCTCTTCCAGGATTCGATTGAGGGCAGGCCCGCGGAATTTGAGCTTTCCAGCTACGTTGCGAGCGTTGTTGCTGGGCTGTTGCGGGAAGACTTCGTTGCGGCTACTTATCGTGAAGTGAAGCGAGTCGTAACGAACGGTCAGGCAGCTCGCGAAAAATAAAACGCCGGAATGGCCCGAACACTCCGGCGAGGCGCGGGTCCACGCGCTGCGCGGAGTCTAGCGCTTTTCGCTCAGGTTCTGCTTGCTACGCGCTAATGCGTAGCCACCCAGCGCCAAAAGTCCCATACCGACAAGGGCGGCGATTCCAGGCTCCGGAACCGGTGCCGGATCACATTTTTTCGGCTTATCGCCACTGGCATCGCAACCGTTCTGGTTTCCCGGGTCAGCCTTAGCGAGCGGAGCGAGAAGCGCAATGCCCAAAAGTATTGCAAATCCAAGTTTATTCATTTTAGCCCACTCCCAGTTGGCAATGCCCACTGGCGCACACCACCGTCAAAGGAAATCAGCAGGTTAGGCGCCAAACCGCACAGATGGGCGGATGCTAATTTCAGCATTGATTCCAAACACCATAAGAAACTTCGTGGTTTGAGGAGTTTTCACTGAACCAAAGTATTGCACATTCTCGCGAAGGTAATTCCCAACGAACCGAACCACCCCGCAGCCGGTCGCCGATGCTAGCTGGTCTCGGTCACCGAGCGTGAACCGACCGCAGTCTTTTTGTGAAACTGCCAGGCAGCTCCGCCGCCCGGCTCAAACAACGCCGGACGTGTGATGGAAGGGCCGACCACGCGGACTGTCTCGCTCAACTTAGGCGCTCCCGGACCATCGCCCGCACCAGAAAACGCGTTCCGGGATGCGATTGATAATGCGGTCGAGTTAATGCGGCGCCTGGATGCGCGGTTTCCACGCTAGAGGCTGGACTTCACCATAAACACGTGCTGGAATACTTGAAATGACCGCCGAAGAAAATCAAAAACGGCGCAACGAAAAGACGGGACAACACGTGCGACCGGTAGTCGAGGGCGCTCGGGGCACGCTGGGCCATGCAATTGTCGAACACGACGCACTGGGCGAGGGGATTGCAGGTGGTCGTTCCCTTTCCGAACGTACGGCCGACGGAAGCGTCCATCATGGGCGGCGGAGTTTGGCTGAACAATTTCGACGGCATGTACACGCAGCTCGACGACGATTACTGCGTGCCCGCGACGGGTTATTCGTACCTCGACCTCTATTGGATGGGGCTAATTTCACCTGCCGAAGTTCCGGACTTTTTTATTTTGCGCAATCTGGTTCCCGCGGGGAAAGATGCGAATGGGCATCCCATTTTCAAGACGGACTGAACCAAGGTGACGATTCAGGACGTGATAGCGGCGGAAGGCCCGCGCGCGCCGGCCGTTGATCAATGGCAACGGCGATTCAACACCGGGATGGTTATGGTCGTTCAGCACAGCGCCAAGCCCAGCAGCGAGCTGATTGAACGAACTAACGGAATTCGCAAGCAGTGGATGGAATATTTTTCGATTACAACGGGACGCCGCGCTTCGATGACTGCAAATCCGGACGGAGCGACTTACTAGGCGCGCGGAGCTAGCGGTAGAGTGGTGCGACGGACGCCGGTAGCATCGAAGATGGCGTTGCCGATGGCGGGCGCCAAACCCACCAGCGGGGTTTCACCTGCGCCGGCTGAGGGAATATCTTTGCGATCCATCAGGACGATTTCCATGTCGGGGACGTCGCGAAAGCGCGGGACGCGATAGCGCGCAAAGCGCGCGTTGGTGATGCGGCCGCCGTTGAAGGCCATCGCTTCGAAGAGTGCGCCGCCGAGGCCCATGATATTTGCGCCCATGATCTGATTGCGCAGGCCGTCGGGATTGACGATTGCGCCGCAATCGAATGCAGTGACCACGCGGACGACGCGAATTGCGCCGCGCGCGTCGTCGGTGGAAATTTCCGTGCAGGTTGCCACGTAGCCGCTCTTTTCGATCCCGCCTCCGATGCCGAAACCCTGCCCGGGCTTGGTTTTTTTGGCCGGCCAGCCGAAGGATTCTGCGGCGGCTTGGAAGACGTCGCGCAGACGCGGATCGGAAATGTTCTTGAGGCGAAAATCGAGCGGGTCCATTGCGGCGGCGTGGGCGAGATCGTCCATGTGCGATTCGCGCGCGAAATGGTTGGCGGTGGCGGCCAGGCCGCGATACGACCCTTGGCGCAGGGGCGAGCGCACCGGATGAAATTCGATGTGTTGGTTCGGGACTGTGTATGGAGTGCCGATCCCCGCGGCGCCGGAATTGTAATTATGGAATTCCCAAGCGGTGAGTTTGCCGTCGGCGGCTACACCGCTCTTGATTTCAATCACGCCGGCTGGGCGGAAATAGGACCAAGTGAATTCTTCCTCGCGCGTCCAGACGATTTTGACAGGTTTGCCTGTGGCACGCGCAAGCCTTGCAGCTTCGAGCGCGGCATCGGGCGTATGTTTTCCGCCGTAGGCTGAGCCGGTGTCGGGCACGATGACGCGGACGTTTTCCTTGGCGAGGTGGAAGGCTTCCGCGAGAGCGTCACGGGTGGCGAAGGGGCGTTGCGTTCCGGTCCGCACGGTTAGCTTGCCGTCTTTCCATTCGGCCACGGCGGCGCGTGGTTCTAGCGGTGCGTGGGCGATGTAGGCGACGGTGTAGGTGGCCTCGAGGCGATGCGTGGCGGCTGCGAGACCGTCTGGGATGGAGCCGGATTGCGTGAGATCGCTAGGCTCGTCGCTTGCGACGTTCTGCTTGAGATAGGAAAAGAGTTCGCTGCTGGAAGGCTGCGAAGTTTCTTTCCATTCCGCGCGAATTGCCGCGATGGCTTCGTCCGCTTCGTTTTCACTGGAGGCCGCTGCGCCGACAAAGTCGCCGTCGTGCACGATTACGGCTGCAGGAAATTTTTGCGCGGCGCTTATATCGCAGGAGGTCATCGTCGCGCCGAAAGACGGTGCGCGCAGGACTTTTCCGTACATCAGGCCTGCTGGGCGCAGGTCCGAAGTGTATTGGTGGCGGCCGGTGACGAACGCGCGGCCGTCTACTTTCGGCAGCGATTTGCCCGCGATTGTCCATTCGGATGCTGGCGTCATTGGATCTTCGTCGGGAATTCTTTGCGCGAGCGTTTTGCCGCGCGCGACGTCCGCGTAGGTTGTGGCACGGCCCGAAGCTGGGTCTGTGATTTTCGCGTTTACTGCCAGCAATTTTTCGGGAGCGGTGTTCCATTCTTTCGCCGCGGTCTGCAGCAGAAGTTCGCGCGCGGCGGAGGCTACGCGGCGGAGTTGCGGAGCCATGGTGGGCGTCGTGCGGCTGCCAAATGTGCCCATGTCGAACGGCGTTAGTTGCGTGTCGCCCATCACCATGCGCACGGTTTCGAAGGAGACGCGCAATTCATCGGCAACACTTTGCGCAAGCGAGGTGCGGATGTTCTGGCCGATCTCGACTTTTCCGGTGAAGGCAGTGACGCTGCCGTCTTCGCCGATGTGCAGCCACGCCGTAATTTCCTTGGGCAGCTCTTCTGAATGATTTTGACGGCCGCCGCCGGATTCCTGCAGGGCTAGCGCGTCTTTCGCAGCCGCAAAGACCATGATGCCGGCGCCGAAGAACTTGAAGAAATCTCGGCGGTCGAGTGCGAAGTGGTGGATGGGGGCTTCGCGGAATTCGTAGCGCTCAGGTTCGAGCTCAGGCTCGCGCGCAAATTTGTTCAGCAGGCTGCTCATCGCGGTTGCTTCTCCATGGATTTCGCGGCTCGTTGAATCGCGTCCACGATGCGCGGGTAGGTGCCACAGCGGCAGATATTTCCTTGCATGAATTGCACGATATCAGTGGACGATGGATCCGGCTTCTGCGTGAGGAGCGCGACGCTGCTGATGATCATCCCGGAGGTGCAGTAGGCGCATTGGAAGGCATCGAGATCGAGGAAGGCTTGCTGCACGGGATGGAGATGGCCATCTTTTTCGAGGCCCTCGATGGTGGTGACCGGTTGCACTACTTCGCCGAGGAGGACTTGGCACGAACGCCGGGGCGAGCCGCCGATCAGGACCGTGCATGCGCCGCACTGCCCTTCTCCGCAGCCGTATTTTGTGCCGGTGAGGCCGAGCTCGTCGCGCAGAACGGTGAGGAGGCGGGTATCGGGATCGGAGTGGACCGGGTATTTCTGGTCATTGACCACTAGTTCGAGTGGCGGAGCCATTAGGGCCTCGGGGCGCGCTGAATTCTTTACCGCAGCTGCGGCTTGCCTGCCTGCCCGCAGGTTGAGATTCTAGCACTTTGACAGCTGGTGCGAATATGCGGTGATTGATGTATGCGGAGCAGATTGTGCGCGCAATTTTTCGATGAACGATTAGAATGTCGTGCCTATGGGAGACACATATGCGGGCACGTCGGGTTGGGCTTACGCGAGCTGGAAGCCGGAGTTCTATCCGGCGAAGCTCAGCGCGGCGCGATTCTTGAGTCATTATGCGGAGCGGCTGAATTCGGTGGAAGTGAATTCTACGTTCCGCCAGATCGCGGGCGAGGAATTGCTGCTGCGCTGGGCGGAAGCGACTCCTGGCGATTTCCGGTTTGCAGTGAAAGCGCATCAGCGAATCACGCACAGCAAGCGCCTGCGCGACGTGGCGGAGACCGCGGCGGAATTCCTGGCTTCGCTCGAACCGTTGCGTAAGGCAAAGAAGCTTGGACCAGTGCTATTCCAATTGCCGCCGAATTTCAAATGTGACGTGCCGCGGTTACGCGATTTTTTAGCAGGCTTGCCGCCCTGGGTGCGCGCGGCGTTCGAGTTCCGGCACGAATCGTGGTTTAGCGAGGACGTCTATTCAACCCTGCGCAAGGGCGGGGCGGCGCTTTGTCTGGCGGAGAGCGAGGAGTTGAAGACGCCGGAAGTGGTAACTGCTGATTTTCATTATCTGCGGCTGCGCAAAGAAAGATATTCGCGGAAGGCTGTGGCGCAGAGGGTGCGCAGGCTCGCGCGAAGCGGCGATGTGTTTGCTTATTTCAAGCATGAGGAGACGCCGGAGGGAGCGTTGCACGCGGAGGCGTTGCTTCGGCAGGTCCGGAAGGAG
The DNA here is from genome assembly GCA_013289715.1 of Acidobacteriota bacterium. Taxonomy (GTDB): domain Bacteria; phylum Acidobacteriota; class Terriglobia; order Acidiferrales; family UBA7541; genus Palsa-295. The sequence continues at coordinate 116,142 of JABCZJ010000017.1, read as the reverse complement.
TGATCCGGTACGCTGCGAGTTGGCGTGGGTGATGTTTCTATCTTGATGCGAAGCGAGGAACTCTTTGGGGACTGGACCGTTGGGATTGCGGCTGCTTTTCGTAGGTGCGCTGTCGTGTGCGGCCGCGGCTTGGGGCGCGCATGGAGCGCGATTGGCGACCGAGTTTGGCGGAGGCCGAGCGCAAGTTGGCACGCAGAATAGCGTGGCAATCACGGTGGACGATTTGCCCGGGGCGTTGCCCGGCGACGATTTTGCTTACGGAGACTTGAAGGAATTGCAGAAGATCAATCGGGGAATACCGGCGGCGTTGAAGGCGCATCATGCGTGGGCGATCGGATTCGTGAACGAACGGAAACTGCAAGTGGCTGGCGAGCGCGATGCGCGGGCGGAACTTTTGCAGATGTGGCTGGACGCAGGTCTGACGCTGGGGAATCACAACTACGCGCATGATGATTTCAGCAATACGCCGCTGCAAAAATATGAGGATGACCTGATTCGCGGCGAGGTGGTGACCGGGGCGCTCTTGAAAGCCGCGGGACAGAGCGAAAAATATTTTCGGCATCCTTATTTGAATACGGGGATGACGATGGAGGTGAAGACGGCTTTCGACACGTTTCTGAAGGACCGCGGTTACACTATCGCGCCGGTGACGATTGAGGATGCGGATTACGTTTTCAATGATGCGCTGGGGCACGCGCTGGAAAAGAAAGACAAGAAGATGGCGGCGCGCGCGAAGAAGGAATATCTGGAGTATGTGGACACGGTTTTTGATTACGCGGAGAAGGAATCGGCGGGAATGTTTGGGCGGCAGATTCCGCAGATTTTGTTGGTGCACGATAATGCGTTGAATACGGAATGTTTGGACGCTTTGCTCGAGAAATTGGAGAAACGCGGGTACAAGTTTGTTTCACTGGACACGGCGATGGCGGATCCGGCTTACGCGACGCCGGATCTTTATGCGGGGACGGGGATTTTGTGGATGGACCGGTGGAAATTGGCGTTGGGGATGAAACTGGATTTGAGCAAAGGACCGGAGCCGCCGGGATGGGCGGAGCAGATTTTTGAGCAGATGCGGCAGGAGAGACAGAAGGAGTGACGCGGTGGATTGCCGTCTTCGGCTAGGCACAGGTAATGCAAAGGCACCACAGATGAACACAGATGAACGCAGATGAACACTGATAACGGCAAAGCGATGAGAGGCAGCGGCGAAGGATTATCGCAGAGGAGCAGAGAATGCAGAGAAACCAACGGCAACGGCTGCCCGGCCCACAAGGCGGGACCGGCCGCACCACAGTCAAACGCTTCGGCTAGGCGATGGCTTGGGGGATGGCTTTTTTCCAGCGGCCCTGGGCTTTCAGAATTAGTTCGACAAGTTCGCGGACTGCGCCCTCGCCGCCGCGGACTGTGGTGACATAGTGGGCGGCGCGTTTTACTTCGAATACTGCATTGGCAACCGCAACGGCCAGGCCTACACGCTGCAGGATCGGCAAATCCGGGAGGTCGTCGCCGATGTACGCTACTTCTTCGTCCGTTACTCCCGCGCGAACTAAGATCGCTTTGTAGGCTTCGAGCTTCTTCGGTTGGCCTTGAATCACAAATTCCATGGAAGATTCGCGGGCGCGGCGGGCGTTGGCCGGAGAATCGCGTCCGGTGATTATGCCGGTGCGGATGCCCATGATGCTGGCGAGTTTGATGCCGGCGCCGTCGTGGGCGTGGAACATTTTCATTTCGCAGACGCTGTTGTCCGGGAAGGTTTGCAAGCAGACGTAGCCGGGGGTCATGGTGCCGTCGACGTCCATGAGGAGGACGCGCACGGGTTTGGCGCGACGCAGAACCTTGGCTGGGAATTTAATTTCGCGTATCGGCATCCTGAGTTTCCTTCTTCCTGCTGTCGCTGACCGAAAAACTTCAGAGCAATTGCAGGGTCCACAGATCATGGATGTGCAGGACGCCTTCTAGTTTGCCTGCGGGGTCCGTGATCAGGAGGCTGGTGATCTTTTTTTCTTCCATTACGCGCAGGGCGCTGGCGGCTAGTTCGTGGCGCGATAGCGTGATGGGATTCTTGGTCATGCAATCGGCGGCGCTCAGGGCCAGGACGTTTTCCTGGCGTTTTTGCATTACGCGGCGGAGGTCGCCGTCGGTGATTATGCCTAGAAGTTTGCCGTTGGCTTCGGTGACGGCGGCGAGGCCCAGGCCTTTGCGGCTCATTTCGTAAATCACGTCTGGCATTTTTGCCGTGGGCAAGACGTGAGGCGCGTTTTCGCCGGAGTGCATCAGCGATTCGACGCGGCGGAGTTTGTTGCCGAGGCGGCCGCCGGGATGGAGCGCGGCGAAATCTTCTTCCTTGAAGCCGCGGCGTTCCAGTAATGCGATGGCTAGGGCATCGCCCATGGCCATGGCGGCGGCGGTGGAAGCCGTGGGCGCGAGATTCAGCGAGCATGCTTCTTCTTTCACGGCGATGTCGAGAACGATGTTGCTGGCCTGCGCCAGCGTGGATTTCGGATTGGCGGTGAGCGCGAGCAGCGGAACGCCTAGGCGTTTCACGGTTTCGAGCAGCTCGATCAGTTCCGCGGTTTCTCCGCTGGCGGAGATGGCCAGCATTACATCTCCGGCAGTGAGCATACCAAGATCGCCGTGCAGCGCCTCACCGGTGTGCAGGAAAAGCGCCGGGGTGCCGGTACTCGCGAAAGTGGCGGCGAGTTTGCGGCCCACCAGGCCCGATTTTCCCAGGCCTGTGACGACTACTCGTCCTTTGCAATTGTGCAGGAGTTCCACGGCTTTTTCGAAGCGGGCGTCCAGGCGGTCGATCAGGCTGGCAATCGCTTCGGATTCTACGCGCAGCACGCGCTTGGCGGTTTCGAGACTCATTGAGCTGGGGCGTCCCATTCGCGCGTGAGGGCTGCGAGTTGCAGAATTTTTTTCAGCAGCGGCCCGAGCTTTTCCAGCGGCAGCGCGTTCGCGCCGTCGGAGAGTGCTTGCGCGGGATTGTCGTGCACTTCGAGAAATAATCCATCGATGCCGGCGGCGGTGCCGGCGCGCGCTAGCGGCTCGATGAATTCTGGTTGGCCTCCGCTGGACTTCCCTGCTCCGCCGGGGAGCTGGACGGAATGGGTGACGTCGAAGACTACAGGGTAGCCGAATTTTTTCATGATGGGGAAGGAGCGCATGTCCACGACGAGATTTTGGTAGCCGAAGGAAGTGCCGCGTTCAGTGAGGATGATTTTTTCGTTGCCGGTGCTCGCGATTTTTTCCGCGGCGTTGGCCATTTCCCAGGGCGAGACGAACTGGCCTTTTTTTACGTTGACGACGCGTGCGGTGCGCCCGGCGGCGGCTAGCAAGTCGGTTTGGCGGCAGAGGAACGCGGGGATTTGCAGGATGTCGCAAACTTCGGCGGCGGGGCCGACTTGGGAAACGTCGTGGACGTCGGTGAGGATCGGCAGGCCGGTATGTTTTTTTATGGCGGCCAGGATGCGCAGGCCTTCTTCGAGTTGCGGGCCGCGGAACGAGGAGACGGACGAGCGATTGGCTTTGTCGTAGGAGGCTTTAAAGATGTAGGGGATGTTGAGTTCGGCGGCGATCGCGCCGATTTTTTCGGCCATGGCGGTGGCGTGGGCTTCGCTTTCGATCACGCAGGGGCCTGCGATCAGGAATAGGGGAGCGTTGGGGCCGAAGCTGATGCTCGCGACGCTGAAGCTAGTGGCGGGTGGCATGTGTTGGCGAATGGTTGCGGGAACAGACTATGCGGGAACGCGTGGTATTTCAACTTTGAATTGCTGGCGGGAGGAGCGATCACCGGAGAGATCCGGAGAATGCAGAGGAAGGCAACGGCAGAATTGCCACACAGGCACAGAGACACAGAGCGAGGAGAGATCGAAACGACGCCAACGAAGCGGGTGTGGAATACGATCGTGCTTTCGTAACCTAAGCGCTTGGGATTACGATGAGGCGGGAGAAAGGATTCATGACATCGCGTGAAGAATTTGAGCGAGCGAATCGGCGGGAGGCAGGTTTGCGGTCGGCAATGCCGATGGCGGTTGCGGCGCGGTATGACCGGAGGCTAGGACGGGTGGTGATCCGGCTTAATTCTGGGTTGGATGTGGCTTTTTCGCCGCGCGAGGCGCGGGGCTTGGAGAAGGCCACGGCTTCGCAGCTTCGCGAGATCCAGATTAGCCCTTGGGGGTTTGGGATTCATTTTCCGCGGCTGGATGCGGACATCTATTTGCCCGCGCTCTTGCAGGGATTTCTAGGATCACGGGCTCAGATGGCGGCACGACTGGGAGCGATCGGCGGGAAGTCTCGCAGCGCGGCGAAGTTGTCTGCTGCGCGCAGGAACGGGAAGCTGGGAGGCAGGCCTAAGGTGGTCCGCGATCATGCCGAGCGTCGGCGCGGATGCTAATCGCTGGCAGGTTCGGCGGCTGTTACTCTGGATTCTGTTGCGGCGCCTAGGCGGTGGTGGCGATTTTCCAGGCTGGCGCGGATGAAGGCGGCGAAGAGCGGGTGCGGTGCCAGCGGCTTGGATTTGAATTCGGGATGGAATTGGCAGCCCAGGAACCAGGGATGGTTCGGGGCTTCGATTATTTCTACGTAGACGCCGTCAGGTGTGCGTCCAGTGATTCGGAAGCCGGCGCGCGTGAGAGTTTCTTCGTACTCGCAGTTGAATTCGTAGCGATGGCGGTGGCGCTCGGAAATTTCCAGCTGGCCGTAGGCTTTGGCGGCGAAGGAGCCAGGCTCTAGTTTGCAGGGCCACGCGCCCAGGCGCATGGTGCCGCCCATTTCGTCCACGCCGAGGAGTTCGCGGAGTTTGTAGATCACGCGATTCGGGGTGGACGGATCGAATTCGGTGCTATCGGCGTGCTCGATATGAGATACCTGGCGCGCGTATTCGATCGTCGCGCATTGCATGCCGAGACAAATGCCGAAGAACGGAATTTTTTTCTCGCGCGCGTAGGTGATGGTGTGAACCATTCCTGCAATCCCGCGTTTGCCGAAACCACCGGGAACTAGAATGCCGTCCACGTGGCGCAGCAGCCGCTCGGCGGTTGCGGGCGAATCGATATCTTCGGCTTCAATCCATTCGATTACTACGCGCTGACGATTGGCCAGGCCGCCGTGCCCTAAAGCTTCGCGCAAACTTTTGTAGGCGTCTTCGAGCTGGACGTACTTCCCCACTACACCGATGCGCACTTCCCCGTTGGGATGCTCGAGCGTCTCTAACATGGCCAGCCAGCGGCTCAAATCGCGCGGCGGAGCCTCCAGGCGCAGCAGGCGCAGAATTTGTTCGTCGAGCCCCTCGGATGCGAGAGTCATGGGGACTTCGTAGATGTTGCCGACATCGGGAGCGGAAATGACGCAGGCTTCGGCGACGTTGCAGAAAAGCGCGATTTTCGCTTTCAGGTCCGTGCTGAGCGGGCGATCGCTGCGGCAGATCAGGACGTCGGGTTGAATTCCGATGCTCAGGAGTTCTTTAACGCTGTGCTGCGTGGGCTTGGTTTTCAGTTCACCGGCGGTGGGAATGAACGGCACCAGCGTCAGGTGCACGAAGATTACATTTTCGGGGCCTAGCTCGAGGCGCATCTGGCGGATGGCTTCAAGGAATGGAAGCGATTCGATGTCGCCAACGGTGCCACCGATTTCGACCAGGACAACGTCCACGCCTTCGGCCACTTTGCGGAAGGCGGCTTTGATTTCATCGGTGACGTGCGGGATTACCTGGACGGTCTTGCCGAGATAATCGCCGCGGCGTTCTTTAGTGATAATGGATTCGTAGAAACGGCCGGTGGTCCAGTTGTGGTCGCGTGTTAGATGCGCGGAAGTGAAGCGTTCGTAGTGGCCGAGGTCGAGATCGGTTTCGGCGCCGTCGTCGGTGACGAAAACTTCACCGTGCTGATAGGGAGACATGGTGCCGGGATCTACGTTGAGGTAAGGATCGCACTTCTGCAGGGTGACGCGAAGACCGCGGCTTTCGAGCAGGCAGCCCATCGAGGCCGCCGCTACGCCTTTCCCGAGAGAAGAAACCACGCCACCCGTCACAAAAATGTATTTTGGGGCGGTGCGCAAGTCGGGTGAAATCCTCCGGGACAATCTGCGTACGAAACATTATGCGGGGATTCGAGGTGAGAGTCAAATTACGAATTTTTACACTGCGCATTAATTTTTGTTGGACGATGCGGGGCGGAAAGAAGTTTGGCGACAGATGCACAGAGGCACAGAAACACAGAAACGCAGAGAAAAGCGACGCATTTAACACAGAGGAAGTGCGGAGTTAAGAGCTCAAAGTCGACAGTTAAGAGCTAAAAGCCAACGGCGACAAGAAAGGCTACCGCAGAAACGCAGAGGGCGCAGTGAAAACCGAAGAGCACAGGCAAGATTGCCTATGCTGCCAAAACCTAATTGGTCGACTGGGTCGAGGATTTGGCGCGCGCGTGCAGGAGTTTTTCTACTCGTTCGATGTCGGCGGGGACGTCCACGCTTACGGCGTTGTACATCGTCTCTACGACGTGCATGCGGAAACCGTTTTCCAGCCAGCGGAGTTGTTCTAGTTGTTCGATGCGTTCGAGTTCGCCTGGCGGGAGCGTGGGAAATTCCAGCAGCGCGTCGCGGCGATAGCCGTAGAGGCCGATGTGTTTCCAGTGGCGGGCGGCGACCCGGTCGCCGGTATCGCGAACCCAGGGTACGGGAGCGCGGGAAAAATAGAGCGCCTGGCCGTCGAAATCCTGGACAACTTTGACGACGTTGGGGTCCATGATCTCAGCCGGCTGGGTGATGGCCGTACAGGGCGTCACGAGCTGGATCGTTTCGTCTTCCGCCATCGCCGCGGCCAGAGCGTCCACGACGCCGGGGTCAATAAGGGGTTCGTCGCCCTGCACGTTGATATAGAGGTCGGCAGGGATATGGGCGGCGACCTCGGCGACGCGGTCGGTGCCAGTCCGGTGGTCGGGGCGGGTCAAAATGGCTTCGGCCCCGAAGGCTTCGACGGCGGACTTGATGCGGTCGTCTTCGGTGGCGACCAGGACGCGCGCAGGCAGGCTGGCGTGGCGCACGCGCTCAACAACGTGTTGAATCATGGGCTTGTCAGCGATGGGCGCGAGCGGCTTACCGGGAAAGCGGTTGGAAGCATAGCGCGCGGGGATTACTACCAGGACCGTCGGTTCGCCGGAATTTGGCATGGGGGTTGCTCACCTTTCGCTGGCGCTCGCATCTTAACACCTATTATCGGGTCGTTGGCGCTGGATTCTGCTCGGCTCGGACAGCTCAGAAGTTACACAGAAGTTACACGTGGCGCTTGCTTTGGGCATCGCGAGTGATAGAATCGCCGCCAGCGACCTGCAGAGCTGCCCAGAGCTACGCGAGTCCCGCGGCAGAGGTGGGGGCCAAGTTGAGATACCGCGCACCGCAGCCAGCTGGAAGTGCAAGGGTTGTGGGAATTTGCACGTTGCTCGTTTTTTGCTGTAGTGGATTGATTGCGGTTCCCGCCGGGGCGCAAACGCAAGGCCCCACGCGTCCTGAAAATTCCCAGAAAATCGAAAAAGGTAAATCGCTGAAGGCGGAGACAGAAATTACTCTGGTTCCCATTTCGGTGACGGACCCTTACGGGCGGCTGGTTACCGGATTGGAGCAGGAGAATTTCCGCGTATTCGAGGACAACTCCGAGCAGGAGATTGTGCGCTTCACCAGCGAAGATGTGCCGATATCCATTGGCGTGATTTTCGATATGAGCGGCAGCATGTCCGACAAAATCGAAAAATCGCGCCTGGCGGCGGTGCAATTTTTCCGCACGGCGAATCCGCAGGATGAATTTCTGCTGGTGAATTTCAACGATCGCGCGCAGCTGGCGAGTAATTTTACGGGGAGCGTGGAGGAACTGCAGAATCATTTGATGTTCACGGCGGCGCGTGGAGAGACGGCGCTACTGGACGGGATTTACCTGGGACTGAGCGAGATGAAAGGAGCACGCAACACAAAGAAGGCGTTGCTCATCATATCGGACGGAGGCGATAATCACAGCCGGTACTCCGAGACGGACATTCGGAGGTATGCACGGGAAGCGGACGTACAGATTTACGCGATCGGACTTTTTGAACCCAACGGCGGTCCGACGCCGGAAGAGCAACTGGGGCCATCCTTGCTGGCGGATTTGACGCAGATGACAGGCGGCCGCGCGTTCGCGGTCAACAATCTGAAAGATTTGCCGGATGTCGCGACGAAAATCAGCATGGAGCTGCGCAATCAATATGTCTTGGGATACCGACCGAGCGATCACAACCGCGATGGAAAATGGCGAAAGATTAAAATCAAGCTGCGCCCACCGAAGGGACTACCGCCTCTTACCGTCTATGCCAAGACCGGATATTACGCGCCGGGACATTAGGCGATTTCTTTCTTTTGTGTTTTTGATTCTGCTGCTGGCAGTTTGCGCGGGGCCGTGTGCTCTCGCGCAAAATCCCATTCCCGTTCCCAATCCCCCGCCGCCACCGCCTCCTGCTGGAGCTGCGGGTTCGAACGCACAGACCGATCAGAGCCATCATCTGAAATCCGTCGTGGACTTGGTGGTTTTGCATGCCACCGTTGTGGATGACAAGGGGCAATTTGTTCCCGGGCTGACCGGGAATGATTTTCGCGTGTTTGAAGACAAAGTGGAGCAGAAGATTTCGGTATTTTCGAAAGAAGATATTCCGGTGACGATGGGCCTCGTGATTGATAACAGCGGCAGCATGAAGGAGAAGCGGCCACAGGTGAACGCTGCGGCGCTTTCTTTTGTGCGCACGAGCAATCCGGCGGACGAAGTTTTTGTGGTGAATTTTAACGACGAGTATTACCTGGATCTGGATGAGGACTTCACCAGCAATCCGCAGGAATTGCATGAGGCGCTGGAACGGATTGACACGCGGGGCAGCACGGCGCTGTATGACGCGATCATTGGGTCGCTGGACCATTTGAAGAAGGGGCACAAAGACAAGCGCGTGTTGCTGGTGATTACCGATGGCGATGACGACGCTAGCCGGAAGGATTTTTCTTACACCGTGAAGGCGGCGGTGGAATCGAACGCGGTGATTTACGCCATCGGCGTTTTCAGCGATGAGGATAGAAAGAACCAGAAGAAGATGGTGCGCAAATCGAAGAAAGAATTGACCACTTTGGCGGAATCCACTGGTGGGTTGGCTTTCTTTCCAGACCGATTAGAAGACGTGGACCCGGTTTGCGTGCAGGTGGCGCGCGATATACGCAACCAGTACACGTTGGGCTACTACCCTACGAATGCGGCTAAGGATGGGACGTTTCGCAGCGTGAAGGTGGAATTGAACGCGTCGAAGGGGCACGAGAAATTGTCGGTGCGGACGCGGACTGGGTATTACGCGCAGAAGGCCGCGCAAGGCGACTAGCCCGCGCCGAAAGCTTTAATTCCTCGCATTATTTCCTCAGCATTTCCAGAAAACTCACTCCATGCGGGATTTTCCCGCCGAAATTTTCGGCTACTGTTTGGCCCATGTCGGCTAGGGTTTCGCGTGTGCCCAAATCTGAGCCGTTTTGCCCGTTGCCCGGGCTGTAGGCAATGATGGGGACGTATTCGCGCGAGTGATCCGTTGTCGGATTTACGGGGTCGGGGTCGCAGCCGTGATCGGCGGTGAGTAAGAGCAGGTCGTCGGCACGCATCGCCGCCAGGAACGGACCTAGTAGCTGGTCGAATTCTTCCAGTGAACGCGCGAAACCTTCCACGTCTTTGCGGTGGCCGTAGAGCATGTCGAAATCAACCAGGTTCGCGAAGATCAGGCCTTTTGGTTGCCGCGCGAGCGCTTCCGTGAGCTTGGCCATGCCGTCGCCATTATTTTTTGTGGTGACGTAGTCGTCGACGCCGCGGCCGTTGTAGATGTCGTGAATTTTGCCGACGCCGAAGACTGGCGTTTTGTTTTCGGCCAGGACGTCGAGCAGCATGGGCCGAGGCGGCTCGACGGCGTAATCGTGGCGGCGTTCCGTGCGGCGAAAATTTCCATCCGAGCCGGTAAACGGGCGCGCGATTACGCGTCCCACGCGGTTCGGGCCATCGAGAAGTTTTCGCGCGATTTCGCACATGCGATAAAGTTCCGGCACCGGGATCACGTCTTCGTGTGCGGCGATCTGGAAAACGCTGTCGCCGGAGGTGTACACGATCGGGTATCCGGTGCGCACGTGTTCTGCGCCAAGTTCCTTGAGAATTTCTGTACCGGAGGCGGGCTTGTTGGCCAGCGTCTGGCGGCCGATCCGGCGCTCGAATTCGGTGATGAGCAGCTGCGAAAATCCGTGCGGATAGACCGGGAACGCCTGGTCGAGCCAGACTCCGGCCATTTCCCAGTGGCCGGTCGTCGTGTCCTTTCCCGGCGAGCGCGTGGCGCCTTTGCCGTAACCTCCGGCCGGATGCGCAGCCGGCGCGAGATGCTCGAGCGGCTTAATATTTGCAAGGCCCAGGCGCACCAGATTCGGCAGATGCAGCGCGCGCGAGCGCGCAATGTGCCCGAGCGTGTCGCGGCCAACGTCGCCGTAATCAGCGGCATCGGGCAGTTCGCCGATGCCGACGCTGTCGAGAACAATCCAGATCGCACGCGCAAAATGCGTAGTGCCCTGCCCCACTGATTCCTCCCGGCTAATTTGCTGGCGCTGTTGAATTGAGATTGTACTCCACAGACGCAGATGCGCGAGTGCAGGGCGGGATCGAGCCACGCGACGGGATATGGTCGAAGAGTTGACCAGACGCTAGCCGGAAGGTTGAATTGGAATGGGAAAAGAGACCAGAGCTAGGGTGTATTAGCCCAGGCTCGGGCGGCCTCAAATGTGTGCGGTCCCCACCAAACATCGTGCTCCATATCCGCTATGGAAGCGAAGGCTTGCTGGGCCGAAGGCTTGTCCTTGAATGTATAGGCCACGAACGCATAGCGATTGGCGTTCAAGTTTGAGAACCCGTAGAGCCGCCGAACGTTCTCGTAGCCGGTTCTGAATTTCGTCAACGATACGCTGGGCAGCTCGGCGACCTCCGGTGCACAATTGCAAGCGAGCGAGCTGACGATGCGGAAATAGAGTATCGAACCATCGGGCTCGGCAAGACTCGAAGAGGCTTCCTCGGCAAATGCCGGGATTGCGCCAGGCTTGCCGTACCACTGGGGCTTAAGGTAGTCGGCATACTCGCGATAGTAATGATAGTAGCTAGGCTCGAAGCCCGCCGCTTGATCGAGCAGCTCGCGCGCGTGCGCGTTATCCCATCCTTCTCTAAAGGCGACCTGCTGCATAGCCTCGTACCAGTGAGGATCGCGCTCTTTGAGGCGCGCTGCGGCCAGCAGGGACTCTTTGGCTGTGGCGGCTCGCGAATTGTAAAGCCTCCACTGACCGTTCGAGACCGTGTCGGCTGTGCCCTCGCCGCGAGCGAAATCGGCGTAGTCGGTATAGCAGCGTGCGAGAGAAATGCGGGCGGCGGAGGATTGCGGATACGCGGCGACCCATTTTTGAATGCGGCGGATTTGAAATTGGTAGTCGGAATCCTTCGTTTCGCCCTCGTGAGGCGGATAACCTAACGCATTGAAGAAAACGTTGTTTTTCCAGAGGCCGCCGACGAAAAGAGGTCGTTCAGTGCGATTCCGTTCAGCGATTTTTTCAAGCTCCGCGAAATTTTCCTCGGCCAGCAGCAGGCTGACGTCGGTGCGATAACTTTCCTCGGTTTCCGTCGTCGCGGTGGACGCAGCGGGGGAAGGCAAAACCTGGTGGCCGCGGCCGTATTCATGAATGGCCTGCATGACGGTTTCGATCGGGACTTGGGCCTGGGTCACGTCGAAGTGAATGCAAGAGCTGGTGGCAAGCGCAAGAATCAGAAGCGCGAAGAGGTTGGTGATTTGCGATACGCTGCGACCATGTCGTCTGAGCATACGGCATGATAACGAGGCGGGTACGACACGGGTACTGTACTGAAGTTCAGGTGATCCGTATCGCGAAACGCCGGCGTAGCGGATGGCCTGCTCCCGGTCGGTCCGGACTCGGAAATCGCACCACTACCTGCGCTCAGGGAGATTTGCGGAGGATTGACTGCGGGGGGTATAATTTTTGGTTTACGCATATGGCGACGGAACCTTTAGATAAGCTGCCTCGTGACGAAGCGAGCCCGGAGCGTGTTCCCGGCGGCAGAAGTGCGCCCGGCGGTGCGAGCGCAGGAGTTCCCCTGCCTGGAGATATTGAGGAGATACGTGTGCGCGGGGCGCGCGTGCACAATCTCAAGAACATTGATTTTGTGATTCCGCATAACGCCATCACCGTCGTGAGCGGCGTCTCGGGGTCGGGCAAATCCAGCCTGGCGTTCGATACGCTCTATGCCGAAGGCCAGCGCCGCTACATTGAGTCGCTATCGGCTTACGCGCGGCAATTTTTGGAGCGCATCGAGAAGCCGGACGTGGATGAGATTACCGGAATTGCTCCGGCGATTTCGATCCGACAGAAGAATTCGACGCGCAACCCGCGCTCGACCGTCGCGACAGCTACGGAAATTTACGACTACCTGCGGCTGCTGTACGCGCGCATCGGGCGAACATTCTGTCTGCGCTGCGGCGAGGAAGTGCGCAAGGACACGCTGGACGAAATCGCGACGCGAGTGCTGGCCCTGCCGGCGGGGCGGCGGTTCTACGTTCTCTATGAATTGAAACTAACGCCAGAGGCGGCGAGCAACGCCCCCCAAGCGCCGCGGGCACGCAAACCAGTGCGTCTGGGTGCAGACGCAGTTCGCGACGCGCTGATCAGTTTGCGCAAGTGCGGGTTCAACCGGATTTATCAGGCAGGCCGCGTGTTCGAATTTTCGACGCCTGAGGAATTATTGGACGTGGATTTCACCAAGCCGGTGTACGTGCTGGTGGACCGGCTGGAACTTTCGCCCGAAGTGCGTTCGCGCGTGATGGACTCGATCGAAATCTGCTACCGCGAAGGGCGCGGCGAAGCGATTCTGGAATTTGTTCCGGAAATCGCTGGCGCAAAGCCCGAGCGCATGGTCTTCAACGAGCGCTTCGAATGCAAAAAATGCGGCGCGGTGTATCAGGAACCGGAGCCGCGGCTTTTTTCGTTCAACAATCCGTATGGCGCCTGCCCGCGCTGCCAGGGTTTCGGCAACACGGTGGATTTCGACCTGGACCGCGTGATCCCGGACAAAAGCAAGACGCTGAACGAAGGCGCGATCGAGCCGTGGACCAAGCCGCGTTACCGGCAGCTGAGCATGGACATGCGGCGGTTCGCACGCGCGAAAGGGATTCCCATGGATGTACCCTTCCGCGATCTGACCTCCGCGCAGCGGCACGCGATCTTGGATGGCGACAAGAGCGAAGACTACATCGGCGTGAAGGGATTTTTCGGCTGGCTGGAACGGAAGAAATACAAGCTGCACGTGCGCGTTTTCTTGAGCCGCTATCGCGGGTACGCGACTTGTCCGGATTGCCGCGGGACGCGTCTGCGCGCGGAGGCGCGGGCGGTAAAGATCGCGGGGCGCTCGATTACCGAAGTTTGTCAGATGACGGTGAAGGATGCGCGGCCGTTTTTTCAGAATTTGCAGCTCAGCGAGACTGAGGCGGCAATCGTCGAGAAGGTGCTCGAAGAAACGCAGCAGCGTTTGCGTTTTCTGGACGATGTCGGCCTCGATTATTTGACGCTGGACCGGCTCACTTCCACGCTTTCCGGTGGCGAGGCGCAGCGCATTCAGCTGGCGACTTCGCTCGGCTCGCATCTGGTAGGCGCGTTGTACGTGCTGGATGAGCCTTCGATCGGATTGCATCCGCGCGATACGACCCGGCTGATTGAAATACTGAAGGGCCTGCGCGACCTGGGAAACACTTTGCTGGTGGTGGAGCACGATCCCGACACGATTATGGCCGCGGATTACGTGCTCGATTTGGGTCCGGGCGCGGGCGAACACGGCGGCAAACTGATTTTCGCGGGCACGCGCGAGGCGATGATGACGGATGCGCATTCGCTGACCGGGCGTTACCTGCGCGGCGAGCTGAAAATCGCGGTGCCGGCGCGACGACGCAAACCAACCGGAAAGTTCCTGAAGATTCTGGGCGCGCACAGCCACAATTTGCAGGGCGTGGACGTGATGATCCCGCTGGGACTGCTGGTGGCGGTGACGGGCGTTTCCGGATCGGGAAAATCCACGCTGGTTTACGATGTGCTCTACAAAGCGCTGCAGGCGAAACGCAGCGGCGGAAATTGGAAGGAATGCTGCGACCGGCTCGACGGCGATAATTTGCTGGCGGGAGTGGAGATGGTGGACCAGTCTCCGATTGGGCGCACGCCGCGGTCGAATCCGGCGACATATTTGAAAGCGTTCGACCCGATTCGCGAGGTATTCGCTGCGACGCCTGAAGCAAAAAAACGCGGATTTACGGCGGGACATTTTTCATTCAACATTCCCGGCGGACGTTGCGAGGCTTGCCAGGGCGATGGGACCGTCACGGTGGAAATGCGTTTCCTTGCGGACGTGGAGCTGGTGTGTGAGGAGTGCCGCGGCACGCGTTACAAGAGCGCGGTGCTGGAGGTGCGTTATAAGGAGAAAAATATTCACGATGTGCTGCAGATGACGGCGCGCGAGGCTATTATGTTCTTTGCGTCGCATCCGAAAGTGACGGCGAAGTTGCGCGTGCTCGACGAAGTCGGCCTCGGTTATCTGCGCCTCGGGCAATCCGGCACGACGCTTTCGGGCGGCGAAGCGCAACGTTTAAAACTGGCGGCGCATCTTACGCGGCAGGACAACACCGGCATCCTGTATATTTTCGACGAGCCGACGACCGGGCTGCATTTCGACGATATACAGAAGTTGCTGACGGCGTTTCGCAAATTGATCGAAGGTGGCGCTTCGGTGCTGATCATCGAACACAATCTGGACGTGATCAAATCGGCGGACTGGGTGATTGATCTGGGCCCTGAGGGCGGAGAGGCCGGCGGGCGCGTGGTGGCTGCGGGTACGCCCGAACAGGTGGCGCGCAATCAGCAATCGCATACGGGTAAATATCTGGCGCGCGTTTTGAACGGGCGCAGTGGCAATGGCGCGAATCATGGCAATCATGCGGCGGGGAAGGGCGAGACTGCTGGTTCCGCGGCGCCTGCGACGCCGATTGATTTGCCCACGGAATGAAACGGCGGAGTACTCTATTGATGAAGCCGCTCGGGCTTGGCGCGTGGAGCGTCTTTTTGGGCGCGGCGCTGCTGCCGTTCGTGGCCTCGGCATCTGCTCAGACCGTTGGAACTTCTCGCACTAAAATTCCTCAAGATCCCGCCGCTATTGAACTGAATCGTCTGCTTACCGCTGCGCAGGACGCCGTGAGCAAGCAGGATTACGCCAGCGCGGCACAGGATTATCAAGCTTATCTTGCGAAGAAGCCGGACGACGCCGTGGCGCATTACGATTTGGGCTACGCCTACACGGCTCTGCAAAAGCCTGCGGACGCGCAGCGCGAGTATGAGAAAGCGATTGCCCTCGATCCCAAGATGGCGCCGGCATATCAGAACCTGGGAGTGACGCTGCTTCCCACGGATTCTGCGGCGGCGATCGAACCGTTGCAGCACGCGGCGGAATTGACGCCGGAGGACGCGCGGACGAAGTGGCTGCTCGGGATCGCGCTCGAAGCCACGAAAAAGGACGCGCAGGCCATCGAACAATATCAGGCCGCGGAAAGGTTGGATGCCAAGAGCGTGGAGATTCGCAATTCGCTGGGCTTCGCGCTTCTGAAGACCGGGCGCGCGGGCGACGCCGAGGCTGCATTTCGCGAGGCGTTGGCGCTGCAGCCCACAGGCGAGGCGGCCGATCAGTCGCACAAGGGATTGCTACAGGCGCTGCTCGCTGAGAAAAAGAACGATGAAGCAGCAACCGAGATGGGCGCTTATCTCGCGGCGCATCCGGGCGATCCTGCTATGCAGCTGGAGCACGCTTCCCTGCTGCTGGATGCGGGAAAAGACGATGACGCGTTGGCCGAGCTGGACAAGGCTGCAACGGCAGGACCCGAATCTTTGCGCGCTTTGAAATTGCGTACGCTGATTTATTTTCGCAAGAAGCAGTATGACAACGCCGTGCCGGTACTGCTGAAGGCCATCGCGCTGGCGCCGCAGGATCCGGACCTTGCGGCGCAACTGGGGCATGTTTACCTGGAGAAAAAAGATTACCCCAATGCCGTGAACACGCTGGTCGTCGCGATTAAAATGAATCCGCAGTCGATCGACGTGCTGAAGGATTTGGTGACGGCGGAATATCTGAACAAGAATTACCCGGCAACATTGCACGGACTGGATGTGTTGGCGCAAAGAGAAACACCGCCGCCGGGAAGCTGGTTCGTGCGCGCCACTTGTTACGATAAACTGGGGCAAGCGAAGCCAGCGCTCGATTCCTATAAGAAATTTTTGGAAATGAACAAGGACGACAACAGCGACATGTACTTTGAGGCAAGCGCACGCGTTCGAACACTGACTCGGGAGCTCGCGAACAAGAGGTAGCACATTGCCGGCACGCGGTAGCTGTTGGTTAGCCGTTGTTCTGGTGGCGCTGGTTGCGGGGGCGTTGGTAGCCCAGGACCGGACGGCGGACTTGCGTTCACGATTCGAAAAAGAAACTGATCCGGTGCGCAAGGCCCACCTGGTGGGGCAATTGGCCGACGCGGAATTTCGCAACATGCACGAGAAGATTGACGCGGGGGATTTAGCGGCGGCGGCCGAGATAGCGGGGCGCGTGCGCGACGAAGCGCAAGCTAGCAAGAAATCGCTTGACGCGAAGGTGCGCGACCCGGAAGCGCACCCGGACGGTTACAAGCAGCTGGAAATTTCGGTGCGCGAGTCCATACGGCGGCTGGACGACATCCTGGTGAGCCTGGCGAAGGACGAGCAGGTACCGCTCGCGGAGGTTCGCAAGGATCTCGAGGAGCTGGACCGGCAGATGATTCATCAGCTTTTTCCGAAACGGCCGGGGGCGGCGCCGGCAACGGCGCCGGAGAAACCGAAAGGCTAGGAGCGCGCGATGTTGCGGCAGGTGCGAAGGCTGGCGATCTGGATGATGTTGCTGTTGGGGGCGACGGTGGTTTTCGCCCGCGGCGTTCAGGCGCGGCAAGAAAAGAAAGATTATTTGACGGATGCAGAGGGAGATCGCATTCGCGATGCGGTGACTCCACCCGAGCGGATGAAACTTTTTGTGATTTTCGCGGACGATCGGCTGAAGAAATTCCAGTACGAACTGACGCGCACTGTGCCGGAAGGGCGGCGGGCCGAGATTTTGAATGGCCTGCTGAATGCTTATGCGGGATGCATTGACGATGCCGCGGACCAGATCGAAGTGGCGCGGGAAAAACAGGTGGACATTCGCGCCGCGTTGAAAAGTATGCAGTCGAAGGGCAAGGAATTTCTGGAAGCGCTGCAGAAAATCAATCAGGGCGGGCCGGAGTACGACTTCTATAAGGATACTTTGCAGGATGCGATCGAAGGAACGCAGGACGCTTTGGCCGACGTGGATAAAGCGCTGAAGGAATTGAATACCGCGCCGGTGCGGAGAAAGCCATCGTGACGAAGCGCCGCGTGAAGAACCCCGTGCCGGGCGGCGAACGGATTTTCCAGCGGATTTATACGCGCCTCGGCTGCGAGGGCCGGCCGCCGCATTTCGTCGTCGAGTTTCATCCTTACACGGACCTGACGCATACGATTCGTTTGCGGGAAGATACAGCGTATGTGCGTTTGTCGGATGCGTTGGATGATGCGCCGCATCCGGTGGTGGAAGCTACCGCTGCGATTTTGCTGGGGCGCTTATATCGCCGCGAGCCGCCAAAGGAATTGCTGCAGACTTATCGCGAGTTTTCTTATGCGGGAGGCACGCGGCGGCGATTGCTGGCGTTGCGGCAGCGGCGAGCGCGGCGCGTGGAGCATCGGCCGGCTGGGACGCATCACGACTTGGATGAATTATTCGAGCGGCTGAACGCGCGGTATTTTGCCGGAGAGCTTACGAAACCGCGGCTGGGTTGGAGCCGGCGAGTGTGGCGCAGCTTGCTCGGGTGTTTTGATCCCGCATTGCAGCAGATTGTCATCAATCGGCAACTGGATCGCGAGGGCGTGCCGGAATTTGTGGTGGCTTACGTGATGTATCACGAGATGCTGCACGTGAAGCATCCGATGAAATTTGCGCGGTGTCGGCGGGAATCGCATGGGGCGGAATTTCGTCGCGCAGAAAAGAAATTTGTGGATTATCAGCGGGCTATGAGGTTTTTGGATCGATTTCCGGAGCGGTGATCTAGCCGTCGTCTCGCGAAGAATTCGACGTTTTCGTGACGGTTGCGAAAAAGCAGATCCCTCTGTGCGTTCCGCGCCCGCCAAACTGCGGCGGGAAAGAAAAGCGCGGGACTTCGTTTGGGATGACGGTCTCGACGCTCTTGGAGTGAAGCGTTACTTCTTCGAGAGTTTTTCGATCTTCTCGCGCACTTTTTTGGCGTCAGGCGCGTTCGGCAGTACCTGCAGATATTCCTTGTAGTAGCGTAAGGCCTCGGACGGATCACCTTTCTTTTCGTAACATTCGGCCAACAGCAAACGCGGCTTGGCGAAATTGGCGCGCAAGCTGATGGCATGTTCAAAACGGCTGATGGCTGCGTCCACGTCGCCTTTGTGCAGATAAAACATCCCGACGTCAATGTCTTGCTGCGCGTGGAACGGATCCCAGGCGGGATCGTCTTCGGGAGGTAATACGCCGGGCTTGGATTTTTTCGGCGCGTCGGCAGGAGTTTTCGCGGGCGCAGGATCGTCCGGCGGCAGCGCTTTTTTCGAGGACGATTCTTCCGAAGGGTCTGAGCTCGAGCCGGAATTTGTACTCGGGCGCGGAGGCGTCGTGCCAGGCGGCGGCTGCTGTTGCGGCGGCGTTGCAGGTTGTCCAGGCTGCTGGCCGTAAGAATCCTGTTGGTTTTGCCAGCCATAGCAACCCGGAGCGGAAAGCAACGCCGCCAGGGGCAACACTCCGGCAAAAAGAATCAAGCGACCAAATTGTGAGACCTTGCGACGCATCAGGCTCCTGCAGCAATTAGATAGCGTTTGCTATCATGAACGTTGTACGCGGCCCCGTGCAGCAAACAGGAAGCACTACCCGAGCCGTCGTCCGATATTGTAGCTCTTAGATATTGTAACTCGCCGCCATGGAACTCCGCGAAAAAGTCGCGCAATTGCCTACCCAACCCGGGGTGTACATGTTTCAGGACGCCGGCGGCAAGATTTTGTACGTGGGCAAGGCGAACTCGCTGCGCAGCCGGGTCCGGTCGTACTTCTTGGAATCGCACTGGCAGAACGCCAAGACCGGGTCGCTGGTGCGCGAGATCGCGGACATAGACTACATCGTAGTAGACAATCAGAAGGAAGCGCTGGCGCTCGAGAATAATCTGATCAAGCAGCACAAGCCGAAGTTCAACGTGCTGCTGCGCGACGACAAGACTTATCCATATATCCGTTACACCGCGTTTGAAAAATATCCGCGGGTTTACGTGACGCGGCGACTCAATAAAGACGGCTCGATTTATTTCGGGCCATACTTCCCAGCGCGCCTCGCGTATTCCATGGTGAATCTGATTCACAAACATTTTCTGGTGCCTTCGTGCACCGTGGATTTGACGCGCGCGCATCCGCGACCGTGCCTGCAGTATTACATTCGCCGTTGCCTGGGGCCGTGCGTGGCGGGATTGGTGACCGATGAGCGCTACTGCGAAGCAGCCCGCGACGTGCGGCTATTCCTGGAGGGGCGGCGCAGCGATTTGGCGCAGAGCCTAAAGGACCGCATGCAGCACGCTTCGGAGGCGCAGCGTTACGAAGAGGCCGCGGGCTATCGCGACCTGCTGCGCACGCTGAACGAGATGGAGGAGCGGCAGAAAATCGCGGCGGCTTCGGGCGACGATACCGATGTGCTCGCGTGGTACGCCGAACCGCCACAGGTTGCCGTGAATCTATTTCACCTGCGCGGCGGAAAAGTGGTGGATCGTCGCGATTTTTACTGGGAGGACATGGAAGAATTCAAGCCCGAGGAATTTCTGCCGTCGCTGATCAAGCAGTTGTACCTGGATGCTGCGTACCTGCCGCGTTACATTCACACGCCGATGGAGTTCGAGGACAGCGCGCTGATCGAGGAAGTGCTCACCGAGCAAGCAGGGCACCGCGTGGAGATTGTGAATCCGCAGCGCGGGCAGAAACACGCGTTCCTGGAATTGGTGGAGAAGAACGCGCAACATTCGTTTATTCAACGCTTCCGCGTCTTGAAGCCGAGCTCCGCCGCGATTGTGGACGCGCTGGAATCGGCGCTGGGTCTGCCGGAGCCTCCGAAACGAATCGAATGTTTCGATATTTCGCACATACAGGGTTCGGACACGGTGGCTTCGATGGTGGTGTGGGAAGCCGGCCGCATGAAAAAATCGGACTACCGGAAATTTATCATTCGCGGCGAGGCGATGCCTGAGGGCGCGGAGAAATCCGCAGGAATTTTGCGCGATGATTTCGCCAGCATGCAGGAAGCTGTGGAGCGCCGCTATCGCCGCCTGCAGCTGGAAAAGAAACCGATGCCGAGCTTGATTCTGATTGATGGGGGGATCGGGCAATTGCACGCGGCGGCGAAAGCGCTGGACAAGCTCGCGATCATCAATCAGCCGATGGCGAGCATCGCGAAGAAGGAAGAAATTCTCTACGTGTTGGGCCGCGAAGACGAACCGGTGGTGCTGGAGCGGCACTCGCCGGTGCTGCACCTGATCCAGCAGATACGTGACGAGACGCACCGGTTTGCGGTGACGTTTCACCGGCAACGGCGATCGAGCCGTCGGCTGCGGACGGCGTTGACAGAGATACGCGGCGTGGGGCCGCGCACAGCGCAGAAACTATTGCAGCGGTTTGGCAGCGTGGCGCAGCTGCGGCAACTCACTGTCGACCAGCTCGCGGCGGAAGTTCCGCGTGCGCAGGCGCAGCGCGTGTTCGAAGCATTACGTGAACCTCAATCGCCCGAAGCTCCAAGCGCGTGAAAGGTCGCCAAGCCCCGCCGGGGAAGGCGAGACTTGACGGCCTCTGCTCGAACGATCGCACGATCACACAATCGAACGCCTCGGATGACTTGTTACTTCATCAAGGGTAGCTCACCACCGTGACCGGAGTATCCGGATTGGCGATGGTCGACGACCCGCCTGTGTTATTAATCACGTTCAAGATGCCACCCGACCCCGACACGTTCAGAAAAATCGTCAGCAGATCATTCATGCTCTTCGCCGCAAGGGTGCTGGGCACCTCAAACGCATTCGCAGCGTAGATGTTTATTCCCTGATTGAAGAAACTGTAGCTTCCCATGCCGTATCCGCTGAAGCGGGTCACGTGATTCGCAACCTTGAACGCCGCCCAACCGTCCACGCCAGGAGCCTCCATCCATGCGGCTTGGCTGGGCGCGTCGTAGGGCATTTCGTTCTGCAGGAAAATATCCGTCCCGCCGTTGCCGTTCCAGATGACCTCGTATTTTTGATAATGCTCAATGAACAGTCCGTACGCGGTCACGTTGTCGCCGTTGACGACGAGGCCCGTGTCAGCGGTGTTGACCGTCCAGCCCACCCCGTTACCGTGGTCAGCACGCCAAGCCCAAATGTCATCGAGAATTACGTTGCTACTGTTCACCAAAAGGCTGATCGTCGCGCTGCCCGCTTCCGCGCCGCCGATTCGGAAAAACACATCCTGCATCGCCGAAGGGTCAGAGGCGTCACAGTCACCATCAAGGAAGGAAAGGAAAGTTCCAACCTCGAACAGGACTGGAGAATTCGTCGGGCCCGCATCGAAAATAATCCCGGAGACCAACACGCCCTTCGAGCTGAGCACCCGCATGGACGCATCTCCGGTTTGCGGGATCAGCGTGGGCATACCCAGACCGAGTACGACTGTGTCGGGATACGGGACGATGATGGCGTGGTTCAGGTCATACACGCCCGGCGTCAAGATCAGGTTTTTGCCGAACAGCAATTCCAGATTGATTTTTTCGGCGCTGTCAGTCGGCTGCGCAACGTAGAAGCGATTAATCGGGATGGACGAACCGGGTGTGGGACCGGCAGCCCATGAGGCGCCCGAAGTGTCGCGCTGCACCGCCGGCACGAAGACGTTGTAGTTTCCATCGGAATCAAGGTAGAGGTATGGCTCTTCACGCGTCACCGGGCTGGTGGCGAGTGTGGTGTACGGTCCACTGCATGGCGCCACCTCCGGAAAACACTGCGCGGGCGCTCCCACAACGCCGGAGAACACCTGGTTCCACACACCGTTGGTCCAGCTGTCCATGTTGCTGTTCCTGGTGATCCACTGCTGCTGTGTGGCATTGATAATGGCGCCGGCGGTGAACTGTGAATCCGCGATGAACCCGCCACTCGCAAAGCCCGGACCGCTGCAATAGTCAAACAGGAAGAGGTTGCCATTGATCTGGACACGCCGCACGGGCGAGGCTTGCGAGACCGCCCAGAACTCGGCACTCGATGTGCACGCTGACGCGGTGACGACATTGATGGTGAGGTTCGACAGCGACCGCCAAAAATTCTCGAGCGCCGTGCAGCTGCCGCTTACGCATTGGTTGGATACATTGATTGCGCCGTTGATGGTGACGTCGGAAGGAGAAAGGCCCAGGCCAGCCACCGTGGTGTAGTAGCCCACCTGAAAGATGAGCGGGTTGGCGCTGGATCCGTATGTGCCAGGCTCGAACAGAAACGCGTAACGCTGCGTTCCGAATTGGTTGGAGACTTGTGTGCTGGCTATGGCGTCCACCGTCGCCTGAATTGTGCTCTGCGGTGTGCTGGGAGTGAACAGGTAGACGTTCGAGCCGAAGTGGGGTTGGCCCGACAATGCGGACTGAGCCACGACTGTTACCGAGGCGACCCCGGATGCAGGCTGGGATGACGGTGTCGCGGCGGATATTGGTAGTGCAAAAGCTGCCGCGAGGAGGGTTGCGATGAATGCAAGACGTAGTGCGTCAAACGGAAACCAGCTGAAACGGAGATGCTTGATTGTCCTCATATAGCTACTCCTTTAAGCGGTTATTTGGTAAGCATTGGTCCTCCCCCCGGCAGGCAGTCTACTCCGACTCTGCTGGCTCGTACAATCTGAAATGATTCTCGGTGACGGCTTGATTTTCGCCGCGTCGAGAGCGCGCGGCTGAAGCGTTCTTGGCGCTTCGTATGAAAATTGATTCGCGGTGTCGAGGAGCGGCGTCAGCGGTGTAATATCGGCAGCAGGCTCGATTTTAAAACTCGGATTCCGACGAGTAGGAGACCCATGAAGACCCCTTCCGCACTCCGATTGAGATCGCGGCCAGTTCCCGGCTGGCGCGGCGCCGTTGTTGCGCTCTTGGTTGTTGCGCTCCTTGTTGTCGCTGCGATCGTCGCGCCGGCGTTTTTCGGCAGCCCGGCCGCTATGGCCACGCCTCAGCCCGCAACTCGGGAAGCACTCGCCAAGCTGCGTGATGCGTGGGTGCAGGATTTGCGCACCAAACAACTCGAACCTATTTTGAAGTTTTATGCTGTTGACGCTGCGTTCCTGCAACCCGACGGCAAACGCATCACCGGCTCGGCGGCGATCCACGCGCTCTTCCAAACGATCATGGCCACCTTCAACAGCGACCTCACGCTGCATAGCCAGAATCTCGAGGCCTCCGGCGATCTGGCCTACGACAGCGGCGACTTTCAGGAAACGCTCACCAACATCGCCACCGGCGCCAAGATAATTTCCGAAGGCAGTTACGTAATCATCTACAAGCGCCAGGCAAACGACGGGTGGCAGATCGTCCAACACGTATGGACCGGCACTCCGCCACCGGGCACATGAATTCGTGCACGATCAGGGACGCAGTGATCGCAGGAGTTTCCGTTCCTGCACCGCACCGTTGCCGTTGCTCTTGCCTCTGTGGCGGCCAGCTTTGGCTGGGCGCCGTTGACTTTGACTCTGACTTTCGCTTTCGCTTGGGTCGCCAACTCAGCGCAGTGCCGCTGTGGCGACGGGCGGTTTCGCTATCGAAGGTCGCGATAATCCTTCGGTACCTGTCTCGCACGGTCATCGCTTTGCCGCGCTGGCTTTGCAATACACTTCTCACATGGCTCAACGCGAAGGCGACGTTCAGAATCTGGCGCATGCGTACCGCGTGCTCGATGTTCCGTGGGACGCATCGCCGCGCGCGATCAAAGCAAACTATCGCACGCTCGTCAAACGCTGGCATCCTGACCATCAGCGTCCCGGCACCGAAGCCCATGCCGCTTCCACGCTCATGGCAAAGATGCTGAACGAATCCTACGCTCGCATCCAAGACGCTCCGCTGCAAAAAGGCTTCGCTGCTCCGTTTTCCGCCGGCAAAGCGCCGCGAGCCGATGCCAACGCCGATACGAATTCAGATCCGTCGTCCTCGTCGCGCAGCGAATACGTTCGGCGCGATTCGGCACAGGATGCCGCGGAATATTACCGGATCATCGAAAATGCCCGCAAAGCAGGCGCGCGCGACGACGACGCACGGCCTTTCGATTGGGTTGGCTTTGCGGTTCGCTTCGTTCTGGGCGGTCTACTCGGGGCATTTCTGAGCTTCCGAGTGACGATTGAATTGTGGACGCAGGATACTCGCGTGATTTCGATCGCCATTGCCGCCACGATTCTCTTCTGCGCGCTCGCATCCGGATTCGGCGGCGAAGCTTTGTGGCGCGCGATACGCCCCGGCGGAATATGGTGGTGGCGCCGGTGGGACTAGGAAAACTCACTTTGCGTTTGTGCCAATAGTTCGGCGGCCGCAATCGGTTCGCTTGCGCGCGGCTGGCTGCCGGCACAGTTCCGTTCATCCGCAAATATTCCACGAGCTGGCCGTAATGATCGTTTCCATGCCCCACGCCAAACATCGCCAGGCGCAGCCGCGTGCACTTGCTGTGCTCCGCGGTTTGCAGCATGTTCTCGGTGGTCAAGGTAGCCGCGGCCTTATGCCCCCGGGCAAAGGAGTCCTTCAGTGATTTGATGATGTCGGCCTTGCCCTTCACGTTCTCTCCTCCGTTATCACCCTTCACGCCTTCCGCCACCGGTTCGCCGATAATCGGCCCCCAAATACAATCATTCGAAATCGCCACGTGCTTCGCCTACCCAGCAAACGTGCGGACGCCCTTGTACTCGCTCCCCGGAATCTTCAAACTCTGCGGCGATAAGTTGTATCGATCCTCCGGCATCGCCTCGACAGCGTCGACGAACTCCTTTTCGACTGCGCTGATCTCGCGGTCCAGCACGGAAGCGACGGTCGGCGCAGGCTGCTGCTCCTGCAAGGCTGGCTGTGGCGCTGGCGCCGGGCGGGCGCTCGCGGCGCTCGTGGTTCCCGGCCTCAAACCAGCCGCCGGAAAAATCAGTACAGCCAAAAGCGCAAAGATTCGCGTTCGATTCATCGCAGTCATTCTCTTCGATTGTGTACTCGTTGTGTTTCCGATTCGCGGGCCTTTTATCTGCAAAGTACGCGCGCTTTCCGGTCACTCCGGTGCGCTACCTTCTGCGATAAACAGGCGCGTCTTCGCTGCGTTGAGCCTGAGCGGCTTGATCGCCTCATACGCTGGCGATTCGTACCACTCGCGGGCTTTCTCCGCGCTGTCGAAAGCGATGATCACAATGCCCTTGGGCGGTTCGCCCTCGAGCGACTGGGTCTTGCCCCCGCGCACGACATAGTGGTGATTGAAAGGCGCGAGCGTTTCCGGCAGTTTCGCTACATATTTCTGGATGGTGGCAGGGTCGGTCGCTTCCACTTCTGCAATGACGTAGCCCGGTGCCACTTTCACCTGCTGCGCACGAATCACCATCGCGCAAACAACCCCGATTGAGACGCCAACCAGCGCGGCGAACAACAGCTTGAGATTCGCCTTCATGAGTTCATTCTCCCTTGCGCGCTATCGAAATGACCGCTCGCGGCAGTAAAGTTCTGTGGTCATTCGTAACGCAGCGCCACCAGCGGATCCACGCGTATCGCGCGGCGCGCTGGAATGTAACAGGCGAGCAGAGCCACTCCGATCAGCAGCAGCGCGACACCAGCGAACGTCAAAGGATCGGTAGGCCGCACGCCATAAAGCACACCCGCCATCAGGTGCGACACGATCAGCGCACCAAGGAGCCCCACTGCAGCGCCGGCAATTGCCAGGCCCAATCCCTGACGCAGCACGATGCGCACAATGTCGCGGCTTTTCGCCCCCAGCGCGAGACGAATTCCGATCTCGTGGGTGCGCTCGCTCACGATGTAGGAAATTACGCCGTAAATTCCCAGGCCTGCCAGCAGCAAAGCCGTCAACGCGAACAACGCCACAATTTCCATCGAAAATCGCCGCTGCGAGAGAGACGCGGAGACGACATCATGCAACGTCTGCGCGCCGAAAACAGGAAGTTCCGGGTTGACGGATTGCACCTGCGCGCGCAACTGCGCGGGAATCGCAGCGGTATCGAGCCGCCCGCGCAAGAAAATGGCCCAGTCTTTAGCGGTTCTCTGGTACAAGCTCAGAAACATTTGCGGCACGGTCGGCTCCGCAAGCGATTCCGTGCGTGCGTCCGCGATCACGCCGACTATCGTGTTCCACGCAAAAGTAGAACGGTCGCCCGGCACTCGTATTTTAATTCGCTTGCCCACTGGATTATCTCCCGGCCAATACGTCTGCGCGAACGCGTCGTTGATCACCACAACGGGAAGCGCGTTTTCGTCGTCTGCCTGAGCGAATAACCGGCCGCGCAGCAACGTCATGCGCAGCAAGTGAAAATATTCCGGCGTCACGATGGAACCATCCACCAAGGGAGCCTGGTTGGCGTCTGTCTCGCGGCCTTCGATGACCAGCGAGAACGGATTCAGATCGGTTCGGCTATGCCCCAACGGAAGCGCCGCTAAATCTCCCACCGCGATTTCTTCCACCCCGGGAAGCGTCCTGCCGCGTCGCAACACTTCGCGCAAGAACGGCGCCTGCAGCGCAGGTGTTCGATAGACGTCCGTCGCGGGATCATTCGGTATAGGTAGCCACGTGCGAACAGTCATTACACTCTGTGGGTTGTAGCCCAGATGCGCATGCATCAAATCCGCAAAACTGCGCAGCAGCAAACCCGCGGCAATCATCAGCACCAGCGAAAGCGCAAATTCCGTTATCACCAACACGCGACGCGTGCGCGCCTGTTCTCCCGAGCCCGTCGAGTTGCGCGCTTCTTGCTTGAGCATGTGCGTCAAATCCTGTCCCCCCGCGTGCAACGCAGGAGCCAATCCGAAAATCGCCCCGGCGAAAAGAGTGGCCCCCAGGGCAAAAAGCAGCACAGGCCAATTAATCGTCACTTCGTTGAGACGCGGCAAGCTATCCGGCACAATCTGTAGCAGAAAACCCTTCGTGCAATAGAGAATCGCCAGTCCGACGATTGCTCCGACCAGCGATAGCAGCAAGCCTTCGGTCAGCAGTTGCCACACCAGTCGACGACGTTCGGCCCCCAGCGCCTGTCGCACGGCCATCTCCCGGCCGCGCGCGCTGGCACGCGCCAGCAGCAAATTCGCGACGTTCACACAGCCGATCAGCAACACCAATCCCACCGCCCCCAGCAACAAGATCAACGATTGCCGCACATCCCCAACAACCGTCTGCTTCAGCGGCACAAGCCGCACTCTCCACGCGCTCTGCAGCGGATAATCCTGTGGGAATTCTTTCTGCAACGATGCCACCAACGCGTCTAACCGGCTCTGCGCTTCGGTAACCGTTAATCCCGGTTTGACGCGCGCGATCACCGGCGCAAGAAAATGCGAGGCGCGCAACGGGTCAGGCGCAGGCGGACCGGCAAGACCCGCCGCGGCCCACAGTTCCGTGTTCCTTTGCGCGGTGGTTTGCCCTGGGTCGTGAAAACTGGCGGGCATCACTCCAATGATTTGATACAGGTCGTTGTCGAGCCGAATATTTTTACCCAGGATCTGCGGGTCGCTTGCAAAGGCTCCCTTCCACAAGCGGTCGCTGATGAGAACTTCCAGCGTAAACCCGGGTGTTGTGTCTTCGGGATTGAAGGAGCGTCCCAGCTCCGGCTGCACGCCCAAGAGCGCAAAATAATTCGGCGCCACCGCCGCGAAAAGAATCCTGGTAGGCTGCGACGAGCCGGTCAGGTTCACATCTCCGCCCCCGGATGGCGCAACATATTCAAAAATGCCGGAGCGCTGAAAATCGTGCCACTCGGGCACGGACATTCCCACGTCCTGCGCGCCCACGCCCGGAAGATCGTCAATCACGCTGACAAGTTGCTCGGGATGCGGGTAAGGCAGCGGGTGCAAGAGCGTGGCGTCCACCACGCTGAAAATCGCGGTCGTCGCGCCGATCCCCAACGCAATCGTCAACACAGCGATAGCGCTGAAGCCCGGAGATTGGCGCAGCATGCGCGCCGCATAGCGCAGGTCTTGCCAGAAATGTTCCCACCCGGGCCAGCGGCTGGATTCGTAGAAGCGCTCCTGCACGCGCGTCACGTTTCCAAATGCCCGGCGCGCCTCGGTGCGTGCATCTTCGTCGCTCATACCCTGTTCCTTCAGGCGGTCCGTCTCCATCTCCAGGTGAGCTTCGATTTCAGCGCCGAAGTCGCTCGCTTTGCGCGTGCGTCCAAACATGGCTTAGCCCTCCTCACTCTCCAGAACGCGCCCGATCGCGGCCGTCAGGCGATTCCACTTGGTCGTTTCCTTCACCAGCTGTTTGCGCCCCGCCGATGTCAGCGTGTAAAACCGCGCCTTGCGATTATTTGTCGAGATTCCCCATTTCGCGGAAATCCAGCCCCGTTCCTCCAGCCGTTGCAGCGCGGGATAAAGCGCTCCGTGCTCGACCAGCAGTTCTTCATCCGATGTCTGCTGAATCGCGCGCGCGATGCCCTGCCCGTGCTGCGATCCAAAAATCAAAGTGCGCAAGATCAGCAGGTCGAGCGTCCCCTGCAGCAATTCCAATCGTTCTCGAGCGTCTTGGGTAGACATGTCACCCGAATAATATCCCTCCCAGGTAAGATGTCAACCTGAATGATTTCGCCGCGCTTTAGCTCAAGCGACCAACCTTAGGTGGGCGCCGCGGCCGGTTCTTTTGACTCTGTAGCGGCCCCTGTTTAGCCTGATGCCGCGTAAGCGGCGTCAAGGTAGGCGGGCGGCTTGGATCAGGCTTCAATCCGGACGTCGCGCACCGCGTGGCGAATCGAAGGATAGCGGCCAGCCTGCGTATCGAACGTGTGGAAGGGTCGGCCACCCGGCACCCGCGGTGCCCCGTGCGCAATGAAATTCGGATTGGACTTTGTATAACTCTAGGGTTATACTCTGCTCGTGAGCTGGGACTTCGGAGCGACCGATGAATTTCAATCGTCGTAGGCCAGGCTTTCAGACGCCGAGCATGAGGCCATCAACATCGGGATAACCGTTCTTGAAGAAAAGGGACCGACGCTCGGAAGGCCGCGAGTGGATACGCTGGCAAGAAATTCCAAACATCCGAACAGGAAGCAGCTGCGCATTCAATTCGCAAGCAGACCGTACCGAATTTGTTTTGCGTTCGATCCGCGTCAGCCTGGAATTCTTTTAATCGCTGGAATCAGCTCTGGTAAGAACTGGACCAGAAAATTTCTGCCGCCGCGGACAAGATTTACGACGCTTACCTCGTCGTACTGAGGAACAAGAGACTTCTCGAATGCCGCGAATGAAACTTAACGAACTCGCAAGGCAGACAATGACGCCGGAGTCCATCGCGCGATCGCGGAAAGCAGCAATCGAGGCAATCGCCGCGATGGAACTCTCCGAACTGCGAGACGCGCTCAAAGTTACGCAAGTCGACCTCGCGGAACGCATGAAAGTTTCCCAAGCCGCAATTTCAAAACTCGAGAAACGGAATCGCAACATTCATGTCGATCAGCTTCGATCAATCGTCTCCGCGATGGGTGGAAAACTGATTCTCATAGCGGATTTCGAGGACCGGAAAGTCGAGCTCAGCCATATCGGCAATCCAGCAGAGACCTACGTTAGGAAAGTGCGCCGGCACAAGACCTCTGCGCCAAAGTGACCTGCCAACCTGAAATTCTCATGGCATCCGGTTCGGTGGTGTGGACCGGTCTGTTACCCGCTACATCGAATCGATCCAACCGGGTCAGATCGTAAGAATTGACGGGTAGGTTAACCTCATCAACGCCTCATTGAAGCCCATTGAAGAGAGACAAGTCGAGCGCCTCTGGGGAGGATCTTGGAACCTCTCTATGCGGAACCGGCGGGTCGCCCACTCTGCGTATGAGCGAAACGCGACGGCTGTCGCTAGGCTAACTCTAAACCAGCACCCTTAAGAACCGACCCACGCGCCGGAGGTGTGGAAGGGGCGGCCACCCGCCAGAGAAGTCTGTTCACCGAAGGACAGCGCGGGCGCGGCTACTTCAACCCTTCGACCAGATACAAGTCCGAGAGCCTGCGGCGATAGGAATAGATGAAGGACTTTTCGTCTGGGGTGATGGCGATTCCTTGAATGGCGTCCACGCCGGCGGGATCGGCGGGCGAAATCTGTTTCCAGAGCGTTCTCTTCCCTGTGACGGTATCCACGCGCGAGATGCTGACTGGCAATCCCACGGAATTATGGACAAAGAAGGACCGGCCGTCTGCGGCCCAGCCGTCAATCGCATCCGCCGACGTGATGCCGGGGACAGGTTGGGCTTGGCCGCCATCCACGGGGAAAAAATAATATTTGCCATTCGGCCCGACACCAACTACCAGCTTTCCGTCCGGAGAGATGAGGACGCTCCATGTGCCGCTTCCGTCCGGCGATATTGCTTCCGGTTTTGCGCGTTCGAGATCCTGGATGTAGAGGCGCACAGCGTGCCCGGGCTCGCTGCCGGAGAAGATGACGTGCTTTCCGTCGGGAAGCCATGCAGCGCCAAGATGCGCGATCGAATCATTCGTCAGAAACCTGGCTTTTCCTGCTTTGGTGGGCAACAGGATGAGCTGCGGCGGAGAAGTGTGCGTGGCGCACAGCGCCCACGCTCCATCGGGCGAGAGGGCGAACGGCTCTCCGTCGCCCAGGCGGATTGCGGGCGAGCCATCGGTGCCGCGGATGTACGCGCCGTAGGTGGCGCCGCCGGCCTCGCCAACTTCAGCAAAGAGCAGAGTCTTGCCATCGCTCGAGAGAGCTACGGGCAAGGAGGCGTCGAACCAGGACAGTTCTCGCTCGCGGGTATCGCCGGCGATTTGTGCTTTGACCTCGTGGCGGGTCAGTTCGCGCTTCAGGAGCACGCGACCGTCGCGCGCGGTATCAAGAATGGTGAGTTCCGCGGGAATGCGCTCGACGAGCCGCTCGCGTCCGGCGAGGTCCACGGCGAAAAGAGCGCGGCTCACGCCGGCTTTGGTTGCGGTGAACCAAACTTCCTTTCCGCTCGGAGACCATGACAGGCCTTCGGCGCATATCCAACCGGTTGAGAGCGCCGTCACTTTGCCATCCAGATCAACGACGGCAACCGAGCCGCCGTCGTCGCCGATCGCGGGATGAGCGAGGAAGGCGATGCGGTCCCCGTTTGGCGAAATGCGCGGATCGCCGATCCAGCCGGGCGTCTTGAAGAGCACCTTGCCGATGGGAAATTCGAGTTGTTCGGAGCCGCCTTGGCCGAGCGAAATCGCAAGACTCGAGCCGTCGGCCGACCAATCGGCCCAATTGGCTTGATCCACGATTTCGCGCGGGGCGCCGCCTGCGACGGGAAGGCGCGCGAGCGTGCCGGACGGTTCAAAGACGCCGGCGGCGCTGCGAAGTAGGACCGCCATTTCTCCGGTGGAAGAAATTCCGGCGATTTGCGCGCCGGGCAAACCCATGGAGCGCGATTCCGGGTTGTCATCGCGTGTGGAAAAAAGATCGGTGGGGCTGCCGTCCCATGCGGCGCTGTAGATGATGGTTCCGACGCCTGGCGTGAAGCGCGCGGAATAAACGATGCCACGTCGAAAAGTAATTTGGCGAAAGGACAGCGGCGGCGCGCTGGCCGCGCGTTTTGCGAAGTACACGGCGCCCGCGAACCCCGTTGCGATCAGGAGAATCGCGGCTACCGCCAGCGCGTACCACGCGCGGCTGATCCAGTCCGCGCGAGGACGCGAAGATTCCGCTGGCGCGTGGAGCAGATGCGGGCGGCGACGCAGCTCCGCCTCGCGTCTCAGGCGCTTTAGATCGGCGCGCAACTCCGAGGCGGTCTGGCAGCGCAGATCGCGATCTTTTTCCAGTGCCTTGGTTACGATGGCTTCGAATCCGTCAGGCAGCTCCGGATTGACGCGCGCGGGAGGCGTGGGCGCGCGGTTCAGGATGGCATCGAGGATTACGCCCGCCGTGCTGCCTGCAAATGCTTGGCGGCCGGTGGAAATTTCGTACAGGACTGCGCCAAAACTGAAAAGGTCCGAGCGGGCATCGAGTGTTTCGCCGCGCACTTGCTCGGGAGACATGTACGCGACGGTTCCTACTGCTGCGCGCGCGCTGGTGAGCGGCGCTTCCAAGGTGGCAGTCGGCGTGGAAGTGTGTGCCGCGGACGGCCCCGGACCGGACCCAGCGTTCGCACTAGCACTGCCGCGATCCGGTTCGGGGCTGAATTTGGCGAGGCCGAAATCGAGGAGCTTGGCGTGGCCGCGGCGAGTGATGACGATGTTGGCGGGCTTGATGTCGCGATGAATGATGCCCTTCGCGTGGGCCGCGTCGAGCGCGTCGGCAACTTGAATTCCCAGGTTGAGCAGCTGATCGTAGGCGATGGGCCTTTCTGCGATCAACTGCTTCAGCGTTTGGCCCTTGAGCAGTTCCATGGCGATGAAAGGGACCGCTTCATCGCCGTCGTTAACGACGTCCACCTCATAAATGGTGCAGATGTTCGGGTGATTTAGAGCGGAGGCCGCGCGGGCTTCGCGTTGAAAACGTTCGAGGGCTGCGCGGTTATTGGAAAATCCCTCGGGGAGAAATTTCAAGGCTACGTAGCGGCCGAGCCTGGTGTCTTTCGCTTTGTACACCACGCCCATGCCGCCATCGGCAAGTTTTTCCAAAATGAGGAAGTGCGAGAAAGCTTTTGGAACGTTCATTGCAGCAGGCTCTTCAATAACCTTGTTCGAACAGAGTATGGCCCCGCGCGCTAATTTTATTAGACGTTAGAAATCGAGGTTACGGGTCGAGTTACGATTTTCGATCACCGCGGGTGCGGGGCGTACCCACACGCAAAGCGGATTGGATGCGGCAACTTGCTCCGACGATGCAAATGATCTCCGCGCTTCCCACCCACGCCGTGTCCCGTCTCCGCCACTCCAAACCAGCGCCGTAGGCGCGGCACAGCGTGGAAACGCTGGGCAAAAAGACGGCGCGAAGCGCCTACCTTTCGCGGTGCCCTTCCCGCTTGTTTTCGAGTCACTCGCGCCCCACCGGGCCGGATTCGCTCCCGCGAGGCCCACCCCCTCCTTTTGCACTTGCGTTATATTAACTCATGTCTTATCATCAGTCGTGCGCTAATTTCATCGCGACGAGGGGGATACATGGTCCACGCTGCTAGCGCTTCAGCACCCCGCGCGGCCACCCCACCCTCCCCTCGCCGATTTCTAATCGATAGCCCCGCGATTAGAATCGCTCGCAACTCCCCTGAAAACAACACGTTGTTTTTTTTAATCGGTCGAAAATTGCATCTTTGCCTGCACCTTTTGCACAGGTTTTGCGCTCCAAGTACCACGATTCCCGAGGCACGTATCACGCTTCGCGGCTCACTAATCACCGATCACTACTCACCAGTCACGCATTTCTGATCGCTACTTTTTCTGGCCTTTTTGTGGCACAGGCAATCTTGCTCTTAGGTGTTGCATTGGTGCGGTGCGATTCTTCGTCCTCGCGTCCTTGCGGCTTTTCTTGCCTCGGTTGGGACGGCTGTGCTACTGTCGGATTCTGAGGTGGACCATGAGCGACAACAGTGTCGGTTCAAAGGTTAGCGTATTTTTGGTGGGTTTGGGAATTGGAGCGCTGGTGGGCATTTTATTCGCGCCGAAGTCGGGCGACGAGACACGTGAATATTTGACCGGCAAGGCCGACGAGGGCCGCGAATTCGCGCAGAAGAAGGCGCGCGAGTTGCGCGAACGCGCCGAAGACTTGATCGAACGCAGCAAAGAGATCATGTCGCGGCAGAAGGATGCGCTTTCCTCGGCAGTGGACGCGGGGAAGGACACGTACCGGAAGGAATCCAAAGCTTCCTAAGGCAGCACAAGGAGCTAAATGTCGGGCTGGGTCCAGGCGTTCATCATCATTGCGGGCATAGCGATTGCTGTGCAGATGGTTATCCTGGCGGCGATGTTCGTGCAGTTGAGGATGTCCATGCAGGAATTTACGCGCATTGCGAATGACTTGCAGGGGCGCGTGGACCCGATCCTGTTGCGCGTGAATCGCATTCTGGAAGATTCCGAAGGCCGCATTTCCAGCGTGATGGGGGATACGGCGGAGATCACGCGTTTGGCGCGCGGGCAGGCGCAGAAGATGGATCGTGTGGTCACCGAAGCGCTAGAGCGGCTGCGCATCCAGGTGATTCGCGCGGACCAGATTTTGACTGGCGCGCTGGAAGTGGTCGACGAGGCCGGCACGAAGTTCCGCAATACCCTGTGGGGACCCATCCGGCAGGCTTCGGCAGTGATGAAAGGCATCAAGGTGGGTCTGGATATGCTGCGCCGGCAGCAGAACAATAAGCGGGAGCCGGATGGGGATGTGGATTCGGTGTCGCAGGACGAAGAACTTTTTATTTGATCGCTAGCTTCGCGGTTGTAAATTCTATCGAGCCGCAGCCTCTACGTTTCGTTTTCTTTCCTGGACTCAACCTGAAAATTAACGTGTGAAAAGAATCAGCGAATCCATCCGCCGCCGAGGACTTTTTCGCCTGCGTAAAATACCGCGGCTTGACCCGGCGTGATCGCGCGTTGCGGCTCGCGGAAGGTGACGCGGGCCGTGGTGGCGTCGAGCGGAGTGACTTCCGCTGCGGCAGGTTCGTGACGATTGCGGATGCGGACCATCGCTTGCACCGGCTGCTCCGGAACGAGGTAGGGAATCCAATTCACGTCGCGCACTTCGCAGCTCGCGCTGCGAAGCTCCTGGTCCTCGCCGACGACCAGGCGATTCTGCGCGCGATCGAGCGCGACGACGTACATCGGCGGTTGTCCGCCGGAAAGTCCGAGCCCCTTGCGCTGGCCTACGGTGAATTGGTGCAGGCCGTTGTGGCGGCCGAGAACTTCGCCGGAGGTGGTGACGATGTCGCCTGGTTCCTTCGGGAGATCGCTTCCCTGCTCCTGCAGATAGCCTTCAATGAACTTCACGTAATTTCCCGTGGGCACGAAGCAGATTTCCTGGCTTTCGGGCTTTTCGGCCACGGGGACTTGCAGGCGGCGCGCGATTTCGCGGACTTCGTGCTTGGAAAGCTCGCCGAGCGGGAAATCCGTGTGGGCTAGCTGCTCCTGCTTCAGGCCGAAGAGAAAGTAGGATTGGTCCTTGGATTCGTCCACGGCGCGGAGAAGTTCGTATCGGCCGGTCTCCACGTTGTGGCGCACGCGGGCGTAGTGGCCGGTGGCGATGCGTTCTGCGCCGATCTGGCGCGCGGTGACGAGGAGCTGATCGAACTTCACGTGATTGTTGCACATGGTGCACGGGATGGGCGTGCGGCCTTCGAGATAATCCGCGACGAAGGGGCGGATCACGTTGCGCTCGAATTCGCGCTCGAAGTTCACGACGTAGAAAGGGATGCCGAGATGTTCGGCTACGCGGCGGGCGTCGTAGACATCGTCGTGCGAGCAGCAGCGATGCTGGGCGGGGCCGTTATTCTGCAGTTGGGGGAGGCGGCGCTGGTTCCAGAGCTGCATGGTTAGGCCGACGATGGTTTGGGCGCGGTCGTGGAGGATCGCGGCGACTGTCGAGCTGTCCACGCCGCCGCTCATCGCGACCGCGACGGTGTTGGCGGTGGCAACGGCCGGCTTGCTGGTTGCGAGTTCGAGTTGTGTCAGTGACGACAACGATTTCATCCTTCGAGTTTGAGAATTGCGCGAAACAATTTCAAAGGCAAAGTCAACTGCGCCCGCCTAAAACAAAAAACAGGCGGCCGCTACATAATTCAAAGACAAATTCAAAACCAAACGGAAATTCGAAAGCAAGGGCCGAAGCTGGCATCTCCGCTCGATCATGCGGAGAGCTCCGCGTTGGCGCTTAGCGGCGAGAGGGCGCGGAGGCGCTCAACTGCTTGCGGAATTATGGCTATCGCCTGGTCGATCTCTTCGGGCGTTGTGGTGCGCCCCAAGCTGAAGCGCAGGCTGCTGCGGGCTTCGTCGGGGGAGAGGCCGATGGCCATCAGAACGTGCGATGGGCCGACTGCGCCAGAGGAGCAGGCTGCGCCGGTGGAGCAGGCGATTCCTTGCAGATCGAGCGCGATTACCAGCGCTTCCCCGCCTGCGGCGTGGAACGATATGTTCGATGTGTTGGATACGCGCTGGGCGCGGTTTCCGTTTACGCGCGCGTTGCCGCACGTTGCGAGCAGCGCGTCTTCGAGGCGGTTGCGCAGCGCAGTGACGCGAGCGCAGTCCGTCATCAGATTCTTGCGGGCCAGGTCCGCCGCCTTGCCCAGGCCAATGATGCCCGGAACATTTTCGGTGCCGGGTCGGCGGTCGCGTTCGTGGTGGCCGCCATGGAATTGCGGTTCGAGCGGAGTGCCGGAGCGTACGTAGAGCGCGCCCGTGCCCTTGGGACCGTAAATCTTGTGCGCAGAAATTGAGAGCAGGTCCACGCCGAGACGGTTCACGTCGAGCGGTATCTTTCCAGCGGATTGCACCGCGTCGCAATGAAACAAAACTTTCGCGGCGGCGGCGATTCGGCCAATTTCGTCGGTGGGCTGGATGGTACCGAGCTCGTTGTTGGCGTGCATGACGCTGATGAGGATCGTTTCGGGCTTGAGCGCGCGGCGAATGTCTTCCGGATCGACGACGCCTTCGCAGCCGACGGGAATGTAGGTGATCGCGACGCCGAGTTTTTCGAGCGCTTGCGCTGCGTTGAGGACCGCGTGGTGTTCGATCGCCGTGGTGATGATGTGCTTGCGCGGTTCTTGTGACGCGGCGACTACGCCAAAGAGCGCTAGATTATCGGATTCGGTGCCGCCGCTGGTGAACACGATTTCAGAGGGCTTGGCGCCGAGCAACGCGGCTACCGACGCGCGGGCGGCATCTACCGCGCCACGCGCGCGCTGGCCCGGAGAGTGAATCGAGCTGGCGTTGCCGAAGGTTTCGGCGAAATACGGCAGCATAGCCTCGAGGACAGCGGGGTCCACGGGCGTAGTCGCGTTGGAATCGAGATAGATGCGCATGACGATAAGCTGCGAGTATTCAGCATAGCGGTACGAGACGGAGCGGTCAAGCAGAGGGCTGTACGGGTGGCACCATAGCGGTAGTACGAGTGCGTTACAGGTACGCGCGGGTTGCCTTGACAGGGTTGCGGGTGTCCGATAGCGTCGAAGAATGCGGCATCATAGATTTTTGCGGTTGGGCCGCGCAAATCACGGGGGCAAAACTTGGCGCGGCCAATTATTACTCTGACTACGGATTATGGGACGAGCGACCACCTGGTGGGGGTGGTCAAGGGAGTAATCCTAACCATCAATCCCGAAGTGAGCATCGTGGATATCACGCACAACGTGATTGCGCATGACGTGCTGGATGGGGCGCTGACGATCAGCCAGGCTTATCGGTATTTTCCTCCTAAGACGATTCACATGGTGGTGGTGGATCCTTCCGTGGGGACGCAGCGGCGGCCGATTTTGGTGGCGGGAGATCAGCATTATTTTGTGGCGCCGGATAATGGAGTGCTTTCCGCGATTTACGATCAGTCGGAATCGCTTTTTGCTTGGCACATTACTTCGGAACATTATTTTCGCCAGCCGGTGAGTAATACGTTTCATGGGCGGGATATTTTCGCGCCCGTGGCGGGATGGCTTTCGAAGAACTGGCAGACGGCTAGTTTCGGCGAGTTGATTGAGGATTTCGTACGGTTCAGCATTCCGAAGCCTAAGGTAAACGGAAATTCGATCAAGTGCGTGGTGCTGAAGCTGGATAACTTTGGAAATCTGATTACGAATTTGAAGGGCGAGGAGACGCCGGCTTTGGTGGCGCCGGACGCGAAATTCACGATTCGCGCCGGGAATGCGGAGATCAAGAAGTTGTTGCCGACGTTTGCGTCGGGGACGGCGGGGGAACCGTTTGCGATTATCGGGTCGGGCGGATATTTGGAATTGTGCGTGAATAAGGGGAACGCGGCGCGGGTTTTGGGGATTGGGCGGGGAGCTGAGGTTACGGTGGAGTTGGGGTGATTGTAGCGTTGTTCTGCTTGCGTTCGTCTGCCGATTTTTCCTGTGGGTTAATTCCAATTTAATTGATGGGTGATCGCGCATCCCGGATCGCGGTGATGTGAACGCGGGCAAGGCATGGCGTGCCCCTAGCACTGCGCTATCGGGCTAGCGAGGTGATTATCAGGTAGGACCGCATGCGAGGGTCTAGCCAGTCACGGAGGGCGTCGCCTAGGAGGTTGAAGGCCAGGACTGCGGTCATCACTGCTAGGGCAGGGAAAATTACCAGGTGGGGGGCGTCGAAGAGGTGGCCGCGGGCGTCGTTGAGCATGGCGCCCCAGCTAGGCATGGGGGCTAGTACGCCGACGCCGAGAAAACTTAGGGTGGATTCGGCTAGGATAGCGCCGGCCATCGCGATGGTCGCTTGCACGAGGATGGGTTGCAAAATATTGGGCAGGAGATGGCGAACCAGGATGCGCGCGTGTGATGCGCCTAGTGAACGCGCGGCAAGGACGTACTCCATTTCCTTGGCTTGGAGAATTTGCGCGCGGGCCAGGCGCGCGTAGCCGGCCCAGCCGGTGACGACCAGCGCGAGAATTACTTTGTCGAGACCGGGGCCTAGAAATGCGGCGAAGGCTATGGCCAGCAGGATGCCGGGGAACGATAGAAACGCGTTGATCAGGATGATGTTGACGAAGCGATCGAACCAGCCACCGAAATAGCCTGCGACCGCGCCGATTGCCAGGCCGATTATTCCCGCACCGAAAACCACACAGATGCTGACTAGCATGGAGACGCGCGTGCCGAAGATGATGCGGGAGAGGATGTCGCGGCCGAGTTCATCGGTGCCCATCCAGTGCGCGGCGGTGGGCGGGACCAGGCGCGCGGGCAAATTTTGGGCTACGGGATCATAGGGGGCAAGCAAAGGGGCGGCTAGCGCGACGATTACCAGAAGCAGCGTGAGCGCAAATCCCCAGCGGCCGGGGACGCTGCGCCGCAGAAAATCGGCGAGTGCATGGGGAAGTCCGCGCACGAGCCCGCGCGGCCGGGATTTCGTTCGCGGCGCGCTCATTCGAAGCGCACCCGCGGGTCCACCAGCGCATACACCAGGTCCGTGAGCAGGTTAACGAAAACGTAGGAGACTGCGATCAGCAGGATGCAGCCTTGCAGCAGCGGATAATCGCGGGCGCCGATGGCTTGGACCGCAAGGCGTCCGATGCCGGGCCAGGAAAAAATGGATTCGGTGACGATGGTGCCGGCTAGCAGCGTGCCGAATTGCAGGCCGAGGATGGTGAGGATGGGGATCAGCGCGTTACGCAGTGCGTGGCGAAAGAGAACGCCGGATTCGGAGACGCCTTTCGACCGGGCGGTGCGGACGTAATCGGCGGAAAGCTCCTCGATGACGGAGGTGCGCACCATGCGCGTGAGGATGGCGGCGAGCGCGGCTCCGAGCGTGCATGCGGGAAGAATGAGATGCGAGATGCCACCGCGTCCGGAAACTGGGAGCCAACCGAGCACGACTGAAAAGAAGAGGATGAGCACCGGGCCGAGCGCGAAATTCGGGACGGAGAGGCCGAACAGGGTGAGGACGCCTACGGCGTGATCAGTTCTTTCGCCGCGTTTGTGCGCGGCTAGCACTCCGGCGGGGATTCCGATGAGCGCGCAGATCAAAAGCGCTACTACGGCGAGTTCGAGCGTGGCGGGATAGTGTGCAGCGACGACCTTTAGCACCGGCTGCTGGAAGCGGAAGGATTCACCGAGGTTTCCGTGCAACACACCCGCGAGGTATCGGCCGTATTGTACGGGGAGCGGTAAATCCAGGCCTAGGGCGTGGCGGAGCTGCGTAAGGTCTTCGGCGCGGGCGCCTTCACCTAGCATTTGGGCGACTGGATCGCCCGGAACGATGTGCGCGAGAAGGAAAACCATCGTGAGGATCAGCCATAGCGCTGGCAACGCGAACAGCAGGCGGATTGAAACGTAGCGAATCATTTATGGGCTGGCCCTGATGACGGCGGATCGGCGGCGGGCTCGTCGGGAGAGGGTACATCAGTTGCGGCGGGCGGCTTGGGGGATTTTTTTCGGGCGGCGCGGCGGACTTTTTTGGCTTGGTGTGAATCGGCGGCAGAGGTTAATGAGGGCATCTGCAAAACTTCGGCCTGCGCGCTGTGGTGCGCGCTCCCATCCGGCGTTTCCGCTTGCGCGACTTCTGCGGGCTGCGGCGCAGATTCCCCGGCAGGTGACGGGACAATCGCGGGTGGCAGCGGCTTGATCTTCAGGCGCGAGACGCGGCGATGGTCCATCTCCATGACGGTGAAGCGATAGCCATCGGCTTCGAAACTTTCTCCGCCGCGGGGAATGAATCCGAGGCGCGTCAGCACGAAACCACCGACTGTTTCGTAGGAAGAATCTTCGGGGAGCATGATGTTGTAGCGCGTGGCGAGCTCGCGGATTTTGATTGCCGCGTCGAAGATCATGCCGCCGTCGGGGAGCGTGAGCGGGCGCTCGACGACGTCGAATTCGTCGTGAATTTCGCCGACCATTTGCTCGAGGATGTCTTCGAGAGTGGCGAGGCCGAGGATGCTGCCGAATTCGTCCACGATCATGGCTAGGCCGGTGCGGCGGGCGCGAAATTCCAGGAGCAGCTCGCTGACGGGCTTGGTTTCGGGAACGATGAGGGCGTCGCGCAGGACGGTGTGCAGATTGAATTCGGCGAGCGGCTGGTGGTCCTCGGCGCGGCGGGCGCGATCGAGCAGGACCCAGATCATGTCCTTGATATGGACGAAGCCGAGGATGTGGTCGAGCGTGCCTTCGTAGACGGGAATGCGCGAGCGTTGCGTGGTGGCGAACATGGTCATGGTGTCTTCTAAAGTGGCGGAGGCGGGGAGGGCGTGAACGTCTGGGCGCGGGACCATGACTTCGCGGGCTTGAATCTGGCCGAGTTCCATTGCGGCTTGAATGAACTTTACTTCGGCGGCGGGGAGCAGGCCGCGATCGCGGGCTTGCTGGATCATTACTTGCAGTTCTTCGGTCGAGCGGACCAGGGTGTGACTGTGCGGTGAAACCACGCCGAGAGCGCCGACGATCTTTTCGGCCCAGCCGTCGAGAAGATCAATGGCCCAGCGAAAAGTATTGAGGAACCAGGAAAAGGGTCGCGCGATGAGCAGGGCGACGCGTTCGGCGCGCGCTAGGCTGAGGCTTTTGGGGACGAGCTCGCCGAGGACGACTTGCAAGACGGTGAGCAGGCCGAAGGCAATGGCGAGGGCGGTGCCGTGCGCGATGATCGCGGCCCAGGGTCGCGGGATGGCTTGCACGAGCGGGCTGAGGATTCCGGCGAGAGTGATTTCACCGAGATAGCCGAGCGAAAGGCTGGCTAGTGTGATGCCGACTTGCACGCCGGAGACTACGCGGGTGAGGTCGGTGAGAAGAATTTCGACTACTTTGGCGCGGGCGTCGCCTTGTTCGACGAGTTGGCGGACGCGGGATTGGCGGACGGCGATTAGGGAGAATTCGGCGGCGGAGAAGAATGCGTTGATGCCGACGAGCGCGAGGACTGCGAAAAGTTGCAGGGCGATCATCGCAGTTGATTCTAGCAAGAGGCGCGGGGCAATGGGGGAAAAGCGGTGATGAGGCGAGTGATAAGTGACAAGTGATGAGTGATTCGTGATTGGTGATTAGTGGCGAGAGGTGATAACGCGCCGATCTGGTCGCATCTTGGTCGGCCTTCGTTGGTAAAGCGGTTGGCTACTTCGCTGGTTGCTTCGAGGCTTGAGCAGCGCGGATTTTCGCCGTTGCTTCGGCGGATTTGCCTCGCGGGATTGTTAGGGTGGTCCAACGATCGCCGGCGAAGTGTTTGGCTAGAAATACGATTTGGCCTACGTGGTAGGAATAGTGGGCTACTTGGCGAT
Organism: Acidobacteriota bacterium; assembly: GCA_013289715.1. GTDB lineage: Bacteria > Acidobacteriota > Terriglobia > Acidiferrales > UBA7541 > Palsa-295. Next base: position 73,951 of record JABCZJ010000017.1, on the reverse strand, counting down.
TGATGGCTTGCATTACGGAGTGGCGCTCGTTGCGGATGAGGACTTCGCGGCCGAGATCGGCGTCGGTGAGCGAGGCGAGGGCGGAGAAGACGAATTTCCAGCCGGCTTCCCATTGGGCGGTGAGTTGTGCGCGCGTTGCGACGGGGAACTCAAATTCGGTGTCGCGATTGCGGTCGGGCTTTTCCCCGTCGGAGGTGAGGAAATCGGTCCAGCGGGAACGCATGTTGCCATAGAGATGTTTGACGATGATGGCGATGGAATTCGATTCTGCGTCGAGGGTGACGCCGAGCGCCTCATCGGGAGCTTGTGCGATCGCGCGTTCGCCCAGGCGTTTGTAATGGTGGAGCAGGCGGATGGCGTCGGCGAGATAGGAGCTCGTGCATTCGTGGGGCACGGCGGGATTTTGCATCGTTTTCGGGGCCGGGGCAATAGGGGCGTCGAGCGCAGAGGGCGACGCTCGTTTGCAGCGGTGATTCGCCGCATTGCAGGCTGGTGATTTTGTGGGCTACACTGCGCCGCTATTGGAATTCGTAATTCAAGGCCAGGACGAATGACACGCGCAGCGCGCATTTTTCGCAACTTGTTTGCCGGGATTTTGCTTCTGGTCGGCGCCGGGATGGTGTTGAGCTGGTGGCTGGTGCGTCGGCCGCTGGCGCGACTGGATGGCAGCGTCGCGATTGGCGGATTGAAGGATGGGGCGACTGTGGATCGCGACCGTTGGGGTCGGCCGTGGATTCGCGCGACATCGCTGCAGGATTTGCTGACGGCGCAGGGTTTTGTGATGGCGCAGGACCGGTTGTGGCAGATGGATTTGCTACGGCGGGCGGCGAGTGGGGATTTGTCTGAGATTTTCGGTGAGCTCGGGCTGGCGTACGACAGGGAAAATCGGACTTTGGGGATGCGGCAGGCGGCGGTGCGCGCGGTGGCGGATGCTTCTCCGGAAATTCGCGGAATGCTGGACGCTTACGCGCGGGGGGTGAACGACAATATTGCGGAGCGCGGCGGGAAATTGCCGATTGAGTTTGTCGCGCTCGGTTATAAGCCGCGGGCTTGGACTCCGGCGGACACTTATTTGATCAGCTTGTATATGTACAAGACGCTGACGGCCACTTGGAAGGAGAAATTGAACCGGCAGTGGATTACGGAGAAAGTGGGAGAGGAACGCGCGCGGGATTTGTTCGTGAGCGATTCGCCGCTGGACCATTTTATTTGGACTGCGGGGGGTTCCCCGCCCTCGCGGGCTGCTGCTGTGGACTTTCCGTCATCGACGCGATTGGACGATGCTCGCACGGTTGGTGCCGATGAGACTGGTACGCCACCGTTTGCTTCGCTTGCGTGGGACGCGGCGCGGAGTTTTTTGGCGCAGTTCGAGGAGGAGTCGTCGGAAATAATTGGGAGCAATAATTTTGTGGTGAGCGGGGCGCATACGGCTTCGGGCAAGCCGTTGCTGGCGAACGACACGCATTTGCAGCTTTCGACACCAGCGCTTTGGTACATCGTGCATTTGACGGCGCCGGGGCTGAACGTCGAGGGGTTCGCGCTGCCGGGGGCGCCGCTGGTGATTATCGGGCACAACGAACGGATCGCTTGGGGATTCACGAACAGTAATGCGGACGTGGAGGATCTCTACGCCGAGAACTTTTCAGATGTGAACCCGCTGCAATATTCCGCGAACGGCAAGATGCTGACGGCGGAGGTGCGTCACGAAGTGATTCCTGTGCGCGGGAAACCGGATGTGACGCTGGATGTGGTGATGACGCGGCATGGGCCAATCGTCCATCGCGATACGCCGGAGCAAGGGGGGCGCGCTTATGCGCTGCGCTGGACGGCGCTCGAGCCTGGGGGTCTGGATTTTGGATTTCCATTGTTGGGGCAGGCAATAGGTTGGAATTCGTTTATCGAGACGACGCGGCACATCGCGGGGCCGGGGCAGAATACGATTTATGCGGATGTGGATGGGAATATCGGGTTCACGATTCCGGCGCGCATTCCGGTGCGCGCAAACGGCGCTGGCGCGTTGCCTGTGCCCGGCGATACGGATCTGTATGAGTGGAAGGGATACATTCCGTTCGAGGAATTGCCGCGGGTGGAAAATCCGCCGGACGGGATTATTGCCACGGCGAACGCGCGGACGGTGGGGCCAGGGTACAAATATTATTTGTCCGATCGGCAGGCGGGGCCTTATCGGACAGCGCGGCTTTATGAATTGCTTTCCGGGCGCACGGGCCTAACGGCAGCGGACTGCAACGCGATTCAGAACGATTTCGTGAGCCTGCCGAATCGATTTTTAGCTGGCGCCCTGCTGCAGGCGGCGAAGACGAAGCGGCCTGCGGATGCGCGGGCGCAGCGATTGATTGCGAATTTGGCGGGATGGGACGCGCGGGCTGCGGCGGGTTCTGTCGAGACTTCGTTTGTGGAATATACGCGGAGGGCGCTTTTTGTGCGTTTGCTGCAGCCATATTTGGGCGATGAGGTTACGAAGTACGAATTGTGGGAACCGCAGAGCGTTTACAACGATGTGTGGTGGCGCGACAAAGTATTTCTGGAAAATATTTTAAACACGCGGCCTGCGGCGTGGTTGCCGATTGGATTTGCGAATTATGATGACCTCTTGATGGTCAGCGCGGATGACGCCGTCGCGGCTCTGCAGAAGCAAACAGGCCAAGCGACTGAGTCCGAGTGGAACTGGGGGCGGCTGCATTCCTTGGACATGGTTCATCCGCTGGGCCGCGCGGGATTGCTGCACGGATTGCTGAGCATTGGGCCGTACGAGCAGGGCGGGACGATTGATACGGTGCGGGCGATGGGCGTGGGGCATGGGCCGGCGATGCGTCTTGTGGCGGACCTTTCGAATTTCGATCAATCGTTGATGGAAATTCCCACTGGTGAATCGGGGCAGTATGCGAGTCCTTATTATCGGGACCAGTTTGCGGAATGGTTTGCGGGGCGCGGAATTCCGGCGGCGTTTACGATTGTGGCCGAAGATGGGGCGCGCGCACATCGGCTGACGCTGTTGCCGGACGACAGGAAATAGTGAGTGAGTCTCCGCTTGACGCGTGAAGCGGGAGTTAAGTGGCAGGAAGCACTCCAAGTGCGATGTCATGGAAGTGTGATGATCTACATATGAAAAGCGATAAGCCTTTGTCGTTGGTCGACGTCGGACGCTCTTCTAGCGTAGGGAAGAAAATCTTTCGTGGCGCTTGGATTTTAGCTGCGAATAGCTTCGTCGCTTGGGCAATGTTTACCAGGCTGCGAAGCGTAGGATTCCCGACGTTGAATTTCCAGTTGTGCTTCGAATTCGTTTTTGAGGTAATTCTTCCGATTCTCGGTATCGTGCTTGAGCTTGTAAATTGGACATTTGCTAGATGGGTGAACGTCGGTTGTTTTACCGTCGCAGGCTGTTTCTGGCTTGCGGGAGCGATTTGGTGGCATTCAGACCCCTTCTTCGGGGTCCTGCTTATCGTCGCGTTCGGATTGCTGATCGTCGCAGGACTGACAGAGATTGTGTACCGACGAACGCAAAGCGATTCTTCCTATCCGGTCAACTCCTGATGAGTCGCGCGACCAGACAATGGCCCAGAATCGGCGGGAGTGTGGCATTGCTGCAAGAAAATCATCGCGATAGAATCCGGTTGGCTGCTACAGTGGTGAGATATTTTTAGCGCTTGCAGGCAGCGCGGAACGAGGCAGAATGAGTCCAACGTCGAATAAATCGGTTGTGCCGGTGGAAGCGCCGAAGAAGGGTGACTTCGAGAAGTCGCTTACGCGGCTGGAGGAAGTGGTGAAACGTTTGGAGAGCGCGGATTTGTCGCTGGATGAGGCGATGCGGCACTTCGAAGAGGGTGTGAAGCTTTCGCGCGAATGCCAGAAGCAGCTGGAAGAGGCGGAGGGGCGCGTGGAAATTCTGCTGAAGAAAGCGGATGGCAAAATTGTGGCGGAGCCGTTCGAGCCGGAAGACGAAAATAATTAACGTCCGCCGGCGGATTTTTGCACAGCGATTCGCATTCCAGACATCTGCATCGAGCCTATGACGATCCCCGATTTCTTCGAGCAGGACAGAACAACGGTGGAAGCGGCGTTGCAGGAGCTATTGCCGCCCGAAGATGCGCTGCCGATTACCATTCATCAGGCGATGCGCTACAGCGTGTTTGCGGGCGGAAAGCGCGTGCGGCCGATTTTGTGCATGGAAGCGGCGCGGATGTTCTCGCAGGAGCAGAACGGAGCGGTGCAGGTGGGCTGCGCGCTGGAATTCATTCACACCTATTCGCTGATTCACGACGACTTGCCGGCGCTGGACAACGACGACCTGCGGCGCGGAAAACCGACCAACCACAAAGTGTTTGGCGAGGCGATGGCGATTCTGGCGGGGGACGCGCTGCTGACTTTGGCGTTTCATAGTTTGGCGCTTGCGCCAGTGGAACCGCAGCGGCGGCTGACGATTTTGGCGATGATAGCGGAAGCGGCGGGGACCGATCGCGGAATGATTGGCGGACAGGTTGCGGATTTGGAAGCGGCGGGGAAAGCGCCGGACAAGGGAATGCTGGAGTACATTCACCGGTCGAAGACGGCGGCTTTGATTCGCGCGTCGATTGTGGCGGGGGCGATTGCGGGCGGGGCAGATCGCGGAGACGTGACGCGGCTGCTCGCGTTTGGGGAGAGTATCGGGTGGGCGTTTCAGGTGGTGGACGATATTTTGGATGTGGAGGAGTCGTCGGCGGCGCTGGGGAAGACGGCGGGTAAGGACCAGGCGCAGAAGAAGGCTACTTATCCGGCTTTGCATGGGTTGGAGGTTTCGCGGGATATTGCGGCGGATTTGGAGGCTAAGGCTTTGAGGGAATTGGATTTTTATGGGGAGCGGGCGGGGAGATTGCGGGCGTTGGCGCAATTTTTGGTGGCGCGGCGGGCGTAGGGTTGGTCGGTTGCGTTGCGGTTGTTAAAATCACCACGGATGAACGCAGATGAAAACTGATAAAGGCAGTGATGAAAGCGAGCGAAGAGAAAGGCGAAAAGATTTAACGAAGAGGTTGGAGCGTAGAGAAAGGCGAGAACATTAACACAGAGGACACGAAGAAAACCGGAGAACACAGAGAAAACAGTTCGTACGGCCGCTGCTCTGCTTGCGCATGAAATCCAAACCTACTTCTCAGAAATCCGCTTCAGGCAAAACCCATCAGAATCGCAAGGCCGGAAAAATACGGTTGGACGTTTTGATTGTGGAGCGCGGGTTGGCGCCCTCGCGGGAGCGCGCGCAGGCTTTGTTGCTGGCTGGGAACGTGTTGGTGAATGGGCAGAAGATGGAGAAGCCCGGGTCGCAGGTGGCTAGGGATGCGCGGGTGGAAATGATTGGCGAGGCTTTGCGGTATGCGAGCCGCGGCGGGCTGAAGCTCGAGGGGGCGCTCGAGGATTTCGCGGTTTCACCGCAAGGCCGAGTTTGTCTGGACGTGGGGAGTTCGAGCGGAGGATTTACGGATTGTTTGCTGCAGCATGGGGCTGTGCGGGTATTCGCGGTGGATGTGACTGTGGATCAGCTGGATTGGAGGTTGCGGCAGGATCCGCGCGTAACGGCTGTCGAACTCAACGCGCGTTATCTCAAGGCTGAGGATATTGCGGAGCGGCCTGCGCTCGTGACGATGGATGTGTCTTTTATTTCGGTGGCGAAAGTTTTGCCGGCTGTTGTGCCCGTCGCTGCTGCGGCCTCGGATTTTTTGATATTGATCAAGCCGCAATTCGAGTTGGAGAAGAGCGAAATCGGCAAGGGCGGGATCGTGCGGGATGCGGCGCTGCACCAGAAAGCCATCGAGCGGGTAGAGGCGGCGGCTACCGCGTGCGGGCTGGAAATTCTGGGAGTGCGGCCGAGCCATTTGCCCGGGACGGGAGGCAACCAGGAGTTTTTTCTGCACGCCCGCGCTCGCGGGTAGAGTAGAATTCTGCCTCCAATTATGATTCGCGCTGCCGGCATTATCTGCAAACCAATCCCCGAAATGGTCACGGCCGTTGTGCCGGAATTAAAACGCTGGCTGGAGGCGCGCAAGATCGAAGTTTCCGTGGACCCGCGGACGCGGACCACGCTTGATCCGAACGGTCCGGCGATGACGCGGGAAGAAATGGCGGCGAAAGTTGATCTGCTGATCGTTCTAGGTGGCGACGGAACTTTGCTTGCGGCGGCGCGGGCGCTGGGCGGGCACGACGTTCCGATTCTGGCGGTGAATCTGGGCGGGCTGGGATTTTTGACGAGCGTGACGCTGGATGAACTTTATCCGGTGCTGGAAGGGATTGTGGCGGGCGAACACCGCACCAGCGAACGGATGATGCTGGAAGCGGAGATCGTGCACAGCAATAAACCGGCTGAGCGACTGACGGCTTTGAATGATGCGGTGGCGAACAAGGCGGCTCTGGCACGCATGTTGGATTTTGACGTTCATGTGGATCATCACCATGTGGGGCGTTATCGCGCTGATGGGCTGATTGTGGCGACGCCGACCGGCTCGACGGCCTATTCGCTGGCGGCGGGCGGGCCGATCATTCATCCGGATCTGGATGCGTTTGTGATTACGCCGATTTGCCCGCACATGTTGACGAACCGGCCCTTGGTGGTGCCGGACACGGCGCACGTGGAGCTGGATTTTTCGGCGTCGGGCGAGCCGGTTTATTTGACACTGGATGGTCAGATTGGGTTTCAGTTGCAGCCACAGGACAGAGTCGTGATCACCAAGGCCGCGACGAAGGTGCAAGTGGTGAACCCGCCGCGCAAGACGTACTACGAAATACTGCGCAGCAAATTGCGGTGGGGAGAGCGCTGAGGGGCAGGAACTTCGCGCGATCGCTGGCGCGCACTTCATGACGAGCGAATGTGCTTCCGTACAAGATCAAAGACAACTTCAAAAATGCCCGCTTAAAAGGCAAGAGCAGGCGGCCGCTACCCGGGCGACGTCTTCGCCATTTTGCCGAGGCACGAGCCGCCGTTAACGGAGGATTCTCCATGCGATTCAAGATTTATTTTGCGCTGTTGGGATTGGTGTGCGCGTGCGCTGGGGCGCAGCAATCGGGTGCGCAGGCTGCACAGGCCGCTCCAGTTCCGCAGGCGCAAGCGCCAGCGGAACAGGCTGCGAGCGATACGGCGGTGCCGCCTCGTCGCGTTCCCGTGGCGGATTATCCGATTCAGGAGGGGTACGTTGATTCGAGCGGCGTCTTAATTTATTACACGACGATTGGCCGTGGAGCTCCGATTGTGATTGTGCACGGAGGGCCTGGCGCATCGCACGATTACCTTCTGCCGTACCTTTTGCCGCTGGCGCGTCAGAACCGGCTGATTTTTATTGATGAGCGCGGCTCCGGGCGTTCGCAAAAGCTGGATGATCCCGCCGGATACACCGTGGAAAATATGGTGGAAGACGTGGAAGCGGTGCGGCAAGGGCTGATGCTGGGGAAAATCACCTTGCTGGGACATTCTTACGGAGGTGTGTTGGCGCAGGCTTACGCGCTGAAATATCAGAATAACTTGAGCCATCTGATTTTGTGCAGCACGTTTGCGAGCTCTGCGGAGATGAATCAGGTGCTGGCGCGGGTGAAAGCGGCGGCTCCGGATGACGTGCGTGAACAAATTGATCGCGAGGAAAAGGCGGGACTTTACGGGCACGGCAGAAATTACGAGAAAAACCGATACACGAACGATTACATGATTGCGGCTTGGGGCGGGGCGTATTTTCCATACCTTTATCAGAATCATCCGGACCCGAATTACGACCCGACGACGGTCGGTAATACGGCGTGGGATTTGTATCGCGAGATGTGGGGGTCGAATGGCGAGTTCGTGATTGATGGAAATTTGAAGTCGGTGGAGTATGTGGAGCGGCTGCACACGATTCATGTGCCCACGCTGATTATTGCGGGGGATCACGACGAGTGCGACCCGGCGTTGTCGCAGGAAATGCACGAAAAGATCGCGGATTCGCAGATCGTGATTTTACCGAAGAGCGGGCATTTGACGTTTGTGGATCAGCAGGGGATGTTCAATGATTCGGTGAACACGTTTGTGCATTTGAAGAAGACCAAAACGCCCGCCGCCATAACGAAGGTCGATTAAACCTGCAAAATGACCCACTGAAGTGCGCCGCTACAAAGTCAAAAGCTGGGGCTGTGATCTTTCCAGCGAGCTACTTTACTTTCAGGACCAGCAGGGTGCGATCGTCGAAGGGATGGGCGCCGCCGGAGAAGGTGTCAACCTCTTCTAGGATGCGGTCGGCGATGCCATCCGAGTTGAGATTGTGGTTTGCGGTGATTAATTCGGCTAGGCGGGTGTGGCCGAAGAATTCTCCGCTGGAATTTTGCGTATCGCCGATGCCGTCGGAGTGAAATACGACGATGTCACCTTCATTCAGGATGTAACTGCGCTGATCGTAGGTGGATTCCTCGAACATTCCTAGCGGAAACCCGGCGAGCATGATCCGTTCGCAACGGCCGCCGTGATACAGGAAAGGTTCTTCCTGTCCGGCATTGGCGATGCGCAATTTGTGACGGCCGCGGTGCCAGGTGGCAAAACAGAGAGTCATGAAGCGGCCTTCGATGCGGCGCTCGCCGAGAAAGCCGTTGATGGCGCGCAGCATTTCCGCGGGGCGATGTTTTTGCGGGCCCAGACTGCGCAGCGTGCCGATCGCGACAGCGCCGTAAAGCGCGGCGGCACTTCCCTTCCCGCTGACGTCGCCCATGGCGATGGCTAATTCCTGCGGACCATAGCGCAGAAAATCGTAGAGGTCGCCGCTTAGTTCGCGGGAAGAAACTACGCGGGCGGCGATCTCGAGGCCGAATTCCGGTCCAGGCAGGCGCGGTAGCAGTGCGCCTTGAATGCGGCGGGCGGCGCTGAGGTCGCGCTCCATGCGGGCTTCGTCGCGGGCGAGCTGTTCGTAGAGGCGGGCATTTTCGATGGAGACGGCGAGATGCGCGGCGAGAATCGAAAGCGCTTGCACGTGATCCGGAGTGAAATAATTCAGCTGCGGGCTCTCGAGGTCCATCACGCCGATGACGCGATCCTTATTGAGCATGGGGACGGCTAGCTCGGAGCGCGTTTCGGGATTGATGAGCAAGTAGCGCGGATCGAGAGCGACGTCTGGAACGACAACGGCGCGTTTCAGGGATGCGGCGGCGCCGACAATTCCTTCATGAGCCGGAACAGCAAATTTTTCCTGGACGCGCTGACCGAATTTCACGGTGACGCGATGACGGAAGACGTTGTCGGTCTCGTCGAAGAGCAGGATGCTGAAAATCTGGTAATTGATCAGGCGCTTGGTTAGCTCGGCGGCGCGACGAAGGACTTCTTCGACGGAGAGGGAGGAGTTGGCTTCGCGGCCGACTTCGTTCAAGAGCAAAAGGGTTTCGGACTGGCTGCGCTCGTGTTCGTAGAGCTTGGCGTTTTCGATGGCTGTGCCGATGCGCGACGCGACGAGCGTCAGGATGCTTTGCTGATAGGGAGTGAAATAATCGAGTTCGCTGCTTTCGACGTCCAGAACGCCGATCACGCGACCGCGAACGATCAGCGGGACGGCAAGTTCGGAGCGAACGGCATCCAGTGCGTTGAGGTAACGCGGGTCAGAGCGAACGTCTCCGACGCGAATGGCCTGGCCGGTGGTGGCAGCGGCGCCGATGATGCCTTCACTTACGGGGATACGCCAGTGTTGCACGACTTCCGCGCGGTGACCAATGGCGAAACGGAAGTACATCTGATCGGTTCCCTCTTCGGGGAGGAGGACCGCGAAAATTTCGTAGTCGACCAGGCGCTTGATGAGCGCGGCGGCGGTGGACAGCACTTCATCGAGATTGAGCGACGAGTTGATTTCCTGGCTAAGCTCCGCCAGAACTTTGAGAGCGTCCGCCGGGACGTCGATTTTGGAATTTAGTTTTGCCGCGTCCATTTCGCTATGTTTAGGACTCCCCGACCCCCGCCGGGGAAATGCATGCGCCCGCTGCCGGCATTTTCACAACTCCGCACACCGTACGCACAGAATCATTCCATTATAGCAGGCGGGTGTGGAGCACTTGCCGCCGAGTTGAGCCTGCTTGGAAGTCTTCAATATTTGTCGCTAGAGGAGGCGCCGGAGGCTGCCGGCGATTTTCCGGAGCGCAGTTGCTGGATGATTTTGACGCCGGCGCTGGCGCCGATACGGGTGGCGCCGGCCTCGACCATTTTCTGCAGGTCTTCGAGGGTGCGTACGCCTCCGGCGGCTTTGATGCCGGTGTTGGGGCCGACGGTTTCGCGGATCAGGCGAACGTCCTCAGGCGTCGCGCCGGCTGTGCTGAAGCCTGTGGAGGTTTTCACGAAGTCCGCGACGGCATTTTTGGCGGCGAGCGAGGCCTGGATTTTCTCTTCGCGGGTGAGCAGGCAGGTTTCGATGATCACTTTGCAGATGGCACCGCCCTGGTGGCTGGCTTTTACGACGCCATGGATATCTGCATCAACCGCAGCCAGTCGTCCGGACTTCAGCGCGCCGATGTTGATGACCATGTCGATTTCCCGGGCGCCGCGCTCGATGGATTTGTGCGCCTCGTAAACCTTTACTTCCGGCAGCGTGGCGCCTAGCGGAAATCCCACTACAGTGCAAACTTTTACGGTGCTGCCGCGGAGAAGTTCGGCGGCCTGCGCGACGTTCCAGGGATTCACGCAGACGGAAGCGAATTCGTATTGCAGGGCTTCTGCGCAGAGTTTGCGGATTTCGTCCTGGGTGGCGTCTGGTTTCAGCAGGGTGTGATCAATCAGGCGGGCGATCTCGGATTCGGTGAGGGGCATGATCATTCCGGAAGCGTCAGGATGCAGACGTCTTTCAGGTTGCGATAGCGTTCGGCGTAATCGAGGCCGTAGCCGACGACGAAATCGTTGGGGATCTGGAAACCGATATAATCGGCTTTGACTTGCTTGATGCGGCGCGACGGCTTATCGAGCAGCGCGGCGATGCGCAGGGATTTGGGTTTGCGCTGCTCCAGCACGCGCAACAGATAGGTTAGGGTGATGCCCGTGTCGAGGATGTCTTCGACTACGATTACGTTCAGGCCCTCGATGCTGCTGTCGAGATCTTTTAGCAGGCGGACCTGGCCAGAGCTTTCTTTGTTTTTTCCGTAACTGGACACGGCGATGAAATCGATAGAGGTTTCCAGATTGATTTCTCGGACCAAGTCGGAAAGGAAGATGCAGGCGCCTTTTAGTACGCCGATCAGATGGACGCGCTGGCCTGCGAAGTCTTTCGTGATTTGGTGGGCTACTTCGCGGACGCGTTTTTGGATGGCGGCGCGACGGATTAGGATTTTCAGTTTTTCTTTTCCGGCGACTACTGGCATTTTTGGGCGCGCTCCGTGGAAGAGCGGCTACTTTAGCGTAGGGAGTGGCGGTTGACAAGGACGCTGCGGAGGAGTGATTGCGAATCGCAAGGAGGGTTCGGGGCGGCACGTGGCGTCTGGGATGAGGCTTGATCCAAACCGCCCGCCTGCCCTGAGTTCGCTGGCGCGCACTCAGGGTGGACAGGCGGCCGCTACAAAACCACGGTCAAATTCAATAACCTGGAGGCAAAAACTCCGCTACGAAACCAACGCCAACTGCTGCCCGGTCCCGCTTCGCGGGACCGGGCGCTACAGAGCTAAAAGCAAAGTCAACGGCGCCCAGCCGAAGCTGGCCGCTACAAAGTCAAGAGCAACGGCGACGACACCAGCAATGGCAACAGAGCCGGCGGGACGCCGGCGCTACGAACGGCAGCGCAACGGAAATGACTCAGCGCAAGTAGCCCCAGGTGTGGAGGCGGTCGCTGTCTTCTACCCAGCGGTCGCCGATGTCTGTGCGGTAGTACATGTTGGGGATTAGGACATTCTTGATGCGGGAGTACACCTGGGTTTGGGCTTGCTTCATGGTCTGGCCTAGGCCGACTACTACCAGGATTACTCCGGAGGTTCCGGCTACCAGCCATTGGCCGTTCACTTGTTTCACGTCTTCGATGTGCATTTCATCGGTCGGAGGCTTTTTGAAAACTATCACGGCGTTCTTGGAGAATGAATCGAAGGTCTCATCGTCGTCAAAGGGAAAGGGCGGGACGACGATGCGTACGCCGATCTGGAAGCCGCTGCGTACTTTGAGTTTGGGATCGTTGCCGCTCGCGAGGTCCCAGAAAAATTGGCCGATGGGAGTGATCATCCCGGCTTGCTGGATGCTGATGGTGGGATAGCCGAAGCGCGAGGTGAATTCCAGCGGGTAGATGCCGTGGGAATTCACGATGCAATTCAAGTCTATGTAGCCGATGTAGCCTTCTTCCTTAAGCTTGTTTTCCATCTTCAGCAGCGTTTGGTCAAAGAGATGATTCGCCTCGCTCCAGAACATGGTGGTGCCCATTTCTCCGGTGGGAGGGCCATTTTCTCCGGGGAAAAGTTTCTTGTGTTCGAAATTGATGTTGATGGGATACACGAAACTCTTTCCGTTGAAGAATGCGCCGACAGCGACTTCGACGCCCGTGACGCGGCGTTGTAGCTGGAAAACTTTAATTTCGTCGGAGAGCGCTCGTTTGTAAGCTTCGAGCATGTGAATCACGTCTTGCCCGTCGTCTTCCTCGCCCACGAAGAGGCGGCGCTTGACGTTTTGGGCCTCGCCGCTGGGCTTGATGACGTAGCGGCCGGGATTCTGCTCGACGTGGTCTATGGCGTCGTCGAAGGATGAAAACTCGCCGTAGGGAAGAATGTTGACGCCGGCGTTCTTGAGCTCTTCCTGGCCGAAGGAACGGTCGTCTTCCAGGCGATCGGTGTAGGGCGTGCCGCCGATCACTTTTTTTCCAGCCGCGCGCAGGTTCTTGGCTTTTTCGCCCTGGCCCAGGGTGTCGTCAAAGATGAGGATGTCCGCCCAATCCGAGTCTTTTTCCCAGTCTTTTGATTTGGCGACGAAGCCGTCGGCGATATCGCGCTCCTTTTTGTCCTGGATGAAGTAACGGACTTCGTGGCCTTCTTTGGAAACCTGCCAGGCGATGTCACTAATGAGGCCGGTGAGCGAGACAAAAAGGAAATTTCTTTTTTCCATCCGGAATTCTCTCCTGGGAACGTAGCAAGCCGCGCAGCAGCGCGTATTTACGAACCACAGAATACTATTAGCGGAGCGTTACGGACGCATGAATGATGATTTTTTCGAGCCTGTGTGCCGATTTCACCCGTGGCGGAACGCTTCGTGCATGACGTTTCATGGAGCTGGTGACGACCTAAACTTGTTCGGCTTTTGACCGATGATTCATTATGGAGTAGTTCCATACCCGTCTTCGCAGACCCTGAAATCCATCGGATCGTGCCGGAAAGCATGCAGACGGGACTTTATATGGTCAACTGCGACCAGAGAACCCGGTTCTGGGATCAAGGGGCGGAAAAGATTACCGGGTACCTGCGGCAGGCCGTGGTGGGACATTCTTGCCGGGATTTCTTCCCGCCGCAAAAGGAAGAGGCGAAAAAAGGGATTTGCGAGATCGGGGGCGCGCGGGCGAGCGTGCTGCGCGATGAAAGGCCTGCGACTGCCGAGATAACCCTGCGGCACAAGGCAGGCCATCGGGTGATTGTCCGGATCCGAGCGGTTCCCATCCAGGACGCGGCTGGCCCGGTGATTGGGGCGGCCGAGTCCATTGACGCGGATCCGTGGGCATTTGAGGCCGACCGGCGACATCGGAAACTGGCTTCGTACGGATGCCTGGAGGAGGCAACGGGGGTGCGAAGCAACCGCTACATTCCTGCGCACATCCGCGAAAGCCTGGCGATCGTTCAATATATGGTCGCGCCGAATGCGCAAGACGCGAAAGCTGCGGATGCGGCGGCAACAACACCTCGAGCGAATGCGGGTGACGCCAAGACGGCTGACGGGAAACCCGCTGATGAAAAAGCACCGGACGCGACAAAGCCTGCCGAGACTCGCGCAGCCAAGCCCGGGCCCGCAACGCATTGAACGACTTCTGGCGTTGGACGTTGTCATTTATTGAGCGTGCGATTTCAGGTAGGGTAGGAATCGGAGGCGTGCGCGAATGAGTGAAGCTGGGATGCCGGAACCGTGGCTACGCGGCACGCTGACCGACGTCGCGACGGTGCCCAGAGCTGTGCTGCACGCGCTGGAGCTGGCCGGCGAAGATCTTTCGCGCTGGTGTGGAAAATTGAGCGACGCGGAATTGAATGCTCGGCCGGAGGGACTTGCTCCGGTGGCGTTTCATATTCGGCATATTGCGCGGAGCATTGATCGGCTGTTGACTTATGCGGAAGGAAAGCGGCTCGACGAGTCGCAGATTGCGGCGCTGAAGAACGAGCTCGACGGCGGTGCCACGCGCGACGAGCTATTTGCCGAATTGGATGCTGCTTGGCTGCGCGCTGCTGCGCGCATCCGGCAAATTGATGCGAATCGTTTGCAGGAGCCGCGGCCGGTTGGTACAAAGTTGCTGCCGACGACCGTGGGCGGGTTGCTGGTACACGTGGCAGATCACACGCAGCGACATGTGGGACAGGCGATTACTACTTCCAGGATTGTGATTGCGCGGCGCGGGTAGGTCGGTAACCTTGGGCGGCAGAGCAAGTGTGGAAACCGCAAAAACGGACAGGCGAACTCGGCGAGCTCGCCTGCTTTAGTTTGTCTGCCCCGAACTTAAACGCGTGAACGGGACCTAGTCCGCGGAAGCGGCGTGACGCATCTCCTGTTTGGCGTGCGTCGATGAATGCTGCGGCTTCGCTTCCTGAAATTGGTCGGTTTCGGTGGAACCGGCGAGTGCTGTGGTGGACGCCGTGCCGCTGGTGATGGCTTGTTGGACCGCGTCAAAGTAACCGGTGCCGACAAAGCGCTGGTGCTTGGCGGCTGCATAGCCGTAATCCTTCTCGCTGGCAAACTCTTCTTCCTGCAGGCGGCAGTAGGCGGTCATGCCGTCCTGCTTGTAGTTGCGCGCCAGCTCGAACATGGTGAGATTCAGCGCGTGGAATCCGGCGAGAGTGATGAATTGGAATTTGTAGCCCATCGCGCCGAGTTCGCGCTGGAATTTCGCGATGGTGGCGTCATCGAGATTCTTGCGCCAGTTGAAGGAAGGCGAGCAATTGTAGGCCAGCATTTTGTTGGGATACTTGGCGTGAATCGCTTCGGCAAACTGACGCGCCTCGCCGAGATGCGGCTTGGAAGTTTCGCACCAGAGCAGGTCCGCGTACGGTGCGTAGGCCAGGCCGCGGGCAATCGCGGCAGGCAGGCCGGCACGAAAGCCGTAAAACCCTTCGCTCGTGCGTTCGCCGGTGAGGAATTCGCGGTCGCGCGGGTCAACATCGCTCGTGATCAGGCGCGCGCTGTCGGCGTCGGTTCGCGCCATGATCAGGGTTGGCACGCCCATCACATCGGCGGCCAAGCGCGCGGCGACGAGTTTCTGAATGGCTTCGACGGTAGGGACGAGAACTTTTCCGCCGAGGTGTCCGCACTTTTTCGCTGAGGACAATTGATCTTCGAAGTGCACGCAGGCGGCGCCGGCTTCGATCATGGCTTTCATCAGTTCGAAGGCGTTCAGGTTGCCGCCGAATCCAGCTTCGGCATCGGCCACGATCGGAGCGAACCAATGAATTCCGTTCCTGCCTTCGGCGTGATGGATTTGATCAGCGCGGGCCAGGGCGCGATTCAGGTTGCGCACTACGTTGGGCACGCTGTCGGCGGGATACAGGCTCTGATCGGGATACATTTGGCCGGCGTCATTGGCATCGGCCGCGACTTGCCAGCCGCTCAGGTAAATGGCCTGCAAACCTGCGGCGACTTGCTGCACGGCTTGGTTGCCGGTCAAGGCTCCCAGGGCCGCAACGAAGAGATCATCCTGCAGCAAATGCCACAAGCGCTCGGCACCCATGCGCGCCAGAGTGTGCTCGATGTGGACGGAACCGCGCAATTGCTCGACATCTTTCTGGGAGTAGGGGCGAGTGATGCCTTCCCAGCGCAGGTCGGTCTTCCATTGATGTTCCAGGTTGCGGTGGTTGCCGTTGCTGGTCATTGGTTGCGTCCTTTTCGATTGAGAAAGCCGTTGTGGTGCGGGTTTCTCTCGTTCGAAACAACAGAGCTGGGTCTTGGGGGCCGGAGCAGCCAGGGTGGCGTGAGCGGGGTTGCTGACCGCTCGCGGTCCGGTGAATTACTGGCGACTGCTCGACAGTCTGGAGGAAGGCAGGCAATCAGTCAAACTGATTGTCCTTATCATCTTGATAGAATATGATTATCGGGTAGTTTCCAACGGTCGTACTAAGTCACGTAGTACGGCTTCGGAAAGGGTGATTCCCTGCTTTTGTACCGTGGCATTTCTCGGCCGTGGCGCGAGTCCGAATTCGGGGGCTAAGCGAGGTTACGTGGAAATCGATCAACTCGAGACGTTTCTGGCGGTCCTGACGTACGGCGGGTTTCATCGCGCGGCGGCGGCTCTGAATATCAGCCAGCCGGCGGTGAGCGCGCGGGTGCGGGCGCTGGAGGACGGGCTGGGAGTGAAGCTATTTGCGCGCGTGCACGGAAATCTTTCGGTTTCGCCTGCGGGGAAGGCGCTACGTCCGCATGCCGAACAGTTGCTGCGCGACGTGACACGCGCGCGGCAGGCGGTGCACGAACTGCAGCCTTCCGCGGGCGGGTCTTTGAGCATCGCTGCGGCGCTTTCGGTGTGTACTTATTTTTTGCCGGACGTGATGAAGGATTACCAGGCGGCGCATCCGAAGGTGCTGGTGAATTTGCGCTCGGGGACTTCCGTGCAGGTATTGAAGATGGTGCTGGACGGCGAGGCGGAGATTGGTGTGGCGCGCTCGTTGAACCATCCGGAAGTGGAGACGATGACGCTGCGCGATGATCCTTTGATTCTGGTGGGGCATCCGAATCATCCGGCCGCGCGGAAACGGCGCGTGCGGCTAGAAGATGTGGAGGCAATGCCGCTGATATTTTTCGATCGCGGTTCGAGCGATTGGACTTTGAGCCAAGGGTTGTTTCGTCGCGCGGGGCAGTTGCCGAATACGGTGCTCGAGGTGGAGACGATCGAGGCGGCTAAGCGGATGGTGGAGCGGAAACTGGGGCTGAGTTTTCTGCCGTTAATTGCGGTAACGCACGAATTGCGCAAGGGCAAGCTGGTGGCGATTGAGATTGTGAATGAGGAGCCCTTGCGGCGGAATTTGGATGTGATTTATCCGCGGCATCGTGCGCTTACGCGGGATGCACAGGCTTTGTTGCAGCTCTTGCAGACGGCAGCGAATGCGGATGGCGGTGTGCGGAGAACGCGTAGGAAGAAGCGCTAGCGGACATCTGGCTGCGCCGGGAGTGAAGGCGCAATCGCAAAAGATGTGTCGCACCTAGGGCGCTCCGGACTCGGCTTGCAAGGATTCCCAGGCCTTCCGGCCTGGGCTAACTTATGCCGCGCCTGCGGCGCTGGAAGGGCGGCTTGCTGGACGCAGCAGCGGGCGGAAAATGGTTTCGCGGCCGGATCCTAGCCGATGGGTTTCACGGTGTTGCGGCTGGCGTACCAGCACGGGCGGTAGCCGGAATGCGGGAACAGGGAGTGCACGCAGGTTTCCAGCTGCGGCTGGTCGGTGAATATTTCCATTTTGCCGTCTTTCAGAGCGGCGCCGTAGTAGGAGGTGACCGAGCCGAGGGCGTCGGCGCCGTCATTCTTGCTCATCTTATATTGCAGCAGAGCATAGTCGGCAGCGTACACGACCGCGAATGTGCCGAGCGCGACGACCGCGATTTGTTTGGAGACTTTGTCAAAGTTCTGCATGGTTCCGGTGCCGGTACGATTGTACCGCGGACTTGATCTGAATTCCCTGCCCTACCACAATCGCGGCGCTTGCCTGTACGCTTGCGCACCAACGAAAAGCAGATTCCTCGCTGCGCTCGGGATGACACCCCGGTACATTGTGTGCGACGCAGGTTCAGCGCGGGGTTTGCGTTGCGGGAGTGATGCGCGGCTTCACTGTGAATGTTGAGGATGCGGTTGGGAATGCAACGCGCATGGCGGGGTCGCCGAACAGGATCCAGGTGCGGCGAACATCCGGGTCGGTAATATTCAATTTCGACATCAGTATGGAGCGGCCCAGAGGTTGCGTGGGATTGGCTGCGAGCGTGCGGAGCAGCGCCTGGTCCATGGCGGCTTGCGGAGGGGCGGTGGTAAATCCGGAAGAGGCCCAGACGGCTACTGCGCCGCCATTCGGCGCTAGGAGCAGCGCGGTCGAGAGGCTCTGGGCGTAGACGTCGTGGAAGAAGCCGTTCAGGCAATCCATTAGCAGGAAGACGGGCAGGCGTCCGCCGTTGTTGAGCGTGCTGGCCGAAGTGTTGTCGAGCAAGTCCGAGAAGGACCACTGCTGCTCGGCGCCGTGGCCGGTGTAGTTGACGAGCAGGGTGCCGGAGTTGATCGCGTCAAGAATCTGTTGCGAGACGACGCCCGTGGACTGGCTGTCCGCCAGAATTTTGGTTGTGACGAGCGAGGGGGGCAGCAGCGCGGCGGCCATATCCGCCTCGCTGGAGAAATCCACGCCGACGTTCTGGTCCGCGACGACTAAGGCTTGCTGCTGCCAACCGCCCTGCGACGTGCCGCGTTCGTAATTCACGATCTTGGAGATCACCAGCGCCGCCTCCGCAGCAGTGCGCGCGGGAATGCGCCCGGTGGGAATGGTGGCGAAGCCTGTGCCCTGGAAATCGCTGAGCCAATCGTCGGACGCTGTTTTGAATGCGGCCGTTTCAATGATGCGCGTGGGAACGAAATCGAAATCGCCCAGGCTTAGATAATCGCGCGGATCGAACGAGGCATCGCCGAGGAGCAGCACGGACTGCGGCTTTTCGCGCCACTGTATGGAAGCGAATTGCAGATAGCTTTGCAGCGCGAAGGGGCTGCGTTCGCCGTAATTGAAGGCGTCGAAGAGCTGGTCCACGGTGACGACCGCGACTTCATGCTGTTGCGATTTGCGCAGGCTCACCAGCGGCGCGACGGTCGACGCAAAATCCGGATGCGTGATGATGACGATTTCGGCGCCGGCGCGTTGTTCTTCGAGCGCACTCTGCGGATGGTAAGTGATCGCTGCGGGCGACGATATTTGATCAGCCGCCAACGCGATGAGCGTGTGCGGCACGAGGCTCGACGGCGCACCGGGCACGGTGATGGTGATGCTGGCGCCCGTGTTGTCAAAAGTGATGGGACCGGCAAGTTGAATGATGTTGAGCGGATCGGAAATGTCGTAGGCCTGAATCTGCGGATTCGAAAACCCGCTAATTTTTACGTGCGCGCCCGCAGCTGCAGCCGCGCGGAGCCAATCGGAATCCGCGGTGTAAGTGTGCGGGAAATTCAGGACGATGGATTGGACCAGGCTCGTATCGGCGTCACCGTTGAGAGCGGTGAGGGTGACGACGTTCGTCCCGTCATGGAGCAGGCCCTGCTCGACCGGGAAAGTGCTGGTGAAGTTGTCCTGGCCGCTAAAATTCAGAACGCCGACGGAGGAGCCGTTCACGGTGACGCTGACGCTGTGCGGCTGGCCGGCAGTGACTCCCTGCAGAGTGATGGTCACCTGTGCGGGAATGCTGGAGGACGAATCGCAGTGTTCGATCGCGAGATCCTGATCCACTGGCTCGGTGTTAACTAACGCGCCGAAGAAGTTGTCGGCGTTCGGGCCGTTCAGGAGCGCCGCGAAGTAGGTGGTGCGTTGCTCGAATCTGACAGAGGACAAGAAACTCGGCACGCTCGAGGCGCTGGAACCTGCGGAAGTGGAAATCGGAATACGCTTACCCTGTTGTGAACCTCGTACGAGCCAATAGATGCGTGTGCCGGAGAAGGGCGTGTCAATCGCGGTGCCGTAGAAGGCTATGGCGCCGTTGTTTGCGAGATAGCCGCCTTGCTGGCCGAGGATCGCGATGGGCTGTTCGACGCCTTCGGCGTAAAGCTGGAGCGTGCGCGCATCGTAGCCAGGATCGAATCCCGCCGCGACGAGTTGCGCGCGCGTGACCACGTACCAACCTTCCGCGTTGACAGAGATTTTTGCGGCTGGGAGCGAATCGAGATACGCGCTCGAGACTTCCGCACTGCCCGCTGGCGCGGTGGGAGGCACGGGCGCACCCGGTCGCCATGGCATAGGCATCGGCCTCGCGGCCGGCAACGAGCTCGTGAGCTGATTCAGCAGCATAGCGGGCGAATAGGAAGCCGCGTCCGAGACCGTCGAATCCGGAGTCACCGGGCCGTGCGTGTTGCGGCCGCCGTTGAGGTCCACGTCTTCGAGTACGTACGACGAGCCTGGGCCGCCTTGCGGATCGATCCACTGATACGTTCGCGCGGAATGGCCTGGCTGCCCGCCGCGCAGCAGAAGCGCGCCGCCGGCGATGAGCGAAGGATCGAGCTGGTGCCGACCCTGCGTGTCTTCGCGGTACACGTGGAAGCCGAGATTGTGAACTTCTTCACGCGTACGCCATTCCAGCAAGACGCCACCGCCGGCACGTGCTTGCGCCTGGAATGAAGAAAGCTGCACGGCCGTGGGCGCCTGAATCGTCGAGACCACGGTCGAAGAATTGTTGTTCGGGTTTGGATCGCTGGTCGAAGAGCCGACGGTGGCGGTATTGGGCACCAGGGAAGACGAACTGAACGTCACCGCCGTGGTGTTGATGGTGATGATCACCAAGCCGCCAACGCTGACCGAACCCAAACTGCAGCTGACCGTGCCGGCAGCTTGCGAACAAGTGCCTTGTGTGGTGGAAACGGAAACGAATGAGACCTGGCTTGGCAGAGGATCCGACACGTTTACGTTTTGCGCGACGGCCGGGCCGCTGTTCGTCACTTGCAGCGTATAGGTGAGGGTCGCTCCCTGGTCCACGGGCTCCGGCGCGGCGGTTTTTACGATGGCAACGTCCGCCTGCGAGGGTGAAGCGACAACGGTGGTCGCCGTGGAGGTGTTATTCGCGGGGTTCACGTCATTCGTCGTCGGAGCGATACTCGCGGTGTTGGAAATCACCGTTCCCGACGCGGTGCCCGCATTCACCTTCACCACCAGCGGAAGTTGCGCCGTGCCACCCGCCGGGAATGCCACGCCCGAGCAAACTCCACCGGCTCCCGGGCAGCAACTGATCGCGCCAGTACCGCCCACCGCGGGAAGAGTGGTGCAGGTTGCTCCGGCAGGAAGTGTGAGCGAAACGAAAGTGGTGTTTGCCGGAACCGTATCCGTGTAGACGACGTTGCTGGCGGAGTTCGGACCGTTGTTCGCGAAATTCAGCAAAAACGTGATGTTATTTCCGGGTGTAACCGGATTGGGCGTCGCGGAACTGGTGACGCTTAAATCGTACTGACCGGCGGATGCGACGGTGACGTTCACAGTGGAGCTGTTGTTGGATGGATTCGGATCCGGCGTCGAAGTGGAGGTGCTGGCTGTGTTGGTGATGATTGTGCCGGAAGCGGTGCCCGCCGCGACTGTGACAATCAGAGTGAAGGTCGTGGTTGCTCCCGCCGGTAGCGACGCGATGGTGCAACTGACTGCAGTTCCAGGGGCGGGGCAAACCCACGCGGTGCCGGTCTGCGCAAGAGATACGAAAGTAGTGTTTGCGGGAATCGTGTCGGTCAAAGTGACCGTGCTGGTGGCAGCCGGGCCGTTACTGTGCACCGTTACTGTGTAGGTGATTTGATTGCCGGCCTGCACAGGATTGGGCGCAGCTGTCATCGAGACGACGATGTCGGCGCTGGTTGACGAGCCGACCAGGGTCAAGACGCTTGCGGTGTTATTCGCGAGGTTCGGATCATTGGTGCCGGATGAAACCGAGGCGGTATCGAGAATTTGCGTGCCGTTTACGGTTCCGGGGACCACGGTAACGACGAATGTGAAGGTCCCAACCGCTGCGTTGGCGACATCTGGATTCGTGCAGTTGACATTGCCGGTGCCACCGACGGCTGGAGTGGTGCAGGACCAACCGGGAGCTACGGCCAAGGAGCTGAACGTGGTATTGGCTGGAACGGCTTCAGTGAACGTGGCGTTGACGGCGTCTTGCGGGCCGTTGTTGGTCACCACCTGAGTGTAGGTGATCGTGCCGCCGGGCACGACGACGCTTGGCGTACCGGAATTTGTGACGGCGAGATCCGCTCCTGCGCAGTAGGCGCCCGATTGCGTGCCGGGAGTTTCGGTGATTGATAATCCGGAACTGACGAATCCGGGCTGTCCGGCCGTGGCTCCGTACGAGTCGTCGGCGAGAGTGGACCAGCCTGGTATTCCGCCGCTGACGTTTGTGGGCCCGGGCGTGGCAGACTCAAGGATCACGCCGCCGCCACCGCCGCCCCCCGGGCCGTGCCGATTTCCCGGGAAAGGAGTCCCTGGCGGATCCGCAGGCCAGGTAACTCCGCCATTGCCGCCCGCGACGCTGGCGGTAAGTCCGGTAAGCGAACCGCTATTCGCGAAAACCAAGATTGAGCCGCCTGCTCCGGCACCACCGCCACCATCATTTTTGGTTTCAAGAGCGGTAGCCCCATTCGCGGAGATCGTTCCAGTGCCAGCGACGGAGCCGGTGTGAATGATTACAATGCCGCCGCCCGCGGTTCCGCTGCTGTAGATGCCGGTGCAGTTAGCGCCGCAATCCGTGCCGCCGGTGTTTGTGACGGGATTCCAGTAGGACCCATCGTTCGATGTGCCAGCGCCACCACCACCACCCATGACGATTGCACTCGTGGTGGCCGGAAACGGTTGACCGCCGAAACCGCCCACGATGCCGGCGCTCTGCCAACCAAAACCGCCCGTGCCGCCAGTGCCACCGTTTGCGCCAGCTCCTCCGCCGCTGTTCTGATTGTTGGCGGTCGGGTTTGCGTCGGTAGAGCCGCCGGCTGCGTTGCCTGGCGCGCCGCGAGCGTAGCTTCCGTTTGGCAAACCTTCTAGAACGGCCTGACCGGTGCTGACTGCAGTTGTTGCCGGAGTAATGGTGCTGAGCGCAGGGGCGACGAAGTGCGGTGTTCCAGCGATGCCTTCGCCCTTCGAGCCGTTGGTGGCTTGAGTTGATAACGTGATTACGTCTGTCGCGAGTGTACCCGGCGCGCCTGCGAGGATTCGGCCACCGCCGCCTCGGAAGCCCTGGCCATCGAGGCTCACAGTTCCGCCGAGAGTAAGCTGTGAGGCAACATCGAGTGCGAGCACGCCGCCGACTGCTCCGTTCCAGGGCAGCGCCGCGAGAGTGCTGCTCGATGTTGCGGTGCTGTACTGCGGAACGCGAATTACTTGATACGTCTGAATCCCTTGCGTGGCCGTGGCCGCTGCGCTGGTGTATGAATTGAGCAGTCCGCCGCCTGTGCCAGTTCCCGTGAACGTGAGCGCGCCTCCGGTCACCGGGACCGCAGCCGTCGCGGTCACAAATTCAAATTCTCCTGAGTTAGCGAGGCTGGTGGAACCGGACGCGGGATCGCCCGGCACGCCATCGCCGTACGAACTGGTGTTGGTCGAATTGATTTGCGCAGCTTGCATTTGGATGACCAGCAGCAAGTCTCCGATGCCGATCGGAGTTTGCGCACCAGGAGCAGCAGCGGCCGCGCCCAACGTAACGGAGGTCGCGCCGGCCGCAACGGTGCCGAGCGCTGGGGGATAGTAGGCGTTGACGACTCCGCTGAGCGTTCCGCCGGCGCCGTCTTTTCCCGGCATGGCGCAAACGAGCGGCTGCACTACGGTCACCACCGCCACGGTGTTGTTCGCTGCGACGGGATCGGTGCTAGTGGCGCTGACCACAGCTTTATTCGTGAGAGGACTGCCGGTTCCGGGCGTCGTTCCGGTGACGGTGATCGTAATCGGCGTCGCGAGTGGATACGCGACGGCGCCGAGAGTGCAGGTGATTGTGCCGCCCGTTACGGCGCCACAACTTCCCTGCGAGGTGGTCGCGGACGCGCTGAGGAGCGTTGCGGGCAGCGTGTCTACGACGGTCACTCCTGCCGCGCTTGCGAGACCAAGATTCGTCACTTGAATCGTGTAAGTGAGCGCCGTCGCGACGAAAACTGGAGTGGGTGCCGCGGTCATTGAGACCGCGAGGTCGGAGTCGCCGGTAATTTCAACGAGTACGGATGTGGATGTGGTGTTGTTGGATGAGACCGGGTCGGTCGTTTGCGAAGTCACGTCCGCGGAATTTACGATGGTGGTGCCGGCCGCGGTGGCTGCGTTGACGGTGACGACGTAGGTGAACGCCGTGGTCGTCGTGGCACTAGCGAGGTTGGCGGCAGCGGTGCAAATTACCTGGCCCGTCGCGCCGACGGCAGGTGACGTGCAGGTCCATCCTGTGGGAGGCGTGACGGATGCAAATGTAGTGTTGCTGGGCGTCTGTTGATAGAGCACGGCGCCGGTGGCCGCGTTCGGGCCGTTGTTGCTGACGGTCTCGGTGTAGGTAATCGTGCTGCCGGGCGCGACTGCGGGCGCGGAGGCAACTTGTGTCATGGAAAGATCGGCGCCCTGGACTGTGGTAGAGATCGAGATGTTGTTTGGGGTTCCCGGGTTCGTTCCCGTTTCGCTGACGGTCACTGGGCTGTTTGTGATCGTGGCGCCACCCGGCGCGCCCGAATTCACGGCCACTATGATCGTGAAGTTTACAGAAGCTAATGCGGCCATGGTGCCGGTGGCCGTGCAAGTGATCGTTCCGGTTGCGCCGACCGCCGGGACGGTGCCGCACGTCCATGTACCGGGCGGAGTGGCGGAGACAAAAGTCGTATTCGCCGGTGTGGATTGGGTGAGCGTCGCACCGACTGCTGCCGTGGTGGCGCTGTTGTTCGTGACTGTTTCGGTGTAGGTGATCTGCGCGCCTGTAGCGACGGGGTTAGGGGCTCCCGACCCGGTGACGGAGAGGGCCGGAGTTGAGACCGTGATGGTAGCGGTGGCGTTCGAACCGCCGGGAGTAGAAGTAACGGAATCGGTAATGTTGCCGCTTGTCGTGGTGGGAAGGACGGTCATCGTGATCTTGAGCGTCGTAGTGTTGGTGTTGTTGTAGATCACTGCGCCGCTCGGGTCCGTGCAGGTGAGCGTGCCGGCTGCCACGGCACAGCCCCAGTGTGTGCTGGCGGTTCCAGTAATTGCGACACTCGCATAAGTCAGGCCCGATGGGACTGCCTGCGTCGTCTTTGCGGGCGTGCCTGCGGAAGGCGTGAAGGTGGCGGTCGCGGTGAGCACTTGCGTGTACACGACTGTACCGCCGGGCGCGACGTTTGTGGGCGCAACGCTATCGGAAATGGTAAATTGCGCGGCTGCCGGCGAAGCGTAGAAACACAGCGCGAAAAACGCGCACAGCAACGGAGCGAGGATTCCACGCAAGCGCGAAGAGCGGCGCGCGCCAGCCTGGATGATGCGGCGGTATTGCCTGCGCAGCGCGTGCAACAGCTTTGTACCGGGCGTCTGCAACGAAATTCTTTTGCCGTCGCGTTCAATGCAGACGGCTCTGCCCAGAACAAGTTCGGCTGGAGTGTCGTCCTGCTGGCCGGCGTCGCCGCGGGTGACAATTCTGTTTGTGGCGGCGTCAATGCCAATCACGCGATGGAGCAGAACGCCGTAGCGGCCGAGGGTGAGCGCGATATCTCCGCGCCGGAGATCTTGCGCACCGACCGGCTCGGCGATTACCGCGTCGCCGCTCAGGACGTTGGGCTGCATGCTTTGCCCGTGCGCGAGGAAACGCACCTGCGAGCCGCGCTGGAGGGCGGCCTGGCAGAGCATCGCGAATTGCGACGTATCACGCCGCAATAATCTTGCCGATGTCTTCACCGAGCAGGGCCTCCACGGCGGTAGAATCCGGGACAAACGAAAACTCGGAGCAAGGCACGCAATCTGTAACTTTGCTGAAAAATTCCAAGATGAAAGTGAGCGCGTCCGCCGAGTGATGCGGCACGAAACTGCGCGCGAACAGTTCCGCGGACGCTGTGGTGCGGCCGAGCGGCCTTACTTCGTTCCGATCGCCGTGAGCCAGGACAAAAATGCCATCGAGCGGCGCGCGATCGGCTTCGGCGACTCCCGCGTCACCGTGCCAGGGAGTCCCGTACATCCATATGCGGCCGTGTTCGCGACGCAGGATTATGCGGTCATCGCTCAGCACGCGAGCGCCGGAGCGGCGTGACCAGAGACGCGAGGAAGTGCTCTTACCCGCGCCGGAGTGGCCTGTGAGCAGCAGCCCCCGGCCATCGGGAGCAATTACACCGCAACCGTGGATTTCGACACCTTCGCCCATCGAGAGACGATGGATCCAGAGAAGTTCATCCAGCGGATATTCCAGCGGATTTACGGCGTGACCTTGCGCGAAATACTCGCGCGACAGCTCGATGCGGCCCGATCGGAAATCCGGCGCGACGGTGACTTCTTTGTAGGGCAGCGTGCCGATAAAATTCGTGGTCAATCGCAAGCAGAAGCCGCCGGAATTGCGAAACAATTTCCAGAGGCCGCGGGAATCGAAGACTAATTCTCCCGGACAAGAATCGAAGCGCCCGCCGTACGCCACATCGAATTCCACATCGCAGATCGGATCCGTGATGACGAAATCCCTGAGCTGCGTATCTGCCAGCAGCGCCGGGCCTCCCGGGACCGCTGTCGCGCCGAGCGAAATACCGCCGATGCGCGCGGCTATTCGTGACGACGGGCTAGTGGCGCGCAGTTGTCGGGCTCGCGTTAGTAAGTTCACAGCTCTCATGTCAGGAACCGAAGGACATACAACCGCCAAGCGCGATACCGCAGCCGGCAGATGCCGGACCAGCGCCTGACGGCGTCTTGCAATGGCCCAGGACGGCTTCATCCGGGCGCAAACTGACGCGTATGATTTTGGGAGCCTCATACGGTTTCGTGCCGCGCGGCGGATTTTGATTCTGCTCCTGAATCTGATCGGGCATGGGAGCTTCACTGCTCATGCGTGAACTCCGCAGGAACCACAGCCAGTGCCGCAGCCCGAGCTCTGTTGCAGAATTGGCAGGGTCGCGGCGGAAGGCATGGGCGTCCAGGAGCCGACGTCCACTTCTCCCTTCCTGATGCGTTCAGCCGAGCTCACTATCCTGGTGTGTGCGATTCCGCCCGCGCAGCATTCGCAACCTCCGTGTGCCGGAATTTCCACGCCGAGCGCCATGGCGCGCAGGTGGGCCACTTCGCACAGGAATTCCACGGGAGATTCGGCGTCGCCCTTTTCGAGTTCGCCGTTGGCCGCGCACATGCCGCAAAGCGTCTTGATACGGCAGGTGTCGCACTTCGTCTGGCGGGTTTTCTTCTTGGCGCGCACGCGGCCGAGGAACTTTTCCCAGCCGACGCCAAAGGTGCCGGAGCGCCAGTCGTAGCTTTCCTGATGTGAAAGCACGCAAATGCTGATTTGTCCGTAGGGATCGATGGCGCAGGAGGTGAGGCCTCCGCCGCAGACGTAAACGTTTTCTGACGTGAAAGCAGCAGCGGGCAAAGCCATATCGCGCTCGATTAGTTTTAGAGCCTCCGCGCGTCGGCGGGTGTCGTGCAAATCCAACGCCACAGCATCTTCGGGAGTGAGCCGCACTTCCACCGGGCTTTGCGAGCAATCAATGCGCGGATTCACCAGCGGATCGAATTTAAAATCGACGCCAAAATCTTCCTGCGCCATTCGTTGCATTTCGTACACTTCGTGGCGGTTGATGGTCGTGGGAACGGTCTTGAGCTTCAGCGGCAGCTTGCGTTCGATCAGCAGGCGGATGCCCCGGATGCAGCGATCGTAGGAACCAGGGATTTGTGTCAGCGCTTCGTAGGTTTTGCGCGTGGCGCCGTAGAGCGTGATTTCGATCGCGAACGGGCGGTACTCCGCCAGAAAATCTGCGACGCGTTCCGTGATCATCGTGCCGTTGGTGAAAAGCGTGATCAGGAAGCCTTTGGATTTGGCGTAGGAGTAGATGTCCAGAAAATCGGCGCGGGCAAAAATTTCGCCCCCGGTGAAGAGGATCCAGAAGCAGCCGGCATCGGCGATTTGATCGAGCAGGCGGCGATATTCTTCGAGGGACAGCTCGCGATTGCGGGCGGCGCGATCCGCCATGGGAAGATTGTTGTAGCAGTGCAGGCATTCTAATGGACATCGGCGCGTGACTTCGATGGACACTTCCATCGGTACGCGCTTGCCAGACGTCCGTTGGTGCACGCCCATGCTGAATGCGGAGTAGGTTGTCTCGTTCATTTCCAAGTGCCCGACCGTCCAGCCGGGGTGATGCCTGCAGTTAAGCAGGCTCGACCAAACCCTCCTGAGTCAGGTCTCGTACAAAAGCTTCGGCGTCCGCAAGAGCCTCGGCCTGCTTAAGCCCATATTCTGATTGGAGATAGCAAGCCAATGCGGCGGCATCCAGGCCGTTTTCAATCAGGGACCAGAGCTTCGTGCCAGATTCATTAAAGGTATAGATTGAGTCCAGGTCAGCGGCGCCGCGGCGAATGGGAACTACGATCGCCTCGTCCGCAACGACGCGTGATACAACGTTCGAACTGCGGCGCACACGTGACGCCGTCAAGTCCCCCACGACTGCCATCGGACCGCCTAAATCCTAGATTTGTAGTTGCGTTCCAGTTACGGGTACAACGACTAGTGTTAACTTAATTGGCATGGGGGGTACTCTCAACCTGAATATACGGGCCGTGTGCTAAAGGGTTAACGCTGACGAGTCAATACAGTAGCCGGGAGCGCAATTCTTCTGCCTCAAAACGGCCTGCGTGGTGTGGAAAATGACTGGGAATGGCGGGCCCGTGGCTGAAATATTTGGGCTGCCGCGACGGTCGGCGCGGAATTAGGCTCAGAATAGGAAATAGCGTTGGGCGAGGGGCAGGACGCGCGCGGGTTCGCAGGCTATTAGAGCGCCATCCACGCGGACTTCGTAGGTTTCGGGATCCACTTCGATGTTGGGCGTCGCGTTGTTGTGGACCATATCCTTCTTGCCAATGCGCCGGCAATTTCTCACGGGAGCGATGAGCTTCTTCAGGCCAAGCCGTTGCGCAATGTCTGCGTTGAGCGATGCTTCGGATACGAAGGTGATGCTGGTGGGCGCGGTTGCCATGCCGAAGCTGCCGAACATCGGGCGATACAGTACCGGCTGCGGCGTCGGAATCGAAGCGTTCGGATCGCCCATGGAGCTCCAGGCGATGAGTCCACCTTTCACGATCGTTTCTGGCTTCACACCGAAAAATGCCGGCTTCCAGAGCACTAGGTCCGCGAGTTTTCCCGGCTCGATGGAGCCGATTTCTGCGGCCATTCCGTGCGTTATCGCAGGGTTGATGGTGTACTTCGCAACGTAACGTTTGGCGCGAGAATTGTCGTTGCCATTGGAATCGCCAGGTAGCGCGCCGCGCTGCACTTTCATTTTGTGCGCGGTCTGCCAGGTGCGCGTGACGACTTCACCGACGCGTCCCATTGCCTGCGAATCGCTGGAGAGCATGCTGATCACGCCGAGGTCATGCAGAATGTCCTCAGCTGCAATTGTCTCCGCCCTGATGCGGCTTTCGGCGAATGCGACGTCCTCCGGAACTTGTGGGTTCAGGTGATGGCACACCATGAGCATGTCCAGATGCTCGGCGATGGTGTTTATGGTGTAGGGCCGCGTCGGATTAGTGGAGGACGGCAGAACATTCGGGAACGACGCGATGCGGATGATGTCCGGCGCGTGGCCTCCGCCCGCGCCTTCCGTGTGATAGGTATGGATGGCGCGTCCGGCAATGGCTGCGACGGTGGCTTCCAGGAAGCCGGCTTCGTTGATCGTGTCGGTGTGAATGGCGGCCTGGACGTCGAATTCATCGGCGACTTTCAGGCATGCGTCAATCACGGCGGGCGTGGTGCCCCAATCTTCGTGCAATTTCAGAGCGCAGGCGCCCGCTTCGATTTGTTCAACGAGCGGCGCTGCGGTGGCGCTATTTCCCTTCCCGAGAAAACCGAAATTGATGGGCCACGCTTCGGCGGATTGCAACATCCGCGCCAGGTTCCATGCGCCCGGCGTGCAGGTGGTGGCGGCCGTGCCGGTGGCTGGGCCAGTGCCGCCGCCGATCATCGTGGTGATGCCGTTCGAAAGCGCTTCGTGAATTTGCTGCGGTGAGATGAAGTGGATGTGGCAGTCCACACCGCCGGCCGTGAGGATCAGATTTTCACCGGCGATCACTTCGGTCGAGGCGCCGACGACCAGCTCGGAATCGACGCCGTTCATGGTGTCCGGATTTCCGGCCTTGCCGACTTTCACAATGCGGCCGCTCTTCACGCCTACGTCTGCTTTCACGATGCCCCAGTGATCGAGGATCACCGCGTTGGTGATTACCAGGTCGAGCGCGCCGTGCTCGCGTTCTCTGATGGCGCTGGCGCTTTGGCCCATCCCGTCGCGGATTACTTTGCCACCGCCGAAGGTGATCTCGTCGCCGTAGTGCGTGTAATCTTTTTCGATTTCGATTATTAGTTCGGTGTCTGCCAGGCGGATGCGGTCACCGGTTGTCGGGCCGTAGAGCTCAGCGTAGGTGCGGCGCGGAATCTTCAAACTCATCGGCTCTTCCCTGGCTGGTGGGCGTGGAATCCCGCTTTTTGCGCACGCGTGAGTGCGGCTTCGTGCGCGCCCTCGGCGTCGAGCGGACCTTCGACGAGACCGTTGCCGCCTTGCATCACGCGGCTGCCGCCGAACGGCGTCAGCTCGATTTCCTTTTCCTCGCCCGGCTCGAAGCGCACCGCGGTGCCTGCCGGAATGTTCAGGCGCATGCCATACGCCGCGTCGCGATCGAACTCGAGCCCGCGATTGGTTTCGAAAAAATGATAGTGGCTGCCCACTTGGACCGGGCGATCGCCGGTGTTGCGCACGAGCACGCGTGTTGTGCCACGCCCGACGTTTGCTTCGATAGGTCCGGCGGCTTCATTCAGGAAATATTCGCCCGGTTTCATGTGCGTTCTCCCGGCCGCACCGGCAGTCAGTGGATTGGATCGTGAATCGTGACGAGTTTGGTGCCGTCGGGAAACGTAGCCTCTACCTGCACTTCGTGAATCATCTCCGCCACGCCTTCCATTACGTCGTCTCGCTTCAGAATCGCGGCGCCGAAGCTCATAATGTCGGCGACGCTTTTGCCGTCGCGCGCAGCTTCCATTACTTCGGCCGAAACAATCGCCATGGCTTCCACGTAATTCAGCCTGAGGCCGCGGGCTTGCCTGCGGCGAGCCACGTCCGCGGCGACTACGATCAGCAATTTTTCCTGTTCACGCGGGGTCAGATGCACTGCGTTGCTCCCGATCGAATTGCACGGCGATTTGTGTGGCACTTCATGCGCGATGACTCCTCAATTCACTTTTCTGGGCGGCACGGCGTCGCGGCCATATAAGCGCCGCTTTGCCGTTTGCCACAACGCTTGCAGTCCGGGAAGCACGTGGCGTCCGTGAAGCGCAACGCAGCGCACCATCAGGCCGTGCGCGGGAAGCGCGCTGATTCCCCACAATATTTCGCCATGCTTGGTTCGCGGCAGCACTTTTTCGCGTAGCTCGTGCTCGAGCGCGAGCCATCCCGCGGCGCTCGGTCCCACTCGTGCGATGCAGAAGGTCGCCCACGTGCGATACGGTCCCAGGCGGCCAAAAGAGTAGGCCGAGCGCTTGCGAGGCTCGATGCGCACGCGTTCGCTGGCGATCGGCTGGTCGAGCGCGATGACATCCGTTTTCATTTCCACCCAATCGTAGGCGAACGTCTCGCTGCGCGCTTCGCGTCCAGGCGCTAGAATTTCCCACCAGAACAAGCCGGCGTCCTGCGCCAGGTGAATCGTGGTTGCTTGAGAAAAACGCGCGCCTGCGAAGGGGATGATGGCGTCGGGAACATATTCCAGCAGCGCGCCTTGCTGCACCGTGAATTCGTTCGATTGCGACGTCGGCAATGCTTCGCGGCGTGGCCGGTAAATGCGCGTGGCGCCGGTCGTGGTCAGCTGCACGCTGGCGCCCGCGCCAACATTTACATGCAGCGCGAGCCGGTCACCTCCGAGCAATCCGCCGGAAACATTGTGCAGATGCGCCAGGGCCGCGCCGTCCTGCACGGCGAATGCGCGGACGACTTTGAGCGGAGGCTCCTGGCGGCTGGCCACCAGCACGGTGTGTCGCGCAAACTCATCGCGCGCAAAATCCAGCGTGAGGGATGCTTGCAGTCGAGGTGAAACGCAAACTTCCGAGGCGATTTCTCGCGGGTTTTGTGCGACGGACGCCATGGTGTTTGCGAGCACCTTCCACGAATGACCGCTTAACTGATAAAAAGTCGTGTGTTGAGCGCGGGATGCTCCATCGCACTCCAATCGAGTAGCGGCATGAAACAGTATGCATCGTCCAGCGTGCAAGCGGCACCGCGGTTTGCCGCGTCAATGATCGCCGGCTTGAGATTCCACAAAATCCTCGCCGCTTCAGACTGACCCAGCGGCAACAATCTCTGGCAGGACGACACCAGGCTGGCAACGGATTGATGAAGATAGA
The DNA here is from genome assembly GCA_013289715.1 of Acidobacteriota bacterium. GTDB lineage: Bacteria > Acidobacteriota > Terriglobia > Acidiferrales > UBA7541 > Palsa-295. The sequence goes on along the minus strand of JABCZJ010000017.1, from coordinate 41,586 downwards.
CCAATGCCACGCGATCTTCTGCGAAGCCGAGCAGGCTGCCTGCGAGGCCGAATGCCGTGCTGTGATGCACCGGGCTGGCCGAGCGCTTCGAGGCATCCACGGCCGTGCGCGCGAGCGAAAGATCCGCGAGGTTCAGCACGACTTGCAGAAAATTTCCGCCGAGCGACGCGCTGCCTGCACGGCTTTCGCGAGCTGGCTTGCGTGCGCTTAATAGGTTGTTGAGCGCGACCCACGAAGCCGCGAACGCATTTTCCGATGCGGCAGCACCTGCGAGACGAAACGCTTCCTTGCAGAAAACCGCTTCCATTGTTCCAGCTTCTTCCAGATACGACTGCAGAAAATCTGGCAGATCGCGCGCAGTGAGGACCTCGCTCGAGGTGAGCGATTCCAGGCCGAAGGAATGCGCGAGCGCGCCGATGGGGAGAGCGCTATCGGCCAGGTGGAGAAGGCGCAGATCCGCAACCACGCGAGCCTGAAGAAGCGCCTCGTTGGCTGGGTTGCGGTCCATGTTCACGAATCCTTGCCCCGAGGGCGAACATCCGCGTGCATCGTTGCAGCCTTAATCATGTTCCGCGCCGTGGGCGTGACGATGCTCAGGATCGTGACGGTGGCTGTGTTCACGACGATGCGCCGCGTAGGGAGCGTGCGCATCAATCAGCAAGCGGCGCGCGTCGGCCGGGTGACGGAGCTTTTCTTCCAGCCAGAACACCACACGATCCAGTCCAACGCCATCGCGCAAATTCGTAAAAATGAAAGGCCGCTCGCCACGCATGCGGCGCGAATCGCGATCCATCACTTCGAGCGAGGCGCCGACGTACGGAGCTAAATCGATCTTGTTGATCAGCAGCAGATCGGAACGCATGATGCCGGGTCCGCCCTTGCGCGGAATCTTGTCACCTTCGGCGACATCAATCACATAAATCCAGATGTCTACGAGTTCCGGACTGAAGGCGGCGGCGAGATTGTCTCCGCCGCTTTCGACGAAAATCATTTCGAGGCCCGGCAGTGCGTCTTCCAGTTCTGCAATCGCCTGCAAATTCATGGACGCGTCTTCGCGAATCGCGGCGTGTGGACACGCACCGGTTTCGACGCCGCGAATGCGTTCGGCGGGTAGCACGCCCTGGCGCACCAAAAATTCGGCGTCTTCCTTCGTGTAGATATCGTTGGTGACGACGGCGAGATTCGTGCGTGGCCAAAGCCGGCGCGTGAGCTGGTCAACGAGCGCCGTCTTGCCCGAACCCACCGGTCCGGCAACGCCTACCCGGTACGCCCTTGCGGAATCACTGGGGAGCATCTTGCTTGCCTCCTCTTTGCCGTGCGTTGCTCGCCGTGACTTTCGACTGCGAAGTATTTCGCTGAAGTATGCGACAGACGCGGGGAGCGTCAAGCGATTTTTACGCTCGCGAAATGATTCAGCAGGGTGATTCGCTGGTCTGGCGCATGTTTTCATTCTCCAGCGGCAGCGTGCGGACCAGTGCGGGAACGTCTATTTCATCGCGGGTGTTCGGGCGCGTGAGGAAGGGCGCCCACGTATCGGCAATCGAACACGGCAGGTGCACGGGCTCGAGGCGAACCAACGGCAACAGGTGAGTGGATTGCAGCAAGCGGCGCGCGCGCTGGCTGCCGGTGAGCCGAAAATGTTCCTGGAGGAGCGTGCGCAGCCAGCCTTCTTCCTGTTCGCCGACGCCGTCGCCGATTTCGGCGCAACGCACGAATTCGTGATTGCAATTGTCGCCGGTGAGCGCGTCACGAAGAATGTAGGTCAGCCCGCCGGTCATGCCGGAGCCGAGATTCATGCCGGCGGGGCCCAAAATTACGGCGATGCCCGCGGTCATGTATTCGCAACCGTGCTGGCCGGCGCCTTCGATGATGGCGAGCGCGCCGCTATTGCGCACGGCGAAGCGTTCGCCGACGCGCCCGGCGATGAAAAGTTTTCCGCTGGTTGCGCCGTAGAGCACGGTGTTGCCTGCGAGTACGTCACCGCGCTTCGAAGCGGCAGCGCCCGCGGTAATAGCGATGGTGCCGCCACTCAAACCCTTGCCGACGTAGTCGTTGGCGTCGCCCACCAGCCGGAAACGAATACCGGGAACCAGAAATGCGCCGAAACTTTGTCCGGCAGACCCGCGAAATTCGCAGCGAATGCTCTTCCCCGCGGCCAAGCCGTCGAAATTCGTGCGGCGCAGGATGTGCCCGCTGAGATGCGCGCCGACGCTGCGGTCGGAATTCGATATCGAAAGCGAATGGTGCACGAACGGGAAAGCCTTCAGCCCGTCCACGCCTCGCAATAGCTTGCGCCGGATATCCTTGGCAGTTTCCGGCAAGTGGATTTCGAGCGGCAAATCCTTCGCAGATTGTTGCGCGGGATTGTTCGCCGGCTGCAGTAATCCGGCAACCGGGTGCGACGCCGATTCGCTGCGCGGCTGCAACCTTTCCACCAAGCCGACTACTGCGGCGAGCGAGCGAATTCCCAGTGCCGCCATGCGTTCGCGAACTTCTCCCGCCACGCCGCGGAAGTAGGCCATCACCATTTCCGGATTGCCGGTAAATCGCGCGCGCAGTTTTTCGTCTTGCGTGGCGATGCCGACGGGGCAAGTGTTCAGATGGCATTGCCGCGCCATCACGCAACCGATCGCAAGCAGCGTGGCCGTGCCAAAACCAAATTCGTCGGCGCCCAGCAGCGCGGCGATGACCACATCGCGGCCAAACTTAAATCCACCGTCCACACGCAGGCGCACTCTTTCGCGGAAACCGGAGCGCACCAGCGCGGAATGTGCGGCACGCAAACCAATCTCCCAGGGCAGGCCGGTATTTTTGATCGAAGTGAGCGGCGATGCGCCGGTCCCGCCGTCGAAACCGGCGATGGTGATCACGTCCGCGCCTGCTTTCGCGACGCCCGCGGCGATGATTCCCACGCCCGCGCCCGAAACGAGCTTCACGCCGATTCTGGCGACCGGATTCACGGACCGCAGGTCGTAAATAAGTTGAGCGAGATCTTCGATGCTGTAAATGTCGTGATGCGGCGGCGGGGAAATCAACGACATCCCCGGAACGGCGTGGCGCAGACGCGCGATGTAGGAGTTTACTTTGATGGCGGGAAGTTGGCCGCCTTCTCCTGGCTTCGAGCCTTGCGCCATTTTGATTTCGAGTTCGTCGGCACGCGCCAGATATTCGGCGGTCACGCCGAATCGCGCCGAAGCGACTTGCTTCACGCGATTTGCGGCTTCGGGTTCGAAGCGATAAACACTGGGATCTTCGCCGCCTTCTCCCGTGTTGCTGCGCGCGCCTAGACGGTTCATGGCGATGGCCAGTGTACGATGCGCTTCGGGGCTGAGCGCACCCAAGGACATGGCTTGGGCGCAGAAACGAGCCAGAATCGCGCTTTCGGGTTCTACTTCTTCGAGCGGGATCGGAGAACCCGGCGCAAACTCCAGTTGATCGCGCACGGAGACTGGTTCGCGGCTGTCCGCCAGTTCGGAATACGCCGCATATTTTTCCGGTGTCGGCGATTTCAGATACGCGTGCATGCGCCGGACGAGTTCAGGCGAACTGGAATGCCGTTCCCCGGCGTGGCGGAAACGATAGAGGCCCGAATCCTGCATCGGAGCGTCGCCCGCCGCAAAGGCGAGAATATGGGAGTGGATGCCGGTTTCCAGAATGTCGTCGAGACTTCTGCCGCCGAGACTCGCGGAGGCGTCTTCGAAAAATTCCTCGCAAATCTCTTCATCCAGGCCGACGGTTTCGAACAGATGGCTATTGCGATAGCTCGCGACGGTGGAAATGCCCATGCGCGCGAGAACTTTGCGCAGCCCTGCTTCGACCGCCACCCGATAGCTGATTGCGCCACCCGGTTTCAGATTCTCCGAAAGCTCCATCGCGAGATAGGGGAACACGGCGCTGGCGCCGACGGCGATCAGCAACGCGATGTGATGCGTTTCGATCACCTGGCCGGATTCAACGATGAGCGGCACATCGCAAGCGCCTGCGCGAACCATTTCCTTCCACGCGGCGGAAACCGCGAACAAAGCCGGGAGCGCGGCACGATGCTCGGTCGCATGGTGATCGCTCAGCACGATCACCGCAGGTTTCTCGCTGACGCCGACGCTGAAAGCCGCGGAAATATCCTGGCGCACGCGTTGCAGCGCCACGCGGGCTGCTTCCACTTTGCCCGCTACGTCAAATGTGAAATCAATCCGCCGCAGCGGGGCTCCCAGCCGCGATTCCAATGCGGCCACATGACCCGCGTCGAGCACCGGCGAACCGGCCACAATGTTGGGGTCGAGATAGACGTCGAGCGACATGACGTGAACTTCACGCAGCGGATCGATCGGAGGGTTGGTTACCTGCGCGAATCGCTGTTTGCAGTAATCCCACAGCGGACGCTTGACGGAAGAAAGGAACGCGGGCGGCGCGTCGTCGCCCATGCTCCAGACGGCTTCCTTCCCTTCCCGGCCGAGCGGCTGAAACAGAAGACGGAATTGATCCTCGGTCCAACCCATAGCCGCGGCCAGTCTTTGCGGCTCGATTTCTGAAGCGTAAGGAATAGCCGCGGCGCTTTGCAGGCGACCGATACGGGTTTGTGAATCACGGTCGCGGTAGCCGATGCGGCTCGGTTCCGCGCCGAGTAATTCGGATACTTCGTTGTTGCCGCGGAAGACCGCTCCCGCGATCGCATCCACCAGAAAAATTTCGCCGGGGCCCAGGCGATTGCGTTCCGCAATTTTTTTGCCGCGCAAATCCGCAATGCCCACTTCCGAGCCGACCACGAGCAAACCGTCGGAGGTGAGCGTGTAACGCATGGGACGAAGACCGTTGCGATCGAGCTTGGCGCCGACCATGCGGCCGTCGCTGAACACCAGCGCGGCAGGACCGTCCCACGGTTCTTGCTCGCGCGTAGCTTTTTGCAGAAAGCGGCGGAGCTTGGGGCCGGTTTGCGGATCGCTTTCCCAGGCTGGGGGGACCATGCGCAACATCGCGGCGGCTACGCTGGATCCCTGCCTCAGGCGAACTTCCAGCGCATTATCGAAGCTGGCAGAGTCGCTGACGCCTTCTTCGAGAACGCGAAACCAATCGTGGGCGGCGAATTCCTGCTGCAACGCGCCTTCGCGAGCGCGCGTCCAGCGGCGATTGGCGCTGATGGTATTGATTTCGCCGTTATGCGCTACAAAGCGGAAAGGCTGCGCGAGCTGCCACGACGGGCTGGTGTTCGTGGAATAGCGCTGGTGAAAAATGGCGAATGGCGCGATGAATTCCGGGCACGCCAGATCCGCATAGAAAGCGGCAAGCTGCAAAGGCGTGAGCAATCCTTTATATACGAGCGATTGTGACGAGAGCGAACAGAAATAGATGCCGGAGCTGGCGCCGGATTCCACGCGTTTGCGCATCAAGAAAAGCTGGCGCTCCAAATCGGCGGCGGAATCTTCGGTGACGAAAAAACATTGACGTATCAGAGGCAGCGTGACGAGCGCGCAGGGGCCGAGTAGGGACGGATAGGTAGGAACTTCGCGCCAGCCGAGACAGCGCAGACCCAATTCCGCGGCGGAGAGTTCAACGGACGCGCGGGCGGCGGACTCCTGGCTGGGCGGAATGAACGCCATGCCCAAGCCGAACGATTCCGGCAATTCGATATTAATTTCGCGGGCGCGTTTGCGGATGAAAGCTTTCGGGATCGGCGTCAGGATGCCCGCGCCGTCGCCGCTCAGTCCGTCGGCGTCAACTCCGCCGCGATGAGAAAGGCGCTCCAGCGCGGTGAGGGCGCGCTCAACGACGTCTCGCGAGCCGCTGCTCCCCAACTGCGCGATGAAGCCGACGCCGCAGGCATCGTGGTCCACTTCTGGCTTGGAACGCGAAGACCGCATGGTACATAACTAACTCATGGGAGGCTATACAGTACAACTCGCAATGCTGATGCATTCGATAGAAATTTTATGGCATCCAGTACGTGGATGCATTGGATAGATATTTTTGATGAGTGGCGGGAATGCCAACGAATCGAGCGATTTCGCTCCACACGCCCGGGCAAGCCGCAGCGCAGCCCTTCAATCCCGCACTGCGGGATCGAAGGATGAATCGCCCGGCGAGGCGATTCACCAGAGCACCCTGCTAACCAGCAGCGGTGCCCACGGCTCTATGATTCGTCGATGTGCGACCGCGTTTCGCGAAGGCTTGCGATGCGCGTCAGCGTCCGTGCCAGTACGTTTCCCAGCCCATGTAGTTTGTCGCGACTTCATGGACGATCCCGGCAACGGTTGCGAGGTTTGCAGCGACGTGATGCTCGAAACCGTTTTCGCAAATGTAGCGCAGCAGTTTCTGCATGTGGGGAATCTCGACGACTCCGGCGCCGCCGAATGTTTCCAGCGGATCATCGGTGAATCGCCCTTCGCCGACGTAGCCGCGGATCACGCCATTCTCATCGTCGGTAGAAAAGCGCGCGAAACTCATCGGCGCCGCCTTCACCTGGCCGACGCAGGTTCCGAAGGTGTTGTCTTTTCCCACTGTGCCAGCGATGATTTGCTGGTAGTCCATGCGAACTTCTTTGAAGAAGTGCTTGGGCAAATTGCTGCAATGGAAGCACACGGCCTTGTCGGGATTTTCGCCGTAATTGTTGTTCCAGTCGAGGAGTGCGCTGGGCGTTTCCGAAGCGAGCGCGAGCGCATACATGCTGAGCGTGCCGCAGATATCCACTTCGCAGGCGCTGGGCAGCAGTTCGTTGCTCATCATGCTCATCACCGTGCACGGGACGACGCCGAGATTTTCTTCGATGGAAGTCCAGCACTGCACGGCGCTGATGGTGACGTGCGTAGCCTTCATCCATTGGTCAATCACAGCGCCCAGCTTCGCCATTTTCAGCAGAGCGGCCGGCGGCACGCCACTGGTGGTGACGTATTTGTGAATGGCCGCCAGCTTGACCTGCGCCGCTTCGTCGTTATCTTTCATGCGCTCGATGCGGCCGATCACTTCGGAAAGGTCCAGGGTTTCGACGGAGATTCCAGCGGCCTCGAGTAATTTTTCGCTGTAGCGAACGGTATTGAACGCCGCCGGACGCGCGCCGATGCTGCCGATGCGCAAATTCTGAAAACCGCGGTAGACGCGGCAAATGCCGGTGAACCACGCGAGGTCTTTCTTGAATTCCTCGGAGCCGGGACTGACGGTGTGAGAGGTGGTCAACGAATACGGGATGCCGTACTGCCGCAAATTATTGCAGGCCGACATTTTTCCGCAGAAGCTGTCGCGGCGGTGCGCGATTGTCATCTTGGACGGCGTGTCCGGCGTGGCTTGTACCAGCACCGGAACTTTCAGTCGTGAAAGGCGCAGCGTGTCCGCGATGGCGCGTTCGTCGCCGAAATTTGGCAGCGTGACGACTACGCCGTCGATGCGGTCGCTATTGGCGCGGAACAGTTCGGCGCAGCGCATGGCCTCTTCGTAAGTTTCGATCGCGCCGTAGTTGCTCAGCTTCCCATCCAGCACCACCACGTCCACGCCGGACTGGTGCAGCACCTGAACCATCTCTGCCCTGCCGAGTTCGGCAAGGTGGCCCGGGAAAAAGCCGCGGTTTCCCACAATCAGCCCTAACGTGATTTTCGATTTTTCCATGGGTCCCTTCATTCCGCGATTAACAGGAGCGACGATTTCCAACGGAACGAACTTCCGTTCATCAAAAAGTTACAGAAAAATTACTTCTTTATCGGCTGGCCATAGTATTTGGCGCTGCCGTGCTTGCGCAAAAAGTGCTTATCGTGCAGCCACGGCGAAATCGGCTTGACTGCGGGATTGATGGTAGTGCTGTAATATGCCATGCGCGCCACCGCTTCCAGAACCGCGGAATTGTGCGCCGCGGCGCCGGGATCGGCGCCCCAGGTGAACGGTCCGTGGCTCTTCACTAAGACACCAGGAATGCTGTCTGGGTTCCCGTGCGCAAAGGCGCGCACGATCGCGACGCCGGTATTTTTCTCGTAGTCTTTTTCGGTTTCATCCGGCGCGAGGTCCGCGGTGACCGGGACCGCGCCATGGAACGTATCGGCGTGCGTGGTACCCAGACACGGAATCGGCCGACCAGCCTGCGCCCAGGACACCGCGAACTCCGAATGGGTATGCGCGACTCCGCCTGTATTGGCGAATTCCCGGTAGATAACGATGTGGGTGGGCAGATCAGAGGAAGGGCGAAGATCGCCTTCCACAACTTTACCTTCCAAATCCGTGATGACCATGTGCTCGGGCTTCAATTCGTCATAGGGAACGCCGCTCGGTTTGATGACCACCAGCCCCTCCTCGCGGGATATGCCACTGGCATTTCCGAAGGTATAGAGGACCAGGCCCCGGCGGACCAGCTCCAGGTTCGCCTCCAGGACTTGTTCTCTCAAGCGCTGCAATTTCATGAACGCTGCCCTCGTGGTGCTGCCGGTCAAAAGCCGAGAAAACGCTTACTCCTCAATAAACACTACCCTATCTTAGCATGCGTTCGTCAATCTCGATTTGCTTCTGCGTGTCCATTTCCGCAGCGGTCCCGGGTGCGCTCCTCAGGCCAGTTTTGCCTGTATTAAGGTTACCGAAGCCGGCGGAAAAGTGTGCCGGATGCGCGATCCGGTGACCGCCAGATCCTCGGAACGCGGGTGAACCGCACTCGGGTTCTCGAACGTGTTATGCGCGTGAATATCCGGGTCCGTAAGCACCGTCACCGTACCGGACTTGACTTCGGCCGCAGCTTGGGACGCACGAAGCACGATTTGCGTTTCGCGCGGCTGGCTGAGGTCTGGATTCACAACTGTGATCGTCAAGTCCTTGTCTTTCATCGAAGCGGAGCCCTGCAATCCCCAGAACGAAGCGGGCTTGCCGTCGCGCTCGTAATTCACCGACGGACTGGAGAAAATCGCGCGGACGGCCTGCGCTCCTTGATGCGCCGAGTACATCTGAAAAACGTGATACACCGGCGTCAGGGCAAATTGATCGCCGTGCGCGAGGAACAAACAATTCAGGCAGTTGATGAGCTGCGCGCAGGCGGCCATGGTGACCTTTTCCGGATGACGATTGAATATGTCCAGAGTCGCGCCGCTCATTACCGCATCGCGCAGCGTGATCATCTGTCCGAGAATATCCGTGGGCGAAACTTCACTGCCCGGTTTGTACCAAGGTCCCCATTCATCCACGACGAGCTTGATGCGGTGTTGTGGGTCGAATTCCTGCATGATTTGCCAGTGCCCTGTGATCAGCGATTCCATGCGATCGCCTTCGCGCATCAATTCATACCAATCCACCGCGTCGAAATTAACGGCGTCGCCTTTGCCCTGGACCCAATCCTGCGTTTTACCGCGGCTGAGATTCCAGGAATAGTAGTGCAACGACAGGCCCCAGACCGAACGCAATTGCCGCTGGCCTTTTTCCAGCAATCCTTGCAGAAAACCGCGGGTCCAGCTCCAGTCGTCCGCATTGGGCCCCGAAGCGATCAGCGAAACATCCGGCATGCCATAGCGCGGGACCCACGCGGCGAAGCGCCGGAATTCCTGCGCGTATTCGCTGGGCGTGAAATCGCCGCCACAGCCCCAGGATTCGTTGCCGACTCCCCAATAACGCACAGCGAATGGATCGCGATCTCCGCCGGCGGCGCGCAGGTCGGCAAGCGTGGTGCTTCCCACCGGAGAATTGCAGTATTCGATCCAGCGGTAGAAATCTTCCACGGGCAAGCTGCGTAAATTCGCGGCGAGATAAGGTTCGCTGCCCGCCAGTTTGCAAAAATGCACAAATTCATTGGTGCCGAATTGATTGGGATCGTATTTCTGCGGAATATTTCCCTGATCGCGGACGAGTTGCTCGCCCGCCCAGAAATTTGTGCGGCGAGGACGCTGCGCCGCCGGGCCCACTCCATCCTTCCAGTCGTAGCCGTCGGCGAAACATCCGCCGGGCCAGCGAATCACCGGCGATTTGATTTTGCGCAGCGCGTCTACCAGGTTCTTGCGGATGCCCTGGACATTGGCGACCTTGGAACCTTCGCCGACCCATATGCCGTCGTAAACCACTCCGCCGAGATTTTCCGTAAAATGACCGTAAATATTTGGCGAGATGCTGCCGAGAGGTTCGTCGAGCAGGATTTCGATGCGCGCATCCGCGGTGGCTGCGAAACTGAATTGCCGAGCGAGTAGCGCCGCACCAACTCCCAGTGCTGCGTTGCCGATGAAGCGCCGCCGTTCGATGGTCATGAGTCCCCTTTGTGCCACCGCTGTCCTTTCCCCGGGCAAGTGACTGCTGAGTGGCACTCCGTTCGATTGCGTTGCGGGGTGACGGGTGGCCGGGCATTCGCCCGGCAACACCCAAAAGGCCGGGACTGCATATCTAGCATTGAGAAAACGCTTACTGCAACTAAAATGTCTAGCGCCTCGGCCGGAGGGTGCGCACCAGCTCATCCCCGAATGGCTCCGTTGTGATATCGCGAGGGGCTCGCAGGCGAAACGGACAGCGAGAGGAAATGCAAATCAAGCGAGTGACCTGCTGCGGAATGAGGCTGGCTTGCGTAATCGCATTTCTCGTCTGCTGTGTTCGGCTCGTCGCGATTCCTGGCAACGAAAAATCCCGCGCGAAGCGGCCTCCCATGGGCTGGAACAGCTGGGATTCCTACGGCACGGCGGTGCGCGAAGAGCAAGTAAAGGCAAACGCGGACGCGATGGCGCGGGAGCTATCGCGATTCGGTTGGCAATACATCGTCGTAGACATCCAGTGGTACGAGCCCAGTGCCGGAGGCCATGAATATCGTGCGGGCGCTGCGCTGACGATGGACGAGTACGGACGGTTGCTGCCAGCGCCCAATCGCTTCCCTTCTGCTGCACGCGGAGCTGGATTCAAGAAGTTGGCCGCCTATGTTCACGCGGAAGGCTTGAACTTCGGAATTCACATTATGCGCGGAATTCCGCGGCAGGCTGTGGAGCTAAATCTGCCGATCCTGGGTACGAGCTATCGCGCTGCTGACATTGCCGACCGCGTGAACGTATGCGAGTGGAATCCGGACATGTACGGCGTCGATATGTCCAAACCCGGGGCGCAGGCGTATTACGATTCGATCGTCGCGCTTTACGCTGACTGGGGCGTGGATTTCATCAAAGCGGACGACATGAGCCGGCCGTACGCGTTGCGCGCGCCCGAAGTGCACGCGTTGCGCAGCGCGATCCGAAAGAGCGGAGCGTCCATTCTTTTGAGCTTGTCGCCAGGACCTGCGCCCATTTCCGAAGCGGCGGACTTGCGCGACAACGCGCAGCTATGGCGCATCTCCGACGATTTCTGGGACGACTGGAAATTGCTGAAGAAGCAGTTCGACTACACGCGCGACTGGGCGCCTTACATCGCTAAAGACGATACTTGGCCCGACGCTGACATGCTACCGCTGGGAAAATTGCGCATTACAGACAAGAACGGCGCGCCCCAGCAAACACGATTCACTTCCGATGAACAGCAGACAATGATGACGCTGTGGTCGATGTTTCGCTCGCCGTTGATCTTTGGCGGGGACTTGCCGTCCGCCGATCCTGCGACCTTGGCGCTGCTGACGAATCGTGAAGTGCTCGAGATCGACCAGAACAGCAGCGGCAACCGGCAAGTTCTGGAGCGTGGCAATATTCGTGTGTGGACCGCTGCTGCGGCGGGCCGTACGGACGAATATGCAGCCGCATTTAATTTAGGCGATGTAGTGGAGACGATTCATTTGTCGTGGACGGACGTGGGAATTCGGGTCGCTGACCCGGCCGTGCGCGATCTGTGGCAACACAAGAACTTGGGCCGCCAGAAGAATCTCGATGTCACGCTACGACCCCACGCTTCAGCGCTCTATCGTGTAGCCCCGTAAACTTAAACTTCACGATGAGGGTTTTCTTGATTTGCGGTAGCGACGGATCAGACTGTTTGTGGAACTGTCGTGTGCGAGCTTGGGTTCTGTGGCGCTTTCAATTTCCGGAATGATGCGCTGCGCCAGAACTTTGCCCAGTTCGACGCCCCACTGGTCGAAGGAATCGATGTGCCAGATCGTGCCCTGCGTGAAGACGCTGTGCTCGTACAGCGCCACCAGCTTGCCGAGCGCTTCTGGCGTGAGCTTGTCCAGCAGAATCGTATTCGACGGGCGATTGCCTTCGAAGACGCGATGCGGGACGAGCCAGTCCGGCGTGCCTTCTTTCTTCACCTGCTCGGGTGTCTTGCCGAATGCCAGGGCTTCGGCTTGAGCAAAAACATTTGCCAGCAGCATGTCGTGGTGACGGCCAACCGGATGCAGCGCCTGCGCGAAGGCAATAAAGTCGCAGGGGATGAGTTCAGTTCCCTGGTGAATCAGCTGATAGAAGGAATGCTGGCCATTGGTTCCCGGCTCGCCCCAGTAAATTGCGCCGGTCTGATAGTTCACGGGAGTGCCATCGAGCGTCACGTGCTTGCCGTTGCTTTCCATTGTGAGCTGCTGCAGATACGCCGGAAAACGCTTCATGTACTGTTCGTACGGAAAGACACCGGAAGTCTGCGCTCCGAAAAAGTCTCCGTACCAGATGGAGAGCAGGCCCATCAGCACGGGCAGATTCTGTTTGAATGGCGCGGTACGGAAATGCTCGTCCATCTGGTGGAAACCGCTAAGCATCGCGCGAAAATTATCTGGACCGATGGCCAGCATGGTGGAGAGGCCGATCGCGGAATCCATCGAATAGCGCCCGCCGACCCAGTCCCAGAATTCGAACATGTTGGCGGTATCGATACCGAACTTGGTGACTTCGGCGGCGTTGGTGGAGACGGCGACGAAATGCTTGGCGATGGATTTTTCATCGCCACCCAATCCCCCAAGCGTCCAATCGCGCGCGGTGTGCGCGTTGGTCATGGTCTCGAGCGTGGTGAAAGTTTTTGACGAGACGACCCAGAGGGTTTCGGCTGGATCTACGCCCTGGACCGCCTCGGCGAAATCCGTGCCGTCGACATTCGAGACGAAGCGGAACGTCAGCGCGCGTTCGCTGTAATTTTTCAGCGCTTCGTAGGCCATTACCGGGCCGAGATCGGAGCCACCGATGCCGATATTGATGACGTTCCGAATGCGCTTGCCGGTGTGACCCTTCCACGCGCCGCTACGCACGCGGTCGCAGAAGCTGGCCATTTTGTCGAGCACGGCGTGGACGCCGGGCACTACGTTTTCGCCGTCAACAAGGATGGATGAGCCTTGGGGAGCGCGCAGCGCGACATGCAGTACGGCGCGTTTTTCGGTGATATTGATTTTTTCACCGCTGAACATCGCCTCGATTCGTTCGCGCAGGCGCGATTCGTCGGCCAGCTGCAGCAGCAGCTTGATGGTCTGGTCGTTGATGCGGTTCTTGGAGTAATCGAGGAAGATGCCGGCGGCTTCCAGCGTCAGGCGCTCGCCGCGCTTGGGATCGTCTGCGAAGAGTTTGCGCAGATGAATTTTCGATATCTTCTTGTAGTGCGCGCCGAGAGCCTTCCAGGCCTTGCGTTTCGTAAGAGGCGTAATCGCTTGGGGCTTCTTTGCGGCGGATTTGGCGCTGGCTGCCATTTGATGGCTCCTTTATGAGTTCATCGTAATGAAGATCCGGGCCTTGCGCGACCCGGACGTCACGGTTGCGCGGAAACAGCACGGAGGTTAGATGCGCGCGCCCTCGCATGGTGGCACGCCCGCGAAGAATTTTACCGGATTCATATCATTATTTGTAGCGTGGAAGAATTCGCTCCGGCGCGCGGAGCTAAGCTCCAGAAAGTGGCGCTGCGACGCGATGGCGACGCCCGCTCCCCACCGGCCGAGAAACGCAGCGGAACGAAAAACGTTGTCATTGTGGCCTGGGCAGCATCTGCGCATTGATGAAGGTGATCACCGCGCCGGTTTCATTGGCTGTGCGGCGGGTTCCGCTGGCTTGCATGCCGCCTTTTGCGGCGTTGCCCCCGGCCGAAATTGCGAACGCCCCCTGTGCCACCGGGAAGCGCGGCGGGATTGATGCCGGGGATGGCGGTGACGTTCAGCAGTTCTATGGTGCGGCGGGTTCCGGTGTGACAGCTGACGCAATCAGTGTTGAAGCAGAAACCTTCCGTCAGATCAGCGATGGCCATCAAGGATATCTACTCGCAGATCGAAGAGGCGCTGCGCAATCGGTACAGCATCGGGTACACGCCGATCTGAGCGCAATTCGATGGAAAATATCACAAGCTCAAATTGACCAGGAAAGATCACCATCTCAGGGCGAGCACCAGGGCTGGATATTACGCGAAGTGAGAACTACGACCGCGGACGCGCTGAGCGCGCAATGCGGACGCATAATACCATCGCGTGAGTTACCGCAGAAGTTCGTTAGCTTTTTTGCCGTCGGACTTGTACTTCGCTGTGCCGACTCTCGCTTGCTCGGCGGCTACCATCGGCCGGCGTGGGCACCGCCATCCACGTGAATTATCTCCCCGGTTACTTGGCCTGCCTCTGCCAGGTAAAAAACCGCGTCAAAAATGTCCTGTACCCCCACGATTTTCCCCATTGGCTGGAACGTTTTCATAATGTCCTGGGAATCGTTTTTGTGCAGCGGCGTGTCAACGACGCCGGGAGCCACGGCGTTGAAGCGGATATCTGCTTTCGCGTACTCGATCGCAAGACTCTTGGTCACCGCATTCAGTCCCCCCTTGGTAATCATGGAAACCGAGGCATTTTCGCCGGCGAAAGGTTGGTCCACAAGCGTTGCGGAGATGGTCACAACGTTCCCTGACTTCTGTTTCAGCATCTGCTTTACAGCGAGTTGAGTGACGTACAGGAATCCCAGCAGGTTGGACGAGACCAAGGCGTTGAAATCCTCGGTAGTAAAGTCGGTAAACGGCTTGCTGCGAAAGATTCCGGCGTTATTCACCAGGACATCGACGGTTCCGAAGCGCGCGATCGCCGCCTCGACGACGCTAGCCGCAGTCTCCTGTCTACCGATATCGCCATTCACGAGAATCAGGCTCGGTGAAGCAGACAACGATTTACTGGCATTTCGAGATGTTGCGACGACGTTATACCCCTTCGACAGGAATCCCCGGACGAGCCCCGCGCCAATACCACCCGATGCCCCCGTAACGATTGCTGTTTTCTTGTCTGGCATATGTAGGTCCTTTCTTCGAACTGCAATCGGCCATCGCGCGCTCGAGTCACTGCGAGGCTCTCCAGCACAAGGCCGAGTGGCCGACTGTGTCGCGGCGCATGAATCATGCTATCGCATCCCGATGCGCGAGTCGTGCAGTGCAAACGATTCGCACCAGCGCGTCCGTCGTCCTACGACTTTGGTCGGTTTCTCGCCGTTACAATAGCGCTTCCGAGCGGGTCACTTTCCTCCAAACGCTACCCGTGATGGGGCCGGAGGCGACCGCACAAGAGCCGCCATGCCTCACTGCGTTCGTTTGGAAGGTGCGAAAGGATGTTCCGCGCGCCACGAAAAGTGCGAAGCAGGGCTGCGGATGCTCCGTGTAGCCGGCACTGGTTTTGCCACCCACAAGAGAATCAAGAAGATGTTGTTAGGGGCGGTGGTGATCGAAAACGACGGCAGCAGGGATTTCAAGCACTTACGAGGAACGCAAAGAAACACTAAGTCATTGAATCGCAGCGACAGGGAACGCGAAGGAATTGATATGGCTCCCTGAAAGCTCGCTCGTTTTATCCGAATTCCTTAAATTCTCTCGCCGTGGGTGTTCAAAATCTACCGCTCAGATGACAAGTCGGCTTCGGGCCCAAATGTGGTGGCACGGATGGCAAGCCGACTGATGACTTCCGAAGAATACTTGTCTGCGACGATCATTTGCTGCTTGAAATTTACAGAGAACCACGTGTTTTGCGGGTAAGCAGGTCAAATCAGATAAGTGCAACATGTGGTGTCGCTTACCCTGGAGCACAATCAAAAGCGATCTGCTTGCGTACTGGTATTGTGGATTGCGCCAGGCTCGCTCTGCGGACTGGTGCAGGAATCGACGCTTCGGGTGATGCCAAGCTTCTTCATCCTGAAATACAAGGTCGAGCGGTTCAATCCCAAGCGGGCTGCGGCACCGCTGGGTCCGGAGAGAACCCACCTGGTCTCTTTCAGTGTCTTCAGGATGTGATTGCGCTCGACCTCTTCCAGAGTTTGATGGCGGTCCGTGTTTTGACTGGGCGCGATCCGAGATCTCAAGTCCCGGTGCGAAAGCCGCAGCACAGGACCGGTACTTAAAATCACTGCGCGTTCGATTACGTTTTCCAACTCCCGGATGTTGCCAGGCCATCGGTAATGAATCAGAGCCTCCATCGTTTCCGAGGGGACCGTATCGATCGTCTTGCGCATTCTTCCTGTGGCTTGTTGTACAAAATGCTGCACCAACAGCGAAATATCCTCCGGACGCTCCCGCAAGGCAGGAACGTGGATCGGAAACACATTCAGGCGATAGTAGAGATCGCTGCGAAACTGCTTCTCCAGTATCATTCCTTCCAGGTCACGATGTGTTGCGGCCACAATGCGCACGTCAACTTTCTGCGACCGCGTGCTTCCCAAGCGTTCGAATTCACGCTCCTGCAAGGCGCGAAGGAGCTTTGGCTGCAGCTCGAGCGGGATATCGCCGATTTCATCCAGGAACAGCGTGCCTTGATGTGCTACCTCAAGCCGGCCGATCTTCTGCGCGATGGCGCCGGTGAACGATCCCCTTTCATGGCCAAACAGTTCACTTTCGAGTAGCCCGGTCGGAATGGCAGCACAGTTGAGCTTAACGAACGGTCGAGTGTTGCGAGGACTGAGAGCGTGAATAGCGCGCGCGATGAGTTCCTTGCCGGTGCCAGTCTCGCCCAGCAAGAGGACAGTCGAATCTCCCCCGGCCACGGTCCGGGCCATCTGCAGCAATCGTCGGAGAACCGAACTTTTTCCAATGATGCCTTCGAAACCGGCCCCCGAACTCACCGTCTCCTCGGTTCGGTCGATGTAAGGCGTGCTCTCCCGATTGGTTCTCGGCCTGGCGTCCTCGTGGTGCAGAGGATACGTAAGACTATTTAAGCCCATTGCCTTCCTCCCTTCTGCGTAGTTTGTCGGCCCCATGGTTGTGTGAGTTTGGCTGAACCTGAATGGCCTCGGCGTGCTCCATCGGCTTGTCCTCCTTTCGGTGATGCGCGCCGATTGTGGCGCCGCCTGTCTGCTGTCGTCTTGAACAAACTTGGCGTGTTTGGAATGTTTCCGTGATCCGGATCACATTGAATCCTGATCCGGATCACAATTTGGCTCCATCATAGGCTTAGGCGCGCCGGGGTTGGAGGAGACGTTCCTGCCGTGGTCGGCGATCTTACATCGCTAGGCTACTGTTTTTGCATGGATTTACGTCGTGAGGATGCGGTTTCCTTCCGTCCAGCGGACCTGGCGCGGGGACATTCCAGCCCATCGCCGGAAGTGCCGCGCGAGATGGCTTTGGTCAGAAAAACCAGTCGCCAGGGCTATTTCCGACAACGGAGCATGTGTTTCCCGCAGCATCTGTTCCACCTGTTCCAAGCGCCGCCGCAACAGATACGTGTGCGGCGGCACCCCCACCGACTGATGGAATGCGCGGGCAAAATGGTCGGTAGAAAGCCCTGCCAGAGCGGCCAGTCCGTCGAGGCGCATCTTTTCATCGAGATGGCCTTCAATATAGTCGCAGATGCGGCGCGTCACGGCTGGCGACAAGCCGCCACGACTGGGTTCGGGCGCCGCGGCCACCATCAAATCCCCTAAAGTACTAATTCTTGGCCGCGAGTGAACCACTGCTTCCGCCCGGCTGCGCGCGACCTTTAGCCGGCTCAATGATGGCGTAAGCAATGCCGACCATCTGCGTCCGTCACCAAGGGCACTCGTTAGGCGTATCGGAATGTCCCGGTCGGCTGTGCGGCGGAAGACTGAACGGTCATACACGAACGCAGCAGACAAGGGAATTCCGGCCGCGAGGCTTTTGTCGCTCAGAGCGAGAAACTTCCGAGCGGCTTGGTCGGCGCCAATAATAAATTGCTGGTCGTCAATCGCAAGGAGCAGAGATGATTCCAAATCGTCTGCTGGGGCAGCCGCCAGAATCCAGCAATGCTGAAAATGCTCACGAAAAATGCGTTCCTCGATGGCTCGCGCGGAGACGATCACCGTCTGGAGCAACAGCGGAAATGACTGATCGTCAGATTGCTGGTGCAGTTTGGAAACATCTAGCACCGCCAGCAAACCTCCCTGCGGATCGAAGATCGGCGCGCCCGCGCAACTCAACCGGGTGTGACGGCTGCGAAAATGCTCGGCACAATGCACGAGGATCGGCCGTCGATCGGTGATGCAGGTGCCGATACCGTTTGTGCCTTCGACCCGCTCCGACCAGACGCCACCCAGCCATATACCCCACTGTTTGAACTCGTGCTCCTTGCTCACGTCGCCACGATGGTGAATGGCGACTCCATCGCTGTTGCACAAGAGAACTACGTAAGACTGCGGGCGAACAATGGCATAGAGGCGGTCTATCTCTTCTTGGGCCTGGAGTAGAAAGCGATGCAGGGGTTCGCGAGAGATCCTGAGCTCACGCTCTGTGAGCAGGTGCGGTACTGAGCTGCTCTTTGGGTCAACACGAAAGTCGCGCAAACACCTTCGCCAGGAATCGTCTATCGGTTCGGGTTGCAAGCCTTCGCTCGCGCCGTCAGCCACCAACTCCATGCGCGCGTCGTGTGACTCATCAGCGGTGGAAGCGTCGGCACGCAGCTGAGCGACGGTGTTCATTTACCTTTCAACACTCCATGCTTGCCAAAATTGCCGCTAAGACCCTTGAGCGCTGGTCTGAGGCCTGCCCAGATCGCGCGAGAGTAGATAAGTTACTCCAGCAGGCTGCGCCCTTCAACCATTGGCACGAAAATGCGCCCGTGGAAGTACGTAGGACGAACCTCACATCGAGGAGAAGATCAGAGTCGACGATCTGGCGATGGCGCCGGCCAAGCCGGTTTCCCTCTCCAAACTTTCCGTTCTGCACGAATCGAAACTCGCGACGAACCACCTTCTCTGACATCTTAGCCTTTGCCCCGAGCGCATTAGCACTTAAGCGTTTCCTCCGTTCACGATGCTTTCCGAGACTCAGTATCTCGTTTCCGAGCCCAGCGAAGCTAGACGATCCATCTCCAAATAGGCGTCGCAGACAAATCGCTGTGAGCTAAACCGTTGCTCTCGGTTTCAGGTTGCTGAGGCTTGCCAATATTCGCTCGAGCTGCATCTCGAACCGGGGTGGAGTACAAGCATGCGACAGTTGGCTGCGAGAGACACAGTTGAGTTTGACTTTCGGCAGGTCCGTCCATGCGTTAGCAATTGTCAACAGCTTGACAGCGATTCTTGACTTCGAAACCAAGGCGGGAAGATAACGCTCCTCGTTTCAGCAAACTAAATTAAGAAGGCATTTGGATGACGAGGTGCACTGCGGGCATAGGCCACAGACAGAAAGGCTGACCATCCGGAGATCGTAAACGGATGGCACCTCGACAACTTTCCCGGCCACTCGATCTCGCGCCTCGCTTGGGTGATCGAGGTGGAAATCGAAGAGGAACCGTCGTGCACACGACTCGGAACTGCCTGGTCGCCATCGCTTCCGGTGCGGCCATGGATACCAAGGTTGAGTTCAAGGTTGCTGATTGCCGTTGTTAGCGCGCGGGGAGACATCATCGTATGGAGTTTTTTCTTGGTATGACATATTTGCGCGACCAGGAGTCGAGCACCTGCAAGACAGGCTGCAGTTTTGCTCCGAAACCGGTTAGCGAATATTCCACTCGCACGGGCATTTCCGCGAACAACTCTCTTTTTACGAGTTCATCTCGCTCCAGCTCACGCAACTGTTGCGTCAGAACCTTTTGCGAAATTCGAGGCATCCTTTCGCGGAGCACCTTGAATCGAAGCGGCTCCTTGCTGCTAAAAAGCCACCAGAGAATCACCGGTTTCCAGCGGCCGCCGATGAGTGCGATCAGTTCCTCGATTGGACAGCGGCTGACAATTCGTTTGGCGCTCATTTCGATACCCCATGAAACCAGATATCCATTTGGTGACTGGTATCCCTCTTATAGTACAACACGAACTGTATCTCAATCGCACACGGGAACGGAAAAACGCAAGATGCGTGGAAACGAAAGCCTCGAGCGGGTACGAACATCGCGGCGTACGACCCGTACGTGGGACCAATGTTACGCGATGGAACGGAGTGTGCGCATCGACTCGTGCGCGATTATCAGTAACAGAACAAGAGAGACTGAACTGAACGAACCAAAAAAGGACCCGCTTCGAACCGAGCACGAACTCAATACGCGACGGGGTAGACCACGGGCCCGGCGGCGAAAGGCACGAATCAATGCGGCGGATACCGTTCTGCTTTTGCTTGACCAGCCATCAAGGCTGTTTCAAGTCGCCAAGGATCTCGACGTGGCCCAGCTGCGGGCCAACACCGCCATGCTTGCGAAGCTCGGCAGCTTGATGAAACTCATTGGTTGAAATATGAACCGTCTGAGATTTACCAGACGCGCTGGCCTTTTTCAAAAGCTCGGCCATTGCGGCGAGTGGGCCGTGAACTTCTGGGTCTGTCGAGGTTCGAGAGCGATTCCGTAAGCGTAGTCACTTCAATGGAGGAATGAAATATGAGTCAAAACAATGTCGGTCCAAAGCGTAGTGAAAAGGGGTTATTGACACCGGACAATTGCGTTGTGGCGTTTATCGACCATCAGCCACAAATGCTTTTCGGGGTAAGCAACATCGATCGCCAGTCAATTATCAACAGCGTGATCGCACTCGCAAAGGCTACGAGGGTGTTCGAACTGCCGGTTGTACTCTCGACTGTCGAAACGAAGTCTTTCAGCGGAAATATGTGGCCCCAGCTCCGGGCGGTTTTCCCGGGCCAAGAACCCATCGAGCGCTCGTCGATGAACTCCTGGGATGACAAGAACTTCGTGGCAGCGATCGAGAAAACCGGACGCAAGAAGATCGTTTTGTCCGGACTGTGGACGGAAACCTGCGTAGCTCTCCCGACGGTACAGGCGATACAGGACGGTTACGAAGTCTACGTCGTCGAGGATTGCTGCGGCGACGTCAGCCAGCTGGCGCATGACAACGCGATGAAGCGTGTGATTCAAGCGGGCGCAAAGCCCGTAACGGCTCTTTCCACGATGCTCGAATGGCAGCGCGATTGGTCTCTGACGGGAACCTATGACGCGGTCATGGACATCGTGAAGACACACTTCGGTGCCTACGGCGTCGGGGTCGAATACGCCTACACCATGGTGCACGGATTGCCGGCAACGAAGTTTGCAGAATACGCAGTTCCACTCGCGGCAGCCGCGCACAAATAGCGAATTGGAAGGGCAGGCGAGTCCGCTGCCCTCCAGAATCAGAATCCGATTTCAATTGTAGAAGGAGGTTGTTATGTCTGCGGAAACGATCATTCACAATGCGAAGATTGCGACGAACGGTGTTCCGTCCTTTGTCGAAGCGGTCGCCATCGGCAATGGCAAGATCATCGGCACGGGAAAAAACGACGAGATTCTTCGGCAGCGCGGCCCAGAAACCAAAGTCATCGACGGCAGGGGTCGAACGGTGATCCCCGGGCTCAATGATTCACACATGCACCCCATCCGCGGCGGCCTGAATTACAACATGGAGCTCCGCTGGGATGGAGTGTCTTCCCTCGCAGACGCTTTACGTATGCTCAAGGAGCAAGCTGCACGAACGCCCGCGCCCCAGTGGGTACGGGTGATCGGAGGCTGGACGGAATTCCAATTTGCGGAACGACGCATGCCTACCCTGGATGAAATCAACGCAGCGGCTCCCGATACCCCGGTCTTTGTTCTTCACCTGTACGACCGTGCGTTGTTGAATGCGGCGGCCCTGCGCGCCGTCGGCTACGGCAAGGACTCGCCGGAATTTCCTGCCGGAGAAGTGCAGCGGGATTCGCGCGGAAATCTCACCGGTCTGCTTATCGCAAAACCCAACGCGAATATCCTTTATTCCACACTGGCTAGGGGACCGAAGCTGTCGCGCGAGGACCAGCTCAACTCCTCGCGGCTCTTTTTCCGGGAACTCAACCGCTTTGGCCTTACCAGCGTGATTGACGCCGGCGGTGGCTTCCAGAACTATCCCGACGACTATGGCGTCGTGAACGAACTGCATCGCAATGGTGAGCTGTCGATTCGCCTCGCCTACAACCTGTTTACGCAGAAGCCGAAGCAGGAGCTTAGCGACTTCCAGAACTGGACGAAACTGACCAAGCCGGGCGCGGGCGACGAGTTTTACCGCGTGAACGGAGCGGGTGAGATGCTGGTTTTCTCCGCCGCGGATTTCGAGGATTTCCTCGTGGCTCGTCCGGACATGGCTCCAGTCATGGAAAGCGAACTGAAGGCAGTGATTCGGCATCTGGTCGAGAACCGTTGGCCGTTCCGAATGCACGCCACCTACAACGAGACGATTTCACGCGCCCTCGACGTATACGAAGAAGTGAATCGCGAGATTCCGTTCGAAGGCCTGCACTGGTTCTTCGATCACTGCGAGACAATTACAGATCGCAACCTGGAGCGCATCAAGAAGTTGGGCGGCGGCATTGCCGTGCAAAATCGAATGGCTTTCCAGGGCGAATACTTTGTCGAGCGTTACGGCGCGCAACAAGCGAACCGTACGCCTCCCGTCCGGAGGATGCTCGAGATGGGCATTCCAGTTGGCGCGGGCACGGACGCCACCAGGGTGTCCAGTTACAATCCGTTCGTTTCGCTCCACTGGCTCATTACGGGTAAGACGGTCGGCGGCCTAAGCCTTTATCCAGAAGAAAACCGCCTCGACCGGTCTGAAGCTCTCAAGCTTTACACCGCCGGAAGCAGCTGGTTTTCAACGGAAGAAGGAAAGAAGGGAGCGCTCGCCCCCGGGCAGCTGGCGGATCTTGCCGTGCTTTCCGCAGACTATTTTTCCGTTCCGGAAGAAGAGATCAAGCATCTGGAATCGGTACTCACAATCGTCGGTGGAAAAATCGTTTATGCCACCGCGGAATTCTCGAAACTCGCACCACAGGCGCTCCCGGTCAGTCCGGACTGGTCTCCTGTTAAAGAGTACGGCGGGTACGCAAAGAGGTCAAACCAAGCTCTAGGCGCATCCCATTCTGCCTCGAGTTGCCAGGCAACCGGTCATACGCGGAATGAAAACGGGTGGCAGCTGCCGGTGCTGGGTGAGCTTGGGCTATGGGAGTTGGGGTGCGATTGCTTCGCGTTTTGAACAAAACGGAGAGGAGAATACGATGCAACTTCAAAATGACTACCTTACTGCTTATCACAACCTAAAACTGACACGCGATGACAAAGGTGTGCTGGTTGCTGAATTCCACAACAACGGCGGACCGTTCGTCATGACCGCGCAATCTCACACGGAATTTGTCGATGCCTTCTACCGGATTGCGCAAGATAGGGCGAACAAGATCGTAATCCTGACGGGCGCAGGTGGGGGGTTCATTACGGATGTCGATTGGTCCTCTTTCGGCGATGTCACCGATCCCGGCGTCTGGAGTCAGGTTCATGACGAAGGTGTTCAGGTTTTGGAAAACATAGCCAACATACGAGTGCCGGTCATCGCGGCTATCGAGGGACGTGCCCATGTGCATTCAGACTACGCGCTACTTGCCAGCGTAATTGTGGCGGCCGAAGGTGCGACCTTCCAGGATGTGGCCCACTTCTCCGCGGGCGTTGCGCCCGGCGACGGAATCTTTACCACCTGGAGTTATCGCGCTGGGGCGGGACGAGCGGAGGCGTTCCTGCTGAACCCACAGCCGCTCCCGGCGCGTACTGCACACGAATGGGGAGTGGTTGCCGAAGTTGTGCCGAACGGTAAGGCGCTCAGCCGGGCGCGGGAATTGGCGGAGCTCTACCTGAAGGCCCCGGAAGTGACGCGCCGCAACACACGCATCCACTTTATGCAACCGTTGAAGGAGCGCATCGTGCGGGAAGTCGGCTACGGACTGTCGCTCGAAGGAGCGTCGTCGGCCGCTCTCGTGAAATCATTGCAAGCGAAGCGTGAACCTGACGCGCAGAAGGCAAAATCCGCATAAGAGTTTGATTCGGTTACGCCAGGAGGTATCGAGATGAGGGCGTCGCTCATATCTTTTGCTGTCGGTCTTGGTGTTGGCGTTATTTATGGGCTTATCCGAGTAAAAAGCCCGGCGCCACCTATCATAGCGCTGCTTGGCCTCCTCGGCATGGTGCTTGGCGAACAGCTCGGGATATGGATCCAGGCCAGGAAGCTAGAGGTTTCACACGCCGCCTCGGTGTGCCTTGTCGGTGAGCGTTATGATCGGCAGCAGCAGCCGCAAGTGCGTTAGAGCCGAGAAGCGCAATCATCACTTCGACTCACACGAGCGGTTGGCAACGAAGGAGATGTGATGCGTTTGGATAAAATTCTCGCCGCAACAGCCGTTGCGGCTCTTCTGGCTGTCGGGTTCGTGAACCCATTTCTGGTTACCAGCGCCCTCGCGCAGAACGCGCAAACAGCTGGAACTGCGAACCTGGCGGTCGGACCGCAATACAACACGGCGCACGTGTATGTTGCTCCTGAGGACTTTGACCGCTTTGTCGCGAGCCTCATTGCAACATTTGGCGGTACAACGACGAAGCAGGGAGTCTTCACGGTGACTCCGGCTCCGAGCAAAACGATGTCACAGTTGGTTTTGACGCCCGTGGGGACCGTGTCAGTCTTCGGCTTCAAAACACCGATTCCTTATCCGTTCGGCGCGGAGCGCACGGGTTACCTGGTGACCGATCTGGAAGAAGCGACCCGAACCGCAGTCGATAACGGCGCGGACGTACTCGTCAGGCCATTTAACGATCCGATCGGGCGGGATGTCGTTATCCAGTGGCCCGGCGGCGTCGATATGCAACTGTATTGGCACACGACCGCTCCGTCCTATAAACCGCTCCAGACCATTCCGGAAAACCGCGTCTATGTGTCGGCGGAAAGAGTGGCGGCATTCGTTCGGAGTTTTCTGTCCTTCTCCAGTGGCAAAGTCGTCTCCGATGACGCGCATGCACCGGGCATCGAAATCGGACAACCGAACCAGACCTATCGGCGAATCCGGATCGAATCGAACTTTGGCAAATTCACCGTGCTCGTAACGGATGGCCAACTGCCGTATCCCTACGGTCGAGAGGTGACCGGCTATGCGGTAGCAAACCTCGCGGACACTCTCGCCAAGGCCAAAGCGGCCGGCGTAGAGATTCTGGTCGCTCCCTACACGGCCGATCAGCGGGATGCCGCGCTGGTGCAATTCCCTGGCGGCTATATCGCTGAGATCCACTCAACCGCGAACAAATAGAGTTGGGTTGCCTCCTCCGAGGACTCGTAAGGAACCCACGCCGGAGGCAAATTCGTGGTTGCCAGCAATGACGCGTATGATACGCGCGTCCGAACTCCAAATCGGAAATTCCGCCTGACAATTCGTGGCAGAAGACAGGTAATCAGCGTGAACTTCTCAGAGCTAATCTTGTTCGTCGGTCTTGGCGCGGTCGTGGGCTTCGCAGGCGGTTTATTCGCGATTGGTGGCGCGTTGATCGCAATCCCGTTGCTAACGGCCGGCTTCGGCTTCACTCAACACGACTCGCAGGGAACGGCGATGGTGATGGCTCTCGCGAGCGCGAGCGTGACCTTGGTGATTTACGCGCGAAAGAAGCTCCTACGTGTTCGCGATGGCCTCATCATGACCGTGTGCAGCACAGCGATGGGGCTCGTGTCCTCACAAATGGTGCGCTACGTCAACGACCGAACGTTGCAGCGCAGCTTCGGGGCGTTCTTGATCGTGCTCGCGGTATTCGTATGGTTCGGACACCTCGGTGAGGGCGACAGGTCTGCGCCACTGCTGGCTCCGGCGCAAGTCGGCATCGGATCCTTGGCCGGAGCTCTCAGTGGATTGTTCGTGGTTGGCGGCGCACTGGTGAGCGTTCCATTGCTCGAACGCGTGGCTGGGTACTCACAGCAGCGGGCGCAGGCCATGGTGCTGCTCATGCTCATTCCCGCCTCGGCCATCGGCCTCGTGGTCTATTCCTCGGCGGGCTATGTACGGTGGGACGATGCGATCGCGCTCGCCGCTGGCGCGGTCGCGCTCGCACCACTTGGTACGCGGGCGGCGCTGGCCATGAAGCCGAGAGTTCTCAGGCGCTGCTTTGCCCTGGTGCAGGCGGGTGCGGGACTACTGCTCGCCGCAGGGCGCTGAGCGGTTGATGGTCAGGTCGGGCTCCAGCAGAGCCGGGCTCAGGCGAAGCAGGCAGGTGAGGGAATGAGTTTGACCCGAATCCTTTCTATTGTTGCATTCGCACTTCTCGTGGGACTCCCGCCCGTCCATGCCCAGTCGGACCAGACCAGCGGTGCTGTGATCCCGGATCGCAATTACCAACTCCTGAGAGGAGACGAGGACTGGAGTTTTCTGCGCGACCCGGCCCTGCGGCAGGACTTGTGGGATCCGATCAAGTACATCCCACTACGCCGCAACTCCCCCGACTGGTACCTGACGATCAGTGGAGAGGGGCGAGAAGTCTGGGAGCAGACCGGCAACAACAACTGGGGGGAACAGCCGTTCTGGAATAACTTTTTTCTTGAGCGCTACATGCTGGGCTTCGACGCGCACTACGGCAAGCATTTTCGAACCTTCGTCGAATTCAAGAGTGGTCTTGAGTCTTTCAGAATAGGCGGCCCCAGGCCCATTGATGAGAAGAAGCTGGACTTCCAGAACGCGTTTCTTGACGTCGGATCCGGCGGTGAACAGAACTGGGTAACGCTCCGGGTTGGGGTACAAGAGCTGGAGTACGGGGCTGGGCGTTTGATCGACGTCCGGGAGGGCCCAAACGTTCGTCTGAGCTTCATCGGATTCAGGATACTGAGCAAGGTGGGGTCGTGGCGGGTCGACGCATTCGCTGTTCGACCTAGGGAGGACAACTTCGGATTCTTCGACGACGTGCCCAACCATCAAGTCGGGTTTTGGGGAGTGTACTCGACGCGGCCCCTGTCCCGGGGAATTTCGATTGATGCCTATTACCTTGGCCTGGATCGCGCGCAGGCCACTTACGAGAGGGGCACAGCACCTGAGTCTCGGGAAACCTTGGGAGCAAGGCTCTGGCATCCGATTGCAGACAAGAAACCTGGTTGGGACTTCGATTACGAAGGCGCGTGGCAATTCGGCAGCTTTGGATCAGCAAACATCCGCGCATGGACTCTCGCCTCAGACGATGGTTTCAGAATCCCAACGTGGCGGCTCAAGCCGAGGTTCAGCGTAAAGGCTGATATTTCCAGCGGTGATAACCCAAAGACAAACACACTGAGAACGTTCAACGCGCTGTTTCCTATCGGAAACTACTTTGGAGTGATTGCTGACACCGGCCCCGGTCCGCTCAATTTCATAGACGTTCACCCTCGGGTGCTAACCGAGTGGGGCCACGGGGTGACGCTCTCGACAGACTGGGTTTTCTATTGGCGACAGAGCCTTCTGGACGGTGTCTATAACGTGCCGGGAACTCTCATCAGAGCTGCTGGAGATAGCAAGGCGCGGTTCGTGGGCCAGAGGCCTGGGGCAGAGTTGCGATGGCAAGTGGATCGTCATATCTGGTTCCAGGCGGATTACGGAATCTTCTATGCGGGGAAATTCCTGAAACAGACGCAACCCGGTCTCAATCTCAATTACTGGGCCTTGTGGGCCGGCTACAAGTTTTGAGGAGAGCACTCTGATTTTCCGCCGGCGGTATGCGCTCGTGGTTGACTGACTGTTGCACCGGAAAAACAAAAACCGGCGATCTGCGCTCCCTGGGGCCTGATCTACACTGACGACTCCCCAATTCAGCCCCTGCTCACCAGGCAGGTGTTCTACCAGAAAAACTCTGCTAAGGCCGTGGGCTGTCAACCCACGACCCCTGCCACAAACTTTAACGCCGGATTCACTGCTTAGAAGGTGCGCAGCGCAAAATTCTGCCTGCCGCTTCTGGTGTCGCTTGGGAGGAAGAGCATCATTTATCTCGCTCTTGAATCGGACCGAAGTTGGAGCGATATCGCGAGGTCCGATTGCCACTACATACTCCGTGCATCGAGTCGGTGACCGCGCGATGGCCGCAGAAATTCAGCAACGACTTGCGCAACTGAGATCGCATCACTAACCCGAATGTCGATCGTCCTGAACGCCAGTGGCATTCCGATAGAAGGGTCGGAAAGAATGGCGAAACTTCTGATTGGAAAAGCGCTTTCAATTTACCTGGATCGTGATTTGGCCCGCGTGAACCGTCAGCAAGGGAGAAGCCGCCTGCAGGGTGAACGAAACGGTTACAGGTGGTGGAGGTGGTGGAGGCGGCGGTAGAGATCCGCCGGTCGACGAGCTTCCTCCGCCGGCGCCGCCACACCAGGAAGGAGTCAGGACAAGGAGAAGCGCGGCAATCGGAAAAAGCTCGGCGGAGGCCGGATTCCACGCAGGATTCTCCCGGCACGCGGCACGCAATCTGCGCCCGAGAAATCCCCAAAACACGCCCGCGAATACGAAAAGTACCAGCGACGACCAGCCGAAATCTCGACCAGACGAATCGATTTTAGCCATTGCCGCAGGTCTCGATGTCACTGTCACAGCGAGGGCGCTCGCAAGACTCAGGCTGCCCGGCAAGCTGCGAGAGCTCGGGCTGAAAGCGCATGACCCGCCGACAGGAAGGCCCAAGCAACTTAGTGTGAATTGATCCGAGTAACCATGCTGAGAGTTTAGCGGATGCGCTGGAGAAGATGGCCCGAGCGTTTGAAGTCCCGATGTACCGGCTTTTCACCGTTGACGGACATGTCAAGAAGCCGAACACACCCGCAGAAGCCATTCGGAGTCTGGCAGTCCGCACGAAAAACGACCGAGCTTCGGGCCCTGGCGAAATTACTCTCTCGCTGGAATGACAAAGATCGCGGGATTTTGTTTCACATGGCGTCGAAGAGGGCGAACCGGACTTCGAAGATACGCGTTCGATTGTCAAGGTATGCCACCAGCAACCGAAGCAGCATTCAGTTCTTGAGTACTGTCCGTCCCAGTACTAGCGATGGAATATTTTGCCCGTACCGTCGAAGAAAATGCCCGGTAGATCCATATCGTAAGACTCCGAAGTCAACTGCTAGCCATCCTCCAACAGATTGAATTAACTGGACTAATTTTTTAGGGCGACCAACGGAGTCTCAAGTGCGCCCCTCAGATCACTGAACGCCATTCGGCCACGCACGAGCATCCAGCCCGAATCATCATTTGAGGTGAGGCATGAACCATACGAACGCGTTTCTGAATGTTGCGATGATGACCGTCGTCTTCGCAGCCGTCGTTCCCAGTGTAGGTTTAGATTCAATCGAGGTCGGAGGCTCTCAGAGGCAGCAGTTCACGATGCAAGGTCAGTCCGGTGATAAGACCGAAGTAAAAATCTTTACCGGAACCATCTGGATGAGCGGCGATCGCTTTGTCCTGAGAGACGAACACCAAAAACAGTGGTACCAGTTGGATGTTGACCAGAAATTAGTCGCCAAATTCGAAGGCAAGCAGGTGAAGGTGATTGGCACCCTCGACACCGCCAACAGTGAGATCCGCGTTCAACGCATCGAAGAAGTATGAGCGTGAAGGTCGAAGCAATGAATCCGTTCGATACGTCGTCTATCAGTTGGCTTACGCCCTTACCCGGTACGAGTTGCCCCTGTCGGGCGTGCTTGACTCTTGGAGGTGATGATCTATGAAAGCACTAAGGAAGGGCGGCCTCAGCATGTTGTCACTTGTGTCCATCGCTCTTTTGCTCGGGGGTTGCGGGCACAACACACAAGCTAGTGGCGATCCTAACAATTCCAAGCCGGGGCTGCTCGCGAGAATATTCCAAGCAACTAAACCGGTTTCTGTTCCGGAGGGCACCCAACTGGATGTGGTGCTCAATCAAAGCATTTCCACGGCGGGGAATCGATCTGGCGATCCGTTTCAGGCGACTCTCGCCTCGCCAGTAGTAGTTGATGATAAGACCGTGATCCCGAAGGATGCTTTGGTGACGGGTCATATTGTTGACGCGCGACCCTCGGGCCATTTGAAAGGTGTCGCACGCCTGGAACTCACACTCGATTCCGTCGAGGTAAACGGAGCAACCTACGGGATCGCCACAGGAGATTTCGGCAGGACCGGCAAGAATCATGATAAGCGCAACGGCATCCTAATCGGCGGCGGCGCAGGTCTTGGTGCGATCATCGGCGGAGTTGCCGGTGGTGGTGTTGGAGCGCTGATCGGGAGTTCTGTGGGCGCCGGCGCAGGAACGGCGGGCGCCGCCTTCACGGGGAAGAAGGACATCCGCGTCCCGGCCGAGACCACACTATCGTTCCGTCTCGTTCGCCCGGTAACGATTCCAGTGAAGAGCTGATTCAGCTAGATCCCGCGACCAGTGTGAGACCATGTATTTCTTACGACCCGCTCGCGCACCGCTCGCTGTTTAGGTCCAAATGTGTGCGCGCATCTCGGGTAACGCGACTTCTCAGCGAACGCCACCTGCAGCGGCCATCACCTGTTCGTGGCTCAGAAAATCGCCGAAGCGAGATCTCGTCGAACGGAGGTGCGCAACTAATCCCGACGGCCGGGGTTTAGGTTTGGCTACATTCAGGAGTTACAATAGCGGACAAGGGAAGTTGATAAGGAAGGGTTCTACCCACACTGAAGTGGGGCTGCAAGAGGTGACGAGATGGACCTGCCCTCCCCTCGGCCGAACATTGCTGGACTCACGTCTCCGGTGCAACAGGCCGAGCTGAGATTACTTTTGGCCGGTCGGTGGCCAGCGCTCAAGCCGTTGCCGATATTCAAGTGTGAAACAGGTGAGTATCGCGCCTCGATTGAATTCGACAAGACGCGTGGCGAGTGGGTCTGTCGCAAGGCGTCTTTACCCTCCAACAAAGTTAAGGAACTGCGTGGTGGATTGAAAGAAATAACCATGGCGTTACCGCACGGTCATGGAGAAGTCTTCGACGAATATAGCCCAGCAGATCAACAAGAACAAGAATTGGAAAAAGACGCCAATCGTCGTCTCCAGGCCATTCTTGAGTGGAAGGAGAAGTACGAGAACGGCGCATTCTATTCCGGCCTGCAGGACTATCTTTCCAAAAGCCAGAAGGATGATATCGACGACAGCATCCGGCTGACACTTACTGCTCGGCAACTTCAGTTCAACGCGAAGAATGTCGCGGAGGTCTTTGACGCACTCTCGAAGGCGGGTGGCAAGCTAGCCTCACTCCTAGAAGCCGCGCAGCAGAATAAGACCCAACAGGGAGCAGACGTAGCACCAAAAGCGGAAGCCTGCGCACCCAACGCCGAACGCCAGGCGTTGGTCGAGGCGATTCATGCCATGCGCGACCGCCGGCTGCAGAAGCGCACCACCCTCGCATCCACTGCGTACATGGCGCTCGATGATCGCAACGGCGGTATTGTCCTCAATATAAGTGAGACGGGCATGGCCGTTGCCGCAGCTGACCCCCTTGTAGTAGCTGACTACCTCCCACAGATTCGCTTTCGGTTGCCCAACGTGGAGCAGAGGATCAAAGTCTCCGCGCAGGTTGTGTGGCTGGCGGAATCAAAAAAAACAGTGGGGATCCGATTTGTTGATCTCACGGCCGAGGCCCGCAATGAGATTGCAAATTGGATCGCGTCTGAAAAGCGATCTCCGGAAGTGGAAGGTTTAGCGCCGGCGCCTGTCGAGAGTCTTGTCGCCGCAACGTTCGAGAGCTTCGCAGAAGAGCCATTGGGGAGTGTTATCCCTGAGCAAGACCAACACTCTTCGCCTGAACGGATTGCGCACGCTGGCTCTCGAGCAGCTGAGATCGTGACACCCGAGATTCGCGATGGCAACGCGCCATCGTTGATCGAAGATCTTCCGATAAAGGCGCACGGCGAGGCTTCCGTCGCCGTTTTTGGACCGCAAATTCGAACCCGCAAAACTGAGTCGTCAGCGAAGCGCGTCGAGAACTCTCCTTCACGCTCATATGTTCTTGAATTATCCAGATTGCACGTCGCTGCAGCGCTATTTTTGCTCGCGGCGATCAGTCTAGCGGTGGGACTCACAGCCGGACTCGGCCCGCTTGGATCGCGCTTTCGGGACACCCAGAAATCACTACCGGCTGCTGACCACACGTCACAGGCACTCCTGAATCGCCTGCAGGAAACAACTTCGCGAACTTCCACTCCGCCGGACGCAAATGCCTCCGCTTCACCTGTAGTGAGTCCGCCCGCGCCGGCGACAGCAGAATCGAACTCAGAAAGCCCAGCCACTCGATCCCTCAATCCAGCACCGCAAGATCCGACTGCCGGAGTCGCGCCGATCGGACCATCTTTACCAATAGCCACCCCATCGTTTCCTGGTTCCGATAAACCCAAAGCCAGACCCGAGCGCAAGGCATGGACCGGGGCAAACGCGCGGAATGCGCCGCCACCCACGGAGCCACAGGCCGCAGATTCGCCCAGGGGTGTCGTCCCGATGAATGTGACGCCGGCAAGTCCCGCCCCACGCAGGGTAACGGCTGCGACACGCGCAACGCCGCACCTGTCCTCGCCTTCCACAATCCTTTTCACTGGCCCAGGCGATGGCAAACCGTTTAGGCTAATTCTCCCCGAAAGACCGATCGCCGCCTCGTCTTCGTTCGCGATTACCTCCCAACTTACTGTTCTTGTCCCTCCAGATCGCCGACCCGCAGCGGCTCGGGAACCCGGCCGATTGCAAGCCGGTGAGCTTGTTTCCTTCGTTTGGCCTCGTTATCCAACGCCGGGGAATCGACATGGATCGTCAGAAACCGTAAAGGTCCGCACGACGATAGGAGAGTTCGGCCAAGTGATGGATGTCAAACGGGTGAGCGGTTCGCTCTCTCTGCTTCCTGCCGTGCTGAGCGCCATTCGCGAGTGGCGTTACGAGCCCACGCTGTTGAACAATAGGCCTGTCCAAGCTCAACAGGACGTCACCATAGAATTCCGACCGCCACAGCATTTGCCGCGCGTGGCCTCTCGGCACACCCCGCGCACCCCTAAGGCCGCATGAGGCACGTTTAAACGCCGTTACCACCAGGGCGTCTTGTTTCGCTCGGGTTCCTGACTAACTGACTAACGGGAATTTACACGCCAGGTTGAAAGAAAAGGCTGCGATTGTGCAAGGCGGGGCAACTGTTAACGAGGACCTTCGTCTAGATCTAGCGGCGCTCCTAATAACACCAGTTTCGTGGAATGAGCTTTATAATGTCCGTATGAGAATTCTAATGCTCACTGGCAAGGGCGGTGTCGGCAAGACCAGCATCGCTGCTGCGACCGGCGTGAAACTTGCCGAGCTTAACTACCGCACGCTCGTCATGAGCATCGATCCGGCCCACAGTCTCGCGGATTCCTTCGATCTCGATACGGAACTCTTCCAGGTCCAAACCTCGGACCCGCTACCGATCAACGAGCGGCTTGCGATCATGGAACTGAATATACAGAAAGAAATCAAGCGACACTGGAAAGAGATTTCTTCTTATATCAGCGCAGTGCTGCGCACCACCGGGATCACTGGCGTCGAGGCCGAAGAGCTGGCGATACTCCCGGGCATGGAAGAGCTTAGCGCGATGATGTACATCAATCAGTATCGGCGCGAGGGGCGGTACGATGTCATCGTGCTTGACGCAGCTCCAACCGCTGAGTCCATGCGGTTCATCAGCATGCCGACGACACTTGACTGGTACATGAAGCACATTTTTCCTTTCCAGCGCAACCTGCTGAAGGCGGTGCGACCGATTGCGAACCGCGTCGCGCCGTTCGAGCTGCCCACGGACAGCTACTTCCTCAACATTCGCGATCTCTTCGAGAAGCTCGAGGGTGTGGACGAAATTATGGGGGACCCGAAGGTCACGAGCGTGCGGTTGATTACTAATCCTGAGAAGATGGTGCTGCGCGAAACTCAGCGCGCGTTTGTATATTTTTCCCTTCACGGACTGACTGTGGATACTGTAATTGTCAATCGCCTCCTGCCCGCAAATGTCACGGACGCGTGGTTTAAAGAGTGGCACACGTCACAGGAGAAAGTCCTGACTGAGATCGAAGAGTATTTTGCGCCCGTCCCGGTGAAGCGCGTGCCCCTATTCCAGCACGAAGTTTTGGGAAAACAGCGGCTCGAAGATCTTGCCCAGGTGCTGTATCCTGGGCAACAAGATCCGTCGGCGGTGACTCGAATGGAGAAATCCTACACGTTTGCGAAACGTGACGGAGAGTACGAAGTGCAGGTACTGCTGCCGTTTGCCTCAAAAGGCGAGATTGGGCTGTTCAAGAAGGGCGACGAACTGGTCGTTGAGATCGGCACCTTGCGCCGGCACATTGGCCTTCCAAGGTCTATGGCAGGGCTACAGCCGGGCAGAGCGAGGTTGGAAAATCAAGTCCTCACGATTGAAATGAAGGAGACCCAATGAGCGAGCAAAATCAAAACCAGCAAACAGCGGGCGAGCGCGTCAGTCATGAACCCTGTCTGTGCCGGGAAGTCTTGGATCGTCTACACGAATGCTTTGACGTTCCGCCTACAGTGCGACAACACCTGACGAATTCGCGGATTGAATTCCTCAAGGCGATTCGCGAAGTAATTGACCACCGCATCGAGCGCTTGTCGAACTCTGGCCAACGAGGCGCGAAGATTGCGATCGATTAATGGGTTTGCCGCCCAGTTTCTGGAACTCGGCTTCGCGTTTCTTGGCGCTTGTTCTGGCTGATCCGGCACCGAGCCGTGCCGTCGATTGGATAATTCACGCTACAAGTCAAGCTGTCGTCGCCGATCGGCCCGTCCAAAGCAGTCCCACGACTGTTCGCACAAGATACCGTTGAACTGCGAGCGGTGATCAAATAATATTTTCACTC
Organism: Acidobacteriota bacterium; assembly: GCA_013289715.1. Lineage (GTDB taxonomy): Bacteria > Acidobacteriota > Terriglobia > Acidiferrales > UBA7541 > Palsa-295. Next base: position 6,762 of record JABCZJ010000017.1, on the reverse strand, counting down.
TGCAAGTCGTCCTGTACCAAGGTCTTCACCGTGTGGCCGCGCACTCCGCTGAGAGAGAACGCGCTGCAAGAGACAAAACCCCAACGGCAGCGGCCGGAAAACTACCAAAACGGGCGTGAGGACCCCACTTTTTCAGCTTTCGGCCGCACAAAAAGTTCGTGGGGTCGCTCCCGACCTCGTCCACAAGCTGCCTCAGCTGAACTGTCGCGTCCACAGGCGACGGTACTGATTGAGACCTTAAAGCCAGCGCAACTGCGAGGCCAAGCGCGAGCAACAGTGAAGCCTTATTCAGGACGACGCTCCTAAGAACTCGTGGGTGCGCTGAGCCCTGGCAGCGATTTGAAGAGATTAGGCGCGATTTGCGGAGCGCCGTGGGTAGAGCCTTGCACACGCAGGATGGGTCAACTTATCTCGTCGATCGATGATTCAGTAGACATCAGAAACAGATCGTGATCCCGGACAGTCAGAGTTTCAAAGATTTTGAAGCCTTGCTTTTTGTATATGCCGACATTACGCAGGTTTGCTGTCTCAAGAAAAACAGGAATCGACTTCTCTTTCATCGTTTGAAGCATCGGATTCATTAATCTGCTTGCCAATCCCCTTCCCTGTGCTTCGGGCAAGACTCCAATCATATACAAATGGCAATAACGCAGATATTTGCGAAAATTATTGTGAACGTGAGCCTCAGATTTCACAATTCGTATGACGGACCTAATACCGATCCGGGTAAGGAAGGCCAGGTTCCGCCAAATGGAATGGAGGGTCATCTTTTCATTTCTCTCAAAATCCCACAATGCAACCCCGTTATCATCGTCACTCAAATATATTTCACCCCGGCGAAAAGTCTGGTCGGCGACGTAATCGATTAATATATTGAGCTTGCGCTCGTTTTTGCTCTCTTCCAGAAGAAAGTTCACGTGTGGATCATTCTTAAACGACACCAGCAAAATATTCTTGACCCGATCAGCGTCGGCCAGTGTTGCTCTTTTCATGAGATTCCCCTGAACGACAGTTCGGCCCCCGGGCGGGAGGGCGGCCCGGCCCGAAACATCACAAAACGATATCAACGAAGATGAGTGTGATGTCATCTTTCTGGTCTAGCGTGGTGGGTTGCCATTGGCGAATCTCGGAAAGCACTTGCTGCAGCAACTCGGACCCGGGACGCGAGCGGTTGACGCGGATGACTTGTTCAAACTGGCTGTCGCCAAAGGGAACACCGCGTGTATTTTCGGGCTCAATCACGCCATCGGTATAGAGCAGAAAGCGGTCGCCAGGTTTAATATCCACAGCACAAACGGGGTAGTCAGGCTCCGGCAACACTCCGAACAGTACGCCGTTACTCTCAATGCGCTCAAGCTTCCCTTCGCGCCAGTGCAACAATGGCGGATGTCCGGCCGCCGAGTATGATGCTACGCGATTTTCGGTGTCGAGCCACAGATATGCGGCTGATACCAACTGAGCGCGTAGTTGCGGCGACAGAATCCGGTTCAATTCACGCAACACCTCTCCGGGGTCGTGAGCGCAATGCATCACCGATTGCATTGCCACCTTAATCATCGCCGCGATGAGCGCCGCCGGCACCCCATGACCGGAGACGTCTGCCACCAGGATGCCGGTCCTGTTTTCATCGACAGCTATGAACTCGTAGAAATCACCAGCGACGGCTTCCATCGGACAATACGCGGCGACAACACGAAGATTCTTCAGTTCGGGGTTTCCGCTTGGAAGAATCGAGGCTTGAATCTGACGGGCAACTTCCAGTTCCTTTTCAATGGAAGTTAAACGCCGTTCGTTTGCCCGCAAAGTTCGCACGGCGACATACCCAAACGAGAAAAGCAGGGCGGCAAACCCAAGCGAGACCGGGACCTGCGAAGTCTGGTAGTGCAGCGCACGCGCCAGATTGTAGTACATCCCTTGCAAGGCAAAGACGAGTATGCCCGCTACCACTACCGCGCGATTGGGAAGAACCAGGAATTTGCGGGAAAGTTGCGGCACCAAGACCACAACCAGCAGCACCAGCAGAGCAACTGCAGCGAGAAGATTGTTGTAAGAGAGCAGTTTGTCTCGAGAGCCAGTTGTGACAAAAATAACGATTCCAGCGGCGCCGATAAACGCACTGAGAAACAGCACGGCCTTAAGGAAAACCCGCACCCTGCCGATGCTTAGTTCCAGCCAGGCAAGTGTGGCAACCGGAACGACTAGATAGACGATCACTGTCCAAACGAACGGAACACGGAACTGAATCCACTGCGGCAGAACGTCAACCACAGCCGGCGATTCTGCCAACAGCCGTCCCCCGTACATTGCACTCCACGTCCCCAGCCATAAAAACAGGCGCACTTCTTCCCGCCGGCGAACCGCTGCAAAGGCACAGGCGGCCAGCCCGATGAACAGGAACACAGTTCCGAACATGATAATGGCAGCTGTTCGCGGCTTATTACGGGAAGTTGATCCTGCAATCGAGCACCTCCGAACACGCCAAGATAGCAGAATCAATGTTATTTTGGCGCCCAGCGCCGCTCGATAACGATCCACCCGGAAGTAATTCCACTTGCCGGTAACCCGAAAAATGAAGTAGCACTTCACTTGTCCCGGTAGCGCGTTAATCAGGAGTCAGGCCGTTGGCCGCATCGGAGCATTTTTTCTTCACGAATTCACCTTGCGATAAATTCCACGAGGTTTAAAACATACTTGTTGTTTGTGTAGGTCGGGGCGGCCCGCCCCTCCCAGGCTGCGGCTGCCCCGACGGTTGTGTGCTCGGATGCAAAGCGTGTTTCTTCCAAGTCCTTTCGGGTACCCAGAAAAAAACGGACGTCAAGACGCCGGTCAGCGCCACCGGAGTTGAAGCAGTGTATATCGCGACTTCTGCACTCAACACGGCGCTGTACGTCAAAAAGGCATTTCGTGTTTCAAATCGAGGTTTATGGTTTCCCCATCGAGGAGATCAAGGTGGAGGAGAACGTGCCGGCGCAAGGCGTGCTCGCGAACGAATAATCCAAAGTTCCTGCGTAGTCGATTATGGCGTGCAAATGATCCTTGCCGAATTGGACCCAGCTCGCGGAATTTAGTCGAATCCGTAAAAATCGATCCAAAAAGAACAAGGCTCACCGAGCGGATCTCACTCGGGGAGCCTTGGTTGGATGCTGGTCGTATCGTTGGTTCTTATCTACCGATCAGAAAATCGCGAGAAATGGGAAGCCGGGGCCGAAAAAGAAGCCGTCGTCTTCGGGGGCCAGGGCGATACCGCGGAACGCTTCGCCGGCGCGAGCCGAGCGAATCGTTACGAAGTTGTCGAGGTGGCCGCTAGTCGCTGGCTGGGTAGCGCTGATCAGATCGGTTACCTTTACCAGCTTGTTGGGGTCGGCGCCGTTGTCGCCGTTATTGCTGATCGTGGACGTGATAGCGTAGATTGTCGCGGTGCCGTCACGGTTGACGATGCCGATAATGTTGCGGCACCCGCCAGTTGCCGGCTCGATCGACGCAGGATAGTTCGGGACGCTGTACGGTACGCCAAGGTTAAGCCCATTCTGGATGACGTACTCGCGCACCCAAGTTGGGCTACCGGTTGCTGGCGTGGTGAGTACCCACTTTTGCAGGCCAGCGGTTGCCAGTGTACCGGCGTCAGCAACGTTTACCTGTCCATTGATCGTCTGATTCGGCGTGTCAATAAGATCACCCTCGTCGCAAACGTACAACGTTGTGGAGTTAGCGAACCAGATCCCAAAGGGATAGTCCCCACCCGGGCTGTTCGTGCTGGCACCGGTGTCGGGGAATCCAGGAAGGATCGTATATGGTTCGTTGATTAGGCCGCCAGCGGGGGCGTTAGCTGTAGTTGGCAGCACGCCTGGCGTACCGAGCTGATAAACGGTATTTATGCCGTTACCGCCGCTGCCCTTGGCGACATACAGTGTGTTGTTGAAGATCGTGATTCCGCGGAAGTTGGTGTCCTTGCCGGGCTTGTCTCCAGGGATCGAGATGAAGTAGGAGATCATGTTGTTGTTGGGAGGGACGAGCGACGCGGCACCAGGGACGAAAAGCTCGGCACCCGTCGAGTGGGACAGATTGTAGCCCAATTGCGTCGTCAGGAACGTCTTCTTTGGTAGGTTACCGTTGTTGTCGTTTCCCACCGAGTAGTACAGCCAATTGTCAGCCTTAATCGAAGCGCGGGAGTTGTCGCCGCTGTAAGCATCGCCATCGGTGTACCAGATACGGCCTCGGGCATCCACTTCTGCGACGGAGCGGTAGTAAGCCGTCGGATTGGTTGCGCCGAAATAGCTCGCGACCGCAGGATTGGTTGGGTCACAGAGCCCCGGCGTACTGGAGGCCGAAACGTCGATCAGGTTCGGTGCAGTGGGCGATGTGGGTCCGACGTTCGTACTTTGGGTGATGATATTGGTCGTCGTATTCAGGGTCAGAGTCGGGCAGCCGGGACCGCCGCGATAGGCCATGAAGGTGAGGCTCTTACCATCCATCGAGCGATTCAAGGCGAGTTCCGACTTGGAGCTAAAGCTGGTCACGATCTCGTTGCTGGGAACGTGTAGACTGCCCAGCAAATAGCCGTCGGTGTTGAGGTTCCAAAGAACGATGGGCGAGGAAACGCCAAAGTTGGGATCGGTGTTAGCGTTGTTCCAAACGTTGTGATTATCCTTCAGATTCGGAGCTTCACCATTATCGCTTGAATAGCCGCAGGAGACCTGTACAGCCAGGGTGCCACCGGTCAAGGTTGGCACGTTGACCGTTGCGGGGTTTGGGTTGGCGATCTGGCTGGCGATCGTGCCGGTCTGCAAACATCCGGGCGGTAACAGTTCGTTAGGCGTAACGGTGTCGGCGGTTCCAACGTAAACGGTACCGCTCAACACGATACTGCCGGGCACAAAGCCGCGGAATTTGACATGATCCTGATCGTAACCGAAGTCTTGAGCATTTAGTTTGGTGGCAAATGGTCCTAGTGACAGTGCGGCCGCGAAAGCTGCAGCAAACAGCATAAGAATGGTTTTCTTCACGTTTTTATCGCCCTCCTAGCGGTTGTGGAGATACGGAACAGTGGCACCCTCAGGTCACGTCCCGCTAAAAGTTGTATGAACAAATGAAGAATGGACTGCGCCGCCGTTCACGAGATCTGGTCAAAAGGCGGATGGGGGAGCAAAATCCTACAGCGCGCCGCTGCAAACTCCCCTTTCGTCGTGCCGGCCCAACCGATCGATGCAACACCATTCAGTGCATTGCTTCGGCAATGCTTCCGCGGGAGAACCGTTCGTTGGCTGTACTCGGCCAAGACCTAGCCAGGGCAGCGTTCCTGCTGGTCTAACCCAAGCGAGGGATTTTGGCCTTGGTTTTCAATGACAGGTGGGCTGGAGCTTCGTGTTGCGTCGACCGATTGAGATCACCCGCGTGACCGGAGAAATCAAGTAGCACTTTTCCGATTAGCGCTGCCTCTATGAAGGTAGAAGTCAAGAAAAAACACCTCGCCTTCGGCTCGAATTTTTCTGGTTTCGCAGCCCACGTACTGGAGCAGGATCTGTTCTGACCGCCCGCACCAAGTGCTCGGTTGCTGGGCACTATGGCCCAGCGCTTTGGGTTTTCTCTATCAGCGGTTTTCATCGCTTCTTCGCAACGAAGCCTGTCCGCTCCGAAACCAGCAAAGCAGCGCGTGGTCCAATGTGGCGACCATGGTTCTATCCGGGACTCGTGGCCCATAGTTTTTTCTGGTTGTCTGACAGGGCCTAGGGTCGTGTGGGAGACTCGGTGCCCGAAGCACGCAGGGCGTAACTTACCAGCTGAGACTCGCTCTCGAACCAGAGTGTTCCGAGAACCTGACAGCCAGCGCCAGAGAAATACCCAGAGATGGAGCGGACTCGACCCGAGACACTCAAGCTGTTCGTGGTGTCAGATATTGGGCGTCGAAGCTCACTCCTGTCTTCCATACGATCAACACGATCGCGGCGATCTTTCGCGCCTGTGCGGAAGAGATTATTGGAGGCGGCGATTTGCTAATTCACCTTGACCTGTTCGCACGGACCGATTTTCGTTTGTTTTGTTCGCGTTACGAACTCCTCAGTTGCGCCACAACGCCTCATTTGCAGTCTATAGTTCAGCAAGTGTTCAGCAAGAGTTCCGGTGGATCCTGGCGACAGCGTCAAGGAAGGCGCGCCGCTACGCCCATAGCCCTACCGCATGGCCACGAACGCCTGCCTCGAAAGTATGTCTGTGGTGTGGTTCCCAGCATCGTCCGGAACATTTCAATGAAGGCACTTACGCTGTCGTAACCGACTGCGATAGCGACCTCCGTGACAGATTTGCTTTGTGCCAGCATCTCAAGGGCAGCAAACAACCGCGCCTGCTGTCGCCAACGGCCAAATGACATACCTGCCTGAGCCGAAAACGCACGCATGAATGTACGGCGGGCCATTCCGGCAACATGCGCCCAAGCGTCCAGCGTGCGGTCATCCCCAACATCATCCAGCAGAGCATCTGAAACTCTGGCTAGTCTTTCTTCTCTTGGTATGGTCAAACGCAGTGGCTGCTGGTCAGGCTGTCGAATCTCATCACGAAGCGCTGTGATTAAGCGCTTCTGCGCCGTGTTGAGCGGTTGGCGGAGGTCCCAACGGACCATACGATGAACGATGGCGAACAACAGCTCCGATGCGTTGAACACGCAGGGCGTCTTGGGTAGTCCGCGGCACATCTCCGGAGACAAGTCGACCATCGTGCCAGCAGCGCCTCCGACAGAACGCGCCGCGTGCTTACAATTTGGTGGAGTCC
>JABCZJ010000016.1 GCA_013289715.1 Acidobacteriota bacterium | reverse complement strand
TCACCGATCCCGGTATCACCTTGCAAGTAATCAACACTGACGACGGCACACATCCCAGCTGCACCGTCCCCGTCACTCCCGGCGCTCCACTAATCATCAACCCGTAATACGCCGTCCCTCCCGACACGGTGGTTGCGGTCGAAGATCCCCCCGGCGCCACCGTGATGATCACCGTCGATGTCACACCCGTCCCGCTCAAAGCCACCGTCTGCGGGCTCCCCGTCGTACTATCAGCAATCAGCAACGTCGCCGTCCGCGCTCCCGTGGCCTGCGGTGTGAACAGCACGTTAATCGTGCAACTCGCTCCCGCCGCCAAGCTCCCCGTCGCACTGCACCCCCCGCTCGTGTTCGGCAGCGGCACGCTGAAGTCCTCCGCATCCGCACCGCTCGTCGTGAACCCCGCGAAATTTACCGCCGCCGTGCCCGTATTCGTCACCATCACACTCAACGGCGCGCTCGTCGTGCTAATCGCTTGCGAACCAAACGTCAAACTACTCGGCGTCACCGTAACCGTAGCCGTTCCACCAGTGGCCGTCCCTGTCAGCGAAATCGCCGTCGTTTGCGGCGTCTCACTGCCCGTACTTGTGTACGTCACCATTACCGTCCCAGTCAGCGTTCCGGTTGCGGTCGGCGCGAACGTCACGTTCACCGTGCAACTCGATCCGGTACTGGTGCCAGTCGCAAGCGTCGTCGGACAACTGTTCGTCTCGCCGAAGTTCGCGCTCGCGGCGATACTCGTGATCGTCACCGTCGTCGTGCCCACATTCGCAATCGTCACCGCCTGCGGAGCGCTCGTCGTTCCCTGCGCCTGGCTTCCGAAAGCGAGCGTCCCGGGCGTCGCCGTCACGCTCGTGCTCGACAAACTCCCCGCCTGGACGAATACGTTCGAATCCAACGCAAAGTCGTTCGCGTCAGCAACCGCGAGTTTGATGTGATACGTCAATCCAGGCGTTACCGTCGCTTGCGCCGTCAGCACTGTAGTCAAGCCATTCGGTTCGGCATCCACCGGCGGCACCGGTCCACCGGGAGTGAAGTACACCTGATTGTTGACATAGTATTGGGAATTCGTCGGAGGTATCGGTGGAACGTCATCCGGATTCCCGTCATTCACGTTGTTGATTGAAACCGGCAGATCCGTCCCCGGAATCAGCGCCAGGTTTACAGGCGACCCACCCGGCGCCGTCAGGAAGAATCCGAACACGTCGTTGAATAGACCGATGAAATCGGGGTATTCCTCCGAACCAAACACGTACTGGAAGCTGATCGTCGAACTCGTCGGGACAAAGTCAAATTCCAGCACAGCGGCGTCATTTGTCGTACTGCCTTCACCGACAATCGTGTTCAGATCCGCGTCGCCGGGCTCGCCATTGTCCACAGACAATCCGTCTTTGCAATTCTGGCCCGCGACGTTGTGCGCTGAACCCGAACTCAGCACGATTCCATTCGTGAAGCCCAGAATATTCGAACTGCTAGTAAACATTCCCGCTGCGCGCTGCGCACCCGTGTACTTCACATTGCTGATCGCCACTCCCGCGCCCACCAGGCTCTGTGCCAGTGCCGTCGGCGTGAGCGTGCTATCCGTCAGATCGTCCACTTTGATCGCGCTGTCCGCGCCCCAGCCGTCTATCTCCAACTGGAAGTTTCCGCCCGGATCATCGTCGTTCACGATAATGAAATTGGTCCCCATTTCCTGGCAAACACTCGTCGCCGTGAAGCTGATAAACAAGTGACAACTCTGGCCGGGCCCCAGAGGTGCCGCCGTGCAATCTGTCGTGGCCGAGTAAGGTGCCGGTGGCGTTACGCCGCTGATGTGCACCGTCTGCGTGGTCGAAGTATTCTTCAGCGTGACCAATAGCGGCCTGCTCGTTCCGTCCACCCGCTGCTTTTCATCGAAGCCCTCACCGCTCACGTTGAAGTCGGCCGCGATCACCTGCGTCGACACGCCTCCAAGGATTACCGTCGGATCCGTCGCCGTTGCCGACGCCGAATTCCCGCCGGACACTGTGACCGAATTCACCTGCGGCGAAGTCGCCTCCGAAGATACATCCACCGTCACCGTAATCGCCGGATAGCTCGCTCCCGCCGTCAGCACGTCGCTGCGCGTGCAGACGTTGCTCCCCGCAGCGCACGTCCACCCCGTCCCGGCCATCGACTCGAGCGTCAAGCCCGATGGAATCGCGTCCGTCACCGTCACCGTTCCGTTCGTCGGTCCCGCGCCACCCGTGTTCGATACCGTCACCGTGTAAGTGTCTCCGGTATCGCCGATGGAGAAGCTCCCCACGTGGCTCTTGCTGATTGTCAGCACCGCCGGCGGGGGCGCTGTGCCCGTCGTAAACGTCGCCGTCACTGTTTCCGGGCCCGCCGGCATATTGAACGTGCAAGTCGCTCCGCTCCCCGTGCACGTAGTCGGCGTCTCGCTCCACCCGCCAAAACCGCCTCCCGACGGCGGCGTTTCCGTCAAGGTCACCGCCGTGTTATACGTCGCAATCACCGAGCAACCTGCAACCCCCGCCGCCGGCCCGCAGGTGATACTTCCGCCAAGCCCGTTCACTACGTTGCTCGTAACCGTTCCGCCCAGAGTCCCCGCTCGATTCACCGTCAACAGGTAGGTGTTGATAGTGAACAGTGCCACCGCGCTCGTTGGGCTGGTGCTGCTCACCGTAAACACGCAAGGATTTGTAGCGCCGGAGCACGGACCGGCCGTCCAATTGGTGAACGAGTATCCTGTCGCCGGTGTCGCCGTCAACGTCACCTGTGTGCCGGAGGTAAAGTTCGTCGAGCACGCACTGGGTGGCGCCGGATTCGCGCAACTAATCTCCGGCGTGACCGTCGGCGTCGAAGTGCTCGTCACCATCCCGTTCCCCGTCAACGCCACCGTGAAACTACTCGTTTGCGCCGTAAACAGCGCGTTCACCGTCTGCGCCCCAGACATTGCTACCACACACTTCTTCAGCGAAGTAATAAAGACGCACGGCCCGGTCCAGCCTGCAAAATTCGAAGTGGAGTTCTGCTCAGCGGTCAGGGTGTTGAGTTGTCCGCTCTGGGTCAAGGTCTGCGTGCACGTGCCCGTCGTACTCGTCCCGTTCATCACGCAGTCAATGGCCGTGGCCGTGCCCCCGATGTTCCCGGTCACGGTCCCGCCCCCCGTCGCGCCGCTGCCAGCGGGTGCAACCGTCAGCGTAGGAGTTCCCGTTCCCAGGTTAAACGTAGCGATTAGCTGTTCAGGATTTTCGTTCACGGTCAACGTGCAAGTCGTACTCGTGGCAGGGCATTGTGTCGGCGTTACCGCCCCGCTCCACCCCGCAAACACCGAACCGGGACTCGCCGTCTCGGCGAAAGTCACGACCGATCCGTTCGCGTACGTTGTGTCGCAAGCGCTTCCGACCCCGCCTTGCCCGTTTGCGTTGGTGCAGTTAATTTGGTGCGGCGTGGAATTGTCCATCACCGTCCCGAACGCGTTTCCCAGCAACTGCATTTCAAATGTGTCGCTCGTCGCAGACCCCACCGTGATCGTGACACTCGCGATCGCCGTACCGGGGAACGTCGCGCTAATCGTCGCCGTCAGCCCGCCACCGGTCTCTGCCGTCACCAGTCCGGTGCTGCTCACCGTCACCGCCGTGGGATTAGAAGAACTCCACGTCACCTTATCCGTCAAATCCTGAAAAGTTCCGTCATTGTAAGTAGCCAGCACATTAAGTTGCTCGGTGCTTCCCACCGCCAATGTCGTCGTATTCGCAATGATTTGCGCCGAAAACGTCGCGGACGCCGCGCTCGTCAGCGCAAATATCGTAGCGTCGGTAAGCGACGCTGCGGGCGTGCTGCAACTCGTACAGGTCGTCTGAAAACCATTCACCGTCGTGGCTGGACTGGTGTTCCCGAAAAAGTTCGCTGCAATCGTGGTAGCGGTCGCGTAGATCGCATGATTCGAATCGATATCCACGCCGGAAATCAGGTCTTCCGGCCCGGCACCGATGTAACTGGAGAACTCCGTCACTGCCGTAGTCGGTGTTATAAAAAACGCCGCAACAAATCCGTCCTGCGTCCCAGAGAGCGCCGCCTGAAATGGATGCAAAGTCGGAAAATCCGTGGATTGGGTCAACCCTCCGACAACAATATAGAATCCGCTGGGAATCGCTGGGTCGTACCCCAGGGCGTGTATTTCATCCACGCCGCTACTTCCCCCAAAATAGCTTCCCGATATCAGGCTCGCCTTCGCGCTCTTCGTCGTATCCATCACCATCACAAAACCGCTCTCTCCGCTCACAGTGCCCGCTGCCGCATTCGTCCCTCCGCCCGGCAGCGAATTCCCCAGCGGTATGTCCGGAGCGTTCGTCGTGCTGTTCGAAGTCGTGAACCCCGCCAGCACCGCCAATCCTGTGCCCAATTGATGCGCCCCGGTATTCACTTCCGTTATGCCGCCGCCTCCGATGTATGTGGCATATTGCAGCGCCGCGAGCCCGCTCACGCTACTATCCAGCTTCATCAAGAATGCATCTTCTGTTCCCTGAAAAGTCGGCTGGAATCCCAGCACGCTGCTTGGCGCGCCCGCGAACGCCACCGTTGACTCCGTATTTCCGCCGAAATACAAAATGTTCGGGTTGTTGGAATCGATCACTCCGCCGCACGCCGCCACCGCTCCCCCGGCACTGCTCCCCGCTCCCATGTTCAAATAACTGGAATATGTCGGCGTCAGGTCCGAACGTTGCAGCTTCGCGGTGTAGCAATCGTCGTACCCTCCCGTCGCGCCGTTGTTGAACGTGCTGGCATAAGCTCCCGTCGTCGTCGGCAGGTTGGTCGAAGCCGAATTTATCGTCGCCAGCACATTGCCTGTCGCATCCACAAACACGTAAGCCGTGGACGTCGCGCCGTTGCCGCCCAGCAAAACAGACCGGTCAATCGACGTACCGGTGGACGCGAGCCGCGTCACCACCGCGGCCGTCGCGGCTTTCCCGATTCCACTCACGTTCGGCGTGATAAATGTCCCCGGGTAATCGGCGCAGCCCGTCTGGCCTCCTATCACCGGCTCCACCAGCGAGGCGCCCTGGCTCTCATCCAGCGCCACCCACATCGACTCGGTCTCGCAAATTGTCTCGTCCGCACTTGCAAACGGCGTGCTGCCTCCAATGAACGTCAGATACACCAACGACGCCGAACCGGTCTTCGTTGGGTCAATCTTGGATATATATATGTTTTGCGTCCCGGTGGGATTGCCAATGCGTGAGCCGCCCTCTGGAAAACTGGTTATGTCTGTCGTGATGCCCGTCGTGTAAATCTTCGGAGCGCCCGACGTGCTTGAATCAACGACGAGCTGTTCGGAGAACTCGTCCCCGGCGCCTCCCAAAAATGTCGCGTAGTTAATCGCCGGATCGATCACCAATTTTTCTGCGTGATCGTAAGTCCCCACTTCGAAACGCACCTGGTTCTTCGCGCTCAATACGAATCTGCCTTGCACTTCACTGCGGCTCGCCCCTTCGCCCTGATAAATCAACGGCTTGCGCATTTCGAATTCCGAATCCACCGTGTGCAAAATCAAATCGCCATTCTCGGCAATCTCGATTTTTTTCGCGCCGCGAATTTTGAATCCAATCCTCCGAGGATCTGCGCCCGGCGCAACCACAAAATCGTATTCCAATTGCCGCTGGTCGCCGTGAAACAGCAAATCCACTCCCGGATAAACTTTCGCAACCTGCACTTCGGAAAATAGCGCGACGTTCGTGTGCCACACCGCCTGATCCTTCCCGATCAGGTAGTTCACTTTCCCCGGCAGCTCTTGCAATCCTTGAAATTCCGGCGCGGCATTCGCCCCCAGCAATTCCATCCGCAGCACGGACTGCTTCGCGTTTCTCGCATCCGCCTGAAACGCCGTCGGTGTCTTCCCGAATTTGTCGCCGCTCACAATCCCGTTCTTCCCTTCGACCAGCACCGTTTCCGTCGGCGTCAAGAACATCGTGTAACCGCCGCTGCGCGTCAAAAACCGCACGTTCGGATCTGTCTGCCCTTCGTTCGCCTCGAAAAACAGCGGCATCTTGATCGCGCCAGCAGCGATCTTCTGCTTATCCTGCGCGCTGACTGCGTTCGCGTCGCCGGCCTGCGGCGCCGTCTGCGCGCGCAATTCGCCCTGCGGCAGCGCGCCCGCAAATTCCATAAATATCCCGAAAATCAGCAAACTCGTTGCGCGTCTCAAACGGCACCTTAGCGACATGTTTCCTCCGGCAGCAAACAATACGGATACAAGTGCAAAACTTTGCGCATACCCCACAACCGCCACGCTCGCATAGGGGTACCAACCGCGCGCAACTTCATGTGCGTACAGAACTTAGGGCCGAATCGTGAATGCGTCTCTACGGGGACCACCACGACGTTACCTTAATACTGCAACTCGGAAGCCACAGGTACCCCACCCACCCCCGAACTCGGCCTCGTACCCAAGCCCGCAAAAAACCGCCCCAAATCCCAATCCTCACCGCAACTCGCAAACGCTCCACTGCGGTTTCGACTCTTTCTAGCCACTAGTCACGAGCCACTGCATTTTTCATCAAGATTCACGAACGACTTCGAGCACTGAACAATCGTCACTCGTCGACTATCGCTCATCGCTGGCCACTGTTTTTTTCACCAAGAAACGCAAAGGACTTCGAGCCACTGAATACTCGTCACTCGTCAGCTATCACTCATCACTTGTCACTCAACACTGTTTTTCGGACGTATCGCAGGACTGCTGTACGGGGCAATCGTGCTCTTCGAGGGAACCTGGGCTGAGCGCGGATTTTCTAACCGCCTAGCCCAGCGCGTCAAGCAATAGTTTTCTCTGCCGCAGGAATCAACAGACCACTCCCATATCAAGCCGCAAGATGCGCCAGCCCGCGCCGACGCCTATGTCGATGCCATTGCCGTTGCCGTTGCCGTTGCCGATGGCAGCGCCGGCGTCTCGCCGGCTCTTTTGCCGTTGCCCTTGAATTTGCTTTTGGATTTGCTCTCGAAGTTGTTGCGGAAGTTGCTTTCGAAGTCGCTCTTTATTTCGCCTGTGAACTTGTAGCGGCCAGCTTCAGCTGGACAGAGTTGCCGTTGCCTTTGACATTGTGAATCGTCCCACAGGGCGATTCATCCTGAGATCCCGCAGTGCGGGACCGAAGGGTAGCGGCCGCCTGCCTTTCAGGCGGGCGTCTTTGACGTTGGGGTTGCTCTCGATTTGTATCGGCCGGTCCCGCAACGCAAAACCGGGCACGCCGGTGCGTCTGGTTTCCTCTGCGTCTCGGCGGTTCGCCTTCCCTACTTCACCACCAATGTCAAAAAGTTAGCCAAAGTCTGCGTCTGTCCATTCAAAGTAGTGGTCAGTGACAAACTATACGTCCCCGCCGGCGTCGCTCCATTCGGCCCAGACGGCAAACTATTGCATGCCGCCGATCCCATCGCCACCAACAACAACGTCGCAAACGTCAATGCCACCCGCCGGTTCCGCCGGAACGCCCACACCGCCCCTCCCAACATCATCGACACGAGCAGCAACCCAATCCCCCCGCCAATTCCTCCCACAGGCGGCGCTAATCCCGTTGACGTCGTCGCCCCCTGGCAGAACGTCTGGATCGCAAACGCCACCTCCACCGACGACCCGTTCAACGTCACCGATCCCGGTATCACCTTGCAAGTAATCAACACTGACGACGGCACACATCCCAGCTGCACCGTCCCCGTCACTCCCGGCGCTCCACTAATCATCAACCCGTAATACGCCGTCCCTCCCGACACCGTCGTCGCCGTCGAAGACCCGCCCGGCGCCACCGTGATGATCACCGTCGATGTCACACCCGTCCCGCTCAACGCTACCGCTTGCGGGCTTCCCGTCGCATTATCAGCAATCAGCAATGTCGCTGTACGCGTTCCCGCGGCCTGCGGCGTGAACAGCACGTTAATCGTGCAACTCGCTCCCGCCGCCAAGCTCCCCGTCGCACTGCACCCACCACCAGAACTAGGCAGCGGCACGCTAAAGTCCTCCGCATCCGCCCCGCTCGTCGTGAACCCCGCGAAATTCACCGCCGCCGTGCCCGTATTCGTCACCATTACGCTCGACGGCGCACTGGTAGTGCTGATCGCCTGCGCACCAAACGTCAAACCACTCGGCGTCACCGTAACCGTAGCCGCTCCACCAGTCGCCGTCCCCGTCAGCGTCACCGTTTGCGGACTTCCCGTAGCGTTGTCCGTAAACGTGATCGTTCCTGTCCGCGTTCCCGTCGCCGTCGGCTTGAACGTGATCGAAAAAACGCACGGCGGGTTTTCCTCCCCGATACTCGGACATTGCGCCAGCGTCGCCCCCGCAAAATCTCCGCTCGTCACGATACTGCTGAAGATCAGCGCGAACTCTCCGTTGTTCGACACTGTCACCGTCTGCGCCGCGCTCGTCGTCCCCACCACCTGGTTGCCGAACGTCAACGACGTCGGCGTAATCCCAATCACTCCCGCCACGCCCGTACCATTCAGCGTTACTGTTTGCGGGCTTCCCGTAGCGCTGTCCGTGAACGTGATCGTCCCCGTTCGCACTCCCGCCGCCGTCGGCGTGAACGTAATGTGGAACGTGCACGGCGTTCCCTCCACCGCGATGCTCGGGCACTGCGCCAGCGTCGCTCCCGCAAAATCCCCGCTCGTCACAATGTTCGTGAACGTTACCGGGGTGCCGCCCGTGTTCGATACGGTCAGCGTCTGCGATACGGCTGTCGTGCCCACACCCTCGTCCCCAAACAGCATTGTTGTCGGCGCGATCGTTATCGTTCCTGCGGGCGCCGAGCCAAACGTCGCCGTTACGGTCTCGTCGGCGCTCAGCGTCACCGTGCAGCTCGGCGGAGTCGTCTGCGGACTGGCCGGCGTGCAGTTCCCGCTGAAGCTCGTGAACGTCGAGCCCGTGCTCGCCGTCGCCGCCAGCACGACTGCGCTGTTACCCGCGAACGTGCTTACGCAGGTCGAAGGGCAAGTGATCCCGGCCGGCGAACTTGTAACAGTTCCTGTTCCAGAGCCGCTCGCCGTAACCGTCAGTCCCGCCGCGCCCATGCCCGACAGGGTCACCGTCTGCTCGCTTCCCGCGGTCGGCGCGTCGTCAGAAATCGTCACCGTCCCTGTGTAAGCAACAAACTGCGTTGGCGTGAATCCAATCGCAATCACGCACTGAGCGCCAACCGCCAGCATGGCAGGCGACACTGGGCACGGAGTCGGCGATGTGGCCAGCGAAAATGCCGCTCCAGTGATCGCGATGTCAGAAATCGTCATCGGCGCGTCGCCCGAATTCGTCAATGTCACCGGCAAACTCGCGCTCGCATTAATCGGTTGGTTCGCGAATGCCGCGGTGGTGCTGGAAAGAGCTATGTTCGGATTGAGGAGAACCTTCCGGATCCGGTTGTTGAACACGTCGCCCACATACATGTTGCCCTGAGGCGTCACCACAACTCCCACCGGCGTAGCGAAGCTTGCCGAAAGTGCCGGCCCGTCATCGCCCACAAATGCAAAGTTTCCATTTCCCGCAAACGCCGTGATGATCTTGCTCGTTCCATCCACGCGCCGTATTCGGTTGTTCCCAGAGTCCGAGATAAAAAAATTGCCCGCTCCATTCACCGACACTCGATCGGGAGAACGCAAAGTCGCGCTCGCGGCTGGGCCAAGGTCGCCACCGTTTCCAGCAACTCCGGTCCCGGCAATCGTCGTGATAATGCGCGGCGTGCCGGTATCGATCTTGCGAATTACATTGTTATCTGTGTCTGCGACGTACAAGTTGCCATTCGCGTCGATGTCCAGTCCAAGCGGGCAATCTAAAGTCGCGTTAACCGCCGGCCCCCCGTCTCCAGATAGATTGCCCCCTGGAACGCATCCGACGGGTGCGTTCCCAGCAGGTCCATCTCCCGCAACGGTCGTGATCGTCCCGGTCGTATCCACTTCGCGCACGCGATTGTCCTGCGCATCCACAAAATAAAGATTTCCCGCCGCATCCAGCACCGCTCCCCGCGCGTCGTTCAAGCTGGCGCTAAGTGCAGGCCCTCCGTCCCCGCAACTCGAAAAAGGAGCCGCGCACAAATTCCCCGATCCCACGATGGTCGAAATGTTCCCTGTCGAGCCATCCACCTCGCGAATTCGATTGTCACCATTATCCGAAACGATCAGGACCCCGCCCGGTTCCACAGTCACCGTCCGCGGCTGAAAAAGTTGAGCGCTGCCAGCCGGCCCGCCATCGCCACACGGCAGGCTCGGTCGCGGACACGGAATTCCCGTGCCCACCACCGTAGTTATGGTCTGGTTCGCAGCGCTGATTTCACGAATTCGATTGTTTTGCGCGTCAACGAGGAAGAGATTGCCGTTGCCATCCAGTGCGGGATTACGCGGGTCATACAAGCTGACGTTAGCACCGGTCGCCGGCCCACCGTCGCCCACCGCGCCGTTCCCCACCACAGTTGTGACGATCGTCGTGCTTGCCGTGTACAGCCGCACGCGATTGCTCCAGTAGTCCGCAATCCACAAATTGCCGGTAGCAGCGTCAACGAACAGCCCGAATGGGTTCGTCAGCGCCGTCGCAGTCCCCACGGCTCCGTCGCCGTTATATCCAAATGTGCCATTGCCCACGATCGTCGTAATTTGGTTGGGTGTATTCGGGTTCGTCGGCGAGAACACCTCTCGAATGCGTGCATTTTCAGAATCCGCAATGTAGAGGTTTCCCGCAGTATCCACAGCCACACCTTCGGGCACCTGCAGATTTGCCGCAGTTGCCGGCCCACCGTCGCCGCTGAAGCCCAACGTGCCGGTGCCGGCCACGATCGTAATAATTTTCGACGTCGCATCCACACGACAAACCACATCGGCGTTCTGGTCAGCGATGAAAAGGTTTCCGCCCGCATCAACCGCCAGCGCGATCGGGCCGTTCAGCGAGGTCGAGGTTGCCAAAGCGCCATTGGTGGGAAATCCCGCGGCGCCGTTCCCCGCATAAGTTGTGATGATCCCACTCCCCAAATTCACCTGGCGCACAACGCTGTTGCCAATGTCCGCAATGTAAAGATTTCCCGAACCATCCAGCGCCACCTCTTGCGGGAAACTCAGTTCGGCGCTCGTTGCCTGCCCACCGTCTCCCGAATAATTGCATACGTGCGGCGTTCCCGCGACTGTGTTCATCACTCCACTAGCCGCCACAATTTCCCGCACCACGCAATTATTCTGATCGGAAAAGTAAAGATTGCCGTTGACGTCCAGCGCCGCGCCGATCGGTTCATACAACAGCGACACATTAGCCAGCGTACCGTTCGGCGAAAATCCCGCGGTGTTATTCCCCGCGTATATGGACATGGAGCTGGGAACTCCCAAGCCGGGAGTCACCTTATAGATCACGCCGTTATCATTCACTACGTAAAGGTTTCCCGACGAGTCTCGAACCATCGCTTCCGGTCCCTCGATCGGCGCAGCCGTGGGCGAGACGCCGCTGAGAGGTGGACCGCCAGCGACCGTCGAAATGGTGTTCTGTCCGCGCGCCACGCTCGCAAACAGAATCAGCACCGCTAACGAGATGACGCGGATGAAATATTGCGCAGTGCTCTTGGTAGGACGAATCACAGAGGTTCTCCTGGACTGCCTTCCCTGTACAACTCCGAGACCAAACAGTCTTCCGCATGCAGAGCACAAACGTACCTCGGCAGCATGCTCGGTTGCCTGCGGACAAACCTTTATTGTCGGGGAAACAACGCCGAATTCTCTTACCCAACCGCCTTGCCAGTCAAGCGATTGTTTTAATTGTCATTGAAAACCGCGGAGCACTTCACTATCATGCCGCACGCTGCACGCGACGTTACCCTGCAGCTCGATGCCAACAGCTTCTGCTGAAACCGAGCAACCACCACCCTCCGACGCCTCGCGCCTGCGCCAGATCGGTTTCCTCCCCCTGCTCTGCATTTTCTACGGCTACACCGCCGGCGGTCCCTTCGGTTACGAGGGCATCTTCCACGATTCCGGCCCCGGCATGGCCCTGGTCTTCCTCGCCTTCGTCCCGTTTTTCTGGAGCATCCCCATTTCCTTCGCGTCCGCCGAACTCAACAGCCTCCTCCCCGTGCAAGGCGGCTTCTACCGTTGGAGCCGCGCTGCCTTCGGCGATTTCTGGGGCTTTCAATGCGGCTGGTGGAATTGGACCGGCACATTTCTCCTCAACAGTCTCTACGGCGTGCTAGTCATGGACTACCTCGGGATTTATTTTCCAACGCTCACGGGTTACGCAAAATGGGTGGGCGCATGCCTCGTGCTCATCGTCCTCGCATATCTAAACGCGCGCGGGATTCAAGTCGCAGGCTGGCTCTCGGTCGCGCTGCTCGTAGCCGTGATGATTCCGGTCGCGTGGCTTTGCGCCGTTTCATTCTTCCACCTGCACCACAATCCCGTCACACCGTTCGTCCCGCCCGGCGCGCCCTTCGGCAGCGTCTTCGGCAAAGGTCTCGCTCTCGCCATGTGGAATTACGCCGGCTACGAGCAACTCTCCAGCACCACCGGCGAAATGAAAAATCCACAGAAAACTTTCGTGCGCATCCTCGCCTGGAATACCCCGATGAACGTCCTTACCTACGTTCTTCCCACCACGCTCGCGCTAGCAGTGCTCGGCAACTGGCAGGAATGGAAGACAGACTACATCGTCACCGCGTCGCGCCTCATCGGCGGCCCCGCTCTCGGCGCCGCCATGCTAATCGCCGCGATGATCGGCACCCTTTCGCTTTCCAACAGCACCATCCTCTACACCACGCGCGTCCCTGCGACGATGGCGCAAGACGGCTACCTCCCCGCATGGCTCGGAAAAATCCACGAACGCTACGGCACACCCACGCGCGCCATCGCGGTTTCCACCGTGGTTTATTGTCTGCTCGCGAAGTTCGACGTCGAGGACATGGTCAACATCTACATCTGGACGCGCATCGCCACCACGCTGCTAACGCTCTTCGCCGCCTGGCAAATGCGCAGAAAACTGCCCCACGCCGCCCGTAGCTTCCGCATTCCCGGCGGCAGCGCCGGCATCGCCTACATCCTGATTTTTCCGCTGGTATTGTGCGCGCTGAAAATCGCGCAAAGTGAGGATTACGTCTGGAGGTACGCCCCGCTGCTGCTAGCCTCGGGGCCTGTTGCATACTTTGTGTTGCGCTACGCCTTCAAACTTAAACCCAGCGCCGACATTTCCCCGGCTAAGCCAGGTGTTGACTCGCCTTTGTAGCGGCCAGCTTTAGCTGAGCGTCGTCGCCCGTGCTCTAGCGGTTGCCGTTGATTTTGCCGTTGCAGCGCCGGCGTCCCGCCGGCTCTTTTGCCGTTGCTGTTGTATTTGATTTTGCCTTTGCGTTTGCCTCTGTAGCGGCCGCCTGCTCGTATTTCCTTCGCCCTCAGCGAACGAAATAGAGGCGGGCAGATTTTCGGCCTCGCCTGCAGAATCCCGCGGCTTTCTCGTTCTTCCGCTTTTGCCTTTCTCCGTATCCTCTGTCTCAAATCTTTTCACGCCACAACTTTATTTTGTGCCCCCAATCTTCTCAGAAACCGTCTTCGCCTGCGTGAACAACAAAAGATAATCCTGCCCTCCCGACTTCGAATCCGTCCCCGACATATTAAATCCCCCAAACGGATGCGCCCCCACCATCGCCCCGGTGCACTTGCGATTCATGTACAAATTCCCCACATGAAATTCCTCTTCCGCTCGCGCGATCTTCGCCGCATTCTGTGAATACACCGCGCCCGTCAATCCGAATTCGCTGTCGTTGGCCATCGCAAGCGCCTCATCGAAATCCTTCGCCTTCGTCACCGCCAAAACCGGACCAAAAATTTCTTCCTGGAAAATGCGCGCCTTGCGATCCACGTCCGCGATTACCGTCGGCTCGATGAAATATCCGTCGCCCTCCGCGCGTTTCCCGCCGGCCACCAGGCGCCCTTCCTTTTTTCCGTGGTCAATGTAACCAAGAATCGAAGTCATCGCCGCCTTGTTGATCACCGGGCCCATATAATTCGCGGGATCCTCGATCGGCCCCACTTTCATTTTCTTCACGCGCTCCACCAGCTTGCTCAAGAACTCGTCATAGATTTTTTCCGCGACGATGGCCCGCGAGCACGCCGAACACTTCTGCCCCTGATAACCAAACGCCGATAGCGCCACGCCTTCCA
This sequence comes from Acidobacteriota bacterium, assembly GCA_013289715.1. GTDB lineage: Bacteria > Acidobacteriota > Terriglobia > Acidiferrales > UBA7541 > Palsa-295. The sequence continues at coordinate 125,599 of JABCZJ010000016.1, read as the reverse complement.
CTGCCGCATCCACGTCCGCCTCGTCGTCCACGACGATCGCGTCCTTGCCGCCCATTTCCAGCACCGTGCGCTTGATCCAAACTTGCCCCGGCTGAGTCTTGGTCGCTTGCTCGGCAATCCGCAGCCCCGCTTCCTTCGATCCGGTGAACGCAATGAACCGCGTCTTGGGATGCGTCACCAGCGCTTCGCCCGCCGTGCTGCCTGGACCAGTAAAGAAGCTGACGACGTCGCCCGGCACGCCCGCCTCGTACAAAATATCAATGAAGATCGCGGCAATCGTCGGCGAATCGCTCGATGGTTTCACCACCACGGTATTGCCGGTGACGACCGCGGCGACCGTCATGCCGCCCATAATCGCCGCCGCGAAATTCCACGGCGGAATCACGATCCCCACACCCAGCGGAATATATTTCAGATAATTTTTCTCGCCGCGGTACGGTGTCAATTTCTGCGGCGTGCCCAGCCGCAAAGCTTCGCGCCCATAGTATTCGCAGAAATCAATCAGCTCGGCTATGTCCGCATCCGCTTCTGGCCAGGTCTTGCCGATTTCATAGCTCAGCCAGGCATCCAGTTCGTAGCGCCGCTTGCGCAAAATATCCGCCGCGCGATACAAACAAGCCACGCGCCCTTCCACCGGCACGCGCTTCCAGCGCTCAAACGCCGCATGCGCCTTCTCCACAGCCGTCTTCGCCATCTCCACGGTCGCCTTCTGAAACACTCCAATCACTTGATCGGGATGCGACGGATTGTAAGACCTGATCTTCTCCGTGGTAGTGATCCGCTCGCCGCCGATGGTCAGCGGGTACTCGCGCCCAAACATCCCGCGCACCGATGCCAGCGCGTCCTCCATAGCCTTGCGGTTTTCAGGCTTGCTGAAATCTATGAACGCTTCGTTCGCAAACTCCCCGCGTTGCAAATTCACTGCAGCCTCAGGCGTGCCGGATGTGCCGGTCGCACCGGTCCTACCAGTGGTAGCCGTCGATGTCATTGGTTGTGCCTCACGGTATGTGTCATGCGCGTTCTGGAGCATCTTATTTTAGCGCTGCGCGCGATGCTGGCACAAGGACAGCGTGAGCAGCGACTGGTTGGGAGTGCGTAATAATCGGTCGGACGTGGCGACGTGCTATCGAACTGCGAAATTGCGGGGCGCAAAATGACAAAAAATAGTGTCGACTAGAAATGGACCCGACTGTTTCTTTTCAATGAGTTGAGTCATGTTTCTAATCGCCGCGAGTGTCGATTCAGACTGCGTACGGCGCGTACGTCGTGGCCGCAAGCTGACTTGCATACGTGGGAAGAGGTTGCGGGGCTGGCTGACCGACGCTGGCGAGAGGCGCTGGCCCACATCCCCGCGTCGCCATGTCCGAGCGATAGCCCGTGCGATTTACCTCGTAACCCGTTTGTCTGTGTACCAGCCTGCATGTTGCGTCCTCATCGGGGCTGAAAAGTGCCCCGACTCGCGCTAACTCATTTGCTGGTTGTTGAATATTCGTAGAAATACGGAGATGGCTAAGTTCGTGAAGGGAAAGCGGCAGGGGACGGAGGTTGTGTGTGTTCCCAAGAAGACGAATCGCGCAGGACCGGGACGTCCCGAGTCGCTGCAGAACTGGAGGCGTCACAGTAGACTGGCGCCGCGCCTTACGATTCACCCCACCGTTCATTTTTGACCGGATCCGGGCTCAGAGAGGATTGTTCACGGTACATCCTGATCCGACGAAGATCTTCTATCGCGAAGGTAGGACGGTGCTTCGAATCCCCCGAGCGCGGGTGAACAAGTTTCGGAAAACGCCGTGCAAATACGACGTAGACCATTGGTACATCGATCCCGACGCACAGGGTCTTGGACAACAAATGCGATGGCAATACAAGTCAAGGACCGGTCTGGGATCCGTCTTCATGGACAAGGATTGATATTGATGCGGATAGGCGACGGTTGAGCGATCCTTCGACACCAGTCAAATGCCTGCGCTCGGGTGGCACGTCGGCAACATTGACGATTTCCATTCGTGGAAAAAAGGGGCGGGTCTGAGACCCGCTCCTACGCAGCGTGAATCGCGTTACTTACGCTTATTTGCTCTTCGAGTACAGGATGCGCAGTAGGTGGTCGCGGTGCGTGGCGTAATCTATCGTGGAGCTGTACACATCGCCGAAGAGCGGTTGCGTTTTATGCAGCGCTTCGATTTCCGCATAGAACTTATCCATGGCTGCGGCGTTTGGAAAAACGGCGATCAGGGTGTACGCGCCGGGCGTTTCCGTGTGAATCAGGTCTTCCTCAAGCGAATAGCCGGACAGGGTGCCGTCGGCAACCGCGGCATCCAACCAGGGCTTGCGATACTTCGTTATCAAATCTTTGAACTCTTCGACGTGGCCTGGCTTCGGGGTCCAATCCTGCACCAGGACGTAGCCACTGTCGGTGGTGCCGCCTTTGCCGTTGTACATGGTGGACATGGTGATCGCATCGGAGTGCATGGTGTAGGCGAAATCGGCGGAAGTAGTGGCCGCGGCGCGCAGGGCCGCCAAAGTTTTCATCAAGCCCGCAATCGAGGACGAAGCAAACCAGCCCACGTGCGTTGGCGCGTTCAGCCCTTCATGAACTTCCAGAACGCCGTCACCGTAGCTGAGGATCGTTCCGTCGGCGAGGAGACTGTCGAAAACCTTGTGCCCGGACGCCAGGGTCTTTTCGTATGTGGGCCACTGCGCGCGGGGAACTCCGAAGAAAGAGACGTAGGTGTAGACCACTGGCTGCCTAGGAGCCTCGGTTTGTTGCGCGCGCGCGGCCGGCGCGGAAAATGCGAACATGGACACGAACAATACAGACAGCGTAGAAAGGTACAGCATTCGCTTAATCATCGTTTTTTTCTCTCCTGCTTTCTTGGCTGCCAGAGCGATCGTAACCGGAAAGCTCGATTTAGACTTCTGTCTGGCGCATCGTATGCTCGTCTTGACGCGGACACAACGAATTTATGGGCAGAGCGCTTTGACGGGGATCCCTTGCGCCCGCAGCTGAATCCGGATCACGCTGGCACGGAAATCTTGTAGTCGGATTATTTGCGGTAGACGACGCCGGCTTTCATTACGAAGGAAGCTTTTTCGAGCGCGGAAATGTCTTCGAGCGGATTGCCGGGGACGGCGACGATGTCTGCCTGATAGCCGGGCTTCAGCATGCCGATCTTATCTGGCCAGCCCAGCAATCTTGCGCCGTTCAGCGTGCCGGCTTGGATCGCGGCGAGCGGCGACATTCCGTATTTCACCATCAGCATGAATTCGCGCGCTTGCGTGCCGTGCCGAAATGGGCCGACGTCTGAGCCCATTGCAATGGGGACGCCCGCAGCGAGCTGCCTTTTGAATTCGCTGCTGTGCAGCCCGATCAGGGCGCGTTCGCGCGCGGCGGCTTCTGGCGTCGCGGCGTGGTCTGCAAAATATTCCGAGATGGTGAAAGTGGGGACGGCGAAGATTTGCTTTTCGCGCATGATGCGCATGGTCTCGTCGCTGAGTTGATAAGCGTGGTCAACGGATTCCACCCCGGCGCGGGCGGCGTAGAGTGTTCCGGGTTCGCCCGTGGCGTGGACGGCGACGCGGTTGCCGCTGCGCGCGGCTTCGTGGACCGCGGCGGTGAGTTCTTCTTCGCTGTACTGGAAGGGAGTCGAGAATTTTCCGTTGGCGATCGTGTCCGCACCGGTTTCGTAAATCTTGATGAAGTCTGCGCCTTCTTTCAGTTGCTGTCGGATTACGGTGACGAGTTCCGTGGAATTGTTGGCGTAGGTGGCGTTGGGGAGGACGTGCTGCTCGGGGTTGTAGCCGATCGCGTCTTCGTGGCCGCCGAGAATATTGATGGCGTTGCCGCTGATGCGCAGGCGCGGGCCGGGAATTTCGCCGCGATTGATGGCGTCGCGCACCGCGGTGTCTGCGGAGCCGGCGCCTTCGGTGCCCATGTCTCGCTCGGCCGTAAATCCGGCGAGGAGATCGTCGCGCGCGGCGAGTGTGGCCATGATGGTGCGCTGCGGAACGGATTCCTGCACGGTTTGCAGATCTTCCGCGCCGGGATGGAGAAAGAGATGCACGTGCGCGTCAATCAGGCCGGGCAGAAGAGTGGTATCGCCTAGATCGATAATTTCCGCTCCGGCGGGGTGAGTGACTTTTGCGCTGACTTCTTTTATGACGTCGCCCTCGATCAGGATTTCGCCCGGGGTGATGATGCGGCCCGATTCTACGTCGAGCAGGCGTCCAGCGTGGAGGACGATCGGGTGCGCGCCGGGTGCAGACCGCGGTTGCGCGGTTTGCGCGTGGAGTTGAGTGTTGCAAAGGAATGCGACAGTTGCGGCTAGAACCAGGGTGAGGATGGCGCGCGGCGGGTTCATTTGGTAGCCGCGATGATAAACCAATTTTGGTTGGTGATTTAGGATTTATAGCGGGGGTTGGGCGCGACGCTCTGGAAGCCGTAGGTTTCGTAGCGCCAGGAGATTTTTCCTTCGCGCAGGCTGACGATGGTGAACCCTTCGGGGAAATCGAGACGCGGGCCGTGCCACCAATTGCCGCACACCGCGCCGCAGCATGCGTACTGGCAATCTTTGTAGTTCACCAGCTCATTGATGTGGAGATGGCCCTGCAGCACGGCGAGAACGTTGTGCGCCGCGAACAAGGCGATCACGGCAGCGGAATTTGCCACGGACACGGTATCGTAGCGCCGTGTGCCGTCCGGCTTGGGACCGTAGGCGAGATAACCGGTGATCAGCGGCACGTGGGTGATGACGACGATGGGCGCGGCCGGCGGGATGGCCGCGAGGTCGTGCGCGAGCCAGCGCAGCTGCGCATCGTCAATGCGGCCTTCCCAGAGGCGATCGGGCGTGGGGAAAATGGAATCGAGGACGATGAAATGGTAGCCGCGATGATTGAAGGAATAGTAGGTGCGGGCGCCGATGCGGTCTTCGAACATTTTCTTGCCGTAGCCGGGATCGGTGGGAATGGCGCCGCTCTTGCTAAGGATGCCATAGAGGTCGTGGTTGCCGATGGTGTGATATAGCGGCGCTTGGATGGTGGCTTCGGTGCGCTGGTAGAGATCGAAGAGCATGTCGGCACGGGTGCGGGGGACGTCGAGAGCGTCGAAAACCATGTCGCCGCCGCAGATGGCGAATTCGGGTTTGGCTGCTGCGATTTTTGCGAAGGCCATTTGGCAGCCGTGCGCGGCGTCTAGTTCGGGCTGGATGTGCGTGTCGGTGAAGAAGACGAAGTCGAAGGACTCGGCGGCAGCGACGGCCGCGTTCACGTTGCCATGATTCAGGAGCGGAATTCCCGGGAGCGCGGCGGCGGCTCCGGCGGCGGCTAGAGATCGCAAGAAACTTCGGCGGTCAGGATTCAAGTGCGGTTCCTTGGCGCGCCTCGGCGGAGGGCGTCGTAAAGTTCCTCGGGTACGTTTTCAATGTATCGACTGGCCATAGCCACAGGATAGTCCCCGGCGAGCAGATTACCTATCGTTGGTGAAAAAGGCAGCGGCTAGTAGCGAGTGATTAGTGGCTAGAAAACCGCGAGCGCATCCGTGGAGGCGTGTTTGCTGGAGATGATCGCGGATGAGGGATTTTAGCGGAGGTGTTTCGCGATTTCGCGGGCGGCGTTGTGGCCGGAGGCGCCGGTTACGCCGTTGCCGGGGTGGGTGCCGTTGCCGCAGAGGTAGAGGTTTTTCACTGGGGTGGCGTAGCGGGCCCAGCCTAGGAGCGGGCGCATGGTGAAAATTTGGTCTAGGGCTAGTTCGCCGTGGAATGGGTGGCCGCCTGTTAGGCCATAGGTGGCTTCGAGATCTTGCGGCGTTAGAGTTTGGAGCGCCAGGATTTTCGCGGGGAAATCGGGGGCGTATTCCACGACGGTCTTGATTACGGTGTCGCGCAGGGCGTCTCGTTGTTGCGACCAGTCGCTGGATTTTAATTTGTAGGGCGCGAACTGCATGTAGATGGACATGACGTGCTTGCCGGCGGGGGCGAGCGAATTATCGAGGATTGTGGGGATGGAAATATCGAGAAAGGGGGCGCGGGAAAATTCACCGTATTTGGAGTCGTCGAAGGCGTGCTCGAGATAGTCGATTCCTGGACCGATGTGGATGCGTCCGGCGAGCGCGGCAGTGCCGTCGGAGGTTTGTCTGAGCGCGGTGAATGTTGGCAGGCCGTCGAGCGCGACATTTATTTTTGCGGCGACACCATTGCTGCGGAAATTGAGCATTTTCACGACGAAGCTGGGTGGCAAGTGGACCGGGTCGAGAAGGCCGAGCAGGGTGCGGCGCGGATCGGCGCCGGAAACTACCGCTCTCGCTGACATTTCTTCGCCATTTGCGAGCGCGACGCCGGTGACTGCGCCGTGTGTCACCAGAATTTGCGCGACTTCCGCGCTGGTGCGGATTTCAGCGCCGGCTTCTTTCGCGGCTGCGGCCATCGCGGCGGTGAGCGCGCCCATGCCGCCGCGCGGGTAGGCGGAGTTCCCTACCGGATGCGGGTCAGCAGCGGCGCGCAGCAGAAGCAATGCGGTGGAACCTGCGGACCAGGGGCCGAGCGAGGCGCCGAAAATTCCGCGCGCGGCTACTACGGCGCGCAGCAGATCGGTTTCAAAAAATTCGGCGACAAAATCCGCCACGGCCATGGGGCCCCAGCGGATCAGTTGCATCATTTCTTTTTTTCCGAGGCCGCGGACTTTGCGCCCGAGCTTCAGAAGCTTCCAGAGATCTTCGTTGGAAGGCTTTTCGATGACCGGCGGAGTCAGATCGAGCAGTTCGCTGGCGATCGCGCCGGCGCGAGCGATCTCTTTGGAAAGCTCGAAATATTTTGCGCCGTCTTTTTTGGAAAAATTATCAATCTGGCGGGCGGAAGCCGACGGATCGGTGTGCAGGACGAGCGCGCGGCCATCGGGCGCGGGCGCAAAGACGCGCACGGGCGATTCGAGTTTTTCCAGGCCGTGACGGGCGAGTTGCATGTCTTTGACAATCGTCGCGAGCGGAGGGCCGCCGGCATGCGCGACGGTGGAACATTTGAAGCCGGGATGAAACTCTTCGGTGACGGCGGCTCCGCCGACAATGGAGCGGCGTTCGAGGACGAGCGGCTTGTGGCCTTTTTTCGCGAGATAGAAAGCGGCGACGAGAGCGTTGTGCCCGCCGCCGAGAATGATGATGTCGCGCTTCGCGGCCACGCCTAACTTCTCCCCGTGTCTTTCAAAATTTCGAGCGCGGCCAAGCGGCCGGGCGCGCCCATGATGCCGCCGCCGGGATGCGTCGCTGAGCCACACATATACAATTTTTTGATGGGAGTGCGGTAACGCGCCCAGCCCGCGGCGGGACGCAAGAAAAACAGTTGTTCGAGCGAAAGTTCGCCTTGAAAAATATTTCCTTCGGTGAGACCGGTCTGGCGTTCGATATCGAGCGGAGTGATGAACTGTTTTCCGATGATGAGATTTTTCAGGTTGGGCGCGAATTGCGAAATCGTGTCGATGACCGTGTTGCCGAAGGCCTCGCGCTGCTCGTCCCATGTGCCGGAAGCGAGCTTGTAGGGCGCGTATTGCACGAAGCAGGAAAGGATGTGTTTTCCGGGCGGCGCGACGGAGGGATCGGTGAGCGACGGAATGACCATATCAATGTAGGGGCGGCGGGAAAATTCGCCGTACTTGGCCTGGTCGTAGGCGCGCTCCATATATTCCATGGAAGGCGAAATGGAAATCGCGCCGCGGAGATGATTTCCCGGACCCGGGAGGCAAGTGAAATCCGGCAGGCCATCGAGTGCGAGATTCACTTTGCCGGATGAGCCGCGATATTTATAGCGGCGCACATCTTCGAGGAAATCGCCGGGGAGTTCGCGGGCTTCGATGAATTTCAGGAACGTGAGATTGGGATCGACGCTCGACGAGACGATGCCGGCGTGAATTTCTTCGCCGCCTTCGAGGACGACGCCCTGGGCGACGCCATTTTTTATGAGAATTTTCGAGACCGCTACTTCCTTGCGGATTTCGACGCCGGCTTCGAGAGCTGCGCCGGCGATGGCGTTGGAAATGGCGCCGGTGCCGCCGCGGCTGAAACCCCAGGAGCGGAAGGCACCGTCGATTTCGCCCATGTAATGGTGCAGCAAAACGTAGGCGGTGCCGGGCGAACGAATTCCTAGAAACGTGCCGATGATTCCGGAGGCGGACATGGTGGCTTTGAGCACGTCGGTCTCAAACCACTGGTCGAGGAAATCGGCGGCGCTCATGGTCATGAGCTGGACGAGATTGTATTTGTCTTCGGCGTCGAGATTCTGGAAACGTTTGCCGAGGAAGGCTAGTTTTTTCAGGTCGCGCGGATCGAGGGACGTGGGATCGGGCGGGATCATTCCCAGTATCGGTTTTACGAAGCGGCACATGGCGACCATGGACTTGCCGAATTCTTCGTAGGCTTCGGCGTCGAGTTTGGAGTGGCGCTCGAGCTCGCGCCGCGTTTTGCCGTGATCGTTCTGGCGCCAGAGGTAATCACCGCTGGGCATGGGGGTCATGGTGCCGTCGAGCGGAAGAATTTCCAGGCCGTGGCGGGGGAGATCGAGATCGCGAATGATTTCTGGGCGGAGGAGCGAGACTACGTAGGAGAAAACCGAAAATTTGAAGCCGGGGACGATTTCTTCGGTGACGGCAGCGCCTCCAAGGACGTAACGTTTTTCTAGGACCAGGACTTTTTTGCCGGCTTTGGCGAGGTAGGCCGCGTTCACGAGGCCGTTATGGCCGCCGCCGATTACGATTACGTCGTATTTCTTTGCCATGGATTATGCGGGTGATTCCCCCGTTCGAAGGATGAACACCGGAGCCGAAGCATTTTACAGGCGGGGGCGCGGAGTCACAAGGAAGAAGCGTGGATGGCTGACTTGGAGTCAGGGAGGCAGTGATGAGTGACGAGTGACAAGTGATGATTGACGCGCGGCTAAACGTTGCGACTGGGGTAGCGCGGGCACTATAATCGCGGGCTGCGTGTTGTGGGGTTTTTCTTGTGGCTAGGAGTGACTGTGCCGATTGGGACTGCGGTTCACGATAGAACTTTGAAATTGTGCGAGAGCATGAATTATCGCGAGTGGTCGGGGTACTACGCGGTGAGCGTGTACGAAATGCATCACGACCACGAGTACAACGCGATTCGCAATGCTTGCGCGCTGATTGATGTGACGCCGCTATACAAATACCGGATCGAGGGGAAGGACGCGACGAAATTCGTGAACCGGGTGATCACGCGGGACATTCATAAGGTCGCGATCGGGCAGGTGATTTACTGCTGCTGGTGCGACGAGCAGGGGAAAGTGATTGATGACGGGACGATCTCGCGGCTGGGGGAGAATTCGTATCGTTGGACGGCGGCGGATCCGAGCATTCGTTGGTTTCACCAGAATGCGCTGGGGCTGGATGTGCAGATCGAAGATATTTCGGACAAAGTGGCGGCGCTGGCGCTGCAGGGGCCGACTTCGGGGCGCCTGTTGAAGATGGTGGCGGAGGCGGATATTGCGAATCTGAAATACTTTCGGTATACGCGCGGGAAAATTGGCGGCGTGGACGTGGATATCTCGCGGACTGGTTATACGGGCGATCTGGGGTATGAGATATGGATTCCTTGGCAGGATGCGCCGCGCGTTTGGGACGCGCTGATGGAGAACGGGCGCCCTTTTGATTTGCACCCGGCCGGAATCATTGCGCTCGACGTGGCGCGGATCGAGGCGGGATTGATCATGTTGGAGGTGGATTACACCAGCAGCAAACGGGCGTTGATTGAAGCGCAGAAATACTCGCCTTACGAATTGGGGTTGGGCAAGATGGTGGACCTGAAGAAGGAATATTTTATCGGGCGCGAGGCGCTGGTGGCGGAAAACGAACGCGGGCCGAAGCGGCTGTTGATGGGGCTGGACGTGCGTTGGGAAGACGTGGAGCGGCTTTACGACGCGGTGGGATTGGGGCCGCAGGTGCAGAGCACGGCTTCGCGCGCGCATGTGCCGGTGTATCGCGGCGGATTGCAGGTGGGCAAGGCCACTTCGACGACGTGGTCGCCGACGCTGAAGAAAATGATCGCGCTGGGGAGTTTGCAGCGCGAGCACGCGGCGGCGGGGACGGAATTGCAGATGGAACTGACGGTGGAAGCGGTGCGTCATAAGGTACGTGCGACGGTGAGGGACTTGCCATTTTTTAATCCGCCTCGGAAGACGGCCACGCCGGTAACGTGAAGGTCCGCGCTGGAGGAATTTATTGAAAGTTGAGTTTGCGGCAAGTAGCGGCGCTGCGCTCGGAGATTCTTCTAGTTCCGTGCGCCTTTTCAATTTCAAACCACTGCGATTTTTCCTGCCCTTATTTTTTGTGATTGCGAGCGTGACTCCTGTGAATGCACAAGATGCTAAGGCGAAGTGTCCGCCGGCGGCGCGGATTGAGGATGTGGCGGAGACGATTCACGGAACCGTGGTGCACGATCCTTATCGCTGGCTGGAGGAGCAGGACAGCGCGGAAACACGGGCTTGGATTGAGGCGGAAAACGCTTGCACGCAGGCGGTATTGGGGAAATTGCCGGGTCAGGATGCGATCGCGAAACGGCTGGGGGAATTGATCAAGGTGGACACGATTCGGCTGCCGATCGAGCGCGGGGGACGATATTTTTATGCGAGGCGCGCGGCGAACCAGGATTTGTTCGTGCTTTATATGCGGCGCGGAGCGAAGGGCGAGGAGGAAGTGCTGGTGGATCCGGCGAAGCTGAGCGCGGATCACACTACCAGCGTGAATTTCGAGGGGATTTCGGATGACGGGAAGCTGATCGGATATGGGGTGCGCAAGGGCGGCGAGGACGAGGTTTCGCTGCATTTTCTGGACACTGATACTGGGAAAGAGCGCAAAGACGTGCTACCGCGGGCGCGCTACATTTCCAGCCCCACATTCAGGAAAGACAAGACTGGATTTTATTATTCGAAACAGGCGGAGGAAGGGCCGCGGGCTTATTTTCACGCGATGGGAACGGATCCGGCGCAGGACACCAAGGTTTTTGGCGACGGTTATACGCCGGACAAGATTCTGGCCGTGGATTTGTCCGAGGACCAGCGATATTTGTTGTTCACTGTGTTTTACGGGTCGGCGTGTGACAGATCGGAGGTTTATTTTCAGGATTTGAAGATTGCAGGGCCGGTTGTGCCGGTGGTGAACACGCTCGCGGGATGTTTTCAGGGCACAATCGCGAACGATACTTTGTACCTGCAGACGAATTGGAAGGCGCCGAAGTGGCGGATGGTGGCGGTGCCGCTGCGGACTCCTTCACAGGAACATTGGAAAGAAATTATTCCCGAGGGCGAATCGCGGATGGAGGAGTTCCGCCTGGCGGGCGGGAAAATCGTGGCACAGTATTCGCACAACGCGGCTTCGGAACTGAAAGTATTTGAAGTGGATGGGAAGGCGGCTGGCGCAGTTACGTTGCCACAATTGGGAACCGTGGCGGGAATTACGGGGAGATGGAAATCGAGCGAAGTGTTCTTTTCGTTTCAATCGTTCGCGATACCGGCGACAGTTTATCGCTATGATCTGGGCGCGCGAGGGCTGGAAGTGTGGGCGAAACCGGCGGTGCCAGTTGATCCGAGCGGGTTTGAAGTGAAACAGGTCTGGTACGAATCGAAAGACAAGACGCGCGTGCCGATGTTTTTATTTTACAAGAAGGGATTGCAGCTGGACGGGGCGAATCCGGTTTTGATGACGGCTTATGGCGGGTTTGACGTGAGCGAGACGCCGTTGTTTCGCGATGACGCGGTCTTGTGGGTCGAGCATGGCGGCGTGTTTGCGTTGCCGAGTTTGCGAGGAGGCGGGGAGTTCGGCGAGGACTGGCATCGCGCCGGGATGCTGGAGAAAAAGCAGAATGTGTTTGATGATTTTTACGCGGCGGCGGAATGGCTGATCGCGAATAAGTACACGCGCGCAGAAAAGCTGGCGATTACCGGGCGCAGCAACGGGGGATTGTTGATGGGGGCGGCTCTGACGCAGCGGCCGGAGCTTTTTCGCGCGATAGTGTGCGGGTATCCGCTGCTGGATATGGTGCGTTATCAGAATTTTTTGGTGGCGAAGTATTGGGTGCCGGAGTACGGGTCGTCGGAGGATGCGGAGCAGTTCCCTGCGCTTCTTGCTTATTCGCCTTATCACCATGTGATGCCGGGGACGAAATATCCCGGGATTTTGTTTTTGACCGGAGACAGCGACACGCGGGTGGCTCCTTTGCATGCGCGGAAGATGACGGCGGCAGTGCAGGCGGCGCAGGGCGGGGATAGGCCGATTTTGCTCTTGTACGATACGAAGTTGGGCCACAGCGAGGGGCGTCCGGTGAGTAAGATGATTGAAGAGGATACGCAGGTTCTGGGATTTTTGATGTGGCAGGTGGGCGTTCAGGGCTTTTGAGACTTTTATCTTTTGAGTTTTTATATTTCGATCATTCGATCCGACATTTTGGAGGTATGGATGCGAGCGATTATGCACACTGCGGTGATGGCGTTAGCTGGGGCGCTGGCGTTGTTGCTGGTGCTGGTGTGCGGCTGCGCGAATGTGGCGATGGCGCAGACTGCGGCGGCGCCGATACGGTTACAGGTGGATGCGTCGCAGGCGCCGCAGAAAATTTTGCATGTGCATATCGAAATTCCGGTGTCGGGCGGGCCGTTGACTTTGTATTACCCGGAATGGATCCCAGGGGAGCACATGCCGGATGGGCCGATTATTCAAGTGGCGGGGATGAAGTTCAGCGGCGGCGGGAAAGCGATCGCTTGGCGGCGCGATTTGGTCGAGATGTTTTCGATTCATGTGGACGTGCCGGCGGGAGTGAGTGTCCTTGAGGCGGATTTTGATTTTTTGTTGTCGGGACCTGCAACCGGTTTTTCGGCGGGGGCTTCGGCGACGGCTTCGCTGGATGTGTTGAGCTGGAACCAGGTGCTGATGTACCCGAAGGGACTGCCTGCGAAGGACATTATTTTCGCGCCGAGTTTGCGGTTGCCCGCCGACTGGAAATTCGGAACGGCGCTGCCGATTGCGAAGCAGGATGGGGCGACGATTGAATTTGCGCCGGCGGCTTTGATCACCCTGGTGGATTCGCCGGTGATTTCGGGGCGCTACTATCGGGCAATTCAGCTCACGCCGGGACAAACTCCGTCGCATGAAATTGATATTGCCGCGGACAGCGCGGCGGCGCTCGCGATGACGCCGGAAACGCAGCTACAGCTGCACAATCTGGTGGCGGAGGCTTATGCGCTTTTCGGGGCGCGACATTATCGCGATTACCATTTTCTGCTGACGCTCAGCGACGACGTGGCGCACTTTGGCCTGGAGCATCACGAATCGAGCGATGACCGCACGGCGGAACGCAGTTTGATTGATGATGCCGAGCGCGTCGAATTCGCGACGCTGCTACCGCACGAGTATGTCCATTCCTGGAACGGAAAATATCGCCGTCCGGCGGGCCTTGCGACTCCCGATTATCAGCAGCCCATGAAGGACGATCTGCTGTGGGTTTACGAGGGGTTGACGGAGTATTTGGGCGAGGTATTGACGGCGCGTAGCGGGCTGCAGACGCAGGCGCAGTGGCGCGAGGATTTTGCGGGGCTGGTGGCGCAGTACGAACACCGACCGGGGCGCGACTGGCGTCCTTTGCAGGATACGGCGGATGCAGCGCCCTTCCTTTACGACGCGACGAATGATTGGTCCAACTGGCGCAGGGGAACGGATTTCTACGAAGAGGGCGAATTGTTGTGGCTGGACGTGGATGAAACATTGCGGACGATTACGAAGGATAAGAAATCGATCGAGGACTTTTGCCGGATCTTTCACGGCGGGACCAGCGGGCAGCCCGCATTGAAGACTTACACGTTTGAAGATGTGGTGGCGACTTTGAACAGCGTCGCGCCGTACGATTGGGCGGGATTTTTGCGCGCGCGGCTGGACGGCGTGGCGACGAAGACTCCCAACGAGGCGGTGGAGAAGAGCGGTTGGAAGCTGGTGTACAACGAGCAGCCCAACGAAGTGTTGACGATCGCAGAAGAGCTGGCGCGGCGCGCTGATTTCTCGTGGACCGCCGGATTTTCCGCGTCCGAGGAGGGCATGGTGGGCGACGTGATTCACGGTGGGCCGGCTTACAACGCGGGGATTGGTCCGGGAATGAAGATTGTGGCGGTGAATGGGGCGCAATATTCGTCGGACGCGATGCGCGGAGCGATCGACGCGGCGAAAACGGCGACGGAGCCGATCCAATTAATTGTGGCGAATGGGGCGCAATTCCGGACTTTTTCCGTGGATTATCATGGGGGGTTGCGGTATCCGCATATTGTACGGGACGAGAGCCGGCCGGATTATCTGGGGGAGATTACACGTGCGCTGGTGCAAGGCGGGTCGGGCGTGTCTGGCACATCCGGCGCGGCGAATTGAGGGCGCGGAGTTGCTGAGATGAAATTTCATCCGATTGCGATTGTGGGGATTTTGCTGCTGGCGGCCGGGATCGCCGCGTTGATCCATCCGCAGGTGGCGATGCCTGCGAAGAAACAGGAAATACAAGTTGGAGAGGGTAAGGCGATCATTGAGACGCGGAGGATTGTGACTTTTCCGCGGCCGTTTAGTGTTTTGTTGATTTTGGCGGGGGCTGGGCAGGCGTTTCTTACTTGCCGGGTGCGGTCGCGGATCTGAGTTGGTCGTGGTGTTTGCGGAGTTCGAAGGCACCACTGCTGAACGCAGATTAACACTGATAAAACTACGGATCGAACCTACCTGATGTAAATCCGAACGCAAAGACAACGGCGAAAAAATATCGCCGAGACACAGAGAAAGGCAACGGCACAGCAACCGCAACGACTGTCCGGTTCGATGAGGCTGAACCGGCGGCTACAAATTCAGCAGCAACGTCAAAGGCGCCCAGCTAAAGCTGGCCGCAACAAAGACCAAGATCTTTGGACGCCATAGAGTACTACCTTGGAAAAGGAAAACGAAAGTGTGATCATCACACGTTTTGATGACTTTGGCGGCAGAATGGTGGCATTTTCAACGGGGAGGAAGTATGAGGCGTGGGGCGCTAGTTGTCGGGGCGGCGATCGTGGTGATGGTAGTTGTGGCGACGGCTTCTGTGGCTGCTCGGGTTGCTGCGGGGCAGACGGCGGAGAAGCGCGCGATTACATTTAAGGATTTGATTTCGCTGCATCGGGTTGGCGAGCCGCAGATTTCGCCGGATGGGAATTGGATCGCTTATAGCGTGGCGACGCCTGATCTGGAGGCGAATCGCTCGGTGCGCGACATTTGGGTGGTGGCGGCTGGCGGCGGTGGCGAGGCGCGACAATTGACGCGCGGGGGGAGCGACATGCGGGCGCGATGGTCGCCGGATGGGAAAAAGCTGGCGTTCATTTCGGGGCGGTCGGGGACGCCGCAAATTTATTGGATCGCGCTGGACGGCGGCGAGGCGACGCGGCTGACTTCGATTTCTACCGGAGCGGACAACGAGCTGTGGTCGCCGGATGGGAAGACGGTCGCGTTTATTTCTTCCGTATATCCGGATTGCCGGGATGATGCTTGCAACGCTGCGCGCGACGCGGCCAAAGAAAAAAACAAGGTGAAGGCGCGGATATACGAAAAGCTTTTGTATCGGCATTGGAACGAATGGTGGGACGGCAAGCGTAGTCATTTATTTGTGGCGGCGATGGATGGTGGCGGGGCGGCGCGGGATTTGACGCCTGGCGCGAACTACGATGTGCCACCTTTTAGCGAGGGGGCGCCGGAGGCGATTGCGTTTTCGCCCGACGGTCGCGAACTGTGCTTTACGGCGAATACGGATAAGGACGAGGCGTTGAGCACGAACGGAGATCTTTTTACGGTGGAGGTTTCCGGTGGGAGCGAGCCGAAGCGGATCACTACGAATCCAGGGAACGATTGGGGGCCGGCTTATTCTCGGGACGGAAAATGGATTGCTTATCGCGCGCAATTTCTTGCCGGATATGAGGCGGATCGTTGGCGCTTGATGTTGTTCAATCGCGCGACGTCCGCGACCGCGACTGTAACTGAAGAGTTCGACCACAGCGTCGAATCGTACGAATGGTCTCCTGACAGCCAAACCATTTACTTCACCGCAGAGGAAAACGGGGAAATGATTCTATGGGGAGTCGCGCTTCCCCCGCGCAACGAAGTAAAGGGAGTCTTGGCAGGGTTTAATTCCGAATTTGACTTGAGCTCGGACGGCAACACCCTCGCGATCGTGAGGACTAGCCTGAAGCTTCCAGCGGAAGTTTTTGCAATGGATTTCAAGAAGTCCTCGACACCGCGCCAATTGACACACCACAACGATATGCTGCTTTCCCAACTTGAGCTTGTGCCACCTGAGGCGTTTTGGTTTGAGGGTGCGGACAAAGCGAAAGTGGAAGGTTTCATCATTCGGCCGCCGCATTTTGATGCTGCGAGAAAATACCCGGCTTTATTTTTGATTCATGGCGGGCCGCAGGGGGCTTGGACGGACGCTTGGGGTTATCGCTGGAACCAGCAAGTGATGGCCGCAGGAGGGTATGTGGTGGTGATGGTCAATCCGCGCGGGTCAACTGGTTATGGACAGAAATTTACGGCGGAGATCAGCCGCGATTGGGGCGGGCGGGTTTACGAAGACTTGATGAAGGGGCTGGACGCAGCGATCGCGAAGTATCCGTTTATTGATGGGGCGCGAGTGGGTGCCGCGGGAGGATCTTACGGCGGGTACATGATTGATTGGATTGCCACGCACACGGACCGGTTCAAATGTTTGATCAGCCATGCGGGGCCTTACGATTTGGTTAGCGAGTACGGAGCGACGGAGGAATTGTGGTTCGCGGATTGGGAATTTGGCGGGCCGCCTTGGGTTAAGCCGGAGCTGTATCGGAAGTGGGCGCCGAGCGAGTTTGCGGCGGGGTTGGGGAAATATAAGACGCCGAGTTTAGTGGTCGGAGGAGAGCTGGACTTTCGCGTGCCTTACAATCAGGATTTGGAGTTTTTTACGGCTTTGCAGGTGCAGGGGGTGCCGTCGAAGTTGGTGATTTTCCCGGACGAGGGGCATTGGGTTTTGAAGCCGCAGAATAGTGAGTTGTGGTATGGGACGTTCTTGGATTGGTTGGGGCGGTATTTGCGCTAGACCGCAAAGAAATAGAAAGAGGCGGATGTGCAGTCCGCCTCCGGCCATTTTCGGTCTTGCCGCAGATTAGCGAAATGCGACGCCCTTGGTCTGGCCAGCGAAATCGATCTCTACGACGCGGTCGGCGTTGAAGAGGACTTCTGTTTGGCGAGGCTTTTGCGCGAGTTGAACCCATTCACACGGAATGGATGCGATGGTCTTGCCATCGTCGGCTCGGACGATGCTGATTTGATTCTCGGCGTCGTTCGCTTTGAGATTGTACGTCCCGGGTTTCAACTGCTGGGCGCCGATCGTGACGGGATGATCGACCACGAGCTGAGCCGAATCGGTGCGCGCCCAGATCGGCAGGGAAAGAGCTAGGACAGCAACCACTGTGAGGCAGGTTTTCCTACGAAGGTCCATTTCTATTTCTCCTCCATTCAAAAGTGCAATTTGCCGCGGAAATTTCGAGCGAGACAGCCTCGATACTGCTGCGGGTGAAAGCACCGCTGTGAAAATATTCGCAGCGCGCCCTCTATTGAAAGATGCGCTGGTTCAAGGTGTGGTTTCGTTTTTGTGCTCGCGTAAGTTTGTGACTTCATGGCACTTCCGTTGCAGCGCGAGTGCGGCTCTTGTATGGGCATCGCTATTTGAGCTCGTCAGTCGTTCGGCGGATTGACGGGCGCGTTGGTGGGTGACAGGGTCGATTCCTCACCTTGGGGGTCTCCATGCGGACATTCGGGCGGGTCGTTTTCCCTGCTTTGGCGGGGGTCTTGGCGATTTTTGTGTTCGCGCAGCGGACTTGCGCGGAATCAGTGAACATTACTCGCGCGCCTGCTCGGGCGAATGTGGAGATTGACGGGGCGCTGGTGGGAACTACTGCTTTTCACACCGATTATCCCGGCGGTTACGTTCATAAAACGCATACGGTGTGTGGGGCGCGGCTTGAACATGCCATGACGTTGCGCGTGTCGAAGGACGGATATGCGGCGCAGCAAGTCAGCATTACGGATAGGCCGTTCGAGTGGCTTGCGGTGAATGGAGAGCGACGCGGAAATTATTTTGTGCTGAAGTCGGATCATTTCGACATGAAGCTGGCGGCGGGGGCTGAGACTGCCAGCACGACGTGGGCAGGGGATGCGCGGGTGGGACCAATGCATCCGCAGCCGGTGAATGCGGCGATGAGCGATGAGGGCGAGAAGGCACGCGTCGCTGGCACGGGGAGCTTGGCGGTTGCCTCCGATCCGGCGGGCGCGGAGCTTTATGTGGATGGGCATTTTGTGGGGCAGACGCCGGCGACGTTGCGTCTGGCGAGCGGGGCGCACCGGATTGAATTGCCTGCCAGCGGGAAGCGCGATTGATCGCGAGAGCTTGAGGTGATTAAGGATAGCGAGGTTACGGTGCGTCCGGTCATGGAGCGGGTGCAGTAAGGGCATCGAGGCAGCGGGAGAACGTGATGGAGTGTGCCGAGCGGGAGGTTGACGTTCCCAGGCTCGGTGGCATCACGTGCGCTTGGCGAAAGTGTAGGCGCGGCGGAGGTATTGGTTTACTTCTGGGACGCGGAATATTTTTAGCAGGGCTATGTAGAGTGCGATTCCGGCTGCGGTTACCAGCGTCAGCAGGAGCAGGGCGCCGAATATGCGTTGCCAGTGGATGAAATTTTCCAGCCACGCTGCGAGGCGATAACCCGCGTAGCCTGTGGCGCAGGATGCGATTGCTACCTTCAGGAAGAAGACTACCAGGCTGCCTTCTTCTGGATTTTTTGTGCGGCGGGCTAACAGGACGAAGAGAAGGATGGTGTAGGCCACTATGCCGATGGTGCTGGCTAGGGCCAAGCCGACGAAGTCGAGGCGACGGACCAGGAGCCAATAGACCGGGAGGCTGAGGAGGGTGGTGACGGTGCCGACCACGGCTGGCGTGATGGTGTCGCGCGTGGCGTAAAAGCCGCGGGCTAGAATGTTTTGCGCGCCCCAGGCGAACATTCCGATTGAGAAAAACGCGAGCGTGGAAGCGGTGGCGGCTAGATCGGGGCCGTGGAGACGGGTGTGCGAGAAGACCAGGTAAACGAGCGGGAGGCTTTGCGCGATCGTCAGTGCGGAAATGGGCAGGAGCAGGAAAATCAGAGCGCGGAATGTGGAGTTGAGGATTTGATTTAGGTCGTCGAATTTTTTTTCCGAGTAGAGCTGCGCAAGGATCGGAAAGGACGCAACGCCGATGGCTTGGCCTACCAGGCCTAGCGGGACGCGCATTAGGGTTTTGCCGTTGTTCAGCCAGGTGATCGAGGCCGGCTGGAGATAGGAGCCGAACCAGCGGATGATCCAATCGTCGACGAAGGAAAGTGAGAGCGCGAGCATGATGGGGACGGAAAGCTTCAGGAACATCCAGAAGCCGGGGTGGCGGATGTTGAAATTGGGGCGAAAAATCGCGCCGGCGCGCCAGGCGCCGTAGATTTGCAGCAGGAAATTTCCGCAGATCGCACCGCCTAGCACGCCGACGGCGAATCCCGTAATGCCGACGCGCGACGAGAGGAGGACGCCGCCTAGGATGATGCCGATGTTGTAGATGATCGGCGCGAGCGACGGAATGATGAAGCGGTTTTTGGCGTATTGCACGGCGCTGAGGATGCTGCCCTCGTAAAAGCAGATTTGCGCGGGGAGCATCAGGCGCGTGAGGAATACTGTTTGCTGGAATTCGGCGGGGGCGAAGCCGGGAGCGATGTATTTCACCAGACGCGCGGCGTAGATTTCGCCGAGGACTACCAGCGTGACCAGAACGAAGCCCATCACGGTGACTACCGTGGAGAAGACGCGCCAGCCTTCGTCTTCGCGTTGTTCGGCGACGTATTTTGCGAAGACTGGGATGAAGGTAATGCTGAGCGAGCCGCCGGCGATCAGGTAGTTGAGAAAATCGGGGAGCGTGAATGCGGTGTAGTAGGCGCTGGTAGCGGCGTTGGCGCCGACTTGGTGCGCGACGGTCCAATCGCGAAAGAACCCGAGGATTCGGCTGAGCAAAACGCTGGCCATCACGATGCCGGTGGCCGCGGCGATGCGACGGTGGAGGTGAGCGGTCGTCGTCACGTGGATAATGGTAGATGGATTGGGGAGTTGGGGGTAGGGAGTTTGCGCGGAGTGTTTCCGATTCGGAGAGATGAGGCGCGTTGGGGAGCTTCAGGGGCTGAAACCCTGTGACCCGCGGTGGTCTCATGGCGCGGCTGAAGCCGCGCCCCACGAATTTGTTAAGCGTTGACGAACGCAACACGCGTTTAGCGGTGCTGAGAGCGGCGCGGCAAGCCTTGCGTCGTGAAGTCGGAAGCAAGCTTCCGCACTCCAAGATGGCCTCGGCGTCGGCGCTACGTTGGCTATTCTTGGGTTTCGTCGTGCTCGGCTTGGGCGGATGGATTTGTTGGCAGCTTGATGGGTTCGCGCGGTGGGGTGCGGTCTGGGGCTGCGCGGAGATATTGGACTGGCCAGCTTACGGCGAAGCCCAGGTCGCGGGCTACGGCGAGCGGCCAGTAGGGTTGGCGGAGGAATTCGCGGGCCAGGATTACTACGTCGGCTTTGCCTTGGTCGAGGATCGTGTCGGCTTGGCGGGCACTCGTGATCATGCCCACCGCGCCGGTCATGATGCCGGTGCGCTCGCGGATTTCTGCGGCGAAAGGAACCTGGTAGCCGGGGGCGACGGGAATTTGCGCATTCGGAACCATGCCGCCGGAGGAACAGTCAATTAGATCGACGCCGAGCGGGGCGAGTGATTCCGCGAGCGCGACGGATTGCTCGAGGTCCCAACCGCCGGGAACCCAATCGCTCGCGGAGATGCGAACGAACAAGGGAAAACCGGCGGGCCAGACGCGGCGGACTGCGCTGACGACTTCGCGGAGGAGGCGCGTGCGATTTTCGGGCGAGCCGCCGTAGGAATCGCTGCGCTGGTTCGCCAGCGGCGAGAGAAATTCGTGGAGCAGGTAGCCGTGCGCGGAATGGATTTCGATCACTTTGAAACCGGCTTGCAGCGCGCGCGCTGCGGCAGCGGCAAAATCTTTGATGACTTTCTGAATTCCGGCGGCATCGAGCGCAGCGGGCTTCGCATAGTTATCGGAAAAAGGGATGGCGCTGGGCGCGACCGGTTTCCAGCCGCCTTGTGATTCGGGGACGAAGCCGCCGGGTTCCCACGGGCGAGCCGTGCTGCCTTTGCGTCCGGCGTGTGCGAGCTGGATGCCGGGGACGGTTCCCTGCCCTAGCAGAAATTGCGTGATGCGCGAGAGGAAGGAGATGTGATCGTCTTTCCAAATGCCGAGATCTTGCGGGCTGATGCGGCCTTCGGGGGAGACGGCGCACGCTTCGGTGAAAATCAGGGAGGCGCCGCCTACGGCGCGGCTGCCGAGATGGACGAGATGCCAGTCGTTCGCGAAGCCATCGGTGCTGGAATATTGGCACATGGGGGAGACGACAATGCGGTTGCGGAGGAGGACGTCGCGAATTTGCAATTCATCGAATGGGTTCATGATCAATTGGATGAGGTGTGCGATGAAAAAGTGGCAGCGGTTGCTGAGTGCCCGCGCTGCCGTTGCCCACAGGAGCGCGGTGCGAGGGAGTTTCAGGGACTGAAGTCCCTTGGATAGCGGTAGCGTGATGCCGCGGCTGAAGCCGCGCCCCACAAATCCGATGGAGTCGACGCCGCAACGGGTGGCAGCAGCCAACAGCGGCGAGGCAAGCCTCGCCTGGAGCGACCGCGCCGAGTGTTAGGTTATCGCGAAAGCGGCGGCAAGCCGCCGCACTCCAAAATAGGCTAGGCGCGGATGCTTGTTGCGAATGCGAGAGAGCGAAGTGCGGGCAGCGCTCAGTCAAAGGCGCCCAGCCAAAGCGCGCCGCTACAACGTCAAAGGCTGCGTTCGACGACGCTAGAATCGGAAGACTAGGCCGGCAGAGGCCTTGGGGCTGTATTGATACGTGTTGAAGTAGCGCGAGCACATGGCGTCTCCCTCCAAGCGAATCGCCCAGCGCTCCTTAAAGGGCAAGTCAACGCCACCGCCGAGTTCGTAGGCAAAGGCGTGCTGGACGCCAGCAGCCGTCTGCGGAGTGAAGTGCGAATAGCCGACCAGGCCATGCGCCCAAATCTCGATTCCCTTCTTCGCGGACCAACGAAAACGCGGTCCGCCGCCGCCGAACAGGAACCAGGAGCTAACATTACTTTGATTTCCGTGAACCGCGGCGAACTCACCATCGGCGCCGAGCCAATCTTTCCAGTAATAAACCGCACTGAAATTGAACCCGTTCATGTTCTGGGTGATACCCGGCAATTCGTAGAAACGCTGAAACGTGTAACCGCCGTAGATTTGCCAGGCATAGGTCTCGAACACGCTGGTGACGTCTTGCGGTGGCGCAGGCAGCAACGATAACGAGAGCGGCGTGGAAGAGGGCAAGGCGCCGGGAGGAGTGTTTGCCGGGGCGCTGGAAAACGGTGTGAGCGCGATCACCGGTGCGTTTGTGGGTGCATCAAAAGTGCCAGGCACAGCAAAATAGGAGGACGGCAGCAAAACGGAATTGAAGGCAGTGGTTTGCGCGCCGGCGCTTATGCATAGCAGAAATACCAATCCTGATAGGAAAGCTAGGTATCGCATCGCGTAGTTCCCCCAGACAACGAAAGCACAGCAAAGCTACCCCCATAATTTGACCGAGAAGGGGTACGGATGTCCACTCTAAATTCGAGAAAGGGGCGAAGATGTAAGGGGCAGGAGAGGCTGTCTGTCTTGGATTTTTCTGAGCTGCGGGACGGGCTGAGGCGTGGACGCGAAGACCTTTCGATTCGCGCGAGGACAGGAGTCCAGACCTAACGCGACGGGCCGACGGAAAAGGTCCCGCGGCGTGCTGGCCGAGCAACGCAGCGGTATTAATGATATAAGACTGGACCGCGGGGGAGTTCTGCTTTCTGGCGTCGCGTGACGCTGCTTGGAGATTCGTTTGGCCGTAAAAATTTTGTTTGTGCTGGGATTTGTGTTGTGCGCAAGCGGGCTGGTGTCTCCGGCGGTGGCGCTGGCGCTCGGGCTGATATTTGGACTGGGGTTGACGCATCCTTGGCAAGCGGAATCGCGAACGGCGACGAAATATTTGCTGCAGGCATCGGTGGTGGGACTGGGCTTCGGCATGAACCTGCACGAAGTATTGCGCGCAGGGCGCAGCGGATTCGTTTACACGGCGGTGAGCATTGGGTTCGCGCTGACTGCTGGATTGCTGGCGGGGCGGATTCTGGGGGTAAACAAGACGGCTTCGATATTGATCACCGTGGGAACTGCGATTTGCGGTGGGAGCGCGATTGCGGCGGTGGCGCCGATTATCCACGCAGATCAGGAAGAAACGGCGGTTTCGCTGGGCACAGTTTTCATATTGAATGCGATTGCGCTACTGATTTTTCCGCCGCTGGGGTGGCTGCTGCATTTGTCGCAGCAACAATTTGGATTGTGGGCAGCGCTGGCGATTCATGACACGAGTTCGGTGGTGGGGGCGACGGCGCGTTATGGAGCGGTGGCGTTGGTGGTGGGCACGACGGTGAAATTGACGCGTGCGTTGTGGATCGTGCCGGTTTCTGTGGGGGCGGCGGTGCTGAAGCGTTCGGACAGCCGAATTCAATGGCCGTGGTTTATTGCTTTGTTCTGTTTGGCGGCGGTGGCGAACACTTACCTGCCGGGGCTTTCGCGCGAGTGGCACGCGCTGAGTGTGATGGGGAAATTGGGATTGACGGCGACCCTGTATTTGATCGGGACGGGGATTTCGCGGGCTACGGTGCGGCAGGTGGGCGTGCGTCCGATGCTGCAGGGCGTGATTTTGTGGATTTTGGTGGGGGTTACGTCGTTATGGTTGATACATGCGGGGTGGATTTCGCTCTAGGCCTGGCTTTGCGTGCGCTCGCTCGCGCTCGGGAGGTGAACTCGCCGCACGCGCGGTTGGACAGCAGCGCAATTTAGGATCGCAACGCCATTCGACCATAATCTCGCAACGCCGCACGGCGTACGACTTCTGCGTTGCGCTTTTTCACGATTTCGGATATTGAGTGAACGTGCAATTCAACTATCTACTGAAACGCACGTTCACATTCTTGTTGATATTCCTAGCTGTTCCGATTCCGGTGCACGCGCAAGAAAAAACCGTATCTTCTCCTATCGGAATGCCAGAGTCCTCGAACCAGCCAAATACCGCCGCTGGACTGCGACAACTATTGGAAGCCATGCTGGAGGCGGCTAAGCATGATGATCTCGCCAAGCTGGCGGCGCTCGTGAAAGACACGGAGGTTCCGGATTGCGCTCTCTGGCTTCACAGCATGTACAGATCCGACCACGCGGACAGCTGGATGGGGTTGTGTGATCAGAAATTCCGCGGCCCAGATGAAAAGCTCTTCATCGAACACCTCGTCGAACTCGCAAGACAGGGCGGACGGCTCCTCATCCGAAGCGTGAACGATGATCCCGAACCCGGTAAGGGCATGGCGTGGCGCATGCTCGAGTCGCTGCAAAGGCCGCTCGACATATACTCCGCCGGCTGGGAGACATCGGAAAACCCTGAGGGCGAGCGAATCGGCTATTTCATGTTTATTGACGGAGGGTTCCGGTGGGACAGTCGCCATCCATTTGTCAAAATAAGAATCGCCAATTTCAAGATTGATCCCGCAAGATTGGTTACGAAGGTTGATCCGGTGTACCCGCCGGAAGCTGCCGCCCAGCACATCAGCGGAACCGCTCGAGTCTATTTCAACATCGGTGCGGACGGCGTCGTTTACAACGCTCGCGCAGTCTCGGGCGACGGCTTCTCCGACGACGCGAGCTCGTGCAAAGCAGCCGAAGAGGCGGTCATTCACTGGCGCTACACGCCGGCAACTCTTGACGGAAAGCCGATCCAATCGATGGGCATGACCGCGGACGTTATCTTTGTTCTGAAAAATTGAATGTGCAAGAATCGCCGACTCTGGCTCAATCGGGCGGTCGGGGCCGTGCTGCTAGCTGAGCGTGCTAGCTTGCATTTTCTTGGGTTCAGGCGCCGCTTTCTGGGGTTGGCGGGGGGACGCGGGCTGGCAGGAACGTCGAGTACAGGGCGACTACGGCTACGATTATGTTTGCGACCATTACTGGTTTGGAGTTGATGAGGACGCCGTAGGTTAACCAGACGACGGCGCCGAGAGCCTGCATGATGCGGAGCGTCTTGTGGTTGCGGAAAAAATAGGATGCGGTGACGAGCGCGGTGGCGAGCCAGCCGATTGAGCTGATCATAGCGATGAGCCATCCATTGAGCGAGATTCGACGGCTTCTTCCGTCGCGGGGCGCAGCGTGAGCCAGTCGGTGCGAACTTTATCCCATTCTTGAATGAGAAAACCGTAGGACTCCAGGAACGTGCGGATTTGCGCGCGGCCCTTGCCAACAATTTTTTCCAGGATCGGGACGAGGACGCCGAGAGCGCTGGTGCTGAGGATCGTGCGCTGGGCGATGTGCGAAACGTGTTTGGTTTCGGAGACGGCGATGGTGAAACCGTCGCGTGCGTTGATGTGCAGCATGACGTGAATGTCCGAGCTGCCGTCGCCGGCGTAGATGACGTGATCCGGACCTATTTTCATTTTGGCCTGGAGTTCGTCGAGGAAAGCGACTTTTCCGTAACCGGCGGTGGCGCGCACAATAGTGTCAATTTCTCCGGTACTTTTGTATTTGAATTCCGTGCCGTGAATGCGGTCGGGCGGCAGGATTCCTTCCAGGGCGGATTGAATCACTTCGACAGGAGCGGCGGAGAGAACGTAAAAATCGAAGTGATAGCCTTGAATGCCGTGATCGAGAATTTCGTTCAGCAGGCCGATATTGGCTTTCAGGCGAATTTCCTTGCCGACCTGCATCAAATGCTCTTTGCGGACGCGCGAGCGGAATTCCGGATCGTGGAGCAGGAGATAGGCTAGTTCGGCGCCCTGCTGAACGAGATTTAGTTTCGCCATGCCTTCGGCTTTGCGCTCGAATTCCGCGGTGGGAATGCCCACGATTTCGCTCAGGACGTAACCGGAATCGTTGAACGTGAGAGTCTGATCGAAATCGCTAACGAATAGATAAGATTTGAGTGCGGCATCGCCCATAAAAGTAATTTACCTCCGACTGACCTTGCTGGCTGCTATTACTCCAGTTTACATCAGAATGATGCGGTGACTGCTGTTGGGTGCGCGTGAATGGAACACATCAGTAAGATGAATTTGCAACGTGGCGTGTTTGTTTTTGGGTTGCGGCCGCGAATGTTCACATGCCTGCGTATCGCCGGCGCGGCTGCCGGATTTTGCTTTCAGCGCGGGATTTCGAGGAGCACTGCGATTCCCTGCCCTCCGCCGATGCACGCGGACGCGATGCCGTAGCGCAGGTTCGAGCGGCGGAGTTCGCGCGACACCGTCACAGCTAAGCGTATGCCGGTCGCCGCGAGGGGATGGCCGATGGCGATTGCGCCGCCGTTGACGTTAAGTTTGTTGCGGTCGAGGCCGAGCTCGCGTTCGACGCCGATGATTTGCGCGCCGAAGGCTTCGTTGATTTCGAAGCGGTCGATGGCGTCGAGTCGCAGGCCCACGCCGTCGAGGAGTTTCCGGATTGCGGGCGCGGGAGCGATGCTCATGATTTCCGGGGGCACGCCGACCGTGGCGACGGCGGCGACGCGCGCGAGCGGCTGGACATCGCGCGCTTTTGCGTATGCGCCGGAGCCGACGAGCGCGGCCGCGGCGCCGTCTACGATCGCGGAACTGTTGCCGCCGGTTTGTACGCCGTCGAATGCGGGACGAATTTTGGAGAGGACTTCGCAGGATGTGGGACGGATGTGCGTGTCGGTGGCGAGGCTTTCGATTTTGCTGGGGAGGCGGATGCCGCGAGGGTTGTAACCTTCGAGTTCGAATGTTTCGCTGACGAGTGGCGTGATTTCGCCAGAGAGGAAGCAGCTCGTTTGCGCGGCTAGAGCGCGCGCGAAACTTAATTCGGCGAAGCGGTCCACTTCTTCGCGCGTGATTTTGTATTTGCGGGCTGTGTTTTCCGCGGTTTGTCCCATAGTGATGCCCGGCGCGGGATCTAGCAGCGCTTCCCACAGGAAATCTTTGAATTCGACCTGGCCGAGACGGAAACCGCCGCGGTGAGTGTAGGCAGCGATGGGATTGCGACTCATGGATTCTGCGCCGACGCAGAGGCCCAGCTGGATTTTTTTCAGGGAGATGGCGTCGGCGGCTTGACTGATGGCTTCCATGCCGGTGCCGCAGACGCGTTGGACCAGCAACGCGGGGCGATCGAGCGGAACGCCGGAGTAGAGACCGATGTGGCGCGGAAGCATGTAGGCATCGAAGCTGGCTTGAGCTACGCTGCCGGCGATTACGGAGCCGACATCTTGCGCGGGAATTCTTGTGCGTTCGAAAAGGGCGCGGGCGGCTTTGATGCCGAGATCGGTGGGGGAGACCAGGCCCAGCGCGGAGTTGTAGTCAACGAAGGGAGTGCGGACGCCGTCGAGGAGGTAGATGTCGTCGTAGGCGATGAAAAAACCACCGGTGGTATTCGTGGCCATCAGTTAATGCTCCTTAATGTTTTTAACGCACAGAATGCGCGACGATGATTGCGGCGCGTATAGTTCTTCGACAATTGCGGCGCGGCGATCGAGTACGGCGTGTTGATTCAGCGA
This sequence comes from Acidobacteriota bacterium, assembly GCA_013289715.1. Classification (GTDB taxonomy): domain Bacteria; phylum Acidobacteriota; class Terriglobia; order Acidiferrales; family UBA7541; genus Palsa-295. Next base: position 97,861 of record JABCZJ010000016.1, on the reverse strand, counting down.
GCCTTTGTCGGTGACTTCTCCGGCGTCGAGTGATGGAGGCTCGTCCACAATTATCGCGCGAGTGACGCGATTCGAGCTGCCGGTGGCGCTTGCGGCGGCGGTTTCGAGCAGCTCTTGAAAGCGTGCGCGAACTTGGTGATGTGAAAAAATGTCTGCGGCTGATGCTGTGCGCTCGAGTTGCGGGCATAGGGCGCGGCAGGCGTCGGCATCGGCGAAAATCAGCACGCCGATGTCGTCGCGATCGTGGCCGGCGATCACTACGTCGCGCACGAACGGCGCGAAGTGGCTGAGCATGCGCGAACGCAGCGGGCCTACGCTGGCCCATGTGCCGCTGGCTAGTTTGAAATCTTCAGAGAACCTGCCGTCGAAGAGGAAACCTTTGTTGACGTCCGCGGGATCGACAAACTTTAGCGCATCGCCGAAACTGTAAAAACCGTCCGCGTCGAAGGCCTCTGCGGTCAATTCCGGCTGACGCCAGTAGCCCGGCGTGATGTTCGGTCCGCGCACGCGCGCCTCGAGTTTCGCGCCGCGCGGAACGAGTTTGGCTTCGACGCCGGGAATCGGGATGCCGATTACTCCTGCCTGATCGGTTTCCCATGTGGTCTGAATCGCCATGGGCGCAGTTTCCGTCGAGCCCAGGCCCGTGACCATAATGATGCGCTCGCCGCATGTTTGCAGGGCGAGGTCGCGATAGGCGTCCCAGACCGGTTGCGACAAGCCGGCGCCGGCGTAGAACAGCAGGCGCAGATGGCGAAAGAAATTCTCGCGGAGCTGTTCATCAGAGCGCAGGGCCGGCAGAAGATCTTCGTAGCCTTTGGGAACATTGAAATAAACGGTGGGGGAAATTTCGCGCAGGTTGCGAATGGTTTCTGCGATGAGCGAGGGGCCGGGCTTGCCATCATCTATATAGAAGCTGCCTCCGTTGTAGAGAGCGATGCCGGTATTGTGATTGCCGCCGAAGGTGTGATTCCAGGGGAGCCAGTCGAGGAGGACCGGGGGCTCATCCTGGAGGAAACAGAAAACCTGTGCGATCATTTGTTGATTGCAGCAAAGCATGCGGTGCGTATTGATAACGCCTTTGGGCATGCCGGTGGAACCGGAGGTGAAGAGGATTTTTGCGACGGTGTCTGGCTCGATTTTGTGGTGCGCGGCTTCGACGGCTGGGGTTGGCGTGGTGCCTGCGAGTTCGGCGAATAGAGTTGTTGATCGGGTCGACGGCGGCGCGGTGGTGACGACGATTTCTGTGGCGGGCGGGACTACTTTTTCGAGGGCGCGAGCATAGCGTTCGCCATTCGAAACGAAGACTAGGCCGGGCCTGAGCAGGCCGAGCGTGTGGCGCAGCTTGCCGAAATCGCGCGAGACGAGCGAATAGACCGGGGAAATATGCGCTGTCGAGATTCCCACGTGTTGGCCTGCGAGCATCAGCAGAAAATGTTCGAGATCGTTTTCGGAGAGGATGGCTACCGGTCGGTCTTCCGATAGGCCGCGATCGAGAAGCGCCTGGCCGGTACTTTCGACCGCTCGCAACACTTGCGCGTAGGTGAGCTTGCGCCATTCGCCATTTGCTTCCCTCTTCGCTACGCAGACTTTGTTTGGCGAGATTTTCGCCCAGTGTGTGAGGCGATCGGTTAGAACTTTCGGGTACGGTCCCAAGGCCTCGTCCGCACGAACCAGCATTGCGCCACCGGCGAGGTGATGGAGAGTTGCGCCGGAGGTGCGCAGGCGCACGGGGCGGACGCGATCGTTTAGTTGGGGCTTGGTGGTCATTTCATTTCATTGCGTTCGATGCTGTGAAATCCGGAGCGCGGATTTCGTGCGTCTAGCGACGGATGACCTCCCCTATTTTTGCTAGAAGCTTGATGTCCGTGGCTGCCGGCACATCGCCTGCTGTGGTGACGAGCACGAGCCGCAACTCCATCATTATAGTATGAAGTGATTCCACGAGATTTTCCGCGATGGACGCCGCGCCGGGTTGAAATGCCGCCGCCGGCAGGGCGATTCCGATCTTCGTGCGATCTGGTGAAGGAGCAAATACCGCTGCGCTGAGCGCCGACGCGGCTAGCGCCGGGCACAGGATGCAATCCCAATTGCGCGTGTACACGACATCCTTGTTTGCGGCGAAGGAAATGGGATCGCTGAGCAGCAGAACGGGGAGAGCCCCGTAGAAACCGATGATGTTGAACGCTGCCGCCAGCGATTCGGCCCAGGCGCCGCAGTGCTGAGAGGAGAGCGCGGGAAAAATGTTTTCCTGGATGAAGATTACGTTGGCGCCGGCTTCCACCAACTTGGATGCGATCTGCGTGATTGTGGCGGCGGCTAATTCCAGTGCGGCGTCCGAGAAATCTTCCCGTGGCGGTGCATCCGTGGGGCGCAAATCGAGAAGATGCGCGGCGAGAGTGAATGGACCGCTGACGCCGGCACACAGTAGAGGCTCATCGCGCGTTAGTGATTTGAGGCGCTGGATCACTTCGACTGCGACGGTGATGCGAGCGCTCTTCGCGGCGTCTTCGGGTGAGCGCAGATTTTCCGGGAGTTCGCCTGCTTGGGATACGTGCGGCCATTGCAGCGTCGGTCGCTGGTCGTCTGCGGCGTATTGCAGCGTCGCGCCGAGGGCTTCCGCTTCGAGATACGGATCGAAGTAGCACGCGACGCCATCCGAGCGCAGATGCGTGCGGATTTGTCTGAGCGAATTCGTGATTTTCGTAGCGTTGCCGAGAAACACTGGCAGCTTTAAATTTTCCACTTTGGCGCCCAGCGAAAATACGATGGGCAGGAACAGCGGGCGAGGCGGCGGAGCTCCCTGCAGCAGCCCTTTGAGTATCTGGCGCGGAGTGAGGATGCCATTCATCGCGCGCGCATCACGGGCGGAAGCAGGGGCCGGTGGATTTGGCGTCCGGCCAGGTGCCGTACCACTGCAAGATTTCTTTAGGAGGACTGAGTTGGCTCCAGTTCTGCTGGAACTCGTCGTAAGATTTGCCGCGGGCCAGGCGAGCGCGGCGTTCTTCGTCGCGAAGTTGCCTAGTTTTTTCGGGATCGAGTTTGCGGCGGATGGGATCGTAAGCGATGCGATAAATACTCTGCGCGGTGGCGTCCGAGATGATTTTTTTCTTCACGTCTTCGAGAATTTCCGCAGGATCGCGTTCGAGCGGATCGCCGTAGCCGGGCCCGCCGCCGCTGAAACCGAAGAGCAGATCGCCTTCGTCATAAACTTTCGGGGTGCGCGCGATCAATTCCATATTCCAATTTCCCTGGATGGTGTGGTCTTCCAGAATGGTGCGGAAATCCATGGTTAGCGCGGGGTTGGCGTCGGCCATTTGTTTCAGCAAATCCGCTTTGCGAATGCTGATGCCGGGGATGGGCGAAGAGGCATAGCCGCCGAAAAGCGGCTGGCCGAGAGGCACTTTGCTACCGTTGCCCATGCACATGGAAACGAGTTCGGGAACTTTGTGAATCATCCAGTGCTGCACGCCGCCGGAACCACCGCGGTGCAGGCCGGGGCCGCTGGAATCTTTCCAGTGCTGCGAGAGCGTGACGGTGACGGGGAGTTCGCTTTCGACTTGCTCGGAATCGGGCGCGCGGCCGAAGGCGCACCAGGCGAAGCCGTATGCGTCCATGCCATCTTGCCCGGAGCGGCCGCCTTGGCCTTGCGTGTTGAGCGAAAACGAAAGAACGTCTGACACGGCGAGATTCCACTGCGAGTGGCCGGCGCAAATTTGCGAGGTGTGCTGGCTGCCGGGCGCGGCGGCGACTTGTTTCCAGAGGCTGGCGCTGGAAAACATCATTTTTGCGAAAGCGTTGTGCGTGGCGCAGCGGCATTGCATGCCGATGAAGACGCAGCAACTGGTGGCGGCCATTTTATCGGGATTGAGAATGATGCCCTCGGGGAATTCGAAATCGATGGCGGCGAAGGTGGAGCTGGCGATGGGGAGGTCGTGAAAAATATATTCGTACATGAAATTGGCGATGTGGCCGACTACTGCTTGGGGATGGACGTTGTAGGAGGAAGGATTCTCTGGGGAGGTGCCGGCAAAATCGAAAACGATGCCGCCGTCTTTTTTGGTTAGGGTTAGGTTGCAGGCGCGGACCAGGGCCGGGGTCCATCCAATCGCGTCGTTGAAAACGACTGCGCGGAATTTGCCGTCGGGGAGAGATTTGATTTTCTTTCTGGCGCCGGCTTCGGCGGTTTCGCACATTTTGCGCATCAGGCCGACTACGAAGTCCGGGCCGCGTTTTTCGGCTAGTTCGAGGACGCGAACGCGCACGCGATCGGCGGTGGTGCAACGCGCGCGGAGATCGGAAATGAACATGGCGGGGGCGCGCAGGCCGTACACGGTGTAAAACTCTAGAAAATCCTGGCGGATTTCGAAGTTTTCACCGATTTTGATCGGAGGGAGATTCAGGCCTTCTTCGAAGCGCGATTTCGCGCTGACCGGCATGCCTCCGGGCTCGATGGCGCCGGTTTCGGTGGTGTGTAGCGCGGCGGAGCCCCAGGCTAGGAGCTGACCCTTGTAAAAAATGGGCATGAGCGCGACTTGATCGGGATTGTGGATGCCGCCGTAGAGGGCGTCGTTGGTGTACCAGATGTCTCCATCGCGAATGCCGGGATTCTTTTCGTAATATTTCAGAATAAATTTGATGACGATGGGCTGGATGATGGCGTGGAGGTAGGTGCCGCAGGAGGCGTTGATGAGATCGCCGCCGGCCGTGAAGAGGGCGACCATGGAATCGCCAGAGACGCCGAAATAACTGCGCGAGGAGCGGATGAACACTTCCATGGCTTCGTCCAGGATGTCGTTGGTGATTTGCACGCCGATTTCGTAATCGCCTTGCGGGATTTTCGCAGCGCAGTCTTTTTCGTGTTGTGTGGCGGGGGCGGGTTTGAGCCACGCTAATTTTTCGGCGAGTGTCGGGATGGGCATGTGTCTCCTTGTCAACGTCACCAGCAAAGGCAAAGGCTAAGTAAAAAACGCCCGCCCAGAATGCAGGCGGCCACTACAAAGTCAAATTCAACCACCAAGACCAGGTCCAAGGCGCCCAGCTGAAGGTGGCCGCTACAAATTCAAAGGCTAGGAGTTGGCGAGACGCCGGCGCTACGACGTTGCGGCGCGGCATCATTTGCTCTCCAGGATGCCTAGGCCCCGGTCGTTGATTGAAAAATGGAGCGCTGGGGGGACTACCAGCGTGGTGTATTCGCCTTCGACGATCGCGGGGCCTTCTACTGTGTTGCCGGGACGCAGTGATTCGTATGTGAAAATTGGTGTGGGGCGAAAATCTTTATCGGGCGGCCAGTAGACGGGGCGCTCGCCTTTGCGGGCGGCTGCGGGGCTTGCGCCTTCCAGCTTGAGCTTCGGCAGCTCGATTTTCTTTGTGGGCACGATCGCTTTCAGGATGAAGCTTTCGATGAAAATGCCGCCCTCGGGGTTTACTACGAAAGGGCTGAAGGCTTCGCTGAATTCTTTGTTGAAGGCGTCGCAGATGGCACGGACGTCATCCGTCGAGTGCACCGCGAGTAACGGTGAGAGGGCGCGCTTCACATGGAATTGGCCGCCGTAGAGCATGTCTAGTTCGAGAACGAAGGATGCGTCGTTCAGATTCAGGCCGTCGCCGGTTAGATCTCGGCGGGCTTGCTCGATTAGGGTTTCGACCGTTTCGTTGAAGATTGTGAATTCGCTTGTGATTTGTTGGGTCCGCGGCTCCATAAGCGTCAGTTTTTTGGAGACTTCGTAGACGTGCATGATGTCCATCGTGGACGAACCGAAGGCGCAGAAGACGGGTGAGAAGGCGAAGGTGACGGCTTTGGGGATGTCGGCTTTGTAGCCTTCGGCGTGCGTGGGGCCGGCACCGCCGCCGACGAAGAGAATGAAATCTTCGGGGCTGTGGCCGCGGAGATGAACTTCTTTCATGATCGCGGACGCCATGTTGCCGTTGACGATTTTGCGGACGATAACTGCGGCTTCTTCGACGCCGATACCCAGGGGCTTGGCTATTTTTTCACGCACGGCCTGCACAGCGCGATTTTTATCGAGGCGCATTTTTCCGCCGAAATAATATTCGGGGTTCAGGTAGCCTAGGACTACGTCTGCATCTGTGACCGTTGGCTCGGTGCCGCCGAGATTGAAACATGCGGGGCCGGGAATGGAGCCGGCGCTGCGCGGGCCGACTTGCACGCGATTTTCCAGCAGCTTGTTGACGGAGGCGATGGAGCCGCCGCCGGCGCCGATGGAAAGCGTTTTGATCATGGTGATGCCGACCATCCAGCGGTCAATGATGGGGCGAAAATCGTAGCTGCGCACGCTGTCTTTGACGACCAGGCCAACGTCGAAGCTGGTGCCACCCATGTCCGTCATGACGACGTTTTGGTAGCCGAGAATTTTGGCGACGTGATGCGCGCCCATCAGGCCGGAGACGGGGCCGCTATTGAATGTGCGGCTGGCGGCGGTGCGGAAGACTTCGGCGATCCCGCCGGAGCTTTGAATCATCAATAAGGGCTTGGAGTAGCCTTTTTCGCGGAGCTTGTCCCACATCGCGGAAAGTTCGATTTGCATGGAGCGTTGGAGATAGGCGTCGAGGATGGCGGCCATGGTGCGCTCGTATTCGCCGAGCTTGCCGACGACTTGTCCGGCGAGAACGACGGGCAAGTAGCCGATGTGAAATTCCTTGTATTCATCGCGGATGATTTCTTTTACGCGGCGCTCGTTCGCGGGATTCAAGAAGCCCCAGAGGAGTGCGACTACGAATCCACGGGCGCCGCGGCTGGTGAGGTAGCGAACTTTTTCGCGGACGTCGTTTTCATCGAGCGGGCGGATGATGTGGCCGCGTGAATCGACGCGTTCTTTTACGCCGACGATCATGTCGCGAGGAATCAGAGGATCGGGCTTATTTTGCACTGCCAGATTGCGGCGCTCGGAAACGCGGGTGCCGTCAATCCACTGGGCGCCGCGGCCTAGCAGGACTACATCTTCGTGGCCTTCGGTGGTGATGAGGCCGAGGCGGGGGCCTTTTTTTTCGATGAGGCGATTGAGCGCGATGGTGGTGGAGTAGCGGATCATTTCGATCGCTGGCAGCAGGTCTTCGATCTTCATGCCGAGCGCGGCGGCGCCGTCTTCGATTACGCGCGTGAAGCAGACGGAGAGGTCGTAGGGAGTGGTGGGGGACTTTTTGATCAGCGCTTTGCCGTTGAAATTGAGGACCAGGTCGGTGAAGGTGCCGCCGACGTCTATATCTATCGAATTCATTCGGTGGCCTCTAGGCGCTGGTCGCGGATTATGAAGTCGCCTTTCTGCAGGCGTTCTTTCAGGCGGTCCACGTCAATTTCGATGTCGTGAGTGATGGGATGGCCGGGCGGAAGATATTCGGTTTCGACCTGCGTGCCGCAGCCGGGACAGTAGAACTCGACGATGCGGACCCAGAGCGGGTCGGGGGAAAAATTGAATGCGCCGGTGACGAGGGGCGGATGAATTTCGCGCGGGTCGCGATCGTGGACCAGGCAGCCTTTTTTGTAATTTTCGCGGGCGGGGCCCAAGCTGCGGTTGCAGCGGTTGCAGGTCCACTGTTCGGCGTCGAGGTCCAGGTCGAGATATTCGGTGATGCGCAGGCGGTTTCTAGTTTGTGTTGGCATGGTTATGGTTTCTCCCGTGAGCGGATGAGCGCGGCGTTGCGGAAGCGGTCCATGGTCAATTCCCAGTTTTCGGGGACGAAATAGGTGGTGTTGACGTCTTCTAGGATGGCGCAGCCTTTTACTTGATTGCCTGGCTGCAGAGCTTCCCAATCGTAGAGGTGGGCTTCGCCGGTCGTGCTGCCCCAGGTGACTTTGCGTGTGCCTTTGCGGGCGTGCGTCGAATCGGGGGATTGCAGCTTGCGTTCGACCAGGTGGGGCTTGGGCATTTGTTTTTTCACGCAGACGCGAAGGAGTTCTAGAGAAATTGGTGTTTCGGGCGCACCAGCGTGATGCGTTAGGGCTTTCGCGAGCGCGGCCTGCAGGTCTTTTGCGCTGCGCAGGGATGATTCGGAGCAAGGGACGGCAATGGAGTTGTGGCCGTTGCGCGCGGCGTCGAGTTCGCAAGTGTAGGTGATTCCTTCGGGGCGAATGCCTTCTCCCAGGAGATCTTTTACGCCTTCGGCTTTCATTTCTTCGAGCATTTGACGGATGTGGGTTACGCCGCTTTCGGTTAGCGCGATGCCGGCTAGCGAGCCTTCGTACAAATGCGAAATATCGGAGACGGAGGAGCCGAAAGCGCTGAAGACCGAGCCTAGCGAAAATAATTGCACGCGGCGGAAGCCGGCTTTTTCGGCTACGCCGCAGGCGAAAAGGCTGCCGTTGCCGCCGTAGGCGAAGAGGATTGAGCTCGCGATATCTTCACCCAGGGATTTTTTCGCGGCGAGGAGCATGGCCGCGACGGATTCGAAGGCGCGGCTGATGATGATGCGGCAGGCTTCTTCGACGGAGACGTTGAGCGGCCTGGCGATGGAGTCTGCAATCGTCTTGCGGGCCAGATCGAGGTCAATTGATTTCGTGCCGCCTAGAAAATATTCCGGATTGATCAGGCCGGCGGTGACGAATGCGTCGGTGAGAGTGGGTTGATCTCCACCGAGGCTGTAGCAGGCGGGGCCGGGATACGATCCCATGCTTTCGGGGCCTAATTGGACGTCCAGCTTGTTTGAGTTCGCGCTGGGTTTCACGATGCTGCCGCCGCCGAGCGCGATGGAATGCAAATCGGGGAGCGAGATGCCGACCCGGATGCCGAAAAAATCCGAGGGCTTGCGATAGATTGGCTCGCCGTTGCGCAGGACGCTGACTTTGGCAGTGGTGCCGCCAATGTCCATCGCGATTACGTCGTTGAAGCCGTAGGCTTTTGCCAGGTACGCGCTGCCGTGAATTCCCAGGATTGGACCGGACTCGATGGTGTCGATCGCTTTGGTTTTCGCGATTCCGGCGACGCCGCCGTTGATGTGGCTGACGAGAAACGTGCCGGTGTATCCGGCGGATTCGCGGAGTTCGTCTTCGGCTTTGAAGAGAGTGGCGGCTAGCGCGCCGTGCGTGTAGGTATTTATGAGTGCAGAGTAGGTGCGCGTGCGGTCCTCGGCGGATTTGGAAATGTCGCTGCCGGCTAAGACGGGGACGGAGCCGAGAAAGTGATCGGGATACTGCTGGTCAATGATGCGCTTGATGGAAATTTCGCGGCGCGGATCGCGATGGGAATCTTGCAGGCTGACACAGATGCGGCGCACGCCGCTTTCGAGAAGTTTGCGCGCGGCGTTCATGATTTCGAGCTCGCTGGCCGAGGGGCTGAGGCCGATCACATCGTGCTCGGAGATCAGGCGATTCAGAACGCTGCTGCGCGGTTCAGGGCCGTAGAGGTCAAGCTGGTGTCCTTCGGAGACGAGCAGGCCGATGCGCGGGCCGCGCGATTCGGCGAGGACGTTGGAAGTGATGGTGGTGGACCAGCGGATGAGTTCGACGTGTTCGAGAAATTCCTTCGTGTCAGGAAAATTCAGTTTTGCGGCTGCTTGCGAGAGGCAGTCGAAGAGGCAGACGGTCAGGTCGTGCGGAGTGGTGTCTACCTTCACGCAGAACACTTCTTCCACTTTGGTGAAGAGGGCGTCCGTTAGGGTTCCGCCCACGTCGATGTCCACAGTCCACACGAAGAGTCACCCGACCTGTGAGCGCAGATTCTGGGGCAGCTTACCGGATTTCGGCAGCGCTGCGGGAACGATTTCGGCTGCGCAAAGTCGCCGGGCGCTCGTTGGATTCGCTTGGAGCGGGATGACGGTTACCAAAAAGTTCTCCTGAGGAACGGCGGGACAAACGAAATCAGAAACTGTGACTCGCGTGATGCGGCGGACTCGTGAACGCATGAGCCGGTCGCCCCAGCGAGGCCCAAAAGCAGATCCCTCGCTGCGTACCGCGCCGCTCCCGTCCCGCGGCTGCGGAACGGGCGGGAAACAAAAAAGCGCGGGACTCCGTTCAGGATGACACGCGATACTTTTGAGCGGACTCTTCAGCCACGACCTGCAAAGTCTCTCGATCCGCTGCATCCCGGCGCCGCGGCTAGAACGAGAACTTGGCCGCGAATTGGAACTGGCGCGGATTCAGCATGGTTCTGGAGCTGCCGAAGCTGGCGCTGGGCACCGGAGGAGCTGGGACGGGGCCCAACTGCAAGGACGACGGACACGTCGGTGGACCGGCGCCCGTGTCAAAGGCGATCGCCGCAGCCTGAGTCGCGTGCGTGGCGGCATCGTTGTAACGGCCTGGAACTGGGCCGCAGAAAACGGCGGCGCCGTAGACGGAGGTGACTTCATCGACGTTGGGGCGATTCAACACGTTGAATGCGTCCACCATCAGATCAAGCCTGTAGCGCTCTCTAAATTGGAAGTAACGGGCAACGCGCAGGTCCCAGGAATACAGATCGTCGCCGTAGTAGCTGTTGCGCGGCGAAAGACCGACGCGATCCGTCACGGGGTTGGTGTCACCGTTGGCGTCGAAGCCGACAAACAGGGTGAAAGGACGCGGGGTCTGCAAGGTGACGATATTGCTGAAAGTGAAATTACGCAGGATGCTGTCTTTCGGACCTTCAAAGGTGAAGTTGGTGATGAACCGCTGGCGAACGTCCTGGTTGGAATTGGCGTACTCCAGTGGCCGATCGTAGAGATCCTGGGGCGTGCTGACGAATGTTGTGAACGTGCCATCGTCGAAGGTGTGCGACCAGGTGTAATTGGCGTTGAGTGTGAAAATTCTGTTGAATCTTTCGGTCAGCTGCAAGGTCAGGCCGTTGTAATTGGAATTGCCGGTGTTGTCCGTGTAATAGAGCAGACCGGCATTGCCGAATGCGGGCGAGCCGCCGGGATTCAATCCATTGTAGAAGAAGGCTTTTCCGGTGGGCCAAGCGGAAGGAGGCATTTCTGCCGGCGGACAGGCCGGAGTGCCGGGAGTGACGCTGGGAACGGTGGTCCCGGCGGCGGCGCCGAATGGCGGGCAGACGTTGAGGTTCTCTGCGCGAACCAGGTGATGCGCCGAAACCCATAGATAACCGGCGCTGACCGTGAGACCCTTGGCGATTTCGCGGTCAATTTCCAGGTTGGCTTGCTCGGAGTACGGTATCTGGCTGTTGTGTTGCACCATGCCGGCGCCTGCGGTGCAGGAAGGCGGGCACGGGCCGGTGATGTACTGGGCTGGGACTTGGCCGGTGGTGACCAATGTGGCGGCGGCAGTTGACGGGAATCCCAGTGGACCAGGGGTGAACTGGTTCAGAACCCAGGTTGCGGTGTTGGCGCCCTGGCGAATTCCGGGTAAGGTCTCACCCGGAATAATTACGGGGCGCTGCGGTTGGGTAATGAACAGGAAAGACAAATTGTAGCGGTCGTCGAAGAGGCCGAAACCTGCGCGGACGACAGTCTTATTGTTGGGCGACCAAGCCAGACCGATGCGAGGCTGGACTCCGTTGTAGTGCGGATTGATCTGCTTGGAGAGTCCCGTTTCGAAATCGTAGCGCAGCCCGTAGTTGATGGTGAGAGTGGGCTTGATGCGCCATTGATCCTGCGCGTAGAAGCCGTAATAGGAGTGATTCAAAGTCTCCGAGAAGTTTATGGTTTCACTGGGGATATAGGCGTTGGCCCAGTTCGTGGGAATCGGTGGCGGAGTTGGGAGCTGGCCGCTCGGTGGATTCGGGACGGTACCCACGGGTGCGCCCCAGAACGCGATGGGAACGCCGTTCAGCGGCTGGTCGTTGTTATTGGGCCCGAAGGGAGCGCCTGGCTGCGTGGGAAAGAACGGAGCCGTCGCCGTGGGGCACGGGCCATCGGCTGGGTTGGAAGCGATGCCCGCGGTGGGATTTACAAAGTTGGCAAAATCCACCAGGCAATTCAAACCTGGCATGACGATGCGCATCGGTGTGAATCCCGGCCAGATCACGAAATTATTGATGTAATTGTAATCCACGCCGAACTTCGCAACGTGATTGCCTTTGACCCACGCCATGGAATCGGTGAGTTGGAAACGGCTCTCATAGATGGCATCGAGAACGCCGAAGTTGTGGCCGAACAGGAGCGTATTGGGGATGTCGAGGTTGGGCTGACCCGTAACGCCTGGGAAGTTGTAGTGACGGCGGCCATATTGAGCTAGGAAAGTATTTACCAGGTCGGGCTTCACGGTGGTAGCTACGTCGCCGACCAGCGATTGATCGCGCAGGAAGAGATTGTGTCCGCTGCTGGGGGCGCCGATGCCGCCGCCGTCAAGAGTGCTGCCGACGAGTTGATTCAAGTCGCGGCCATCTTCGATGTTGTAACGCAAGGACAGGTGGTTGCTTGGATTTATCTGGTAATCGATTTTGGCAATGCCGTAGTCGTTGTCTTTCGTTTTCAAAACAGAATTTAGATATTGCAGGGGCGACAACGTGCAAGTCGCTATGGCCGTAGTGCAGCCTTCCGGCGCGATTCCCAGGGCTGCTTTGGCCTGGTCTACCAAGCCGATATTTTGGTATAGCACCCCCGGGTAGGTGGGCGATTCGCCGCGGCGCTGGCCTTCATAATTGGTGAAGAAGAATATCTTGTCTTTCTTGATGGGGCCGCCGATCGCGCCGCCGAATTGATTTTGCCGCAGGACGTACTGATCGGGCGCGGGCTGAAGCAGAGAGCGCGCGTCGGTGGCGTTGTTCTGCAAGTAGTCGTATATGGAGCCGTGAAGTTCGTTGCCACCGGACTTGGTGACGATGTTCACGATTCCGCCCAGAGCGCGGCCGTATTCGGCGCCGAATGCATTATTCACCACGCGAAATTCCTGTACGGATTCCTGCGGCGGAGTGGAGCGCTGCGAGCCGGTGGCCGTGTTGATGTTGTCCGCGCCGTCTACCGTGACCATGTTGCTGAGGTCGCGCATGCCGGCAAAGGAGATGCGCGTGGTTTCGAATTCGGTGATCGTGGACTGCAAGCTGGTGCGGCCCGTGGCGACGCCGGCGGTTAGCAGCGCGAAATCGGTGAATTGACGGCCGCTGATGGGCAGATCTTGAATCTGTTGAGTATCAATCACCTGGCTGATTTCTGTTTTGGTGGGCTCGATGGGTGGAACTTCGGTAGTGACCACGACTTGTTCATTTTGCGTGGCGACTCTGAGATTGATGTCCACGGTGGCGGTCTGGCCTACGGTTAGCACGATGCCTTTATCGATGGTGGTAGCGAAGCCGGTGTAGGAGACGGTCAATTCGTAAGTGTCAGGCGGCAAGTTGGGAATTACGTAGAGGCCGGAATCGTTAGAGGTCGTGCGATAAATGGCGTTGGTGGCGGTGTCGCGCAGGGTGACGGTGGCGTTCTTCACAATGCCGCCGCTTTCGTCGTGCACGGAGCCATTTAGTTGCGCGACGGTGATTTGCGCAAATGCGGGAGTCGCGGAAACGAACAGAAGTGCGAGAACAAGGACCGCGAGCAGCGCCGGACGTGCGCCCATGGTTCCCCCCTTGAGCGGACAACCATTTGCAAGCCGGATGGTCCGCATCCACACCCTTTATGGGCAGAACGTTTAACGCCGCGGTGGTATTTTGTCAAGCCTTTAATCGAGCGCTTGTGCGAATATCGCCCCCGAGGGCGCGGAATGCAATCTTGACTTGCACGGCGCGAAGCAGTATCGAAGCGGCTGCGCGGGTAGCTCGGGGTGGCGTGATGCGTGGCGTACGGAAAAACATTTGAACGCAGAAACATATTCGCTGCGCGTGCGGGGTTTCGCGTTGCGGGTGGCTGCGTTTTGCGTGGCTGCGGCATTTTGCGCGGGCTGCGGAGGGAGTGGGTCGCACCTTGCGCGGGATGAAAATTCCGGAGCTGAGGCGAAGCAGGGCGTGAACGAAGCGCGTGTACTGCGCGCGGATCGCGATCCCGGAAACTGGTTGGTGCATGGGCGCACTTACAACGAGCAGCGCTTCAGCCCGTTGAAGCTTGTGAATGATAAGAACGTCAGCCAATTGGGACTGACGTGGTTCTACGATTTGGACACGCGGCGCGGGCAGGAGGCGACGCCGATCGTCGTGGACGGCCTGATGTATTTCACGACAGCCTGGAGCAAAGTTTTCGCTCTGAATGCCGCGACAGGCGCGCCGCTGTGGTCTTACGACCCGAAGGTAAATCCGGAATGGGCGGTGAATGCTTGCTGCGACGTGGTGAATCGCGGCGTGGCGGTGTGGGGCGGCAAAGTATTTTTCGGGACGCTGGATGGAAGGCTCGAGGCGCTGGATGCGACGACCGGCAAGTTGGTGTGGGAAAAGCTGACCATTGACCGGAAGTTTCGTTACACGATCACCGGCGCGCCTCGCGTGGTGAAGGGGAAAGTAATCATCGGGAATGGCGGCGCGGAGATGGGCGTGCGCGGATACGTTTCGGCTTATGACACGGAAACGGGCGCGATGGCGTGGCGGTTCTACACGGTGCCGGGCGATCCGGCGAAACCGTTTGAGAATCCGATTCTGGCGAAGGCCGCGAAGACTTGGACGGGCGAGTGGTGGAAAAACGGTGGCGGCGGGACAGTGTGGGATTCGATTGTGTACGACCCGGAACTTGATTTGCTTTTTATCGGCGTTGGTAATGGTGGGCCGTGGAATCCCAGAATTCGCAGCCCGCAGGGCGGCGACAATTTATTCACCTGTTCGATTGTGGCGCTGCGGCCGGAGACTGGCGAATATGTGTGGCACTACCAGGAAAATCCGGGCGAGGCCTGGGATTACGATTCCGACGAGCAGATGATTTTGGCTGATCTGACGATTCAGGGGCAACCGCGGAAAGTCTTGATGCACGCGCCGAAGAATGGTGTTTTTTATGTGCTGGATCGCGCGACTGGGGCGCTGATTTCCGCTTCGCCTTATACGCATATCACGTGGGCCAGTGGCGTGGATATGCAGACTGGCCGGCCCGTGGAAACCGCGCTGGCGCGTTATCCGGGACGCAATCCGGAATTGATTATTCCCGGGCCTTTGGGCGCTCACAGCTGGCAGCCGATGTCTTATAGCCCTGTGACTGGACTGGTGTACATTCCGATTCAGGATGCGGGATTTCCGTATAAGTCCGATACGGATTTTCACGCCAAGAATTTTGCGTTCGATACGGGGACTGACTTCGCGGCAGCGGGGATGCCGCAGGATCGTCAAATCAAGAAAGCGATCATGAACAGCGTGCGCGGGCGGCTGGTGGCGTGGGACCCGCTGCAACAGAAGCAGGCGTGGGACGTGGATCGTCCGGAGGCGTGGAATGGCGGAGTGGTTTCGACGGCGGGCAATTTAGTTTTCGAGGGCACGGCAAAGGGAAATTTCGAAGCGTATCTTGCGGACACTGGCGCGAGAGTGTGGTCTTACGCGATACAGACTGGCGCGATTGCCGGGCCGATTACTTACACCGTGAAGGGTGAACAGTACGTTGCGATTTTGGCGGGGTGGGGCGGAGTGTTTCCGCTGGCTGCGGGCGAACCCGCGATGAAATCCGGTCGCGTGCGAAATGTGTCGCGCATGCTGGCGTTCAAGCTTGGCGGGAAGGTGGTCTTGCCTGCGCTGCCGGCGATCGAGGTGGAGGTGTTGCATCCTCCCGCCGCGACCGCGGATGCTGCGACGGTGCGTAGGGGCGAGCAGGTGTATCAGCGCTTTTGCGGGAATTGTCATGGGGATGTGGTGGTCAGCGGTGGAGTTTTGCCGGACCTGCGTTATTCGAGCACTTTGACGAATGATCAGTGGTTCAACATCGTCTTGGGCGGATTGTTGCGGGAGAATGGCATGGTTTCTTTTTCTAAGGAGGTTTCGCGCGGGGATGCCGCGGCGATTCGCGCTTATGTGATTTTTCGCGCGAATCAGAGTTTGAAGGAAGCTGCGAGTGGCGAGGGAGGCGGCCGCGGATCTTATCCGTGATCTTCGCAAGCTGCTAGTGGACGGCGCGATCGGCGCCGGTCCAATAGGGCTTGCGGAGCTGTTTGCGATCAATCTTGCCTGCAGGAGTTTTCGCGATCTCTGCTACGAAGTCGACGGATTTGGGGGATTTCACGCCGCCCAGTTTCGCCTTGCAGTGGTCGAGGATTTCTTTCGCCGTCAGTGATTGGCCGACACGCAAAGCTACCAGCGCTTTCACTGCTTCGCCCCATCTGGCGTCTGGCACGCCTATCACCGCGCATTCGTGTACCTGCGGCAGCGCCATAATTGCCGCTTCCACTTCGGCGGAATAGACGTTGAAGCCACCGGAAATGATCATGTCTTTCTTGCGATCAACGATATAAAAATATCCGTCTTCGTCGCGGTAGCCGATGTCTCCGGTGTGATGCCAGCCGTGCGTGCGAATTTCTGCGGTGGCTTCCGGCATTTCGTAATATCCCGGCGAGACGAGCGAACCGCGCACGACGATTTCTCCCGGCTGGCCGGGAGGCAGGAGCCGGCCTTGCTCGTCCATGATCGCAAGCCGCACCGCGGAAGTGGCTTTGCCGCAGCTGCGCAGGCGTTCGGGATGATCCCCGGCAGCCGCGGCTGCGACGGCTTTTTGATCGAGAAACGCGATGAGCATGGGAGCTTCAGTCTGTCCGTAACTTTGGCACAGGCAAGGGCCGAACATTTCGACGCCCTGTTTGAGCTTGTCTGGCGAGACGGGCGATGCGGCCAGCAGAAAAACGCGCAGGCTGGAGTAATCGAATTTGTGCGCGTCGGGATGCGCGAGCAATCCGTAGAACGCCGTGGGCGGCAGAAACAAATGGGTGACCCGGAAGCGTTCGATATTGTGCAGGACCTCGAGCGCGTCGAAACCGGGCATGATTACGTTGGTGGCGCCTAGCGTGAACATGGTGAACGCCACTACTCCTGCTGCGTGCGAAAGGGGCGCGACGCTTAGGCACACGGGATCGCAGCCTTCGCTGCGCCAGTAGTGCGACGCCATCTCCGTCATGGTGCCCCAGGAGAGGCTGGTGACGCGCACGCCTTTGGCGGGGCCGGTGGTGCCGCCGGTGGGAACGAGGCCGACGAGACGATCGGGATTGCCGCGTGCGTCGGCCCAATCGATTTCGAGCCGTGCAGAATCTTCTACGCCGGTCTCGTTATGCATGAATTTTTCGAGCGATGGATTTTTTCCGTCTTCGGCGTCAATGCAAATCAAGTGCTGCAATGTAGGGACGCGGGCTTGCAGTTCCGGGACGCGGTCTTGGTAGCTGCTGTGATAGAAGAGCCAGGAAGTCTTCACGTAGTTGAGATATTCGACGTTGGCGTCGGGCGCGTTGCGATAATTGATCGGCACCCAGACGGCACCGGCGCGCATGAGGCCGAGCATGCAGAGGAGGACGCGCGCGTCGTTGATGGAATAGATCGCGACAGGCTGCTCGCCACGAAGGCCGGCGCCCCACATGGCGTGGGCGATGCGCTCGCTGGCGCTGCGCACATCGGCGTAAGAGTATCGGGCGCTGCCGTCAATGATGGCTGGGCGATCGGGAATTGCTTCGGCTTGCTTGTCGAAATAATCTATCGCTCGCATGATTCGGCTGCTTTAGTGGAGCGGTTCGGCGACGGGCTGCGCATGAGCCGCTCCGTGTCGGACGTTTGCAGTTTCTTTCAGGAATAACGCCACCAGAAACAATAGTCCGGCGCCGCCCGCGGACATCAGCAAGGTAATTCCCAAACCGTGCTTTTCCGCGAGCGCGCCGCCTAGAGTTGGCGCGATCGTCGCGCCGAACACTTCGCCCACCAGTGTGGCGAGGCCGATGGACGTGGCGGCAAATTGCGGCGGCACACTTTCGGTCGGAATCAGCACCATCACCAACGTCGGCATGCCCTGCCCCGCGTTCGTGAGGAATAGAATCGCTGCCAAAATCCATGGATACGCGTACAGCGGTGGAATCAGCAGCACGAGCGGAACCAGAGCCGACATTGCGGCCATCGCGAGGAGTACGGGTTTGCGTCCGAGGCGATCTGACAACGCGGGCAAGAGAAATCCGAGAATGAAACTGCCGAGGCCCGTGGCGCCGAGCAGAAAGCCGGCGGTGGTGGGTGGCTGATGCGCGACTTCGGTGATGTAGAGTGGCGCGAAGACATTGCACAAGAATAGCCAGGAGATGAAGCCGGCGGCGCCGATGCAGCAAAGCCAAACGTTGCGGTAGCGCAGAATCGCGAAATAATCGCGGATTCTGGGCTGGTGGAGGCGCTCGCCGTCCGCGCCGGATTTTTTCGGCGGTTCCTTCACGAATTTCCACATCAGCAGGCCCATCAAAATTCCCGGCACGCCGCAAACGAAGAACGCCCAGCGCCAGCCAAAGCGCGCAGCCACTTGCGTCGTTAAAATCGGTGCGACCGCGAGACCGACCAGAGCGCCAGCGCTGACGACGATGCCGATATTGCGCCCGCGGCGGCTGGGAGTGGATGATTCTTCAATGAGCGCGGTCATGATGGACCAGCACGGGCCTTCGGCAATCCCCATCAGCGCACGAACCAGCAACAGCTGATGAAACGTGTGTGCGACGCCAGAGAGCCAGGACAAAAGTGAAAACGCGAAGACCGCCGGAATCAGAATTCTGCGCCGGCCGAAGCGGTCTGAGAGCGCGCCGAACAACAAGGTGGAAACGGCCCAGGTGATTGCGAGAACCGAGGCGAGCATGCCGACTTGCTCGTGCGTCAGATGGAATTCGGGAGCGATGTAGGGCGCGAGGTAGAGCTGCGACATGCGGTCGAGGAAGACCGTGCCCCAGGAAAAGAACAGGATGGCGACAAGGGTGTTCTCGTAGCGCTTCGCGTCGTCTCTGGCGTCGATGTTCATTTCTCGTTTGTGGCGATCATGGTCGTGCCCGTCATCGCAACAACATGCAAAGTTCCTGCGCCGCAGCGCGCAGGTGCGGCAGAAAATTGTTGAGCATCTCTTGATTGGAGACGCGCTGGGCATGTGCGCCGACGTTGACCGCCGCAACCACCTGACCGCTGGGACCCAGAATCGGCACGGCCATCGAACGGAGCCCGAGTTCCAGTTCCTGATCCACGATCGCGTATCCGTTGCGCAGAACCATGCGCAGCACGGGGCGTAATTTATCGGCGGTAACGATGGTGCGTTCGGTGTAACGGGTGAATTGAATGCGCGCGAGAAAAGATTCAATTTCGGCGGACGGCAAATTCGCGAGGAGCACGCGGCCCATCGACGTGCAGAACGCCGGCAGACGGCTGCCGACGCCCAGATCGATGGCCATGATGCGCGTAACGTTGGCGCGCGCGACGTAAACGATGTCGAGGCCATCGAGCGTGGCGATGGAACAGGATTCGTGCATCATGCGGCTGAAGCGTTCGAGGATGGGGTGCGCGGCCGTCGCGAGCGGCATGGAAGAAATGTAGGAGTGACCGAGCGCCAAGACGCGTGGCTGCAGAAAAAAATGGCGATTATCGTCGGAGCCGGCGAAGCCTAGTTTTGCAAGCGTGTACAAGCAGCGACGAACGGCGGCGCGCGAAAATCCGGTTTTGCTGCTCACTTGCGAGATGGTGAGCTGGCGTTTTTTCTGGGAGAAGGCCTGGATCACGGCGAGGCCGCGAGCGAGCGATGTCATGAAATCGGGATCGCCGGTTAACGCGTCGATTTGCGTGGAAGGAGTTGGTGGTGAGGCAGCGGAATTCGCTGCAGCCGCAACTGCGACCGTGGCGGGCGGCGCGGCGCGATCTGGGCGACGGGTGGGTTTGGCGGATTTGCTGGATTTGTGAGTACTGGCGCGCGGCATCGAAGCTCTCCTGCGAAATGGCCTGGAAACGGCGAAGGATACACGAATTGTCCGATAGGCGCACGCTATTTCGATAATCGGCCTTGACAAGAACAAGGCTGCCTGCATAAATTCGCCAGGGCATCTCGCAAGGCGGGCATCGGAACCGGGCAAACTTCGGGGAGAGATCATGGCGACTCTCGTATCATTGCGCGAAGCGGCCGCGGAATTGGTGCACGACGGCGATTCCGTGGCGCTGGAAGGATTCACGCACCTGATACCTTTTGCCGCGGGGCACGAGCTGATTCGCCAACGCCGGCGCAACCTCACGCTGATTCGCATGACTCCGGATTTGATTTACGACCAGATGATCGGGATGGGGTGCGCTGCGCGGTTGATTTTTTCCTGGGGCGGAAATCCGGGCGTCGGTTCCCTGCACCGGTTTCGCGACGCGATACAGACCGGCTGGCCTGCGCCGCTCGCGATTGAAGAACACAGCCATGCGGACATGGCCGCGCGTTATCAGGCGGGTGCGTCGGGGCTGCCTTTTGCCGTGATGCGCGGATACGTTGGCTCCGATCTGCCGAAGCATAATAAAAAAATAAAATCCATCGAGTGCCCGTTCACGGGCGAAGTATTGGCGGCGACTCCGGCGCTGCATCCCGATGTGAGCATCCTGCACGCGCAGAAGGCAGACCGCAAAGGCAATGTGCTGATTTACGGGATTATCGGAATACAGAAAGAAGCGGCGCTGGCAGCGAAAAAAGTGATCGTGACGGTGGAAGAAATTGTGGACGATCTGGACGCGCCGACGAACGCTTGCGTGCTGCCCTCGTGGGTAGTGTCCTGCGTTTGCGTGGTGCCGGGCGGCGCGCATCCTTCTTACGCCCATGGATACTACAAACGCGACAACGCGTTCTGCGTCGCGTGGGATGGAATTTCGCGGGAGCGCGAAACTTTTCGCGCGTGGATGGACCGGCATGTGATGGGCACCGCGGATTTTGCGGAATACCGCCGCAGCAGCGGGGCGGAAGCGAAGGTGATCAGCCATCGCTGAGCTGGAATATTCGCCGAGCGAGATCATGACCATCGCCGCAGCGCGGTGGCTGCGGAATGGAAGCGTGTGTTTTGTGGGCATCGGCCTGCCGAGTGCGGCGGCAAATCTGGCGCGGCTGACGCATGCGCCAGATGTTGTGCTGATTTACGAATCCGGGACGATTGGCGCGAAGCCGCAGGTGCTGCCGCTTTCGATTGGGGATGGCGAGCTGGCGGAGACTGCAGACACCGTGGTGTCCGTGCCGGAAATTTTTCGTTATTGGCTGCAGGGCGGGCGCGTGGACGTGGGATTTCTGGGCGCGGCGCAGATCGACAGCTTCGGAAACATCAATACCACTGTAATTGGCGGAAGTTACGATGCGCCGCAGGTACGGCTGCCCGGTGCGGGCGGCGCACCGGAAATTGTGACGGCGGCGAAGGAAGTGGCGATTCTGCTGAAACAGAATAAGCGCACGTTCGTGGAGAAACTGGATTTCGTTACGTCTTCGGGATATTTCGAACGAAGCCAGAGAAGCGGCGGCGTGAAATTACGCGGGCGCGGACCCACGACGATAATTTCGGACCTGGGCGTGCTGAATTCGGATCCGGCGACGAATGAACTGGTGTTGACGGCGATGCATCCGGGTGTGTGCGCCGAACAGGTGAGAAACTCGACGGGATGGAAATTGCGCGTGGCGGCGAATTTGGAAATTACGCCGAAGCCGACGGCGCGTGAGCTGGCCGCTTTACGCGATTTGCATGCGCGGACGGCCGCGGCACATGGCACCGCGGCGGGCGCGGAGTGAGGATGCCGCGCTGGCTTCGGGCGCGATGTATAGTGTTCGTGAGGAAAATCGTATGAACTACCCGCCCGGATATCGGCGCGCGGTTCCTGGAACGCAGCCAGAATATTTGCATCCGACTTACGTCTCGTCGCGCAAGCGCGCGCCTGCGCAGCCGCTCATTTATTTGCCGCACACGCTTTCGGAAATCACTGGGCCCGTGTTCGCGCCGGAAACTGGGAACGTGAAGGCTTGCGATTTGACGCGGCAACATTCCGGCGAGCCGCTGGGGGAGCGCATCATCGTCAGCGGGCGCGTGCTGGACGAGGATGGAAAGCCGGTGCGAAAAACGCTGGTGGAAGTGTGGCAAGCGAACGCGGCGGGGCGTTACCGGCACAAAGTGGATCAGCATCAGGCGCCGCTTGATCCAAATTTCAGCGGCCACGGCTACGCGATGACGGACGGCGAAGGGCACTATCGCTTCATAACGGTTCGGCCCGGAGAATATCCGTGGGGCAATCATCACAATGCGTGGCGGCCGGCGCATGTGCATTTTTCGCTGTTTGGTCCGGCGTTCGCGACGCGTTTGGTGACGCAAATGTATTTTCCCGGCGACCCTTTGCTTCCCTTCGACCCCATATATAACTGCACGGCGGACGAATCGGCGCGCCAGCGATTGATTTCTGCTTTCGATTGGGAGAGCACAATTCCGGGGCACGCGCTGGGATATAAGTTTGACATTATTCTGAACGGCCGCGACGCGACGCCGATGGAGAAATAGATGACGCTGCGCGCGACAACATCACAGACAGTCGGACCTTTTTTCGGCATCGGACTCGAGCGGCTGAATTGCGCGGAGCTTGCCGGTCCGGGAGTTGCGGGTGAGCGCGTGACGATTGAGGGGCGCGTGCTGGATGCCGATGGCGTGGGAGTGCCGGACGCGGTCATCGAATTGTGGCAGGCGAATTCGCACGGGAAATATGCGCATCCGGAAGACCCGCAGGACAAGCCTGTGGACGCGGGGTTTCAGGGTTACGGACGAATTCCGACGGATGAAGATGGGAAATTCCGTTTTACGACGATCAAGCCCGGGGCGGTGCCGGGTCCTGATGGAAAATTGCAGGCACCACACATTGCGGTTTCCGTTTTCATGCGCGGATTGTTGCGGCGATTGGTGACGCGGATTTATTTTCCGGATGAGCCGGGGAATGCGGAAGATTTCGCATTGGGACTGGTCGAGCCAGGACGGCGCGGGACTCTCGTCGCGCGGCTGGCGCCGGGCCTGGATGGGGTGTTGAAGTGGGATGTGATCATGCAGGGCCCGGGGGAAACGGTCTTTTTCGATTGTTGAGAGCCAGCGAAGCGAAATCCAAAAAGTCAAAACCTTGGCCGCGCTCAGAATGGATAGTGGCGGCGGCCCATTTGGATTGTTACCCACTTCACTTCGGTCATCTCTTCTACCGACCAGCGGCCACCTTCGCGGCCGCTTCCTGAATCTTTCACACCTCCGAACGGAACTGTCGGCTCGTCGTGCACCGTGGGGCCGTTCAGATGCACCATGCCAGCTTCGAGTTCGAGCGCAAAACGCATCGCGAGTTGCAAATCATTGGTGAGCACGGCGGAGGAAAGTCCGTAGGACGAATTATTCGCGAGCTCGAGGGCGTGATCGGCGTTGTCCGCGCGGCTGACGGCTGCGACCGGACCGAAGAGCTCGTCGCGAAATGCGGCCATGTTCGGCGTAACGTCCGCCACCACAGTGGGCTGATAAAAATTCCCTTCGTAGGTGCCGCCGGTCAGGACGCGCGCGCCGGCCGCGACGGCTTCCTGGATTTTGCGCTCGATCATCCGGCATTGCGAGGAACGAATCAGGGGGCCGATCACCGTGTGCGGATCGCGCGGATCGCCCACTTGCAGGGTCTTGGCCTTGGTTGCAAAACGCTGCAGAAAAGTTTCGTAAATCGGGGCCTCGACGATGATGCGCGAGCCGGCCATGCAGATCTGCCCCTGATGAATGAAGATGCCGAAGCAGGCGGTATCCACGGCGTAATCCACGTCTGCATCTTTCAGCACGATGAGCGGGCTCTTGCCGCCCATTTCCAGCACCACGCGCTTGCCTTTTTTCGCGCACTCGACGGCGATGTGGCGACCAACGGCTGTCGAGCCGGTAAACGAAATCAGTTTCACGCGCGGATCATCAAACAGCACGCGGGCGAGCCTGGGGCCGTCGCCGGGAACGACGTTGAGCACTCCGGGCGGCAGTCCCGCCTTTTCGAAAATTTCGGCGAGCTTCAGGCCGACCAGCGAAGTTTCTTCCGATGGCTTCAGGATGAACGTGTTGCCGGTGGCCAGCGCGAACGCGACCTTCTTCAGCGACAGGACAACCGGAAAATTGAACGGCGAGATTCCGGCGACGACGCCGAGCGGGCGGCGAATCGCCAGTGAAAGAAGCCCGGAAACGTCAGAGGGAAAAACGTCGCCTTGCACCCTGCGCGCTTCTCCCGCGATCGAGCGCAACATGTTCGCGGCAAACGGCACTTCGAAATGGGCCTTTCCGAATGTCGAGCCGCCTTCGCCGATCAGCAAATCCACCATCTCGCTGGTGGCTGCTTCCAGTTCGTCGGCAGCGCGATGCAGAATTTTTTCGCGCAGCGCGGCGGGCGAATTGCCCCACGCCGTTTTTGCGGCGTGCGCGGCATCGATCGCGGCGCGCATGTGCTGTTCTTGCGCCATGAAGATTTTGGCGAATGGTTTCTGATTGGCTGGGTTGAGGACGTCCGCCATCGCGGAGGGGGAAACTTCGATGGCCTTGCCGTCAATGTAAGGAGTAGAGAGCATGGTGCACCTTCCTCGTCGAGCGCGAATCGAATGCCGCGGATCGTCTGCGGGCGCACAATGCGCGTTTATCGCGCAGTTGTACGATTTACTTCGTTTGGATTCTTCGCCTCCGGTTTGGGAATGTCAAGCAACGCGACCGATCGCATCGCGCGGACACGTTCTAGCTCCAGACGCGGCGAGCGACGTCTGCAACGAGACGCAGCTTGGCCCACTGTTCTTCTTCGGTGAGCAGATTTCCTTCCATGGTGGAGGCGAAGCCGCATTGCGGGCTGAGCGCGAGATTTTCCAGCGGGAAAAAGCGGGCGGCCTCCTCAATTCTGCGAGTGATGTCGTCCGCATTTTCCAGCTGCGGCTTTTTCGAGCTGATCAGGCCGAGGACCACGGTCTTATCGCGCGGAACCAGGCGCAGCGGCTCGAACGTTCCGGAACGATCGTCGTCGTATTCCAGCAGAAAACGATCCACGGCCATGGTGGCGAAAAGCTTTTCGGCGATGGCGTCGTAGCCGCCTTCGGCGTACCAGTGGCTGCGATTGTTTCCGCGACAGAGGTGCATCGCGAGCGTGACGCCGGGGCGTTTGGCCGCGGCGAAACATGCATTGTCTGCGCGGATCGACTCATCGAGCAGCGCGTCCGGCGCGATATTCATTTCGGTGCGAATCCAATCGCGCCATTTGGCGTCCATGAAATAGCTGTAGCGCGGCGCGTCAATCTGAATGTACTTCACGCCTTCAGCGGAGAGCCTCGCCAGCTCGGTCTTCATGATGGCGACGATGTCCCACAGTAATTCGGAATGGTCTTTGTACACTTTGTCGGTGATGCCGCGCTTGAAAGCGATAGCCGGAAATTGCGTGGCGCTGGGCAACGTCATTTTGATGTTGCCGGGGCTGTGTTTTCTAAGGAAGGAAAGCTCGCGTCCCGTGAGCGGCTCGACGGCGCGCAGTTTCTTGGTGACGATGCCGGTGACGCTGCTTACTGGCGCTTCTTTCTCCTGACCTGCTTTCCAAGAGCGCGCCACGGCGTCTCCCAGGTCGAAGCCCTCCACGGCGTCGGTGAAGTCACTCATGAAATTGCGGCGGCGAAATTCGCCGTCTGTGAAAATTTCAAAGCCGAGCTCCTTTTGCTTGGCCAGAACACGCTCGATGTCGCGATCTTCGATGGCGTGCAGGTGATCGGGATCTTGCGCGTCGCTACGGCGCGCCTCCAGCAATTCCGGCGGACGAAGAAAGCTGCCGACGTGGTCGGCTCGGTACGGTGCGGACATGTCCGTGCTCCTTTATCGGTGCTGAATGATTCCGGTCATGACGCTCGTGACAGAGTGGGTGCGCCGCCGAGGCTGGCGGAAAGTTTCATGGCGATTTCGCGCACCAGCGCGATTTTTTGTGCGAGATCTTTTCCCCGAAAGCGCAGCGTGGGCCCGGCGATTCCCACCGCGGCGACCACGCGATTTTCTGCGAGCAGAACCGGCGCGGCGACGCCGCTCAGTCCCCTTTCGAGTTCTTGATTATCGACGGCGTATCCGCGCTGGCGTATCTGGCGCAGGTTTTCTTTCAGGACGGACGCGCGCGTGAACGTAGAAGGCGTGAAGCGCGGCAGGCCGTCGCGCAAAAGTAGCGCATTGATTTCCTGGTCGGGCAGAAACGCGAGCACGGCCTTGCCCACCGCGGTGCAGTGCGCGGGAAAGTGCGCGCCCACGTTCGTACGCACGGTGATTACGGTGTCCGGGGAGTTCACGCGGTCGAGGCAGAGGATGCCTCCCGCGCCGGGCACGGCGAGGCTGACGGTTTCGTGCGAGCGGCAAGACATTTCGAGCAGAAATCGGTGGGCCTCCGTCCGCAGCGTGCGGGATTCGACGGCTTTCGTCCCCAGCTCGTGCAGTTTCAGACCGAGGCGGTATCGTTCGTTGTCCGCGTTTCGTTCGATCATTCCGAATTTTTCCATTGCGTTGAGCAGGCGATGGACTGTCGCTTTATCCAGATTGAGCGCGGCGGCTAGTTTTGTGATGCCTAGCTCGGGGCCGTTCTGGCCAAGGTGCACCAGAATGCGCAGGGCTTTTTGCAGCGATTTACTGGAACCAGGCGCGGCGATTTTGCGGACGCGGCCGATTCTGTTCGCCGATGCCGACCTGGATGGCACAAATCCTCCGCTGCCGCATTCGTGCACGTGCGGAACTTTATTCTTGACCCTTGCGGCATTGTAGATAGAATCCGGGAAGTGTCAATATGAAAGATGCTTTCACAATATGAAACAGTCACTTTCTCACAAAAATGTGAATGCGTGGCGCGGAGGCGCTGGATCGAACGCACGGTCAGATCCAGAGTTTTTCGTTGATTTTCAGGCCGTGGGCGCGGCAGTGGCTCAGGTAATGATCGATGAACCAGAAAACGTCGAGCGTGTCGAGCAGCACGTCTTTGTCGTCGTAAAATTCGAGGGAACCATTCAGGAAGAAAACGGTTTTCATGCCGTTGGGATCGTCGGAAACCAGGGTGTGAATCACGCCCGGATTCTCGCGAACGTAGCTGCCGGGACGCGCGACCCAATCGTATTCCAGATAACGCCAGCTTCCTTCCAACGTACAGGCGGAGATGGGCCCGCGATGGCGATGGCGGCCGAGCATCCCTCCTTTTTTCACCCAGAGAATGTTGGCGAAAGAATTGGTGCGCACATCAAAGGCGAGATGGCGGATAAAAACATTTTCCTTGAACGGAACGTAGGGAGACTCGTCCTCCCCCGCGCCAATATGAATATCGGGGCGGCCGTATTCCTGTATGACCGACGCGAGACTGCTTTTTGCATCAACGATGGCCATGTGGTCCTCCGGAATCGGTTGTGCGCGGAGCGTGAACGACGCAGAGCGGGCATGTACGCCGATCGCGGGGTCAGTATACATCCGCGTGCGCGCGCGGCAATCGAGTTGGCCGATGTTCGCCCGGTTTTTTTGCGCGCCGCGCTCGCGCCACGAAGGCCAAACGAAGTGTTAAGGATATCGGAGGAGCCAGCGACTAGCGCGGCAGTCAGTGGCGCAGACACCGGGGCATCAAGGCAGGCGTCAGCGGAGTTATGATCAGTTTCATTGGGCGCGATGTTTTCGCTCGCACCGTCCGCTCCATTGGCCGGACGGGAGGAGACCGCGTGAATCCGCGAATCAAAACTACTGTGGTGGGCAGTTATCCGGTTCCTTCGTGGCTGGTGGGAAATACTTCGCGGCTGGTGCTGCGCGATGCGGTGATGTCCGTGCTGAAAACGCAGGAACTGGCCGGGCTGGATCTGATTTCCGACGGCGAGCTGATGCGTTTCGATCCAAGTCATCCGGAAACCAACGGGATGATTGATTATTTTGTTTCGCAGATGGAAGGCATCCGCAAACATTTTTCGCTCTCGGATTTTGACCGCTTTCGCGCCGATCGCGCATCGGGATTCCGGCTGCTCACCGCGGGCATGGTGGTGGAACGAATCGGCGAAGGCACTTTGAATTTGCCGCGCGACTACGAATTTTCGCGCGTGCTGACGAAATCGCCGTTGAAGTTCACATGTACGGGGCCGCACATGCTTTCGCGGCTGCTGACGAATTGTTTTTATAAAAATACGGCCGAGCTGGCCATGGACATTGCGGACATTCTGCGCCGCCAGCTGGAATTGATCGAAGCAGACACCGTGCAGCTGGACGAAGCGAGCATCGTGGGCTTTCCGCAGGACGCGCCGTGGGCTGCCCAAGCGATCAATCACGCGCTGGGCGGCATCTTGAACGAAAAAGCCGTGCACATTTGTTTCGGCAATTACGGCGGCCAGCCGATGCTGCGCGGTTTCTGGCGCGATTTGATTCCCTTCTTGAATTCGCTCGAGGCCGACCACCTGGTTTTGGAATTTGCGCGTCGGGGCTACGAGGAATTGTCCGCGTTCAACGACTTGGATCCCAAAATCGGGGTGGGAATCGGCGTGATTGACATCAAGGATAACGAAGTGGAGTCGCGCGAGCTGATCGCTTCGCGCATCGAAAAAATCGCGAAGACGATTGGCGCGGAGCGGCTGCGTTACGTGCATCCGGACTGCGGATTCTGGATGCTGCAGCGCAGCGTGGTGGACCGCAAGATGCGGGCGCTGGTCGAGGGGAGAGACTTGTTCGAAGGGCGCGAGTAGGAAATTCCTATTTTGCGAGTTCGGTTAGGTGCGCCGAGCAGGAGCACTGACGGTGGAAGACGAAAAAGCAGCCGTCCGGGCGACCATCTTCAATCACCTGTCGGGAATTGCGCTGGCGCCTAGCGTGGCGGCGCTGGCGGACCGCGGCGTGTTCCGGATGTTCGACTCTCCCGCGACGTGGATTACGCTGGACGAAATCGCCGCGCGCACTCACGCGAATCGCGGATACTTGCGGGTCGCGCTTCGTCTGCTGACTTCCTGTGGTTGGTTGCGGCAGCGGACGGAAGAGAACGGCCAGCCACCCACCTACTCGGTCACACCCGAGGGTGCCGTCGGCGTACAATTGGCGGCGCCGCTTTACCATGAAGTGATTTCGTTTATCCCCAAGGCGCTGTTTCTCGAAGATTTTCTTTACGGCAAGTTCGACGGCCCGGTCCTCCCTTCCCTGCAAGCGCTCGTGGGGCGCGCGAGAGCACGCTGGCTCGCGACGCCGCAAGCTGATCCGCTCGCAGCAAGGGTGGCCGAAACGATACGCGGGCATCTGGACGGAGTGTTGATCGGACCGGCGATGGTCGCACTGGCGCGCGGCGGCGTGCTGGCGCGGTTGGAGCAAGGCCCGGTAGAAACGCGCACGCTCGCGGGAAATCAGGCGAGTTTGCATTGTTTGTTCGATCTGCTGGCTACGCAGGATTGGCTGGTGCGCGAAGGAAATAGCGTGCGGCTGACTTCGCGAGGGCTTTATGCCGCGCAGATTGCGACTTCCTACGGAGTAACTGTTTCGTATTTGCCGATGTTCAATGCGCTGCCCACGCTGCTGTTTGGAAATGCGCGCGGGCCGAGGGTGGATGAAAGCGGCGTGGAGCTGCTGGTGAATCGCGGGATGAACGTGTGGGGCAGCGGAGGCGCGCATAAAACTTATTTCAAGAAAGTAGACGAAATAATTATCGAGATTTTCAATCGCCCGCTCGCGCGGCAGCCCCAAGGGATTTGCGACATGGGTTGCGGCGACGGAACTTTTCTGGAGCATTTGTACGAAGTGGTGAAACAGAAAACCGCCCGAGGCAAAGTATTGGACCAGCATCCACTGGTGCTGGTGGGCGCCGATTTCAATAAGGTCGCGCGGCGTGTGGCGAAACAGCATTTACGCAAAGCCGGAGTGCCGGTGTGCCACGTGATTCCCGGAGACATCAATCGTCCCGCGCAGCTGGGCAGTGATTTGGAAGCGCTGGGGCTGGATGTGCACGATTTACTGCATGTGCGTTCGTTCCTCGATCACAATCGGCCGTACTCGCCGCCGGCGAATTATGTGCAGGGCAGCCGGCGGGGAAAATCTACCAGCGCGTTTGCTTATCTGGGCGAAGAAATTCCCGCGGATGAACTCGAAGAAAATCTGGTGCGATATTTGCGACGCTGGGCGCCTTACGTTGGCCGCTTCGGGCTGTTAGTGCTCGAGCTGCACACTTTGCCGCCGGAGCTCGCCGCTGCGAATCTGCGCCAGACGCCGGTGGTGGCGTACGACGGCACACACGGATATTCCGACCAATATTTGGTGGAGCTGCCGATTTTCCTTGAATGCGCGCGGGAGGCGGGACTGCAGGCGGACGACCGTTACCACGCGAAGTTTCCCGCCTCGGAACTCGCCACTGTCAGTGTGAATTTCTTTACGGCGCTGGCAGGCGTGTCTGGCCCGGAATTGGTTATGAGCACCGCCGTTTCTCACACGTGACTTTCAAGAGCATCCCCCGAATATTCGAAACGTTCTGCCGCAAAGGCCTGCCTTCAGGACGCGGCATAAGCTGTACGGCGTGCCAGCGTCAGGTATTTAGGGTAGAGAACATGCGGCTTGCTTCGATTAAGATGGGTGTGCTGAGAACGTCTCGGACTGCACGGACCGGAATGGAGCGGACAGGGCTTGATGCGTAAATGGATCGTCGCGGGCGTCGTAGTGCTGGTGTTGCTGTTGGTGGCCGCGTTTTTAACGGGCCCGACGCTGCATCGCTTCGTCCGCGAACGAACGCAGAAAGTATTGCAAACGCATTTTGCCAGCACCGTGGAATTTTCGGACTTCGACGTCTCCATGTTTCCGCGGTTGCGCGTGACCATTACCGGACTCGTCTTGCGGCACAAGGGGCGCACCGACATTCCACCGCTCATCGAAGTAAGGACGGTTTGGATGTACGCGCAGCTGCCGGAATTGCTGCGCCCCAGACCATACATTTCTTTCGTGCAACTGGACGGATTGCAAATTCACACGCCGCCGCGCGAGCCTGGCGCAGAGCCGCTGATTCACAAGACCGATCAGGACCTGGCAGAAAAGTATCCGGTGCTGATTGGCGAAGTGCGCGCGGACGACGCGAACATCGAAGTGCTGCGCGCGCAATCCGACAAACCGCCGCGCGAATTCCCGATACATCATTTGGATCTTCACAACGTGAGTTTCGATCACCCGGCGCAATTTCACGCGCTGCTGACGAACGCGATTCCCAAAGGCGAGATTGATGCCACGGGCACATTCGGCCCCTGGCAGGCGGAAGAGCCGAGCGAGACTCCGGCCGACGGACGCTACACGTTTCAGAACGCGGACCTCGGCACGCTGAAGGGGCTGCGCGGGATTCTCTCATCGAAGGGAACATATTCCGGGCCGTTGGATTATTTGGCGGTGGATGGCTACACGGATACACCGGATTTCGGTCTGCGCACCGGCGGCCAGCCCCTAGCGCTGCACACGGATTTTTCGGCGCTGGTGGATGGAACCAACGGCGACGTGATTCTGAAAAGTGTGGTCGCGAAGTTTCTGCACACCACGCTGGCGGTAAATGGAAAGATTGTGGACGTCAGCAAGGCTATTAAGGGGCGCACGATTTATCTGAACGCGTCATCGGAAAACGCGCGCATCGAAGATATGCTGCGTTTGGCTGTTAATACCGACGAGCCGCTGATGACCGGGGCCGCGAACCTGAAGACCACGATTGATATTCCCGAAGGCGAAGAGGATCTGCTGGACCGCATGAAACTCGCCGGACAATTCGGAGTGGGTCACGCGCAATTCACGAGCGCGACCGTGCAGGGAAAGGTGGATACGCTCAGCCGCAAAGGTCAGGGGAAGCCGAAGGATACGGACATCAGCGAAGTCGCCTCTGATCTGCGCGGGAATTTCAGATTCGCTGAGGGCGTGGTGACATTTTCCAATTTGGGCTTTGCGGTGCAGGGCGCGTCGCTGCATCTGGACGGAACGTACAATATCGATAGCACAGCGATGGATTTTCATGGGGATCTCCTGCTGCAGGCCAAGCTCTCGCAGACCACGACGGGCGCGAAATCTTTCTTTTTGAAAGCGGCAGACCCGTTTTTCAAAGGCAAGAACGGCGGGTCGGATTTGCACATCAAAATTACTGGGACAAAGGATCATCCGACGTTTGGACTGGATAAAAGCGGAGGCGGTAAGCAGGCCGATCCGCCGCCGGATAAAAGCAAGTAGACGCATCCATCAGCATCTTTGAAGTTTCTCTCCGCTGCACCGAACCAAGGCTGCTGTTCTAGGCCGCCCCTTTCCGCTTTAAATCAATGCAAAATCAAAAAATGTGCTGGCGCGCGCGCCGCGATGGTATGAGAATGCAACGGCTCTGAAACGCCGCTTGTTAGGCATATGCTCGTTTTGGTGTGCTTCAGGACTTGCTCGTGTGCGCCCCTTTTGGGCCGGCCACTTCATCTCAGGAGAAACTTTAGATGTCTTTGCATGCGATGTGCTGCTCGCTGCTTACGATCACTTCGTTGCTCTCGGCTCAAATCACGCCGGAACAGAACGTCGACGCGCAGCGCGCGCCGGCGATTGGCGGGTTCAGCCGGACGTCCGCCGCAGCGGAAAGTGCGCTGGAGAAAAAGTTTCAAGACGGCATCGTGCCCGGAAACATACGCGAGAACATGCGGCGCTTGAGCGCGCGCCCGCATCACGTGGGCTCGCCATACCAAAAGGACGACGCGGAATGGATTTTGGCGCGCATGCAGGAGTGGGGCTTCGACGCGCACATCGAGACATTTAGCGTTTTATTTCCCACGCCGAAGGAACGCATCGTCGAACTGCTGGAACCCGCGCCGTACCGCGCGAAACTGCAAGAACCGGTGCTGCCGATCGATCCCACCAGCAATCAGACTGCGGAACAGCTGCCGACATACAACGCTTATTCCGCCGATGGAGACGTGACCGCGCCGCTCATCTATGTGAACTACGGCATCCGCGAAGACTACGAGCAGTTGGATCGTTTGGGCATTTCGGTGAAGGGCGCGATCGTTATCGCGCGCTACGGTTCTGGCTGGCGCGGCACCAAGCCGAAAGTTGCGGCGGAGCATGGCGCGATCGGTTGCATCATTTATTCGGACCCGCGCGGCGATGGATATTTTCAGGGCGATGATTATCCCGCGGGCGGTTGGCGTCCCCGCGAAGGCGTCCAACGTGGCAGCGTGATGGATACGGATTATCCGGGCGATCCGCTGACGCCCGGCGTCGGGGCGACGCCGGATGCAAAACGGCTGGCGATTAAGGATGCCCAGACCATCACGAAAATTCCGGTGCTGCCGATTTCCTACGCTGACGCGCTGCCGCTGCTTTCCGCGCTGCAAGGGCCCGTGGCGCCGGAAAACTGGCGCGGCGGCCTCGGGATCACCTATCACGTGGGTCCGGGACCGGCGAAAGTGCATTTGAAAGTTGCTTCCAACTGGGACATGAAAACAATTTATGACGTGATCGGCACGCTGCATGGCGGCGACGACGCCGGGCAGTGGGTGATCCGCGGCAATCATTTCGACGCGTGGGTGAACGGCGCCGACGATCCAATTTCGGGGCAGTCGGAAATGCTGGAAGAAGCGCGCATGCTTGGCGAATTGCACAAGCAGGGTTGGACGCCGAAACGCACCATTATTTACTGCGCTTGGGATGGAGAAGAGCCTGGTCTGCTGGGTTCCGTCGAATGGGTGGAAACACACTTGGCGGAACTGCAGAAACACGCAGTCGCTTATCTGAATTCCGACAGCAACGAGAGAGGCCATTTTTTATCCGGAGGAACGCAGGATTTGCAGCGAGTCGTTAGCGGCGTCGCGCGGGGTATTCAGGACCCGGAAACGCATTTGTCCATCTTGCAGCGCGCGCATCTGGTGGGTATTAGCGAAGCGAAGAATGCCGAAGATCGGGCGGAAGTTCGCAAGCGTGCAGACCTGGACGTCTCCGCGTTGGGAGACGGATCGGACTTCACCGCGTTCCAGGATTTCGCCGGGATTTCGACTTTGGATCTAGGATTTGGCGGCGAGGACGACGGCGATCAGTATCATTCTATATACGATGATTTCTATTGGTACACGCATTTCGTGGACACGGATTTTTCTTATGGCCGGGCCCTCGCGCAGACCGCCGGCACAACTATTTTGCGTCTGGCAGACGCGGATATAATTCCGGTGGACTATGCGCCGCAGGCGGAAGCCATCGCAAAATACGAAACGGAATTGGAGAAGTTGTTGAAAGCCAAGCAGGACGAAATCACGGAGCGCAATCTGGAATTGCAGGAGGGCGTGTTCACGGCGGCGGCAGACCCGCGGAAGACTTTCGTGCCGCCGCCTGCCGAAGCGGTGCCACCGTACATGAATTTCGCGCCGATGAAAAATTCCATCGAGACGCTGAAGAAGAGTGCGGAACGATATTCCAAGGCGCTGGCGCAGTGGCAGGCCGCGGATTCGCCGGCTTTGGCGCGGCAATCCCTGGAAACGCTGAATGCGGATTTGCTGCGGATTTCGCGACTCTTCTTGAATGAAAAAGGGTTGCCGGAACGTCCGTGGTTCAAGAACCAGATTTACGCGCCGGGCGCCTATACCGGGTACGGTGCGAAAACCGTGGCGGCGGTTCATGAATACATGGACGAGAAAAAGTGGAAGGAAGCGGAGGCGCAGATACCGCAAGTTGCGCAAGTAATCGAGAATGTGGCTGCGGGGATCGACAAGGCGGCGAGTGATTTTGAGTCGGCTCTGGCGCAGAAGCGCTGAGCGTTGCCGCCAGAGCAATGCCGCCTCATGAGTCGGCGTGACAAATGCAAAACCGGTATTTCAGCGCTAAACGGTTTGCAGAAAAATAGTGTAAACCACTTCCTCGAGGGCCAAAGCCCGTTGCCAGTCCAGCACTTATTCTCGGAGCTAACGAGCTCATGTGATTGGCTGCGTTTGTGTAAGCCTCGAGCAGGTATTGGAAAAAGATTCAACGCAGAGAGCGCAGAGGTCGGAGCGCAGAGGGCGCAGAGAAAAACCTGAGAACGATCGGCTGCCTGGGCGCGGCCGATCTGAATGCTGCTGAGAAACGGGCGCGGTTGAACGCACGCCTCGATGCGATTGTTTTTGAATTTCCAGGGTGGGACGGCGATGAAGCTTTTGGGAATTGATATCGGGACTGGCGGCACGCGCGCCGTGCTGCTGGATCGCGACGGCCGCCTGCTGAGTTCGGCAACGGCCGCGCATCTTCCGTTCGCATCGCCTCATGCGGGTTGGGCTGAACAAAATCCCTGTGATTGGTGGGCCGCTGTTTGCAGCGCGATCCCGGAATGCCTCGCGCGCGGCAAGACCGCAGCGAGCGAAATCAGCGGCATCGCGCTGACCGGCCAGATGCATGGCCTGGTGCTGCTCGATCAGGACGGGCGCGTCCTGCGCCCATCCATTATATGGTGCGACCAACGCACGGAAGTGGAATGCCGCGAGATCACCGAGAAGATCGGCGCGGCGCGTTTGCTCGAGCTTACCGCCAACCCGGCGCTGACCAACTTCACGCTCCCCAAAATCTGGTGGATGCAGAAGCACGAGCCGGAAATCTGGGCGCGCGCTGGTGCGATTCTGCTGCCGAAGGATTACATACGTCTGCGTCTCAGCGGTACGTGCGCGACCGATGTTGCCGATGCTTCCGGGACTCTGCTTTTTGACGTCGCCAATCGGCAATGGTCGCGCCCGATGATGGAAGCCTCGCGGCTGAGCCAAGACCTGCTGCCCACAGTTTTTGAATCGTGCGAAATTTCCGGACACGTCTCGGAGGAGGGCGCCCGCGCCACAGGACTTCGCGCTGGTATTCCCATCGTAGCAGGAGCGGGAGATCAGGCGGCGGGAGCGGTGGGCATGGGGATTGTGCGCCCCGGAGCGGTGAGTGCGACGATCGGAACCTCCGGCGTGGTGTTTGCCGCGACCGCCGGGCCGGTGCGCGATCCCGCGGGACGCATTCACACATTTTGCCACGCGGTGCCGCAACGCTGGCACGTGATGGGAGTGACGCAGGCCGCGGGTTATTCGCTGCGCTGGTTTCGCGACCAATTTGGCGCAACCGGCGATCCGGCGCAAGGCGCTTACGAGCGATTGATGACGGAAGCGAGCGCGGCTCCGGCCGGCTCAGATGGTTTGCTGTGGGCGCCATATCTGATGGGCGAGCGGACGCCTCATCTGGATCCGCATGCGCGCGGCGCGCTGGTGGGAATTTCTGCGGCTCATACGCGTGCGCATGTGACTCGCGCGATTCTGGAAGGGGTGGCATTCAGTTTGCGCGACACTTTGACGATTTTCGCTGAATTGAAAATTCCGGTGGAATCCATTCGGCTGGGTGGCGGCGGCGCGCGCGGAGCTTTGTGGCGGCAGGTTCAGGCCGACGTTTACGGCATGCCGGTTGGTGTGCTGGACGTAGAGGAAGGCCCGGCTTACGGCGCGGCGTTGCTTGCGGGAGTGGGCGTGGGCAACTGGACCAGTGTCGAGAATGCATCGGATGCGACGGTGCGAGTTTCGCAGCGGATCAAGCCCGACGCACAACATGTGGCGCTGATGAATCGGCAGTATGGGGCTTATCGAAAGTTGTATCGGGCGCTGCGGGACATCTGGCGCGATGCGGTGTAAGTGAATTTCACGATCTGGACGTTCAGGATTGGAAGGCGCGCGGCGCTACGATTCGGGTTTACGAGCGAAGATTAGACCCCGCAATGCCCTTCCGGAGCGAATGCCTCAATTGGAATGTACCGATGGTAGTTCCTTCCGTGCTGTGGCGTCCGGCAGTCCGTGCCAGAGCAACTTGAACACGACCCCGGATTCTTCCTGGTGCGCCATTGTAAAAATGTGCGAGCAGCGTCCGCGGAACTAGAAATGTCTTGCGTGTTGCATATTGCTGCGGATTTCGCCGCTGCGACATCCGGTGATTCCTGCGGCGGCGAATTTTGAACCCGGAAGAACTTGCCGTCGCCGAGCTAATGAATCGCGGCAGGGCACGCCGGATTGGCGCACTTGGGGTGCAACTGGTGACACTGCGGCGTGCATTTCATCGCATGGCCGTTGGGCGAGGGCGAGGTGTGGGCGTCGGATCGTGCCGCCTGACGGGCTTCTTGCAGCGTCGCGATCGTGGCGCGCAGCCAGTTGCCTGCGTTTTCTTCAACGTCGCCCAAGTCGTCGTAGCGATATAGCGAATCCAGATTTTCCCCCAGCCCATTCAAGGGGATGTGTCGGCAGGGAATCTTTTCATTGCGGAGATCGGGAGGAACCAACTGCGTCAGCACACAGTGGCTGCAGGGCTCCGGGTTTTCTTTGCAATCGTAGTTCATGCAGGTGGGAGAATCCTCGAAAATGTACCGCGGTCTCCACGGTTCCCGGGTCGAGCGCCCGTATCCGCCCTTCTTCAGGAAATCGAGCTCAAACTTCAGTACCTCTAGCAGGTCTCGTTCATCTTTTTGCATGGCGGCCTCCATTACTTGAC
Source organism: Acidobacteriota bacterium (assembly GCA_013289715.1). Classification (GTDB taxonomy): domain Bacteria; phylum Acidobacteriota; class Terriglobia; order Acidiferrales; family UBA7541; genus Palsa-295. The sequence goes on along the minus strand of JABCZJ010000016.1, from coordinate 60,672 downwards.
CAGTGTCCGCTTTTGCGGAGCGCGCTGCCGTGACCGCTGTCACGCGGAGATGTGACGTGTGTCACTGTGGTCTTGCGCGGTTCGCGTCAGGATGGCGCGCGGGTGAGAGATGATCGGGTCGAGGGGCGGCGCGGCGGTGGAACGACTGGGCGGGTGATGACGATCAACAGCTTCAAAATTGTTGCGAGCAGAATCGGGAGTACAATGTCGGCCAGTGTTTCTATGCGTGCCCCCTACGGCCTGGAAATCATCGAGAATTGCGTCACTTGCCCGCACCGGGAGGACCGGGTGTTCTGCCACCTCTCGCCGGCGGCCGTGGAGCGACTTGCGGCGATCACATCGGCGTCGTCCTATCCAAAAGGAGCGACGCTGTTTGTGGAGGCACAGGTGGCGCGCGGCGTTTTCATTCTGTGCAACGGACGCGTAAAACTCTCTACGTCTTCGGTGGATGGCAGAACGCTGATCGTGAGGATCGCCGAGCCGGGCGAAGTATTGGGGTTGCCAGCGACCGTTACCGGCAAGCCGTATGAGCTGACCGCCGAAGTAGTGGAGCCGACGCAGGCGAATTTTATTTCACGGGCGGATTTCCTGAACTTCCTGCGTGAATTTGGCGAAGTGTCGCTTCGTGTGGCCCAACAATTGGGCGAAACCTACCATGCCGCGGTCGCGGAAATGCGGTCGATCGGCCTCTCTCACTCTGCCGCGGAAAAGCTTGCGCGTTTTCTGCTCGACTGGTGCGCCAGTCATGGGAACGGGGGTCCGGAGATCCGCGCCAAATTGACATTGACCCACGAAGAAATCGGCCAAATGATTGGCGCATCGCGGGAGACCGTCACCAGGCTCCTCGCCTCCTTCAAGAAGCAGGAGATCCTGCAAATCAAGGGCTCCACGCTGATCGTCTCCAATAAGGCAGCGCTCGAGAGCTTAACCGAGCCTTGAGTTTTGGCGAGAAGCCCCGATCCGGGGCCGACACCAAGCGTTTGCCTTCGCTCATCCAAGCCAACCTCGCTGCCGCCAGGCAAGAAATATTTTTGTTCCTCGCACGGCCACGGAACGACGCCGTCCGACAAGTGGATCCTCGAGATTCAAATTTCTGCTACGCGGCCATCCTCCGGTCGTACTTCAAACGTGTGCAATATTGAACAGTATCGAAGTTTTAAACCTCGATAACATGTTGCGCACGTGAGGATCCACCAACAACAGATATTAGCGTCGAACTGGCGACGTCGAACGGCGGCGCTCCACACAGCAGCGTCGCTATGAATACCGTGGTCCATCTCAACCGTCGCGAGCGCACGCATGATGTGACATTCGACACCTTAGCTGAAACAGAAAGTTAACACGGGTTCTGCGGACCATTCCCAAAATGAAACAAAAAAGTGACATTCGTTTAGCGGAATTGTGACGGATATCACTGAAACGTTGTAGTTCCTAAGGCTATATTTCGCGCAGTCGATACAGATTCTGTTATTGAAAATCTCTGGGAGAATTCGATGCCACACTTTGCGGTTTCGAAAGTCTCGAGACTGCTTTTACTTTTGGGCCTGCTTTTGGTTCCCACTCAGGCTCAGGCACAAGAGTCGGCACCCTCAAAGGGAGACACAAAGCCACCGTCAGCAGTCTCGGCGGCTGCGCAGAATCCCAGTCCAGCGACGTATGTGGGTTCGGAGAGCTGCAAGACGTGCCATGCAGACATTTACAATGGCTGGGAGAAAAGTCCGCACTGGAAGCAGACATACAAAGAAGGTGGCATCGCCAAGCACGGCTGCGAGGATTGCCACGGCGCCGCCGCGAGCCACGTAGCCGATCCAACGGATACGTCCAAGCTCTTCCTCTTCGAGAAAGCCACGCCCAAAGAAATTGATTCGCGTTGCCTGGGCTGCCACGCCGGCGGCACTCAGCATATGAACGCCATCAACTCCGAACATGCCAAGAACGAGGTCAGTTGCGTTTCCTGCCATTCGCCGCACCACGGGAAGGACTCGGATTTCATGCTGGTGAAGTCCCAGCCCGAGCTCTGCTATTCCTGCCACCTGGCGAAGAAGGCGGAATTCGACATGCCTTTCCACCACCGCGTGAACGAGGGCCTGGTGCAATGCACGGACTGCCACAATCCGCACGGCACGGTGAGGCCGAAGCAGGTACGCACCTCTTCGTCGCAGGATCAGGTCTGCTTCACGTGCCACACAGACAAGCAGGGACCGTTTGTGTTCGAGCATCAGCCGGTGAAAATTGATGGCTGCCAATCCTGCCACCTGGTGCATGGCGGACCGAATCCACACATGTTGAAGCTGAGCAACGTGAACCTGCTGTGTCTGCAGTGTCACACGGCGTCCAGCTTCAGCGGGGCGCCGGGAGCGCCTTCTTTCCATAACCAGGCGAGCTTCTTCCAGTCTTGCGTGCTGTGCCATTCGCAAGTGCATGGCTCGAACTTCGATCCGACTTTCTTTAAGTAGCGCGCGCGGTGCGGTCGGCTTTGGTCAAGGAGAACGCGGGCAAGCGAACGGTAGCGGTGAGTCGGGGTTGTGTTTTTCGCTGGGGGAGAGATAAACCATGAGAGGCCGTCAGGGAATTCGCTCCATACCTTTCGTTATATTTATCGTTGCGCTCTTTCTTTCACCAGCGGCGCGCGCTCAGGACGATCCCGGGGAATCCAAGGGAATTAATTCGGGAGGCTACAACATTCACCAGACCATCGAATTCGGATATCGCGCCAGTGAGATCAGCGGCAACAAGGATACGTACGACACGTTTGAGAACCTGGGTTCGGGAGTTCGTTTGTTCGATTACTCGCTCAGCATGCGATCGCTCGATCACAACGGATTGTTCTTTGACAATTTGACCTTCAGCAACTTCGGATATGGCGGCGATCCAAACGATGTGACGCGCCTGCGCATCGAAAAAAACAAGTGGTACGATTTTCGGCTGCTCTTCCGGCGCGACAAGAATTTTTGGGACTACAACCTGTATGCGAACCCGCTGAATCCTGCCGCATTGAATCCGGCGGGCTCTTTGACAACCGGCTGCTACGTGGGTCCGCCGACGGCAGCTTTTCCGCAGGGGGCTCCATCGTTCTGCTCGAACCCCGCCGTGGCGCAGAACAATTCGCTGCGTGCATTGGATCTGGTGCGGCGCATGCAGGATTACGATCTTACTTTGCTTCCGCAATCGAAGGTGCGCTTGCGTCTGGGCTATTCGCGGAATCGCGACGAGGGGCCGAGTTTGTTTACTACTGACTCCGGCACGATTTCGGCGTTCAACCAGGCGAATAGCTACACCACCAACGCGTATCGCGTGGGAGTGGACGTGCACGTCTTGCCGCGCACGACTCTTTCGTTTGACGAGTTCTTGAGTTACTACCGGCAGAACAATGTGATCAGTGATAATCAGGCAGTCAATCCGGGGAATTTCGGCTTCATTCTCGGAACGGTGCCGGGCCAAGGGACGCCGGCGGGCACGCCTGTGGACTTGGGAAACATTTGGAGCACGCTGACTCCTTCCGAGACGCTGCCGTGCGCGACACCCGTGGTGGCCGGCACCACCAACACAGCGACGCCGACCTGCAACGGTTTTTTGTCCTACAGCCAGGTGGCGGACCCGCGGAACTTCATGCCCACTGAACGGTTTCGTTTCCAATCGAACTATTTCAAGAATTTTGAAACGTCCGGCTCGGTGGGTTACAGCAGCAGCGACTATCACTTCTCGGATCTCGATGAAGTGATGAACGGTTGGACGGCGCGGTCGGCGGTGCGCGGGACGACGGCGGGTGGGCCGGTGAAAACCAAGCGCGTTTCGGTGAACGCGGATTGGTCGGGAGTGTATGCGGTAAACGACAAGCTGCGCATCGTGGATATGTTCCGTTATGACAACTGGCGCATTCCCGGCGTGTGGGACACGGCCGACACGACTATATTCGGAACTCCCTCACCGGCGCCCGGCGTTGTGGGTATGTTGCTCGCACCAGGGACGTTCAATGCGACGAACTGCCCGGCGGCGCCCTATAACCAGGCGAGTTGCCCGCAGCACACCGCTTCGTCGGCCGCGGACGTGACCAACGAGATCGCGATGCAATTCCTGGCGCAGAACATCAAATCCAACACGTTCGAGCTGCAATACGATTTCAGCAGGCGCTACTCCGCGCACGTGGGCTACCTTTATACCAATCGGACCATCGCCAGTGCGGACCAGACGTTTGACACTGGAGAGTTTTACTTCCCGGGCGGGGCCGCCGGGAATGCGGGAAACTTTTTTCTGGCGGCGCGAGGTGATTGCGCGTTGGTTGCGGGCGTATTGCCTGCCGGTTGCACACAAATAACCACCGGACCGATGGCGGGCGCGGTTGTGGAGGGGTCGCCTGCAAACCCCATTGCTGAAGCGGGCAACGATACCGCTCGAAACATCACCACGATCAATGAACAAGCTTTGTTGTTCGGTGTGGTCGCGCGTCCCATCGATGCGCTACGCATCACTGGCGATTTCGAGTTCGGTTACAACGACCAATCGTTCACGCGGATCGATCCGCGGCAAGTGCAGTCGTACAAAATTCATGCGACTTACAAGCCGCGGCCGTGGGTGAATCTGGATGCGGCAGTGGACATCAACGAAAACCGCGACAACGTTTCCACGGTGAATAATCTCGAGCACGACCGCTCCTACAGCTTTTCCGCGATGTTTATGGGCAATCAGCACTTGGCCGTAGATTTCGGGTACAACTACTGGAATGTCTACACGCAATCATTGATCTGCTTTGCGTACTCGACTACTTCCGCAAACCCGGCGCCACCGCCCGCCACGGTGACGGTGTCCGCGTTTCCTACTGGCGTGCCTCAGCTTCCCGGCGGCACGGCCTGCCCGATCGCGGGCTCGCCTTCGCCGCTGGGGGCGCTTTCAACTTACAACAGCAAGGATAATTTCGCGCATGCGGCGGTGATCTGGAAACCAACAAAGCGCGTCACGGCCAGCGTGGGGTATGGCGGCAGTTTTGTGCGCGGCAACACCATTTTCCTGAATCCGCTGACGCCTTCCGGCACGCTGGATTTCAACTATCAGCGTCCTTATGCTTCGCTGGAGTTCGCTGTCTATCGCGGCTTCAGCTATAAAATGTCCTGGAATTACTATGGGTACAACGAGACGGGGAGTACCAATCCGTTCGGGCTCGCGCCCATTTCATTGCAGGATTTTAACGGCAGCAACGCTACGTTTTCGTTCCGCTACGCATTTTGAACGCTGTGCGTGATGGCGACGACGCGGTGTAGGATGACTCAGCAATTGAGACAAGGAGACAACAGATGAATTCCCTGGCTGTTCGTATCGTCCGCATCGTAGGTTTGGTTGCGCCCACCATGGGTATGCTTTTTCTGCTGGCCGCTCCGCTGCGCGCGCAGGATGCGCCGGCGCTCTTCAAATCCAAATGCGCTGCTTGCCACGGACCAGATGGCAGCGGCAACGTGCCCATGGGAAAAACGCTGGGCGTGACGGACTTGAAGGCCGACGCGGTGCAGAAGCAAACGGATGCGCAGTTGACCGACAGCATTACGAACGGCAAAGGCGCGAAGATGCCGGCGTACAAGGGCAAGCTGACGGACGATCAGATCAAAGGGCTGGTCGGCTTCATTCGCGACCTGGCGAAAAAGTAGCAGGCCGCAACGGAGCGGCCGCGAAACCGTCGTCCGCGCTTATCACAGGAGCAACAGCAAGAGGAGATCCGGTGATCGGGATTCTGATCTGTCAAATAGTGCTCAGCATCGCGCTGGCCTCGATTTTCTTGATTCGCCCCTCCCTGACGCACGCCGCGAGCTGGAAAATTCTGGCCTTCATCGGTTTGTGCGTTCTTCCGGCGCTCTGCCTGGTGGGCGGGATGAACACGCACGTGCAGCGCTCTGAACAAACGCAGTTCTGCATTTCGTGCCACGTGATGATTCCCTACGGACAGAGCCTGTACGTGGATGACCCCGGCCATATTCCGGCGCAGCATTTTCAGAATCACCGCGTGCCCGCGGATACGGCCTGCCATGCGTGCCACGCGGACTATACGATCTACGGCCCGCTGAAGGACAAGATGCAGGGGCTGAAGCGGATTTACATGCAGTACGTGAGTACGCCGCCGGATCCAGCAGCGATCCGGATCGAAGGTGGATTCAAGAATGCGCAATGCCTGCACTGCCACCTGGGCGCGCGGAGTTTCGGGGAGAATCCGATACACGCGGCAATGATGGATTCGCTGAAATCGGAGCAGACGTCTTGCTTGACCAGCGGATGCCACGATACCGCGCACGACGTGGCGAACCTGAGCCAGCTGAAAATGTGGAGGCCGACGCAATGAAGATCAGCCAAATCGGAATCGGGCGGCTGCTGCAAGTTTCCAGCTTTTTGGTGATTGTGGGGCTGGCGCTGGAAATTGTGAGTCTGCTGTGGTTTCATCCGCTGTCCTTCGTGCTGTTTGCGTTTCTGGCAGCTTCGTTGATTGGACTGGGAATTTTGGTCTACCTGGTTTCGCTGGTGTTTATAGCAGTTCCGCCCGCCGCGAATCGCGAGTAAACGCGCCTCAAGCAGGCAGACTTCCGCCTGCCTGCTCCGAGTGATCAACGTTCGCGGGTTGCGTCCGCTTAAAGAATCAAGCTCTGGCGTGCGCGAATTCGCGACCGACTCGCTCGCCGGCTTCCGCCTTTATCTTTCCGGTCAAGTCCAGGACAATGCGGCCATTTATTGTTCCGGCTTTGAGGCCGGTGAACACGTCGTTGATGGATTCGAGCGGCAAGATTTCGATTGTGGCTTTTACTTTGCCTTCTGCAGCGAATTTGAGCGACTCTTCCAGGTCCAAGCGCGTGCCTACGATGGATCCGCGGATGGTGTAACCGTTCAAGACCACGTCGAAAATCGAAACAGGAAATTCTCCGGGGGGCAAACCATTCAACACACAAGTGCCTCCACGGCGCAACATGCCGACCGCTTGCTTGAACGCGATGGGCGAGACTGCGGTAACCAGCGCTCCATGCGCTCCGCCGATTTGTTTCTGAACTTCCTTCGTGGGGTCCTGCGTTTTCGCATCTATTGTGATTTCTGCGCCGAGCTTGCGCGCCAGGGCCATTTTTTCCGGGCCGAGGTCCACTGCAGCGACGTGCAGTCCCATGGCCCTGGCGTACTGCACGGCGATGTGACCGAGCCCGCCGATTCCGGAGATGACGACCCATTCACCGGGCCGCGCCTCCGTCATTTTCAAACCTTTATAAGTGGTGACGCCGGCGCAGAGGATCGGAGCTGCTTCCACGAAGGAAAGATTCTTGGGGATGCGTCCGAGGTAATCGGCTTGACCCAAAGCGTACTCGGCGAATGTTCCATCCACCGAATATCCGGAGTTTTGCTGCTCGGGGCAGAGCGTTTCCCATCCGGCGAGACAATAATCGCAATGCCCGCAGGCGCTGTGCAGCCATGCGATCCCGACGCGATCGCCCTCTTTGAGGTGAGTAACTCCTGGACCCAGAGCCGTCACGATTCCCGCACCCTCATGGCCCGGTGTGAACGGCGGAGATGGCTTGATGGGCCAATCGCCATCTACTGCGTGGAGATCGGTGTGACAAACTCCGGTCGCCATGACTTGCACGAGAGCCTGCCCTGGCCCCGGCGTGGGAATAGGAACTTCGCGTACCACCAGCGGCTGGCCGAATTTCTCGACGATTGCGGCTTTCATTGTCTTTGCGTGTGCCATTTTTCAGCTCCGTGTTGCATGAGATAGGACCACCGTAGGCCTGCTTCGCGCGGCTGTATGTATCATTCAGCACAGTCGGCTGTGGCGCAGGTTACAAAGTTGGATGGATCGAAGCAGGTAGCAACAAAGTTGCCAGACGCAGCGCAAATTCATTTTCTAAATTGTCTTTCGACGAAGCGCAAAAAAGGGCGGCTCTTCGGGGCCGCCCCAGCGTCTGTCAGTGGGGTTTGCTCGCGGCCGCGGCTGCCTTCGGGTGCAATGCCGCCAACCAATCCAGCTTGATCTCTTGGCGAAACAAGACGCGCTGATAAGGAGGATGGTTGCCGTCCATGCGCACGTAATACAAGTAAGGCTTGTCGGTGATCGTGATATAGCTGGAATCGGTCGATTTTGCATCGATGAGCGAAAAATATGCGTACGACCAGTTCCCTTCCGGCTCGCGCCTGAGCATTTGATTCTGCGTCATCGCCAGTTCCGGCTTGCTCCAGTGAATGAAGTCCGCCGAAGTCGTAAAATAGAGGCCGATCGGCCCCCAGCCGGCTGAGCCTTGGTTCCACAGCGTCGCAACAAAAAGATGAGACGCCGCGTGATAGTTAATTCCCGTGGAATAATCCAGATACGGAACCGTCACGCAAACATGCGCCTTCGGATTTGCCACCGGCGCTCGGTAGGGATCCTCAAACTCCACTGTGAAGTCTTTGCCATCCCAGCCGCGCCACGACGAAGGATCCAGAATATTTGCCGTGCGGATCGCGCACGCCCCGTCGGGAACCAGGCATGGCTTCTGCCCCTTTCCCTCCCCGCATTTCGGCGGCCAAGCCCACGAATACACTTCATCGTAGTACCACCCGCCAACCTTAACGATGTTCGCGTCTACGCTGTAGCCTTGCGGGCCCTGATTCACCTCATATTTGACCGGAAGGCTGAGGAAGTAATTTCCGGGCGGTTTTGGACGCGCGAAGTGATAGCCGCCATCATCGGATAGGTTATAGGTGTCCACGTTATACCAGCAGGCGGCCGTGTCGGCTTTCTGCGCGCACATGCCGGCGTGCTCCCAACCGTGATACTCCATGTGGCCGAGTGCCACGATGCGCTTGCCGTCAACGACGTAAAACGAGTTCAACCATGTGGCGTCGTTGAAATCCGCAATGTTGCCGTCGTGCGGCGAGCTGTAAACCACCTGGCAACTATGTTTCGCCGTTTCGAGCGTTGCGCCAAGGCCGGCGCGCGTTACGTAGTGCGAGGCGATCAGATGGATCGTTCCTTTGTAGTCTTTGAAGGCGCGGGCGGCCGCATCTGGGATATCAATCTGCTCGCAGGACTCCTTCTGGGTGTCGAACGCCGCGGCGCGCGGACCGTCAAGTAAATTGGGAGTTGGTGGATCGGGCGGCCACTTGGGAGCAGGAAACGAAAGCTTTCCGGACCCTGCCAGCAGAGAGTTTTCAACGTTGCCGGCGATCGCGATGCCGTGTATGTATATTTTCTTGCCCTGCAAGGTTCTCAGCAGTTGGTTGGGCAGCGCGGTATGAAATCTGTGTTTGCCGCCGTCAGCGTCGTGGCACTCATGATCGACGGCGGGCTCGTTCCCAAGATTGGCGGTGTCTGCCATGACGTAGGTTCCGGGCGGCTTGGCGCCCGCAGGGTGAGTCGCATAGATATTGATGCTGATCGAGCCTCGATCGCCTTCCTGGCAAGCCCAGCCGTGTACGTAATATTGGTCAGCCTCGAACGACACGCCATCAATGACGCCGGTCACCGGACCCGCGTGCGAATTTTGGCCCGCTAACGAGGGGCGTGCAAATTTCGCGAACGACAGGCCGACGACCAACGTGACGACTAAGCCTGACCAAGCCAACTTCGGTGCGATTCGAAGCATCGACTCTCTCGCCTTAGGAGTTCATCTTCCGTGACACCTGCCGTATCGCGGTTGTTTTCATTCTTGCTCGTTGCCTGTTTCGATTCTTCGTTTTCTCGATGGGCACAACCCTACCACGGGGCGGGCGCGGCGCATCACGACACGTACAATTCAGCCTTACCGGTACTCGCCGCTACGCCGTGGGCACTTGTACCAGTTTTCACGGCTATGTCATGCAGCGCTAACAAATCAGAGATACAACTGTCACGAATCGGAGTGGGGCTGAAGTGCGCGCCCGGGGAACGCTGTTCTACTTTCGTGCCGCAAAGGCGTCTTGTGCTTTCACCGCGAATCGAACAACTCGTGTGCGAGACCGCCTCTGTTGCTAGGGCTCCCGTTTCACTGCACTTGCACTTCGGCGAGGAAGTGTGTGCAGCGGTTCGCCCTAGAATCTTGTACGCTGTTCGCGTGTTTGCCGCGATTTATGGATATCAAGTTGCGGAAGCGCATCAATCCACGGATGTTCGCATTTTCTACAGCGAGAAGCCGCCCGCCATTGCGTACTCTCAGGGGGTTTGGGTTCCGGCGCGTTACCATGCGGAGCTGCCGCCGCCCTGCGACTTGGAACTGACGAGGCGGGAATACGCCGGCGAGAACTTCGCGCTCTTTTTCGGCGTGGATCGCAACACGAAGAACCCCGACTGGCTGGGAGAAATCTTCGAATGGCTTTCTTGCAGTCACGAACGGCGCATCACTCAGCGAGATGCGATTGGCCGCATCCCGTACGCACATAGCGTATTCGCGCAACAGCACATATCGCCGCGTAAGCCGCACGCCAGCCTTTTGATGGCTTGGCTGCAGAACGAAATCGTAAATCCGGGAGGGACCGAGTCGCTGCCAAAGCCGGCTTCTCCAGCGCCGGATGCCTGGCACCTCGTGGTTTGTTCGCACGACGTTGATTTCTATTTCACTTCGAAATCATCGGCACTCGTTCGCCTGCTGAAAAATCTCGTCATCGCTTGCCAGGCGTACCACAGCTGGTCGTTCTTCACCTGGAATGCCCTGCAACTTTTTAGGGTTGTTGCGGGTAAGCGAGTCGGCGAGTATCTCGGCCCCCTTTGCCGGGCGAGTCAGGAATATGATTTCCGGTCAACGATTTTTGCGGTGTCGAACAGGCGGCACCGACGCGATCCCAACTATGATCTGGCCGAATTGGCGCCAGACCTGAAATCCTGCGCGGAAAATGGTTTTTCAATCGGGCTACACGGTTCGTACGAAAGCGTCACAGAGAAATCGAGCCTCCTGCAGGAACTGGCTGCCATGCGGAAGAGTCTGGGGACGAAGCCGCTCGGTACACGACAACATTGGCTGCGATTGGGAGGTCACCAAAGCTTTTTTGACACCATCGAAAGCGCTGGTCTCGTTTATGACTCGACCTTAGGCTTCGCCGAAGTCGCTGGTTTCCGCAACGGCGCTTGTTTTGCGTTTCCTCCTTATGACTTCAAGCGCGAGCAGCCATACCCGTTTCTCGAAATTCCCCTGGTGCTCATGGACGGCAACGTGGAGGCGGCGGCAAGGCTTTCCGGGGAGAATGCCGACGCGATTGCCGAGGAAATTCTTGCGGAAAGCCGCAGGTGGGGCTGGGGAGGAATTGCAGCGGACTGGCACAACCCGACCGAGCCGATTCAGGTGCCGGATGAAATCAACCAGATATTCTGGAGGCAAGTGAGGAACCAGAAGAGCAACGGCGAACGGTGGGTGAGCGCCGAAGAATTCATCGCATGTTGCTTGAGGAGGTATCAAGGCGCAGGTTTGCTGCGGGACGTTCGGCTGGATGCTTAATCTAAAGATTGTTCGCGGGCCTCTAAAGGACGCCGAAAATAAGACCGTCCTCTTCTGCTTTGATCGGTAGCCGGATCCGTTGCGGCGTTTTTAGAGGAACCAGCCAATTGAATAGCCAGCCAACGCTGAGGGTTTGAACCAAAATATCCGGACTGCGCGTCCCCCTTTTCCTTCGCCCGCGAAGGTTTCCGGATTCTATCAGATTTCATCGCGGTGTCATCTAAACCTAACAAACTCTACGTATCTTCGTTTTTTCATAGCTCAAAGCAATTTTGGCGTTGTTGTGTATTCGTGCGCACATTGGTTATGAGTTCGGTTGGACGTACCTCTTTCTAGACAAGGATTCCATGACGGACCAACGGAAGGCGGCCAAGTGGCAAGGCATCGCTCCCAGAGTGGTAACAGATTTCCTGATCATTCATTGCGCGATGCTGGTGGCGTTTGCAATTTCCGTCAGCTATCAGACGCATGGACAGGCTTGGCCGAGCGCCGATGACCTGGCAGATGCGTTTCGCCGCTACTATCTCTCGTGGTTTCTGATTTTGTCGCCTGTCTTCCCGCTCGTTTTCTACATGAATGGGTTCTACACGTACGTTCGGCCTTTGGCTGCCAAAGAAAAGTTGAAGAAATTCACGCTCGTCGTGATGTTGTCCCTCGCCGTGTTTATTTCGGCGAACTTTTTGGTCGTGCAGCAGGCGAACCCCGTGGGGCGAAGCGTGGCCCTCACGTTTGGGCTGTTCGCGCTTTTGGGCCTGGTGGGAGTTCGTGTCGGCAAAGAATTGCTGCTCGGCGATGAAAGAGCAGACCAGAAGGACCGGTCAAAGGCCGCCAGCCAAGGCCCGGTGCTGGTGATCGGAGGAGCGGGTTACGTGGGATGCTGGCTGATCAGGCGTTTGCTCGAGGAAGGTAAGAGCGTCCGAGTGCTGGACAACGCCGTATACGGATTGGATCCCATCCGTGACCTTTTGCAGAACCCGCGCGTCGAATACTTGAATGGCGACTGCCGTAACATCCAGGACGTGGTGAAGGCGGTGCGCGGAGTTTCCAGCATTGTGCACCTTGCCGCGATCGTCGGGGACCCTGCCTGCGAAATCGATCACAAGACAACGATCGAGATCAACTACGCCGCAACGCGTATGATCGTGGAAGTTGCGAAAGGATACGGCGTCGAGAGATTCTTGTTCGCTTCCAGTTGCAGCGTCTATGGCGCGACCGATGAGATTATGGACGAAGACTCGAAAGTCGAACCGGTATCGCTGTACGGACAGCTGAAGGTAGCGGCCGAGCAGGCGCTGCTAGAAGCTGCCAGCGACGACTTCCACCCTGTTTTGTTGCGGTTCGCGACAGTTTTCGGGCTTTCGAATCGTCCACGCTTCGACTTGGTTGTGAATCTGCTGTCGGCAAAAGCCTGGCAGGACGGAGTGATCACAATTTACAACGGAGAGCAGTGGCGGCCGTTCGTTCACGTGAAGGATTTATCGGAAGCAATCATCTTGCTTCTCAGCGCGCCCTTACGCGCCGTCAGCCAACAGACATTCAACGTGGGCGATAACAGCTTGAATCACACGCTGACGGAGGTTGGTGAGGTCATCCGGCGTGTGTTCCCCGGTACGCGTATCGAAGGAGTCGAGAACGCAGACAAGCGGAATTATCGCGTGAACTTCGACAAAATCCAGAAGCGCTTGGGATTTCGTTGCCGGTACCACCTGGAGGACGGCGTACGCGAAATTAAAGCAGCCTTTGATTCCAGCGCGATCGACAACTACAAGAATATCCGATTCAGCAATCTTGGCTTTCTGCGTCAGTCCGGAACGCCCGCAAACAAGAGTGAATTCGACGCGGAGATCATGGCCGTGTTTGGCGGTGAGCATATTCGCCGCGCCGCCGCACCATACGCGAAATCTGCCACTACCGCCGGGTGACGTGCGCGGCTCTAAGCGTCAAGCCGTCCATGCGCATTACAGACAGGCAGCGACAGTAAGCGGCTTTGTGTCCTTTTCTCGCCCTAATCACCCTCGAGCAACCATGCAACTGCGTTTCCGGCAGTCCTGCCATGATTCGCGGATCAACGCATTTTCGCCGCCGCCGACACCCCGGCGAGGTGCACGGAGTCAACGTTCGCGGTGAGATACCGGAAAATGTGAACGTTGTTTTGCGAGTACACTTCGCGGAATCGATCTGGCGAGCTCTGAATGACCCCCAGCAGCGTCTTGTGCCGTTCCTGCTCGAACGGACCTACGTACACGTAATTGATGGAATATTTCTGGAGGATTCTGATCAGTTGGGAAGAGTCTGTGGCCTCGAGCATCGCTTGGATATCGGGGATGCGCCGCACGCAAATTTCCCAGCCGTCGGCGACGAGAACGGCGGCACCAGTATTCCAGCCGAGCACCTGCGGTCTGCCGGAAAAGCTGGCGATGAGATTGAGATATTCGCCGTGGTCAGCACCGACAAAGTATTGGGTTTCGCCCTGGATGACGGCAGTTTCGGGCAGATTCTTGCGAATCCAGTCACAGGCTTGCTGGTCTTCAGGTCTCACGTAGCGGGTGGTGTAGGGGTCCTGAATGTTTGAAGTGAAGTAAATATCGGTGAAGAAAGTAGGCAAGGCCGCCACGAGGATTACAGCCGTCAAGATGCGGTTAGAACCGCGCAGCCGCGCGGACCATAGATCGCGAAAGAGATAGGCGGCAAATACAAGCAGAACAATCGGCAGGAGCCGGTCCGCCATCCGCGGGGTCGACACGGGAGGTTCGGCTACGAATGCAACCTGCAGTAATACGATAGCCGCCAACAATAGCAAGGGCCAGGCGAATTCGCCGCGACTTCGGCGCCACCAGCGAACCATGCCCCACAATCCCAAACAAATCAGCGGTCCGAATTCGACGGGGAAAAAGCCAATGCCGAATAAGGCGATCCATGAATTGAAGTGAAACTTCAGCATGTGGGATGTGGAAAGCTGATACATGCCCAACAGGAAGAAACTGCCGGCAATCGCTCCGCACGACACGACCGCTGCAGCGAAAGCAAGGTATTCGTCCTGGAATCGTCCCTTGGCCCGAATGAATCGCACGAGATAGAGGATGCCAAACCAGGCAACCATGATCAGGCCTTGCAGCGCATCGGTTCCGAAGGTGATCCCCAGGCCGATGCCGAATAATGTCCCGAGCGCGACGCTTTGCAGACGGTAACGAATGAGCGCGAGCATCGTAAGCATCAGCAGCAGAAGCGAAGATGCGAGAGCGGCTTGCGGTTCGACTAAGAAAGATCGCTGAAAAAGATGGGATATTCCGTCGTAGTTCCAAAACTTAGGATCGATCAGCAGGCCCGTGTGTACACCCGGCGTGGCTACGAAACTTTTCGCCAAGGCGTAGACCCAGTAATAGCTGTAGGCGAACAATATGAGGAACGCGCTAGAGGCCAGAACGCGAGCGTCTGAAAACAGTGTTCGCAGGAAGGCATACAGACACGCAAGCATGAGCAGAGCCAGGCCGAGGGTGATCAACAGCAAGATGGAGTGCAGAGGCTGAAGCTTTCCGCCGGCCGCGTATGCGAAGGCCGGCATCGCATATCCGACTAGATACATTCGTACGGGATTTCCAGTCATCCATAGCAGATCGGGCGGCAAATGGACCGTCATCGCGGAGATGGCGTCGGACCGCCATAGAAAGTCGAGTCCGAAAAGCCACGTATAGGCATAGCCGCGGGAAGTCAGTTTACCCACGTGCAAATAGGGGAAAGCAACGAAGAGGACCACGACGAGCCACATTCCCGACAGAATTGTGAAATCCGTTGCGGTCCACTTGCGAGGAAGTGGCAGGAGCGGCCGCGCTCGAAATATGCGGGCGATTGCCGCGCACGCACAGGCCAGGCATAAAATCGCAATGACGATAGCTTTTGGAGACCATCCATAGAGGACGCCAACAACAATTGCTGCGTAGCCGCTGGCGGCAATCCCGATCATGGCGCCGAAGATTATTCTTTCGGGCAGCCAGCCAGAGCCTTTTCCAAAGAGCATGGGACCGATGAAAAGCCCCGGAAGCATGAAGAGCAGGAAGGTAGCCACGGTGTAAAGAATGGCGGCGGGCGGTGCGATCCGGATGGAGAGGAAAGCGAGCGCCAACACCAACAGCGTTGAAGTGACAACAGTCCAGCGCATCGGTGCTCCTCCCAAAGCTTATCCCGAAACTGTAACCAGATTATCGTCTTCGCGAAGGAACAAGACTTTTTCGAACGACGCGGTGGCAGCCAGGAGGCGAAACTTCATTGCGGTGGTGGAGAGGAATTCGTCGAAAGCGCGCAGTTCGTGCTGGCGGTCGGAGAACTCATCGAAGAAAAGATAGGCCCCGGGGACGATCAGCTCGCGCAATTGGTTGAGGACGTAGATTGTGGAGGAATACAAATCCGCATCCAAGTTGACGACTAAGCGCTCGTGAGCGGGGACGCTGAACTTCGGTAGCGTTTCCTGGAACCAACCCTTGTGGAATTCGACTCGGGCGTCGTTAATGCGGGGAATCTCTCCATCCGTTGAGAAGCAGCCGGCGTCCGCCTCCAGATTCCACTTTTCAGGCAGACCTTGGAAGCTATCGAAGCCGTGCAGCATGGCGTCGGGATGGCGCAGTTGCGTCGCGACGTAGCGGGTGGTGCTCCCACGCCAGACGCCAAATTCCAGATACAGCACCTTGCGATCGCCTACTTGTTTCCCGATCAGATCCCAGAACTGTTCTTTGCGGTCGAAAAAGTGCTCAGGACGAAAGCCGTTCTTTCGCATCCAGCGTCCCGCTTCCAGGTAATTGACCGTGGCGTTGAGATTGTGGATGGTGCGGTCGGACAGATGTCCGCCGATGCGGGCCAGCAGTCTCTTAAATTGATTTGACATAAGTTTGAAGTGACACGAGTCGTCTAGCTTCCCTGAGCGATCGATTTCGGCACGTCTGCATCACGCTCGCACCACAAATACCCTGTGGGCCGGAGCAGGCACAACGACGCGCCGAGAAGCATCACGCAGGGTCTGTGCGCAGCGTGCACCCAGGCCCATCCACATCCAGAGAAAACCCTGGAGCAGCAGATTCTCGAACGTCGCCTCGCCAATGCTCATGGCGAGCGCCAAAATGATCATTACAAAACTCAATCGTATCGTCAGCAGAGTCGCGGGCATCCGCTCTTCAAATATGGGACCGGTTCGTTGACCAGCCTTTAACCCCTTCCATGAGAGATACAACGGAAAGAAGTAATAAGCCAGGTACACCGAAAAGCCGACGATGCCAAACTGCTTCAGCATGTCCAGATATTCCGAGTCCGTAATGATATCGCCGAAAAATGCCTTGGCCGATCCGTTTCCAATCCATGGCGAGCGCGCAATGTCTTGGGTGGCGTCAACCCAGCGCACGTCGAGACGGCCTTGCAAGGAATCCGTATGCAGGGGATCTTTCAGAGTCTGGATGCGTTGAATGCCGCTGCGATTAGCCGTAGCTACGGCTTTGAAGGTCAGAGCGAACACCGGCAATAGGACCATGAGGAGAACCAATTGCGTGGTGCGGCGCCGCCCAGACCGGGAAGGAAATACAAAGATCAAGAGAATCCCCAAAGACGCGGTGATCAGGCCGTAGCGCGAAGCCGTCATAGCCAGCGTGACCAAGCACGCAAAGGCCAGAACAATATTCCAGATGCGATTGCCCACGCCCGACAGCGCGGCCATCGTAAACGCGACCAGGCACCAGCTCATAAGTTCGCCGAGCACATTGGGATTGGCCATGGTCGAATACACGCGGCCAACATTGGTGAGTAGCAAGTCAATGTGTTCGCCGCCGGAGTAGAAGCCATTCAGCCGGTAAGTGAACCCCAGATTGGCAAATTGGCTCCAGGCGTAAAAGCACACCAAAAAAGCAGCCACACCGAAGCACTTCAGCAGCATGCGCAGGGATTCTTCCGACAACTCGGCCTCATAGGCCACCGTGAAGAAAAGGACAGGGAAAAGAACCTTGGGAATCTCGTAGAAGTCGCGGAGGATCACCTGGTGATGAAGCATATCCGCGCCGTACCAAGTGGAGAGGGCTATGCAGAACGCGTACAAGGTTCCAATAACGAACATTCCGTTGAAATGGATTTTGCGTGCGTATCCGGCCAGCGAGAACCAAGCATATCCGACGAAAACGGTCGCAAGCAGGATCTGTTCGGCTCTTACATACGGAAAGTTATCGCTGAAGCGAATCGGAGGCGCCAACACGCTTGCGCAAATCAGCGCGATCATCGCGATTTCGGCCGACACTTGGGCCAGTCTTGCGCGCGGTATATGCAAACCGCGAGCGAAATCGCGGGCTGGATTTAGGGTGATGGTGTCCGCCAGTGGGAATGCTCCTTAGCGATCCGTGAGGCCCACCAGCGTAAGGCCAAAATCACAGCCCTTCTGTTAGCGCATTATGACAAATTGATGAAATTCGATTCGCGGTGTGGAAAATCTGTTCGATGTTTGGCGACGATATTTGTTTGAGCGCGGCTCTGTTTCGCCCGTCAGACGTGCGTATTTCCAAAGTTAAAGTAGACTTGCTCCGAATTAACAACGCCGTGTGAACGCTCTGAGCGTTGCGACACTTAGTTTTCACGGTCCTTTCATCTCGCGCTAACAACCAACGCGTATCCACGAGATGCGTCTTATCGGTACGTTGCACTTTGCGAACCGATCGTCGCGCCAACCCGACCCTTCAGAGTTCAGGAAGAAGTCAAATTGGCTTTGCCGGCTGCGGAGTTCGCAGCGAACGGCGGAAGCGCAGAGCCGGGCTGAGTTGTGGACGGAAGCTTTTTGAAAACTCACAGCGTTCCGATTTAGGCTCAAATATTGAACCAAGAGATGCTGAGTGAACAACTCTTGGGAGACTTACGGGAACTAGCCTGTAAGCCAGAGGGCGGAGCTGTATGTACAGTTGCCAGACGGGCGCGGTTCCTCCTGCACAGTTAGGACCAGGCGATTGGTACGCCGCCTACACCAAGCATCAACATGAAAAAAGAGTTGCCGATTCTTTCAAGAACAAGGGCTTTGAGGTTTTCTTTCCGGTTTACGTTGCGGCGCACCGTTGGAAGGACCGCACCCAGATGGTCACACTGCCCCTTTTCCCTTGCTACATTTTTTTGCGCACCGATCTCGAACGCAAGCTGGAGATTTTGCGCACGCCAGGTGTATTTGGGCTAGTGGGAAATGCGGGGCGCGCCACGTCGATTCCCGACGGTGATCTCGATCTGGTGCGCAGGGTGACGACAGACCGGACGCGGGTCGCGCCTCATCCGTTCCTTAAATGTGGCGACAGGGTTCGCGTGTGTGTTGGGCCGCTGGCGGGCGCCGAAGGAATTCTGGTCAAGGTCAAGAACCGATATCGGGTAGTGGTTTCCGTCGAGTTATTACAGAAGGCAGTCGCAGTCGAAGTGGACCATTCGGTCTTGGAGCGCGTCGGCGCCAGCCCGAACTCGGGAGTTTCTTTCAGCGCAGTGCAGCAGATCGCTTAGCGGGCCGGGCATTGCGCCGACCGCGTTTCCCGCGACTGCGCCAGAACAAACGAAGAATGAAAATAAATCACAACTTTGAGCCACCGCAAGACGATCCGACGAAACTCGCGCAGTGGTCGTCGCTCGTCCCAGTTCAACCAAGCCCAGCCGATGTCCTGTTCACCTGGGAGCAAGCTGCGCGCGTACTTCGCAAAAATCGCCGATTCGCGTTGATCTTTGCGGCGCTGATGACACTTGCGATTATCGCCTGCGCATTTTCGATTCGCGATTCGTATCAGCCCGTCGCGCAACTGGAAATCGATCCGCTCAGTAGCGGCATAAAGACGCTGCCGGAAATCGAACAGTCGAATCAGCCGGACAATGGCGACTACCTGGAAACGCAAGCGCAAATTCTGCAGAGCGATGCTCTGGGAGTTAGCGTGATTCGCACGCTGCATCTCGACCGTAACCCCGAGTTCGTAAGCAAGAAGGATTTGGCGAAGTACGGCGGCGTGCAAGAGTCGCTCGCGCAATCCTTGAATCGCTCCGCAAACGACGGCGCCTACTTGCAAGACCAGCTGAATCTGGCTGACCGCACGCCACTGGAATCCATCGCGCTTGGCGTCTTTCACAATCAGCTTTCGGTGAGCCCGGTCCGCAACAGCCGGCTGGTTGAGGTCAGCTATTCGAGCCACGATCCGGCGCTGGCACAACTGGTCACGAATACTCTGGTCACGAAATTCATCGATCAGAACTATCGGAACCGATACACGACGACGATGCGCGCTTCGGAGTGGCTTTCGACACAATTGAACGACCTGCGGGAGAAAGTCCAGGAAGCAAACCAGGCAGTTTCCGACTATCAGAAGAAGCATGGTTTTGTGGAAGCGGAAGATCCCGATGCGCCGTTGACGCAGCTCATGGGAGACGTCAACCGCGCCTATAGCGACGCTCAGGCTAACCGCATTGAAGCCGAAGCATACGTCCGCATGATTGATCTGGGCCAGTCTGAATCGATTCCGGCGGTTCGCGACGACGCTCTGTATCAGAATCTGATGACCCACTATGCCGACTCGCGCGCCGCGCTGGCGCAAGCACGCGCCATTTACGGCGATGAGAACTCGAACGTCAAAAAACTGGAAGACCAGTCGAACGAACTTGCGGCGCAAGTGGAAGCGGAACGGGCGCGCGTCATCAATCGTGTGCGCACCAGCTATGCGGCATCCCGCGCTCGCGAAGAGATGGCGCTCGACGCCACGAACAAGCTCAAGGAGCGAATGGGCGACGCGAGTTCGCACCTGGTCGAGTACCGCGTGTTGCGCAACGAGGCGGCCTCCAGCGCGGAACTTTACAACACCCTGCAGTCGCGCTTGAAAGAAGCCGGAATTTACGCGGGATTGGGCTCCAGTAACATTCACATCGTGGACTTGGCGCCTGAGCTTCGCCGCGCCACGAGCCCGAACCGAAAACTCATCATTGCCATCGGCGCGATGCTCAGCTGCTTGCTGGGACTGGTCCTCGCCTTCGTTCGGGAGAGCTTTATCAACACGATCCGCACTCCGGATGACATTAAGGAATGCGTCGGTCTGGCTTCCCTGGCCATGATTCCAAGCATTCGCCTAAACCGTATCGCTGGCGAGCATCGCGGAACGACGGCGCCGAAATCTTTGAAGCTGGGCGCATTCGAGCAAGACAAGGGACCGCTGCCGCCGATCCTCGCAAACGGCACGTACACCGCGGAGGCCGAGGCCATCAGGGATCTCCGCACGGGACTGATGCTTTCCCGACCAGGCGCGCCGCCGCGCGTTGTGCTGATTACTTCGCCGCTGGCGGGGGAAGGCAAAACTACGGTGGCGATGAACCTGGCGATGGTGATGGCGCGAACCGCGACGACTTGTTTGATTGACGGCGATATGCGCGAAGCGATGGTGGGAGACGCTATTCATCTTCGCACCAAGGCAGGATTGAGCCACGTGCTCGCCGGCACCTTGCCGGTTGATGAAGCGTTAGTCCGCGTGCCGGATTTCCCGAACCTTTCGATTCTTCCCGTAGGAGCGCTGCCTCCCAACCCCGCAGATCTGATCGCATCGGAGCAGATGCAGGCCGTGATGATAGCGCTGCGAGATAAATTCGATTTCGTGGTGATTGATTCTCCGCCCGTGATTCATTTTTCCGACGCACGCGTGTTGTCGTCTCTTGCGGATGTGGTGGTTCTGGTGGCGCGCTACGGGCTTACGACCCGGCGCTCGATTACTCGCTGCGTTCAGATTCTGGATGAAGTGCGCGCTCCCATTGCAGGTGTCGTGCTGAACGATATCGATCTGGGTTCCGCCGATTATCACTACTACAACTACGGCTACAGCAAGAGAAATAGTGAAGATCACTATCATCGGTACGGGCAGACGGCGCTTGCGACCACAGCCGTTTCTTCGCAATCCGACAAATCAAAGGGGGCGCACGCGTAGTGGTCCGTCACGTGGTGCTGCGGTCGCCAATTTCAGTGTTTGTGGATTTCACTCTCGGTAGAACAGGTCACATGCTATGAGCGTTACAAGACGCAATGCCGGAACAACGATCTTTCGCAATCTATGCGCGTGGATGCTTGCGTCGAGTCTGGCTTTTTGCGGAAGCGCGTCGGCACAAAATAGCTCCCAAGAAACGACCGCGCAGGACCAACAAGCGGCTACGAAGCCTGCCGCTTCGTCCATCATTCCCACCGAGGACTACAAAATCGGTCCCGGGGACGTCTTGTCTGTGACCGTTGCGGATACGCCGGAATTCGGTGGGAAATTCCGCGTGACGGATTCTGGAGTCATTCAAATCGTTGCGGTTTCTTCGCCCATACAAGCCGATGGACTAACCCCGATCGAACTATCGCAAGCCATACGGCAGTCGCTGATTGATGCAAAGCAATTGCGCGACCCCAAGGTGACCGTATTCGTTGACGAGTATCGCGGGCGCACCGTGACCGTTCTTGGCGCGGTGGCAAAGCCGGCCGTGTATCCCATCGCGAAACGCACCACCGTGCTCGACGCCCTTTCGGCAGCGGGTGGGGCGCTGCCCGGTGCGGGAAATACCGTGACAATCATCCGCGGCGCCGCCAGTGCCGAAGCTACCGGCACTCGCGTCGGTTCGGTGCAGATTATTGACATGAATGGGCTGGTGAAAGGCCAGGATTTGAACGCGAATGCGGAAGTGCAAAACGGCGATGTAATCAGCGTATCGGCGGCGGAGGTCGTTTACGTCGTAGGCGCGGTGGTGAAGCCGGGCGGCTTCCCGATGCCAGATCCCAGCGCGGGAATCTCGGTGATCCAGGCGCTCGCGATGGCGCAGGGGTCCACGCGAGTAGCGGCCACGAACCGCGCCTTGATTATTCGCCAATCCACCAGCGACACCGCGCATCAACAAGTTGTCGTGGACATTTCCCAGATGTTATCCGGAAAGAGCACGGACATGCTGCTTGCTCCGAACGACATTCTTTACATTCCGGAAAGCGGCGCGAAACGGACCCTGAAGGTGATGTTCGAACTCGCCATGGCCGCGGCGCAGGGCGTCGCGATCTATGGATTGGGATATCGCGCCGCTGGCGTCAGCCCCTGATCTCGCCGTTTGCTTGCATACCAGTAAAATCCACCCTGACGGAGACTTTCGAATGCTTTCTTCCGCAACGTCGATTCCCGCGAAATCCGAAGCGCACGCCGCTGCACGTTCGGCGGCTCACGCTCCCGTACCACATGCGTTTGATTTTTTGGACTTGAAGGCCCAGTTCGCAAGTATCCGCGACGAAGTGATGCAAGCAATAACTGAGGTGATGGAAAGCCAGCAGTTCATCCTGGGAAAAGAAGTTCGACTGTTCGAGGAGGAGACTGCCGCCATGCTTGTCGCGAAGCATGCGGTGGCGTGCGCATCCGGGTCCGACGCTCTGCTATTGGCCATGATGGCGCTTGGAATCGGCCAGAACGACGAAGTCATCACTTCCCCGTTTACGTTTGTAGCTACGGGCGGCGCCGTCGCCCGGCTCGGTGCGAAGCCGGTGTTCGTGGACATCGATCCCGCAACTTTCAATATCGATCCGGCAAAGATTGAAGCAGCGATTACGCCAAGAACGCGGGCAATCATGCCCGTTCATCTGTTTGGACTGGCCGCCGACCTGGAACCGGTCGTAAGTTTGGCAAAGGCAAGAAATCTGGCGGTCATCGAGGATGCCGCACAAGCGATTATGGCGCGCTATCACGAACGCTTTGTCGGCACGATCGGCACATTTGGATGCTTGAGTTTCTTTCCTTCCAAGAATTTAGGCGGGGCCGGCGATGGCGGTTTGATTACCACCGAAGACGCCGATCTCGCGGATCGCTTGCGCCTGCTCAGGGTTCATGGCAGCAAGAAAAAGTATCATCACGAAATTCTGGGAACCAACAGCCGGTTAGACAGTCTGCAGGCTGCAATCCTTCGCGTAAAGCTCCGCCATTTGAGGGATTGGACGCGCGGCAGGCAGCAGCGCGCCGAACATTACCGGGAACTATTCAGAAAAAGCGCGTTGGTCGAGTTTGTACGCGTTCCCAATGCTCCGTCCGGGGATTTCGAGCATGTCTATAACCAATTTTCGATCCGCTGCAGCAAGCGCAACGAACTTCGCGAATTTCTTGCTGCGGCAGGCATCCCCACGGAAATCTACTACCCTTTGCCTCTTCATCTGCAGCCGGCCTTTGCCTATTTGGGCCACCGGATAGGCGATTTTCCGCAGGCGGAAATGGTGAGCCAGGAAGCTCTCGCTCTGCCCGTGTATCCGGAACTGACGCAATCGCAACAAGAATCGGTCGTTGGTGCAATCGCCGATTTCTATTTGAAAAAGAATTAGCGCCGTCGCCGTCACCAATAGCGGCCGAAATGGCATGAGTGCGCACGAGATGACGAACCAAGGGGACCCGATGATGAATGGGCAGATTCCGCGCGTAGGAGTAGTGGGTTGCGGTTATTGGGGCAGAAACCTAGTCCGCAATTTCCACGAACTAGGCAGCCTGGAAGCAATTTGCGATGTGGACACGGCACGTCGCGAAGAGATGCGCCAGACCTATTCGGTAGCGGCGACTGATCGTTTCGACGATTTGCTGAGCATGCCGCAGATCCAAGCCATCGCAATCGCGGCTCCCGCGGTTGAGCACTTTGATCTTGCCCGACGAGCGCTCCTGGCAGGAAAGGATGTATTCGTCGAAAAGCCGCTGGCCCTACGCACGGATGAAGGCGAGCAGCTCGTAGCGCTGGCCCAAAAGCATGC
This sequence comes from Acidobacteriota bacterium, assembly GCA_013289715.1. GTDB lineage: Bacteria > Acidobacteriota > Terriglobia > Acidiferrales > UBA7541 > Palsa-295. The sequence goes on along the minus strand of JABCZJ010000016.1, from coordinate 36,522 downwards.
GCGAATTCTGATGGTCGGGCATATTCTTCACTATCATCCCGCCGTTGTGGAATTGCGGCGCTTGTTGCGGGCGGGCGAACTGGGAAGAATCGAGTACATCAGCTCATCCCGGCTGAACCTTGGAAAACTTCGGACTGAAGAAGACATTTTGTGGAGTTTCGCTCCGCATGATATTTCCGCGATCCTTCATCTGCTCGACGAAAAACCGACCCGCGTGTCCGCGCAAGGCGCCAGTTACCTGAACCATTCAATCGCCGACGTCACACTGACCGTGCTGAGTTTTGCCAGCGGAGTAAGCGCCCACATTTTCGTTAGCTGGCTGCATCCGTTCAAGGAACAAAAGCTGGTCATCGTTGGGGACCGCAAGATGGCCGTGTTTGACGACACCCAGAACGAAACCAAACTGGTTCTGTATCCTCATCGCATTGACTGGGTCAATCGCGTGCCGATCGCACGCAAGGCCGAAGGTGAGGTAGTTGTCCTGGGAAAGGAAGAGCCGCTGCGCACCGAGTGCCTGCACTTTCTGGAATGTGTTCGCGACAGGACGACACCCCGCACCGATGGCCAAAATGGATTGCAGGTGCTCGAGGTGCTCCACGCGGCCGGCCAGTCGATTCGGAATCATGGTCAACCGGTCTCATTCGAAAAGAGAACCGAGCGACGGTATTTTTCCGATCCCACCGCAGTGGTGGATGAGCCATGCGAAATCGGCGAAGGAACGAAGATCTGGCATTTTTCGCACGTGATGGCGAATTGCAGCATCGGGCGTAAGTGCGTTTTAGGCCAAAACGTCAACGTCGCCAGCGGCGTGCGGATTGGCGACAACGTGAAGATTCAAAATAACGTTTCCTTGTACACGGGCGTGGAGCTCGAGGATGACGTATTTTGCGGCCCCTCGATGGTGTTTACCAACGTGATGACGCCCCGCAGCCACGTAAATCGAAAATCGGCGTACCAGCGGACGCTGGTGAAACGCGGCGCCTCGCTCGGCGCGAACTCGACAATCGTTTGCGGCGTCACGATCGGTCATTACGCGCTGGTGGGCGCGGGCGCCGTGGTGACCCACGATGTGCCCGATCACGCCCTCGTCGTTGGAGTTCCCGCACGACTGATCGGCTGGGTCTGCCGCTGCGGCGTGCCTCTGGATCTTTCGGACGGTGTCGGCTCGTGCGTGGAATGCGGCAGCTGCTACGCACTCACGGGCGACGTGCTTGGTTCGGTTCTGCCGGCAAACCTCAACCCACGCACGGCTTTCCCGGGTGCAATGGCGGCCACCGCCGGCGAAGACTAGATATTCCTGTTGCAAATACCTGATCTCAAGATGAGCAAGCTGGTGAGGGAGAAAACACGTATGAGCCGAGAGGATCTGCTGCCCATTTATCTTTCTGGACTCGAGCAAGCGAAATGCGAGTTGGCGAGGGCCGAGAAAACATCGATGGCGAGTACCGACGCGCTGGAAAAGGTGCGCTGGACCCTCGACGCCGAAGTTCGGCGCGCGCTGGTGCGTGTGTACGACGGGTTGATCACTTTCGTGCAGCAACCTGAGTGACCGGACGCACATTGGCCGTCGCTGAATTGTGATACAAGTCTGCTCTTCGAGGGAAAATGTCACGGTCCTTAGGTTTGGGTTCCTCCCGACCGTATCGGGTGGTGGTTCATGGTTTATACGGTTTCTGCGAGAGGCTGCCCGGCCTGCTCGGGAACGAACAGTGGGATGTACGCCATTGCTCGTACAGTCCGGTGGGGCTAGCGACTCTGGTCAACGACTTGCGCAGGTGCGATTTGGCGTACACCTGGGGCGGTCGCGTGACGTTTGGAAAATTTCTGTGGGCGGCGCGATATTTGGGCAAGAGCAATGTCGTGCTGCTCTGGTGCGGCAGTGACGTCCTGTTCGCACAACAGCAACTCAAGACCAAACGGATTGAGCCGTGGATCGCCGCAAAAGTTCATTGGGCCGTGTCTCCGACCCTGGCGGACGAGGTGCGCGCGCTCGGGTTGCGCTGCGAATACGTTCAGGCGTCGTTTGTAGAGCCCGTTGCGGCACCGAAGCCGCTGCCTGAAAACTTTTCGGTGCTCACCTACATGCCGTCGGTCGTAAAGGGCAAGTTGTACGGTTTGGATCAGATGCTGGAAGTCGCGCACACGCTTCCCCTCGTGCAATTTAACCTCGTTGGCGTCGAGGAGGGTCACGTCCCAAACGCACCGCCCAACCTGAAAGTTTTCCCCCGAGTGCCGATGACCCCTTTCCTCGAACGCGCCAGCGTGGTTTGGAGACCGGTACGTCACGACGGAGGAATTTCTTTCATGGTGTTGGAGGCCCTGGCGCAGGGGCGACATGTGCTCTACAGCTATCCTTTTGCAGCGTGCACGCATGTGACCGGACCGGCGGCGGCTCGCGCGGCGATTGAAAAGCTATTGGCCCTTCATAACGCCGGACGATTGAAACGAAACGATCTCGGAATTGAGGTTGTGGCTCGCAGTTATACTTCGGAAAAGGTCCGTGCTGAGTTGCGGAGGCGTTGGGCAGAGATCATTAACGCGCCTCGCATGGGCGTTCGCAGAGCGGCCCCGCAGACAACTCAAGCGAGTTCTTCCAACCTGAGCGCCTCGGAGCTGAATGATTAAGGCGCGCGCAGCCGAGGTCGCCACGCGCGATCGTTCTGTGGGCGATCTCTGACGGAGGGGATGCTCTATGTGGATCGAGTGGGTGAATCACGCGTCGTTCATCCTGGAATCCGGAAACATACGTTTGCTTTGCGATCCGTGGCTGGAGGGCACGATCTTTGACAATGCTTGGCGGCTGCTCTCGCCAACGCGCATGAGTTACGACGAGTTTTCCACCATTACTCATATTTGGTTCTCTCACGAGCATCCCGATCACTTCAACCCGCCGAATCTGAAGAAAATCCCAGAAGAACACCGGCGCAGGATCACGGTTCTGTTTCACGAGACCCGCGACAAACGCGTGGTCAAGCTGTGCCAGTCGCTGGGTTTCAAGATTCAGGAGTTGCCCCATCTTCAGAAGGTGGAGATCGCCGAAGGTGTCACAATGCTTTCCGGCATGCAGGACTTGATTGATTCCTGGATGTCCATCCAGGCCGAAGGGAAAACGCTGTTGAACATGAATGATTGCGTGTTCGACCGCACCAGCGACATGGAAACGATCCGAAAAGCAAACGGGCCCGTTGACCTGCTGCTATCGCAATTTTCCTTTGCCAATTGGATTGGCAATCCGGACGACCTCGAGTCTCACAAAAAACACGTGCAGCGCAAACGCGCGGAAATGGCCCGCCAAATTCGCCTTTTCACGCCGGCGCAGTTCATTCCTTTCGCCAGCTTCGTGTATTTTTGTCACGCTGAGAATTTCTATATGAATTCCAGCATGCACCGCATCGGCGACGCGTGTGAATATACGGAAACCGAATTACAAATTCCCACGATCGTGCTGTACCCGAAGGATCGCTGGCAAGTCGGTACGGCGCACGATTCCAGTGACGCGATTCGCAGTTACGACCTCGACTACGAGCGGATTTTGGCCGCGCCGCCGGTGACCACTGATCCTGTGGACATCACCAGGCTCCGTGCGGCGGCCACTGCCATGTTCACCAAGTGCGCCGCTAACAACAATCGCGCCATTCTAAATACGTTCACCCCTGCGGTGGTGCGACTCTCCGATCTAGGCTTCGACGTTGAGCTCTCCTTTCGCCACGGTTGGTCGCAGGTTTCCGGAAAACAGCCGGACATTATTGCCTCTTCCGGATCGCTGCTGAACTGCATGATCACGGATTGGGGCGGCGAGACGCTGACGGTGAACGGAAGATTTCAAGCGCCAACGGACGGAAAGCCAGACCGTTTCTTCCGCATCTTTAAAGTGCTGCGCCATAACAGCATCGGCAATCCTGTGAACTTTCGATTTCTTGGCAACAAAATCATCGAGAAAGCCAAGGTGGCGCTCGCGGTTTGAATCCTTCGCTTTTCCTGAACCCGCCGCCCATTTAAACCCCGGAAATGATCCGCCAGGAAAACATCGATTCACAACCGGTGCGTGGAGACTGGCGCCCGTTGGCCGCGCGTCAGCATACGAAACCGATGGAGCGCGAATCCGCGGAGCCGCCGCAGCGACGCGTGTTGGTGCACGGCGACGTTCACGCGGGAACGGTGTTTGCTCAGCTCATGGATGGCGATGGGTGGAGGTTTCGCTACTACCCCGACGCAGGAATTCGAAACTTGAGCCAGATCGCACGTGAACTTCGTGCCTGCGACGTCGCATATCAGATCGGCGGCCGCGTCACTGCCGGAAAATTTCTGCTGGCCGCCAAGCTGATGCGCAAGAGAAAAATCGTGATGCACTGGACCGGGAGTGACGTGCTGGACGAACAACTAAAGGGTTTTCCCTCAGCCGCGGATCCCTGGATTCTGGAAAACGTGGAACATTGGGCCGTCTCTGAGTGGTTGGTTCGTGAAGCCGCGACTCTCGGCGTCACCTGCCGCCTGGTGCCGCTGCCGTCGCCTTCCGTTCCGGAGCGTCCTTCCACTCTTCCTTCCCGATTTTCCGTTCTCGTGTACATGCCGGCTGTCACTCGAGGCGCCCTGTATGGTCTGGATCGAATTCTCGAAGTGGCCAGAGAACTTCCGTATATTCCATTTGAGCTTGTGGGGCTGTTGGAAGGCACGATCGAAGATCCGCCTGCTAATCTGCGAGTGCACGGACGCATCCTCGATCTACGGGAGTTCTTCGAGCGCGCGACGGTAGTCTGGCGGCCGGTGCGCCACGACGGACTTTCCTGGATGGTGCTGGAGGCGCTCGGCCACGGACGCCACGTCTTGTGGACTTACGCATTTCCCGGTTGCACACAGACACGCTCCGCGGCGGATGCGCGCGACGAGATCGCTCGGCTTTACGCGCTCGATCAACAAAAACTTCTCCCGCTAAATAGCGGTGGCGTTGCGGCCATTGCGGAAGGCGGCTATCTGCCAAGGCAACTCCGGGGCAAGATTCGCATGCGTTTGGAAGAAATTCTGGGCGCGCAGTGACCAGTGCAGACTGCATCGTCATGAAGTGGGCCAATTCGCTGAAAATGATTGGCTGGCGTGCGATCGCCTCATTCGTGGCGGCGTTGTTTATAGCGGGCTGGCTGTCATCGCTCGCCGGTGGCTTCGCGGCGGTAACAAACGCGCAGCCGGAATTGATGCGCGAAGACAAGCGCACCGCTAACAATTCCATGGGCGATCACTATCTGATGTTGGTGAACACAGCCCTAGCCGAAAAATTGAAGCCGGAAATGCTCGTCCAATTCGATCAATCGCCCTACGACGCGCTCGCGGTCGCCTTCTCATGGAACTACGACACGAAGCCGGCTCCCGCCGTCGTCGATATAGACGCACACATCGCCGGCTGGAAGAAAATCACCAAGAAGGATATCTGGCCCTGGGTGTATCTGAATCGCATTGTCGCGGTGGACGACGCACAGAAAAATCCTTACACCACGGGCCCTTACTTCCATCAGATCCAAGGGGCCGATCTTGAAGACAAAACGGGAGCGCGTAGCGCATTTCTCCAGGTATGGGCCAATTCCTTGGCCGCCGCGCGTGATTCGCATGTCCCTGGGATCGTCTGCGACGTGGAGTTTTACAACAACTACAAGGAATACAATCCGGCAGAGCTGGCCCGGCAGTTAGGCAAGACCACGGAGCAAACGGAGCAGCTGTTGCGAGAACTCGGTGCGCGCATGGCCGATGCTGCCGCTGCGCAGTACCCGGACGCGACGTTGTGGTTTCTGTTCACCGGCCTCGGAATTCCGCAGGAGGGGCGGGCGGGCGCGCAGCCTTATCTAATGTCGCCTGCTTATGTAGCGATGGGCCTGCTGGAAGAAATTCAGAAAAAGCATTTCCGGTTGAAGGTGCTGTCAGGCGGTGAAGCCGGGCTGGGTTATTGCGAGCCCACGCTGAGGCATTTTCAGCAGCAGATCAAAGAGCGGGCTGCCGGCTTTGCGCCGTACCTGCAAAAATATAACGGGATCCTCGAGCTCGGCGGAACAATGACGCTCTGGCAAGATCAAGACGGCAGAAAAAGCATTTGTCCAGATTCTGACGCTGCGACGGTGGAAGATCTCGAACCATACCTGCAGCTGCTGCTGCGCACTTACCGTTACAACTGGATTTACGGCTCGGGCGATCAGGGTTACTACGCGTTCAATCACAACTACGCGCCGCGCTTTGACGCTACCATCCGTAAAGCGAAGTCTGGCGCGATGCAAACTCCCGTTCAATAACGCCGCCATTCAATGACAAGCGCATCCTCAGCTACAGTTCGCGCACAAGAAATCCCGGAGTTCCCTCGCGCCGCGGCGGCTTACGCGCTGAAGGAGCTGGCGCGGCGCGCAGGCGTGTCCGCCGATTTCTATCGCTGCTGGCGGATGGAATTTGGCGCCGCGGGATTCGTCAATGTGTTCGTCGAGCCGGGCACTGATAAACGGATTCGTTTTTCTCAGGCGACGCCGGAATTCTGGCAGCAGATTCGCGCCGGGGTATTTCGAACATCTCGAGCCTCATGGATGCGCCGTCCTGTAAAGATTTCTGCGCTGGTACCCGACTTCCGCGTTCCATTTTCTTCGATCGACAAAGAGGAAATAGGCGGCCTTTTTTCGATTGTAGACAACAATTGCGTCGAGTGCCCGGTGGACCTGCTGGCTTCTACGATGCTCACGCTAGGACGTTTCGAGGAAACTCTGCCGTCGCCCAAGGACGAATACGGCCGTTTTTCGGCCCTTTCCGGCGTTGCTTGGCACGACCGATTTCTCGACCGTCCGGTCATCGATGAATTGGGCCTGGGCTTTGAGCAGGCGCTTTCACATTTGCTGCCGCGATGGACGCCTCAGGAACGACGACTGCGCGTCAAGCTCAGCCACGATGTGGACGAGATCGGCTTGCCGTTCACCTTGCGCGGCACAATCGGCCACGCTGTACGCAGAGGTCACCCGGCGTGGGCTCTGCGCGATCTGCTGGCGCCTGTCGTGAATATCGAGACAAGCTATCAGCGCCTGATGCGCCTGATCGTCGCGCTTTCGATCGAGCGTGGAATAAAACCGGCGGTGTATTGGAAGGCCAGCGCGCGGGGGCGGAATGATACTGGGTACGATCTCCGGCACCGCGCTGTCAGAACGATGATCGAAGATTTTCGCGCTCAGGGCGTCGAACTTGGAATCCATCCCGGATACGATTCCTATCAATCGCGGGAAACGTTAGCGGCTGAAGTTTCGGCGCTCCAGGAATTGTTTGGCAAGCGCCAGCTTGGCGGCCGTCAGGATTTTTTGCGCTGGAACCCTCAGCTGTGGATCGAGTGGGAAGCTCTGGGCCTCGCGTACGATTCCTCGGTGGGTTTTGCCGACCGCATCGGATTTCGCGCCGGCACTTGTTACCCTTTTCGGCCGTGGATTTTGGCAGAGCATCGCGAAGCCAACCTTTTGGAGATTCCACTTCTGGCCATGGATGAGACGTTTTATTCGCATCAAAAGTTGGGGCCGGCCGGAACTCTCGTGAAGCTGCGGGAGCTTGTGGAGCACTGCCGCGCGGTTGGGGGAGTTTTTACTTTGTTGTGGCACAACACCAGAATTGTCCATCGAGGTTTTCTACAGGCTTACCAGACGCTGCTGGACGAACTCGCCGGAACCGACAACTACAATTGGGAAGCGGATTCCGACAGGCGCTTCGATGTGTGCTGAACACGCCGCTGGAGTCCGCTGGACGAGCATCGTTGGCGCGCGGCCGCAATTTGTGAAGTTGGCCCCGGTGTGCCGCGCTATCGAGGCGCACAATAGGCAACTCGGATCCTTGCCGATCGAGCACAGCATCATCCATACGGGCCAGCACTACGACCGCGAGTTGGCCGAATTATTTTTCTCTCAAATGGACATTCCAGAACCGCGGTACAACCTGGCCGTTGGATCCGGGACGCACGGCACGCAGATTGCGCGCATGCTCGAACGCATCGAGCCCATATTAGCTACCGAAAGGCCTGATTGGATCATCATTTACGGAGATACGAACTCGACGCTCGCGGGCGCGCTGCTCGCCGCGCGTCTGAAGCTGCCCGTAGCTCACGTGGAAGCAGGCTGCCGCAGCGGGGATACGGAGCCGGAGGAACAGAACCGCATCGTTTCGGATCATTTGAGCCGGCTGCTGCTGGCACCGTCAGAACGAGCCGTTGAAAATCTCAAGAAGGAAGGACTGGGCCGGGAAAACGATCCGCATGCCCGCCGCGTCGCGATGGTTGGCGATGTTATGTACGACGCCTTGCTGCAGAACCGGCGTCTGGCGGAACAATGCGCGGGGCCAATGCTCGAGCGATTCAATCTCACAAGCAAACAGTATTATCTTTTGACGATTCACCGCGCCGAGAATACCGATGAAGTGGCGCAGTTCCGGCGAATTCTGGACGCCGCCAGCGGGCTGGATCTGCCCGTGCTGTTTCCGGCTCATCCACGCACGCAACAAATGGTCGCAGCGTTGCGCGCTTCCTTGAATGGGAATATACGGACGGTTGCTCCGCTCGGCTACCTGGAAATGCTCGCTGCCGAAATGCACGCCTGCAAAATCCTCACGGACTCGGGCGGCGTGCAGAAGGACGCATTTTATCTGGAAGTTCCCTGCGTCACCCTGCGCGATAAAACCGAATGGCCGGAGACCGTGGCCGTGGGCGCGAATCGAATCGGCAGCAGCACCGTCGAATCCATTCGAGCTGCCGTCGCCGCCAGCCACTCGCAGCATTGGCTCACCTCAACTCCTTATGGCGACGGCACAGCAGCGGCGAAAATTGTGAGCGAGCTACTGGTTTCAGCTCGAAACTAAAGCCTCTTGCGCTCGGTGTGCCGCGGTTTTGATTAACGGATTAGAACCTCAGAAGACCTTCAGGCGGTTCTCGATGACAGCAGTTAAGGTTGTTCATATGACGACGGTCCATTCCGCGATGGACGGCCGGATTTTTCATAAGGAATGCCGCTCGCTCGCGCGTGCGGGCTTCCACGTCACCAGTATCGGGCCGCACTCCAAAGATGTTGTGGTGGATCAGGTAAACATAAAATCGATTCCACGGGACCGCTCCAGGCTTGCGCGAATGACCCGAGCCGTGTGGCGAACCTATCGTGAAGCCCTCAGACAGAATGCCGACATTTATCATTTTCACGACCCCGAGCTTATTCCCGTCGGCCTGCTTCTCCGCGCGCGCGGCAAAAGCGTAATCTACGATCTGCACGAGGACTGCCCAAGGGATATCCTCAGCAAGGAATACCTCCCGCGCTGGACCCGGCAGGGAGTCGCCTGGATGATGGAACAGCTCGAACGTGCCGCGTGCCGGCGTTTTTCCGGGTTGGTGGCGGTTACGCCTTTCATCGCTGACCGCTTCAGGGAAATCAACGGGCGCACGGTGATTGTGCACAACTTCCCTTATGCCGAAGAACTGATTCCTCAAGATGGTTTCGGCTCATGGGATGCGCGGAAACAGGCCGTCGCATACGTCGGCGGCCTAACCGGCGAGCGCGGCATTCGAGAAATGGTGCAGGCGATGGGTCTGCTTCCCGCCTCGCTGCCCGCCACGCTCGAGCTGGCCGGGCAAACCGTGCCCAGAAACGTGCAATTGGAAGCTCTTCACGGCGAGCCGGGCTGGCGGCGCGTGAATTTTCACGGCAGGCTCGATCTGCCCGGCACTTTCCGCATCTTGCAAAGCGCGCGCGCGGGCCTGATGATTCTGCATCCGATACCGAGCTACTTGGATTCGCTGCCTCAGAAATTTTTTGAGTACATGGGCGCGGGAATTCCGGTGATTGTCTCCGACTTCCCGCTCTGGCGTGGCATCGTCGAACCATCGGGTTGCGGCCTGCTAGTGGATCCGCTGGACACACGCGTGCTTGCGCAGGCGATCGAATACGTTTTGACTCATCCCGAGGAAGCGGAAGAAATGGGCCGTCGCGGCCGCGCGCTCCTGCTGAAAAAATATTCCTGGCACACGGAAGCTCAAAAACTTGTGGACCTCTATTCTGTACTAGGTAAACCGATATGTGCGGGATAGCCGGCATCATCGCGCGTGATGGATTTGATCCGCAAGCGCTGATCGGGATGACCCATTTGATCAGCTATCGTGGGCCGAGCGGTTTTGGATTTGCGTACGCGCAGCCCGGCGCGGATGAACCAGTCGAAATCGTTCACAACGAAGATCGTTTCCCGGCGAAATCGCGTCCGGTGGTTGGTCTGGGAAACCGGCGCCTCGCAATTCTTGATATTTCCGCGGCTGGAAATCAGCCGATGGAAATCGCGGACGGCTCCTATTCAATCACTTTCAACGGGGAAATTTACAACTACAAGGAAATCCGCGCGGAGCTCGAACGGTGCGGCCATCGCTTTCGAACGGGAACCGACACGGAAGTGATCCTGCGTTCCTACCAGGAATGGGGCGACGAGTGCCTGAATCGTTTCAACGGAATGTGGAGCTTCGCGCTCTGGGATCGCGCGAAACAGAGACTGTTTTGCGCTCGAGACCGCTTCGGCGTCAAGCCTTTCTACTATGCGGTCCATGGCAACGCCTTCTATTTCGCTTCGGAGATAAAACAAATTCTCGCGGCGTCCGCCATGCCGCGCATCGCGAATCAGCAGAACGTGCATCATTACCTGGAATGGGGTCTGCTGGATTTTTCCGCGGAAACATTCTTCCAAGGCATCCGTCAGTTGCCCGGGGGTCATTGGTTGAAGTTGGATCTTTCGCGGCCGCTGACCCCAAGCGTCGAACGCTATTGGGAACTTCGCGTTGAGCCGCTGCCGGAACTCAGCGTTGAGGATGCCGTTGAAGAATTTCGCTCTCGTTTTGAGAGCGCAGTGCGGCTACGTCTGCGCAGTGATGTGCCAGTGGGTGTTTCGCTGAGCGGAGGCCTGGATTCGTCGGCTGTGTTCTGCCAAGCCAAGCGCGTCGCCCCGGAAACTCGATTCGAGACCTTCTCCGCATCATTTGAAGAAAAAGCGATCAACGAGCGCGAGTATGTTGCCGCAGTCATTGCCTCCGTCGCAGGCATTGGGCACGAAAGCTATCCGCAAGGCCCCGCTTTCTGGAAAGCGATTCGATCGCTCATTTATCATCAGGACGAACCAATTTTGAGCACGGGTTCGTTCCCGCAGTGGTGCGTGATGGAGGACGCCAAGAACCATGGCGTGCCTGTAATCCTCGGCGGTCAAGGCGGCGACGAAACTCTTTGCGGCTACCAGAAGTATCGCTACTTTTATTTCTGGGAGCTTTTGCGCAAAGGTGACCCCACAATATTCAGAGAAATGATGCTGTGGGCGCGCAACGGGACCAGCTTTCATGTGTCGCTGGGGTCCGCGACGAAATACCTGCCGGGCTTGCTGCGCGGTCCATTTTCGCTGACTGAGCGGGTAAGTCCCGCGGAATTCTGCAGCGCTTTTCAGCAGGCTTCTTCGGGATTGGGCGCGCAAAGCAGCCTCGCCGCGCGTCAGAAAACCGATTTAACGTATTCGAGTATTCCCACGCTGTTGCATCACGAGGACCGTATGTCCATGGCGCACTCGATCGAGTCCCGCCTGCCCTTCCTCGATTACAAACTGGTTGAATTTGCGGTGAATTGCGCCCCATCGCTGAAATTGCGTGATGGATGGAGCAAATGGATTCTTCGCGACGCCATGACCGGAACACTTCCGGAGAAAATCCGCCTGCGGAAAACAAAACTCGGCTTCGACACGCCGGACCGGGAATGGGTACGCATGGGACTCAGCAATGGCCAGCGCGCGCTGTGGGAAGCGCCCAAGCTGCGCATGGAACGATTTTTAGATCCGCGCAGACTCTCGCAAGAGTGCCAGAAATTCCTACACCAAGCCCCGACCGCCCTTTCATCCGACGTAATCTTTCGCACCGTTTCGCTGGAACTTTGGGCCCAAGTGCATCAAGTGTCCTGAACAATTCGGCACGACAAATAATGAAATTCCTGATCCTAACTCAATATTTTCCTCCGGAGATCGGCGGCGCACAAACACGGCTGCGTTCGACGGCAACCGAACTGCATCGCCTGGGGCATCAGGTGGAAGTGGTGACGGCGCTTCCGAATTATCCCCGCGGCCGCATTTTCCCCGGCTACGGCGGATGTTTTTATCGCCGCGAGGAAAGCGACGGCATTCGCGTGCACCGCGTCTGGATCTATGCCGCGATGGGCGGTGGCTTCGCGCGCATGCTGAATTATTCATCGTTCATGATCACGTCTCTCTTCGCGTTGCTGCGAGCGCGAAAGCCAGATTTCATTTTTGTCGAGTCACCGCCGATTCTGCTGAGCATTCCGGCCTATATCGCGGGCCTCTTGTGGCAGGTGCCTTACATATTCAATGTCGCTGACCTTTGGCCGGACATTATTCTGGAAGGCGGCTTTATGGAGCGCGGGCTTCTCATTCGCTTACTCTTCAAGCTCGAGCAATGGAGTTACCGCAAAGCCGCGCGTGTGAATGCCGTAACGGATGGCCTGCGTGAGCGCCTGCTGCAGGAAAAAGAAGTTCCGGCCGATAAGCTCCTATTCCTCCCAAACGGAGTGGATACCACTCACTTTCAATCGCGAGCCCCCGACGAAGCTCTAAAGCGCAAGCTCGGCCTCGAGGGCAAGAAAATCATTCTGTGGGCGGGGACACTGGGGACCGCGCACGGACTCAACTACGTGCTGGATGCCGCGAACTTGCTCTCGAGCGAAACCCAGATTCATTTTCTGTTTGTCGGAGATGGCTCGGCAAAACCCGAGCTCCAGCAGCAGCGGCAGCAGATGCGGCTCGGCAACGTGACTTTTCTCGATCCGGTGCCAATCGAAAAGCTTCCACCCTATTTTTCCATCGCCGAATGCGGGCTGGCATCGTTGCTTCCGATTCCACTCTATGACGAAGCCCGGCCTTCGAAGATTTTTCCCGTACTGGCGTCCGCGAAGGCATTGATTTTTGTGGGGAAGGGCGAAACCGCGCGCCTGGTGGAAAAATCCAAGGCCGGAATTGTGGTGGCGCCCGAAAATCCGGAAGCCTTGGCTAGCGCGATTCTTCTACTTATCGAGAATCCGAAATTAGCGCAGGAGTTTGGCCGAAACGGACGCGCTTTCGTCGAAAAACACCTGCAGTGGTCCACTATAATTCGTGATTGGGTGGCGCAGCTGCGCCCAAACCGCGCGCGCGAGGAAGTTCGCGCCGACGCGTCGGAATTCTAGCTCGAACCCGCAGTGCATTTCCCCAGGAGGCCAGTGTGATGACGGTTCTTGCGACCAATTTTCTGCCTTTCAGCCGTGCGTTGATCGAAGAGGACGAAATCAACGCGGTTGTGGAAGTGTTGCGAAGCGGATGGCTGACCACCGGCCCGCGCGTACGAGAGTTCGAGGCGGCGTTTGCGAAGTACATTGGCAGCGAACACGCCGTGGCATTGAGTTCGTGTACCGCAGCGCTGAACCTGGCGCTTGCAGCGATCGGCATTGGCGAAGCCGAGGAGGTGATTCTTCCGACGATGACCTTCGCCTCCACGGCGGAAGTGGTGCTCTACTTCAAAGCGCGACCGGTACTCGTTGATTGCGCGCCCGGAACGTTTCACATTGATCCGCAGCAGATTGAGCGAGCGATTACCAGCCGCACCAAGGCAATCATTCCCGTGCACTATGCGGGTCATGCGTGCGATATGGACGCGATTCTAGATATCGCGCAGCGGCACGGCCTCAAGATTGTTGATGATGCGGCTCACGCATTGCCCGCGCTGCATCGCGGCAAAATGGTCGGCACGTTGGCCGATATCACCTGCTTTTCCTTTTACGCTACGAAGACGATGACCACCGGCGAAGGCGGCATGATCACCACAGCCAATCAGGAATATGCCGAACGCATTCGGATGCTGAGCCTGCACGGGATCAGCAAAGATGCATGGAAGCGTTATACAGCGGAAGGTTCGTGGCGTTATGACATTCTGGAAATGGGCTACAAATACAATCTGACAGACATGCAGGCTGCGATCGGCATCGCACAGCTCGCGAAATGCGATCGCATGTGCGCGCGGCGCAACGCTCTGGCCGCGCGTTACAGCGCAGCCTTGCGGGAACTGGAGGCATTCAAGCTTCCCGTGGTTCCGGAAGGCCTGTCTCACGCGTGGCATCTTTACGTAATCGAAGCGAACTCGGCTTACCTGTGCATTGACCGGGACCGCGTGATCGAAGAACTGAAACTGCGAGGCATCGGAACTTCCGTGCATTTCATTCCGTTGCATCGGCACACGCTTTATCAGGGGCTTGGTTATCGTCGCGGCCAGTTTCCCTACGCCGAAGAACGCTTTCAAGGCGCGATATCGCTGCCGCTTTTTGCCGCGATGAGCGACGAAGAGTCCGATCGAGTGATTGAAGCGCTTCACGATATTGCGAGCAAATTCAAAAGATGAGAGAAGAGTCCGATTTGGTCGCACGTCCCGAGTTTCGCCCGTACGGCTCCGTCTCCGTGGACGCCGTCTCGCAATCCCGTGCGAGTCAGACCTTCTACCAGCGAGCCGGCAAACGCTGGCTCGATCTGGCGCTCGCTTCCGTGGGGCTGGTCCTGTTGTCGCCGCTGCTCATTGCGGTCTCCGCGGCAGTTCGTTGGACGAGCCCCGGGCCCGCGTTTTTTCGACAGCGGAGAACGGGCCAGTTTGGCACACTATTTCTCATTTTCAAATTTCGCTCCATGAGGGGGAACAGCACGGCCAAGGGCGCGCTCCTGACCGCCGCCGGAGATCCTAGGATCACGCCGCTCGGGTATTGGCTGCGAAAGTCGAAAGTGGATGAACTCCCTCAGTTGATGAACGTGGTGGCCGGTCACATGTCCTTGGTGGGGCCGCGACCTGAGGTGCCCGAATACACCGCGAAATACACGGAGCAACAACTAAGGATACTGCTCGCGAAACCCGGCGTCACCGGCCCAGCCACCAATGCGCACGTAAATGAAGAGGAATTGCTCGCCAGCCAGCCCGACAAAGAAGCGTTTTACCTCACAACTGTCCTGCCAGCAAAACTCGAGACCGACCTCGCCTACTGCGAGAACATCCGCTTCGCCGAGGATGTAAAGCTGATACTTACCGCGATCCGTTTAGTTCTCGTCAAGACCTTGCGTCTGTTCACGCCGCGTCTTCATCCCGCTCCGAAGCAATTCTAAGGGGCAACGCGACACTTGAAGTGCGGCCTCGCGCTAGTGCCTTCGTGTCATCGGTCATTTCCTGAGCGGTCTTGCGCAAGTCATAGAGACTTTACTTTGTGGGATGCAGCTTACCGCAACAGCGGACCCAACTCCGAGCGCGACATCCGCAGCGCATATGCGTGGATTAAATCTCGACGGCAAGATGGCGGGACGCTCGCGAGTGCAAAGGAATTCTTGTGGTGGAACCGTTGAACTGCGGGTAGGGCGGGCACGCTGCCCCCAGCGTACTGAGTGGTCGGGCGTAACTAGGTGATCTTGATGGCCGCCTGGACGAAATCCCGCGTGGCAGCGACCACTTCATACTTCCGCATGTAGGCGGCGGCGTAATCCTCTAACGCACGATACTCGTGCACCGGATCGAAAAACTCGTCAAAGATAATGAGCGTGCCCGGCACTATCCATGGGTCCATGGAGGCCAAGGAGCACAGCGTGGACGAGTAGAGGTCGCCATCGCAATGAAGGACGAGCGGACTTTTCGGTCGGTGGGAAACCAGGAATGGCGGCAAGGACTTCTGAAACCAGCCAACGACGAACTGAACACGTGAGTCGTCTATCTGCGGGATTTTTCCTTCAGCGTTGTAGGATCCGACTGGATTCTCGCGGTTCCACCCTTCGGGCAGGCCTTCGAACGAATCGAAGCCAAAGAAGCGGCTATCCGGATGAGCGTTCAAAGCGGTCCAGTACGCGAGACTGCGCCCTTCGTAGACGCCAAATTCGAGATAATCGATCGGTTTCTTGCCGTCACCTAGGTATTCGCCGTTCAGGTGGCTGTACATTTTTTCCCGAACAGCGAACTGCGCGCAATTTGAATAACGGCGCACGGTCTCCAGCCACCGGGCGGACCAGTTCATTTGATCTAGGAACACGGAATGGCGCGGCAGCAGAAACCTACTGAGACTCTTTCGCAGCCGGACGTCGCGCGTAGCAGTCGCGGGATTAATCTCTTGGCTTGAATTCGCTCCGCGCCGGTACCCCGCTAAACCCATTAATCGTCTCCATTTTGTTTCCACGCATGGCAGTGTCCCTTCTCGACCATCTCATGGGACGTTTCTTTTCTCCGAGTGCCGCATTCTTCAAGTCCCGGCCGAAATCCTTCTTAAAACATGAACTTCACGCCGATCTGAATCGTTCTGGGCCGGTGCGCGTCTACGGGATGCAGGAACGAATTGCCCGCGAGGCAGGAACGATCACCCGCCGAATTCGTCGCGCCACCATAACAATTAATTACGTTGTTGCCGGTATCGCCCGGGTTCATGGGGTCGTACACCCGGAACTGGGTGTGGTTGAAAGTATTGAACGATTCCAGCCGGAATTGCAGCGTGTAGCCTTCTTTGATTTTCACGTTCTTCAGCAGGGACATATCAAAGTTAAGGCGGCTTGGATTGTTCAGGAAATTTCTCCCCGCGTCTCCGTACGTAAGCCCTTCCGGAGCCGTAAACTGCGCGGGATTTCCCAGCAGCGGACCGAAGCTGCCGCCGATCACACCGTTGGTAGTTGGCTCGTAGGTTCGCGGCGGATTCGTAACAACGTCTGGATACGACCCCGGTCCCGTAACCGCGGCCACGCCAGCGTTGTCAGGCACAGAGACCAGGTTGGGACTGCCGGCGTTCAGGACGCTGTAAGGAGTCCCCGACGCATACAGCGTAATTCCTGAAAGCTGCCAACCGCTGACCAATTCCTTGTGCACTTCGGAAAAATCGTGCACTGGCTCAACCGGACAGTCGCACTTCTTGGGTTTGACGGGGGGCTGCGCGGCAATCTCGCGCCAGCCTTTCTGCCAGAAATCGAGAAAGTGGCCCACGGGCAAATCGTAGATGTAGTCAATGTTCAACAGGTGGCGCTCGTCGAAGTCGGAGCTGGCGCGATTCTGCTCCAGATCGTAAGCATTGACGAACACCGTCGAAGTGCGGTCCGAGGAATCGTCAATCGAGTGGCTGTAAGTGTACGAAACTCCCAGCGTGACCGGTCCCTTGGTGCGCCGCAGCGTGATCTGCATCGCGTTGTACGCGGAGTTCGCCACATTTTGCAGCGAGAACACCTGCCCGAGTCCGGGTGCGATGGCCGTTCCGGGCTGGCGCAATGCATTGGGGCTGGGAACAAACGATGGATAGCCCAAGCAAGCAGCTTCCAGATTAACGAACCCCGGCGAGCCGGGTCCGATAGGCTGCCCGTTGGGCCCGGTGCCGGTTCCGGCATTCGAGCAGACATCAAACGTCAGCGGTTGCCCAGGCGTAAACGGATTCTGCGAGGAATTCACCGGTATCAACTGATTCTCTTGTAGCTCCGCCGTCAAGTGCGAGCCTCGGCTGCCCACGTACGCGATCGATCCCATCATGTTCCAGGGCAGTTCGCGTTGCACGCTCAGGCTCCACTGCTGCGCGTCGGACCATTTCATATGCGTCGGGATGGAGGTCAGGTTTAGCGGAAACGACAGGCCCGCGCCTTGACTTGAGCAGACCGCGGCCGCGTTTCCGATGCATTGCCAGTCGGACGGAAAATACTGCGTCATGTCCAGCACACCGCCCGCGGACTTGTTGCCCGCGCTGCCCTCCAGCGAACCGGTGTTGGCCTCGTTTCCAGTTCCGTGTTCCCAGAAAATTCCGTAGCCCGCGCGAATCGATGTCTTGCCGTTGCCGAACGGATCCCAGGCGAAACCTATGCGCGGCGCGGGATTCACCAGCGGAGCGGTCAAGCAGCTTGCCGGCACCGTGGCCCCATTCGCGTACTTGCTCACGCCGCAACGCAGCACGCCGTTTGTCAGATGCGAATCCACGTTGTTCACATCCAGCGGCACGTTATTCTGCGTCCCTGCAAAAACCAGCGCACCGCTCGTCGGATTCACGCTTACTTGCGAAGCGAGAGCGGAACTGAACTGCGAAGCGACCCAATTATAGGAAGCTAGGTTTTTCTCCTGATAGCGTCCGAAAATGCTGAGCCGCACGCCGAGGTTCAGTGTGAGCCGGGGGGTGACCTTCCAGTCGTCCTGTATGTACGGTTCCAGGATTTTGTAATTGTTGTGGTAGATGCTTTGCGCGCTGTCTTGCTGGAACGTCTGAATGATCGGTGTTTCAAAGTCAGCAAACGCATTTCCGGTGGTGGACTTTGTGTTTTGGTTGGAAAACGAAACCAGCCCCTGCAAATCTCCAATATTTGCGCCCACGGGCGGATTCACTTCATTGCGCTGGGCAATGATGGCTAGCGCGCCAAAATCAATCGTATGTTTGCTGCCGACAGCAATCGTGGCGTCGTCCCTGGGACTGTAAGTGGGATTGGAGTGATGCCAGGGCATGTATCCCGGATCGACGGCAAAGCCCTTGCCTCCGTAGGACGCGTTTGTGCCGCCGATGATGATTCCGGGAATTTTCCCGCCGAAGCCGTTGTTGAAAATGTAACCAATTCCGCAAGGGGGTGGCCCGGGTCCAAAACACGGGGGATTTGTAATTTGTGCTGGCGGCACCAACGTCGCCACGCCCGGTCCGGGAATATCCGTGAGCGTAATGTGATCGGTGGTATAAGCCATCGCGAAGTCGTTCAAGAATGTATTGGTAATTGTGCTGGTGAAGTGCGCGATCAAGCTGGTGCCAGGACCGACGAAGTTATTTTCCACGGTCGGAAAGCTGTTATGCACGAAAGCCCACTCCGGCGTGGTGACCACCGTCTTCCAATCGTCGTGAATGTAGCGAAAAGAAGCCTTTTCCTTGGTTGTGAAATTGTGGTCGATGCGAATAAGGTCTTCGCGCCACGTTGTCAGCGGTGAGACGGTGGTGTCGTAGCACGAGCCCACCGAGGAGTTGCAGCCTGAGGTGCTATTGGGCGCCGGTATTAGGTTGGTGTTGATCATCGCAAAGGAGCGAGGATCCATCGGAACCAGATTTCCAGGATACGTTACGCCCGTGAGGCCGGAGCCCGCCGATGTGGAAGGACAGTCGGGGAAATAAGGCAGGCTACCCCCAGGCGCACGCGTAAAGGCAACCTGACCCTGGCTCCCAGTCACGGTTGGGCAGACGTCGCTGAAATCACCGAACACGGAGCCGGGCACCAACGGATTCGCACAGAACGGATTTACGCTGGCAGCCAGGGCGCAATTTCGCTCGGCGAGACCGGGCACGGCCTGGTTGAACTCGACCGGTTCTTTGTCGTGACGATATTCCTCCGACCAGAAGAAAAATGTTTTGTCCTTCGCGGTGTTGTAGTGGTCGGGAATATATAGCGGCCCGCCAATCGTAAATCCCGGATCATACTTTTCGTAGGTCGGTGCGTGCTTGGTCTGGTCAAAATAGTTACGGTCGTTAAAAATGTTGTTGCGGAAGAAGGCGTAACCGTCGCCGTGAAAACTGTTGCCACCGGTTTTCGTGGTCGCCAGGATTGTGCCCGAGGCGCTGCGCCCGTACATCGCGCCGTAATTGGAAGTCAGCACTTGCAGTTCGGCGATGGCGTCAATGCTCGGATACACGATCAGCGTGCTCTTGCTGCCGTTGATGCTGGCATTTAGAACGTCGCCGCCATCCACGTCGTAGGTGTTGTACTCCACACGTCCGCCGTTCACGCTGTAATTCACGCTTCCCTTCACGCCGACAAGCGCTTCGTCCTGTCCTGTCTGGTTGCTGACGCCGGGAGCCAAGGCGATCAATTGTGTAAAGTTGCGTCCGTTCAAACCGAGCGAGACGACTTCCTGGCTGGTAAGCGTCCCGCCGATCGTCGCGCTCTCTGTCTCAACTTGAGTGACCGACTGGCCCTCGACGTTAATGGAGGTACTCAGTGCCGAGGGCGTCATCGTCGCATCAACGTGCGCGATTTGATCCGCGGTTACGACAACATTCTTCGCCGTGAAATCCTTCATTCCCGGCCCTTGCACGGTCACGGTATAGGAACCAGGCGCCAAGCCGTCGATGTGGAACTCGCCTTTTTCGTCCGCGGTTCCGGTTTGTATCACTCCGGAGTCGTTTGCGATTGTAATCGTGGCGGCGGGAATTACCGCGGCGGAGTTGTCCTTAACGGTTCCGGCGATCGATCCTGTGGGCGCATTTTGCGCGAGCGTTCCTGGCGAGATGCCCAGAATCAGGGCGAGAATACACAACACAACGGCCAACGGTTTCAAGCAAGACTCCCTATGTAAGAAATGAGGGCCATACTCGCAGCTGTTCTGTTACGGCAGGATGAGATTCGAATTGCAATCGCATGAATAAAGCCAGTTGAGGAAAATTCCGTGTAAGAAAATCGCACACGCAGTGGAATGGCGAGCTTCGAACGTTTCGCGCCTGTCGCTCTGGGACTTGCGGGAAAAACCAGGGCCGACGTTTCTGCCGGCGGAGCCGCGCGGATTCGGACGCTCGAGGCCGTTTCGTGATTGACTGCGCAGGGGCTTAAACGCGATTTTTCGGAGCAATCGCAGACGTCAGCCACGCTTTGCCGCGGCTCACCGCATCGCGATAGTGGACGAGTTCCGCGTAGGAGGGTATCAACAAGGTTTTCCAGCTCACCTTGATTACGCTCTTCAGCGCCATGCCGATCATCATTGTTTGCAGGAAATATGTAATGGAGGACGCCAGCGCCGCGCCCCGGATGCCCATGCGCGGAATGAGCGCGAAATCCAGCAGCACCGTCAGTGCCGCGGACGCGATGGCTATCATGGAGTTGTATTCCGGCTTTCCTCGAGCGGTTAGATCAGCGGCCATCACTTTGGCAACCGCAAACGCCGAGGTGCCCGGCAGTATCCACCAAATCACCGGCACACTGGGCTGAAAACGCGCGCCGAAAATAAACGGAATCACCAGCGCGCTCGTCAGCGCCATAATCCCGGCCATCGTGCACGCAAGCAGGAACACCTGGCGAGTGACGAAGCAGGTGAATTGCTCGCCGCCTTCGTCAATCGTACGAGCGGTGCGCGGCGCCAAAGCCACCGCCACGGCCTGCGGGATTTGCCACAACGACTCCGAGATCACCACGCCCAGAGCATACAGTCCCACCTGCGCCGGACTTAGAAAGTAGTTCACCACAAATACATCCAGCCGGTACGTTGCGAACATCGCGAGGTTGCTGGAAACTCCTCGCATTCCAAGGCTGAGACTCGCGCCCAGCTTGTCGGCGGCCGCAGTCACTTTCCATCCGTTGCGCAGCGACTGCCTCAGAAGTATGGCCCCGACACATCCGCCCATCACAATCCCCGCCAAATTTCCCACGATAGCCATTTCGGCGGTTCGCGCGATCAACAAAGCCAGGGTGACCACGGTGCCCAGTTCCACCACTTGCGCCACCAACGATATCGCCGCTCTCTCGCTGAACCTTTCCAGACCAGTGAGCAGGGCCAGCAAGAACTGGAAGAAAACGTACGGAGGCACAACCGCCAAGACCAGATACGCCAGCGTAGGGGTGATTCCGCGCAGAAACGACGGTTGCCATTTCCAATACAGAGTCGTCCAGAAGCAGCTAAATACCACGCAACCGATCAAACCCCAAAACCAAACTGCGGGAAGCCATGCGTGCAGCGTTTTCCTCTGGCTGGCCGCCCAAATCAGGATGGGCACTTCGCCGCCTAGTCCGGCAACTGCGAGGCCGATCGAAATCACCATCATGCACAGGCCGATTTGCCCTCTTCCAGTGGGCCCGATGAGCCGCGCATAACAAACCTCAATTCCCAGCGCAGCCGCTGCGCAGGCGATCTGGCCGCCCAGGACCGTCGCGAAGCTCGAGACGAAACGTGGCCCGCTGGGACGCGGCTTCGCGTCCCGTTGCGACGTCTCCGGCACGCTGGTTTCGTGAACGGGGAGATTCATGACGTGGCAATCAGCCCGCCGACAATCCACGCGCCCTGCAAACCATATCTATTCATTGGCTAAACTTACCAGTTTCGGTGCTGCGACGGGGTAATCCGATGCGTTGATGGCCTTCCGCAATTTGAGTGTCCTCGGGGCGGTGCCCTCGCTGGCTGAGCACGGAACTGGAAGGTTCCACAATCGTAGCGACCAACGACGGCGTACGTTCAATACTCATGATTTATTAGCGCGATGTGACAGCGCGATGAATACTCTTGCGCCGGACGCCATACGATTCTGAATTCACTTCAATCGCAACGATCGCGGCCACGGTTGTCCGCAATGAATGCCAGTCCACGCGTTCGGCCGGTCACAGCGCCAGCGCGCGGCTGTCGTGCGTCGACCGCGCTATCGAGCTCAATCATTCTTCGTCGAAATCGTGCGGTGAATTGAGTCATACAGCGATCCGCGCATACTTTCTTCCATCGCACCTTTGTTCTCTCTCGCTTCTGTGCGGCGTTTATCAAAGTTTCATCTGAGTTTACCTGGCACGTCATTTTCCCTTAACAGTGAAGCACGATACTCGCCGCAGGTCCGAACTTCGTGGCCGCTTCCAGCCTTAACTAGTAGCAAGTTCACAGTAAGCCCACGCACGTTTGCAGGAGCCGACGATGCGCATACCGAAGTGTGAGCACGAATCAACCGATCTGCGATAGCGTGCCGTCATTTCGCCGCATCGTGCAGGTTCACAATCCACCTTAACCGCCAATAAGTTCTACGCGTTGTCTTGCGTAATGTGCGTGAATCGTAGTGCGAAAAACTTTAAGGAGACGATTGAATGAAAAAGTCAAAGCTTTTGGCTGGATCGCTCTGTCTGGCGACAGCTCTGCTTTCCGTTGGCACGTCCTTCGGACAGAGTGCCCGCCCCCAAGTTGCCGGGGTCGGCTCGTCGGCGTTGTTCCCCGCGGTAACCATCGCAGCTCTCAATGGTGATCCGATTACCGGCGCCGCGGCCTGCGGCCAGTTTATCTGGACAGGCGGCGGCTTCGTAAGCGGTGTGGCCATGGCAGCCGGTGTGGACCCACGCCTTACCAGCAACGCATCTGAACCCGGCAACATCTCGATCGTGTACGACAACGCGACGACTCCCGAGAGTGTTTGCGTTTATCTGTCGGTCGACTCAGTCGTCGGCCAACGCTTGTTCTTTGCTCAAGCAACGACTTCGACGAACTCCACGGGCGTGCAAAATGGATTTATCTCCTTGAACGCCGCCGCAGAGAGCACCGCAAGTGAGGGCAAGATTTCCGGAATCACGGATACCGCTACTTGCGACAGTACCCACGAGAATCCGGGTACCGGCACGAGCACTTGCTATCTGCCGTCCGCAGTCTATAACGTCGTTAATGCAGCGAACTTCAACGTAGCCTTCACGGACATTCGCCCTGAAGATGGAATCTTCGCGACGAACCGTGCCAGCTGCGCACCTGCCAACCCCGCTTCGACCGGCGGCATTTCCACTTGCCTCGGTTATAAGCCAGGTCTCTACGTCGGCGGTCAGTACCCCGCCGTCCTGAGCTCCTACAACTCAACCAGCTTCGCCAACGTGGTACCCTACGGCATCCCCACCAGCCCGATTCCAGGATCAGCCGGCGCGGGAATCTACAGCTTCGGTTCTGCATCATACGGGATCGGAGAAGATCCGATCAGCAGCTTGGCAGTTCCCGCGGTTTATACGATTGGGATCGGCGCTGATCCGGTTCTAGTGATCGTCAACCCCACCGGCGACACGCAATTGGGGGCGGTCACCAACGTCAACAGCCACGTGCTATCGCAGCTCTACTCTGGTTGGGCCGCTTATGTCGGCGACCTGAATGGCGGCGGTGCTAGGGGCAATGCACTGAACGTCATCCAGCGTGAACCAACTTCCGGAACCTACAACACGTTTGAATGGCAGGGAATCCGCGACCGAGACGCTCTCTACGGCAATTCTCAGGAGCTGAACATCGCCGCACCGAGCACCTCCAGCTATCAGTGCTACACTCCGGGATCTTCTTCCAGCGGTCCGTTCCCGCTGCCAACCGTGGCGTGCCAGAATCCGCTGCTTGGTTACGGGTACAGCGGAAGTACCAGCACCGGAACACACACCCGCGCAATCGGAACCGGCGAAATGGTTACTGCCGTCTCCAGCTTTGGCGATGCGATCGGCTATGCCTTCTGGGGCTTGCCTTCGTTTAAAGGCAAGACCGCGATTAAGTACCTCACGCTCGATGGAGTGGATCCGCTGTACGCCAACTACCCAACCGGTGGACTGTTCCCGTCCGCTTGCACGGGCATCGGCACTTCCAGCATCGCCTGCACCTACAGTGGTGGCACCTGGCCGCTCCCGACGTTTGCCAACATTCTGAACGGCGGATACCGGATTTGGTCCATCTTGCGCGCTGTCCGCGACAAGACTGCACCGTCCTACCAAACCACAACCCTGACAGGGACGATCACGATTGATGGGCTGATTCAGGCCGCTCAGGATCAGGCGTTTCAGTCCAGCAGCTTCGTCCCGCGCATTCCGGACTTCGTTCCCTATCTGGTTTGCAACAACGGTTCCACGGCGGCGACCTGCGCAGCTTCCGCGTTCACTTTTAACCTCCCTGTGTTCCGTTCTCACTCGGGGCAATCGCAGAATTACCCGAACAACGGACTCGACCTGATTCCTCCGACCGCGACTTCCAACCCGGGCGTTTCTCTCTATACGGGTCTACCGGAAAGCGGCGGGGAAATGAACGGAGCGGTGGTGTCGGTAGCGTCCGAAGCCGCTTACGTCAATTACGGCGGTCCTTCGTTCGAAGCAGAGTATTACAACGTTCAACAGTAACAGTGCTTAAGTCGTTCCGTACAGGACGAGGCAGGCGGCCGCTGTTAGCCGCCTGCCTTTTCTTTGTTCAGCAAGATGCCTCATGGATTTTGTTGGCGTCGTTGCGAACAGAATTCACGTGAGTGAAACATAGCGCCGCCGGCGGTCAGCTAACATAGCTGGCAGGTTACAGATCGAAGATCGGGAGACGAAGTTTATGAGAACTCGGGCAATTCAGCTTTTTCTGGCTTCATTCATCTTTTTCACATTCGGATCATTGCCGGTCGTGGCTCAGGAAACAATGCCGGGGCCATCGGTGGTCGCCTCCCAACACGTCACGGACGCGATCGCACCGAAACCTCCAGAATTCCACGAGGACATGGGCTCGATCTCTCTGCAATCCAGCAACCTGCTGAAGATCGACGCCGTGCTGGGGATAAAGGATGGGCTACCGGAAGGAAAATTCACCCGCGAGCTGTGGCAGGTTACCTGGCGGGGAGGAGATCCGATCGATCTTTACATCATCAGGCCCACCAAAGTGGCGAAGCCTCCGGTAATTCTCTACCTTTATTCTTACCCCGATGGCACGGACCGTTTTAACAATCCCCAGTGGCTCGAAGGTGTCGTGAGTCGCGGCTACGCGGCCGTTGGATTTGTATCCGCATACACGGGCCACCGGCTGGAATACCACGCGCCCAAGAAATGGTTCGTCAGTGAACTGCCTGAGTCCCTGGCTACCACGACCCACGATGTTCAGATGATCTTGAATTTCCTTACCTCGCTCGGCGACCTGGATATGGACCGCGTTGGAATGTTCGGCGAAGGCTCGGGCGGCGCGATCGCGATTCTGGCTTCGGCGGCAGATCCCAGGATTAAGGCCGTGCAAGTGCTGGGCCCCTGGGGCGACTGGCCGGATTGGCTGGCGCAGTCGAAAATGGTGCCTGAGGAAGAGCGCGCGACATACCTGAAGCCTGAATTTCAAAAAAGTGTTGCCCCGCTGGATCCGGTGCTCTCGCTTCCAAAAGTGAAAGCGGAAAGCGTTCGCGTCGAGAACGTGGAAACCTACCGCATGGTCCCGGAAGTCTGCGAGAGGAAAATGGAGCAAGCAGCGCCGAAGAACGCGCAGATTGACGACTTTGGCGATAGCCGCGCGATGCTTCTCAGAATGTCATCGGAAGGTGAGCTGTTCGGCTGGCTGAAAGATCAGCTGCAGCCGGGCGTGCTGCACACCGCGCGACCGGTAGAAACTGAAAGAATCCATCACTACCCGCCAGCCGGAGCTCCGGCTCCGGCCAATTCTCTGATGGCTCCGCCTTCGTCCGCGCCTGCTGGACCGCGCCCATCCGGGAATCCTCTGATGGCACCACCTCCGTCCGCGCCTACGCCCGACAACAAGCCCTCGACGAATCCGTGAGCTCGCGATTGCTGCGAAAAAGATGAACTTCGCGGAACGCGTCTATGCTGCTCCGCGACGCGGCAGCAGTACGCTCGTCGTGCAGTTCGCCCCCTGCGTAACCCGATAGAAATGTCCTTAACGAGCACGGTCGGCGCGAACCAGGCTCCCAGTCCAGCCGACTATTCGAACTGCACCCTCGCAAGATCGCTGCTTTTTACAATGAGTCACGGAGAATTTGTCGTGCTGTATCCTCACATTCACACACGTTGACTAGCCTCATGGGCCTCTGCGCGGATCCTGAACCCAGACTCCTGGAAACCTCGAGCGAAAGGTCGGAGACTACATGCACCGGTTCTTAAGCGTCTTTCTGCTTATCATCTTCACAGCCGCCTTATGCTGCTGCGCGGGAAATCCGTTCCCGACTCCAGTTCAGGTCACCGTTACGAATGCGATCTCCAGCATCCAAATAGGAGAAGCGCCCGTTACGCTCACTGCCGTCGTCGCGCACGATCGCCACAATGCCGGCGTCACTTGGGCGTTGACTCTCGCTGGCGTCAGTTGCTCGCCGTCCTGCGGGACATTAGTTCCATCAGCTCCTCCGAGCCTTACGGCCGTCTACACGCCGCCTTCCGTCGCGCCGCTGAATCAATCCGCCACCATCACCGTCGTCTCGGTCGCGGAGAAATCGCAGTTTTTCGTGTTTAATTTTTCGATTGTTCCAGCTGTCGGTGTCACGATCACCAACAAATTTACGACCATCACGGCAGGCACGGCCCCGGTCACAGTAAATGTTACGGTAACAAACGATAGCGCGAATGCCGGCGTTAGCTGGACGCTCACGGCAGGCGGCACAAGCTGCTCGCCAGCGTGCGGCACGCTCACTGCTGCGCCCGCGCCGAGCTTTAGCGCCGTCTATACCCCTCCGGCAACAGCGCCAAGCGGGGCAAACGCTTCGCCCACAATTACCGCGAGCTCTGTCACTCAAAATTCTCAGAACGACAGTTTCACTTTCACGATTACTTCGCAGGTTTCAGAGTTTTCAGGAACGTATGCCTTTCTCTTGCGCGGTTACGACGACACCCAGCTCCCCTTGGTGATGGCTGGGAGCATCACAGCCGACGGCATGGGTAACCTCACCGCGGCGGAAGTGGATATTGACGGCGACGGCGGAATTGTCCGCGTTCCCCCTCCGGGCGCCGGCACTTACACCGTAGACACTTCGTTCAACCAGGTCGTCCGTGGCTCGTTTACCATTACCAGCTACACGTATCCCAACACCACGGTGGAAATTTCCATGAAGTTCGCGATGTCTGGAGACGGCACGCACGGAGAAATCGTCGCTTTCGATGGCAGCGGTGATCTCATCTCGGGCACGATCCTGAAGCAGGATACGTCATTGTTCAGCGGGAATGCGGCTGCAATTCCCGCGAACACATACGCCTTCCTGCTCGATTCCGATGCTCCCTTTGGCGGGCGCATTGTGGAAGGCGGCGAATTTACACTAGCAGCAAGCGGCGTCTCCGGCGGCCTGGCCGATCTCAGCGAGGCAGGCGCGGCCAATCCGCTTTATACGGCCGCTCCCATCGCAGCCGGACAGGCAACGGCGCCGGACTCTTCGGGCCGCGGCACGCTCACTCTTGCGGTGCCGGGGAATTCTATCCAATACGCGTACTACATTGTGAATTCCAGCCAACTCAATTTGGTGGAAATTGATAAAGGTTTGGTCCTGGGGACCGCTCAGGCTGGAATCGCGTTAGCGCAAAACGGCACGTTCACCGCCAATACGGTAAACACCGTCAATCCCAGCGTGATTCAGATGACCGGTTTCGACACGATTCACGGAACGAACAACATCGCGCCAGACGTGATTATCGGCGTGATGACGATTGCCGGCGGATCTACGTTCAATCTCACCTTTGATTCAAACGATGAAGGAATCGTCCCAGGCACTCATCCCACGGCGCCGGGCGTCGTGACCTTCGATCCCACCACCGGCCGCGGCACGATCAGCGTCCCCGGAGGATTTAACACCGGATTTGTGGATTCTGCCGTTTTCTATCTGTCCGATGTAGGGACGGGCTTTATCATTGATACCGATCCCTCCAACAATCAAATGGTCACGAACAACGCTTTCTCCGGAACCTTCGTGCCACAGGCGAGCAACCTGACGAACAACAGCGTATCTGGAAACGCCCTCGCTCGATTTGGTGGCTCGGTGATTCCGGATATTCCCAATGTCGCCGCGGCGCTGAACTTCGTGGAGGCTTCCGGTTCGTACACGGGCGAAGGAGATTTGACGTCCCTGCAATCCCAGTTCGATTTCGTCCCGGACGTGATGTTCAACGGACAGTTTTCGTTCTTGGATACGACTTCGGGTCACGGCACGGCCCAACTGCCAGCGATGCTGTTCGGCTCTCCAAACAAGAATTTCCCCGTGACGGCGAATTTCTACATGATTGCCCCTAATCGGTTTGTCATGATCGGGCAGTCACCTGGCGTCTATTCCGGCATGGTGTTCGTTGATCCGCAGTAGCTCTGGCCCGCATCGCCGGCGGCGTGGAACTCGTTTCGCGCGGCACAGGATGAGTGGTCCCGGCAGGTGCGCCGGGAAGTGACGCGGCATTCGCACTACCGTAATAATCAAACGAGACAATCGCTCCGGATTTCGAGCGATGCGATGCGCGGTTCCCACGCTGCCCAATCGCTATCAGCCGCGGGAAACTCTGCAATTGGCTGAACCCGCTGCGCAAAAATGATTCGCGAATGAAAATTCAGCGGGATTGCTCTGCCGCAACTGTTCCCGCGCAAGCCCGGATTTCCGATCGAAGGATGAAATGCAGATCTCTTATTTAGGTCACGCCGGATTTCTGGTGGAAACGGATCGCGCGATCGTGGTCATGGATCCTTGGCTTTCTCCGGAAGGCGCGTTCGACTCGGCCTGGTTTCAATATCCTTGCAACCACCACCTGGCGCCTTTTGTTCGTGAAAAGTTGCAGGATTCGCGAAAGCAACGCTTCATCTACATCAGCCACGAGCATCGCGATCATTTCGATCTCGATTTTCTGAGAACTCTACCCGCGAGCGGTTTCACTTTCGTCGTGCCGCACTTTCAGCGAAACGCTCTGCGGACACAGCTCGCAGGCCTTGGCACCGGCAGGGTTCTATCGTGCGCGCACGGCCAGCTGGTCGACATTCCGGACGGGTTCGTGAAGCTTTTCCTCGAAGACTCCGGTATGAACCGTGACTCCGCGATCTTGGTCAAGTCCGGCGCCGAATCGTTCTTGAATCTCAACGATTGCAAACTCTACGATCAGGTTTCGTCGATCGCGAAAGACGCCGGACACATCTCTGCTTTTGCCTGCCAGTTTTCCGGGGCTACCTGGCATCCCACCTGCTACGAGTACCCGCCGGCGGAGTATCAGCGGATTTCGCGCCACAAACTGACCACCAAATTTGAGATGGTCGCCCGCGCGATTGACGCGGTGCAGCCAGGGGTTTATCTTCCTTCGGCTGGTCCCGCATGCTTCCTGGATCCGACCCTGCTGCATCTTAATTTTGAACCCGTAAATATTTTTCCGCGCGCGCCGCAGCTTTTCGACTTTTTGCGCGCGCGCCTTCCGAATTTGCCCAGCAAGCTGCTGGAGATCATGCCCGGCGATGTGGTTTCCGCGGCGCGCGGCACGATCGACTCCTGCGGCGAGGAACGTGTGGCAGAGGAGTCTTTTGAGCCATACATTCGCGCTTATGCCGGGCGCTATCGTGATTACTTTGCTGATCGCCAGCCTCATCACTCCGCATACCAGTTGGATTCTCTTTGGCAACAATTGCGCGGCGCGCTGCAACGAAAGCTTTCCGCCTTTGTTCTGCATGAGCGTGTACGCGTGCCGCTCTATTTTGGCTTCTCGGATTCCGCCGGTCGCCTTTTGCGGCTCGATTTTCCGGCTGGAACCGTGGATTTTGCTTCGGCAATCTCCGAAGCTGACTTCTGTTCGATCCTGATTCCATCCTGGCAGATTGCTCGCGTACTTGACGGCTCCCTCTCTTGGGAGGAGCTGGCGTTGACCTTTCGCGTGCGCCTGAATCGCAAGCCGGATGTGTATCAAACCCTTATCCAGGGATTCCTTTTGATGGAACCGGAGGACATGAACTGGTTCTGCGCCCGCATCGTCGAAGTCGAAGAAAGAAAAAACCGGGTCATTGTCGAGGCTGGCGGCACGAAGTATTCAATCGACCGGTTCTGTCCACACCAAGGTGGCGATTTGAGCCAGGGATGGCTGCACGAAGGCAGGTTTTGGACTTGTCCACGGCATCGCTGGCAATTCGATCTCGAACGGGACGGCCGATGCACCACCAGCAGCGGCAGCATCCATGCGGTTTGCCTGGAGAACGACTGAAATCACGTGCTTGTCATCGCAAAGCTGCAGCAGCGAAAAATGTCGGGGTTTAGATGAATTCATTGGGCACTACAACACTTGACGTACCACCCGCGGGGTTCGGCCGTATGGCTGCTGAACAAGCCGCTGCCGCACGCTCGCGTCATTTCGATCGCGTCAGCGCGATCCTCATCGCCGCCATTTCCACGATCGTGGTAGTTCCCTGCTTCTGGCACCATCGGCTCCAGGCGGGCGACCTTGGCAGCCACGTCTATAATGCTTGGCTCGTGCAACTGATTCATCGCGGCCAGGCGCCCGGTTTGTGGATCGCACCACAGTGGAACAATGCATTTTTCGATTTTCTCCTGAGTGGTTTTGGCAAATTCTTCAGCCTCGATGTGTCCGCGCGAATGGCCGCGGCCGTCGCCGTGCTAATCTTTTTTTGGGGCGCGTTCGCGTTCATCGCAGCCGCCACTCGCCGCGCACCGTGGTATCTTTCGCCCCTGCTTGCTGCAGTTGCCTACGGCTGGACGTTCAATCGCGGCTTCTTCAACTATTACCTGTCGCTGGGGCTGGCCTTTTTCGCTTTGGCGCTTTTCTGCGTGCTGAAGAGATGGAAACGGGTGTTCGTCATCGCATTCGTGCCGCTCATTTACTTCGCGCATCCGCTGGGCGTTGCGTGGCTCGCCGCGGCTTGCGGGTACATCGCGGTTGCCGAAGCGATGCCCAAACGCTGGCACGCTTTCCTGGTTCTGGCGGCAATCGGCGCGCTGGCTGTCACCCGCGTGTTCTTGAGACAGCACTTCCGTGTGGAATCAGCATCGCATTCGGTCCTGTTCTTCAATGGGCTCGATCAGCTCCTGTTCACGAATCGCTACGCGATTCTGATCCTGATGTTGTGCGTAATCGGCGCTATCGCATTCGCCTGGGAAGTCTTACGGAAACAGGGCTTTCGAGATTGGCTGCTCCTGTGCTCCATTCCGTTGCAGCTTTATCTTCTGGTCGAAGCAGGGATTCAGCTGCTGCCCGCTTCGATCTACCTACCGCAATACGCAGCTCCGGTGGGCGCGTTGAGCGAACGCCTCACGTCCATTTCAGCGGTACTTTTGTGCTGCCTCTTGGGCGCGATTCCGCCGCGCCGGTGGCAACTGTTCGCCTTCAGCGCCGTGGCCATCGCGTTCTTTGCTTTCTTGTATCAGGACACCGGCCGGCTGGATCGTATGGAAGCGCGCGTCGAGGCGCTGGTTCACACCATTCCACCCGGTCAACGCATCCTCCTGACAATTGCGCAGCCGCTCAATAATCGATTTTCTTCCAAGCATATTTTGGACATCGCCTGCCCGGGCTATTGCTTCGCGTACGGAAACTATGAAGCGCCTACTGGGCAATTCCGTGTGCGTGCGAATTCCGGAAGCCCGATCATTGCCGCTGACCTTCGCGATGCGGAAGCCATGGAGGAAGGCAGATATGTGGTCCAATCGCGCGCGCTTCCGCTTTTTCAGATCTATCAATGCGGTTCAGCAGGGACGGACCTGTGCATCCGGCCTCTGCAAGCCGGTGAAATAATTGGCAGCGCCGTTCATCGTAACTAGCGGACGTAATACCGTCGGGCTCGCGCCGCGGCAGCCGTGCAAATAAAACAGGAGACCAAGCGCATGACACAACCGGGTATTCACAGAGTGAACGAAGAAGGCGCATTGCTGGCCCAGGGGCCCGAGCTGGTACCCGCCGTCGGCCCCAAACGCATGCGCTTGTCGGTGGTAATTCCCGTTTTCAACGAGCGAGCCTTCGTCAAAGAAATTCTGCTGCGCGTGCAGGCTTCCGAGCTTGCCGATGAGATCGTCATCGTTGACGACGCTTCGACCGATGGCACCAGGGAATTCCTGCAAGAGCTGCAATCCCTGCAAGCGAGCGGTCAGTTGGAAACAGGCGGCGGATCCCGCACATCGCTGCGGCTCGACAACATCCGCTTTATTTTTCAAACTCGCAATCAGGGTAAGGGCGCCGCGCTGCGACGCGGTTTTGAGGAAGCCACAGGCGACATCTTCCTGGTGCAGGACGCTGATCTGGAATACGATCCGACGGACTACCCTACTCTTCTGGGACCCATTCTCGACGGTCGAGCCGATGTTGTGTTTGGCTCGCGCTTCCTGGGAGGTCCGCAGCGTGTGCATTTTTTCTGGCACTACGTGGGCAACAGGTTCCTCACCATGCTTTCGGACATGACCACGAACCTCAACGTCTCCGACATGGAAACCTGCTACAAGGTATTTCGCAGCGAAGTAATCCGCGGCATCCGCCTTCGCTCCAATCGTTTCGGATTCGAACCTGAGGTGACCGCTAAAGTCGCCAAAGGCGGCTGGCGCGTTTTCGAAGTTCCCATTTCCTACGCCGGCCGTTCTTACGAGGAAGGAAAAAAAATCACCTGGCGCGACGGGTTTGTCGCCCTGTATGCGATTCTCCGCTTCGGTTTGTTCGATTGAGCGTTGGCGCCCAGGCACGCTCTGATGATGCCGGCACCATCAGAGTTTTCGGTGAGTTCTACGAACCTGTGCGCGAGTGCTGCGCGCGCCGCTGCGTTTCTGCGAAAAGATGAAATCGTCGCGGCCACTCGCAGCCACGTCCAGGATGCGTCCGGCTTACGTGGTACTCGCCGTTCCGGCGTCCTGCTCCGATCGCTCTTGCTTCCTCACTTCCCGATGAGCATGACGTTAAAGAAATAAATCGGGGAATTCGCGGTCAACGTTTGCACCTGAATGTTGGCGGCGCTGGCCGCGACGATGGGTACGCTCCAGTTGCACGTGTTTCCCGCGAACGACATATTGCAGGTGACCGGATAAATCGAGCCAACAGTGCCGTAGTCGGGATCTGCGTAAACGACCTCAAACGTCACCGTCGCACCCGCTACGTTAGCGTTTGCGATGGCCTGAAAGCTCACCTCATACCATCCCTGCCCACCGAAGTTGGTGCCACTATTGGTCGTGTAAAGAGTGGTACGTGCATAGTCGCCGGTGATCAAACCCGGGTTCAGCTCCGCCAGGTCGGCGTTCAGGCCGTGGCTGTAGGGACCAGCATCGAGCGGCTGCGTATCGTATCGAGTCATCTTCCCGTCGGCGTTAAACACCTCGGCTTGATGCGTGCAGAATTCGTCGATGGCATCCCCGACCAAGCATGTGTCGCCGTTTATGTCCGTGACAAATGATCCGCCATTCTGACTCACCAACGCAGCGACCGAGTCAGTATCAAGAACCAGGAAAGAGCGCAGGGTCCCGCTGCCGTAGGTCAGGAGCTCGAAAGCCCCATCGTACTGCAGCGATACCTGAGTGCAGCTCCCCGGTGCGACGCTGTTGCAAAACTGCACAGGGGATGCCCATTGGCCGATCGTACTCGTGTAGGGACCACCGGTCGCGGCGCATGTAGTACTGGCAAAGCTTGCGCTGTTTCCGGACACCGCCGTGATGGTCTGTGGTCCCTGGCAACTCAGAGGAACAGACGTGCCCAGCTCGATCTGTTCCGACATCGTCAAGCCGCAGTCTGCAATGTCGCAGTTCATCGTACTGATTCCACCGGCATTCGTGATGGTTTCGATCGTTGCCGGACTGGCCGGCGGCACGCCGAATGTGTTGTTTAACCCCTGTACATTCAATGGACTAGCGATTCCGCCATTGTTGACCCCGTACCAAGTGTTCGAATTGATATCGTATGAGAGCAGTACGGATGAACTTGAGCTTGGTGTCGTGTTCACAGTAGGCGCATTCGCGACATTTCCCCCGAAAGTCACCGAATAACCACCAGTCGTATTCTGCACGAAGATGACGTTCACCACTTCGCCGGCCGTTGGGTTCGTAAACACCACACTCGTGATCGTTTGATCCACGTTCACCTGAAACGACGTGTGCTTCGTACCCACGTCCATCGTCACAACTCCGGCCACAATCGGCACCACCTCCTGGCCCCAAGCGGCCGCCCCGCAGCACAAAAACGCCACCAGAACCGCTATCTTCTTCATCCGCACCCCTCCCTAGTCATTTACGTTCGGCTCACCCGAATTTTCGATACGTGGGACGATAAGGCCTGCCGATTCAAGCGGAGACAGCTATATTCCACAGCGTGTAGACGCAATGTTAAGCCTCATTGAAAAGTCATCGCGTTCGCGCACCGGAAAACTCGGGGACCACGAATCCGTCGCGCCTCCGGGCGAGTAGTACCCAAAGGGCGGCGTGCGATCTGCCGCAGAAGCGCTACACTTCCACCGAGCCGGTGCCAAAAAAAGAAATTCCGACTAAGCTGGAGCAATCGTGACAGCGGAAAAGACAACGATGGCGTTAGGGCGGCGGGTGTACGGTTTGGGGGTAATGGCGGTGGGGGTGGCTTCCCTAGCGTTTGGGGATTTCGACCCGGGGCAGCCGGTGGCTGAGCACTTTCCTGCTCGCACCGCCCTGGCCTATGCCGCCGGGGTGTTCATGGTGGTCGCGGCGGCGGGCGTCGAGTGGCGCCGAACTGCGGCTTGGGCTGCGGCCGCGCTTACCATCTATTACACGATGTTTGTCGTGATCCTGATGAACGGTCGCCTGCTGCTTACCGATTACGCTGTTTACGTCACCTACGAGAACATCGCCATGCAGCTGGCGATCGCCGCGGGCGGGCTGATCATCTTTGCTACCACCGCCAGGCTCGATGCGGCGCTGGCTGGGCGGATTACGCGCCTGGGGCGGCTGACGTTTGGGGTTTGTGCGCTGGTATTCGGCGGCGCGCATTTTGCCTACCTGAGCTACACGGCTCAGATGGTCCCCAAGTGGCTGCCGCCTTCGCAGGTGTTCTGGGCTGGTGGCACCGGCGTTGGCTTCGTCGCGGCGGGAGTTGCGTTCCTCAGCGGCGTGCAGGCTCGGCTCGCGGCAATCCTGCTCACTGTGATGCTCGTGTCGTTCGGCTTGCTGGCGAACGGGCCGATCCTCCTCGCTGATCACGCGAGCCACTTTAACTGGACTGAGAGCGCTGTGAATCTCGCTGTGGTTGGCGCGGCTTGGGTGCTGGCGGATTCGCTGGCGCGCCCAAACCGGCAGAAAAACTAGCGATTAGAATGGGTCGCTCTCGATTGTTTGCAGCGGAGCGTCTGAACCCGCACCCTCGCCTGCGGCCAGAGTGCGGCACCCGGAAATGCAACGGCGTTCGTTCGGGTGGTGTGGAAGGCTTGGCCGTCCGCCTAAATCCGCAAGGTATCGTCTAAAATCGTGATATCAGGGGGATCCGCCAGCAGGCTGGTAACGTGCGCCGTCAATTCGCTTAACCCCTCCGCCTTAGCAAGCACAGCATCGATGCGAAAAAGAGACGTCAGATTCCTTTCGATATCCTGAGCGTACATGGTCACTAAAACGATCCGAACCTTGGGCAGTGCATAGCGCAGGATTCCTGCTACTTCGATGCCGTTCAGGCCGGGCATTCTCACGTCCAAGATAATTAAATCAGGCGATAGCTCTCTGGCCTTGGAAACCGCATCGGTGCCATCCGCCGCTTCAGCGCAGACTGCGAAGTCCGTGTCCCGCTCCAGTGCCTGACGGATCATAGTTCGCACCAGTTCACTGTCGTCGGCGATGAGAATTGTCTTGGGCTTGTTCAATACCGAAGCGCTGGACACCGCGGCTGTGGTCACGTTGCTTGGCTCCCGATGAACCATAAACATTATAGAACATGCGGCAATACGGTAATCCGTGTAGGGGCGTGTTGGAGCGTGCGCGACCCGCCCGAGATGATCTGAGGCGTGTAGTTCGTTGTGGTGGGCGACGGTGGAGCGTCGAAACCCGCACCCGTCAAGAAGAAGCTGTGAAGAAACCTCTGAATTTCCATCTTGCAAAAAAAGAAGTCTGCCGTAAGCTCGCGGCATGAGCCAAGAAAATCCGATCAGCAAACAGCCTCTGATTCGCTACGTGAACCGAA
>JABCZJ010000015.1 GCA_013289715.1 Acidobacteriota bacterium | reverse complement strand
ACCGATTTCGACCGGATGACTTGAGTCAGTTCGTTCCGAACCCAAGGACGAGATCGAGGCCCGCAGCTTCGGCGAATGCCTTGAAGTCCCGGTCCCGCGTGAGAAGAGGAACATCTCCGTCGATACAGCTCTGGGCGATCAGCGCATCACCGAGACGCGCCTTGCGACGCCGCGCCAGCACCTTTCCTCGCAACCCTCCGGCCCTTTGCCAGTAGCCGGATGCGATCTCGATGGAAGGTACCTCTGAGAGCATCTCGGCAACACCTGAAGGGAGCTTGGGATCACTCAGTAGTTCGGTGAGTACAACAGGCACCATAACTACTTGCCGGTCCTCGAGCGCCCTGTCGAGTAACTTCACATCCTCGCCTGCGCTGCCTTCTAGAAAGGCAATCCATGTGCTCGTATCAGCCGCAATCACCGGTCAGCCTTCAATTCAGCCAATGTCCGCGTGAAGCGAACCTTGCCACGTAGGCGTCGCAAGCGCGCGTACGTACGCGATGCTGCAACTAGCTGCAGCCCTGCGCGGACGGTCTGGGTGACGCCCGTACCGCTCGCTCGCTGCGCCTTCTCGAGAAGGTCAAGAGGCACTTCCACGGTGATCTTGCGCGCTGTCTCCATAAGTCTCCTTATACCATACTCGAGGCCAGCACTGAATATGGTATTTCCGGATGGAGGAGGGAACGGTAACAGCGTCGATATCTTACTTCCGGGAACCGATCTACAATCGGTGGAATCGTCTTCTTACTTCCTCGCGAGTGGCGTCGCACCGCAGGCTGTCGAACAATATGGGTCGCGCCACGCAAGTCAGGAACCGGCGGCGCAGTATCACATTTCCGTGAGACGTGAACGGACAGACGGAGGTGAGAGTCGCCTCTATCGACGAATCAAAGAATGAAGAAGAAGAAGTGGCTCCCCGGGCTAGATTCGAACTAGCAACCCTTCGGTTAACAGCCGCTAGAGTAATTTAATCAGAATTCGCCGGAGCTAAGCTAAACCGAGGAACGCTAACGAATTGCGATGAAATCCAAAGAGTCACTTCCTCAGTTTTTGTTCACGTTTAATTCGCTTTTCGCCACTATTCATCGCAACTGATACTACGTTTTTACTACGTTCAATAGTCAGGACACTTTGTCATTTCCCGAACGAATGTTTATTCGCCTGGTGACGGCTTGGCCCGACATCCATATTCCTTCCCAGTGCTGCTCTAAGCTCGACGGGCGGCAGTGGTAAGACACGACATGCTGCACACGACAGCCGCTGACAACACTCATTACGATCCTGCAGAAGCGGCTCGCTTTCTTTTAGACTTTCGGGCTCTCGGTGAACCATCGAATTCTCGAATCTCGTCGATCCCATACGCACTCTCGTCATCGCACGCGTTACATCGCAGCGTGAACGCATGGGATTTTAGGTCGTTAGGATCCGTTGCGTCGACGCGCTTCATTTTTTCATAAAGGACGGTTCACATTGCACGTGCGGACGATGAAGAAACGACTCCGTGGGGGCCTGACGGCAGTAGCCGAATGGTGCCAGGGGAACCACCGCGAACCTGTGGAAGAACAGCAGCAGACCCTTAACGCTAAGCTCCGGGGTCACTACCCAATACTACGGACTAGCGACGAACTCCAGTAGCATCTGGAGGTTCTATCGGGGGTCTGCCGCATCTGGCGAAAGTGGCTCAATCGTCGAACTTGTGTGAACAGGCTAACGTGGGAGAAATATACCGCTCTCCACTGCCGCCATCCTTTGTTGCTTCCTTGGATCACACGTTCTTGGAACGGGGTGGGGAGTCGCACCTGAGGAACCCGCGGCGTGGAAATCTGCACAGTGGGGTCTGTGAGGGGGGAAAGTGTGAGTGCTCCGCTGACGCTAAACGGAAATCATCCGTTGCTTGATCGCGTACTGGATCAGCTCAGCGTTGTTCTTTAGTTGCAGTAATTCCATTATGGCGTATTTATGAGCGGCAACAGTCCGCGCGGTGATGAACAGGAGCTGCCCTGCTTCTTTCATCGTTCGGCCTTCCGCCAATAATTGTAGGACCTCCCGCTGCCGTGTGGTGGGTTCGGGAGCATGTTCACGCTTTTGGGGCTCTTGCAAAGCGATCTCGTCCAGACCTTTGGCGGCACTGGGCGTTACGTAGGAACCGCCCCGCAGCGCCCGTTCAATCGCCTCGTTCAGCTCAAGTCCTGCTGCTTGCTTTAGCAGAAATGCCGAAGCACCCGCTCGAAAAGCTTCTCCAACCAGGTGAGGGTCTTCATGCATCGTCATGAAGATAAGTTTCACGGCTGGTAGGGACCGTTTGAGTCGCCGACCGGCATCGAGGCCGTTCAACTTTGGCATCGCGATGTCGAGTACGATGATGTCTGGTAGCAGCTGTTCGGCGACTTTCAGCAGCGCATGCCCGTCCTTTACCATCCCCACCACTTCGTAGCTTGGTTCAATGAGCTCTTTAAGCGCATCCAGCAACATCTGATGGTCATCTGCCAATACTAAACGTGGACGTCTCATGATGCTATTCCTCCTACGGCATTTCTTGGGTTAAGAATGTTTGGGGGCGAGGCGCGGCAGCGTCTGCCCCAAGTCGCCGCAGTACGGATTCTGGAATGACTAATTTCTTAGCGCCACAATCCACGCAGAACCGAAGATTTAGAAACGCCAAAACTGCGGGCCTGTTCAGATTCCTTGATCCAGGAAAATGGATGACCATTCCCGAGCGAAGCTGTTGCTGGTTTTCCAACCCGCATGAGCTACATGCCATAGGCCCCACCTCAACTAACGATGTCATCGACTACGAGCCCGGAATATCCTGAATGTCCAAGTCTGCCTTCCCGCATCGGGAATTGTGCGCCGTTTTCTGATATGAACAGCCTTGCCAGTGAATCTTCGCGGCCCCAAGATGGCGCCTCAAATTTGCCGACTGCGTTGGGACGCGGACTCTTGCGAATCGCGCCTCCCTACATGCCTCGGCTAGCTTAGGTGCCGGCGATACCTTTGTTTTGCAGGATCCTTACCACCACACGACGATTCTCGGCCTGCCCCTCAGTGGACGTGTCGGGAGCAACCTGCCTACTGGTGCCCATGGCACCGGGAGCCAGTATATTCGTCAGCGGAACTTGGCCCTGCTGTTCGAGGAAATCCGCAACATTCTCGGCGCGCTCGGTACTCAATTTCTCGTTGAGAGCGGCGCTGCCGACCTTCGATGCATAGCCTTTCACTTGAAGGATGTAAGCCGTGATGCCTTTGGCCTGCTGAGCCAGCTGCAGGAGCTGTGGCTTGTACTGATCTTCGATGGTCACCTTGTCGTTCCCGAACAGAACTGTGACCTCGCCCAAAATATTGTAATCACCCAATTCGCCGAAGCGCTTGTTGGCTGCCGCAATGGCTGCTTTGTTCGCCGCAATTTCCGCGGCATGTTTGGCGCTCGCCTCCTGCTGGGCTTGGATCTCTGCCTGCTGTTGCTGAATTTGTTGCTTTTGAGCGGCTATTTGCTTCTGGTTCTGCTGCACCTGCTGTTCCGTGGGCGTCAGGCCAGCCTGAATATCTTCGGCGGTCTGCAGGTCGGAGCCATGGAACGTAACTGTGCCCGCAACCAGTTGGTTCTTGTCATTCACGTAGCCCTTCACGTCCACCGAGAGCCCTGGGACCAGAGCGGTCATGCTTAGGTGTTTCCTCCGGAATACTCCTTCCGGTTCTTCCACCTGCGTGTCGGGTGTAAGGAGCACGGTCACATTTCCGGAATCCTGAGTCTGGATCGTCATGGTGGCGCCACTCCGTCCATTGATGACGCCCTTCTCTTGGTTATTCTGCGCGGCGGCAACGCCACAGAGCGCGATGGATGTAGACAAAATCACGAGCCCACGGAAAGCGATTCTCATCAGATCATTTTTCATGTTTGTACCTCCAGTACAATCAGGGGCCGTATTTTCGATGCGAAGTTAACCGCCGAGTAATGGGATTTCGATTGGCACAGCTGAAAAGGTTGGTTCTCGACCTGCGAATTGTGTGGATGTGGCTTGTGAGTTGCGCGTTCCTCCGACGCCCTTGGCGTTCCAATCCCCGATAAATACGGCGGTCTAAATGTCCGGTAGCGCGACTTATCAGAGTTAGACTTCCATTGCTTCTCCGGAGGGCACGTTGGTGACACGTGCCCATCCATCTGGATCACGACCGTCCGATTCGTCAACAGAGCCTAGTCTTTGGTTATAGCGATTGCCACCGCAGCGGCCTTCTGATCCTCGGCGGTAAACTGCGACGGACCAATCTGAAAGGTCAGCTTGTTGATCTTTCCATTGAATGGGAACGGCGGCAGATAGTCACTGTCGTTCACTCCAGTACGGGTATCTACGCCGACGTCAAAAGTTTCGTCAGCCACTTGCTGGAAAGCGATCGAGTTTTCCTGCTTTCCTGTGGCGACCACTTGACCGTCCACTTTCAATACACCGCTGCCACCCTTCGCAGCGCCCGGGCCGTCATAGGTGTAGTCGAACACGATCGTATGCTTGCCCGCGGAGAGTGGCTGCTGGCCTGCCCAACGGTACTGAGCGAGCGAGAGCATGTTGTAGTCGAACACCGGCTTGCCTTTGAGTAGGTACAGCCCGATCCCGCCAAAACGTCCTCCGTCGGTGACAAGCATTCCGTTGCCGCCACCCGCAGGCACATCAACCTCTGCTGTAATTGTGTACGACTTGGCGATGTAGTTCGGTGCACTTCCGATTGGAATCCCGGGAAGGACACCCGAGTAGGTGAAGACCGTATGTCCCGCTACGGCGCTCGGCCGCGGTGCGAGCGCCCGCGAAAACGTGTCATTGTTCAGGGGAAGCACGTTGTACTTCTTCGCCTCCTGCAACCAGACCGCCTGCATCTCCTTCACCTTGTCCGGCATCTTTGTCGCCAGATCGTTCGCTTGCGAGTAGTCTTTGGTTAGATCGTACAGTTCCCATTTGTAATCTTCCGGTGGCGGGTAGGGGGCGTTCAATAACCACGACCCGTGCGGCGGCGTCGTGCACGCGTACCAGCCGTCGTGGTAGATACCACGGTTGGCGAGCATTTCGAAGTATTGCGTCGTCCGTTTCGACGGTGCATTCGCGTTCGCCTTGTCAAAGGTGTACACCATACTCACTCCTTCGACCGGCTTCTGGGGGATGCCGTCGACCATCTCGGGGGCCGGAATCCCCGCTGCTTCCAGAATCGTGGGCACGATGTCAATGATGTGATGGAACTGTGTACGGACAGCGCCGACGTCGGTGATGTGCCCGGGCCACGAAATGGCCAAACCTTGCCGAGTGCCACCGAAGTGTGACGCGATCTGCTTTGTCCATTTGAACGGCGTGTCGAACGCCCAGGCCCATGCGACTGCCATGTGCGGGTAGGTCGTCGCCGAGCCCCAAGCGTCGTAATCCTTCAGTTGATCCGCTATTGGGGTGTCCAAGATGCCGTTATAGGCTCTCCAAATGTTGGGTGTGCCGGATAGGGTGCCTTCGGGACTGGTGCCGTTGTCGCCATCAATGTAGATAATCAGTGTGTCGTTGAGCCTACCGATATCTTCGACAGCCTGGATGACGCGGCCAATCTCATGATCGGTGTAGGCTGTGTACCCAGCGTACACTTCGGCTTGCCGAGCGAAGAGCTTCTTTTCGTCGGCCGACAGCGTTTCCCATTTCGGCAGACTATCCGGCCAGTCAGTCAGCTTGGCATCGGCGGGAACCACGCCCAACCGCTTCTGGTTGGCGAAGATCTGCTCACGCATGGCATTCCAGCCCATGTCGAACTTCCCTTTAAATTTGTCACTCCACTCCTTGGTCGGCTGGTGCGGCGAGTGGCTCCCGCCGGGGGCGTAATACAGGAAAAACGGCTGGTCGGGCGCCGAGGCGTTTATCTGATTCAGGTACTGGACTGCTTCGTCAGCCATGTCAGTGGTTAGGTTGTAGCCGGGTTTGCCAATCCATGGTGTGATCTGCGTGTGATCCCGGAACAGGTAAGGCGTCCACTGGTCGGTTTCGCCGCCCATAAAACCGTAGAAATAGTCGAAGCCCATTCCCGACGGCCATTGATCGAAGGGCCCCGCCGTGCTGTATTGAAAGCTCGGGGTGTTGTGATTCTTGCCGAACCACGAAGTGGCATAACCGTTATCCTTGAGAATCCTGCCAATCGTAGCGTTGTCGGAACCGATGATCGAGTCGTAACCCGGAAAACCTGTGGACAGTTCGGTGATCACCCCGAAGCCGCCAGAGTGATGGTTCCGGCCGGTGATCAGCGCGGCTCGAGTCGGCGAGCACAACGCGGTGGAGTGGAACTCCAAATAGCGCAGCCCAGCCTTCGCGATTCGGTCCAGAGCTGGCGTCGGAATAACTCCTCCAAAGGTGCCGGAGACACCATACCCTTGATCGTCGGTCATAATGAGCAGGACGTTGGGCGCGCCTTTCGGCGGCACGATGCGCGGCGGCCACCAAGGCTCGGAACCCTTGAGGGTTTCTTTGATCACTCCGCCGAACTTCGGAGGCGGCGCCGGGAGTTGTT
This sequence comes from Acidobacteriota bacterium, assembly GCA_013289715.1. Classification (GTDB taxonomy): domain Bacteria; phylum Acidobacteriota; class Terriglobia; order Acidiferrales; family UBA7541; genus Palsa-295. Next base: position 134,169 of record JABCZJ010000015.1, on the reverse strand, counting down.
TCCCGTCGATAGAAGTCGTGGCACTGGCCGAACCCGGCGTGCCCGTGACCTCCTGCGCGAAGGCCTGTGCAACAGCTGCCAGAAGAAAAATCAGGGAAACTACAACCAGTTGAAGCAAAACGCCGCCCGTTAAAATTGTCCTGGACTTTCGCATGTGGCTCATCCTTTCGTGCTCATTTTTACTCAGCAATCTCAACAGCAAACCGCCACGTATCTTTTGACCGGAGGCATACAGACGCTTCTATTCAGCTTTTAGTTCCGCCCTTCTCCTGGATACTTCCAAACGTACTGAATTCGCTCTGAATCCAAATTCCTGCGATTTACGTCTTCGCTTTCTTGCCAGAGGAAAAAGATCGAGAGGAGAAGACACGCGACTGCCAGCGATAACACTTTCACTCCGCTGATTCTGAGTTCAAACATGTTCATCCAGCTCGTTGGAGGTGTGCGATCTGCAAAGTGACCCTAGCGAGCCACCGTGGCTTGGGATTCGGCCAGCCCAGTTTGTAAATTTTAACGACGAGCAAATCCGCAGCGGCGGCTGTCATCTCGCTCCGCTCCTCCTGATGGTTCATGGAACCAGATAGGTCCCGCCCGCGAAGGAACATCCCTTCCTCTGCGACGCGAACTAGCTCCGTGAGTTTCCGCTTGTCTGATTCTCTAACTGCTCTTTCGTAGCTTTCCTTCCACGATGTTGGGCAGGGGTGTTGCATCGACCTCTCCTCCTTCATTGAAAATGTAGAATCTGGCTTTAACGCCACACCTTACTCCCCAGCGGTCGCGACCGTTATTTCCGTTAGCCTTTTGGGCTTGGCAGGCGGGTAGATCTGCCAATTCCCGCACCGTGTTGTAGTTAGCAAGCGCAATCTTCCTTCCAAATGTGGCCTTGTCGGACGGAACGAGGTCAACTCTCATCCTCACCGCCGGCTTACTGCTCCTCTTCGTTATCTCGCCTCAAAACTGGATTAGTTGGAGGAAGGTACTGTTCGTACCGGTCAGAGTCAACCGTCAGAATTACCGGTCCCGACACTCATTGCCCGTCGTGTCGATCAGCCAGACATCAGTCTGAATGTGCGCCGCATCGTAGGTGCGCTCAGAACGCGAAGTCAATCGGAGGCACTGAGGTACCGCTCGCGGCGTAGCTGTCAGACCCAAAACTACGAAAAACAGCGCTACAACTAAAGCGTTCCTCGCGACATGCGTCATGATCGTCCACCTCCTCATTCGTCTAGCGGACTCAACAACGACTGGACCGAAGTGATCGACTTCAAACTCTTTAGGTCCAAGTTTCAGGCCTCGCTGCACGTTGACTGAGAATTGGGTGATGTTGCCCGAGCTGCTTTCGAAATGTAACCGTCAAAAGTGACGGTCCTTTGCACTCAGTCGAGGAGAGTGATTGAAGATCTTTACTGAGGATCCGAAGTCTCGGTCGAAGGTGTTTCTTGCTTCGAGGAGCGTCGGGAAAGAAATACTCGACCGGCGAGCGCCTCATTCATCGCCGGAATCAAGTCCGTTCCCATGAGATCTTTCATGACGTAACCTAACCCCCCGGCGGCGAGGCAAGTTGTGACAATGTTAGGGTTCTCGTGAACCGTGAGAAACACGACCTTGGCTATATTGCCGCGGCTCCTAAGCTCCCTTGCGACTTCTATTCCGGTCATGCCCGGCATCGAGATATCCAAGACTGCGAGATCGGGTTTGAGTTCCAAGGTTGTTTCCAGAGCGGTTCGACCATCAGAGACCATGCCGACGACGTCGAAAGAATCCTGTAACAATTCGGCAACTGTGGTCAGCACCGTCATCAGATCGTCCGCAATTAGTACACGCGCGTGAGTCATTAAGAAATCGCCCCTGAGGTCGCGCTCAGACCGCGGTGTTGGAGTGGAGGCGCAGTTTCTGCTCGGCCTGCGGAGAAATATTTTCGATCGTCGCCTAGTCACACAACATCATCACTTTGCTCGCCCTTGAAGAGGCAGTCCATCCGTAGAACTAACGGTGCGGCAAGGAAGTCCGGCGAAGCGAGATGATCCCGTGCTCGATGGCGTACTGCACTAGGTCGGCGTTGGTCTTCAGTTGCAATCGCTCCATTATGCCGTATTTGTGGTCCGCGACGGTCCTCAGTGTGATTTTCAGCTCGGCGGCCACTTGTTTCATCGAATTCCCTTCCGCCAGTAGCTGAATGACCTCGCGCTGGCGGGGGGTGGGCTCAGGGGCGTGTTCGCGATCCTTAGGGTCGCGCGAGGATATTTCTGCCAAACCCTCCGCTGCGCGAGGCGTCACATAGGAACCGCCGTTCAATACCTTGTCAATGGCATCGGTTAGCTCGGTCGCTGCTGCCTCCTTCAGTAGAAATGCGGAAGCCCCTGCCCGAAAGGCTTCCCCCACCAGGTAAGGATGTTCATCCATCGTCATGAAGATGAGCTTTACTGTGGGTAACATGCGTTTCAGTTGCCGGCCGGCGTCGAACCCATTCAGGTGTGGCATGCCAATGTCCAGTACGACGATGTCAGGTTGCAACGCAGTGGCAATTTCCAGTAGTGCGCGTCCATCGCCCACGCGCCCCACAACCTCGTAGCGGGGCTCTAGAACGCTCTTCAGCGCATCTGCTAACATTTGATGGTCATCCGCCACTATTACCCGCGGGCGTCTCATCATTCTATGCCTCCGACAATCCGTGTTTTTGTGTGAGGGTCATTCTCGGCGACGGCCAGCGGGACGTCAGCGAAAATTTCCACCCCTTTCATTGATGCTGACCTTATCAAAATCGTGCCGCCGACGAGTCGAAGCCTTTCGGTCATCCCCACTAGTCCAAGTCCAACTCTAGGGTTAGCGCCGTGAGGGTCGAAGCCCCTTCCCTCATCGGTTATGTGAAGACTCACGCGATTCGCGTTCACAGTCAGCTCGACTTGCGCGTTCTTCGCTTGACTGTGTTTGACGACGTTACCGAGCGCTTCCTGAGTGACGCGAAATAGGCACAGCGCCACATCCTTCGGTATATCAACAGGGAGTCCGTGCTCAATAAATTGCACTTCAATGCTGAACTTCTCGCCAATTTCTTCACAAAGGCCGCCAATAGCGGGCACCAAACCAACCAATTCCAGGATGCTGGAATGGAGTTGGTGAGAGAGAGCGCGAATGTCCGCCGACATCGCCTTGGTCCTGTTCAGCATCTTCAGAAGCCTCGCTTGTTCCTCGACGTCCAAACCGCGAAGTTTCTTTCGTAGCTGTTCGAGGTCGATACACTGAAGCGCCAAACGTTGACTGAAATCGTCATGAAGTTCCCTGGCTATGCGCGCGCGCTCCTCTTCATGAGCATGAATCATGTGACCGCTCAGGTCCCGAAGTGCTTCTGCGGACGACTTGCGCTCGGTAATGTCAACCGAAGAGCCAATATAACCACAGAAGGCACCATCGGATTCATACCGAGGGACACCATAGTCGACGATCCAACGGTATTCTCCGTCGGCGCGACGCAGACGGTATTCGATTTCGAAGTCGATTCGAGCGTCAAACGAGGCGCAGTAGATCTCGAGACGACGATGCACGTCCTCTGGATGAACACTCGTAAGCCACCCTTCGCCCAATTCGTCTTCTAAAGATCGGCCGGTGAAATTCAACCAACCTCGATTGAAAAAAGAGCATCGTTTGTCTGTGTCAGACATCCAGATCAACACTGGAGCCGTATTCGCGACCCGGCGAAAGCGGTCTTCGCTTTCCCGCAGAACAGCATCGGCCCTCTTCAGTTCCGTATTGCTGGTGATCAGTGCCTGGGTACTGCGTTTGCGGATCAGGGCGTTCGAGAGAATCTCCGCCAAGATCTTGAGCTGCTGTACAAGGGCTTCTGTCCATAACACGTGCCGATTGGTACTGGAAAACGAAACGCAACCAAAGACTTCACTGCCTGCCTTCAGCGGCACCGTCGCGGCGGAGGCCGTGCGCAGTTTCCCGAAATATTCTCTTTCGGCGGCGGCTTCCTCGGGTAGGTCGCTCAAGTCTGATGCAAGTACTAGGTCGCCTCGCAGAAGGAGTTTGCTCGACCAAGGAAACTGACTCGCTGCTACGACCTCCAGAACAGTATTGACTCCTTTGGCATGCCAGGAGATCGTCACCGTCAACTGCTGTCTATCTCCAGAATATTCGTGAAGAGAGATTCGCTCCACGTCGAGAAATTCGGCGATCCGAGCGAGATTTCCTTCTATCGTCGTGCCGACTTGTTCTTCGGGGACGTTGATAAGGGTTGTCGAAAGATCTGCGATCAGTTGTTCGAATGCCAGGCGCTGGACTAGCGAGCGTGCTATTTTTTCCTTGTTCGCCCGTTGCCATAGCAGGCAGCAGATGAGCAGTGCCTGCAAAGCAAGTAGCATGATTCCGCCTAGAATTAGTTTCCGGTAACGCGTCCAGACGGTGGGTTCGCGGTACAGAACAAGCGTACCTGCGGGAAGCGCCGACTCTGGAACGTGCCAGCGGCGAAGTTGACGCCAGTCGACAATCGCGCGAGGTCCGGATACATGAACCACTGGAATGTTCTCTGGTTTTTCGCCCAAGAGTATTCGCGAAATGACGTCAGCTTCCATTGCGGATTGCTCGGTGTCATCGGAGAAGGATCCACCGATAGCTCCGTGATCGATACAGTAGTAACTCGAAACGATGCAGTATGTTGGGAAATTCTGAGCGATCGCCGCCATAGCCTCCGAGGTGCCTAGAATCGGTTGCGCTGACAATTGGGGTATCACTTGATAAAACACAACGGTGTGCGGAGGCAGTTCCGATGCTTCTTTTATCAACGGATCCGTCGGAAGCCCTGTCAGTTCAATTAGGTGTGCCCTGTTCTCGTAGCGAAGAAATTCGTTGTGAAAAATTCCACTCCAGTACCGTTCAAGCTCAGTCTTTCCCGTAACCAATGCGACATTTTTCGTGTCCGGATGGAGCCGAAACGCAAGCTCTATTGAACCCCGAACATCTGTGGTAGACGTAACGCCGGTTACACCCGGCGGCAACTTCTGACCTTGTATCCTGGTAGCGTTGACGTCGTAAAAAACAATTGGGACACCTGGGAAGATATCGCTGCGATGACTTAGCGCGAAGTGAAGTGCGGGATACGCCTCCACGACGATGACGTCCAACTTTTCGCTGCCGTATGCAGAATGCAACATTTTGATCAAGCTCTTTTCATAATCTGCATTCTCAAAGCGCTCCGATTCCAAATACTCAACTTGGAAATTTACAGGCGACTGGACATGCCTTCGCACAGCAGCTTGAAGGGGATCCAGTGGATCAAAAAGGCCGGGATCCGAAAAACTGTATAGCACCAATACGTTTTTGGGAGATGGCGCATCAGCAGCAAACGAGAGGGGGCAAATAGCAGCGGCAACGAAAATAAGAATCGTCGGCAGGGAATGCGCGGTCAGCCACCCGAGTCTCACCCATCGAGCGACCTGTCCTACTGTAATTGCCCGTGCCTCTCTCATCGTATCCTAGAAAATACAAGTCACTACTTGCATATATCGATGGGCTATCACGTTGCGTCATGATCGTCCGAGGAGATGGTCTAGTTCCGTTGGTTTGTGAATATGGTAGCGCGGTCGTAACGTCACCCACCTGGGAGGCCTCCGGTCCCACATCTAAGTGACCAGAACGGACCGCGCCGTTTAGAGTCAAGATGGTAGGCGTCGAATCATTCGTTGAATATTGTCAAAACTGACAGATAGCCTTCGGAGCAGCCAACGAGAGCGATTCACGGTTAGTACTGACGCAAATCACCTCGATTTTCGCTGCGTGAACCATCGTTCCCGCGCAATTATGCGATCCTCTAGAGCGCTCTGGTGTAACCCCGCGACGATTTCTGCACATATATAGTAATCACGTCCGAAAGAGTAGACTTCTCATTCGACCGAAAGCCACGCAAGGTAGGAAGTCTAACTGGATCACGGCTGAGGACAGGGACTGTATACGATGCTTTGCTTCTAGGGTCCGAATCTGGCGTATTGAGGCAATCCTTCAAAAACGCTCGATGCGGAGTACGTTCCACAAGCCGTTTTTGCGGTTTCATTCCGAAAGCCTTCACGCCGTGCCCGAGGCGTGAGTACAATTGTAATGGCCTAAATTGGGAGACTTGGCTACCGTTCGACCCGCACTGTGTTGAGAAATCGTCTCCCTTCCGCTCCAGAGTGCGAAGACGAGCAGTGGAGCGCATTTCGACCAAAGTCATTGCGAGGGGATATTCATGCGCGCGAGTGTGCGGGAGAGCAAGAGCCCGTGGCGTCGTGGCTTCCTGGCTCCTCTCGTCATCATTGTGCTTTCGATCACATTTGCTCACCAGCTCCTCGGCCAGTCGGCTTCGACCGGAGCACTGGCTGGTGTGACGCTCGACCCATCCGGCGCTGTAATTCCTGGTGTGAAAGTTCAGCTCATCCACCAGGAGACCGCTGAAACGCTCTCCGGCACTTCGGATGAACAGGGAAGGTTCGGGTTCTTGCTGCTGGAACCCGGACGTTATCAGCTGAAGGCCGACAAGGCAGCCTTCGAGCCGCTACAACTTTACGACATCAACATCGCGATCACGGAAACGATTCGAATTGAACTTCGACTTCACCTCGCAATTGTCTCCCAGCGCGTCCAAGTCTCTTCTGAGCTCCCGATGGTTGAGACCGATGACTCCGCGCTGGGGCGGGTTGTCAATGGAACCGCAGTAACAGGTCTGCCATTGGTCACGAGGAACTTTGTGCAAATCGCTGCTCTTTCGCCCGGGGTTGTCTCCGGCGTCTTCAATGCCGCCGAGCTTGGTCTTGGCGGTATTGCGCAATCTCAGATCAACGACTCGAACGATGGGATATTCGTGCACGGGGCGCGCTCCTACAACAATGATTCGCAGCTGGATGGCATTGATGTGAGTGACGTGCAAAGTACCGGCGCAACAAGCGGGGGAATCCCCATTCCCAACCCGGACACTATTCAGGAGTTCAAGGTTCAGACGGGCCTTTACGATGCTGCTTATGGACGCTTTGGCGGCGCCAACATTAGCGTGATTACAAAGACCGGCGGCAATGCATTCCACGGATCGCTTTTCGAATTCTTCCGCAACAACGCGCTGAACGCGAACGATTTCTTTCTCAAGCAGGCAGGCCAGACGCGGCCTTCGCTCCAGCAGAACCAGTTTGGATTTGCTCTCGGGGGTCCGCTCCAAAAGGACAAGTTGTTTTTCCTTGGATCGTATCAGGGGACTCGCCAGACCAACGGTCTAGCTGCCGGCCAAGCCCGGATCGGCTGCACCGCGACATTGCGCACGCCACCGCTGACGGATGATAGAACGCCAGCTGCGCTCGGGAAACTGTTCGGAGGCATGACCGGTGCGCTGGGAGGCGTAGCCGTCCTGCCAGACGGATCAAACATCAATCCGGTGGCTCTCATGCTTCTGAATTTGAAGCTGCCGAACGGAGCGTACCTGATTCCCAGTCCGCAGACGGTGGATGCCGCACTGCCATTCGCCGCCCAGGGCTTCTCGGCCTTTTCCGAGCCTTGCCATTTCGGCGAAAACCAGTTTGTGATCAATGTCGATGCCGTCATTTCCGATAAGAGCAAGATCTCCGGCCGTTTTTTTTTCGCGGATGACAATCAGGATGTCGCGTTCCCAGGTAATGCCTTAAACCCCGTTGGGAATATCAGTGGATTTCGGAGTCCCGGCAACGCTGGTTTCCGCGTTTTTTCTCTCACCTACACCTACAAGCTGAATGACGCATGGCTCAACGAGGCGCGTTTCGGATACGTGCGTACGAGAGGGAGTACGCAAGCTCAGACTGCGTTCAATTGGTCGGACGTTGGTGTTTCAGAAGGAACAACGAGTGATGCCAATGCGCTACCCAGTCTGAACATTCTTGGTTCTGTCAGTATTGCGCCTGGATTTCCACGCACCTACACGCAAAACAGCTTCGTAATCAACGATACCCTCAGTTTCGTCCACGGGGCGCACAGTTTGCGGTTGGGAGGTTCCCTCACTCGCTTGCAGGACAATCTCGATGTCGTCGGGCTTGGATCATCTCTGCAGTTTCTTAGCTGGCCGGATTTTCTATTGGGCCTGGATGCCATTGAAAACGGCACCGGAACGTTCAGCAACGTTTTTGCTTCAGCGGACGTGTTCGGATTGCTGAATCGCGAATATCGGGTCTGGGAGGGCTCAGCGTTCGCGCAAGACGACTACAAAATCAGGAGGTCGCTGACGCTAAACATCGGGGTCCGCTACGAGCGGCTTGGTCAATTCGGAGACAAGCTGGGTCGGAACTCGAGCTTCGACATAACCAACGCCGATTCAAATCCGCCTCCGGGCGGAAGCGTGGCAGGCTACATTGTGGCTTCCAATTTTCCGGGGACTCCCCCAGCGGGTGTGCTACGCGCGAATAACACTTTCGGGAACTACGGCGCGGATCCAAACACGATTGCGCCACGAATCGGGTTTGCCTGGCAGATTTTGCCCCATATCAGCCGGTTGGTGCTCCGCGGAGGCTACGGCATGTATTATTCCCGCCCGACCGGACAAGCTTTCAGCCTATCGGTGGTCAATGCTCCCTTCGCTTTGACTCGATTGAATACAGGGTCGGCCAATGCGGACGCAACATTTGCAGCGCCCTTCCAGCAACCCTTCCCAACCCCAAACTCCTTTCCCCTGTTCGTCCCGTATTCCTCCAGTACCACATCAACGATTAATACTGTCGCGCCGGGTTTTCGTCCCGCGCTCATTCAGCAGTATGGATTGAATCTGCAGGTAGGGTTCCGTCAGGATTTATTGTTGGAAGTCGGATACGTGGGTACTCAAGGCACACACCTGCAACGACTTCGCTCCCTGAATCAAGCTCTACAGGCCACGCCGGAGAATCCCATCAAGGACGCCACATCGGATACGCTGGCGAATATCCCATTGCGAGTACCTGTTCCGGGCATAGCCGCAGACTCACTCGATGAACTCGAGACAGAAGGAAGCTCCTGGTACAACGGATTGGAGGTCAGCCTGACCAAGCGGCTCAGACACGGATTTCAATTCCTCGCTGCCTATACTTTTTCGAAAACACTCGACACGGATGGCGCGGACATCAACGGAACCTCCGCGGGAAACTCGCTGACATTAGGGAACCAGAACTCACCTGCGCAACGCTGGGGGCGCGCGAGTTTCGACCGCGCTCAACGCTTCGTCTTTAGCACAACGTGGGTTCTACCCAGTCCATCCGATGGAGTGACTCGAGCCATTCTGGCAAACTGGTCCCTGGATGCGGTCGCAACCGTTCAGTCGGGCAGAGCCCTCACGATCGCCGACACGAACTCCGATAACGTCTATGGGATCAGTGAAGATCGGGCACAGCTCACGGGATCTTGTACCAAGGGCCAATTGCTGATGGGAGGATCGATCGAATCGAAGCTCAACGGATATTTCAATCCATCCTGCTTCACGACTCCGCCCGTAATCGGTGCGGATGGAATCGGAACGGGTTTTGGCAATAGTGCCACCGGATTAGTAAGTGGCCCGGGCCAGGCGAACTTGGACCTCGCGGTTTCCAAGCTGCAAAGGCTTCCTTGGCACCAGGGGAAAACAGCCCTTGAGGTCCGAGCTGAGTTCTTCAACGCGTTCAATCACCCGCAGTTTGCAAATCCCGACAGCAACTTCTCGTCACCAACCTTCGGTGTCATTAGTAGCACGTCCGTCAGTGCGCGCGTCGTGCAATTGGCGCTGAGGCTCAGTTTCTAGGGCCCCGTTCTCGTCCTCGCTTCTCGATTTGGCTGACCTTCGCAAGCCATCTACCGAGCTCGGTGGACTGATTAACGGGAAGGCGCCCAACGTACGATACGGTTGCCCGAATCATCGGTTTCGTGAAACCTGCACGAACCAAGTTTCAATTCTTCGCACTCGCCTTGAGCAGCAGCTTATCACTGCTCTGTCAAGCAATCTGCTTGATAGCTGACTGAAAGAGGAGCCCACCAGGGAATTTGCTGCGCAATTGAAAGCCCGGATTGAATTGGAAGAGCAGCTAGCTCGTGAAGCGGAAGTGAACCGTCCGGCGCTGGAAAGAGAACGCTCGGAACTAACCTCCCAAGCGCGCCGTTTGGGCCAGGCAATTGCAACGCTAGGGCTCTCATCTTTTGTCGCCGAACAGCTTAGGACCGTAGAGTCCCGGCTCGCAGATATTGCTCGCTCGCTGACTTCAAAACCAGCGGCGAAACTGCCCAGCTTCACAAATGAGCAGTTACATGAGTTCCTCCGGAAGGAATGCAAAAATTTATGCGAAGTATTGCTCGGCGATCCCGAACTCAAAAAACAGAAAATCCAGAAGTGCATCAAAAACTGGTGTTGACGCCGAAGCAGTCTGCAGCGGGAACCTTCCTTGACGTCACTGGCGATGTGGAACTGTTGCACGAACAAGAAGGTGTAATGCTGAACAGTTCGACGGAGGGAATTGCTGCGCGTTACATTCTTACGCAAATCCCAATTTCACTCGTGCTTGACCCCAGGCTCCTGGTTGCGGCCTGAATTCGTCAATATAAATGGAAATGTCTTGGGCTGCACGAACGATACGGACGTTCGATGCATCAAACACCCAAAATCTCGATTTTAGAGGACGACCCCTGTCTGTCTCGCTACCTCGTAATTCGTTTGGGTCAGAAAGAATGTGAGATGGCAGTTGAGCACAATGGGGAAGAAGCGATTCAACGGGCAGCTTCGTTTCAGCCCGATGCTGCGCTCGTCGGATTTGTTGTGCCGGGGATGGATGGAAGCACGACCGGGGTTGGGCTTCTGAAGGTGTCACCCCACGCGGATGTAACAATATAACCGAGTTTGTGTCGCCTGAGACACTCGGCGCACTGAACCAACGGCCAAGTAGTAATAGCGTAGAAGACGCCGGGGATGATGGGTCTCTGCGATCAAAACTTCGACCATGATCCACTTCAGACTCCCTTTTCAGGGAGCGGGAAGCGCAATCAAATGGACGACGCTTTGCTTCACGCCATGTCCGATTCCGTTGTTGCAGCACCAGCCCGGAGTATCCTGGATCAGGGATTCGACGAGCCAGCTTTATTGGCGAATTGGTCCCCGGTACCGGCTCACGCTCCGGCTGGCCACAGAGTCGGGGAGTGCGGGCTACCACCTACATCTGTTCATTTATTCCCTTGTTCACGAGAATCTTCACATCTACGCGACGGTTCTCCGCGCGCCCTTGCGCGTCGGTGTTCTCGCCTGCGGGGTGCGAAGCGGCATACCCAGCGGGAACGAGGATTCGCCGCATCGGAATGTTTTTCACGTTGCGCAGATAGTCCGTGACCGCCGTGGCCCGGGCATCACTAAGCTTTTGGTTCTCTTCTTCCGTTCCGGTGCTGGATGCATATCCTGTGATCTCGATCATGTATCCATTGGTTTTCAACGCGACATCGGCTAGCGCGCTGAGATCCGCCTTGGCCGCATCGTCGAGGGCAGATTTGTCCGAGACGTAGTAAATTCCAGCGCTGCCAGCTCAACCGGTCGATGCAACACCACCCAGAGCCGTTGATTCAACGATGCTTCCGCGGGAGAACTACCTGTTTGGCTGTACTCGGTCAGAACCCAGCCAGAGCAGCGTTCCGGCTGGTCTAACTCTAGCAAGCGATTTTGACGCTTGTTTTCAATGCCCGGCGGGTTCTAGCAGAGTGTTGCGTCGACCCATTGAGATCATCGCCCTTGTCGGACCTTTGAAGTTCTCGAACGCCGCACGTCCGATAACGCGGGCGAGCTCAAGGGCTCGACGCGACTCTAGCTTGAAGTTCGCTTGGAGGTACTTTCGATTCAAAAAATGCGTTCACGATCTCTGGAATGGCCACGCCTCGTTTCTCACACATCTAACTGTTAGTTTTGACAATTCTTCTCCCCGGTTTAATGTTAGAGCATGGCATGGCATCGCATCGCGTCGGCGCCCGCCGCGAAGATTCTACGAGGTTGTTCATGTTCGGCAAAACCGGTCATTTCTCGACGTTCGATTGGCGATCGGAGACCATCCTCTCCTTCTTCCTTTTCCTGCTCGTCCTATTGGGGTTCGTATTCCCTTGCCTGGGCGTCGAGCACCGCAACTTGCCGCTCTACGGAGACATTGCGTTTTCCGTCCTCTTGATCGTTGGCGCAATGAGCGCCTGGGGCGACCGCAGGCTGTTCGTCTTGGCATCGCTGGTAGTCAGTATCGCGATGATCGTGCGTTGGGCGAATTGGTGGGCGCCCACAAACACGCTGACCATCTGGAGCGCCTGGACGGGTTTGGCGGCAATTATAATGGTCACGGCCCTGTTGCTCTGGCGAGTGTTCAGCCCCGGGCCGGTGACCTCGATGCGCGTGCAAGGTGCAGTTGCGGCTTATCTGTCCCTTGGTTTTGGCTGGGCACACGCCTATCACATTGCAGCGATATTGGACCCAGGTGCTTTCGCACCGACAGGGAGCAATCTGTCGGCCGTGAGCAGTTGGGTCAACTACAGCTTCGGAATGTTAACGACCCTGGGCTATCAGGGAATCGCCCCGGTCCACGCGGTTGCGCATACTCTTGGATCCGGAGAAGCAGTGACGGGGCAGCTCTATTTGGCCGTGCTGGTGGCGCGCTTGGTTTCGCAGCAGATGAGCACCACCCAGACTCCACGTAATTAGTTCGGGATGGTGGCCGATTCGCGCTTCGAACCGTCGGAACGACAGGCACGGAGTACGGTAGGATGTTCGTTCTGCCGGCGAACTACGAATCAAGTCATTGGCCCGCTGCGATGCACGCCGTTATCGCCTGCTGAAACAGCGTCTTCAGCGTCTCACCCTGCTCATCGTGACGGACCCGGACCCACGCGCTGGAAACCATGAGCTGCTCGACGGAAGGGATGGGGCCCTGCTTTTGGTTGAAGACGATATTGTGGTCAACCAAGTTCACGGATTTCTTTCCACTCGACGATTGCAGAAGAACTGTGTAATAGTCGCCCGGTTCGATTCCGGGACGCTCGTTCTGACCAGCACCCACGGGCTGGACGGTGATTTGCTTTGCGTCCATGGTAGCGAGCGGAACCTCAAAGCGATGGGTCTCGATGTAAAACAATTGTCCGGGTCTGGTCGCTTCTTGCGTTTGTGCCCAGACCACAGAACAGCCATCAAAGTTGGTCGGCGCCACCGACATCGAAGTGGTCACTTCGCCATGCCTCCAGTGCACGGTATGGTCAATCGAGAATTCCCGCTCCAGATTCTGAAGATTCTGAAACATGTCGGACTGCAGCCCAGGGAACCACGACGCGACACGAGGCGCGGCGAGCAGCTGCACTGCGATGCTGGTGAACGCCAACAGCAACATCAGATAAACTAGAAGGTCCGCATTGAAGGTTCGTTGTCTGCGCATCGCTTAGCACCCCCTCACACTTTAAGACCAACGTGTTGGGTTGATCCGTAATCAACTTCCGAGCGATTCGTTATCCGGCCGGCAGCGTGCTACCGCCTCTGCGATCGAGCTGCTCCTCGCGACGGGCTAGGGCAGAGCCGTTGCTGGGTTTCGGAACACCATCGCCACCACGACTTTCGATGCCAGCGGCGTGTTTCCATAAATCGCCGCACTGAAACTCCAGTGTTGTAGAGCAGCCGCCGCAGCCGCAGTCAGAGTCGGGACGTCGCGAACGGTCGCGACGTGTGCGATTTTGCCCTGACTATTGACGGCGACGTCCAGGACGACGGCGCCAGACCCTAATCCGTTAGTAGGGTAGGGCGGAAATGTCGCTGTGAAAAGCTGGGGCGGAGTGTAGGACGTCGCTTTAGGGTTTGGTGGCTGAAACGACTCCGGCGGTCCCAGCGGAATGTTATTGGATTCCAAAAATGCAGGATCGAACACGATGTTGACGATCAAAGTTGACCGCACGTTCTTTCCATTCAGGCTTGCAGGCGCGTAGGTCCAATTCTGCACCGCCAGCGTCGCCTGCGTCGTCACCGTCGGTATATCTCGAAGCGTTTGCACATTCATAATCTGGCCGGTGGCGTCCAAATTGACGGCCAGTGTCACCACGCCCGCAGCGACGGTAGTGGCCGGATACGGTATGTCACTCGCCGTGAGAATATCCGGAGGAGTGAAATGTTGTGGATGTGTTGCCGGAGCTGGCCTGGCGGTCCCCAGAACCAGAGCTGAGGCGAGCAACAGCAACGTCGCAATCCTAAGAAATTGCCTCATATGCGAAATTTGCGTCTCCACGTGACTCCTGAGCCGCTCGGGATTTTGTGTTGCGGTAACGCACTTGCCTTCATCAGCGAAAGGTAACTTCCTTGTGATTCGATTGGAACTGTCAGAAATGACAGCTGGTGGTGCGCGGCCCGGAATCGAACCGGGCGATTACTACACGGTTCCTCTTCACTCCTTGGGTGGGAAGAACTCCATCAACAGGATTGAACACAACATTGTCTCGAACCAAAGGGCCTGTCTCCTCGGTCGAGCAGCTCATGATTTCCAGCGCGTGGGTCGGGTTCGTCCGCGAAGAGCAGGGTGAGATGTTGCAGACGGAGTTTCAGCAGGCGATAACGGCGTGCAGTGCAGCGGGTCAATGACTTGATTCGTACTTGGCCAGCAGAACGAAAATTCTATTGCACTGCGTGCCCGGCGTTGCGTGGATGCGCCGGGCCCAAGATGATGGTCAGAGGGCGTCGTCACCGGCGACATGCAGGCGGCGCCGGAAACCTAAAATGGGCCTTACGGTTTGAACGCGATGTCACGCAGCAGTTTAACCAAATTCGCCTAGTGGGTGACGACTAGTTCGGTGTTCGCTGAGCCGCACATGCCGTATATGCTTCCCGAAACACAGGCGCCTACGGAGTACTTGTAGCATCCTGGCCGCTTCGCGATGACGGCTATCGGCCGGTCCGCACCACCCATGATCGCTCCGTCGGGAGTATCGAACGGAGAGGACGGGCCAAAGTCCAGGACAAAGCCGGTGTTTCTGGATGAGCTTTGCCAGGTTACAGTGGTCCCGACTTTGACGCAGAACGACGCGCCTTCCTTCGCGTTCGGAGTGTTCGGCGTGGCAGATGCGGAATTACTACCTCTGCGTTTCACATCCACATTGCAAGCGCTGGTACTGGACCCGCAGGTCGTGGCCGCACTACAAATGCTCGCCGGATTTGACTCCGAGCAAACGTACTTCTTGGTATTGTCACCGTTCAAACCCTTGGCCGAGATATGCGTGGCCATCACCAGCACCGGGAATGCGATTAAACCGCAGACAATCGCCAGATATTTTTGTAGCTTCATGACGTACCTCCGGAAAAAATGAGAACTTGTCAACGTGGCCGTGGAGCGCGAGTGCGCGATCCGATCTCTGGCTAATTGACGCCAGGTGTTCCTTTCCAGTCGAGCACGTCCACCAACTTCCATGAGTTTTGGGCCAGATCAATTTGCAGCTGCCCTTGCTTGTCAATGACCAGTTGGGCTCGCGGAAACAAGACGCCGGTGCTCTTGCTCTTGTCGGAGTCGTTGATATCTATCTCGCCGCCGCTCAAGTCAAAGGACATGGATTGGGAGTCCGTCCAAGCCTCGCCGAATCGGATCGGGCGATTGGTGATAAAGCGGAGCTTTCGGCCCGTCGGCGTGGGAATCATACGAATGAAGCTAACGTCGTACCCCACGGTGCCAGTGAGCGAGATGCGACCCACGGCTCGCATCTTTTGAAGCGCGGTGACTAACCCCTGGTTCTGGCCTTTCGCGAATGCGTCCACCAGAACCTGCCTCTCCTCCATCGTGGAGTAATCGCTAATGATCAGGCGTATCTCAACATTCTGTCCCAGTTGGGTGCCAGTGCCCATCGCCGTGGCCTCAATGGTCTCCGCTTTCTGGCCGAATGCAGAAACGCTTCCTACGGAGAGCAAGACAATTGTCAACAGGGCGCCGATAACCAAATCGTGGATCTTGAGAGTCGAATTTGCTGTGTGGCGCATTTCACTCCTCCTTGCTATAGAGGCTACCCGGCAGGGGCCTAACTGCTTTGTCGTGCGGAATAATCACTCTAGCGGAGAGTTAATGGAAGTGGTAAAAGTGACAGTTTCCCGGCAACTGAAGTCTCCATATGATGGTTCACGTGAGTTGCATTCAGCGCCCTTCGGAGCCAATTGCACTTCCTCTCTTTTGCTTGTGCTTCTGCTGCGCGCTGGTCCTTTCGTTTTCTGGCTTTCAGGCACAAGAAAACTGCAATGTTGAAGTGAAGCTGCTCCTCTTGCCGGCTGAGTCTCAGGCTGCCGTCGTAGCTCTTAGAGGTACGCGAGAAAAGCCGGGTCGCATCTATTTTTTCGATACCGACAAGCTCGATCTCCTGTCGCAAGGAGCGATCGTGCGGTTGCGTCAGGGCGCTAAGAGCGATCTGACCATCAAATTCCGAGCACCCAACGGGAAGAAACTCTCCGCTACTAGGGAGGGAGGAGGCGACTTCAAATGCGAAGTCGACCTGACCCGCGAGGGGCCAAATTCCTCTTATTCAATTACGAGGCAGCTCGCTACGGACGAACTTCCGCAAACAGGAACTGACGTTTCCCGCCTCCTGAGCGCTGCGCAAATCAAGCTGTTAGAGGACGCACATATTTCCGTCGATTGGACCCGCGTGAAAAGAGTAGCCGAAATCACTTCGACCAGCTGGCAAACGCAATCACAGCCGCACGTGGGCAAACTCACCTTAGAACTTTGGGAGTGGCCTGAAGGGAAAGCCCTCGAGCTCTCGACAAAGGTCTCCTCCGATGCTGGGTCGTCAAGCTATACGGAATTGCAGAAGCTCGCAGCCATGAAGCACCTCGCGATGAGTCCTGATCAGCAGGTCAAGACTAGTGTCGCTCTCGAAGCTATCACGCGTGCTGCAGCACACTGACCAGAACACACAATTGCAGTCTCAACTCAGGCCCACGGGAACGCCGGCCTGCTAGGACTGGCGTGATAGGAATGCAGTTTAGAGGACTTCCAAGACTGTCAAAAGTGCCAATTCCCCAATCCAATCTGTCCAGGTAGTGTCCTAGCAGCTGGTCCGATGTTTGCGCTCGCTACCATTGGGTTCCACAAGGTGGTGTTAGTTGGTTTGGTGTCGCTCTTTTATGGTTTGGAGCGCTGAAACGACGTGAAATGGTGGCGCTTGACTCCGCCACTACTGAAAATGGAGAGGCAACGTTGTGACGAGGAGGGGTCCGATTGTTCCGCCTAATTCGAACTCTGGTGCGCCCCTACCGGGGTACCCTCGTGGTCATCCTGATCGCCATGCTGATCCAAACCGCGATGAGCGTGGCGGGACCGTGGCCACTGAAAATTATCCTCGATAATGTGGTGGGCAGCCACAAGCTCTCTCCCTGGCTCGACAACCTCCTGAAACCTGTTTTGGCGGGTGGCAGCAAAATGCAGATCGCGGCCGCGGCTGCAATCGCGGCTGTATTGATCGCCGTAGTGGGCGCGGTCGCATCGTACGTCGCGAACTATTACACGACAAGCGTAGGCCAGTGGGTGGCCAATGATCTGCGCATCCGGACGTACCATCACCTGCAACAACTCTCACTCAGCTACTACGACAACCATCAAACCGGCACGATTCTGAGCACCATCACGTCCGACGTGCAGACGATCCAGGGCTTCGCATCGTCATCTACACTTGGCATTGCCGTTGATTTGTTCACGATTGTGGCGATGTTGTTCATCATGTTTTGGCTCAATTGGGATTTCACGCTGATCGCCGTCGCCGTCACGCCGTTCATGCTGCTCTTGGTGTCCCGCTTCAAGAAAGTGGTCAAGAAGGCGACCCACGAGGTACGTAAGGAGCAAAGCAAAATCGTCTCGGTCGTGGAGGCGGGACTGCAATCGATGAGGGTGGTGAAAGCCTTCGGCAGGGAGGGCTTGGCGGAAGAAGAACTGGCCGAAGTCAGCCATGCGACGGTTGATGCGTCGCTCAAAGCGCGCCGGGTTAAAGCGCTCCTGTCACCCATCGTTTCGATTACCGTAGCCGCCTGCACCGCCGTCGTGCTCTGGAGAGGCTCATCGCTCATTCTGGCCGGAATCATGACAGCGGGAGAGCTTACCGTTTTCCTCTCGTATTTGACGAAGTTCTTTAAGCCTGTGCAGGACCTCGCCACGATGACCAACACGATCGCACAGGCGGCGGTCGGTGTAGACCGCGTCCGCGCAATACTTGACGCCGACACCGTCATTCCCGAGCGCCCCGACGCGCGTAAACCGCCAGCGCTCAACGGTGACATCGAATTCGAGCACGTGGCTTTCGCGTACACCGCCGACGCTCCTGTGCTGAAGGACGTGAATTTCAAAATTAAAGCGGGTCAGCTGGTGGGTGTGGTGGGTCCTACCGGAGGTGGCAAGTCCACGATAGTCAGCCTGATCCCGCGATTTTACGATCCATCCGCCGGCGTGGTGAAAATCGACGGTGTGGATATTCGCGAATACAAATTTCATGCAATGCGGGACCAAATCGGTTACGTACTGCAAGAAACCGTGCTGTTTGAGGGGACCGTGCGCGACAACATCGCGTATGGCCGCGAGGGAGTTACAGAGAAGCAAATCCTGGAGGCAGCAAAACTGGCAAATGCCGACGAATTCATCTCGCGTATGCCCCATGGATACGACACGATGGTGGGCGAGCGCGGGGAAACCCTCTCCGGTGGCCAGCGACAGCGCATCGGAATTGCCCGTGCCGTCATCCGCAACAATCCGATCCTGATCCTGGACGAGCCCACCGCGGCCTTGGATACAGAGTCGGAGAGGATGGTTATCGAGGCCCTGGAGCGGCTTATGAAGGGACGAACGGTGATTACGATCGCGCACCGGCTCAGCACTATTCGCGATGCAAATAAGATCATTGTCCTAAAAGAAGGAGTGGTGGCGGAAGAAGGTACCCACGACGAATTGCTGGCTCGTGGTGGCGTGTATGCGGAACTCTATCGAATACAGTTCAGCGCGCCGCCGGCTACCGCAGTTGCGTCATAGAAATTGCGCATCGCGCGGGAAAGTCCGCTGAACAATCCGGCGGGCATTGGCCACGTTCGCGATGATTTCAAGGAGGCTCCATGTCACGTTCTGTAATCGTGATGCCGGACGATACATCTAAACCGATTTTAGACGCCATCAACGCCGCGACAAAGTCATTGCGCGTGAAGATGTTCCTTTTCTCGGATCCGTCTCTTTTGAAAGCGGTGATTGACGCGAAGCGCCGCGGAGTGGATGTCCGGGTGATGCTGAATCCTGCACGCCGTGATGGTGAATCGGAAAACAAGGAGTCGCACAAGAAGTTGGCGGCTGGGGGAGTGACGGTCAAGGACAGCAACCCAGACTACGACGTGACCCACGAGAAGTCGATGGTGGTGGATGACGAGACGGCGTTTGTGAAATCGCTTAACTGGGAAACGAAGAACCTTACCGAGACTCGCGATTACGCCATCGTTACTTCGCATCCTCATGAAGTGGGCGAAATCATCGAATGCTTCGAAGCGGATTGGTCGCGCAAGCCGTTCAAGGGTGACGAACATTCCCACATGATCTGGTGCTGCGGCAACGGGAGGGAGCGTATCGCGCAGTTTATTGACGGCGCGAAGGAATCCCTTTTTGTGCAAAACGAGCGCTATCAGGATGCGGTGATTATCGAGCGGTTGGTGCGGGCGGCGCGCCGTGGAGTGAAGGTCCACGTGATGGCCCGCCCTCCGCATAAGCTGAGCAAGGAAAAGCTGGTGGAAGCGGTCGGCGGGATGCGCATCATGCAAGATGTCGGTATCAAGATTCACAAACTGAAACATTTGAAACTGCACGCCAAGATGCTCCTTGCCGACCATGATCGCGCAATCGTGGGATCCATCAATCTGGCGCCCGGAAGCTTTGATAGTCGCAGAGAGCTGGCCATCGCGGTGGACGACAAACATGTGATTGAACGGCTAGCGAAAATATTCCATCACGACTGGAAGCACTCGCACCCACTGGATTTAACAGACCAAGGTCTGCTGGAGGAAATGAAGGCGCATAAAATGAAGGGAGCGGAAAAGCTGGTGCTTGAAGACGATGGCAAGAAGGACAAAAACAAGCAGGAGGACAAGAAGAAAGACAAAAAGAAAAAAGACAAAAAGAAGAAAGCGAAATAGGACTGCCGAACCTTTGCCAGTTGCTTTGCCAACTCGCACAAGGGGATTTCGGATGACGACCCGTTCTGGCTGCGGCTACGTCGTATTGGCAGTGGCCGCTGCCCTGTCCACGCTGGTTATTCCCGGCGAGCCAGTCTGGGCTTTAGGGCGACAAGTGCCGGACGGAAACCCTCAATCGCCGTCGGCAGATGAATCTTCCTCCACGGGCCTGTCCTCTCGGATCTCGGCTCAGAGCTCGGCACAGACTTCGGCTCCCCTTCCGTCAACGGGTCAAGCTCAGAATCCAGCGACCACAACTACAAATCAGCAAAAACTGAAGTGTTCGAACCCTGCGAATCCGAACATACGCAGATTCGGCTGCAAGGATGAGGAGCATAATTGGGATGAAACGCTCACGAAGGGCTGGGACGGTGTCCGCGATAAGATAAGAGATCTTGGAATCACACCAAGTGGTTCGTATTACTCGGCCCTGCAGACCAATGTCACCGGCGGTCCACATCAAATTTGGGGCTATGTCGGTCTGCTAACGACCGCACTCGACGTCGACTTCGAGAAACTGCTGAAAATTCCAGGTATGTCGCTCTACTTCTCCGATTTGTGGGGAACAGGGAGCAATTTGACCGCGAATCTCGGCAGCGTATTCCCACTCAATCCCAACTACGCCGTGGGAGTGCATCTGGGAGAAATATATTTGCAGGAAAAATTTCTGCACAGAAACCTGACGATAGCAGCGGGCCGCCTCGGCGCCAGCTATACCTTTGCGAGCCTGCCGGTCTTCAACAACTACGTCAGCGGTGCCGTCGACTCCACTCCGGAATCCCTGGTTGCCAATGACCTCAGCTTCGTCGGGCCCCCACCGGGCTTAGAGTGGGGCGCGCAAGCCATTTACAACGTCACTCCCGCGGTACAAGTTGCAGCAGGAGTTTTCAATACGAATGCAAACTCCGCAAACAATGGAAACGTCTTCGTGCTGCAGCAGGGGAACAAAGGCGCGCTTGTGACGGCCCAAGTGAGTTATCTATTCAACCAGAGTGCGAACGACAAGGGCATGCCAGGCCAATACACGGCCGGCTTCTTCGAGGATAACAACGCATTCGCGACCCTTCCGCTCAGGAATCTGACCAGCACAGGTAACTCAGGCGTCTTCATCCTTGGACAGCAGATGGTCTACCGGCCGGAGGGGGCAGACACAACAGAGGGCCTCACGGTTTGGGCCGCCGGTACGTACTCCGCAAAGCAGCTGGTGAGCTCGATGCCGCTGTTCGGCGGTGCCGGGTTTAGTTATCAAGGCCTCATCAAGCAACGCAAGAGTGACATCTCGAGCGTTGCCTGGATCTATGGAAAGACGAGCAACTTTATTCCCGCCGCCACGGCAGCGAAAATGCTGGAAGCGAACTATCAGTGGCAGCCAGCGCGATATATCACGGTGATTCCCGATTTCCAGTATATTTGGCGCCCAACCGGAACGAGCGGCCCTGGATCTGCGGTATTCGGCGTCCAAGTCAATCTGACTTTCTGAATTGCTCACACTCAAATCAGGTTTTGCTTTTGTAATTCTTGAGCCACCAGCCTAACGATCGCGTTGATCGCATCGTTCACCGACCGTGGATTCACTGTGTCGCTGGTTCCGGTCCACACCAACACACCTTCGGGCTTTGCCGTCGCATAGAGATTTGTTTCCACCTGCACCTTCTGTTCGGTCTGAAGATAGGTGGGCGAGTACACCATCGGAGACGCAAACCCGTAATAGCCGTATAGCGTTGCGTAATACGGTTCAAGCGGAAAGATCGGGTCCTGAACTTCGGTAACCGTCTTGTGATACGCGACAATGCGGGAAACCAGCACTGCATCAAATCCTTGACCCTGGACGACGTTGCGCAATTGATCCATATCAATGGGCGTTAAATTTGGCCGCGGTATCAGCGAGTAGCTTTGCACCGCCTGAACTCCCGACTTGGTGATTGCGGCCGTCAGCACGTCTTCGAACTGCGCACGGTTCGCCGCTTGCCCATTTAGCGCGAGAACCATGATGTTCTTGAACGGGCCGCTCGGAGCGTTTGTGTTTCTCCAGGAGTAGGCCAGTTTCGTCGATCCGAATCCCGCCATCGAGAAACCAGCCAAGATAACTAGTATCAATCTCGTGTATCTATTCAAGTTCGTTCTCCTCGACCAGCGACTCCGCCCAAACACCGTCGTCCGAATATTGAACCGAAACCAAATCGCCGCGCATTATTCTCAATGGCGTAGACAATGGAGTAATTAAGCGTGTTCGGAACTACCTACCGGCGCCCGGTAATCGGATCGACTCGCCGGCAGAACGCGCGTGCTCAGCGAGTCATATATAGGAGGGTTGCGCAGTACGGCGGTGACGAGCATCGCCGCAAAACATCCTCCCATCATGGGGAGAAGCATCGTAACGTTCCCGGTCATCTCGGTTACCAGCGCGATTCCCGTAAGCGGCGCGCGTACAACTCCAGCAAAAAAAGCCGCCATCCCCACGACCGCAAATGCCTCCGGCTGAATCTGGAGGCCCGAAAATAGCAATTGGCAACCAAGCCCAAAGAAAAGACCAAGCTGTGCTCCTAACACCAACAGGGGCGCGAATAAACCTCCGGGAGTTGCGGCGGCGTATGAAATGGCGCCCAGTCCGAAACGTAGCGAAAATAGCAGTGGAATCATTGCGAGCGTGCCGATGCCCTGCAAAGTACGTTGGGTAATTGGATCGCCGCCGCCAACTAGCTCCGGCGCGAACCATGCCAGACTCCCTATGCCAGCGCCGATCATCGCGGCGCGCAGTTCAACCGGCCAGCCGCGTAACCTATCGGCCGCCGCGATCGCGCCAAGAATCGCATGGTTATAGGCGATAGCCGCGAGCCCGCACAACGCACCCAGCACAAAGAATAAAAACTTCGTTCCGTTGCTTGGAAAAGCTAGTGCGCGGACGTGGAAATCCGGTGCGTCCCCCAGAAACAGGCGAGCAACCGCAATGGCAGTCGACGACGCACCGAGCGCCACGATCGCAATCCGCGGTTCGAATCGACGCACTAATTCCTCCAGCACAAATATCGCGCCAGCGACCGGGGCGTTGAAAGCGGTGGCCAGGCCCGCCCCCGCTCCAGCCGCCAGCAGCACTCTGCAGTCCGGCCAATTGCGCTTGAATATTTTTCCTACCAAATGCGCAATGCTTGCGCCCATCTGCACGCTGGGGCCTTCGCGTCCCAGCGCCAGCCCAGCGCCAATTGCGAGCAGACCGCCGAGAAACTTCACCGGAATGAGAATAAAAGGCGCTTGCCGTACGCGTCCTTCGAGCACCGCCTCCACCTGAGGAATGCCGCTTCCGGACGCGTCCGGTGAGAAACGGCGAACCAGCCAAGCTGCGATACCCGTTGCCGAAGCGCAACCCGTGACGACCAGCAAAAAACCGACGATGTTCCGGCCATGCGACCAGACAACAAATTCATCGCGCAAACGGTCCGCACGCGCAAGCGCTAGACGGAAGAGAGCCCCTAGTATTCCCGCGGCCGCGCCTGCTATGGGTGCGAGGAAAGCAAGCACAAACAGGCTGCGCATCTGCCCGGCAGTTTCGCCGGCTCGTTCTGGCTTAGAGTTCATGCGCTCTGCTCATCTGGTCTCGATTGCCGTGCGGATCGCTCAGCGGCAGCAGAGCGGTAGTGATTGACGATTCCTGCGAATGGTCCTTGCCGAAACTTATTGAATTGCGATCCAGGTGTTGTCTGGATTGAACTGGGCGATCACTTTCGCGAGATTGGCGGTATCGCTGCCAAGATTCTTCGCGTAGATCAGGCCGTCCTGATTGACGATGAACGTCTGCACGCCTGTATCGTCGAATTTCGCCGGGTAGGCGACGTAGCCGAATCCAGCGGTCGCTTTTCCATTGACGACATATCCCTTCGCACCGCCTTTGGCCGCGGCACCTTGACCATCCAGCCAGCGGAAGTAGTAACCGTAAAAGGGCTTGGCGACATCGGGCGTGAGAGAGATTCCTTCTTCGGTGGCGAATGCGACCAGCGGCCCGAGCGGGCTGCGAGCAGAACTCTCGGGAGATTGCCAATACAAACCGTTCTGCTGGCCGGTATCACTAATGAATTTCTGTGCGTACTGTTTCACACCCCCGTGCTTTTGAGCGAAATACTGCGCTTGGGCGTCCGCCAATGCCGCGCAGGCATCTATGGCGATGATCTCGTCGCGGCCGATGCGACGCGCAATGAGTTCCTCTTTTCCAGCAGCCGCGTCGAAATACCACTGACCAGCGGCACTCTTCAGTGGGATCGGGAATGCCTGATTATCAGCACCGACCAAAAGCAATTCGCTGCCGTCTCCCAGTTTCCGCCACCGGTTCATCACCTGGTACGCTTGAGCGAATCCGGCAAGCGAAGCTTTGTCCTCAGCCGCATCCCCTGTGGAAATGAGCCCCTTATTTGCTGGGCCAAAAATTGCCAGAACCGCATCTTGATTGCCTGATTTGGCCGCGTCGAACAGGCTCTTTCCCGCGTCATCTGGCGAAGCAAAGTTTTTCGGAGCGGCCTGTGCGGTAGAGGGGGTGGCAGAAGGCTGCGCATTGTTCCCGCATGCCCAAACCGAACACAACGCCGCGGCACTCATCATCAGCAATAGGGGACGCAATCTGAAACTCGCACGATTGCGAAATAGTTCGTACATTTTAGTCCTCCGTTCGCTCCCGATTCTCGCGATGCCTGGCTTCCATTTTCAGGCCTAACGACGCCAGCCACCGCCACCGCTGCGGCCGCCCCAGCCTCCACCGCCGCCACGACTGCCCCAGCCCTGTGCGCTGGAAGATCTGGAACCCCAGCCAGAGTCGCCTCCAGAATGACTGCCCCAGCCGCTGAATGCGGACGATGAGCTGCTGCTGTGATAGTCCGATCCACTGCTGCTTCCCCAACCGTGTGCGGCATTAGAAGAGGAGCCCGACTTCTCCCAGCCGCTCCCGGTGTTCTTGTATGCGTTGCCGTTCGCAGCGGCGTACCGGTTCCCATTTGAGCTCTCGGCGGTGCCAACGTTTCCGTTAGCGTCCGAGTAATGCTGCGTGTCAACAGTCTGCCCGTTCTTCGAGACCGTCGAGCTTCCCCAGTTCGAATAAGCGTTGGAACCTTGGTGGGTCGCACCATAGGCCCCTGTGTAGGGGTTGTACGCCTGCCCTACCTTTTGCGTGCCATATGCCGTCGAGGTTGACGCGCCGCGCGCGTAGGTGCCTGTGGCAGGATTGTAGCCAGCCGAAGCGTGGGCGCTACCGTAGGCTCCGTATGCGGACGCACTGGAACCATAATATCCGCCGTGCCACGCGCTGTTTCCGTAGTAGGCACCGCCGTGGTAGTAGGCCCCGTAACTTCCATTCCAATGGCAACCCCAAGCGCTGTATCCCCAGCCGCAGCATCCGCCGCTCATCATGGCGCCGACAGCGATCCCGAGTCCGAACCCAATAACGCCCGCAGCAACCACAGCACCAGTAGAAGGAGGAGGGGTATACGCGGGAACTACGTAGGGGTAGCCATAAACGACCGTTGGGTTATATTCCGGAACATAAACGACCTGGGGATTTGTCGGCTGGATCACTATGACCTGCGGCGACTGCTGTACCACCGTAACCTGCGGAGTAGTTTTCAGATTGCCGGCTGCTTTCGCTTTGGCGCGCAACGTCTGGATGGCCGTCATTACTTCGGCCTGCTGGTTGTGGTAGTCCTCACCGAGTTCCGAGGTCCACGAAAGGTTTTGCGCCATGTTGTTTAGCACGGATGGAAACTGGGTGAGCGCTTTGACACTGGAATCCCAGGTTTCTTTATCAACCGCTGCCACGAGTGCGCTGCCGGCAAGACCCTTGTTCTGCCCAATCCAGTAGCTGGCAATAGCAACCTGGTCGGGAAAGGTAGCGGCACTCAAGATCTGCGCTACCAGCGCATCCGGGTAAAGAGCGATTGGCGCAACGACGGCCTGCAGTTCCTCGGCGGTTGCCGCCACCCCCTGCCCTGGATAACCAGAGGCCGACGTGGCGGTCGCTGTGGTTCCCGAGCTCTGATAGGCCATGCCTGATGTGGCTCCGGGACCGATGCCGAAGACCAACAGGACGCTTAGCCCAAGAGAGACACCTTGTTTCACTCGCGCTATGCCGCCCATATGGTTTCCTCCCTTGGGTTTCTAATTTCGCTGCCTCAACAACTTGGATCTGCTTCAGGACGGGTATTTCTTAAACATCTTGGCGACAGCTTTGTCCACCATCTGCATGTTTTTCTGCGAGTTGCTTTCGTTCAGTGTGTTTTGACCGATCGCGCGCCAGGCCAATTCTTTGGCTTTCACGTCGTAAATATCCACGATCAACGTTCCGATCACGTTCTGCTCCGGAGTGATCCCGCCCATACCTCCGCCGAAACCGCGCATGCCCCATGCGTTGTAGGAAGTTTGCGTTTTCATCCCACCGCTGATGATGACGACCAAGTCGGGATTTTGGTTTTCTTGCACCATGTGCAGGCCCTTGCTCTGCAATTGCGTGTTGATCTGGCTCTGCGCTTCCTGCGCCAGGAACGAACTGGCGATCTGGTTTGGATTCTGGTTCTGGCCCCAAGCATACGTGTGGTAACTGGAGAAATTCGCATTGGGACTGGAATTCACGTAAACGTTTTGCGCGGAGGCTGCCGAAGGGATGCAGCAGAGAAGGGCCGTTAGTGCGAGCATCTTAGTTTTCATTTCTTCTCCTTTCGCGCCGCCAATTCCTTGTTCGCAATTTCGAAATCGGCGAATGCGTTGAACTCGTCTAAGAAATTCACTGATGGCCGACGGGACGCCGGCTGCACCTGAACGGCGGCTGGGGTGTTGCGAGGGAACCAGCCGCCGCCAAGTTGAGCGCGGGCATCGGAACCGCACTCATAAGCCCGGGGGAGGCCCGGGAGCCCTCATGAGGACGGTACTGAATCCAATCCCGGCCCCACTTATTGCGTCGGACGCCATGACTGGGATTGGCTCTCCTTATGCGTAACGATGGCGATATTAGAGATTTGGCGCGGCAATGCCTATTGTCAGAAATGACAGAATTACCGAACTCGGTCAAAAACGAGGTAGGTCAGTCGATCCGGATCCGGCGACGATCCGTTGGCGTGCGATCGCGTGTTTGCGTTTCCGCGCGTAGTCCCTCCGCAGTTTGGCTTGGTGTTTCTTCACCTTAACTTCCAGTTCGGCGAATGCAGCCTTCGTCGTCGCCTGCCGCGCGGCGCCACTTTTATGGAAGGCCGTCGGAGAGTTCCCGAGTGTCAGTGAGAGGATAATTACCTGCGGCGAGGCCGTTTTGCTGTAACAGGTAAGCCAGAATATCGAGGGATTCCTGTGTCGTTAAGGTTTTACCCGCATAGTCCGCCATTGGGCCTTTAATTTCTCCCCACACCGTCAAAAGTTTTGCGCCGCCGAATTTTTGCTTCCAGGTCACGCCGCTAAGTGCCGGTCCAGCGCCGCCTTGCAGCCTTACGCCGTGACAACCGGAGCACGAATCATCAAAAAGCTTCTTGCCGGCGGCCGCCTGCTGCACCGAGTACCAGCCGTCCGCCTTGGAGGACGGTTGCAGGTAGAGGTGGCCGATGTTCGCGTGACACTCGAGACAATTGTAGCTGCCCGCTTTTACTATGCCCTGATGAATGACGAGCTTCATATGGCTGTTGGGACCTCCGAACGACAACAGAGAGTGGCAGCCACGGCAGGTGACGTAGTTGTGCTGGGTGAGATAATTTTCAAAATTCTCGCTCAGAGCAGGCCGGCGTTTCTCTCACTCTTCTTTGGTGGCGATGCCCTTCTGCGATTCGTACCAGAAATCTTTGACTCCACGGTCGGCCTTGAACAAGAGCAGCTTCAAATATTCTTCTGCGGTGGCATGGCCTGAGTCGTAGGGAATGTGGCATTCGCCGCAACTGGCGCGAACGCCCACATTATTAATGTAATGCGTGCTATGGTGGTACGCCTCGGAGGCCCACGTCATCGAGTGGCAAGTCGTTCCGCAGAATCTGTCCGAGCTTGACCAGATGACCGCCTGATTGGTCAACGCCGCGAGGACCGCACCGAGAAATACGAAAACCAAAGCCAACGAAGCAAGCCAAACAACGCGACGCCAGCCGAGAATTCTTCGCGCTCCCGATGCGCGCACCCCGCGCGAGTCGTCACTGGACATCGGACTCTCCCCACGAATCGCAGTACTTGCCGATCAGCGGCCGCCTTTCGCGGATCCCCTGCACGCCTTGATTCAGTGCACTCGGATGCGATCCACTAATTCGCTGGAAGCGCCTTCGACAAATCCGCAGTATCGTTGAGCGGTGTGGTGCCGGCGGGTACACCGTTTTTCTGCAGCAGGAATGCCATGATATTGATCGAATTCCTGGCTGAGACCGAGCCAGGCGCCGTCATCGGCATCGTCGTGTGCACCGCAGACCATAGCGTTGAAACTTTCTTGCCGGCGTACGTGAGCCAAAATTGCCTGCCGACAAGTGCAGGGCCCATCCCGCCTTGCAGCGCGGCACGGTGGCAACTGGCACAGGTTTTCTGGTACGCCTTGGCGCCGTTCACGGCTTGCGCAGCGGTGTACCAACCGGCTGGATTCGGCGCGCTTTGAGATAACGCGAGTGTGCTTACCAATGAAAACGTGGCCGCTAGCATCAACAATTGAAAAATTCTTGGGGGATTTTTCATCTAACACGCCTTCCCGCTCACGATGAACAGAACGTCTCAGAAAAAAAGTAGTTTCCGTGGAAAGCCTCGCGAACTATGTACTTCATCTTAAGAATGCTGTGCATTGGCAAAAGTTACAGTTTTGTAGCGGACTGGCGCAATAGCCCGCATGAAGGTCTCACTCATTCGACTGACGGTGATGTCGGGAGAAAGATTTGTGAGCGCTCTCCTGGCCAGTCACGATTTCACCGGCGTTCTGGGCTCGCAAGCTCCCGTTCGGCCACGCATTGAGGAAGGCATTGAAATCTCTCGACGGCCCTTCATGCGGGATAAACCATTCGGCCGTTCCCACGAAGTTGAATTCTACGGCGATGACGCGCCCTTTCTCATTCGCTACACCGGTTTTATCCGCACCGCTCTGGCAAATGGTGATGCAGTCATAGTTGTTATGACCGCCTCACATCGCAACAGCCTCCGCCGGAAATTAGAGTCGGAAGGTTGCGATGTTTCTGACGCCATGGAACGGGGAAGCTACGTTGCTTTGGAACCCTCCGACGTGCTTTCGACATTTCTTACGAATGGCGAGCCCGACGCGGAGCGATTTGTAAAAGCTGCGAGCGATTTCCTTTCGACCGCCCTCAACGCGGCTACGGGAAAGCATCCTCGCGTCGCGGTTTGTGGAGAATGTGCCGCGCTGCTGCACGCCGAAGGCAAAGCGGAAGCCGCTTTTGAAATGGAGCGGCTCTGGAACGAACTTGCATCCACGTACAACGTAGACAGCCTGTGCGGATATCCGATCGAACGCTTTCGCGGCAAAGAACAGGGTCCTGTCTTTCAACGAATCTGCGCAGAGCACTCCGCCGTTTATTCCCAGTAGCGCGCTTTTCACTCCCGTGAATCCCGAGAGCGCCTCGGGGCAATCCTCCGGGCTCTCATTTCATTTTGCACTTCTATTCCTCCTAGAGGACATTGGCGTGCGACGTCCAGCACGCGAAAAGTTTCCTATCGTGTACCCGTGAAGTCCTTCAGCTTGGCGTATGCTAGACGATATTCGAGCTCGGCCCGAAACATGTCTGCTTCCATTTTTGCCTTCGCTGATTCAACTTCCGGGTCGTCTGATTTGTAGCTTGCGTTTACCACGCCGGCCGAGGACACCATCCGGCGCGCCAATTGATAGAGCTGACGCGAGCGGTCCAGTTCGAAATAACTGCTCTTCACCCCCGCCGCCACCTTTGCCTTCGTCAGTTGCACTCCAAGGTCGGCCATCTCGGATTGCGCCTTGAGCTCTTTAACCCCATGCTCTCGCTTGAACCCATCGAAGATGGTGTACGTAGCGATGACGCCGATATAGCTGAAGTCCTTGGGGAGAAGACGGTTGCTGATCGCGTTTTGGTTGGCGTAACCGCCAGTGATCGCGACCGTTGGAACGTACTGCAATTTTGTGAGAGTTAAACCCGCGTGAGCCTTAACCGCAGTTTGTTCTGCCTCTATCACCTCCGGATTCGCTGCGGTCGCTTTCTCGGTGGCTTCGATCAGCGATGTGTCCTCTACCAGTGGTTCGGGCGGTACGAGTTCCAAAGTTGTTCCGTCCGGCAGGCCAACCAATCCATTGAGCGCCGCGGTTAGCTCCTTCACCTTGCTGGTCGAAAATACGACTGCCTTTTCGGCGCCGAGCATCTCCGTCTCTTGTCCCGGCGACGTGATGGGAGTCCCCGAAATGCTAGCCGTCAGCCATTTGGTCTGGATAGTTCTGGCGTCTGCTTCGGCGCTGGTCAGTTCCCGTAGGGCAACCAGCAAATCGAAGTAATTCTTCTCTACCTTGGCTGCTACTTCTGCCACCGGCAATCCTGCCTTTGCTTTGGCGATATTCTCGTCGGCTCGTGCGATTTTCACGAGTTGATAGATGGAAAGAAGCGGTGTCACCGGTTGAGCCGCGGCGACGTTGAAGTCCGTCTGATTCTTGGCGAAGATGTTCGCGGCTATTTCCACGGGAGGCATTCCTGGAAGCGGACGTTGCACGGTTATCACTTGGCCCGTCTCCTTGTTGAGGTGAAGGTTTGCAAATTGCGTGCCCACGTTCGGAAAGTAAAGCCCCTGGACCCCTAGCCGGTGCTCTTTTGCGGCTTCTACGCTTAACTGTCCGAGTCGAACGAGTGGATTGTTGGCCGCCGCTGCCGCCTCCTGTGCTTCTTCCAACGTGATGCGACGCACACCTGCCGGAGCATTGCCCGTTTGCGGCGTAGAGGAGATTCCTCCAGTATACCCTTGCGCGCCACGACTACTCGCGGGCTGCACCGCATTGTCAGCTTTGACGCCGGGGACGCTCGGAACCCCAGGGAATGTAACCCTCAACGGCGTTCCGATCGCGGTCGGCAGCGACCGTTCTGAACCCGCCGTCACGGGAGGCTGATTTTGAGCTGCCGCGACTCCGCTGAGCAGCAGACAGATTGCAAGAGCAACGAAACATTGGCGACAGCTTGCTCGTGAGATGTGTACGCACTGTGAAAGCATGTTTTTTCTCCTTGTGCACTCGTTGATGTCAACGCGTTGGACCCGGGAATGCTTCGAGCTGAGCCAACGTTGTCCGAGACAGCGGGAAATGGATATTGTCAAAAGACCCAAATTCACTGCGCCTGCGGTGAGAAACCCGTGCCAACCGCGCAGTTTGAACGATGTGGACTGTTGGTCGGATTGCTCAACGCTTCAAGGATGATGAATGGCAGATTGCGGCTGCGCCTCGTTAACGCGCCGGTCTGCGCCACTGGGAAAAAACATACGCCAACTGGCTATTGCTTAAAGATGACTGGAGGGCCGCTGACTCGTTTCGCCTGGAGAGACACCGTTACTTCGACGCGGTCGGCGATCTTGATGAAGGGAATGCCGCTGTCCATCCCGTAGTCTTTGCGGTCGAAGGCCATCGTCCCTTTAATTTCGCCTGAGGATTTCCCTTCGCGATCGACCGTTAGCACCAGCGTATCTGGTTTGGTCACTCCGCGTATTGTAAAGTTGCCCTGCACATCGAAGGTGTTGGGACTGGTCTGCACAATTTTTGTGGACTTAAACGTGATCAACGGATCCTTCTTAACGTCGAAGAAGTCTTTGCTCTTGAGCTTGTCGTCCTTAAAGTCGCTTCCGGTATTAACGGTGGCGGCTTGAATTTTGACGTCGAGTACTCCGGTCGAGACATCTGGAGAGGTAAATGCCAGGGTGGCATCCCACTTGTCGAAATTGCCTGCAATAGCCACCGACGCTTTCACGAAGAATTTAACGGAGCTTGTTTCCGGCGTAATTACGAAAACGGGAGCTTGAGCTTCGCTTGTTGCTGCTGTCAAACCAAGCGTTGTAAGAAACACCAGAGTTAGGGTGGTTTTGAGTAAGCGGTCCATGATTCACCTCCTGTTCGATTTTCGGAACCTACCAAAACATGGCACCTTCGAACGGTTCACCGCGCAGTGCGGTGCACCGGTGCCGCGTTTCGAGATGCTGCGCCTAGGACGCGCGGGTTGCTAGTGTCACTATTGACAGTTTTTTTCTGTGGTACTACAGAAAACTGCGTGGTCTGTTATTTCTGACAGTTGAAGTTGGCTGGAACGCACACTACCTTCTTCTCCGAAGATCGGCCCTCTACCCTAAATGGTTCGGCTCTAGAGTGCGTGTAACTTTGTCGGCCCGTGCCCCCGTGTGCATTGAGCTTCTGATCGTGGTGTCGTCATCTTCTCGTTTATTTATGCAATACAAATATGACATTTCTTACAATACACAATACATTGTGACTCTCGTACGTTCGTTCGTACGGAGCTGAGAAGGCCCGGAAGAGCCACCCCACTCCCCGAAAAACAGCGAGGCACCCCATCCCTCTCCGAGAAACTCTTCCGGGCCTTCAACTCCATGTTGGAGGGTTGGAACGAAGTTGCAGCGTCAAGTTATCGCCAAGCGCATTTCGGCATGAGCGAGATTGCGGCGCCTCACACAAGTCGAGACGCGCACTTGGTGGCTGAAAATTGTTGGTACCAAATCTAGCTTCGAGGAGAATTTGAGATGAAGAAATTACTTTTTGTTGCGTTGGTTCTGCTTTTCGGAAGCGCTACCTTCGCGCAAGATACACCGAAGGTCGAAGTTGCGGTTGATTATTCCTTTGTTCATGCCAATCCCCAAAACAACAACCTTATTGGCACGTTCAATTTGAATGGGGGCGGTGCATCGGTCGCCTACTACTTCAGCAAGTACGTGGGCATCGTGGGCGAGCTTCAAGCCTACGGCAGCTATACGCGCACTATCACCATACCGCCGGGCCCAAATTGCAGTAGCACGTCGAATTGCATCGTTACGGCGCAAGGTAATTTGTTCACCTACAACGGTGGCCCGATCTTTAAATACCGCATGTCCCACTTCGAGCCATTTGCCGAGGCGCTGTTCGGGGGAGCTCACAGCAATTTCTACGGGAATCTTTTCAAGGACTGCGGTCCGGCAGGCTGTGTCGTCGCCAGCAGGTCTCCCAGCAACAATGCGTTTGACTTCATCATCGGCGGAGGCATCGACATACCGGTCAACGAACACATCGCCATCCGGCCAATTGAAGTTGACTACTTGTTGACCCGTTTTGGCAATGCCTTCACGGGTGGCAACAACAACCAGAGCAATCTCCGGTACCAGGCTGGAGTTGTTTTCCGGTTCTAGCTTGACCAGAAGCAAGACGCTCTCGACGGGAGAATGGAGGCTGCGGTCCAGTCGATCCGTCACTCGGCTGCCCGCAGTCCCCGGCTTCCATAAGGGGATGGCAATTCGTCAAACTTCCAACGTAATTCCTGGTGAACACTACTGGATATTTGAAGCAGTGCGTCGCTTCTCCGATCACGGCATTATCCAGTTGGCTATGTCTCTACCGTCGTCAACCATAAGCCCCAGCGCATTTACTACTGGGCCTGAGCGCGGTTCGAGACTTTCGGTGTCAACTTCCGCGCGATAAACTCTTGAAAGACCGACGCGACGGCACTCTCACCAAGCCTTATCAGCGCGGTTTCGGCCACATAACCTGCTCCCCGGTCGCTCGCGGGGTAGTAGGAATTTGCAATACCCGCCGCGGCGAAGTTTCCGACAACGTAGGAATAATTCGGTTGCCAGCGCCCGTTGTCGCCCCTGCAGATGAACGGACTGGCGAGCGCGTAGAAAAATCGGGATCGCTTACTACCGGTTCCCTTGTAGAAATAACGCGGATCTTGTTTCAGAAGCGACGGCAGTATGGCGCTTCCCAGGAATGTACCTATAACGACGTCACCGTACGATGCGCCATAGCGCTTTGCATAGCCTTGCGCTCCTTGCCCGTATCCACGAAGTCCGTTTTCTGCCTGCTGAATCCCCGCGATAGCGCCAACCCCAACGAACGTGAATGGATCGACAGACGACCTCCAGGCAAGCTCGAACTTTTGTTTCGACGTGAGAGCAACTGCATCGGGGTCGTAGCTGACATAGAAATTCGGAATGATGCCGAGCACGCGCTGCTTCTCTTGATCCTTGATCTGCACTTCTGCCAGTTCGACGCGCGTGAGTCCGACAGTCACCTGCGTCACTTGCGTTGCGACAGCCAACACGACCTGCGGGACAATGTAGTCCTGCCCCGGACCTACAGTTCCAGAAAATACTTGCGTGGTGAAGCCCTCCGCCGTAATTGTCAGTTGGAAGGACCCCGGGGCGACGTTGGCAAAAGAAAAGCGGCCATCGTCATCTGACAGCACTTCTGCGCTCGGGGATTGATCTTCACGCGTAAGTCGAACTTGTGCT
This sequence comes from Acidobacteriota bacterium, assembly GCA_013289715.1. Lineage (GTDB taxonomy): Bacteria > Acidobacteriota > Terriglobia > Acidiferrales > UBA7541 > Palsa-295. The sequence continues at coordinate 99,617 of JABCZJ010000015.1, read as the reverse complement.
CCGCCGACAGTGGCCTCGGATGGATCAAAGACTACTCCGCTAACGCTTCCTAAGGACTGCTGATTGGGCAAGCCGGGGGATGTTCCCTTCGCCCCTGCATCAAGCGCACCAGCCTGCCCTCTCTGGACGACGGACGGTTGCGGCGACTGAGCCAGCGCCGGTGCTGGTAAGTAGCACAGCAATACACACAGGCCGAGCCGGCTTAGCCAGGCCAACCTCCCAGCCGCGTGCATAGAACTCCAGGCGTTGCCGCACAAAGATCTTTTCCATGAGTAATGCTTCGCGGAATTCACGGTATTTGCTTATAGCCTTCCTCTTTCCGTTTTTCGTTGAAACTGTGCAAACCTGTAACACCCTGAACCATCTCTAAATATTCGCAGCACGCCTCGACCGTCTAGTTGTCGGTAGCGCGGCATCTCAAAATCGGAGTGTTCCTAGAACCGCTGCTGACCAACCGAGTTTGGATACCCTCAGCGGAGAGCGGATCGACTACGATTTCTTTGGAGCCACTGATCTTTAGCGCTCAAGCCTCTAATCGGTATGAGATGGGTTCTCGACCCGTGAATGGCCCAGCGTATCCCTTCCTGCAAAACGAGGAAGGCGATCACAAAAACAAGTACCGTTCCCGTCAAAGCTGCCGTAACGAGAAGCGCTCCAAGAAATTCCTGCATGGTGTAGAGATTCATTTCAAGTCCGTTCGCGACCAGCCTTCTTATGACAGTTTCAAAACTCTTGCGGAACTGTCAAAAGTGCCAGAGGGACGCTGAATTCCGGACGTGAAACAACGCGATAGGAGAACCGTTCTGCACCTTTTTTGATCTGTTGCGTCCGGATATGTTCAACCGCCGGACGTAAACGGGTTAGCGAGTTCATCCAGCACCACGGCCGCGTTAGCCGGCGGTAAGTCTCTTCTTACCAGTCGTTGTCGCGATTTGCCGGCCTTTGACTTATCGACCTGCGTCGCGCTGGTCGAGCGCAATAATCTGTCACTTTTGACAATTCCAACCGTCGAGACGCGCGCGGCATGATCCTGGCGTGGGTTCGACGATCAGAAACGAGTGACAGTGTGCTGCGCAGGAGACATACCATGAAGAAGATAACGGTGACCACAAGCCTTCTGATCGGCTTGTTTGGTCTTAGCGGGCCAATCCACGCGGCGCCGCAAGAAAGTGGCGGCGAAGTCATACAAAAGGTTTCGAAAACAGCGCAGAAGGCAGCGATCCACGCTACCGTACGCTACCAGGGCTCGCCTCAATTTACAGCGATCGAAGGGACATGGATCACTTACGCTACAAACAGCTCTCAGGTGGTCCTGAACATCGGCGATACTTTCTACTTCGATTTCAATTTCTACAATCCGATCCTTCTGACTACTCAAAGCGTGTGGCTGGTCTCATCAAGTCCTCAGGGACCGTGGGTACCCGCCCGCTCCATACCGCAAAAAGCTACTGCCATTGTATGCGCGCAAATCAACACCGACCCGAACCCGCCCTACCAGCTCTGCGCGCTGCCGTGGCCGAACTAACTCACCTCCCGCGCCACTCCTCAGAGCATTAGTCTTGTCGAGAAGTGCGGTGAGTCGAGCACCCACTGCATATAGCGCGTTACCGGCCACTAGAGGTGGTTGGCCTGCCCCAAGTAGGCGTAGAGCATCTTCTGGCCGCTTGGTTGCTTACCGCCGGCTACCGGCTCTACGGTGACAAACACCGAATTGATGTCCTTTACGAGTTCCGGATTCTCCACGTTCAACACCCACCGCCCTTGTGCTTTAGCATCCTGGCGCAAAATGCCCAAGCTGCGCGAGGAGTTCTTGCTTCCTTCCGGCACTGCCCAGACTTGAAAACTGTTCTTAGTATCCAACACTCCGTCTTCGTTCAAATCGAAGCCGTAAAAAGTAAGTGATTTACCTTCCGTCAGGAAAACGCGACCAAACGCCTTTCCCGGATTACCGTTCGAGTCAGAGTCGCGGACATCAATTACGTGTAACTCTCGCGATGCCATAAGCTCTCGAACGTCTTTTCCCTCGGCCGCCAGTCGCCGCTCGAGATCGAGAGTGGCGCTCGCAACCCGCAGCCTATTTGAGAGATCGGCAATGCGAAGCTGTTCCTGCGCCAGCGCGGCTTCGTCATTGACGTGCAATTGATTGATGCGAGCCGCCTCGTCCCTCGCTTCAGCTAACAGTTTTTCTTGGTTGCGCGATTCATCCAGCAGTTGCACGTTCTAGCTGGAGGATCGAGCCGCTTGCTCGCTTGCCTGTTCAAGCATCTCGCGCTAATGAATCCTTATTACCGGTCGTCTAAATCTTCCCGCGCGTCGCCTCAATCTCTGCCGCAAACAAGACTATAATCAATCGGGCCACACCCTTGCCGGAAAGGATCGCGTTCGATTCACGACATCCAAGAACCCCGTTCTTCTCGACAAGGCTTATCCTGAATTCATGTCGCAGCTCGTCGGTTTGCTCGAGCAAGCGCGGCGGAATTCGGCGCGTTCGGTCAACTCCATCATGACCGCGACCTATTGGGAGATTGGGCGACGGATTGTGGAACAGGAGCAGCGCGGGCAAAGGCGGGCGCAGTACGGAAAGGCCTTGCTGCGCCGCTTGGCGGCGGATCTGACCTCACGGTTTGGAAAAGGCTTTTCCGAACGGAACTTGCTCGCCATGCGAGAGTTCTTCCTAGCCTGGTCGATTCCGCAGACGCCGTCTGCGGAATTGATCGAACCGGGCCAGACCGGGGATTCGAAGGAGAATCCGCAGACGGCGTCTGCGAAATCTGTAGGGTTGGCTCGACCGTCCCCGTTTCCCCTGCCTTGGTCTCATTACGTCCGGCTCCTCTCCGTTAACAACCGGCAACCCCGCACCCTCTACGAAAAAGAAGCGCTGCGGGGAGGTTGGTCGGTCCGTCAACTCGACCGTCAGATCTCGACGCAGTTCTTCGAGCGTACCCAGTTGTCGCGAAACAAGGCGGCGCTTATCAGCCGGGGACAGCCTGCTGATCCAACCGAACAGTCGACCCCAGAACAGGAAATCAAGGACCCTTCGTTCTGGAATTCCTGGGACTCAAAGATGAATATTCAGAGAACGCCCTGGAAGAAGCGCTGATCCACCGGCTGCAAGATTTTCTTCTCGAGCTGGGCAGCAACTTCGCCTTCCTGGCTCGGCAAAGACGCCTGCGCGTCGGCGACGAATGGTATCGCATCGATCTGCTGTTCTTTCATCGACGGCTGCGCTGCCTGGTCATTATCGATTTGAAGATCGGCAAATTCACCCACGTCGATGCCGGCCAGATGAATCTTTATCTGAACTATGCCCGCGAGCACTGGACCTTGCCCGATGAGAACCCGCCTCTGGGATTGATCCTTTGCTAGGAGAAGAACGAAGCGGTCGCTCACTACGCGCTGGGAAATCTGCACAACAAGGTTCTGTCCAGCCAGTACAAGCTCGCGTTGCCCGGCGAGAAGGAACTCGCCCAAGAGATTGCCAAGACCCGAAAAGCGCTGTTGCAGCAAACACCAAGAACCAAGTAATCGTCCGACTGCTCGGCTCGCCTGACTCTCTCTCCGAAGTTCCTTCCTGGCTCGCGCTAGAAAACTAGTTCACCCGCCCTTCCTGGCCAAATCCTGCGCCTGATCCGCCCGCTTCTTCTGTCGAGGCTCTCCGCCGCGCTGCGATGAACGCAAAAGCGAGTGGCGTTACATTTTCGTGACAGTCAGGCCCCCAAAAGCGAGGAGGTGAAAATCGCCGTCTGTAACTGATTGAAGAAGAACGAGAAGTTGGCTCCCCGGGCTAGATTCGAACTAGCAACCCTTCGGTTAACAGCCGAATGCTCTACCATTGAGCTACCGGGGAACGGGCAAGTAGACTTTCAATTTACAACAACTTGCGAGCTGGTGCTAGTTTCCTTTCTGTCGCTTGGAGTCCAACATCGGTTTCAACTTGGTCATTTCAGGCGCGCGATGTTACCGCAACAGCTTCGTATCGTCGGATCAGTGTCCGCCCCGGTCGCGAATGACTTGACGGCTCACCCCGGAATATACCAGATAAGAAATCCGTCCTCTTCGAAACGCGTGCATTCCAACGCCGGGTTGGACGAGGTTCAACTCTTCCAACATGGGGTAGAGCTTGTCCTCCCGCAGGTTTGATAGCCGCAACGGTGTGCCGTTTCGCGTCTGAAAAAGTTAACCGATCCTTCTGCCCATCAAATGCTTCTTGAGCTCCGCAGCTACCGAGGTGTCGATGGGCACCGTTCGGGTTCTGTCTTCGTCCTTGTACAAGCTGAGAAAGCGGAGTCGATGAGAAGCTTGATCCGAGATGTATAGGTATCCAGCACCGATTCAAAGACTTAGACAACTTTACCATTGAGACTAGAAGCCAAGACACTCGCAAGCAAATCGCTTAGCTTGTGCAACGAAGTTGCATATTGTCTAGGACTAACGGTTGATTGTCATACCACCATACCAAATAGAATCGAAATGATGTATATTCTGCGCGATTGGCGGTCGACTTTGCCGCAACCTACTTTCGAGGGGTCGAATACGATGCGTCCGAAACAAGCTAGCTTCCTCTTACTTTTAACTTGCGTCCTGGGACTTGCTCTACTTTCAGCCCGTTCGCTGGCGCACGCCGTGCCCGCGTCAGCGTCCGGCTATCACGTCGTAAAAACGATTGCGATTGGAGGGGAAGGACAGTGGGATTACAGTATTGTGGATAGTGACGCGCGTCGCGTGTATATCAGCCATGCGACGCACGTGGTTGTGCTGGATGCCGACAGCGACGCGGTTGTCGGGGACATCCCCGACACACAAGGTGTACACGGGATAGCACTGGCGCCGGATCTTGGCCGCGGATTCACCAGCAACGGCAAAACGAACACGGTCACCATCTTTGATTTGAAAACCTTGAAAACCATTGCCACGGTCGCCGCCGGCGGTGAAAACCCGGACGCAATTTTCTATGACGCGGCGTCTCAACGTGCTCTGGTCTTCAACGGTAAAACCAATAACGTCACCGCCATCAATGCCGCAGATGGCAGCGTAGTTGGCACAATTCCGCTCGAGGGCAAGCCTGAATTTGCAGCGGGAGCTGGCGATGGCCGTGTATTCGCAAACCTTGCAGACAAATCACAAATCGTTCAAATTGATGCGCAGAAGTTCACGATCATCAATCGCTGGTCGCTCGCACCGTGTAAGGAACCATCTGGTTTGGCGATGGACAAGAAAAACCGGCGCCTATTCGCGGTGTGCGACAACACCATGATGGCAGTCGTGAACGCGGATACCGGGAAAGTCGTCGCGACCCCCGCGATCGACGAAGATCCTGACGCGGCCGGTTTCGATCCTGGAACACAACTCGCATTCAGCTCGAACGGAGGAGCTGGAAACCTCACGGTCATTCACGAGGATACGCCGGATACCTATAGCGTGGTTGAGAATGTGCCCACGAAAAAATATGCGCGGACCATGGCGATCGATTTCAAAACCCACAATATCTTTCTCCCGATCGCGATATTCGAGGGGGTCAAAGCGCCGGGCCAGCGGCGGCCCCCGATGCGGCCGGACTCGTTCGGAGTGTTGCTGCTTACCAAGTGAACACGCCTAAGGGAGACCGTCATGAATGGTCGCCGCGCATTTCTTAAAACGACCGGACTGATCGGTGCTGCCGGGCCTTTCGGCCTTCCCTCAACACGATCCTCGAACGAGAAGGTCGTGATTCCGGCGCCACCAGAAGCGACCTTGCCGGTGGCCGGCACCGACGGAAGGTTTCCCGTGCGTCGCATTTATTGCGTAGGCCGTAATTATTTGGCTCACATCCGTGAGATGGGTCATGACGAGCGCGAGGCGCCGTTTTTTTTCGCCAAGGCGAGCGACATGATCGTTCAAAACGGCGCGACGATCACGTATCCATCCCTTACGCAGAATTATCACCATGAAATCGAGTTGGTGGTCGCTATGAAATCCGGCGGTACAGATATTCCGGTGGACGGGGCCCTGGGCCATGTCTATGGCTACGCGGTGGGCTTGGATATGACGCGTCGTGACCTCCAACAGGCCGCTGCGAGGAAGGGACAGCCGTGGGAGATCGGCAAATCTTTCGACCAAGCCGCGCCCTGCTCGGCGGTCTTTCCTTTCTCGAAAGTGGGGCACCTGAGTAAAGGAAAAATTCAACTCACGGTCAACGGCGAGGAGCGCCAAAACTCCGATCTCGGAATGATGATTTGGAATGTGCAGGAAATCATCAGCCACCTATCGCAACAGGTCGGACTCGCCGCAGGCGATCTGATCTATACCGGAACGCCAGACGGAGTCGGTCCGGTTGTCCGGGGAGATAAGATGATCGGACACATCGATGGTCTAGGCGACCTCTCGATTACGATTGCTTGAAAGTCGCGCGCATTTCAATGAGCGGGAAGCATTCAAGGGCACGAAAGCCAGGCCATCGATTTACGGTAGATCGGGGCTCAATTCCCGGCCATCAGGAAAAATGACCTTCGCGAGGCGCATACTATTGGAGCCGTCTTTCGCCGGATGACCAACAAAAGTGATTTGATCGCCCTCTTTCAGGGTATCTTTGGTCCAACCCACTTTTGTTAACACGTTCGGCCCGCCACGGGTTTCGGCGCTCCATTTCTCTACAGTTCCTTTTTCATCTTTTGCATTGAAATAAATCATTCCGTGGGGATTGATAAACTGGAAATCCGTTACGGTGCCCGCTCTGGTAACGAGCGCATTCATGTCAAACATCGATGCTCCGTGGTGAGCGTACGAGGGCCCTGCGCCCGTTGAAACGAAGAATATCGTCGCGAGGAACGCAAAAAGCGCGTGTTTCAAGGCTTGCCTCCAAAATCAAACAACCTAGGATATGCCTCAAACTACTTTCCAGTCTCCGCTTTAGGCTTTTCGAAATTATCTTCGCAGATATATTCCATAATTTCCCATTTTGGCCGCAGCTTGAATATTTTTTGCACGCTCCACGGCTTGGTGAATGTCTTGGGATCGTCGATTAAGATGTCATCTTGCAAAGTGTCATGGTCGACGCGGTGGATGCGCTCGATAACATGGAGAGCTTCACTGTGAGGAACTCCGATCATGTCGAGCCAGGTCTTGTCGTTAAAACCGATTGTGTCAACGACGAGCGTATCCCCCTCCCATTTGCCGATCGAATTCCCCATCCACGTCGGATCGAGATCTTTCGGATGGTCACGGCCGTCAGTATAAATTTGTCGAACAAAATGATCGTACTCGAAGATCATTACGATCTTACCGGGGGTCTGAATAATCTCGAATGGAAAAGGGATGAGTAGAATCCTGGGAACCCCCGGAGGATAACAGCTAAGATACGGATCCGTTGCGGCGTGATTGTTGTGGTCTTTGGCTTGCGTGGCTTTGTAGGTAACGTCCGCCGATGGTTGGAGAGGGGGTAGAGGATCCCCTTTGAAGGTCTTGCTCAGTTCGCGTCCCATCCACACTCCGGAAATGTCCGGGCTCGATACTTCGTCTTTCGGCCTTTCTTTCGCCGGAGACTCGGCAGTTTGCGCGGCCACAATCCCCGGAACTACAGTCACCGTGCTTAGAATGAGGCTCACACCGATAAGTCGCTTGCGCATTTTCATTCCCTCCGGTGCTCGATACTCCATTCTCAAAACGCTCGGAAAGCGGAGCCGCGTAAGAAACGATCACTACGCCAGGAAGTCGCGCTAGAGGAATGCGATCCATCGCCCAGCGGCAACGATACCAAACCACAGCAGTATCGACAGGCAACCTGCGAACTTTGCCATGAACGGCGTCGACGGCGCATTGTCCCACTTGTCAACGCTGCGGTAGGCGAGCATGTGGAAAAGAACGGCATTCGCGCCAGCCAATACGATCAACGCCATCTTGATTCGGAATCCCAAATTTGTGTAGCACTTCGTGGCTTCCGAGGAGAAAAGCAGGAAGCCCGTGACGATCTGGATGATGAACCCGATCCACGCCCAGGGCAAAAGCCGGTGAGCGAGTTTTGAAACGGATTGTTCACGCATCGCGAACCCGAGCAGGCGTAGATCAAGAGCCGATGTTGATCCAACCAGAATGACGATGCCGAAAAGATGGATCGTCTCGATTACTGGGAAAAGCCAGAGTGAGTCGCGGACCGCCGTGCCTACTGAGGTATGTTCGAGCCACTGACACAGAGAAAACAAGCTAGGCATGCGCGTGGGCCTCGTGTCTCACTGAATTGACCACCGACTCGCTATTACAAGATGGACGAGATTCGACCGTGAAAACGTCTCCAATTCCTATTGAATGTTCGACCCGTTCGCAAGAGGTAGTTCCTTGCCATCAGACAGGACTATTTTGTCCAGCCGCATTAAATTGGAGCCATCTTTAGCCCGATTACCGGTTGCGGTAACCACGTCTCCTGGCTTCAGTGAATCCTTCGTCCAGCCAGCCCGGTGCAGCAGGTTGGGACTGTTCGTTTCGGCCTGCCATTTCTGTACGTTTCCTTTGTCATCCTTGGCGTCAATGAAGATCTCGACGTGAGGATTGATAAATTGAAAATCCGTCACGGTACCCTTAATGGTCGTCAGCTTAGTCATGTCGTAATTCGCGGTTCCGTGGTGCGCCAACGCAATACCTGCACAGACCAGCGAAATGACGGCGAGTGCTATTGTTGCTCCCAATGTGCCCTTCACTCTATCCTCCGGGTTAAGTGCAACTGAAGCAAAGGATCTGCGGCATCTCCTTCCGGGTACCGTGTAGCCAGAGCATTAGCGCATGCGCTCCGAAGCCATCCTGACCGTTCCAAGTGGTCGTACGACCATACCACATTCCAAAATTTTATTGCAACTATTTGAATTACCTCTTGACGGGTTTGCGTTACGGTGGTAGAGCTGTGTGACCAGTGGGGTCCAACCCTACCCATTACATGGAGTTGCCATGAGCGTTGCGGGCGTCGTGCTTCCCCGTAAGACCGTATCGATTCTTTTTTGCATCTCGATTCTGTCCCTGGTTTCTCTGACGCTCAGTCAACCGCTGCGTGCGCAAGGTAGTACTGGCCGCATTTCCGGAACGGTTACGGATCGATCGGGAGGTGCCGTCGTAGGCGCCAAAGTCGATGTTACCGACATTCAACGGGGGCTTGCGCGAACCCTTATGACCGACCAAGCTGGCGAATACGTGGCCCCCGACCTGGTTCCAGGAATGTACCGGGTCCACATCGAGGGCCCCGGTTTTAAGACGGTCGAACATACCAACATTCAACTCGAAGTCGGCAAGGACATTCGAGTGGACGCCGTGCTTGAACCCGGCGAGGCTACCGCGACGGTGCTTGTGACTGCGGAAATTCCCATGGTGGACAATACCAGTGCTACCTTGGGCGGCACGCTCAGTAACGAAACTATAAATGATTTGCCCCTCAACGGCCGCAATTATGAAAACCTCCTGCAGTTGCGTCCCGGAGTCACGATCTATCCGGGGGGAGGGGCCTTTACGCAGAGCACAAACGGCGGCCGGCCGGATGAAAACGTTTACCTGATTGAAGGGCTGAACAATGACGAACCCTTCTCCGGGATGAGCGTCATTAACGGCGCCACCATCGCGGGCGATGCCTCGACGATCCTGCCTATCGACGCCATTCAAGAATTTAACGTGGAGGAAAACCCGAAAGCGGAATATGGCTGGAAGCCCGGTGCGATCGTCAACGTGGGACTAAAATCTGGCGAGAACACGATTCATGGCACGGCATATGCCTTTGGCCGTGACGATTCGTGGGACGCACGGAATTACTTTAATCCTGTTGGATCACCGAAACAGCCGATTGACTTGCAGCAATACGGGGCCACGGTGGGAGGGCCAGTCAAGAAAGACAAATTATTCTATTTCTTGGGATATGAAGCATTAAGCTACTCGGTGGGGAGCACCAGTTCCGTCAGTGCGCCTGTGATTACAACCCTCGGTGGAGATACCGCGAACAGTTTACCGGATGCTATAGCAGGGGTACAGGCCGCCGGGCTGGCACCCAGCCCGCTCAGTTTGCAGTTAGCGGGATGCACACTTGGCCCTCCCATCCAGTGCACGGGAAACTTGTTCCCTGCCAATACCGGGCCCACGACATCCTATTTCCCAAATTTGCAAAGCTATATCAAAGAAAACAACGGTGTGGCCAAGGTCGATTACCATATCAATGAGCGTCACACGGTAAGTGGCATGTATTTCTTCGGACAAGTTGATGGCCAATGGAACGACGCGCCGAATCAAGTCAAGCAAGATTGGGAGTCCGTCCTTCATACGCGGGCCCAAGTGGGTTCGGGCAGTTGGACCTGGAGTCCGAGCTCGCGGTGGGTAAACGAGTTCAGGGCTGGACTGGACCATCTGTATCAGCCTGGATTCGGCGCAGACCACACCGTGAACCCCACGACGTACGGTATTAACACGGGCGTTACGAATCCGCTCTACTTTGGATTCCCGGTAATCCGACTGAATGGTTTTGCCAACTTTGAATTGGGCGCAGGCGGTGGCCGGCCCAGAATTCAGGGGCCCGACGAAGTCTTTCAGATTCTCGACCACGCTTCTTACTTGCATGGCAAGCACGCTTTCAAGTTTGGCGGGGAATTCCTTCGCGATAGCTTCACGGGAGCATCCTATACGAACGCGCGAGGCCTCATTCGATTCGGAGACGTCGACGCCTTCAATGGGGTGTGCGCAACACCTCCTTGCGCCACGCCGCTGGAGGATTTTTTTGCCGGCACGCCGGGTCAGGGCGCGATCCTTGCCGGCAATCCCGCGCGGAACGTCCACAACGAAGGATACGCGTTGTTTTTCCAGGATGATTACCGCATAAAGCCCACACTAACCCTCAACCTCGGACTGCGGTACGAAGTCAATACGGTGCTCAAAGAATCCAACGACCAGTTCGGGAATTTCGATCCCGCGCTCGGGCTCGTGCAAGTCGGCAAGCAGATCTCTTCACCGTACAACGGAGACCACAACAACTTCGCGCCCCGGTTTGGCGTGGCCTGGGATGTTCGAGGGGATGGCAAGACCGTGGTACGCGCCGGAGTCGCCGTCGTGTACGACCAGCTTGCTTATGACGTTTTCCTCGCGCAGGGGAGTGCAACCACCGGCACGATCGGGCTGGGTCTTGTTCCGACGGGCGCCCTCCTTACCGGAACGAATGGCGTGGCGCTTCCAAGTCCGGGCACCATTGCTACGGCTTCGGTCTCTCTTCCTGGCGCGGCTCTCAATTGGAATGGATCTTCGGTCGGAGGCGCAAGCATCTTCCCAACCGGACAGCTGCAATGTGGCGACGGAATGGGCAGCGACCCTGCTCCCTGCAACACGTTCGCCGTGGATCGAAACCTGCGTACTCCCTTTGTTACTACCTGGACCGTCGACATCGAAAGAACCTTGACCAAGGATTTGGCTCTCGAGGTCGGCTACGTAGGCAACCACGGGTCAAAGCTGGTCGGCGTGACCGACATTAACCAAGTCGATCCAAACTCACCCGCCGAAATCGCCTGCGGACACTGCGAGCAAGCCGGTCGGCCATACTTTGCTCTGTATCCCTATTTGGGCTACATCGACTATCTTTCCAACCTGAACATTTCCAACTATAACGGCCTGCAGGCGACGCTAACGCAGCGCCTTTGGCATGGGCTTTCCTACACGGCCGCCTACACCTATTCTCATGCACTCGACGACGCCTCGGCAAACGAAGGCGCGGGCGTGCCCCTCGACAGCCTGCGGCCTGGCCTGCAATATGCAAGCAGCGATTTCGACGTTCGGCACCGCTTTACGCTCTCGTTAACCTACGCCCTTCCGGGAAAAAATTCATGGGGCCAAATGCTCAAAGGCTGGCAAATCAACTCGATTGCAGCAGTGCAGACCGGCCAACCTTGGGGTCCGCAGGATACTTCTAACGATTTCAGCCTGACCGGGGAAGTCAACAACCCGACTTCCTCCTTTGAGCGCTGGGATTTCATAGGTAAGCCATCCGATTTCACTTCCAATCAGAACCCGATCCCGTACTTCAGTGGCCCGTTTCCCGCCGCATGCACAAACGCTGCAAACACGCCGGGTTTGATGGCATCCCTCAATCAATTCGGGTGCTACGCTCAGGGCAATTCCGTGCTGATACCGCCTGCCATCGGGACGTATGGCACGGCGGGCCGGAATCTATTTCGCGATTCGGGATTCCGCAGCTGGGACTTGTCAGTGGTTAAAGGCTGGACATTCAAAGAGCGGCTGACGGCTCAATTCCGCGCGGAGTTTTTCAACATACTGAATCACCCCAACTTCGCCAATCCCTACGGAGGACCTAACGGGTACGCTAACAATGATCCCTCAACCGGATTCGGTTTTGGTTGTGGCTGCGCCACCCCGGATCAGGCGGGCACGAATCCCGTGCTTGGTTCGGGAAGCAATCGGGCCGTTCAATTGGGTCTTAAACTCATATTCTAACTCCCTCGTTGCGTGATTGGCCCGTGCTGCGTGCCCGTTCCTGCTTTGTATCTGTGCGTCGATCGTTTGATTACTTAAGGAAATGAGGGCCAAGACACGATGAAAAAGAAAAATAAGACGAGTAAACCAAGTCGACGGGAATTTTTGAATCAGGCGGTGACAGGCGCCGGGCTGGCTCTAGCTGGAAGTGCACTCCCGGCATGGGCTCAACAAGGTTTGAAATCCAAGACCCCGACGCCGCAAAGCATCACGTACCTCGATCGCAGAACGTACGTCCACAACATGGAGGTTCTCGCCCACATTCTGCCGGGAGAAGTTCGAACCGACAAATTGCAAATGATGTCGATCGGCGACCGCCGGTATTTGCTCCAGAAGGGCGACGTGATCGACGTGAGCAATTTGCGCAAGCCCGCACTCTACAACCGCCATGGGTTCGAGGAGACCCGCTTCGGCGCGCAACTTCAAGTGGCGTATAACAAAAACCTGAAGAAATGGATTCTGATGACTGGTGCGGGCCCGACCGGGGCGGTTGTCGTCTCCGAAGAATCGACAGGCAAATACGACAATCCGAATTGGCTGGAGGCCTATCGGAAAATTAAGGGCCTCCGCGGAGTTCGATTTTACGATGCAACGGATCCCTCTAAAATCGTCTTGCTCTCGGAATTCAGTACCGGTGCCACTGGTTCCGGCACTCATCGGAATTACTATGACGGTGGAAAGTACGCTTACCTGGACACGGCGCCGGATGACACGTTCATCCATCAACCGAATGCGGGGCGGCCACTTGCAAACGGAAACATGATTGTGGATGTCTCCGATCCGACACATGCCAAAGAAGTCTCGATGTGGTGGGTGCCTGGTTCGCGAAAAGGCGAAGAGGCTCAATACGCGGAGTGGATGTGGTCGAAGCTGGTTCCTCCGGCCGTCCCACCGGACCAAACGCCTTTCGCAGGATTGCACGGCCCCGTGTATGTGCCCAAAAAACTCGAAGACGGCGGAAACAGAGGATACGGCGCTTTCGGTTGCAATGGCATGAGAATTCTCGATCTTTCTGATCCTACCAGCCAGAAGGAGATCGGCAAGTTCGAGCCGCCTCCCCAATATTCTCGAACTGGGGTTGCCTTCCACACCATCTACTGCGGATTTCTTGACCGAGGTTTCGTCACCGCCAACGGTGAAACCCTCAACGCGGACTGTAATCAGATTTTCCTTCCGATCTGGATGATCGATATTCGCGACGAAGAGCATCCCGTTCCGGTGGCGCAGTTCCCGCGCCCCGTACCGCCACCGGGAGCCCCCTACGATGATTTCTGTTTTAAACGAGGGCGCTTCGGTGCGCACAATCCTCCCCATCTGAAAGCTCCCGGGAGGCCGCGGCAGGACTTCATGGCGTTTTCATATTTCATCGCGGGCTTACGTTGCTATGACGTCGGAAATTTGACGCGGCCCGAAGAGATCGCCTATTTCATTCCGCCGCAGGGTGATGTCCCCTACGGTTGGGGACGAACTGTAAGTAACGTTTTTATCGAGTGGGACCGGAATGTGATTTATGCAGCCGCGGATACGGGAATCTACGCGCTGAGTTGCCCGGAACTGGGCAAACCCGTACTCGATCCGATGGTCGTGTCGGAATGGTCGCTCCCAGGTCTCAACGAAGGAGCACCCTGAGTTCTGAAACCAGTCACCGTCAAACGCTATCTTCCGAAATTCGGGCTCAGGCGAGTTTTCCGACGTGTGATTCGAGGATTTCCCACGCTCTTTTCCCGACGATTTCCTTCCATCGTCCATAAAAGGGCCCTAGGCGGGCGCGGAATGAAGATGTTTCAGCTTCGTTCACGCTCATGCCCTGTTCCGTCAACCGAACCTTCAGGGTGGCGTTCAACTCTTCATTGTCTGCTCGCTGTAAAGCGGCAAATTTCGCGATGTTGCGTTCGATTGTCCGCTGCGTATCGGAGGGAAATTGCTGCCAGAGTTTTAGATTAGCAAGTTGGTTAAACCCAGACCACATGTGGCTTGTGAGGCTCACGTATTTCTGTATTTCATAAAGCTTGAATGCTTCGACCACGGCAAGCGCATTTTCCTCGGCATCCGCGGCGCCGCTTTTGAGGCAATCGTACAACTGGTTCACGTTGTATGCGACGGGCGTGGTGCCTAGGGACTCGAACAGATCCGTGAAGATGGGGCTATTGGGTGTCCGCATCTTCAAACCTAGAAGGTCCTCGGCGTTATGAATCGGCTTCACCGTGCATGTGATATGGCGGAAGCCGTTTTCAAAGCAGCCTCGCGGAACCGCGTAAATGTTTTTCGCCGTTAATTCCTGCCGCAGATAATCGCCCAGATCGCCGTCCATCGCTGCGTAGACTTCTGCATGATCTCGAAACGCAAACGGTATTCCTTGCACTTGCGCTGCCGGCACTAAGGGTGCGATCAAACCACCCATCAATGTAAGAAAATCAAGCCCCCCTTCCACCAGTAGCTTTAGCGCCGCAGGGTCGCCGCCCGGAAGGTGATCATTTTCCGGAAATGTCCGGACCACGACGGCGCCGTTTGTTTCAGCTTCTACCGCGGCCCACAGCTCGGTGAGCCGATTATGCAAGGGACTGGTAGACGGTTGGTTGTGGAATTGCCGGAGCTCGAACTTCGCCGCGGCCGCACGCCGAGTCGGTAATAGCAGTGCTGTGGCGGTCGCGCCGAAAATGAACCTTCGTCGCGACAAGGGGGAGCGACCACAGATCGTTTCAGCCTTCAATGGAAAGCCCCTCGGGAACGATCGCGTCCTTTCTACTGCATTGTGATGTTCGCTTCGGGCGTCGTCGCGCAGCCAGCCCGAGCTCAGTTTGAAAGTTTCTATCTTCGTGGGAATCCGCTTTAACCTGTTGCAAATGTTCTCGCATCGCGGTGCGAGCCCCTTCCGTGTCATGTCGCGTCACGGCTTGCATAATCCGCGCATGATGATGCTGCCCACGTTCGGGTCCGCCCTCGGTGAAAAATATCTTCATTCTTTGTTCGCGCAGCAACACGACAATGGAATCAAGCAGAGACAGGATCAGCGGATTGCCCGCCGCTTCCGCCAGCGCGAGATGGAAGTCGAGGTCGGCTTCGATGTATGCATCAGCATCCTTCAAGGCGCGGTTCATGGTTGCGAACGCGTCGCGCAGCAACAGGAGTTGTGGCTCCTCAATGCGCGCCGCAGCAATGGCAGCGATCTCGGGTTCTAGAATTTGTCTTGTCTCGGATAAATACCGAGATCCGTGCAGGCGGTCAATTCTCATCATCAAATTGATCGACTGCCGCACTGCCTGCGAAGTTCCGTTCGTCACGAATGTGCCGCGCCCTGAAAAGGGTTCTACCAGTCCTTTTTCATGGAGCGTTTTCACAGCTTCACGGACCGCCGTTCGGCTGACGCCGAACTTTACCGCCAGTTCCCGTTCCGACGGCAGCTGATCTCCGGGCTTTAGGGTGCCTTGCAAAATTGAATGCTGAATCTGTTGCACAATCTGTTCATATAGATGCGACGTTTGGATTGGCGTGTACACAGTTGCCTCAGCTGGATAAGGGATGTAAACTGGTATGATGGACATACCATAAACCGCAGCTCCAACGCAATAATATCAGAGCCCGTGTCCCGGATCGCCACGCTTGCAGCCCGACCCCACAGCTCGGGATCGTCAGGCACCCAGAAGCTGTCGCATGTTCG
The DNA here is from genome assembly GCA_013289715.1 of Acidobacteriota bacterium. Taxonomy (GTDB): domain Bacteria; phylum Acidobacteriota; class Terriglobia; order Acidiferrales; family UBA7541; genus Palsa-295. Next base: position 83,488 of record JABCZJ010000015.1, on the reverse strand, counting down.
GCCTGGTTCCGACTCTCACCTCATCGCAATTTCTTGCGAACAAGCTTAGTCTAACGAAGGATCGGAGTTGACAAGAGTGTTTGGTAGCCGGTCACGACGGCAGACTATTTATAGCGATTTCAACAGGATGATGCGCGCATTGCTCTTTGTCTCGGTCCTTGTGGGGGGCTCCTCGAGCTGGGCAGCCATCGCAGGCAGCGTTTTTGGGACGATAAAAGACAAGAGCGGAGCCGCGATTCCAAACGCCACGATAACCGCTACCAACGCCGCCCAAGGCATTAAAACAAAGACAGCCAGCAACGCAGTAGGAGCTTATTCATTTCCCAGCCTGCCTGCCGGTGTGTACAAGTTCACTTTTGAAGCTGCCGGGTTCGCAACCCAGGAGAAAAACGGCCTGGTGCTTGATGTGGATGCCTTGCTTCATTTGGACGTGGAGCTTCAAATTGGCCAGAATACCGCCGAGATTACCGTATCAGACGGCGGGGTCCAGGTCGAAACCTCGAACACCCAGTTAGGTTGGGTTGTGGACGCGAACGAAATCACAGGCGTGGCCCTCAACGGCCGTAGCTATACGGACCTGCTGGCCCTTCAGCCGGGAATTGTGCCCGTAACAACTCAGCTACCGGACTCGATCGTCATGGCCGGCGCCTCTGTCGCGATCCTTCCCTCAGGGACCCTGAACCCCGGTAGCCAATCGATCAACGGCCAGCGTGAGGACGCAAACGGCTACCTGGTCAACGGAGGCGACGTAAAGGAGATGATGAACGGCGGGACCCTAATTGTACCGAATCTGGATTCGATTGCTCAGTTCCGCATACTATCCAGCAACTTCGATGCGGAATATGGAGATCATAGCGGCGGAATCGTGAGCGTAGTGACCAAGTCGGGGTCCAACCAGCTGCACGGTTCTGCCTTTGAGTTCCTTCGAAACACCGTCTTCGACGCGCGTAATTACTTCTCTCCTGATCGCGGCTTCTTCCGCCAAAACCAGTTTGGCGGCACAATGGGTGGACCGATCCGCAGAGACCACTCTTTTTTTTTCGCTGACTACCAAGGAACCAGAGCGAACGAAGCCATCGACACGGGGCTGATTTCCGTACCTTCGGTCGCAGATCGAACAGGCAATCTCAGCGACCTCGCAAGCTCGCTCACTGGGAAAGTAGGCGGTCCGAATCTCGCGAGTCTTCTCACCGCCAGGCTCGGCTACGCCGTTGATGCGGATGAGCCGTACTATACGCCGGGTTGCGCGAATCCAGCACAGTGCGTCTTTCCAAATGCCGTAATTCCCCCAAGCGCGTGGGCCGCACCTGCCAAGAGTCTGCTGCAATACATACCGCCTCCAAACGTCGGAGATTCTGAGTTTTCGACGGGGTCCCAGGGACAGCGGGTGCGAGACGACAAAGGAAGCTTCCGCTTCGATGCCGACACGGGACTGTACGGTGAGATTTCAGCCTACTATTTTATTGACGACTTCGCGTTAAACAATCCCTATCCAACCGGCCAGGGAGGAGCAAATGTTCCTGGGTTCAACGCCATAAACACGGGACGCGCGCAGCTCATCAATCTTGGAGAAACTAAGACATTTGGCGTTGCCGCTGTAAACGAGATTCATTTTAGCCTCATGCGAGGTGCAAATAATGTAGGACAGCCGATGGGCGGCGTTGGTCCGACCCTTGCTTCCCAAGGTTTTGTTACGGGCGTCGGGACACCGGGAATTGTACCGCTGGCACCCTCGATCGAAGGTGTAGAGAACACCATCTTCAATTCGTTTGTGATCGGCGTACCCATTACAAACCTGCAGCAGGCGAACAATACGTTTTCGGCGCTCGACAATTTCTCAAGAAACCTGGATAACCATACCATCAGGGCCGGTGCCGAAATCAGTTTTGAGCAAGTCAATGTCAATCCTAACCCAACGTTTAACGGATCGTTCCTGTTTTCGGGAACGGAAACTGGTTTGGACTTCGCCGATTTCTTGATCGGGGTCTCAACGAATTACAATCAGGCGGATTCACAGCATTACTATGGGCGCCATAAATATGCCGGAGCTTTCGCGCAAGATAGCTGGCGAATTCGCCGCAATTTAACCCTGAATTACGGCCTCAGATGGGAGTTGCTGCAATATTGGTCTGAGAAATACAATCAGATTCCAACCTTCATTCTGGGAGAACAGTCTAAAGTCTACCCGAGCGCTCCCGTCGGCATTGTCTATCCGACTGACCTTGGGGTGCCGAAGACGTTGGTGCCCGGAGGAAACCGTTTCGCGCCGCGGCTCGGGCTTGCCTATTCGCCGGAGAAGTCCGACGGATTCTTGGGGAAAATTATCGGAGGGCCGGGAAAAACGAGCATCCGAGCTGGATTCGGTATTTTCTATTCCGTGATTCAGGGCAACACCATCGCTTTCGACCAGCCCCAGCCCCCCTATGGCTTGAGTTATACCGGCAATGACACGCTTTTCGCCACTCCTTTCATCACTGCAGCGAACGGGACAGTTCACGTGAATCCGTTTCCTCTGACGTTTCCGCCGCTGAATGCATCGATGACCCATCCAAATCCGCACATTGACTTTTCCCAGTTCGAACCGATTGCTGGGATGACAGCCCCATCCCCGAGCAACACGTATCCTTATTCAGAAAACTACTTCCTTTCGATCGAGCGACAATTGGTTGGGACCGCCGTCGTCAGCCTGACGTACGTTGGATCCCAAGCTCATCACCTCCTCGCCGTGTACTCCGCCAATCCGGGTAACCCTGCGCTTTGTCTTGTGTTGAGCGAGCCAAGTGATGTGGCTCCGGGATCGCCCACCTGCGGGCCTGCCGGAGAGGACACCACCTACATCACTTCCAGCGGCCAGATCGTACACGGCACGCGCGGACCGCTCGGCTCGGCTTTCAGCAACGATGATTTCGAAGGTAGCGTCGCCAACTCGAATTACAACTCGTTTCAAGCCAACATCCGTCATTCGGGCAAGACCCTCGATTGGATGGTTGCGTATACCTACAGCAAATCGATCGATCAGGCATCGAGCTTGGCTGACATCCTCAATCCATTCGATTTCAACGCAACCCGCGGACTATCGGCTTTCGATCTCAAACACAATTTCGTCGCCACATACCAATACCAGCTTCCGATTCAACGCCTGTTCTCGCAAGCGAACATCTGGACGCAAGGATGGGCGATTTCAGGCATAACCCGTGCCAGCTCTGGATTTCCAGTTACCATCTCCAGCGACCTGGACAATTCATTGATGGGAAGCTTGCCAAACGGTGTCAACAATCATAGCCTCGACTTGCCGGACTTTGCAGGTGGTTCGCTAAACCTTAATGGAAATCCAAGGAACGGCCGAGAATATTTCAATACTTCGTTGTTCAGCCCCAATCCTTTGGGTACGCCGGGCACCTCCGGGCGCCGTTTCTTCTATGGGCCTGGCATGTTCAATAGCGATCTGGCTCTCCTGAAAGCCTTCCAGCTTTCGGAATCAAAGGCGTTACAAATCCGCCTCGAAGCTTTCAATGCTTTCAACCACACTCAATTTTTCGGGCCAGCAGCTGTCAATGGGGACTTCTCAAGTGGTTTGTTCGGTCAGGTGGTTCGGGCCGCGCCGCCGCGGCTCTTGCAGGTTGCTGTCAAGTTGACATTCTAGCTAGGAACGCGAAATTGAATCGAGTTGAAAGCAAGTGGCTCCGGAGTTGAACCGGGGTCGATTTCTTCGTGCATTCCATAACTCCCGAGGATTCACGTGGCCGATGGCTCTCCGTTCCTCTTCGAATTCTGACAATTTGTTCAGAAACTCTTAGGTAGGCAGCCTGAAACAATCAGAATATCTTTGATCTCCCAGAAAGCTGGAGGGGAGACGGTAATGTTATTCAGCCGCAAAGAGCTAGGGACAAATGCGAATACAGAGTTCTTCTCAAGGAGGGCAACATGAAAACGTTCTGCGCCGCGTGTACCGCACTAACTGTGATTTCCTGGTTTGCGATGGAGGTGTACGCTCAAGAGAATTCGGCCAGCGCAACGAGTGCGAAACCCGAGCGTGACGCGCCCCTCGTCCTTACGGGAGCCATCCCGCTGGAGGATGCCAAAGGCCGTTTCGACCATTTCGCGAACGGAAAGGGCAGGCTGTTTATTTCTGCGTTGGGCAGCAATGCGGTCGCGGTCATCAACCTCAGTGGACAAATCCCCGAGCGCACCATCACAGGCATTGCGGATCCGCAAGGCGTGGCGTTTTCTCCCGACACGAACAAACTCTTCGTCGCCAGTGGCGCCGGCAAAGTTTACATCTATGACGGAACTTCATTTGACCTGATCACCACCATCGACTTTCCCGGTGGCGCGGACAATCTGCGATACGACGCAGCCACCAAGCGTGTTTACGTGGCCTGCGGAGATGACGAGCCGAGCGGTGCCATCGCGATGATCGATGCGATCACCAATCAGCGGCTCGATGAGGAATACAAATTGGGCGGCGAACCGGAATCTTTCCAACTGGAGAGGAACGGACCCAACATCTACGTGAACGTCCCGCCACTAAAGCAAATTGTGGTAATCAACCGCAATACGAAAGACATCAAGCGCTGGCCCTTGCAGGGCGTCGAAGAAAACTTCCCCATGGCGCTCGATGAAGCAGACCATCGGTTATTCGTGGGTGCGCACGTCCCGCCGCGATTGGTAGTGCTGGATACCGTCACAGGCCACAAGGTGGCGACGCTTCCGAGTGTGCAAGATATGGATGATCTGTACTTCGATGCGGGTCGCAAGAGGGTGTATATGCCCGGAGGAGAGGGTTTCATCGACGTATTTCAAATGGCTGACGGAGACCACTATAGTCTGCTCGCCAAAATTCCTACTGCCCTCGGCGCACGAACCGCTGGCTACTTTGGAAAAGGATCAAAGGGCTTTGAGCGTTTCTATCTCGCCGTTCCCGCGCGCGGCGGACAAAGCGCCGAAGTCAGAATCTACACCGTGCAGGATTGAAGAGTGAGTGAGGGCCAGACTCAGTGCACGAGGAAACGCAATCATTGCGCATCCTCGTCGTGGAAGACGAGGCTACCCGGTTAGTACTTCTTGCCTGTATCAAACAGAGCTCTGAATACCCTTTTAGGGATGAGTGAAGATTTTTAGCGGGCGATGCTAGCCATCCGCGGAGGTGCGTCATGAACGCTCCACAAAGGAGTTCGGACCCACATTTAGCGATAGTTCAGTTGCTAAATGATTTGAGACAGTTTCTCGATCCCGTCAGCGACGTCATCGAAAGGAGCCGCGACGCGGGTGTCAACGGCGCGCTGATCGAAGCGCAATCATTTCTAAAGGAAGCTGTCGCTTCATTATCTAGGGCGGAACACTTAACTAGGCCAAAGTGATTTGAATGATGGATTGAGGGCGTTCGTTTCGTCATCGATTAGGTGATCGTAAGAAATCCGTCCTCTTCGAAACGCGTGCATTCCAACGCCGGGTTGGACGAGGTTCAACTCTTCCAACATGGGGTAGAGCTAGCCCTCCCGCAGGTTTGATAGCCGTAACGGTGTGCCGTTTCGCGTCTGAAAAAGATAACCGATGCTTCTGCCCATCAAATGCTTCCTGCGTGAGAAAACGCGTCAGCGGCGCAGATTTTTGCTATCAATTTTTCCTGGTCAGTTTCCTGTAGCGCTTCTTGATAAATTCTTTTCCATTCCGCTGATTTTGACTCGACCATATTGCACCCCGATTCAACCTTCCGCAACCTCCTCGCTCGTTGCTATACACCTGGCAATGTTCTAGGATTTCTGCAGGTATGCAATTGACCTTAAGGGCTTTACATCGAGAAATGCCCCTTGACTCTGTCAGATATATAGTATAGTATTTCTGACGAAGGAGCTTCTCATGGCGACCTCTACTACGAATGCCATCTTGAAAAGAATTCGTGCAAAGCACCGAGGGTCGGTCTTTACTCCCAGAGAATTCGCGCACCTGGGAACCCGTGCTGCGGTAGATCAAGCTTTGTCCCGGCTTCAGCGGAGTGGGCAGATTCGGCACCTCGCTCAGGGAGTGTATGAGTTTCCCAAAATGCATCCCCAGATCGGGGTACTCTCACCTTCTGCCGAAGCCGTCGCTAAGGCCATGGCGGAGAGAACCGGGAGCCGGATGACAGTCTCTGGAGCAAAGGCGGCGAACCTTCTGGGACTTTCGAATCAAGTGCCTATGCAGAATGTCTTTTGGACAGAGGGACCTTCTCGCACCATTCGGATTGGGAACCAAACGGTGGCATTGAAACACGTTGCGCCTTCCAAAATGATTGGTGCAGGAACCGAGGCGGGAATCGTAATTCAGGCGGTCCGCTCACTCGGCAGAAAGGGAGTTCCCGAAATTCCCGTCCAGGCCCTTGCGAAACGGCTTCCCCGTCCGGTCAAGAGAGCCGTTAAACGCCTAGCGCGGGCAGCACCGGCTTGGTCGCAACCGGTGCTCAACGAAATCAGCGCCTGATGCGAGACAATGGATAGGTTCGCAAAAGGTAAGCCGGCGGAGCGGCAGCCCTATTTCGAGGAAACTGCCGCTCGCCGCAACTCGACAACAACCGCCGTCGAAAAGGACTTTTGGATCTGCTGGACTCTGAAACACCTCTTCCAATTGGAAGCAATTCCCGAACTTCGCTTCAAGGGTGGGACTTCGCTTTCCAAAGTATTCAGCCTCATTGACCGGTTCTCTGAAGACATCGACATCTCGATCAACCGTGCGGCCTTGGGTTTTTCCGGAGACCGCGATCTGGCGAACCCACGACTCTCACGCAGCAAACGCAAAACGTTGGGCGAAGAGTTAGCCGCGGCCATCACTGCGGAAGTGAATGTGAAGATCCTTCCGAAACTGCACGAGCGCTTTGCGGCCATCCTCGGCAAGCAGGGATGGGAGCTGGCGGGTTCCCAAGACGAAAACGAAGAAATGACCCTCGTGTTCCACTATCCCCATGCATTTGCGTACGAAAAATATCTGCGTCCGCAAATCAAGATTGAGTTTGGCCGCGGAGATCAGCAGCCCAGCGAGAAGTCCTCTGTGACGCCCTTCGTCGCTGAGACGTTTCCGGATATTTTTCAAGAGAAGTCCGCCGTGGTTGTTGTCCTTGATTGCGAACGTACGTTTTGGGAGAAAGTGACGCTCTTGCATGCCGAGAATCATCGTCCCGATCCAACCAAACTAAAGGCGCGCGTGGCGCGCCACTGGTCCGACGTTGCCGTGATGAGCACCGCCGACCGATTCAAGGACGAGAAACTCTCATTTGAACTTCTCGCTGAAGTAATAGGCTTCAAGAAAATCTACTTCGCCGCGAATTGGGCCCACTATGATAGTGCCGTAGCCGGAACCCTTCGAATAAAACCGAACGAGCACCTGCAAACGATCCTGCGCAGGGACTACCAGCAAATGGAGGAAATGTTTCCCAGCAAGCCTTTGCCCTTCGCTGAAATCCTTACGAGACTAGAAAAATTGCAGCAAAGAATAAACGCACCAAAAAAAGTGCGGTGAAGCGCCGCACGGCTGAAGAGCAGCAATGCGGACCGCGCGGTGTTTCTCAACTGGCTTTTGAACTCGATCCCGTAGGACTCCGTCTGCGAAGACTCAAATCGCAAGGAGTGTATTGCAAGATCAGGATCGATACGACTCGTGTGAACTCATTCGAAGCGCTGGTCAACAAGACAGGACGGATGATGACATTTGGGGTCCAAAATGAGGTCCAACTGGCCCGTTCGAGGCGGCCAATTTGGTGGTTACACGGTGCCGAAGCAACGGTTTGTGGGATTTTTAACAGCCGAATGCTCTCCGATTGAGCTACCGGGGAACTGTGTTGTCGGCTAATTCTGATCCTCTTGCGACAGAGGTGCTTGTTCCGCAAATGACGACTTCAAGTGCGAGGCTCGTCACACGCTGGTACCTAAGAGCATGGGTCCATCGCGCCACCAACTGCCAAATTCACGGGAAGCGAACTCATAAATATTGGACTGCGATCAGAGAGCGCGGCTTCACGGGCTAAAGCCCTTCGTTTGCGCAGCTTTACGGCGAGGCTGAAGCCCCGCCCTTCCGGGTTGACCATTTATGAGGTCTTAGAATCCACTCCCCAAATCATGCTGCGTAAGGGACAATAATCCTCGGTGCACGCGGAAATGTGCAGCAAGCGCGCGTTTCCACGGCAAGTGGATCGCGTTCTCCATTGCAGGATTGGTTTCACGCCGCGATGAATGTGCGTGGTTTCGGCCCGCGGAACGTGTACGATTCCTTTCTTCAGCGCGCGGGAATCGATGGCTTCGCTCCGATTCTGCCTGCAGCGATTCGCGGCGGGACAATGGCATCGCTCTAAGAGCGCAACGACCCGGCGACGATTACGAGGTGCAAGAATTGATGGCTGAAAGTTCAGACCCGGCGCAGCAGTTCCCTAGCTTGCCGAAGCGAATTCACGGGCTCGCACGCCTTTCTTACAATGTATGGTGGAGCTGGCACCGCGAAGCGCGCGAACTGTTCCCCGCGCTGGATCAACAGGCCTGGCGCGAGAGCGACCACAATCCATTGCGGATGCTCGCGCTGGTGCCGCAGCAAACTCTGGACAACGCCGCGCGCGATCCCGAGTTTCTGGAACGATTTGACGCGGTGATGGCGGAGTTCGACGCGAACATCGCATCGCAGACGGGCTGGTTCACTACCGAATACGGAGCTCCGCAGGACCCTTTGGCCTATTTCTCTGCCGAGTACGCTTTCCATCATTCGCTGCCGCTTTATGCGGGCGGGCTGGGCGTGCTGGCAGGAGATTACATCAAGGAGTGCAGCGATCTCGCAATTCCCATGGTCGCGGTGGGCCTGATTTATTCCCGCGGTTATCTTTCACAAAAAATCCGCGACGACGGCTGGCAAGAAGACGACGAAAAGACGCTGGACCGCACGTACGATCCCGTGAAGCTGGTGCTCAACGGAAACAACGAGCCCCTGAGAGTTCAGGTTCCATTCTTCGAACCGCCGGTGCACGTGCTGGTGTGGCGCGCCGATATTGGCCGCGTTCCCGTCTATCTGCTCGATACCGAAGTGGAAACCAATCAGCCGTGGGACCGCGCCATCGCGCATCGGCTCTACACCAACGATCCCGAGCAGCGCTTGCGCCAGGAAATCGTGCTGGGCATCGGTGGAATGTGCGTGCTGAAGGCGCTGGGCATTCATCCGGCGGCCGTGCACATCAACGAAGGGCATCCCGCGTTTGCGTTTTTGGAACGCGCGCGCGGGCTGGTGGAATCCGGCACTCCCTTCGAAGCAGCAGTGGCGAAAATCAGGGAGACTTCGGTCTTTACCACGCATACGCCGCTTTCGGCCGGAACGGATGTTTTCCCGTTTCCGTTGTTCGAGAAATATTTCAGCAGCCACTACGATAAGTTCGGTACCGACCGCAATGGTTTGCTGCAACTGGGAACCAATCCCGCGAATCCCGACGCCGGATTCAACATGACTGTGTTCGCGCTGCGCATGTCCAACTTTTGCAACGCGGTCAGCAAGAAACACGGTGAAGTAGCCCGGGAAATGTGGAAAGGCGTCTGGCCGGAGAAAAAACTCGAGGACGTTCCGATTACCGCCATCACCAACGGCGTCCATTTGCTCACTTGGATGGACCCACAGTGGCTTCAGCCGCTGTTCGCTAAATACGTGAGCCCGGGCTGGATCCGCGACCAAGACCAATTAAAAATGTGGGAAGCAGTTGACAATATTCCAGACGAGGAACTTTGGGGGTCGCACAGTCTGCTGAAGATCTTGTTGATTGACGAAATCAACGAGCGCGCGCGCGAAGAATGGCAAAAAAAACGCGTGCGCGCGGAAAGTGTGATTGCGTTTGGCGCGTTGCTCGATCCTGAAATCCTAACGATCGGTTTTGCGCGCCGGTTCACCAGCTATAAGCGCCCTGATTTGATCCTTCATGATCTGGATCGCCTGAAGCTGATTTTGACCAATCCGTTGCAGCCGGTGCAGATTATTTTCGCCGGAAAAGCTCATCCTTCCGATATCGCCGGGGCGCAGCTGATCCAAAGGGTGTTCCAACTCGCGCGCGATCCAAACTTCGCGGCGCGCATCGCATTCGTCGAAAATTACGATCAACATCTGGCGGCGCGCATGGTTCGTGGCGTGGACATGTGGCTGAACAATCCGTTGCCTCCCCTGGAAGCGAGCGGCACCAGCGGCATGAAGGCGGGCGCCAATGGCGTCCCCAGCATTTCGATTTTGGACGGCTGGTGGCTGGAAGGCTATAACGGCACGAATGGCTGGGCCTTCGGTGGCGACGCGACGGAAGGAGATCGCACCGCCGCAGATGCCGAAGCGCTTTATCGCTTGCTCGAGGAGAAAATAATTCCGCTCTACTACCTGCGTCCGGACGACGAAATTCCTCACGAATATGTACGCGTGATGAAAGCAGCCATCAAGAGCGTGGCGCCGCAGTTTAGTTCCCGGCGGATGTTGAAAGAATATGTGCGTCAGTTCTACGTGAAAGCTCTGGGCGTGAAGAAATCATAGAGCGAAAGATACCGCGACTGCCCCCGAGGAACCCACACGCGCGAGACCGCTCTGGTCGCTAGCTCGACCGTTCCCATATCGCGTTTACTCGAGAGAGCGTCCCGCGATCGTTCCCAGCCACACCGCGGCAAATCCCAGCGTCACGCTCAGAATCACGTTCAACGACGCGACCAGCATTCTGCCGTCTTGCATGCTGCGCAGAGTTTCATATTCGAATGCGGAAAAGGTTGTGTATCCACCGATAAAGCCGATCGCAATCAGATATCGCCAATTGGGATCCCAGTCCGAATTGCTCGCCAGCAGCGTCACGATCAGGCCAATCAAGAAAGATCCGGTGATATTCACGGCAAACGTGCCGAATGGAAACCGCGTGCCGATTCGCTCGCCCAGGTAACTGCTCACCCAGAAACGCAGCACCGACCCGATGCCGCCCCCAATGCCGACCATCAGATATTTCATCATGACGTAGCCTGGTTCTCCCTTATGCGCGCAGAAAATCCCGCCGCCGAATCGTAACGCGCCGGATTTCGCTTACGCTTTTTACAAGGAACCTTGCCGGCGACATGGCTCCGCGACAAGATTCTTGTCAGGAGTCATCATCTGCCCCGGCAAAAGAAGGACAGCGGTTAAGGGCGAACTCCATCGCCACCTGTTTGATGATACCTGCGAGCTTACCGATGTCAACGAGACTGTTGCGGAGCGGTTGTTACAGTAACGGGGGCTATTGCAGCTTCTGGGTAGCGGCGTCGTGACAGATCAGATTTTCGAAAATCGCCAGCACGTGTTGCCGGTATTGCACGATGCGTTCCAGCAGCGGCCGCAGCTGCGGCTCGCGCACGGTTTCCTTGTCCCATTTCGCCAAGACCATTGCCGGAACCTGGATGTCCTTGCGCAATTCCTCAGCCGAATGGCCGCGCAGAAAGAGGCCGTAGAAAAAGGCCGCCTCGCGCTGCGGATATTCAAATTCCTGCAGCGGGTCTTCGATCGGGTTAGCCAGCGTCGCCATAATGGAAAATCGCAGTTTACAGATTTCAACGCTGCCGTCAAGAGTCCACGGCGCGAAATAGCAAATAAATCTCTCGGCGTGTTCCACCATTGGACGACGCGTGTGGAACGAAAGTTGCTAGTAGGTTTGTAGCTTGTTTCAGTTCGTTCGCTAGAGTCTGTCGAGGGAATCCCTGCGTGGGCTAGACGCGAGAGCCCAAAAACTGCCTTCCTGCAAGCGCAACAGAATCAATACGTCATCGGCAAAAACGGGCGTCTGTCAGGCGCCTATCAGCTCTGTCTGCAACTTACCGGCAATTCCAGGGTTTGAGTACTGTGGCGGGTAGCTTGGCGTGCCGTTTGGGACACACCCCGGGCTGCCACGCCGTATTTGTCATAACAATGCACCCCCACGAGAAGGCTTGGGCCCCCGAGCCTTCTCTATTTTTTGGCGCCCGCTCAGCAATGTTGCTCGTTCGCGTCATCGCGCGACTCGCACGAAATTTTCCGCCAGCTGCAACGTATCATTCATGGGAGCTAAACAAGGAGCAGCCACATGATCCATAAGATCATCGGAAAAATAATAGACAAGAAATTCGCAATTATTCTGCTGGCGGCCGCAGCATCGTTCTGTGTGCCGTCGCTGCCCGCACAGCAATCGCAAATTCCGCCGTCTTCGCCAGCACCAGCCCACGATTCCATGCCGGGTATGGACATGAGCCAGCACGACTCGGACAAAAACCCCGACGCCGCCAAGGCAGCTCACGATGCCATGTCCGATGACGACATGGACGAGAGCATGAGCGCGCACATGTACATGACCACGCTGCGCCCCGCGAATCCGGCCGATGAAAAGCGCGCTGAGGAAATACTGGCGCAATTGCGGCCGGCCATCGAAAAATACAAGGACTATCGTGTCGCCCTCGCGGATGGCTTCAAGATTTTCGGGCCCAACGTTCCGCAGCCGCAATATCACTTCACGAACTATACTTACGCTTTTGAAGCAAGCGTTGCGTTCAACCCGGCACATCCGACGTCTTTGCTCTACAAGAAAACGAGTGACGGCTATGAGCTGGTGGGCGCGATGTACACCGCTCGCAAATTTGCCAGCGAAGACGATTTGAACGCGCGCGTTCCTCTCAGCATCGCCCGCTGGCACAAACACACGAATCTTTGTCTTCCTCCGAGGGGCACTTCCTTGCAGCAAGCCAATTTTAAAGAATTCGGACTTCACGGCTCGATCGCGACTCCGGAAGCGTGCGAGCAGGCCGGCGGGCGTTGGTTCCCGCAGATCTTCGGCTGGATGGTTCACGTATATCCCTACGAAACGGACCCGGCGAAGATTTGGGCGCACTAATTCGTCGCGCTGCGTCTTTGCTGCGCGCGCAAAGACACCCGCGCAGAATTCTTGCCTTGTGATTGTTCGGAGGTTTGTGTAGCCTATTGGCTGTGAAGGTTAGCACCCATTCCGCGAACGCTGTGTGCGCCTGTACTTGTTGTTGTACAGAGATGCGCACATGCGTCTGCCGCGCGGGTGGGTAACCCAAAAATCTAAGTAAGCGCACTCAAGATTTTAGCAACCCACCACCGGAAGAGCCGGTCGGTGGGTTTTTTGTTTTTAGGGCGGGAAAAATGAGCTTTGCATCGGAAGAAGTCCTGCAACAACCGGAACGGTCGGCGGTCCCGCATCCGCACAGCGCGCGTGTGGCGCTCGCCGCTCTCAGCCACCTGAAAGCGCTTGAAGCGGAGAGCATTTACATTCTGCGGGAAGCGGCGGCGGAGTTTGCGCGGCCGGTGATGCTCTATTCCATCGGCAAAGATTCGTCGGTGATGCTGCGCCTGGCGCAGAAGGCGTTTTTCCCCGGGAAAATTCCGTTCCCTCTGCTGCACATTGATACGAGTTACAAATTTCCGGAAATGATTCAGTTTCGCGATTGGTACGCGCGGCACATCGGCGCGGAATTAATCGTCCATCAGAACCGTGAAGCGCTCGCGGCAGGCGCCAATCCCTTCTCCCTGGGCACACAGAAATGCTGCGGCTTGCTGAAAACGAAATCCCTCCTCGACGCTCTGGCCGAAGGAGGATTCGATGCCGCGTTTGGCGGAGCGCGCCGCGACGAAGAAAAATCGCGCGCCAAGGAACGTATTTATTCGTTCCGCGACGCGCAAGGCCAGTGGGATCCGAAAAACCAGCGGCCCGAGCTGTGGAATATTTTCAACTCGCGCATAGACAAGGGCGAAAGCATTCGCGTGTTTCCTCTCTCGAACTGGACGGAGCTGGATATCTGGCTCTACATTCACGCCGAAAAAATCCCCATCGTTCCGCTGTATTTCGCGCGCGATCACGAAGTCGTTATTCGCGGGGGATCGATCGTCGTGCGCTATCCGGGCGACCGGCTGCTGCCGGGCGAACAAACACAGATCGTGCAATGCCGCATGCGCTCTCTGGGGTGCGTTCCATGCACCGGCGCGATTCGTTCCGCGGCGGACACCGTTCCCAAAATCATCGAGGAGATGGTTTCCTTCCGGCGCTCGGAGCGCGAGAACCGCGTGATTGACCACGACGAAGAAGGCTCGATGGAACTGAAGAAGCGGGAGGGTTACTTCTAGCCATGCCCGCCGCCCACCAGGAATTGCAGCAGAGGTTCGCGGCCTTTCTGGACCGCGATTTGCAGAAGGATCTGCTGCGTTTCACCACCGCCGGCAGTGTGGACGACGGCAAGTCCACTCTGATCGGGCGCCTGCTGCACGATTCCAAGTCCGTGTACGAAGATCAGCTTTCCGCTGTGAAAAAAAGCCGTATCAATCGCGCTGCCGGGCCGATTGATTTTTCACTGCTTACCGACGGGCTGCGCGCTGAACGCGAGCAGGGCATCACGATTGACGTGGCCTACCGGTATTTCGCGACGGCGCGCCGTAAATTCATCATTGCTGATACGCCCGGCCACGAGCAGTACACGCGCAACATGGCCACCGGGGCTTCCACGGCCGATCTCGCCATCGTGCTGATCGACGCGACCCAAGGATTGCTTCCGCAGACTCGCCGCCACGCTTACATCGCTTCGCTGCTGGGAATTCCGAATGTGCTGGCTGCCGTGAACAAGATGGATCTGGTGGATTACCGCGAGGATATTTTCCTCCAGCTGCAGAGTGATTTTTTCACGCTGGCTGCGCAGCTGGGCATTCCGAACGTCCTCAGCGTTCCCATTAGTGCGCTCGAAGGCGATAACGTCGTCAGCAGCGGCTCGCGAACGCCTTGGTACCAGGGTCCGACGCTTCTTGAACATCTCGAAACCGTTCCATTGCGTCCCGCCGCGTCGATCGACGCGGTGCGATTTCCCATTCAGTACGTCATTCGACCCGACTCTGCGTTTCGCGGATTTGCCGGCCAGGTTGCCAGCGGCGTGATTCGTCCGGGCGACGCGGTGATCGCGCTTCCCTCCGGACAAAGGACGCGCGTCCATTCCATCGTCACCTACGACGGTGAAATCGCGGAAGCCACTCATCCCCTGTCCGTGACGCTGCGCCTCGCCGATCAAATTGACCTCAGCCGCGGAGACATGCTCGTTTCGCCGCACGGCTCTCCGCGCGTTTCGCGACATTTTCAAGCGATGGTTGTGTGGCTTCATCGGCAGCCGCTTGAGCGGGGCAAGAGTTATCTGCTGAAACATACTGTGCGAACTACGCGCGCCCAGGCCGTCGCGATTCAGCACCGCGTCAACGTCCACACGTTTGCACACGAGCCCGCACAGCGGCTGGAGATGAACGACATCGCATCCGTCGAGTTCGAATCCAGCAGCCCGTTGTTTTTCGATCCCTATGAGCGCAACCGTACGACCGGCAGCTTCATCCTGATTGATCCGCTTTCGAACGCCACGGTGGGCGCGGCAATGCTTGGCGAAAATCAGCTGGAAACGTCGTCGCCCTCCTCGACGAGCGAATTCCACCCGCAAGCCCTCGCGCCAACGCCCGTAACCGCTGCGGAAAGATTCACGCGCCACGGGCATCGCTCCGCAATTGTTCTTGCGGAAGGTCGCCTGGTGCTGGCCAGCTTGCTGGAGCGCGCCCTCTTCCAGCGCGGCTACGAAGTTCTGCTGGCTACCGCTGCCGACGCCCACTCGCCAGAACAATTCCTGGTGCTGGCGCGAGGAACGCAGGCTGCCGGACTGATCTTGATTTGTTCCCCAGCTGCGCTCGATTCGTCGGCCAAGCAGGCGCTAAACACGCTGGCCGCGGATGACTTCCTCGACCTTGCTGCGGGGCATCTGCCCGCCGACGACCAGGCTGCGCTGGAAAAAATCCTGCTCCGGTTCGAGTCGCTCCGCATTCACAACGCTTCCGGCCGGCCGGACAAGGTGAACTAAATGGAACTGGAACAGATTTCGCAGACCCTGGAATCGTTGCCTCTCGAGCAGGCGCTCGAAACTCTGCTTTCGGCTTCCGATCGCCGGAAGGCCTGCCTCACGTGCAGCTTTCAGGCCGAGGACATGGTCGTCCTGCACCTGCTGCGCCAGGAAATTCCGGAAATCCCGGTCCTGTTTCTCGATACCGGCTATCACTTCGCGCAGACTTACGAATATCGCGACCGTATCGCCCAAGAATGGCAGCTCCACCTGGTCAACGTGCTGCCACAACAGACCGTCGCGCAACAGGAATCGCAATTCGGCGTCCTCTATCAGTCCGATCCCACGCAATGCTGCCAGCTGCGCAAGGTCGAGCCGCTGATGCAGTCTCTGGAGCCTTACGAAATTTGGTTCACCGGATTGCGTCGCGAACAATCTCCTTCGCGTAAAAACCTCAAAATACTGGAGCAGCATCGCTTGCCCAGCGGCAAGGCTCTGTGGAAAGTCAGTCTCCTGGCCGACTGGAGTTGGAAACAAGTTTGGAACTACGTGGGCGCGCATCAACTCAGCTATCTGCCACAATACGACGAGGGTTACCTGAGCATCGGCTGCCAGCCCTGCACCACGATACCCGACGATCCCAATCATCCGCGTTCCGGCCGCTGGGGCGGAAAAAAACTCGAATGCGGCATTCACACCTTTTCGGAGAAGGCGGAACGATGAACGTTCTGATCGGATTCCTGATCGCCGCCGCGGTGGGATTGACCGGAATCGGCGGCGGCAGCTTCACGGTCCCGGCTCTGGTGCTGCTCGTCGGACTGCCCGCCAATGCAGCCGTAGGCACGGCCTTCGTCTTCGCCGGTATTCTGCGTCTGATCGCTGCGCCGTTTTATCTTTTCGGCAAACACATTCATTTCCGTTATCTCTGGCTGCTGGTGCAAGGCGCGGTACCTGGGCTAGTCGTCGGCACCTTGGTGCTGCATTTGCTCAGCCACGATTCGGGAAGTCCGGTCGTCGTGATCCTGCTCGGCCTGATTCTCGCGGCGTCCTCGAGCATCACGTTCGCTCCGCGGGTGCAGAATCCGGGATTCGCGCGCCAGAATTCTCGCTGGCTTCCCTGGCTGGCGCTTCCCATCGGCGTGGAAGCGGGGTTTTCGTCCGCCGGCGCAGGCGCGCTCGGCACGGTGCTGCTGCTGAATTATTCTGAAATGACTCCTCCGGAGGTTGTCGGCACGGACATTCTTTTCGGCCTGGTGCTGGCGGTCCTTGGCAGCGCGTTCCACTGGAAATTCGGCGCTATCAACGGTCCGGTGCTCACGCAATTCCTCGCTGGTGGAATTCCCGGTGTGCTGGTTGGCTGCGCGCTGGCTCGCAAGGTGCCTGCGCGAAAATTAAAGCTCGCGGTTGCCACCCTCGCAATCTTCGCGGGACTGCAGCTTATCTGGAGCGGCACGCACACGCTGCTGCTGAACCGCGCCGTGAACGTCACAAAGATAGCGGCAGCCGCGCCGCTCCCGGCGCGCAACGCCGATTCAATACTCGAACCGCAGCCCACGTTCTAAACTCGATTTGAAATTGTACTGCGCGCTTCGCCCCATGCTTCGCGGGACGCAGCGGGCACATTTGCAGTTCTAAGGAATAAAATAGCGCAGCCCGACGTAGACCAGCACCACATGCGCATTCTTCGGCGCCCCGCTGGGCACCGACCAAGGACTGCGTTCTACATACGAATAGTTATTGATGAGCTGCAGCTTGCCGTAGTTCGGATTGGACCACAGCGTGGGGATGAACCCGATGGTCTCCTCCTGATACGCACGGTTGTTGGTGTTGGCCGACCCGGGAAATCCGAATCCCACGCAAGTGAACCCGGAAACGCCGTCGCACGTGGGCGCAGGCGTGGCCGTGGACGCCAGCAAGCCAAAATTCCGCTGGAAGTACGCGCCGCTGTAATAACCGTCCACCATGAAGCTGGGCTTCAGCTGCCATTCAAATCCCGCCACTCCCGAACCTGCATGCACTCCGGAAAGCGTCCCATCCGGCTTCACGATCACATCCGGGCCGAGGCCGCCGATGTAGCGCCCCACTCCATCGCCGTAGAACGAATCGCCGATCAAATGGAATCCGTTGAAAACTTCCAGATTCGCATTCAGCGACACACCGCCTCCGGTGATCGTGTTCGTCGAACTCGGCGTACTCAAGTTCTCGTACACCTTGAAGCTGCGCACCAGCCCGGCGGCTTCCAGGTGAAGCGCCCGTTCGCGGATTTTCCAATCGAAGGCTGTCTTCACTATGAAGTCCGGGTGCAGGTTCGGCGTCAACGCGTTGGAGCTGCTGCTGGTCGCGCTGGTGCTGCCACTGCCGTTGTCGAACTGTCCCGGAAAAATGCCCGCGGTGCCGCCCGGAAAAACCACGGAGCTGGGTACGAATTGCTGCGGATTTTCCAGCGAAGCGCCCAAAGTCCACGAGTCCGTCGCGTGATAGATCACGCGAAAGCCCGCTTGCCGCGCGAACACCAACCCCGCCACGTAATTGGTATCCAGACGCAGCGTGCTGAAGACATCAATCGGCGCCGCCGAAAGGCCGTAGCGGTTCGGAGTGAGCAGCGACCACGTCTGGCCGCCCACGAATTCCCATTTGTGGTGCGTCACGTCCGCGTAAAACAAGCGCAGCCTGAATGTGTCGCTATTGGTGCTCTGCTCCGCGTTGGGTGGCTGATAGCCGTTGAAGTCGGATTCGATGTAGCCGGTCACCGACGTCGAGTCGCTGATGTTCGCGTCCACTTTCAGCGAAAGGCGCGATGCCTGCGAGGTGACGCGAAATTCCGTCAGCTGCGATTGCGGCACCGTATTGTTGAAGGGAATGCTGTTGAAGTTCGTGCCTAGCCCAGTTCCGGTGTTGGTGCTGCGGAAAACTCCGGTAACGTCCGCAAACCCACCGGGCGTAAAGTCCGCTGCTCCGATCTTGAACGAAAGCGGGTGTTCCACTTGAGTGATGCTGACTTGCCGCTTTTCGGGTGCCTGTGCATCCGGAGGACGAATCAGGTGTGCATCCGGCGGTTCGGCCGCTGCGGGCGTCGCCGTTGCGAAAGCGGGCGCGGGATTCGCTTTCGAAATGTCGGGGGTTACGTGCAGCGCAGTTTCGAGTTTCGCGATGCGGTCTAGTTCTTCGCGGAGCGCGGTTCGCTCGGATTCCAGTTCTTGCGTGTGCTCGATGAGCCTTTGCGCCTGCGCCTGCACGGTGTCTTTCAGCTGCTGGAGTTCATTCACCAAGGCGGCATTCGCACCCGGCGCGCCGCTCGCAGCAGTCGCGGCTGATTTCGATCCGTCCTTCGTGGAATCCGCCGCAGTCTTGTCGTCGCCAT
Organism: Acidobacteriota bacterium; assembly: GCA_013289715.1. Lineage (GTDB taxonomy): Bacteria > Acidobacteriota > Terriglobia > Acidiferrales > UBA7541 > Palsa-295. The sequence goes on along the minus strand of JABCZJ010000015.1, from coordinate 64,294 downwards.
CGCCTGCAACGGCGCGACCTGTAGCGCCAGCACGCGCTGGTTCTGTAATCGTCAAAAAGTTCAACAATACAAGGAACGCAATGGCAGCTGTCTTGGTTTTCAGTCCTCTGGGTTTCGGCATGGAAGCCTCCTGAGATTTTGGCTTCGCGCCTCCAGTGGACTGGTCGGCCGATCGTAAATCGCTTTGCTCCGCCCCGTGCCGGGGTAGGGGCCCGCCATTCTTTCGGGCTACGTTCCGCTCTTGCGGATTCGCTCTGTCTTGTTCAACTCCACGATCCGCCCGTCATGCACGGTGAGGACTACGGAGCCGTAGCGAATGGTGCGCAATGCGAGCGCTACTTCCTGCAGCAACTCTGCTTCGCCCGCCGTCAAACCCTTCTGCCAGTCCGTAATGCTGGTGGCGCTCATCCCCTTACCTCCCGGCATCGTCGATCTTTCGCTTGCGGCGCGCGACGACGCCGATTTCAGTTCGTGGAAGCAAAAAAAAACCCACCTGCCAGTAGAACTCTGGCGGTGGGATTCAGCTCTGCTGAATTAAGGCCGGATGCTTAGCTCTTCAGCCTCCCTGCGCCAGAAAACACACGTCCCCGTGCCATACAGCACTGGGGACAACACGTGTTTTCTGGTAAAGCGCGTTTCATGCAAAAAACATACCGGAAATTCAATTTGATTGCAACACGCTAAATTGCTTCCTGCGGCCTGTTTCCAACCGCCACTCTGGAGAAAGCAGCCGGCAAAACGGAGAGATTTTTGCGCAGTCACATCAAAGATGGAAGAGGTATAGTCGCCGGATATGGCCGTCACCTTCGCCGCCGTTCGCAAATTCGCGCTGGCTCTCGATAACGTCGAAGAGGGCATGTCCTACGGCACTCCCGGATTTCGCGTGGGCGGCGCGCTGTTCTTGCGCTTCCATCAGGACGGCGAATCGCTGGTGGTGCGCACCGATTTTGATCAGCGCGAAGAGTTGCTGGCCGCCGATCCTGCCTCGTACTACATCACCGATCACTATCGCAACTACGAATGGATTCTGGTTCGCGTGGCGCGTGTTCCCAGCGACGCGTTGCGCGATCTGATCCGCTGGGCGCACAAATCTGCCGCGGCGGAAAAACGCGCGGGGCCACGGCGCAAGCGCAAGGCCCGTTAAATACGCGCCGTTACTGGCTCTCGCCCGCATCTCGCAAACGTCCCGCTGCTTCTTCCGGGGTGATGTCCCGCTGCGGAGTCCCCAGCAGTTCGTAGCCCACCATGAATTTCCGCACCACCGCCGAACGAAGCAGCGGTGGATAAAAATGCGCGTGCAAATGCCACTCGCGATGCAACTCGCCGTCGCTGGGACGCTGATGAAACCCCATGGAGTAGGGAAAAGAAGTCGCGAACAGATTGTCGTAGCGCGCTGTCACGCGATGCAGAATGTCCGCCAGTGCGTCGCGCCCGGATTCTGCAAATTGTTCGAGCGACCCCGCGTGCCGCTTGCTGATCACGATCGTCTCGAATGGCCACACCGCCCAGAACGGCACCACCGCCGCGAATTCATCGTTCTCGCAAACGAAGCGATCCTTTTTTTCTTTTTCGATCTTCAAATATTCACAGAGCAAACAAGATGTATGTTGCCGCTGGTACGCCGCGAACGACGCCTGCTCTTTCGCCGGTTCGTTCGGCAGCGTGGCGTTCGCCCAGATTTGCCCGTGTGGGTGCGGATTGCTCGCGCCCATCATGGCGCCGCGATTCTCAAAAATCAGGACGGAATTGATTCCGTCTTCGCTCCCCAGCAACTGATACTGCGCGATCCACACGTCCACCACCGCGCGCAGTTCGGCGTTCGACATCTTCGCAAGCGTCAAATCGTGCCGCGGCGAAAAGCAAACGACGCGACAATTTCCTCGCTCGGCTTTCGCCACCAGCAATCCGGAAACGTTCTCTTCGTGGGATTCGGCGTCAGGCCGCAGCGCCGCGTAGTCATTTTCGAAAACGAATGTCCCGGTGTAATTCGGATTGTGTTTTCCGCTCGCGCGCTTGTTCCCGGGACACATGTAGCACTGCGGATCGTAGGCCGGCACGTTCTCCCGGGCCGCCGCTTCGGTTTGGCCCTTCCACGGCCGCGCTGTACGTCCGGGCGAAACGAGCACCCAGTCTCCCGTCAGCGGATTCAAGCGCCGGTGTGATTGCTTTTCGAATTCAAACGACGCCACAACACGCTCCCCGCAAAAATGATTGTCGTGCCCACAGGCTGCTTGGCCCGCCTGCTTATTCCAGCGCCTCGCGCACGCCGTCTGAGGCTCGCACAATATAGATGTCCGGCTTGCGCCCCGTCGCTCGCTCGTAGCCTTGCGCGACGGCACTCTGAAATTCCTCCACCGCGCCGCTGCCCACCAGGCTGATCGTGCAACCGCCAAATCCGCCGCCCGTCATCCGCGAGCCGTACACGCCCGCGATCCCACGGGCGATTCCTACCAGCAAATCCAGCTCCGTGCTGCTCACCTCATAATCCTCTTGCAAGCTGCGATGCGATTCGCTCATCAATCGCCCCAACGATTCCGGATCGCCGCGTTCCAGCGCCCCGCGCGCATCTTCCACGCGCGCATTTTCACTGATCACGTGCCGACTACGCCGGTACACCACTTCCGGCAGCAATTTTGCATAGCGCTCCAGATCCCCGAGCGACACGTCGCGCAGCGCCCGCACGCCCGGCATCTGCTCCGCCAGAATCCGCGTCGCCGTTTCGCAATCCGCTCGCCGCGCATTGTATTCGCCGGTCGCGTGATCGTGTTTCACCATGCTGTTGCATACCACAAATTGCGCGTCCGCGAATAATGGCAGCAGCCGGAATCCCAGCGTCCGGCAATCCAGGATCAGCGCATAATTCGCGCGCCCGCAGCAGGCGATCATCTGGTCCATGATCCCGCAGCGCGCTCCCGCGAATTCGTTTTCCGCGCGCTGGCAAATCTTCGCCAGATCAACGGGACTTCGCGACAGCCCCGAACTTTCCAGCAATGCGTAACCGGTCGCCACTTCCACCGACGCTGAAGAGGAAAGCCCCGCGCCCATGGGAACTCTTCCTTCCACCAACAGATTGGCTCCGCCAATTTCCGCGCCAGACATCCGCAAACTCGCCGCCACTCCCAGCACGTAGGCGCTCCAATGCCTCTGCACCCGCAATTTCAGGTCCTGCAAATCCATTTCCGCGCGCTCGCGCAAATTCTGCGAATAAACGTGCACGCGCGAATCTTTTCGCGCGGCGACGGCAACCCATGTGTACAAATCCATCGCCACGGGCATGACGAATCCTTCGTTATAATCCGTATGCTCGCCGATCAGGTTTACGCGCCCTGGCGCGCGAAATACCCGCGCCTCCTCGCCATACAATTTCTGAAATTGCTCGCGCAAAGTCCGCGCTTCCGGCTGCATCAGGCTGGCTGCCGACACGTCATTCCCTGCCGGTTTTTCAGTCATGGTTTGAAATGAAAGGCAGCCTTCGTTCCGCGACGATCCGGGTGTCTGCAGGTACCCTGCAGCAAACAAAACGCGGGAGCACGGCCCCATTATATGCAATGCAGCCGCTCAAACATCCGGAACTTTTCAGTCGGCGCCGCGAATTTGCGCCAAGAAACTCGTGCTGCTACTGTTACTAACGTGAGTCTTCCGGCCCAATCCTCGTCCGTGGACACCCCGGCGCGCTCTCGCTCCACCCTGCGGCATAATTATTTATCCTTTATAGAAGATACTGCGCTTACCCTCGGCGTGATGGCGCCCACCGGCACGTGCGGCATCGTTCTGCCGCTGCTCATCGCCAAGGGCGGCAACGCCACCTGGCTTATTTTCCTGCTCACTCTTGTCGCGTTTTCGCTGATCACCTACAGCGTGCACCGTTTTTCAGCGCAGTGCGCTTCCGCAGGATCACTGGCCGACTTTGCCTCCGCCGGTCTCGGCCGCGGCGCGTGCATGGTCACGGGATGGGCTTACGTCGCCGCCATGGCCTTCGGCGCGGCCGGCACCGCGCCTTCTTCCGCGTATTACGCCGATCTTTTTTTCCGCCAAATTACCGGCGCGCCCGCATCTTTTCTGCGCGCTGCCGCTATTACCGCTATCGTGGTGATCGTGGCGTGGATCATCGCGTACCGCGACATCAAGCTCTCTACCGAAGTGATGCTCGCGATTGAACTCAGCTCGCTCGCCGTCATCATCGTCATCATCGCTCTGGCCATGCGCCATGATTCCGCATGGCTCGACCGCCCACAGCTTCACCTCGACGGCGCGAAATTATCCGGCTTTCAATTCGCCATGGTCTTCGGCTTCATGACCCTCGCCGGCTTCGAAAGCGTCACCACTCTCGGCGAGGAAGCCACGCACGCACGCCGCACCATTCCCCGCGTGATCGTCAGCTGCCTGATTCCCGTAGGCATCCTTTATCTTGTGATGATTTATTGCCTCACCGCCCTTGCGCGCAAAAATGGCCTGGCGCTCGATCAGCTCAACGCTCCCTTTGACTCCATCGCGCGCTCCATGAATCTGGCGAGCTTCGGCTACGTCAGTTCCATCGGCATCGCGCTCAGTTACTTCGCCTGCACACTGGGCTCGCTCAACGCCGGCGCGCGCATCCTTTATTATTTGGCGCAAAATCGCCTCTTTGTGCCTGGCTTCGGCTCGGCGCATCCCGTCAACAAAACTCCGCACCGCGCCATCGCGCTAATCGCTGTAATCGCGATCGCCTGTCCCGCGACTCTGCTTCTCTCGAAAGTTCTGCTGCCCGATTGCATCAATTATCTGACTCAACTCGCCTCCTACGGCTTCATCGGCGCCTATTTCCTGGTCTGCCTCGCGATGCCGTTCTTCCTGCTTCGCCGCAAAATCCTTCGCCACCTGGATGTCGCCGTCAGCGCCGCCGCGCTCCTGATTCTCGCCGCAGTCCTCGCCCTGAGCGTCTTCCCAGTCCCTGCTGCGCCCTGGCGTTACCTGCCGTATTTGTTCCTGGCCGCGCTGCTCATTGGCATCGCGGTTTCCATATCGTATGCGCGCAACATCAAACCGAACGCCGAGATCGAGTAGGGGCGCTGCTTGCGCGCCCCAGCTTGCCGCCGCGCGCCGCGACGTTCCCCTAGCTTACCGAGGGCAGTAGCGCTATACTTCGCTCGGTTACCGAGGCAAGCGATGAGCAAACCTTCCGATCTCGTGCAAGGCACGCTGGACCTGCTGCTGCTGAAAATCCTTGCGCTCCAGCCCCTCAACGGCTTCGCCATCAGCCTGCGCCTTAAGCAAGTCTCCGGCGATGTTCTGCAGGTCAGCGACGGCTCGCTCTATCCCGCATTACACAAGCTGGAACAAGAAGGCTGGATTTCCGCCGAGTGGAAAACTACCGAGAACAATCGGCGCGCAAAATTCTATTCACTCACGCGCCCCGGCCGCAAACATCTGGAAAAAGAAGCGGACAACTGGGGCCGGCTTGCGACTGCGATCTCGCATGTCGTACAGCTGAAGGAAACCTGAACCGCGCAAGGAGGCCGGGCGCGCAAAGCGTTCGGTGCTACACACGATGCGACCAGAACGCTGGATTTACGCGCTGCCGCTGCGCCTGCGCTCGCTCTTCCATCGCACGAAAGCGGACCAGGAGCTCGACGATGAGCTCGGCGATCATCTCGAACTAAAAACCCAGCAATACATCTCCCAGGGTATGGCTTCCGAGGAAGCGCGACGTTCGGCCGTGCTCGAAATGGGCGGCCTCGAGAAACGCAAAGAAGAATGCCGCGACGCCCGCCAGGTCACCTGGCTGCAAGATTTAGTACAAGACATTCGCTACGGCCTGCGCATCTTGCGCAAATCCCCCGCCGTAACGGTGGTAATCGTAGTTGCCATTGCGCTCGGCGTAGGCGCGAACACTGCCATTTTCAGCGTCGTGAATGGATTCCTGCTGCGCCCCTTGCCGGTCCCCTCGCCCGAGCAAATCGCGGTTCTCGCGATTCAGCAGAAAGACGCGCCGGTCGGCTCGTCAGGATTTTCCTATCCCGAATTCGTTGATTTCCGCGAGCAAGCCAGTCGAGCCGCCGACATCTTCGGAATCGTCCTCGGCACTGTACAATTCACCGCAAATGACCAGTCCCAGGAATGCTCCGCAAACTACGTGTCCGGAAATTTTTTCACCGCGCTCGGTCTGCGGCCTGCCGCGGGGCGCCTCTTCCTGCCGGGCGAAGCCGAAATGCCGGGCCAGCCGCTCCTCGTGATTTTAGGGTACGGCTACTGGCAAAGGAGGTTCGGCGGCGATCCGCGCGCCATCGGAAGCCCAATTCACATCAATGGAAAAACCGCAGCCATCATCGGCGTCGCGCCGCGCCAGTTCCAGGGCATGTATTCCATCTTAGAAACGCACGTTTATCTCCCCATGAGCGCCATGATTCAGGAGGAATCTGCAAGCCTGTTTTGGGAGAATCGCGATCGCCGCCGAATTCTGGCCTTTGGCCGCCTCAAGCCCGGGATCGGCCTTCGCGAAGCCCAGAGTTCCCTCGACGTAGTCTCCGCGCGCCTCGCCCGCCAGTATCCCGCAACCGACAAATGGTTCACCTTGCGCGCCATTCCGGAAAAGTCGGCGCGTCCCATTCCCTATGCCAATAATTTCTTCTTCGCGGTTTCCGGCTTGTTCCTGGTTCTCGCCGCCTTGGTCTTGCTGCTGACCTGCATGAACGTGGAAAACATCCTGCTCGCGCGCGGCTCGGCGCGTCGGCGCGAAATGGCCATTCGCGCCGCTCTGGGCGCAGCACGCGCGCGGCTCGTCCGCCAAATGCTCACCGAAAGCGTCCTGCTCGCGATTTTGGGTGGCGGCGCCGGGGTGCTTCTCGGAATGTGCGTCGGTCGCTGGACCAGCTCGATTCACCTGCAAAGCCTTCCGCTCCACGTAAATGCGTCCTTCGATTGGCGCGTTTTCGCTTTTGCCGCCTCCTCCGCGCTCCTCACTGGTTTGGTGGTCGGCATCCTGCCGGCTCTGCGCGCTTCCGCCGCGGACGTAAATTCCGTCCTGCACGAAGGCGGCCAACGAGATTCCTTCGGCATCCATCAGTCCGGCTTTCGCAATTTTCTCGTCGTTGCGCAAGTCGCGGGTTCATTCACTCTGCTGGTCGTCGCCGGACTTTTCGTCCGCAGCTTGCAAAAAGTTCAGTCCTTCGATCTCGGGTTCGATCCCAGCCACGTACTCGACGTCACGATGGACCCGCACCAGGCCGGCTACGACGAGCCGCGCGCCGCCGCTTTCTATCGCGAGCTCGAGCCTCGGGTGCGCTCTCTCCCCGGCGTGCAATCCGTCAGCCTCGCTTCCTACGTGCCGATGGGCGGCTTCCCCAATAGCAGGCAAGTTTCGCTCGAGGGCCATCCCACTCCTCCCGGCCGCCAAGCGCCCGGCGTGCTCTCGAACTCCGTTGATCCGCCTTACTTCCAGACCATGCGCATCGCTCTTCTCCGCGGCCGTGTCTTCACGGACTCCGACGATGAAACAGCGCCACGCGTCGCGATCATCAATCAAACCATGGCCGCCCGCTTCTGGCCGCGTGAAGATCCCATCGGAAAACGCTTCAGCATGGAAGGTGACACCGGCCCGTTCATGGAAGTTGTCGGCGTCACCGCCAACGGTAAATACAAGACGGTAGGCGATGATGCCGAGCCATTCTTCTTCGTTCCGCTCGCGCAGAATTTCGCCTCGAAACTAGCTCTGCAAATTCGCACGCTCGGTCCACCCGAGTCGCTCGCCGCGCCGGTGAAGGAACAAATCACGCAACTGGCTCCTGACCTGGCGATCGCGGATATCGAGACCATGAATCAACTGCTCACAGGCGCGTTCGGTTATCTCGCGTTTCGTCTCGCCGCCACTTTCGCTGCCGCGCTCGGAGTGATCGGATTAATTCTCGCGGTCGTCGGGGTTTACGGCGTCGTGTCGTTCGCGGCAAACCAGCGCACCCGCGAGATGGGGATCCGCATGGCCCTCGGCGCAAGCTCGCGCGATATCCTTCACCTGGTCTGGCTGCAAGGAGTGCGCCTGGTGATCGTTGGCATCGCCGTTGGATCCGCCGCTGCTGGGGCGCTCACTCGCGGCATGGCGCACGTGATCGCCGGAATCAGCACCAGCGATCCAGTAGCCTACATAACGGCTGGAGTACTTCTCGCCGCCGTCGCGCTCTTCGCGTGCTACATCCCCGCCCGCCGCGCCATGCGCGTTGATCCAATGGTCGCTCTGCGCTACGAATGAACCTGCACACCCGAATTACATTCACGCTCTGCGCCAAGGAAATCCGGAACCGCACGCCTTGGTCCCGGCTCGCGCCTGGCGGCTCGGCAACGCGGACTTGAGCAGGCAAAAAAAATGAGCGGCTCGTGTTTTTCACGAACCGCTCACGGGGATTAGGCAGGTTGTCCCGCGGGACCATTCTGTTCCAGGCCGCGGGTGCGGGTTATTTTGGTTTCTCTTCACTCGGATGCGCTGCTTCCGGCTTGGCCGCGGCCGCCGGTTTCGCCGCAGTCTGATGCTGTTGCGGCGCTGCTTGATGTTGTTGCGGTGCAGCCTGATGTTGCTGGGGGGCAGGCTTCGGCGCGCTTTCTGTGTGCGCGGGAGCAGCCTCACGTTCTGGCTTTGCGGCTGGCGTGGCCGCTACGGGTTTGACCTCGGGGCGCGGCGTCGCGGATTTTGCGGCTGGTTGAGCAGCAGGCCGTGCCGCGGTGTGCGTCGCTGGCGCCGCGGCGGTGTGTTCGGGCTTTGCCGCTGGTTTTGCAGCGGGCTTGCTCTCAGCAGGCTTGTTCTCGTTTGCGCGTGTCGCAGCGGCGTTGTTCTCTTTCGTCTTATTCGCTGTCGTATGACTGGCAGCTGGCTTGTTTTCCGTCGCTTTGCTCTCGGTGGCTTTATTTTCGGCAGCCTTGTTCTCGGTCGCCTTCGTTGCAGCCGCTCGATTCTCAGCGGTTTTATTCTCAGTTGCCTTGCTCGCAGCGGCTCTGTTCTCGGTCGCCTTGGACTCAGCAGCTTTGTTTTCAGCAGCTTTGTTCTCGGTCGCCTTCGTCTCGGCTGCCTTGTTCGCTTCGGGCTTATTCTCAGCTGGAGCGCCATGCGCCGCTACTACGCCCTTGCCGGAAAACTCACCTGGCTTGGCTGTTGCCGCGACTGCCGGGCGCCCGTGATTCACCGACGCGAGCATTTCGTGGTTGCCGCCCGCCGCGCTTTGATGGCTTGTTTGCGCAGCGGTCGCCGGGGTGTGCGACGCGTGCGCGTAGGTTTCTTCCCTGGCCGACGGTCGCGCCGTGATTCCACCAGATCCGCCGTTAAAGCTGACATGGCTTGACGTGTTGACGCTCACCCGCTTGTCATAAGTGTTGCGGAAGTGCTCGCCGCCGAAATTGTTCACCGTCGTGTTGTAGCTGAACTGGTTGTTGCGCCAGTAGCCGCCTTCGTATCCGGAGCCACCGTAGCCGTATCCATAATTCACGCCCCCGTAGAAGCCCACTTCACCGCCCCAATACCCGCCATTCCAGGCGTACGCGCCTTCGTTCCATCCCCAATATCCCGGAGTCCACAGCAGGCCTTCGCTGGGTGGCTCAATCCATGTGCCCGGTACCCAGAAGTAGCCCTCGTCGCCATAAGCCCAGTAACCCGGCGTCCAGAGATAGCCTTCCTGCGGGCAGATCGGTTGCGAATAGACGACCAGTTCCGGCGGCGCGAGTGTGATGGAAGCGCTGAACTGCGCGCGGGATGCCGCCGGCACTGCCAAAATCACAAGCGCGAGTAAGAAATATCGAATCGAGAGGAGAGTGCGCATTTTTCGTTGCCTTTCCTGATCATCCTTCGTTTGCCCGGTGTGGCTTGGATGCTGCGGGTTGCGTGGATGGAGGTACTGCTTGACCTACGAATAGTGACTTAAGCGCGTTTTGAAAGCTGTGCAATAAGGGTCACTTTTCGAAGATACCTTCGTACAGCGTTGTGGGTACAAATGCCGGAATCGACTTCGGAAGTGTGCCAATGTGGAACAGGTTCGAGCTGAGTCGCTCAATTTTTGTTTCTAAGGGTCCCTCTCCTTCAACTGTTATTGAGTCGGCACGGCAGAATATTGTAAGCTCACCCCATGGTTATCAGCGAAAGGCTCAGACGGCTTCGCGAAGCCCAAAACCTCTCGCAAGGCGATATCCAGGAACGCACGGGCCTGTTTCGCTGTTACCTCTCGCGTCTGGAAAATGGCCGCACCGTACCTTCCGTCGAAACCCTGGAAAAAATCGCGCGCGCCCTAGAAGTGCCACTGCACCAGCTTTTCACCGACGACGAAGTTCCTGTCAAGAAGCTGCACGTCCCCAAACAGCAGCCCGCCATCATCTGGGGCCTCGACAAGAAAACCACCCGCCAGCTCCGCCTTTTCGCCAAGCAATTCGCGCGCATGGACGGCAAACAGCGCTGGCTAATCCTCCGCGCCGCCGCCAAGATCAATAAGGAAGGCCATCTCTAACGAGGATTTTTTGCTTCGCCGCCGGCTGAAGAGTTGCCCGTTCCAAGAGCAGCTCTTGCCGCCGATTTGCGCCGTTTGATTACAGGGAGTTGCAGCCCACCGGCAACCGTTTAGATCAGCTCGACCCGCGCCCGGCTTCCGGATCTGGCGAGCGCGCGGTCTCGGGTGATGAGCGGAGCATCCAGAGCTTCGGCGAGAGCGAGGTAAGCGGCGTCATAACCGGTCAGAGTGTGCCGCATTTGCCAAACGCGGTTGAGCAGTACGAAATGCGGATAGCGAGTGAGCGGAAGGTCGAGAAAATCGCTGAGAGCTTCGCTGCCCCGGTCAGCGGAGATGCTGGCTGAGCGCACGTAGCGCCGCAAGACCTGCGCGATCTCCAGGTCGATCAGATCAGGAGCATGCAGCGTCGCGCCGGCGGCAAATAGGACGCGGCTCACACGCCGAGCCGCAGGCGTCTGCAGAAGGACTTCAAGTATCGCGGAAGCGTCTGCAACGATCAGCGGCCATTCCTCTCGGCGCGCACTGCTGCGGCCGGCGCGGGACGCGGCTGCACGGACTGGCGCCGCGAAGGCCGTTTCCGCATTTCGTCAAGGGTGGGGCGGTCGAGGGCGTGGCGCAGCTCGCGGAGCAGGTAATCCGAGAGGGACATGCCTTCCAGCGCCGCGCGCGCCTTGAGCTCGCGATGCAGGTCGGAAGGTACGTTGCGGATCTGAACCATGCTAGGCATGCGATTAGCATTTTTGCATGTGCAACACATGTCAACGGAACCAGCGGGCGGTTTGCGGCTACGCAACTCCGCGAGTATAAGATGTCCATGAGATCTCCACTCGATTACGCCGCGATGCTCGGGATCGCGCTGCAGGAAGCGCGCACCGGTCTTGCGGAAGGCGGCATCCCCATCGGCGCCGCCATCTTCGACTCCAGCGGCAAGCTCGTCGGCTCCGGACACAACCGCCGCGTGCAGCAGGGCGATCCCTCGGTCCACGGCGAAACCGATGCCTTCCGCAACGCCGGACGCCAGCGCAGTTATCGCCACCTGATTATGGTCACCACCCTCGCGCCCTGCTGGTATTGCAGCGGCTTGGTGCGCCAGTTCGGTTTCGGCACCGTGGTCGTCGGTGAGAGCCGCAACTTTCAAGGCGGGATGGATTGGCTGCGCTCGCTCGGTATCAAGGTGATTGATCTGGACTCCGCCGAATGCGCGACGCTACTCGCGGATTACATTCGCGCGCACCCGGCCGTGTGGAATGAAGACATTGGAGAGGAATAGCATAAGCGATACGGCCGACTGCGTGAAGAAAGTCAGCCTGCACCGCGACGCGAGCGTTCGTCATCGTGCGCGGCAATGCACCAGGCCAGTCGCGCTCCCAGCACTTTCGCGTGCCCGAGCAGTCGAGCGTCCGAATTGCGCGGACCGATTAGTTGAACTCCTGCGCCGCTTGCGCATGGCAACGTCACGAGCGGCGCGCCAACGAGACTCATCGGCGTGGTGTAACGCAGGATCGCGCGGCGCGATGCAGTGTGATCGGCGCCGACCGCGAGCTCGTAGAGCGCGGCGCAAGGCGCGAGGAAAAAATCAAACTCGCGCAGCTGCGCATCGGCGCGCTCGCGAAATCGCGCATGCCGCGCGCGGAATTGTTCGATTTCTGCGGCGGAGATGGATGCGCCCCACGCCAGTCGTTCGGCAATCGCCGCGGGAAAGTGCGAAAAATCTCCGCCGCTTTTCGTACGGTGAGTCGCAGCGGCTTCATGCGCGGTGATCGCTGCGTAAATCTCCGGCGCCTCTTCCCAGTAACTCGTGTCCGCCGGAGTGATCGTCGCGCCGCTTGCGCTGAGCTTTTTCTTCCAGTCCGCAAAGTCGGCGAGCACCTGCGAATCGCAATCGTCGAGAAACCCGTCGCTCACGCAGCCGATGCGGAAGCTCGTTTGGGTCTCCTCCGGCATGCGCAGGTCAAACAGCGCCTCAGCCAGCAACGGCGCGTCGCGCAGATCCTGAAACAACCATCCCAGGGTGTCGAACGTGGGTGCCAGGTGAACTCCGCCGCGCCACAATCCGCTCCGCTGCGCCAGCTCCACCGACGCGCGGTATCCGGCGAGTCCACACAGCGCTGCCGGCACGCGCACCGACCCGCCCGTGTCCGTGCCGATCGCCGCCAGCGCCGACTGCTCCTGCACGCTGGCCGCGGCGCCGCTGGAGGACCCGCCGGTTAGTCGCTGCGCGTCCCTCGGCTGCACGCAATCGCCGTAGTCCGGATTTTCTCCGGTGATGCCGTAGGCCAGTGGATGCATGTGCGTCTTGCCGATGATGATCGCGCCCTGTGAACGCAGGCGAGAGGCCACGGCGGAATCCTCACCCGCTACGCCGTTGCGTGCGGCGTAAAAACGCGAACCCAATGTTGTCGGGAATCCGGCAACGTCGAAGCAGTCTTTGATCGAAACAGGGACGCCGTAGAGAGGCGGCTTGGCAACAGGTGCAAATCGCCGGGGCAATGTGTCGGCTTCCTCGCGCACCTTTTCCGCATCGAGCGCGAGGTACACATTGTGGCTCGCGTTGCTGTTCGCGCGCGAGAGCGCCGCTTCGGCTGCGGCGCGCGGCGTGATGTCTCCGCGGGCGAGCTGCTCGCGAAGCTCTTGCACCGGACCGCGGGCAATGGCCTTGGACATGGACCGCATTTTAACCGCATCCATGGCGAGGCAACGGGTAGAAATTCCAGCCTTGCAGGAAACAGCAGCCGGGATGACCGCCGTTCCTGCTCGCGTGGGCTGGACTAGAACTGAAGACTGAGAGACATCTGAATCTGCCTCGGGCTGCCAATTGTCTTGTTCACAACGCCCAGGCCGAACGCGCAGTTGTAGAACGACGCGTTCGTTTGGTTCGGGCAACCCACCGGCAATGGAGTGGTCCCTTCGACCGGTATGTTGTTGTAATACTGGTTTTGCGAGACGTCATCGAGCGGGATGTCGAAGCTGGGCGTATTGGTCAGGTTGAAAACATCGAAGCTGTACTTCGCGGTAAACCGCTCCGTGATCTTGGTGTTCTTCACGATGGATATGTCCGCGCGCCTTTGCGAGGTTTGCCGGAAGATGTTGCGCTGGCCCGTCGTGAAGTTGGTTTCGAAGGTGTCGCCCGCCGGAATGGCGCCATTCAGATCGCCAGGATTGAGTAGCGGCAGGGTGAAGCATTGCGGCTTAAGCGCGACCGTACCGAAAGCTCCCGACACGCCTGTGAGCGCGTTCTTCGGCGTACAGCCGGCCGCCAGCGGCACGATGGGGTTGGTGATGCCATCGTTGACTCCGTAGAAGACGCTGCCGACGGCGCCAGTGTAATCGACGATGCTGTAGGGCTGGCCGCTCTGGAAAACTCCAATGCCCTCGATAGCCCAGCCATTGCCAATCTTGCCCTTCCAAGAGGAATCCGCGGCGACGTTCGGGAACCGGTAAAGAAGCGTGAAATTTATTACGTTGGTGCGATCGAAATCCGAGTTGCCATAGCCGGAGCGCAAGTCGAGCGGGTTATTTCCGTTGTAGAACAAACCCATGGCGCTTTGCTCGTCCAAGGCGTGAGAGTAAGTGTAGGAGAAGCCCGCTTGCAATCCGTGGCTGAGGCGCTTTTCCACGTGCACCTGCAATGCGTTGTAAGCAGAGACGCCGGCAGCGGTGTAGGAAAGGGCCTCGGCGGAATAACCGAGGTAGGGAACACGAAAATCCACATTGCCCCCTTCGTAGTTGTTGAGCATCGTCGAACCGTCGGGCAGAGTAATCGGAGCGCAAGTTGTGCTGCAGCCTGGAGGACCCTGCACGGTGTAACCATAGGTGTAGTTCTGCTGAAACTGTGTGCCCTTGCGGATCGGATTCGTCGGAGTGGCGATCTGCGCCTGGTTGAAGGGCACGGGAATCACCTCGTGACGGCCCAAGTTGCCGACGTAACCGATGTCAATCGCCAAGTCGCGGCGCGGCTGCCATTGGATATCGAGAGTTTGGTTCATCGTGTAAGGGAGTTTGTTCTTGCGGTTGTAAACGCCGAAGGGGAAGAGCGCTTGCCCTTCGAGGATGCCAGCGCCGATTCCGACTCCCGGTACTCCGGTATTCGGCAAGTAGTTGTCAATCGAAGCCGGGTTACCCGTGGGAGGAGGTCCCAACGTCGCGCCCCATGGATTGGTAAACCCGTAGGCCGTCGGGTCGCAGGTCGGGATGTAATTCATATAGAAAGACGAAGCGGTGCATTCCGTGGCGCTAACGAAGGGCGGGGCTTGGTTGACGCCAAATGGTCCGCCGGTGACGACTCCGGCCGCAAAGCCCGGGGAGAGATAGGTGAAGAGTTCGCCGCGATCGTAGTACAGACCCCAGCCCGCGCGCACGACGAGCTTATTGTTAAACCTTCCAGGGCTCCAGGCCAGGCCCAGACGGGGAGCAAGACCCCACTGGCGGCCGGTCAAGGTGGAGGGGCTGACTCCTTTCGTGGCGAACTGCGGGTTGTTGCCCGCAACAATGATGCCGTTCGAGATGAGAGTGTCCGTGGATGGGTCGTAATTGTACTGCGAGGGGTCGAAATTGTAGAGACGCCCGTATTTTTCAGACAGACCGCCATCGTCGTCAAAGCGCAGTCCAACCGTAAAGCTCAGATTGGGGCGAAATTGGAATTTATCCTGGACGTATGCGCCCCATTCGTTGGCTCGCAGGTAACGGTTCGCATCGCCCTGCAAGACGTTCGAGGTTGGGTACCCATCTGAGGTATAGGGAGTGATGAAACCTTGCAGGAACTGCGAGAGATCGACGGTACCAATCATGCCCGTGCCGGGTCTTTGGTCACGCGTGTTGAGCTGGGTGTAGGAATACGAGGCACCAAAAGAAACCGAATGTTTACCGTGGCTCCAGGTGGCGCTGGCAGACGGCATGAAGCGGTTCTGGAAAATCCCTGTATTGGCGCCTTGTGACTGCGCGCCCTGTCCGATGGTCAAAGTCGCGGCGTTAACGTTGTTTGGATTCGTGAGTGAGTTCGTTCCGAGCATGTTCACAATGGTCATGCCCGGAAAGAAATTGGAGCCGAATGTATTGATGGTGGATTCCGCAGGCGATGCGCCGGTGGACGATTCGACGAAGCTGGCGAATTGCGCAGGGGTGAACGGCTGCCCGATGGTGCTGTAAACCTTCTCCCGAATGAACCCGAAAACTTCGGCAACGTTGAGGTTGGGCGTAATGATCTGGGTGTTGGTGATGGAGGCGACCTGGCTGCCGGCATCGAGATGCTGAGTAAAGCCGGGGACGCTGGAATACGCGTAGGGCGCGATGCTTGGATCGTGCTGGTAGTAATACTTCAGAGCCAAGGTGTCCTTGGAGTTGACGATCCAGTCGAGATTGCTGACGGCCTGATCCGAGAGGAAATAAGCAGTGCCGGAAGAGAGCGCGTTTTCCGGGAAATTGAGCGATGGAATGTTGCCGTCACTCCATGGCACCAGATACTGGCCGTTGGGCAGTTGGTACTGAAATATGCCCAAGGCGATCGGATTAATCTGGTTGGGACCGGTGCCAACGGTTGGGGCCAGGTTAGAGCCGAAATTGGCGTTGGAAATGTTGGCCAGGCAAGTCGCCATGGTTGCCGTCGCACGAGTGGCGCCGCAGTTCGCTGCAGTGAAGTTGACCGGAACGGTCAATCGCCCGATGCCAATCTCCTGATCGGAACTATGCACGTGCTGGTAGCCGAGATAGGCGAAAAGTTTGTTCTTGATGATCGGCGCGCCCCCGGCTCCGCCCAAAGTATAGCGATGGAGTTCCGGAACTTTCAGGTTGGCGGGAAGATTGGGATCTTGATTAAAAAAGAACGGCGCGGCGTTGAGCCAGTCTGTTCCGCGATGCAAGTAGGCGATGCCGTGAATCGCGTTGGTGCCGGAGGCGGTGCTCATATCAATATGCGCGCCGCTGGTGGAACCCTGCTGCGCGTCGTACATCGAGGTATTGACGCGAACTTCCTGAATGGTTTCAGGCGCGGGTGTGGGCAACGACTGGCCGACCGCCAGATAAGGCGACGCGGTACTCTGCACCACTCCGCCGTTGCCGCTGGCCGCGCCGCTGACTCCGGTGTTGTTCACGATGCGAGCCGAAGCCACTTGGCTGGTGCTCTTGCCGTTGAACAAATTCTTGGCGTCCACCCCGTTCAACAGAAACGTGTTGCTGGTGTCGCGTTGGCCGTTGGCCCAGATCGGTTGATTGCCGAGGCCGGCGT
The DNA here is from genome assembly GCA_013289715.1 of Acidobacteriota bacterium. Taxonomy (GTDB): domain Bacteria; phylum Acidobacteriota; class Terriglobia; order Acidiferrales; family UBA7541; genus Palsa-295. The sequence continues at coordinate 47,620 of JABCZJ010000015.1, read as the reverse complement.
TGGCGCCTGTGCCGGCAGGTAATTCCGCGCTGACACCGGGCGAAAGAATCGCGAGTCCAGTGAAACTGCCGGTTGGCAGAGGAATGGCTTCCAGTTCCGCTTTATCGAGGACGTAGCCGTTGGTGGTGTCCACTGCGTTGAGCAGCGGACTTTCTTCGACGGTGATGGTCGTTCCCACCTGGCCGACTTTCAGCGCAGGGTTCAGGCTCACCGTGCGGTCGGCCTGCACGAGAATAGAGGGAATTTTCTGCGTTTCGAAACCGTCGTGACCGAAGGTGAGGGTGTAGGTGCCGATCGGCAAGTTCACAAATTCGTAGGAGCCGCTGGAATTGGTTTTCTGCGTTCGCGTGAGGTCGGTCTGATCGCCGACGAGCGTCACCATGGTGTCCGCCAAGACGCCGCCCGATGTATCGGTGACCGTGCCGGTGATGCCGCCCAGGGTTTGCTGCGAGCGCGCGCCCGGCGCGCATGCCAGAGCCACGCAAAGCCACGACGCCAGAAGGAAAATCGCGAGCCGGACTTTCTGCAACATTCGTTCCTCCGTTCGATGCGCACACACTTCCAAACGGAAATTCCGTCCGAAAGCTCGCACGGTACATTTTTGCGTTTTATTAGAAACGTCGCCCAGTTGCCTTACTTCACCCCGAAGATGGAGGCAAGGTACGCTTTTTTCGCGCCGCTGCGAAGTATTTTTAATCTATGGCAGGTATCAATTATTTCTATGATTGATTTCCACAGGGAGCATCGGGCTGCGGCGGATGTTTCGCGGTTCGCTGCATGGCGAAGTCGAGATTGGTGCGTGCGCGCGGGCGGCGATGCGCTACCATCCGTCCTCGCAGGAGAGCTTCATGACGCTGCGCGCAGCCAAACTGGCCATGGTTTTTGCCGTGGCCCTGTACTACACGCTTCTGGTGTTCAACAACATCACGGACTACAACTCGAATTACCAATTTGTGCGCCACGTGCTGATGATGGACTCGACATTTCCGGGAAATCACGGCATGTGGCGCACGCTGAACCAGCCGGCTGCGCACACCATCTTTTATTTATCGATTATCGCTTGGGAATTCGTGACCATGATCCTTTGCTGGTGGGGCGGACTGCGACTGGCGCAAGAGCTGCGCCGAAACGCTGCAGCGTTTCATGGCGCCAAACGAATTTCGATCGTCGGGCTGACGCTCGCGTTGCTGATGTGGCTGGTCGCTTTTCTGACCATCGGTGGGGAATGGTTTCTGATGTGGCAGTCGGAGGCGTGGAACGGCCAGGAAGTGGCAGTCCGCATGTTCACGGTGATTGGGATCGTGCTGCTGCTGGTACTCCAGCAGGATCGTGACGAGCAACCTTAGACTTTTTCCTCAGAGGCTTTTTTCTCGCGACTGTTTATCGCGAACCAGAGTAGCCCGGCAACGAGATAGATCAGATAGATGTACGGAAGCTTGCCGTAAGGGCCCGGGGGAACGGGATAGAGATTGCCGGCGAGCGCCAGCAGCATGGCAACGCCCGCGAGCCAGGAGAGAATTTGCGCGGCGAGCGTGTAAGCACCGTGGTTGCGCAAATAGCGCGGGAGCGCGATGCAGACCAGCGCATAGGCCACGATGAAACCATACGTCGCGAGCGAGCCCAGCCAGCCGTAAACGTCCAGGCCGCTCGCACCGCGCGCCGCGAGCACCAGTGCCGGCAACACCGCGGCAATTCCGGTGACGACGACTGCGTAGCTGGGAGTTTCATTGCGCGCATGCGTGGTGCGCAGCGAACCGTGCGCGAGGCCATTGTGCGCCATCAACAGCAAGACACGCGCGGCCGCGGTGATGCACGCCAGAGTTCCGGCGAACATGCTGACCAGCGCGCCGATATCAATCAACAATCCAAAAAGAGGAACGCCGCCCACTGCTGCGACCACATGCATCGGCGCTGGGCTCGTTCCCAGATCCTGGCCGGCGGTGCGGAAGCCGAGAACTTCGGCGTAGGCGCAGATCGTGAAGAACGCTCCACCGATGATCGCGGATTGAATCACGGCGCGCGGAATCGTTTTCAATGGATTGCGCGCTTCGGCGCCCAGCGTGGTGGCGCTTTCAAACCCGACGAAGCTGAACAGCGCCAGCACCAGGCCGAGCCGCAGACCGCTGCCCGTCATGCCGCGCAATTTCAATTGCTCCCAATCCAGGTGCCAGCCATGGCGCACGAGAACCAGTGCAATTACGATGACGATCACCGCGACGGAAACCGCTTCCATCCACAGCATCATGCGCGCGGAGATTTTAACATCGCGCCAGGCGATCCAGACGCACGCAGCGGCGCCGAGCAGGACCAGAAGCACGGCGGAGATTTCGTGGCCGGTGGCGTCGCGCAGAAGCAGATTTGCGAAGTGATAGAAGCCGCCGATGACGCTGGAGCCCGTCGCGACGTAGGCGAGAAGCAAACTCCAGGCGGCCGTCGCGCCGAGCCACGGCGGCAGGATCATGGATGCGTAGGTGTAGAGTGAACCCGGCGAGGCCGAATATTTTGCAAAGCGCGCGATGCATAATGCGACGAGCAGCACGGCGATCGTCGCGAGCAGGTATGCGAGCCACGTGCCGTTGCCGGCGAGCGCGCAGACCAGAGGGATCGTAGCCGCGGGTGTGGTGGTTGGAGCGATGGTCGAGACCGATTGCGCGAGAGTTTCGAGCGGGGAGAGCGCGCCGCGCCGCAAGCCGTAACCGGCGGCTTGGGAATTTTGCGGGGGCAACGGCGCGGTGGAAAGCTGATTCCGCGTTTCACCGGAATTTGCGGGCGCGTGCATGGCGTACCATACAGGCTGATTGGCAAGGGCGCAAGAGACTCGTCGGTGACGCTGAAAATAAAACTCCCCGCTGCAAAATCTTTTCTTATCCATGTGCACGAAGTCTTGCGGGCGTGGCAGCGCGCTGTGATATAGATTCGCATCTCGCTGAAGTCGGTTGAGAGTTCGCCGAACTGGTTTTTTGGGGGGAGCAGATGCTGAAAGTCTTCCTGCGTTTTCTTATGTCGCTATCGCTGCTTGCGTTCTGTGCGTATTTTTCGCGAGCGCAGAACACTGCAGCGAGCGCGCCCATTCGTATCAAGGTCGTAGTCGTCACCATGTTTGAACGCGGCGAAGACACTGGCGACGTTCCCGGCGAATTTCAGTTGTGGGTGGAACGCGAGCATCTGGACCAAATTCTTCCGCTGCCGAGCGGCTATCACCACGTGCGCTTGAATAACGACGGCGTGCTGGGCTTGCTGACCGGCGTGGGAACGGCCAAGGCTGCGGCATCGGTGATGGCGCTGGGAATGGATCCGCGCTTCGATTTGTCGAAGGCATATTGGATTGTCGCCGGAATCGGCGGTGGCGATCCCGCGGATGTTTCGCTCGGCTCTGCGGTATGGGCGGACCACGTGGTCGACGGAGACCTCGCGTATGAAATTGACGCGCGGCAAATTCCGGAAAATTGGCCGACGGGCTACGTGCCGTTGCGCAGAGGCACGCCATACGAGCAGCCGCCGCGCATTGCTTACGGCGAAGTGTACACGCTGCGTGGATCGCTGGTGGATTGGGCGGTGCGTCTGACGCAGGACGTGCCGCTGGCGGATTCGGATTCGCTGCGCAAATCGCGCGCGCGATTTGCGGGCTTTCCGAATGCAGTGAAGCCGCCATTCGTAACCAGAGGCGATACGCTTTCGGCCAGCACTTTCTGGCACGGCTCGAAATTCGATGAATGGGCCAACGCCTGGACGCGCTATTACACCGGCGGCAAGGGCAATTTTATGACGGCGGGCATGGAAGATACAGGAACGATGCAGGCGCTGACATTTTTGAGTCAGGCGGGACGCGTGGATTTGCAGCGGGTGCTGGTGTTGCGCACCGTGAGCAATTACGATCGCGAGCCTTCGGGAACTTCCGCGGCGGAGAGTTTGCAGGAAATGGCTTCGGGAAACTATTCAGCGTACATGGAATCGCTGGAAGCGGCGCAGGTGGTGGGCGACAAAGTGGTGCGCGATCTGGTGGAGCATTGGCGCGAACGTGAAGCGACGATTCCGCACTGATGATCGCGTTGCGAGTTCATTGGGCGGCGCATCGCCGCTGCATTCTGGATTCGTTCCATACGTGAGATGCCATTGACGCGAGAACGCTCGCGGCCTATAGTTGCGCACTTTTAGCCGGGGAGAAACGGGTTGCTCGAGCGCGTCTTTCATCTCGCCGAAAACAAAACCACGCTACGCCGCGAACTGCTGGCTGGTTTGACGACGTTCATGACCATGGCGTACGTGGTCGTGGTGAATCCGCGGATTCTGGCGGAGGGCGGCATGCCGGTGGAGGGCGTGCTGTTCGCCACTTGCATTTCGGCGGCACTGGCGACGCTGGTGATGGGTTTGTGGGCGAACTATCCCATCGCGCTGGCGCCGGGCATGTCGTTGAACGCCTACTTCACGTATTCGATTGTGATCGGACGCGGCGTGCCATGGCAGACGGCGCTCGGCGTGGTGTTCTTGTCCGGGCTGTTGTTCCTGCTGCTGACGCTGACGAATGTGCGCGAGCACATCGTGAATGGCATACCGGATTGCCTGAAACACGGGACGGCGGCCGGGATTGGGTTGTTCATCGCGTTCGTTGGATTGCGCAACGCGAAAATGATCGTGGCGAATCCGGCGACGTTTGTGGCGTTTGGAAAAACGAACGATCCGCAAGTGTTGCTGGCGGCGGCTGGTCTGATCCTGATTGCCATTTTGATGATCCGAAAAGTGGGCAGTGCGATTCTGCTGGGCATCGTGGCGATCGCCCTGGCGGGCATCCCGCTGGGACTGGCGCACTGGCCCGGGCAATTCTTTTCGTGGCCGCATCCATCGGGCACATTTCTGAAACTGGATTTGCGTTCGGCCACGCGGCTGGGCCTGGGAGAATTGATCTTCGTGTTTTTCTTCGTGGACTTGTTCGATAACGTCGGCACCTTGGTGGGCGTGTGCGAGCAGGGCGGATTTCTGCGCGACGGGAAATTGCCGCGCGCCAGCCGTGCCTTGCTGGCGGACGCGTTCGGAACCATCGTTGGCGCGCTCACCGGCACGTCCACGGTGACGAGCTACATCGAGAGCGCCGCAGGAGTGGCGGCGGGCGCACGGACAGGATTGGGAAATCTGGTGATCGCCGGGCTTTTTTTTGTGGCGATGTTCTGTGCGCCGCTCGTGGCCGCAATTCCCACGTACGCGACCGCGCCCGCGCTGATTCTGGTAGGCGCGTTGATGTGCGGCTCGATCGCGAAAGTTCGCTGGGACGATTTCAGTGAGGCTTTTCCCGCGTTCCTCACGCTGGTCGCGACACCGTTGACGTTCAGTATCGCCACGGGACTGAGCCTGGGTCTGCTTTCTTTCACCTGCCTGAAGATCGGCGCGGGAAAATACCGGGACATCAGTCCGCTGATCTGGGTTCTCTCGGCGATTTTTCTGCTGCGGTTTGCCTTTCTTGGTTCGGAATAGCGCTGGCGCACGGTATGTCCCCTAGCGGCCGCCGAAAAATACTGTAGAAAACAAACAATCACTGTTCAGCGGCGGTAGAGGCACGTTAAGCTCACCGCCGTCGAACCTGGGACTCGATCGTTCGCAAAATGACTCACCTCACTTCCACTCTCGCGCAAAGCCACTGGATTCCCGTCGCGATTTTTCTGGCCACGTACATTTTGATCGCGGTGGAAAGCGGACGCGGCAGCCACCTGGACCGAACCGCGGCGGCGTTTTGCGGCGCGGTGGCAATGGTGCTGGTGGGTGCGGTGCCGCTGACGGAGGCGTATCAGGCGATCAACTGGGATACGCTGATTTTTCTGCTGGGCATCATGATCCTGGTGGCGCATTTTCAGATTTCGGGATTCTTCGACTGGATCGCGGTGCACGTGGCGGGGATCGCGCGAACGCGCTTCCAGTTGCTCGTGTTGCTGGTGTTCGCCACGGGAATTCTGGCGGCATTTTTCGTGAACGATACGATATGCCTGATCTTCACTCCCATCGTCCTGGTCGTAACGGACAGACTGGAAGTTCCGCCGATTCCATACCTGATCGCAGTGGCCACGTCCGCGAACATCGGATCGGTGATGTCCGTTACGGGAAATCCGCAGAATGCCGTGATCGGAGTTTCGGCGCATTTTTCGTTTCTGGGATTTCTGGCGCATCTGGCGCCCGTTTCGTTCGTAGGGATGGCGATCAATGTGGCGGTTCTTGCTCTTTTTTTCCACGGCGAGATTTTTCACCACCCGCTGAAGCGCCACACGCCGTCACTTCCGGTGAAACTGGAGCGCGGCCTGCTGGTCAAATGCTGTATCGCTGCGGCCTTGGTGATTGTGCTGTGGATTCTGGGTTACTCGTTTCCGTTGGTGGCGATTTCGGTGGGCGCATTCATCCTGATCATCGGGCGCGTGAAGGCGCAAAACATCTATCAGCGGCTGGATTGGGAGCTGCTGCTGTTTTTTGCGTCGCTCTTCGTGGTGATCAAGGGATTTGAAGCGTCGGGGGCGTTGCAGCACTTGATCGGATATTTTCAGGCAGGGCTGCAGGGTGGAATGACTTCGCAATTATTTGCGGTGAGCGGCGTGATGCTGATTCTCTCGAACCTAGTGAGCAATTTGCCCGCGGTTCTGTTGTTCCGCCCGCTGGTGCCCACGATTCCGAACACGCATTACATCTGGCTGGCGGTGGCCAGCACCAGCACGCTCGCTGGAAACGCCACGCCGTTCAGTTCGGTGGCGAATTTGATCGTGCTGCAGCAGGCGGGCAAGAAAGTGAAGATCACCTTCTGGGAGTTCGCGCGCGTGGGATTAATCGTGACCCTGATCACGACGCTGGCGGCGATCGCAATTCTTGCGCTGGAACATTCGTTGCTGCCTGGAAATTAAAAAAACCGGCGAAAGTTTGCAGGGACGGATGCGAGACCCGCCCCTGCAAATCCGAATCTGGTTAAGAACGAAATTTACTTCTTGGCGTGGGCGAAATTTTCTTCTACTTGCGCCCAGTTGATGGTGTTCCACCAGGCCTCGAGGTATTCGGGCCGGCGGTTCTGATATTTCAAGTAGTAAGCGTGCTCCCAGACGTCCACACCGAAGAAAGCCTTGCCGCCGTCCATGATGGGATTGTCCTGGTTCGCGGAGGATTCAATGACGAGCTTCCCGTCGCGGAACAGAAGCCAGGCCCAGCCGGAGCCGAAGCGCTTGGCGCCCGCGTCGTTGATCTTTGCTTTGAAGTCGGTGAAGCTGCCGAAGGCGGCGCTGATGGCCTTGCCCACCTCACCGCCGGGTTCGCCGCCTCCGCCTTTTTTCATGATCTTCCAGAACATGGAATGGTTCATGTGGCCGCCGCCATTGTTACGCACGGCGCTGCGAATCGCTTCCGGCACTTTGTTGATCTGCGCCAGCAGTTCTTCGACGGAAAGTTTCTGCAGGTCGGCGTGGCCTTCGAGCGCCTTATTCAGGTTGGTGACGTAGGCGCCGTGGTGTTTGTCGTGATGGATTTCCATGGTTTTCGCGTCAATGTAGGGTTCCAGAGCGTCGAACGCATACGGCAAAGGCGGCACTGTGAAAGTCATCTGCGGAGCGGCTCCTTGTCCAGTAGAAGTTGCGGTCATAATGTACCTCCTGATTTGAAGATCCTGCCCCATAATTATACGCGCCTGCCGGGGAAGAGGGGTACGGGCAGCTGGAAATATTGGATGAGGTGAGGGAGTCCAGGATGCCATCTGTTGAACACGTGGAAAAACACTTCACCGCGACTGCCGCGGTGCGCGACATTGTGATCGGAATGTCGGACGGGCTGACGGTTCCGTTTGCGCTGGCCGCGGGGCTGACGGGAGCGGTTGCATCAACGGGCATCGTGGTGACGGCGGGGCTGGCGGAAATCGCGGCGGGTTCGATCGCGATGGGATTGGGCGGATATCTTGCCGCGAAAACGGACACGGAGCATTACGCGTCGGAACTCGACCGCGAATATCGCGAAACCGTGGAGTTGCCGGAAATTGAAACGGAAGAAGTGGCGAAAGTTTTTCGGGATTACGGACTGACGGAAGAGCAGATGACGCCGATTGTATCCACGATCACCGCGAACCAGAAAAAGTGGGTGGATTTCATGATGCGGTTCGAACTGGGATTGGAGCCGCCGGACCCTGCGCGGGCAACGCGCAGCGCCGCGACGATCGCTGCGTCGTACATTGCCGGAGGGTTGGTGCCGCTGGCACCGTACATGATCATCCACCACGACCTGCATCTGGCGCTGATTTATTCTGTCGCGGTGACGTTGCTGGCGCTGTTTGGATTTGGCGCGATTAAAGGACACTTCACCGGAGTAAAACCGCTGCGCGGCGGAATGCAGACGGTGTTGGTGGGTGGCCTGGCTGCGGCCGCGGCATTTTTAATCGCGCGATTAATCAGTTAAGTTTGCGAGTGCGAAAAAATACCGCGCGCGATGCGAACTTGCTACTCGCTCGCCGGCGCGGCCCCTAGATTGCCGAATGGCCAGAGATTGAACGCTTTTAAAATGCCGTCCTGATGTTTTTGCACTAACATTTGCGCGGTTTTTTCCTGCGGCCAAGGAGTGGCGAGGCGCTCGGGGCGATCCGCGATCCAGAATGCAGCCATAGCCATCACCGTCGCGTTGCGATCCAGAATATCCGCTTTCACTTTGTCAAAAGTGTCCACGGCGGAGTGGTGCGTGTACTTGTAATCCGCAGTGTCCTGATTCAGGTTGATGGCGGGAAGTCCGGCGAGTGTGAACGGGCCCGTGTCAGTGCCGAATTCCACGTCGTCATCCACTTGTAGATCGCCGAACGCTTGCAGGGACGCCGCGAATTTCTGCACGGCGGGAATCAACTCGTCATGGCCGCCGACCTGGAAGCCGGTCACCGCGCCTTGGCCAGCGTCGAGAATCAGGGCCGCGACGTAATTGGGCATCTCGCTCTGATGCGCCTTCACATACGCGAGCGAGCCGAGCAAGCCTTCTTCTTCGCCGGTGAACAACACAAAGCGAATGGTGCGACGAGGTTTAAATCCGGATTTGACGATGGCTTCAGCGGCGCCTAGCGTCACGGCGGTTCCGCAACCATTGTCCGTGGTGCCGGAAGCGAGATCCCAGGAGTCCAAGTGTCCGCCGACAACAATCACTTGCTCGGGATTTTGTGTGCCGCGAATTTCGCCGACGACGTTTGCGGAATCCACCGGACCATCGGTGGCGCGGTTCTGCACATTAATCTTCAGGCGCACGAACTGACCGCGATCGAGGTAGCGCTCGAGCTGCTCCTGATCTTCCGCGGCCATACTGACGACAGGAATGTCGTAGTAAGCGTCGAAGCCGAGAGCGCCGGTGTGGGTAAGGTGCATTCCAGTGCTCTTGCGGCCGCCCTGGCCGCCGATGACGGCGATGGCTCCGGCTTTGTGCGCGCCTATCAGAAAGCTGCCGAACTGGGCAAACGCGGTCATGCGGTCCTTGGGCGCTTCGCCTTTCTGCACGATCAGCAGAATTTTTCCGCGCCAGTTGCCGGAATTATTTTTCAGCTCGTCCTGAAGCTGGTAGGCATTGACGGCAACGACGTCGGCCTGGGCGCCTCCGGCCGGCGTGGAGCCGACCCAGCCGAGCGAATCAACCATCAGCTTGCGGTGAATCGGCGCAACCAGTTCGGCGTCCGCGGAGATGCGCGTCCAGCCGCGCGAAATTTTCCATGGTTCGGTGTGAACGTTCTCGAGGCCGATGGCTTTCATCTTCACCACGCCCCAGGCGATGGCGCGAGCCGCGTCCGGCGACCCCGTGACGCGCGCGCCGATGTCGTCACTTAATTCTTCGAGATCCTGATAGGCGTGCGACTCCATATCGCCCGCACCCGCAATGGCGACGAGAGCTTTCGAGGTGGCGTCGTCGTCCGTCGCAGGCGCTGGTCTGCTTTCGCCCGGAGCGGAGATTGCCGGCCGCGCAAGCATCAACAGGAACGCCGCGCTGCATCCGAGCGCGAAGATTTTTCGTGTCATGCAAAAGCTCCTTTTGACTTGCAATTTCAGTGTCGGGAAAATCCCGCGGCAGAAAATCCGGCGGCTGTGATGCAGCGCCACGTCTGGGCGCGACCCGTCGCGGCACACACGGTACAGCAAAGTATATAAGGATACCAGAGCCGCGCCTTCCGGCGGATCGGGAACGAAATCGCCCGGGGAACCCCAAGCGTATTCTTTGCATCTATATACAGGGCGAGGAACCGCGCTGCCCACCGGGACGATAGGAACACTTATTCCCGGCTGCTACGTCAAATACCATATTCGCCGTAGTGCCAACGTAGCTCTGCGCGCGATATAATCGAAAATTCAGAGAAGACGATATGAAGGAGAGACAGCTATGGAACGCAGTAGCTTCAGTATTCGCCGCTGGGTAGCCACCGTCGTGGTGATCGCGGCGTTCGCGGGGGGAGCCCTCCTCTCGCAGGGATTCAGAGACTGGGCGGGTCACACCGTCCTGGGCTCGCCCCGAGAGCCGATCGCCATCGCGCAAAACGCGCTGCCGGTAAGCTTGGGGAATTTCGCCAATGGATTTTCCGCAGTGATCAAGCCCGCGCTGCCTGCGGTCGTAAACATTCGCACATCAAAAATGGTGAAGTCGCAGGGAAACCAGATGTCGCCATTTTTTAACGATCCGATGTTCCGCCAATTTTTCGGCGATCAGTTTGGCGGAGGCAAACCGCACGCGGAGCGCGAGCAGGCTCTGGGTTCGGGCGTAATCGTGACAACGGATGGAACGATTCTGACCAACAATCACGTGATTGACGGCGCTTCGGACATCAAAGTGTATTTGAGCGACAAGCGGGAATTCAAAGCCAAGCTGGTAGGCGCCGATCCCAAGACAGATATCGCGGTGCTCAAGATCGAAGCGAATGGTTTGCCGACTCTTCCGCTGGGTGATTCTTCGCAGCTCAACGTGGGAGATTTGATTTTCGCGATTGGCGATCCGTTCGGTATCGGCGAAACGGCCACGATGGGTATTGTCAGCGCCACGGGCCGCGGACAATTGGGAATTGAGGACTACGAGAACTTCATCCAGACCGATGCGGCGATCAACCCGGGAAATTCCGGCGGCGCGATGATTGATATCCACGGCAACCTGGTGGGCATCAATACCGCGATTCTTTCGCACGGCTCGGGTGGCAACGAAGGCGTCGGTTTTGCGATCCCGATGAGTATGGCGAAGCCGGTGATGGATCAAATTCTATCGCACGGCAAAGTGGTGCGTGGATACCTGGGCGTGCACATTCAGGACCTCTCGCCGGAAATCGCCAAGGCTTTCAACTACAACCTGAGTGGCGGCGCGCTGATTGGCGACGTCTCTCCCAACACCCCCGCATCGAAGGCCGGATTGCAGAAGGGCGATGTGATCGTCAAGCTCAACGGCCAGCCAGTGAACGACTACGTTGACCTGCGACTGCGAATTTCGCAGATGGCTCCGGGCACTTCGGTGAAGCTGGACGTTTGGCGGGATGGAAAAACGCAGGACTACAGCGTAGCGCTGGGCGAACTGCCGGAAAAAGCGGAAGCGGAAGAGAGCACCGGAACCGAGGGCGGCGGTGGACTCGAGGGAGTGGAGGTAGACGAGCTTACGCCGGATATTGCGCAGCAACTGAACTTGGGCCCGGGCACTCACGGCGTGGTCGTAACGGCCGTGGATCCCTCCAGCCCGGCGGCTGCGGCGCAGCCTCCGATCGGTCGCGGCGATGTGATTCAGGAAATCAACCACAAGCCGGTCAAGAACGTGAGCGATTACCGGCAGGCCATTGCAGCAGCGGCGAATCAGCCGTTGTTATTGCTGGTGAATCATGGCGGGGTGACGGGATATTCCGTCGTTCAGCCGCACTAAGATGTAGCAGCTCCATATGGAACAGTGAGTGGAGGGGGCACGGCCGGCCACGGTCATGCCCCTTTACTTACGCAACAATTAAACATTAAAATCCGCGACTGATCCCTCCAGTCCGGTTAGATTAATACATGGGAGCATCCATGTGGCTGGGCATTCCGCAACGGATCCGCAGAAGGGCTAACCTTCTAGCTACCCCCAGAGCTTGGGTTATCGCTTTCAGCACGACTGGGGGTAGAATAGTACTCGAGTCCTATTTTCCCCAGCCCCTCGTTCTAGTACTAATGAACTGTAAACCGCAATTCTGTCTCGACGCATCTTAATTTCTTTATTCAAGGACCTTGGTGATCGTTATGGCGCAGACTACAAATCGAGCTGTCTTCAATGCATCGCTGCTGCCGGAGGCCGAACCTCGTTGGGACCTGTTCAGCGCCGGATTTGGGCTGCAGATCGCGGCCGTAACCTTGCTCGTCATAATACCTCTGCTGCTGCCGCAGAAGCTCGATATTGTGCAACGATATTGGACGACGCCGATCGAAGCGCCTCCGATCGTAGCTTGGAAACCGCAGCCCGTGCAGCCAGCACCAAAACCTGTTCCGGTGAAGCACGAAGTTGTGAAGGAGATGCCCAAGCCGAAGCCGGTGCCAGTCGTGGAGCTACCGAAGCCGCGAATCTACGCGCCGGTTGTGGCCACAGCGCCGATCGTCAAGAAACCGGCGGCGCGCAAAGAAGCTGCGCCCGATATGACGGAAGTGGCGAAGGCCTTCCCGGATCAGACTCCGCCGATGTCCATGGGTAGCTCGGCGATTCCCACTTTGAAAAAGCCTCGCGAAGCCGTGCAGACCGGCGGATTCGGCGATCCCAACGGAGTGCCGGCCAACGGCAAGACGAACAAGGCTGCGAACATCAATGTTCAAGGCGCCTACGACATGCCGACGGGCCCTGGCACCGGCAACGGGACCGGTGGCGCGAAGGGAGCGAAGGGCGTAATCGCCAGCACCGGCTTTGGTAACGGTGTTGCAGTAGGAAGCCCGGGCGGGCCACCGCACGCCGCGGTGCAGCAAGGTGGTTTCGGTGACGAGAATGTCGCCGTGGCGGCTCCGAAAATCAAGCAAACCGCGAGTGTGGCGGCGAAAACAACGCCAGTGCAAATTCTCTTCAAGCCAACGCCGACGTATTCCAGCGAAGGCAGGGCAAAGAACATCGAAGGCGAGGTACTGTTGCAGGTAGTGTTCACGGCGTCGGGGGACGTCAAGGTCCTACGTGTCGTGCAAGGTCTTGGTTACGGCCTTGATGAGACCGCGCAAGCAGCGGCGCGGCAGATTCGCTTCAAGCCGGCACAACAGGATGGCCAAACAGTGGATTCGACCGCCATCGTCCACATCGTATTCCAATTGGCGTCTTGAAAGGGGAATGGAGATGCGCACGTGCAACAGCTTTGGTTTGGCAATAATACTGGCCGGTTTGATGGCCGGGTCGGTTTCCGCGCAAGCCACGCAAACAGCTGATCAAACCAAGCCGCAGGCAGGGGCGAGTAGTTCGGCGCCGGTAGTGACCGTGGACCAAGCGATCGACCACTTGATCGCGCGCGAACACGATGAAGTGGCGACGATCCGGCGTTTCAGCCCGCTGATCGAAACCTATATTCAGGACATGAAGTCGGACAAGGAGATGGGCGCTATCCCGGTGAAGGACCATTATTTTCTGGGCCAGGCGGACCTTTCCAAGGGCATCGTGGACAACTCCATGCTCGGCGCGCGAAAAGGAAAATTCGATGCGTTCAATCCTATTTCGCATATGAGCGGCCTGTTCACTTCTTCCTACGTGCCGGAAGGCTTCCTGCAGATGATTTACATCGATACCAGCGGATTCGATCGCCAGCACTATCAGTTTGACTATGTGCGGCGCGAATTCCTGGGCGAAGTGCGCTGCGTGGTGTTCGACATCACACCGCTGCCGAAATCGGGAAAAGGGCGCTTCAAGGGGCGAGTCTGGGCCGACGATCAGACTTTCACGATTGTGCGTTTTAACGGCGTGTACACGCCCATCGCGGGTATCAATTCGTTCAACCTGCATTTCGATAGCTGGCGCTTGAACGTTCAGCCGGGACTATGGCTGCCGGCATACATCTATAGCCAGGAATCAGACCTCCGCGACTTCTTCGGCGGCGACATTCGCTTCAAAGCACAGACGCGTCTGTGGGGTTACAACCTGAAGAATGTGGGCCGTCAGGAAGAATTCAGCGAGATGACCATCGAATCGCCCACGATTCAAGACCAGGCCGCGCAGTCGCAAGATAAATCACCCATCGAAGCACAGCGTGAATGGCAACATGTCGCCGAAATCAATGTGCTGGATCGCCTGCAGCGTATCGGCTTGCTCGCGCCTCCAGGAGAAGTGGACAAGGTGCTGGAAACGGTCGTGAACAACCTGGAAGTCACGAACAATCTGGACGTGCAGCCGGAAGTTCACTGCCGGGTGCTGCTGACCGGCACTCTGGAAATGTTTTCGATCGGGCACACCATCGTCTTGAGCCGCGGGTTGCTGGACGTGCTGCCTGATGAAGCGAGTCTGGCGACGATGCTGGCGCAGGAGTTGGCCGATATCATCGTCACCAAGCCTTCCACCGATCAGTGGGGATTCAACGACACCACCAACGTAACCACCACGGAAGCGATGGCTCGTTTTTCGTTCAAGGACAGCGCGGCGCAGATTCAGATGGCCAACGACAAGGCGCTGGAACTGCTGAAGAATTCTCCTTACAAGGACAAGCTCGCGAGCGCCGGACTTTTCCTGAAACAGCTGGACGCGCAATCGAAGAATTTACCTGCGCTGATCAATCCGCACCTCGGCAATCGCGTGTCTCTCAGCGCATCGCTGTTGAGCGCCGCTCCGACGCTGGATGCCACGAAGATCGATCAGATCTCCGCTCTCCCTGTGGGCGCCCGCATCAAACTCGACCCTTGGGGCGATCATGTCGAGCTGGTGAAGGCGAAACCGATTCCGCTGCTCTCGGCGCGTGAAAAGATGCCGTTCGAAGTCACGCCGTTCATGCCGTTCCTGACGCGATACCAGAGGCCTGGAACGGGCATCTCGGCGGATCCAACGAAAGCGGACCTGGCGAAAAAGGATCCGCAACAGCCGCAACAACAACAGCAGCAGTAAACGATTTTTCTCCCTCGAAAGCCCGGCGGTTGGATGGCCTCCAACCGCCGGTTTTTTTTGCACCGTAAACCTTGGTTCGCCTGCCTGCGAGTAAGCGGCGCGAGAAGTATCTAATTATTGAGCGGGAGGCGCAGGCGGGCTTCCGAGCCGCGATGCGTGGGGCGATTTTCCAGAGTGAGCGAGCCGCCGTGGGCTTCGGCGATCTGCCGGCTCAGGACCAGACCGATTCCCGAGCCGCCCTGCTTCGTCGTAAAAAAAGGCACAAAAAGATTCGCTGCGCTGGGAATTCCCGGCCCATCATCTTGAACCCACACTTCGATGCTGCCGTTCTGGCGTTCCCACCCGACGCGCACGCCGCCGCCGGTTTCCAGCGCGGCATCCACGGCGTTGTGCAAAAGATTGATCAATAGTTGCTCGAGCTGATCGGGATCAGCTTGAATTTCGGTGTCGGGGCCGGCCTGCAGCTGCACGGAGAGACGCGGCTCCAGGCCCACTACGCGACGAACCCACACGCCGACGCTCATGGGCTGAAAAACCGGCGGCGGAAGCTTGGCAAGCCGCGCGTAGGCGTTCATGAAACGCGCGAGGCCGTCGGTGCGCGCGGCGATCACGTTGAGGCCGCTGCGCATGTCTTCCTGCCAATCCGGTGCGCGGTCTTCGCGGCCGAGCATGCTGCCCAAATTTTCCGCGACCGATTTTATCGGCGCGAGGGAATTATTCAGTTCATGGCCGAGAACGCGGATCAGCCGCTGCCAGGCCTGGCGCTCTTCGTCGCGCAAGGCGCGGCTCAAATCCGTGATTACGAGCAACTGGTGCGGAAGGCCGGCTTCGCGGAAACTTCCGCGGTGAATTTCCCAGCGTCCGGATTTTCCGGGAAATGCGATCTGCGCGATGCGCGGCGTTTCGCCTTCCAGGCATTCCGAAAGACCCAACTCGATCGCCGTGTGACCGAGAATGCGATCCTCCGGCTGGCTGAGAATGCGTTCACCCGCGCGATTCACCAGGCGCAAACAGCCCGCGCCATCGAATGCAAACACGGCGACGTCAATTTCCTCCATCACCTTGCGCAGCAGCGCGGTGGCTTCCAGCGCGCCGAGCCTTTGCTTGCGCAGCGTTTCACCTAATGCGTTTACTTCCCACAAGACCTCGCCGAGCACGTCTTCGCGATTCGCGCCCCGCGCACGAATGGAAAAATCCCCTTCGCGCAACGCCGCGAGCAGATTGGAAAGTGTGCGCAAGGGGAACATGACGCGGCTTTGCGCTGAGAACGCAAAGCTGAGCCAGGCGATGACCATTGCCACCGTGAGAGTCCACTGCAGCTTGGACGTAAAACTTCCCGTCCACAGAAGAAGCAACGCTACAGCCGTGCCTCCCAGCCCCGCGGCCAGAGCCAGCAGCAAGATGCGGCGTTCATAGAGCAGAGGTGTCAAAGGCTATATTTCTGCAAGCGGCGGTAGAGAGCGCTGCGGCTCAAGCCCAGCGCCTTGCTGGCGTGGCTGACGTTGCCGCCAAATCGCGCCAGTGCTTTCTGGATCAGCACGCGCTCGACGTCTTCGATGCTCATTTCGTCCAGCCGCAGAGAGGCCTCGCGCGCGGGACGCAAGCCCAGATCGCTGGCGCGGACCGCGGAGCCTTCGGCCATCAGCACCGCGCGCTCGACGGAATGGTCGAGCTCCCGAATATTTCCGGGCCAGGGATGATCCAGCAGAATCTGCAACGCCACTGGCTCGAATCCTTCCAGATGTTTGCGATAACGCTGCGCCGATTGCCGCAGGAAATGGTGCGCCAGCAGCGGAATGTCTTCCTTGCGCTCGCGCAACGGGGGCAGATGGATTTCGATCGTGTTCAAGCGAAACAGCAAATCCTCGCGGAATCGTCCGCCGCTGACTTCGGTTTGCACGTCTGCATTCGTCGCCGAAATAATGCGCACGTCCACGCGGCGCGTGGTGGAGGAACCGACGCGTTCCAGTTCGCCCGTTTCCAGCGCGCGCAGCAGCTTGGCCTGCAGATTCATGGGCACGTTGGCGATTTCGTCGAGGAAGAGCGTGCCGCCGTCAGCGAGTTCGAAGCGGCCCACGCGATCCGCTTTTGCGTCGGTGAACGCGCCCTTCACATGGCCAAACAATTCGCTTTCGAAAACGCCCTCGGGCAATCCGCCGGCATTCACCGTGACCAGCGGCCGGCCCGAGCGCGAAGAAAGCGCGTAGAGAGTTCGCGCGACCACTTCCTTGCCGCTGCCATGCTCGCCCGTGATCAAGACGTTGGCATCCGACGGACCCACGCGCGCGATCAGGTCCATCACCGGACGCATGGAAGCGGATTCGGCGATCATGACCGGGCGGCCATCCGCGCGTAGCAGGCGGTTCTCGGCCTCGAGGCGCTGGCCTTTGCGTAACGCTTGCGATAGTTCGATCTGAGTTTTCAAGATGGCCAGCAATCGCGCGTTTTCCCAGGGCTTCTGCACAAAATCTTTCGCGCCGCGAC
Source organism: Acidobacteriota bacterium (assembly GCA_013289715.1). GTDB lineage: Bacteria > Acidobacteriota > Terriglobia > Acidiferrales > UBA7541 > Palsa-295. Next base: position 30,124 of record JABCZJ010000015.1, on the reverse strand, counting down.
GCATCGCTTCGACCGCGAGTTCCAGGCTGCCCCAGGCGGTCATGACGATGATGGGCAACGTGCTGTCTTTCGCGCGAATATTCGAAAGCAGATCGAGTCCTTCCTGGCCGGAGGTGGTGTCGCGCGCGTAGTTCAGGTCCATCAGCAGCGCGTCGAACTCCCGCGCCTCCAGGGCGGACATGACCGCGGCCGGCGAAGCCACCGTCTCCGTTTCAAATTTTTCGCCTTTCAGCAGCAGGCGCAAAGCCTCGCGAATGTCCGGCTGATCGTCGGCTACGAGGATGCGGGTTCGTGGTGCGTTGGCTGGCATCATGGCGCGAAAGGATTCTCCCTGGATTTTACCGCCGGTCTCGTTCGTGGAAATATCGGATGCATAGGTCATTTGGTTTCCTCATTCATAGCGCAGTGCCACCAGTGGATCGACTTTCGTGGCGCGCCGCGCGGGAAAATAGCAGGCGGCCAGCGCGACGAGCGCGAGCCCGCCCGCTACACCGATGAAGGTGAGCGGATCGCGGGCCTTAACGCCGTAGAGCTGGCTCTCGAGATATTTCATCAACAGCAGCGAAGCCGTGAGCCCGATGGCCAAACCCAGCAACGCGAGTTTCATGCCGTCACCGACGATCATGCGCAGTACATCCGCAGGTTCGGCGCCCAGCGCCATGCGAATGCCAATTTCGTGCGAGCGCTGCGTGACGGCGTATCCCATAACGCCATAAATCCCGATCGCGGCGAGCAGCGCCGCCACCACCGCGAAAAACGCCAGCAGCGACATATTCAGGCGGCGCTGCGAGAAAGCCACCGCCAGATAGTCCTCCATCGTTTTCACATCCGTTAGGGGCTGGTTAGGATCAACGCTTTCGACCACGCTGCGAACGGCCGCGGTTAATTGCGCACGATCACCACTGGAACGCACGACGAGGCTCATGAGCCGCGAAGGATTCTGCGTGATCGGCAGATAAAGCTGGCCCGACTTGGGTTCATCCCACGCCCAATCGCGTATGTCGCCGACAATTCCCACGATCGTGAGCCAGCCTTGATGCGGGATGGGTTGCCAGAAGCTTAAGGTGACGGGAAAAACCAGGCGAATCTGCCGGCCCATGGGATCCTCGTTTGGCCAATAGCGGCGCGCCAGGGTTTCGTTAACCAGCGCGACGCCCTGGGAATCCGGCCCGTCGGCAGAAGTGAAGTTACGGCCTTCTTTCACGGAGACGCTCATAGTGGATAAATAGCGCCAATCCGCAACGCGGTATTGGCTCGTGAAATGTTCACCCGAGGGCGGAGTTGCTCGGCCGGCGATGTCGATATCGCAAAAATTTGTCCAACGGGTCAGCGGCAAAAAATTCGCGGCGCTCGCAGAGGTCACGCCCGGAATGGCATTCACGCGCTCGATCACCGTCTGATAGAAATTCAAGATGGCCGGACCTTCCGTGTAATGTCCATCGGGGAGAATTATTTGCATGGTCAGGAGGCCGGCAGGATCGAATCCCAGAGGCTCGGCCAACATCACGGCAAAACTGCGAACCAGCAGGCCAGCTCCGACCAGCAGCATGAGCGAAAAGGCCACCTCAGAGACGACCAGTACCGAACGCGCCAGCTGGCTGTGGCGTCCGGCCGTGGAACCGCGGCTTCCTTCCTTGAGCGATTCGAACAACGCGGAGCGCGAAATCTGAAGTGCCGGCGCAAAACCAAATAGCATTCCCGTCATCAGGGCAATCACGACCGTGAAAGCCAGCACGGTGCCGTCAATCGCGATCCATTCCGGGTGAGGTATGCGCGTGCCTTGTCCGGAGATAACGGCATCGCGCAGAATTTGGATACCGCCGTAGGCGAACAAAATGCCGAACACCGCACCGATAAGCGATAGCAGCGCGCTTTCCGTCAAGAGCTGCCGGAAAATTCGCCGCCGGCCGGCGCCCAGAGAAATTCGCAGCGCGATTTCGCGCTCCCGGACGGCAGCGCGGGCGAGCATCAAGTTCGCGACATTCGCGCAGGCAATCAGCAAAACAAACGCCACCGACGCCAGGAGAAGCAGCAGACCGGGACGGAGCGTGCTGACAAGCTCGTCGTGAAAACCCACCACGCGGATTCCATTCTTCTGGTCGATGTCCGGGTACTGCTTCTTGAGTTGTTCCTGGATGGTTACCATTTCCGCGTTGGCCTGCGAAATTGGCATGCCCTCCTTGAGCCGGGCGAAAACAACAAGTCCGTGATTTTCGCGATCCAGTTGCGCGCCACGGAACGCGAATGGCTTCCACAGATCGAACTCCGGAATCGTGCCGTAGAGAGAGAAAATGCGCGGTAGGACTCCGATGACGGTAAAGGGCTTGTCATCCAGCAGAATCGTCTTGCCCAAGATTCCGGGGTCGGCGCCGTAATGACGCTGCCACAACCCGTAACTCAACAGGACCACCTGTTCATGGCCGGGTTGTATGTCTTCCGAGGTGAAATCCCGGCCGAGAATCGGAGTAACACGCAACATGCGAAAAAAATTGCCGGACACTTGCGAGCCCCACACCCGCTCTGGCCCTCCGCCGCCGGTAATGGTGAAGTACAAAGCGCGCCAGCAGGAGAGTTCCTGAAACACGTGGTTCCTGTCGCCCCATTCCAGGAATTCCGGCGCCGAAGCCATGCCGCGAGTGATGTTGCGGTTCGCGTCGGTCTCCCAAATGGTGACAACGCGGCCGGAATCCGGAAACGGCAGAGGTTTCAGCAAAATTCCGTTGACGGCGCTGAAAATCACGATGTTGGCGCCAATGCCAATCGCCAGAGTCAAAATCGCGACCGCCGCGAAACCAGGGTTTCGTCGCAGCATGCGCGCGCCATAACGCAAATCCTGCCAAAGTGTGTCCATAATAATTTTCGCCCCCAAGAAGCGCCCAAGTGACAGCTTATCTTACTGCGTCGTCACTTGATGTCCACCTCTTGGGCCAATCCATTCCACGCGCCAAGCGTGTCATCGCCTGATCATTCCTTTCACTTGCGCCGCTCATTCATAGCGCAGGGCGATCATCGGATCCACTCGCGAAGCGCGCTGCGCGGGAAAGTAAGTGGCGAGCAATGCCACGGCGCTAAGCAGCAAGGCAACCGACAGAATCGCCGCGGGATCCCACGGCTTCACGCCGTAAAGCAGGCTGGCCATCAAGCGCGTGAGCGCCAGAGCCGCCGCCACGCCCAGGAAAACTCCAATCAATGCGAGGCGCATGCCTTGCTGGACGACCATCCTGCGCACCTGTTGCGGGCCCGCGCCCAAAGCCATGCGAATGCCGATTTCCTGCGTGCGCAACTGCACGGTATACGCCATCAGGCCGTAGATGCCGATGGCCGCTAGCAGCAGCGCGACGCCAGCGAAAATTGCCAGGAGCGTCATGTTGAAATCCGTGCGCTGCGTGGATTCCGAACGCACTTGATCCATCGAGCGGATGTGAGAGACGGGCAAGCCGCCGCTCGCGGTGCGGAGTTCCTGCTGAATTTCGGTGCTCAGTGAAAAGGGCTCGACCTTGGTGCGCACGATCCAGGTAATCGGAATGATGCGGTTAGTGAGCGCGGTCTGTCCGTTGGTCATTTGCGCTACCGGAATGTACATGATCGGGTCGGGATCGCTGTCGAGGCCGCCGTTTCTTACGTCGCCCACAATTCCAACGATTTCGCGCGGCGGTTCTTCGAATTCGGGGCCCACTCCCTTGCCGATCGTGATGCGCTGGCCCACGGGATTCGCATCCTGCCAGTATTTCTTGGCCATGCCCTCGTTGATCAGGACGACTGGTTCCGCGCCGCCGTCATCGTGGTCCGTAATCATGCGGCCGCGCAGCAGCGGAATTTTGAACACGTCGAAATACCGCGGTGACAATGGGCGATACCCCGCTCCACCCTGCGCCGGGCCGTCGCTAAGCGGGCGCCCTTCGATGACGAACGGAAGCCCGAAGCCGCCTTCGAGGGGCAGGCAGCACGTGGAAGCAAACGCAACCACGCCGGGCAGACCCTCCACGCGGCGCTGCGCATCGCGCACCAGCTGATCGACCGCAGCGGAGGTGTCAAAGCGCGTGCCGGTGAGAGACATTTCCATGGTGAGAATCTTGTCGGTCGAGAATCCGGGATTCACGCCTCGCAATGCTGCAAAAGTGCGGATCAGCAAAGCCGCGCCCACCAGCAGCACCAGCGCGAGCGCCACTTCCGTAACGATCAGAGTCGCGCGAGCCTTGTTCTGGCTGAGGCCACTACCGGAGCGCACGCCGCTTTCTTTCAGCGTGAGGGCAAGATCCGCGTGCGATGCGTTGAAGGCGGGTATCAGCCCGAATAATATTCCCGTGCCCAGCGAGACGAACAGGGTAAACGCCAGTACGCGCCAGTCAAGAGTGATCGCGGCGCCTCGCTCGCCGATTCGAGGGATGTTGCCTGGGTTGATCGTGAGCAGCGCGTGCACGCCGAAATAACCAAGAATCAGACCGAAGACGCCGCCGCCCAGGGACAACAAGACGCTTTCCGTGAGCAGCTGGCGGATGATGCGTCCGCGCCGGGCGCCCATCGCGGCGCGGATGGCGATTTCGCGCTTGCGCATGGTGGCGCGCACCAGCAGCAAATTGGCCACGTTGGCGCAGGCAATCAATAGCACCATGCCGACCGCGCCCAGCAAAATCAGCAGCGACTTGCGCACGTCGCCAATCACGGTGTCGCGCAGCGGCTCGGCGGTGAAGCTCTCTTGCGGGCCCATGCCGATGTTGCCGGGAAATTTTCGTTTGTATTCTTCAGCGGCGAGTTTCATCGCGGCCTGGGCTTGCGCCAGCGTGACTCCGGGTTTCATGCGGGCCGCCGAACGCAAGTAATGAGCCTGGTCCGTGCTGTTGGGGTCCGCTTGCAGCGGCAGGTAAATATCCGCGGGTGGATCCGAAGTGAAGGTCCGAACGAGCACGCCCGTCACTAAATAGGGCTCGCCGCCGAGCGCGATGTCCCTGCCGACGATGTTGGGATCCGCCGCGAATCGCCGGCGCCACAATCCGTTGCTGATCACCACCAACCGCGCGCCGCCGGGACGATCCTCGTCCGCAGAAAACGCACGCCCAGCCGACATACTCGCGCCGAACAACGGGAAAAAACTCGCGGAAACGTGCACGCCCTTGAGCTGCTCCGGGCGATCGCCCCCCGTGAGGTTTACGCCCGGGCCACCTTCATCGTAGGCGGCCACATCCTGCAAAACCTGCGTCTGCTCACGCCACACCATGTACTTCGGAATCGAGGTGACATTTCCATTCCCCTCTGGACTGCTGAGTTCAAGTTGCACGAGGCGATCCGGCTGGGGATAGGCGAGCGGTTGCAGCAGAACCGTATTGACGACCGTGAAGATCGCGGTGTTCGCGCCGATACCCAACGCCAATGCGGCGATGGCCGTAGCCGCAAAGCCCGGGCTGTGACGCAAGATGCGAAACGCGTAGCGTATATCCTGCAGCAAGTTTTCAAAGAACTGCGTGTTTTGCAACTCGAACTCCTTGCTCCCTCCGCACTGCGCAATGCGCGTTCAGCGGCTGGCTGTGGCTCCGCCCGCCACAGGCTGGCCGTCCACGATCCATCCGTCGGCGAGCTGGATGATGCGATTGCCGTACGCGGCCCACTCGTTGTTGTGCGTCACTTGAATAATCGTTGTGCCGTCATCGTTCAATTTCTTCAGCATATCCATGATCATTTTGCCCTGGCTGGAATGCAGACTGCCGGTGGGTTCATCGGCGAGGATCAGTTTGGGTTTGCCAATCACGGCGCGCGCAACAGCCACCAGCTGCTGCTGCCCGCCGGAAAGCTGATTGGGGAAAAGCGCTTTCTTGCCGACAATCTGGAACCGATCCAGAGCGTCCGCGACCATTCCTTCGCGCTCGGTCTTCTTGATGTCGCGATAAGAAAGCGGCAGGTCCAGATTCTCGGCGACGGTGAGATTGTCCAGCAGGTGATATTGTTGGAAAACGAAGCCGATATATTTTTTGTGCAGCTCTACGCGGTGGCGATTATCGAGCTTATGCACCGGATTATCGAGCAGGTGATATTCCCCCTTCCAGGCGCCATCGAGCATGCCGATGATGCCCATCAGAGTGGATTTGCCCGCGCCGGATGGCCCCATGACGGTGATGAAATCGCCTTCGCGAATTTCCAGGTTGATGCGGCGAAGCACCCAGGTTTTTCCCGCCCCGGATTCGTAGAATTTTTCGACGTCAATCAGTTTGATCACGCCCGTTCGCTCCTCGGTTCGAGTTTCTGTTGCGGGTTTTCGAGCGCACGGATCGTTGCCGCGCTCGGCCGTGATGATTATTCCACGGCTATGACGATCAGAGTGGCGTCGTCATGCCAGTGGCCGCCGCAGAATTCGCCGGCGGCTTGCAAAACTATTTTCTGCAAATCTTCCGCGCTTTTGTCGCGATTTTGTTCGAGCAGGTCCAACAGGCGCAGTTCGCCGAACTCTTCGCCTTCCGGAACGCGCGCCTCCGTGACGCCATCGGTAAAGAGCAGCACGCGGTCGCCCGCTGCCAGGTCGTAGATGCCGGTGGCAAACTCCTGGGTCGGAAACACGCCGAGAATGCCGCCGCCTTCCAGCAGGCGATCGTGCGTGCCATCGCGATGCGACACGATTGGCGCATTGTGTCCGGCGTTGGTGTAACGCAGGCGGCGAGCCGGGCCGTCCAGTTGGGCGTAGAAAAAGGTGATGAAGCGGTCCGTCGCGATATTGCGGCAGATGAGCGAATTCAAGCGCTCGCACAATTCTTCCGGAGCAAGCGAGGGGGAAGCGAAACCTCGAAAAGCAGCCTGCAGATTAGACATGAGCAGCGCCGCTGGCATGCCCTTGCCGGCAACATCGCCAATGCATATACCCAGCGTCTCTGGACCGAACGGAAGGATGTCGTAATAGTCGCCGCCTACCACGCGCGCTGGTTGCCAGGCGCCAGCAATTTCGAATCCGAGCAATTGCGGAATTTCCTTCGGCAGAAACCCCTGCTGGATCGAACGCGCTTCTGCAATCTCGCGATCCTGCGCGTGAAGCTGCGAGGCAATTTCGCTCTGCGCGATGGTGTTGGCCGCCGCTTTTTGCCGGGCTTCGCGGCGCTCGCGGCCGATCTGCACTTGTTTCTGAAGAATTTCGAGCAACCGGGAATTGACCCAGGGCTTTTCGACGAAATCGCCGACGCCCTGTTGCATGGCTTCGACTGCCAGACCAACGGTGGCCCAACCGGTCATCACTACGATTGGGGGAGCGTCTTCGCTGGCTTTCAGTCGCGCCAGCAGGTCTAGTCCCTCGCGGCCTGAAGTTGTGTCGCGAGCATAATTAAGGTCCATGAGGATCAGGTCGAATCCGTCTTGGGAAACGGCGGCAAACAGGGCCGCCGGTGAGGTCACTGCCTCAGTGACGTAACCGTGTCCTTTGAGCAACAGTCGAAGCGCTTCCAGGATGTCGGGCTGGTCGTCCGCGATTAGCACTCGTGGCTGCGTCCTGGCGGTTTCGGTAGTGGATTCGAGCGTCATGATTTTCATTATTCGAGCCCCGCTTAGCTGGATGCGAGACGTCTCTGATTGAGTGCCTCCCGAATATGGGCAGGTGGGATTCCAGCCTAATATTAATATAAGACATGTATTTACAATAGATTAAAGCCGAGATGAGAGCCCTACAAGGCCATCTATGACCAATTGCGGGAATGCTCGTTGCGATTTCGGACAGTCCGATTTTCGATGCCGCCGGGGCCCTTGCCAGCTGTTAGGCCGTCCATGGCGCACCGGAGGTCTATTCGTAGCGCAGTGCAACCATCGGGTCCACGCGCATGGCCCGCTGCGCCGGAACGTAGCACGCGACGACCACCACGCCGAGTAGCAAGGCCACCACGGCGATGTAGGAAACGGGGTCGGCAGCGCTGACGCCAAACAGCATGCTGGATAGAAAATGCGTGAGCGCAAATGCCGCGGCCAAACCGATCCCGACGCCAAATGAGGCGAGGCGCAACCCTTGCCCGACGATCAGTCGCAGCATGTCTCGCCTCTGCCCGCCCAAGGCCATGCGGATGCCGAGTTCGTGCGTGCGCTGAGCCACGGAATAAGAAATCACACCGTACAAGCCGACTGCCGTCAGCAGCATGGCCAACGCCGCAAAAATTCCCAGCAGATACGAATTGAAGCGGGGTTGCGCGATCGTGCCATTCAGATATTCGTCGACGGTCTTGGGCGCGTAAGTGGGCAAATCTTTATCCAGCGAGCGAACGGTTTCGGCCATGGGCCTCGCCAGGCCATGAGCATCCTGCGCCGTGCGCACTACCAGGGTGATGGAACCGAACGGTATTTGCGCGTAGGGGACGTACGATTCCGAAGCCCATTCGTCGCTCAAATCGTGAAACTTCACGTTGCCCACCACGCCGACGACTTCGCGCATCACTGGCTCGTTCGCTCCGGCGGCAACTTCGGGCTTGATGTGTTTTCCAATTGGATTTTCGCCAGGGAAAGCCTGATGCGCGAGCGCCTCGTTGATGATGATCACCGGCGAAGAAGCCGGTTCGTCCTGCGCACCGAAATCGCGGCCCTGCAGAATGGGGATCCGCATCGTCGCAAAATATTCCGGCGTGATGTCCCGCAGGGAGGTGTGCGGCTCCTCGCTCTTGGGCACCGCATGCCCGTCAATTTGAAAAATGGTGCGAATTTCATCGCCGCCCATCGGCAGCGGATAAATGCCCGCAGCTGATTGCACTCCCGGCAGCGCCTTGAGTTGCGGTATCAGATCTTTAAAATATTGAGCCTTCTTGGCATCCGTGTATTTTTCATCCGGCAAGTCCACGTTGGAGGTCATCACGTTGTGCGGATCGAATCCCGGATTTACGTTCTGCAAGTGCATCAAGCTGCGAATCAGAAGTCCGCTTCCAACCAGCAGCACCAGCGCCAACGCTATTTCGACAATAACCAACGAACTGCGCAGTGCATGACGGCCGCGCCCTGCGGTGCTGCTGAGCGCGCCCTCTTTCAAAGCATCCACGATATTGGCGTGCGACACTTGCAGAGCAGGAGCGAGCCCGAACAGCATTCCTGTTGCCAGCGACAGTGCCGTCGTGAAGGCCAGCACCCAGCCATCCATGCGAATTTCAGCGATCCGCGGCAAGTTTTCGGGACTAAATCGCACCCAGGCGGCGCTTCCCCACGTCGCCAGCAGCAGACCAAGCGTTCCGGCCAGCAGTGCGAGCAGAAAACTTTCGGTGAGGAGCTGCCGAACCACGCGGTGACGGCCGGCACCCAGCGCCGAGCGGATGGCGATTTCACGTGTGCGCGACGTGGCCCGTGCCAGCAGCAGATTCGCCACGTTCCCACACGCAATCAAGAGCACAAATCCCACTGCTACCATCATCACGAACAGCGCCGGACGGATGCTGTGCGTCAATTCTTCCTGCTCGGAAACCACGCGCACTCCGAAATACTTGTTGGTGTCGGGATACTGCTTAGCCAGCGACGCGGCGATCACATCCATGTTGGCTTGCGCCTCCGCGACCGTGGCGCCAGGCTTCCTTCGCGCGATTACTCTCAAGAAGTGCGCGTCACGCTCATCGGCCATCGTAGGTGAATCGGTAGTGGATTCCCGCAAAGGGCTGAAGCTGGACCACAGCTCCGGCGTTTCGCGTTGCAGCAGATACTGAAAGCTCGCGGGCATCACGCCCACCACTGTGTAAGCGCTGTTATCCAGCGTGATCACGCGCCCGATGATCTGCGGATCGCCGCCGAAGCGCTCTTCCCATAGGCGATGGCTGAGAATCACGACGTGATGGTGAGGTTCATCGTCTTCCGGCAGAAACCCGCGGCCCAATTCCGGCGAAACCCCCAGCAGACGGAACATGGCGGCGGTGACAGTCGCGCCTTGCAGGTGCGCGGGCTGTTCGGTTCCCGTGAGAGCAAAGCTGGAGTCCGTATACGCAGCCATGTCCTGAAAAACGTGATTTTGCGCGCGCCAGTCCGCGAAATCGGGATAGGAAACCGCGCCGCTCACGGTGTGAAGCCGTGCATTGGCAGTGGCCACACGCACAAGCTGGCCCGGATCACGGAACGGCAGAGGACGCAGAAGCTCCGCGTTGACCACGGAGAAAATTGCCGTGTTCGCGCCGATGCCCAGTGCCAAGGTAAGAACGGCGATGGCCGTGAAGCCGGGATTCTTCGCCAACATGCGAATGCCGTAGCGAATGTCTTGCAGCAGGGTTTCCATTCTTTGACTCCTGGTAAACTTTCGTCGAAACAGAGATCCTTCGGTCGCTTGGATCCCTCAGGATGACGATGAGCGCTGCATCATCATTTGTCGCTTATCACTGGTAGCGCAAAGCCACCATCGGATCCACACGTGCAGCGCGCCGCGCCGGGATGTAGCACGCTGCCAGCGCGACGAGCGCAAGCAAAATGGAAACTCCCGCGAAGGTCAACGGATCGCTGGCGCTGACTCCGAAAAGCAGCGAGCGCAGCAATCGCGTGAGAGCGAACGCTGCCGCCAGGCCGATTGCGACGCCGCTAGCAGTGAGCCGCGACCCTTCGCCGAGAACCAGCCGCAACACGTCGTGCTGCTGCGCGCCCAGCGCCATGCGCACGCCGATTTCGTGCGTGCGTCGCGTCACAACGTAGGCCATCACTCCGTAAATTCCGACGGATGCCAGCAACAGTGCGAGCGCGGCAAAAATGCCGAGCAAGATGGTCTGCTCGCGAGTGTCCTGCATCGCGTCGGCGACGACTTCATCCATGCTGCGTGGGCGGAATACGGCCAAGCCACCATCGAGGGCATTCAGGTCACCGCGAATCGCCGCCAAAACGCTGCGCGGAGCGACGCTGGTCTTCACCGTCAGCTGCACGCCATATCCTTCATTGTCGAGTGCCGCCGTGAGCGGAAAATACGCTTGGGGAGGCACGTCTTTGCGTATGTCCCACTCCTTAACATCGCCAACAACACCGACCACGGTGACCGGAACGCCGCCGGCGTGAAACACTTTGCCGAGCGCATCCTGTTTCGGCCAATACAATTGCGCCATCTTGCGGTTGATAACGGCAACAAATCCAATTTCCGGCGGCAACGTTTTCAGGTTCGGATCATTCTTATAAAGATCATCCAGTTTCAAATTCGCAACAGCCGTGCGTTCCAGGTCTTCGGCGGTGAAAACGCGACCTTGCACAACGGGTACGCCGAACGCGCGAAAATAATCAGGCGTGATGTTGTTCCATTCGACGAGCTGGGTCGCGAGCGCAGGATCGTTTTGGCCATCCACCGTGACGTACCCGTTCGTGCCGCCTTCCAAAGGAATTTCCGTCGAGGCTGCTGCGGCCTGAACACCCGGCTCGCGCTGAATGCGATCGAGTAGTTGGTCAAAGAACTGGCGGCGAGCCGGCAACGTTTTGTATTTTGCGTTGGGCAGCTTGACTCCCATGGTGATTACGTTATCCGCTTGCACGCCAATTCCTGAATTGCGCAAACGCGAGAAACTGCGCAGCAGCAATCCTGCGCCGATGAGCAAGGCCAGCGAGGCGGCGATTTCGCCGACGACCAACGCGTCGCGGAGCAGGCGGCGCGCACCGGACGGACTTACCACGGCCTGGGCGCTGGATTTGAGCTCCTCGCTGAGGTTCACCCGGAAGGACTGCGTGGCAGGCGCCAGGCCGAACAGCGCGCCAACCAGCATGCTGACGCCGATCGTGAACAGCAGCACGGTGAAGTCAATTTGAATGGGATTGGCGCGGGGAATCGGAAGTGATTCGGCCGACTCCAGAAACGATACTGCCCAGAACGCGCCCACAAGCCCCACTGCGGCACCGAGCAGAGAAAGCAAAATGCTTTCGGTGAGCAGTTGGCGCGCCAACCGCCAGCGTCCAGCGCCCATAGCGGCGCGCACGGCAATTTCACGCTGACGATTGGTCGCGCGAGCCAGCATCAGGTTCGCGACGTTGGCGCAGGCCACCAGCAGCACGAGCGCCACGGCGCCGAGCAGGATGAAAAGACTTTCCCGAGAACTTCCGGTTAGCTGCTCGGTTAGCGAAACGACTACGGCTCCGTTGTACTTATCGTTATCCCCGTTTTGTTTTGCCACCTGCTTCGTGATGCTGTTGAGTTCCGCCTGAGCCTGGCTTACGGTGACATTCGGTTTAAGTCTGGCGATGGCGCGATAGGAATGCTCGCCGCGCGGACCCAGCGCTTTGGGCGTCATGTCCATGGGAGTCCAAATTTCCGAGGCGCGCTGAAAATTGAACCAAGCGGGCAGGACGCCGATGACGGAGTAGGATTCGTCATTCAACTCGATCGTCTTGCCCAAGACGTCAGAGCGGCCACCGAATTGCCGATGCCAGAAGGCGTTGCTCAGAATGGCCACATGATTTTTTCCGGCCTGATCCTCGCCGGGATCGAAAGTGCGCCCGATCCTTGGTTGCACGCCGAGGAGAGCGAAAAAATCGGCTTGAGTGCTGCTCACGGAAACGGCTTCGCTCTGACCGGTACCGCTGGCGTTCGCCGTCCGTTCCCAGGAGTACAGGCTGGTCGCTTCCAGGGTGCGGCTCTGTGCTTGCCAGTCCAGATAATCGGGTCCAGTCAGCGGAAAGTTGCCCGGCGCGCTTTCGGTTTGCCAAAGTGCCACCAAGCGTCCGGGCTCGTGAAATGGCAGCGGGCGCAGCAAGACTGAATTGATCACCGAGAAAATCGCGGTGTTCGCGCCGATTCCGAGCGCCAGCGTAAGGATCGCTAGCGCCGTGAAGCCCGGGCTTTTCGCCAGCATGCGAATGCCGTAGCGAAGGTCCTGAAGCAACGTTCCCATTGCAACCCCCTAAGGAAGTGACAAGTGATGAGAAACGACGCAGCTTCCGCTCGTCACCGGTCACGGCTCACTCGTATCGCAGCGCGACCATCGGATCCACACGCATCGCGCGCCGCGCTGGAATGAAGCACGCGCTCAGCGCCACAATCAAAAGAATTGCCGTGACGATCGCGTACGTGACCGGATCTCGAGCGCTGACCGTCAGAAAGCTGCCAACGACCTGGCCGGCAGCCAGCGCGCCGCCGATGCCCGCGATCAGGCCAATGCCGACGATCAGCAGTCCTTCACGAAAAACCATTTTCAGAATGTCGGCGGGCTGCGCACCCAGCGCCATGCGCACTCCGATTTCGTGCGTTTTCTGAGTCGCGGCGTAAGAAACCACGCCGTAAACTCCAACGATCGCCAGAATCAGTCCCAGCATTCCAAGCAGCGCCGCCAGCACCGCTCCGATTTTGTAAAAAAGCAGCCCGTTCAGCGTATTGAGCGCCTGCGACATCGTCTGCACATCGAAAATCGGAAGCTGCGGCGCGAGCGATTCGATGACGTGCTCGGTTTCCGGAATCATCATTTCCGGCGTCCCAGCCGTGCGTAGTTGCAAAGTCTGGAGAGAATTTGCAGCTTGATGCTGCAGGAACGGCGCGTAGAACATCGGACTAAATGGCCCGGTGAGGCCGTTGAAGCGAATGTCCTTGGCTACGCCAATCACCACGAGCGAATGCGCCGGGTCGGTGGACATTTTAAATTGCCGGCCCATGGGATCTTTCTCCGCCCAATACTGCTTGGCCATCGCTTCGCTGACGATCGCCACATATTGCGTATTTTCGTCGTCCGCTTCCGTGAAGACTCGACCGCGCAACAGAGGAATTCCCATCGTCTGGAAGTAATCCGTGGAAACGGTGTTGTAGAGGGAAGACGGAGCGGACTGTCCGGGAGGCGGCTGGTATCCTTCAATGGTGAGTGAATCGAAATTGTTGTAGTAACCCATGGGAGTAGCGTTGGCGGTCGAAGCCGATACAACTCCGGGAAGCGCGCGCACGCGCTGCAACAGACCTTTGTAAAAATCCCTCGTTTGCGCCTGGTTGTATCCGATTTCGTTGGGATCCATGATCAGGTTCAGGACGTGATCGGGTCTGAAGCCGAGGTCAGTTCGTTGCGCCTGTGCCAGACTGCGCGTGAATAGTCCGGCGATGATGAGCAGCATCAGCGAACCCGCCACCTGCACCACCACCAGCGTACTGCGCAGCCGATTCTTTCCGCCCACCACTCCGCGCCCGCCTTCGTGCAGAATCGCGCTCAAATTTCCACGCGAGGCGCGCACCGCGGGCACGATGCCCACGATAATTCCGGTGACGAATGCCGCCGCGGTGGCGAAACCAAAAACGCGCCAATCAAAACCGAAATCAAAATGAACGGGAAGATCCGTTTGCACGTTTATCGAACTGAGCGCCGAGCTGCCCCAATAGCCCAGAAGAACTCCGGCCACGCCGCCCAGCAGTGCCAGTAAAACACTTTCGGTAAGCAACTGACGAATCAGCCGGATTCGTGCGGCGCCCAAGGCGGCGCGAATCGCCATTTCGCGTTCACGCACGGTAGAGCGCACCAGCAGAATATTGGCCACGTTGACGCACGCAAGGAGCAACACCATCACGGCCAAGCCTAGAAAAAGGCCTCCCACTACCATCACCGTGTTATTGGGATCAGGATTCGGCCGCGCGCGAAGTTCTGGAAAGACCCGCACGTCGAGTTCTTTGTGCGCATCGGGATATTCCTGAGCCAGTCTCCGGGATACCACGGTCAAAACGGCCTGCGCCTGCTGCACGCTTACGCCTGGCCGGAGTCGCGCTAGAATCGGAACATTGCGAATCTGGCGGTTGGTCATGAAATCGCTCGGATTGCCCGCAATGATTGCCATGCCCATCGGCAAATAACCTTGCACGCTCAGAATTGGATAGACTCCGACAAAGCCTTTAGGGGCGACGCCCACGATGGTGATCGGCTTGCCGTCGACGGAAACTTTTCGCCCCACAATTCCCGGATCGCCACCGAAACGCGTCTGCCAGTAGGAATAACCGAGGACCATCACAGGATCCGCGCCCAGCACATCGCCTTCCGCAGGCAGAATGAACCGGCCCAGCGCCGGCTTGAGGCCCAGCGCGGAAAAATAATTTCCAGTTACGTAGTTGGTCATGATGCGATCGGCTTTGCCGTCTACGCTCAGGCCATCCAGGCCGAACTGCCAAGCGAAAACATCCGAAAACACTTCTTTCGTTTGGTTTTGGATATCGCGATAATCCGCAATCGAGAATTGCGTCAGGAAATTTCCTTGTTTCTGCTGGAACGCCAGCACGGTGATCTGTGCTGGTTCCGCCACGGGGAGCGGCCGCAGCAGAAACGCATCCACCATGCTGAAAATGGCGGTGTTCGCGCCAATGCCCAGCGCCAGGGTGATGACGGCGACGATCATAAAGCCGGGATTTTTCATGAGCATGCGCGCGCCGTATCGAATGTCTTGCAGTAGAGTTTCCATTGTCAGCTCCGTAATCTAGCAGCAGCGTTTCCAGGCGCGCGGTGCTCGACCCTTCTGTGGAACCCGACGCCGATCGGCTCAAAACGATTCATGGGTGATCTGGTGGCCGCGCCTTCCACGACAGATACGTTATTTCAGCCGCGCAAGTTCCATGGGGCGCGCTCATTCGTGCCGCAATGCCACCATGGGATCCACGCGCATCGCGCGCCGAGCCGGAATGTAACAGGCGGCGAACGCTACGAGGGTCAATAGCGCCGCCACGCCGACGAAGGTGATGGGATCCGCGGCACTTATGCCGTACAGCAAATTGGTCATAAGACGCGTAAGCGCAAGCGCCGCTGCAATTCCGATTCCCACTCCGAGCAGTGCCATGCGCGCGCCTGCGCCGAGCACCCAGCGCATTACGTCGCTCTGCTTCGCGCCGAGCGCGACCCGAATACCGATCTCGTGCGTCCGCTGCACCACGATGTAGGAAACCACGCCGTAAATTCCCACGCTTGCCAGCAGCAACGCCACCGCCGCGAACGCACCCAACAGGACCATCGAGAAGCGCTGTGCTAGGATCGACCGGTTGTAGACGATATCGTCCATGGTTGCGGGACTGAACATCACCTCTTCGCTGTTCATTTGCTGGATCTCGTGCCGGATACTCTCGGTGAGAGAGAGCGGCGCAACCGTCGTTCGCAGCACCAGTGTAGTGCTGCGATTCGCGCGCGACATGTACTTGTCCGGAATCTGCCTGAAGGGAAGATAAAATTCGGCATGCATCGCGAGTTTGTCGTCCAGGCCCCATTGCTTCACGTGGCCTACCACGCCGACAATTGTGGCTGGGTCCACATAATCGTCGATAAAGACTTTCCCAATGGGATCTTCGCCGGGGAAATATTTCCGGGCGAACTCCTCATCGATCACTGCAACACGCGGCGAACTTTCCGTGTCTACAGGAGTGAAGAACCGGCCGCGCACCAGCGGGATCCCCATCACCTTCAAATAATCAGGCTCAACTTCGGACCAGATGGACCAGTACTTATCGTTGTCACTGAGCGGCTTCGGACGGCCGGCAATCCAGAATGGATCCTCGGAATCGTCCCACATGGGCAGCGAGCCGCGCAGCAGCGAGACCGACTGAACTCCCGGAATCGAACTCAGCCTCTCATGCAGTTGCAGAAGCGACGCCCGCGTCGCGGCCGGTGTTGCCGAGTCCATCGACGGTGGAAGAGCCACGTAGAACATCAACACCTGATGAGGGTCGAATCCCGGGTTTACGCTCCAGAGCCGCGACAAGCTACGAAGCATCAGCCCCGCGCCGACCAGAAGCACCAGTGCCATGGCCATTTCCGCCACTACAAAGACGCCTTGCGCTCTGTGGCGCGCGCCGCTGGTACCGCGGCCACCCTCTTTTAATGTCGCTTGCACATCGAGTCGCGCAGCTCTCAGTGCGGGCACGAGCCCGCAGAGAATTGCCGATAGCAGCGAAATCCCGAGCGTGAAGAAAAGCACGCGGCCATCAACCCGCACCTCCTGGGCGCGGGGCAGCGTGTCCGAAACCAGACTAAGAATCCCCTGCGTTCCCCATGCCGCGAGTAGCAATCCGAGTGCGCCACCAGCCAGCGCGATAAGCATGCTTTCGGTCAGCAGTTGACGCAGCACGCGCCCTCGGCTTGCGCCCAGAGCCGCGCGTATCGCGAATTCACGAGCACGGCCCGTGGAGCGGGCCAGAACCAGATTGGCGACGTTGACGCAGGCGATGAGCAGGACGAAGCCAACAGCTGCGAGCAGCACGAAAAGAAATGGCTCGATCTCGCCCACCATGCTTTGCTTGAGCGGCATCACCGTGATGCCCGAATCCTGATCCGCGACCGGGTAAGCCTCAGCGAGCTGGCTCGCAATGGAATTCATTTCGGCGCGAGCCTGCTCCACCGTAACGCCCGGCTTTAGCCTGCCGATCGCTTTCATCCCCAGGCCAGCCGAGCGATCGGGGAAAACCACGTCGGTCCATTGGCCGATGGGGATATAAGCGTCGCTATTTTCCGCGAAACCATTCAATCGCAGGTGGAAACCGGCCGGAACCACGCCAATAATCGTGTAGTCGGTGCCGTTGAGCGTGATTCTCTGGCCGACGAGGTTCGGCGCAGCGCCGAATTTGCGCGTCCACAAGCCTGCGCTGATCAGCGCGACAGGCGCGCCGCCGATGCGGTCCTCGTCCGGGGTGAAGAAGCGGCCTGCTACCAGTTTCACGCCCAGCGTCGCAAAGAAATCGGCGGAGACCATCTCGCCGCGGATATGTTCGGCTTCGCCGGTGCCTGTGAGATTGAAATCGTCCTGGCGAAACGCAGCCATCGCAGCGAAACTGCGGTTGTCCTGCCGCCAGTCGAGAAAATTCGGATAGGAAATCGACGCGCGTGCGAAGCTAACCCGCTTTTCATACAGGGCCACCAGCTGGTTCGGCGCCGGAAAAGGGAGCGGGTTCAGAAGGACGCCATTCGCCACCGAAAAAAGCGCGGTATTCGCACCAATTCCGAGCGCCAGCGTCAACACCGCAACGATCGTGAAGCTGCGATTTTTCGCGAGCGTCCGAACAGCGTATTTCAAATCTTGTAGCAGCGCTTCCATCCGCGTACCTCAGCAACCGCTTCGTCAAACGCGCTGCAATATTTCGCAGGCGACGTTTTCACGTTTGTATAACCGCGCGTCACGACTCATTCGTAGCGCAGCGCGACCATGGGATCCACGTTTGCAGCTTTGCGCGACGGCAGCCAGCCGGCCAGCAGAGCAACCACGACCAGCAATCCCGCGGCGATCACGAAAACAGCTGGATCGCCGGCTTTCACGCCGAACAGCAGCGATTCGACCACTCTTCCGATTCCGTATGCCGCGACCAGTCCGATGCATAGGCCTGCGCCCAGCATCCCGATGATTTCGCGCAAAATCATCCAGGCCACATTTTTCTGCGTGGCTCCCAGCGCCATGCGAATTCCGATTTCACGCGTGCGGCGCGCCACCACGTAAGCCATCACGCCGTACAAACCCACCGCTGCGAGCAGGGATGCCAGCAAGCCGAGACACAACGAGAAAACCGTAACCAATCGGTCGGTGAACATGATTTCGTCCACTTGTGCCGTCAAAGTTTTTACGCCGTAAACTGGCAGGGTGCTGTCGAATCCTTGAATCAGGTTGCGCAGCGTGACCGTCAGCGCAATAGGATCCTGATTCGTGCGCGCGTAAAATGTCGCGTTTCCAGCATGCGGACTCTGCGCATAGGGCAAGAATACAAACGGGCGAGCGGACTTCTTCACGTCGGTATTCTTGCTGTCCTTCACGACGCCTACAATTTCCGTGTCAAGCTTGGTGTCCTTGCCTCCGCCGAAACCGAAATGCATGCCGGTAGGATTGCGTCCTGCAAAGTATCGGCGCGCCATCGCCTCGTTGATGATCGCAACTTTGGGCGCCGTGCTGGAATCAGCTTCGGAGAATTCCCGCCCGTTCAGCAGTGGAATTCCCATGGTAGCCAGGTAGTTCGGACCCACCCAGTTCTGGTCCACGTCCATCTCTTCGTCTTCCTGCGCGTTGTATCCCTGGACGGTAATGTTGGCGGACGAATTGCTATCCGCAAGCATCGGTATTTCCGATGCGCTCACGGACCGCACGCCCGGCAGCGCTTCCATGGTTTTACGTATGCGGTCCTCTAGCGCGATCGTCTGCGCCGGGGTATAGCGATTCAATTCTGGCGAGATCGAAAATTCCAGCACGTGGTCCGGATGAACGCCCAGGTCCTGCGTCTTCAGATTCAACAAACTGTGCGCAAAGAGGCCAGCTGCGGCCAGCAACACCGCGGTCAATGCAATTTGCGAAACCATCAACGACTTGCGCACGCGCACGTTGGCTTTTCCGCCCGATACGTTCACTCCCTGGTCCTTCAAGACGCTCTGCAGATCCGTGTGCGTGGCGCGAATTGCCGGGGCCAGTCCAAACAACACGCCCGTGACCAGCGAAACCACGCTGGCAAAAATCAGCACGCGATAATCCAGCTGGGCCGTGAGCCCCGCAGCGCCTTCGTTTTCCGGAATCGATTTGACGATCACGCTGAGCGTCCAGGAAGCCAGCGCCAATCCGGCCGCGCCTCCCGCGATCGCCAGTAGCAAACTTTCCGTCATCAGCTGCCGCACCAGCCGCACCCGCCCTGCCCCCAACGCCAGGCGCAACGCGATTTCACGCTGCCGCCCCTCCCCGCGCGCGATCAGTAGGCCGGCCAGATTGGCGCACGCGATCAAGAGCACCAATCCCACCATGGCCATCAGCACCAGCAGCGGCTGTTTGGTGTCGTGCTGCAGGATCGGCCGGCCATGAGATCCGGTGTCAAGGACCAGCTTGCGATTCACAAATGGTTGCCGGTCGCGCGGGGAAAGCTTCAGAGCCGTAGCGTCGCCTTCCATTAATGAGCGGTACAAAGGGGCTAGCCCTGCTTGCGCTTTTTCTGCGGACATTCCCGGTTTCAGCCGGCCCAACATCGTGACCCAATGATCGTTGCGATCCGCGAGCCCATCCCAATTCGGAGTCATCTGCGCTTTCATGGTGATAGGGATGAACAGGTCCGGGATTTGACCCACTTGCACGCCACTGAAACCGGGGCGAGCCACGCCCACCACCGTCAGGGAATTCCCATTCGCGGCGAGCTGCTTATTCAAGATGTTCGGATCGCTGCCGAAGTGCCGGGTCCAATATCCGAAGCTCAGCACCGCCACAGGATTCGCGCCGGGCGCGGTTTCGTCTTGCGCGCTGAAAACTCGCCCGAGAAACGGCCGCACTCCCAGCACCTGGAAATAATTTCCGCTGACTAGCTCGGCCTCGCCTAGTTGGGACTGTCCTTGTCCCGCCACATTCACTTCCGTGTGATAACGCGCGAGCAAGCCTGCGAACACTTCGTTGCGATCGCGCAAATCCTTGTACATCGGATAGGAAAATGATGGCCCGCCGTCAATGTCGCTCCAAACGCGCCCGTGGTTTACTCCCGGAGAAGTGAGCACCACGAGCTCGCGCGGCCGCTCGACGGGAAGCAAACGCAGCAGAACCTGATCCGTAAGCGAAAAGATCGCCGCGTTCGCGCCGATGCCAAGCGCGAGCGTCAGAATCGCGACGATCGTGAAGCCGGGATTTTTCACCAGCGTTCGTAGTCCGTAACGAATGTCCTGCAACAGGTTTTCCATTCACAACTCCTAAAGATGGTGGTAAGTGACGAGTGATGAGAAACGGCAGGCTTTACGCTCGCCACTGATCACTCGTATCGAAGCGCCACCATCGGGTCCACGCGCATCGCTCTGCGCGCCGGCACATAACAAGCAAGCGATGCAACGCCGAGCAGCAATCCCGCCACCGCGGCAAATGTCAGGGGATCAGTCGCGCTTACGTCAAAAAGCAGGCTGCCAAGCAACCGCGTCAACATCAACGACGCCAGCACGCCGATTACCGTGCCCGCTCCCGCAAGCCGCAATCCGCGCCCTAGCACCAGCCGCAGCACTGTCCCCGGATTCGCTCCCAGAGCCATGCGGATGCCGATCTCGCGGGTCTGTTGCGCGACGGTGTACGCCAGCACGCCGTAAATCCCGATAGCCGCCAGCAGCAATGCCGCGCCTCCGAACAGGCTCAGGAGCGCAGTCCGAAATCTTGGCTGCGCGATCGAGCTGCCGACGACTTCCGCCATCGGTCGCACCTCAGCAACCGGCAGCGCCGGATCAATCGCACGAATCTGTTCGCGCAGCGCGCCGCCCAGCGCGCTGGGATTTCCAGGCGCGCGCACGGCAATATCCGCGGCCCAGAACGGATTCTGTACGAACGGCACATAAATCTGCGCCGATTGCCGCGCTGAAAGATCGCTGTCCTTCACATCTCCCACGATACCGACAATCTCGCGTGAGCTGTTCGCCGGATAGCCGATAAGAATTCGCCGGTCCAGCGCGCTCTCATGGGGAAACAGTTGCTGCGCCAAGCTGGCAGAAATCGCGCATACCTTCGGTCCAGCTTCCGAATCAGCAGCACTGAATTCCCGGCCGCGCAGCAGCGGCACCTGCATCACGTGAAAATAATTCGGGCTGATGGCCACAAAATCCGCCGTCGGCGCATCACTTTTCGAGCGCGGTGGACGGCCTTCGATCTCGAATGCCAAATTGATGTAGGAATCGCTCAGCGGCAAAGGAACCGCCACAGCTGCTTCCTGCGCGCCGGGCAGTGCGTTCATTCGTTCGAGCGTCTGCTGGTAGAACGAAATCCATTGCTCCGGCTTCGCGTACTGCGCGCGCGGCAAGCCGACCTGCGCCGTCAGCAATTGCGCGGGATTGAATCCGACGTTTACCTGCTGCAAACGAGCGAAGCTGCGGATCAGCAATCCCGCGCCGATCAGCAGCACGATGGCCAGCGCCGTTTCCGCGACGACGAATATATTCCGCGCGCGGTGACTGGTTCTTTCCTCCCCTGCTCCGCGCGCGCCTTCCAGCGCTTCCGCCAATCGCGACTCCGTGCCGTGCCACGCTGGAGCCAATCCGAAAATCACTCCGGAAAGCACGGACAACGCCAAACCAAAAAGAAGCACGCGAGCGTCCACGTGAATCTCCGAGACTCGCGGCAAATCCGCCGGCAGCCATGCGATCAATCCCTGCAGCGCTTCGTAGGCTAGCAACAATCCTACTGCGCCACCGATGACGCTCAACAGCACGGACTCGGTCAGAAATTGCCGCAGCAGCCGCTGTCGTGCGGCGCCCAGCGCCACTCGAATCGCTATTTCTTTTCGCCGCGACGCCGCGCGCGCCAGTTGCAAGCTCGCCACGTTCGCGCAGGCAATCAGGAACACAAATCCAACCGCGCCCAAAAGCACCAGCAGCGCGGTGCGCACATTTCCAGCCATGTCCGCCTGCAAAGAAACGATGCGAATTCCCCAGCCTTTATTTTCGTCGGGGAATTGCGCGGCGAGGCGCTGCTCCATCGCCGCCATCTCGCTCTGCGCTTGCGCAGCGGTCACGCCGGGTTTCAACCTCCCCAGCGCCGACAGGTAATGGCCCCCGCGTCTTCCGCGCATATCGGAAAATACGCCGTCCTGGCGCAGCGGAACCCAAAGCTGCGCTGCGGCATCCGGCACCGAAGGATGGAAGCAAGCGGGCACGATTCCGATAACGGTGATCGGATGCTGGTCGAGTGTGATCGTCCTTCCCACGATGGAAGGATCAGCGCGAAATCTCGCCCGCCACAACGATTCGCTCATCACCACCACGGGATTCGCATCGAGCGCGTCATCAGATGACTGCAGCATCCGGCCAAGCAAAGGTTTTACGCGCAGCACGTCGAAGTAGTTCGACGTTACCGAGCCAGCCTGAATATAAGTTGGCTCGCCCTGCCCGCTCAGCGCCAGCACATTGCCGCGAACGGCCGCAACCGATTCGAACGCTTCGTTCTGCTGCGTCCAGTCCAGATAATTCGGATAGGACACGCCCGTGTTCTGCGCAGGATCTTCTGGCAACGTCTGATACACCGTGAAAAGGCGATCGGATTCAGGATAGGGAAGCGGACGAAGCAGCACAGCATCCACCACGCTGAAGATGGCAGTGTTCGCGCCGATGCCCAGCGCGAGCGTCAATACCGCCACAATTGTGAAACCCGGATTCTTCGCGAGTGTCCGGACGCCGTAGCGAAGATCCTGGAGTAGTGTTCCCATTGCCGCTCCTAAGGAAGCGATGAGTGATCAGCGACAAGTGATGAGGAATCAACGAGTCCCCCGCTCGTCGCTCATCACTTGTCACTCATCATCCGTTACTGCTCACTCGTACCGCAGCGCAACGATCGGATCCACGCGCATCGCGCGCCGCGCCGGAATGTAACAGGCCGCGAGCGCGACGCTCGCCAGAACCAGGGCAACGCTGCAAAAAGTAATGGGATCGGCGGCGCTCACACCGAATAGCATGTTGGTCATGAGCCGCGTCAGCCCGAGCGCCGCGGCAATCCCGATCGCGACACCCACCAATGCCATTTTCATTCCTTCTCCCAGCATCAGACGCAGGACGTGGCTGCGCTGCGCGCCCAGCGCCATGCGAATTCCGATTTCATGGGTGCGCTGGCCCACCACATACGAAATCACGCCGTATATGCCGATGCTCGATAGCAGCAGCGCGAGCGCGGCGAAGACTCCCAGCAAGATCATGGAGAATCGCCGCGCCGCCAGCGAATCCGCAACGATTTCCTCGAGCGGCTTGGTTTCGTACATCACGTTCTCACCGTTCATTTTTTCAATTGCCGTGCGAATCGCCGGCACCAGTCCTGCTGGCGAGCCCTTGGTCCGCACGACGACCTCTGACTGCGGCGGCCCGGTCCAGAATTGATCGGGGACTTGCATGAACGGCAAGTACGCCTGCGCGACGATCGGATGATTCGCGTCGCCATCGGTGTCCAGGCCCCATTGCTTCACGTGACCCACCACGCCCACGATCTCCGGCTCGGTGTTGATGATGCCGACGTTGATGCGCTTGCCGATGGGATCCTGATTCGGAAAATATACGCGCGCGAAACTTTCATCAATCACGATCACCGGCGGCGAATGCTCGTTGTCGTCCTGTGTGAAAAAGCGTCCACGGTGTAGCGGAATTCCCATCGCGCTCAAGTAGTCGGGTTCTGCCAGATAAAAGAGCGACTGTTTCATTCCGCTCTGATCCGCTGGCTTGGGTTCGCTACCCAGCCAAAAAGGGAATTCGTTGTCGCCGGTCATGGGCAATGCGCCGCCTGTGGACGAAACGCTTTCCACGCCGGGTATGCTTTTCAATCTTTCATCCATCTCGCGGATCGCGTTTCGGCTGGTCGCCGCATTCGCACCGAGCGAAGGCGAGAGTGAAACCGCAAACGTCAAAACTCCTTTCGACTTGAATCCCGGATTCACATTCCAAAGATCCAGCAAGCTGCGAATCATCAGCCCCGCGCCGATCAGCAACACCAGCGCCAAGGCCATTTCCACCACGACGAAGACGCCCTGTGCTCGGTGCCGTGTGCCGCTCGCTCCGCGGCCGCTCTCTTTCAACGTTTCCTGCAGGTTAGGCCGCGCTATCTTCAGCGCGGGCGCCAATCCAAAAAGAACTCCCGCTACCAGCGAAGCGATCAGAGTGAAGATGAGAACGCGTCCATCCACCCCGACGTCCTGCGCTCGCGGCAACGTTTCTGGTAACACTTTAAGCGCCGCCTGAGTTCCCCAAGCAGCCAGCAATAAACCCAACGCGCCGCCCGCCAGCCCCAGCAGAGCGCTTTCCGTGAGCAATTGCCGAATCACGCGAGACTGGCTCGCGCCCAGCGCGGCGCGAATCGCAAACTCCCGCGAACGCGTCGTCGTGCGCGCCAGCTGCAGGTTCGCAACGTTCACGCACGCGATGAGCAATACAAATCCCACCGCTCCGAGCAGCACCCACAAGAATGGCTGCACGTCTCCAACGATGTCCTTCTTCAGCGGAACCAGGCTGACGCCTGCGCCTTTGTCTGCCTCCGGATACGCGAGCGCAAGATTATTCGCAATCTGATCCATGTCCGCCTGCGCCGCCGCGAGCGTCACGCCCGGTTTCAATCGGCCCAGGGCGCGCGTTCCTGGATGCGCATCACGCTCGTGGAAAAGCGGATCCGTGTCTCCACCGATGGGAACAAACACATCTTTGTCGCGGCTGAAATTCGTGGACTCCAGATGAAAACTCGCGGGTATCACGCCAATCACGGTGTAGCTTTCGCCGTTCATCGTGATCGTTTTCCCGATGATGTCCGGCGCGGAGCCGAACTTGCGCTGCCATAGACCCGCGCTGATCAGGGCCACGGCCGCGATTCCCTTGCGATCTTCGTCTGCGGTAAACAAACGGCCGCGACTGGGGTTCACTCCGAGCGTCTCGAAGTAGCCGGCGGAAACCATCCCCACGCGCACACGCTCCGCTTCTCCACTGCCGGTGATGCTGAAATCGTCGCTGCGATAGGCCACGAGCGACGCAAAACTGGAGTTGCTGCGCTGCCAATCCTGGAAATTAGGATAAGAGATCGATGAGCTGTCGAAATTCGCGGTCTTCTCGGAGACGACGACCAGTTCGTTGGGCCGGGGAAACGGCAAAGGCCGCAACAGCACGCCGTTCACCACAGAAAATAGAGCGGTGTTTGCGCCGATGCCGAGAGCCAGCGTCAGCACCGCAATCAGGACGAAGCCCGGGCTCTTCAGCAGCACGCGCACCGCGTATTTCAAATCTTGTATCAGGCTTTCCATTTCTGAATGCCTCCAGACACACACGTCCGACTGCACCGAAAAACCATTTTCAGGCGCTGTAATGGCTAGGTTTTCAGAATTCCTCTAGACGCTCGCGGTACGCGTGCCTAGAGTTTCTTCGACGATGCGGCCGTCGAACAGGTGAATGGTGCGGTCCGCGATGCTCGCGTAGCGCGGGTCGTGCGTCACCATGCAGATCGTGGCGCCCTCGCGGTGCAGTTGACGAAGCAGATCCACCACCGCTTCGCTGTTTTTGGAGTCCAAGTTTCCGGTTGGTTCGTCCGCCAGCAGGATCGAGGGCGAGCCCACCAGAGCGCGCGCGACGGCCACGCGCTGTTGCTGACCGCCCGAGAGCTGCGACGGGTAGTGCTTCATGCGATGCGCCATGCCCACGCGCTCCAGCACTTCCTGCACGCGCTTCTTGCGTTCTGCCGCGGCCATGCTGCGGTAGGTGAGCGGCAGCTCCACGTTCTCGTACACCGTGAGATCGCCAATCAGGTTGAAGGCCTGAAAGATGAACCCGATCTCGCGGTTGCGAATGCGGGTGCGGTCTGAAAGCGAAAGATTCGCCACCGCCTGCGTGTTGATCCAGTAGTGGCCTTCGGTGGGCGAATCCAGCAGGCCCAGTATCGAAAGCAGAGTGGATTTTCCGCAGCCGGAAGGTCCGGCGATGGAGAGAAATTCTCCATTCTTGATTTCCAGATGGACGCCGCTCAGCGCGTGCGTCTCCACTTCATCCGTGTAGAAAACCTTGGTCACGCCATCGAGGCGAATCAGCCCTTGTTCCGTCGTTGTCATTCTGCGCTCCTTCGAATCTGAATCCCAAGAGTAGGTACGAGCCTGACGCCTGAAAAAGTTCCCTGCATTACAGCAACAGCTACTTCAATTGCACGCGATCGTAATTGTCCCAAGCCGACATGTCCGAAAGGATCACTTTGTCGCCGATCTCCAGACCCTTCACGATTTCCACCGTATTCACCGAAGTCCGGCCCAGTTGCACCTGCACGCGCGTGGCTTCCTTGCCGTCATCCACCACCTTGAAAATTCCCACGGTGCTGTTCGCTTCGCCGTGCACCGGGCGTTCGACGTACAGCACATCGGCAAGCCGCTCAAGTTCTACGGTTCCTTCCACGCTCAAATCCGGACGCGCTCCCGTCGGTAACGGGCCATCAAGACCCACGTCCACCGTGACTGTTCCATTCACCACGGCGGGATCGATGCGCGTGACGTGGCCCGGAATTATGCCGTTATGCGTATCCACAGACGCCTTCTGTCCAATCAAAATATCTTTTGCCTGCGTTTCGGCGATCTTCAGCTGCGCCTTCAAATGAGCGGGCTGCGCCACGCGTGCCAGCACCGTGCCCATCGTCACCTTCTGCCCCACTTCCACGTCGAGTTCCTGCAACATGCCGTCGATTCCAGGCCGGATGTGCAGCTGATCCATTTGCGATTTCTTCAGTTCGTACATCGCGTGTTTCTGATTTACGGTCGCTTCCTGCACGGCGAGCTGCGAGGCGATGGAGTCATTGAATGTCTCCACTTCTTTTTGCGCCAGGTCATTTTCCTTGGCCAATTCCTCCGCCTGAACTTCCGCGGTTTTCACATCGAGTTCCGGCGCCAGCCCGTTCGCTCCCAGCTGCTCTTTCGTCTGCTTCACCATTTCCGCCGTGCGATATTGTGAAGAGACGCTGGCGGCCAAAGTGCGCTTGTCCATCAGCTGATTTTGCAGCTGGGCTTTGGTCTGCTCGTAGGACGCTTGCGCGCCCTTCAACTGATATTCAGCGTCCAACGTCTCCTGCTGCAGCTGAGGATTGACCAAGTCGAAAATCACAGTGTTCGCTTTGACGGGAGTGCCGGGCAGAAGGTAGCGCGTCTGCACCTGCCCGTCAGTTACGGCGGGGATCAGGCGGATGGTTTCCGGCACCAGGGTTCCCAGGCCGCGGACGTCGCGCAGCATCGGCCCGCGCTTCACGGTGCCGGTCCATACGGTGCCGGAATCCACAGTCGGCGCGGCGGGCTTCAGCCGCGAAAGCGCGTACGTCATCAGCGGAATCAGCACCACCGCAGCTGCGATGTAGCCGATGCGCCGCATCTTCTTCTTGTGCTTAATTTCCGGGCGAACGATGTCCACGGATACCAACCTCGTATATATACATCGCAAATCGAATTCCGGTGTCGCACCTCATATAAGTTCTTTATATTGTGCCATTTAGAGAGGAATTGCAAGCGCGGAGCGGGCCCATTTTGCCCGCTCGTGGGAATCATCCGTCCCGCTATCGGACAGATTAGCGATTCCTCTAAATCGCGCGAATCAGGCCTTTTGGGTGGTCGTCGATCCACCGAACCGCTGCAGCCTCGGTTTTAGGCGGCAGCGCGCGGGAAAAAGCTAGGCCGACTCCGTGCTGGCGCGGATCTCCTGCCAGCGCTTGGGGCGCTTCTTGGCGTCGAGAACTTTTTTGCGCAGGCGAATGGATTTCGGCGTGACCTCGACGAATTCGTCGTCTGCAATGAACTCGATGGCTTTTTCCAGCGTCATGTCGCGCGGCGGGATCAGCCGGATGGCTTCGTCGGCCGAAGAAGAACGCATGTTGGTCTGCTTCTTTTCCTTGGTCACGTTCACGTTCATGTCGTCTTCGCGCGCGTTCTCGCCAAGGATCATTCCTTCGTACACTTCAATCGCCGGACCCACGAACATTTCGCCGCGTTCCTGAATGCCCCAGATCGCGTAAGCAGTCGAAATCCCGCCGCGATCGGACACCAGCGCGCCCGTGAGGCGCATGGCCATGTCGCCGGCATATTCCGTCCAGCCTTCCAGCAACGAATGGATCAACGCCGTGCCACGCGTATCGGTCATCAATTGGCTGCGCAATCCGATCAGGCCGCGCGAAGGGATGCTGAATTCCATGCGCACCCGGCCGGAATTGTGGTTCACCATTTTTTTCATTTCGCCGCGGCGATTGCCCAGCAACTCCATCACGATGCCGATGAAATTTTCGGGACAGTCCACAATCAGCAATTCCAGCGGCTCCAGGCGCCGGCCGTTTTCTGTGCGTACTACGATTTCCGGCTTGCCCACCATCAACTCGTAGCCTTCGCGGCGCATGGTCTCGATCAGAATCGCCAGTTGCAGTTCGCCGCGCCCCAGGACGCGAAAAGCGTCGGTGGTGCCGGTGTCTTCCACGCGCAACGAAACGTTCGTGAGCAATTCTTTTTCAAGGCGAGCGCGCAGGTCGCGCGAAGTAACGTACTGTCCCTCGCGGCCGGCAAAGGGAGACGTATTGATCGTAAACACCATGGTCAGCGTGGGCTCGTCAATCGTAAGCGGTTCCAAAGGCGCGGGATTCGCCAGGTCTGTGATGCTTTCGCCGATCTGAATGCCTTCTACGCCCGCGATGGCGACGATGTCTCCGGCTGTCACCTGTTCAGCCTCATCGCGTTCCAGCCCGCGAAAGGTAAAGAGTTTGGTAATTTTCGTCGGCTGAATTTTTCCATCCAACTTGACGATGCCCACTTCGGTACCCCGCACCAAAGTTCCACCAAAAACGCGAGCAATGGCGAGGCGGCCAAGAAAGTCGCTGTAATCCAGATTGGTCACCTGAATCTGCAGCGCGGCGGCGGGATCACCCGACGGCGGCGGAATGGATTTCACAATCTGCTCGAAGAGCGGCTGCAAAGTCGTGGAATCGTCGCCCACTTTCAAATGCGCGACGCCTAATTTCGCGTTGGTGTAGATCACCGGAAAATCGAGTTGGTCTTCGGTGGCATCAAGGTCGATAAAGAGATCATAGATTTCATCGAGCACTTCGGCAGCGCGCGCGTCCGGGCGGTCAATCTTATTGAGCACCATGATCGGCGGCAATTTCGCGGCAAGCGCCTTCTGCAACACGTAACGCGTCTGCGGCAGCGGCCCTTCACTGGCGTCCACCAGAACCAGCACTCCATCCACCATGCGCAGCGCGCGTTCCACTTCGCCGCCAAAATCGCTGTGGCCGGGCGTATCCACGATGTTGATTTTGGTCCCTTGATACTCGATCTCGGTATTCTTTGCGAGAATGGTGATGCCGCGCTCGCGCTCCAGATCGTTCGAATCCATCACGCGCTCCACCAGTTCCTGGTTGGCGCGGAAAATTCCGCTCTGCCGCAGCATGGCATCCACCAGAGTGGTTTTGCCGTGGTCCACGTGCGCAATAATAGCGATATTACGAATGCTCTTCGTCATTGGATAACTGCCAAAAAAAGGTTTACGAGCGCGGTCTTTGCATCCCTGATCGAATCCCGTGCAGGCCGTACCAGAAGGGGTATCCAGGAGCAACAAACGCATCTCTATATTATCATGCGAACCGCGCGAACGCTGCATTTTGTTGCGATTAGGCAGCGATTCCGCAATCGCGACTGGAAGTGTAGTGAACTGCGCCGATTGGGCAGGGCTGTGATCCCCGGCGGTTTCTTGGGAAGGTTTGGATGGCTGGAAAAGCCGGGGGAGGGGCTTTTTCTTTCGCTCAGAAGCTCCGCAGCGAAAGGCTCTCCCGTTGCTTTGGTGAAAACGCAGAAAGGAATCGAGCTGGCCGA
>JABCZJ010000014.1 GCA_013289715.1 Acidobacteriota bacterium | reverse complement strand
CAAGAATAGTCTGCTGTCAAGTCGAAAAAAAGCAATGCGAATCTGCCTCGCTAACCGCAGGAAGGGTAATTCTAAGGGCAAGCTCTATTTAGGCTCTAACCAATTTCTCGGATGCGGAATTGCTGGCCGCGCGGTCGGTAGGCCTGAGATCCGGAAGTTTGTCGGAGCCCTGCATGGAAAGCGGGCAAAGAAGGGCGTTTTCATCACCACGGGTGTGTACTCAACAGACGCAACCGAGTATGTCAAGAATATAGAACCCAAGGCCGTACTTATCGACGGACGGCAGCTATCTGAGTACGTGATCGATTCCAATATCGGAGTGGATCCCATGACAACTTACGAGATCAAGAAAATTGTCTCCGACTATTTCGACGAAGAGTAGCGGTGATCCGGGCTTTCCGCGCCAGCCGTCGTATCCTGCCGCGTTGACCACCCCGCATCCGTCCCCTACAATGAAAAGTGTGTGGCGTATGAAGCGATGCGTCATGATGAAGTGGGTCGTGGGCGCTGCGGCACGGAGTCGTTTACCGCAGAGACGCCCCGATTGCGTCGGGCGAAACGCCTGGCGCAGAGAAGACCGAGCGGCAGAGCAGCGGCTCCGCGGCTCGGTGGGGCCGAACGGGGAGCTGGCGGCGGGGGAAAAGCAGATCCCTCCGGCGGAAGACGCCTGCGGGATGACAATTTTTTTGTTGGTTGCGGGATTTGAGACCGTGCGCTGCTGATGCCGGGGCAAGTCAACGTCAAAAACGCCCGCCTAAAGCGCAATAGCAGGCGGCCGCTACAAGGTCAAAGGCAACGGCGCCCAGCTGAAGCTGGCCGCTACAATTTCGGAAGCGACTGCGGAAGCAAGAGAGACGGCGAGACGCCCTTCGATCCTGCCGCAGGCAGATTCTCAGGACGAGCCGGCGCTACCAAGGCCGGATGGGATGTCAGCAGAGCTAGATTCTAATTGACGGGCATTAACTACGGGTCACCTGAATGTTTGAAACACTTACAGACAAACTACAGCGGGCATTCAAGAACCTTCGGGGGCAGGGGAAGCTTTCTGAGGAGCACCTGGACGCGGGGTTGGCGGAGATACGCGAGGCTTTGCTTGATGGCGACGTGAACCTGGGCGTTGCTGATGAGTTTATTGCGCATGTGCGGGCGAAGGCTTTGGGGTCGGAAGTACTCTTGCAGCTTTCGCCGGACCAGCAAGTGGTGAAGATTGTGCGCGACGAGTTGGGCGAATTGCTGGGGAAGGAAGCGAAGCCGCAGTATGGGTCGAAGCCGCCCGCAGTGTGGCTGGTGGTGGGGCTGCAGGGGTCGGGCAAAACTACTTCCACTGGAAAAATGGGGAAATGGCTGGCCGAGCACGGGCACCGGCCGCTGGTGGTTTCTACCGACGTGTATCGTCCCGCGGCACGCGAGCAGCTGGCACAGGTGGCGAAGGCTACGGGCGTGCCAGTGTGGCCGGGGACGGGGACGGACAAGCCGCTGGAAATTGTGCGCGGGGCGTTGCGCGAAGCGAAGATGTCCGCCTGCGACGTGGTGCTGGTGGATACGGCGGGCCGGCTGCATATCGATGACGAATTGATGAAAGAGCTTTCGGAGCTGAAGCGCGAATTGAATCCTGCAGAGCTGCTGTTTGTGGCCGACGCGATGATCGGGCAGGACGCGGTGCGCTCGGCGGGAGAATTCCACAAGCGGCTGGGAATTACGGGCGTCGTGTTGACGAAAATGGATGGCGACGCGCGCGGCGGGGCGGCGCTTTCAATTCGCAAGGTGACGGGCGCGCCGGTGAAGTTCGTGGGCGTGGGCGAAAAGTACGATGCGCTGGAACCGTTTCTGCCGGATCGCGTGGTATCGCGAATTTTGGGCATGGGCGACGTGCTGGGGCTGATCGAGCGCGTCGAGAAGACGGTGGATTTGAAGCAGGCGCGCGAGCTGGAACGCAAGCTGCGCGAGGACGATTTTACGCTGGAGGATTTTCGCGACCAGTTGAAGCAGATACGCAAGATGGGGTCGCTGGAATCGTTGATGGGCATGCTGCCGAAGGTGGGGCCGTTCGCGAATTTGCCGAAGGATACGCAGATTGATGAGAAGCGGCTGGGGTCAGTGGAAGCGATTATCAATTCGATGACGGCGAAAGAGCGGGCGAATTCGAATTTGATTGATGGGAAGAGGCGGAAGAGGATCGCGGCGGGCAGCGGGACGTCGGTCCAGGAAGTGAATCAGGTGCTGAAGCAGTATGCGGATATGCGCAAGATGCTGAAGCAGTATGGAAGTTACGCGAAGACGAAGATGCGCGGGCTGGGGAAGTTTGCTGGGTTGAAAGGCGGGTCGTAGCCCTTCGAATCCGCCAGCAGCGGATTCTCAGGATGAATCGCTCCCGCTCTGCGGGCGCGATTCACAGGCTGTCCAGGTAAAACCACGAAAGGCAAATCAGCACAACACATGAAATTGAAATTGCCGGATGGTCCGTTTGGGGCCTATTTATTTGACTGCGACGGGACCATCGTTGATTCGATGCCGCTGCACTATGTCGCGTGGAGGAAAGTGCTGGCGGAATGGAATTGCACGTTTGAGGAGCGGCTTTTTTATTCGTGGGGCGGAACTCCCACGGCTGAGATCGTTGCCCTGCTGAACCAGAGACAAGGGTTGAACATGCCGGTTGCGGGCGTGATCTCTCGCAAGGAAGATCTCTACTTCGAGCTCCTGCCGCAGCTGAAGGCCATACCGGAAGTGATGGAGCATATCGAGGCGCAGCACGGGCGGATTCCGTTCGCGGTTGTGTCCGGGGGCACGCGGGAATCGGTTTGTGCGTCGCTCGGGTCGCTGCAGTTGCTGGATAGATTCAAGACGCTGGTGTGCGCTGGGGATTACCGAAAGAGCAAGCCGGATCCGGAGGCGTTTCTGCTGGCGGCTGCGCGGTTGGGAGTGGCGCCTTCAGCCTGCTTGGTGTTTGAGGATACGGATCTGGGGATTCAGGCGGCGACGGCTGCGGGGATGGCTTCGGTGAAGGTGCCTCCGCCTTGGGAACGGCAATAGTAACAAAACCTGTGTCGCACCTACGGCGCTGGGTGGCGACATTGAACGGGAAGCGCACAGGCGAGATTGCTATGCTACCAAAGGCTTTGGTGAAACCGGCTTGGTTCGCTATACTGGTTGGCTCTGGCGTATGGATTTGAATCAGGAGGAATGAGGCTTTGTTAACGATTCGACTGGCACGGATTGGGAAGAAGAAACGGCCGTTTTATCGCGTGATTGTGACGGAAAAGACGCGTCCGCGAAACGGGCGGTTCGTGGAGATTGTGGGCACTTATGACCCGCTGAAGAATCCCGCGGCGGTGGAACTGAACCGCGAACGAGTGGATTATTGGATTGGCAAGGGCGCACAGCCCAGCGACACAGTGCGCAGTTTTTTGCGTAACCGCAAGCCTGCCTGACACGTCCCAGTCCTCGGCCCAGCGACTAAATAATGGAACTCGGGTTAATTCCCGGGTGAATTACTACTACGCTGGCTCTTCTTCCTGCTGGGGGGACTCATGAAGGAATTGGTGACGGACATAGCGAAAGCTCTGGTGGACCATCCGGAACAGGTTCAGGTAAATTCGATCGAAGGCGAGCAGGTGACGGTGCTGGAATTGCGGGTGGCGCCGGATGACCTGGGAAAAGTGATCGGGCGGCAAGGGCGCACGGCGAAATCGATACGTACGTTGCTGGGTGCCGCGGGGATGAAGTTGAAGAAGCGGTTCACGCTGGAAATTCTGGAGTAGTCACCACGCAGGAAACACCACGGGCGGCAAGCGTCACGGTAGCGCGAATTGTGCGGCCGCACGGCGTGCGCGGCGAAGTGGCTGCGGAAATCCTTACCGATTTTCCTGAACGGCTCACACGTTTATCTTCTGTGGAATTATGGGATGGCCGAGGTGTGCCGCGACGAGCTGAGGTGCGCAAGTGCTGGCTATCGCACAGCCGCGGGGGGCAGGTGATTTTTCACTTTGTTTCGAGCGATTCTGTGGACGATGCGCGGAAATTGGTGGGGCTGGAGGTGCAGGTCCCTTTGGCGGATCGCGTGAAATTGCCGGCGGGGAGTTATTACATCAGCGACCTGGTGGGATGCGCGGTGCATGAGAAAGGCGGCTCTTCGGTGGGGTTGGTGCGCGACGTGGAAATTCATGGCGACGAAATTTCGGGTACGCCTAATCTGGTGGTGGATACGGCGCGGGGAGAGTTGCTGATTCCTTTGGCGCAGGAAATTTGTGTGGACGTGGATACTGCGGCGCGACGGATTCTGGTGGTGCTTCCTGAGGGACTCCGCGAATTAAACCTCGAGTAGGGTGCTGTTCCAGCCAGGGCGTGGGCGCTTGTTTGCGGTTTGCGGTAGGATTAGGCGCGATGCGTTTTGACGTTGTTACGATATTTCCGGAGTTTTTCGCTGGGCCGCTGGAGTATGGGATTGTGCGGCGGGCGCGCGAGGCGGGCTTGATTGAAGCTTGCGTGCATGATTTGCGCGCGTTTACGCATGACCGGCATCGGACTGTGGATGACCGGCCGTTTGGCGGCGGCGAGGGCATGGTGATGAAGCCGGAGCCGCTGTTTGAGGCTGTAGAGTCGCTGGTGGGAGTTGGCGACGCTGGTGCGGCGGGTGGGAACGCTGCGATTGTGTTGCTTTCGGCGGCGGGGAAAATGTTTCAGCAGGAGACGGCGCGACGATTTGCGGGTTTGGAGCGCGTGGTTTTGATCTGCGGGCGTTATGAGGGCGTGGACGAGCGCGTGGCGGAACATTTGGCGACCGACGAGATTTCGATTGGGGATTTCGTATTGTCGGGTGGCGAATTGCCGGCGGCGATGATTTTGGATGCGGTGACGCGGTTGATTCCGGGGGCGCTGGGGAATGAGGATTCGATCGTGAATGAATCGTTCAGCGAGGTTGCGGCGCACAGTGAGCGGGCACGGCATGCCGTGCCCCTACAACGCCAGGACGACTCACTTCGTGCGAACGAAATTCGGACGACCAATCGCGGCATTCTCGATTATCCGCATTACACGCGGCCACCTTCGTTTCGCGGCTGGGATGTGCCGGAAATATTGCTGGGCGGAAACCACGAAGAGATTCGCAGGTGGCGGCGGCGTTGCGCATTGGAGAAGACTTGGCGCAATCGTCCCGAGCTGCTGGATGGGGCGGGGCTTGGCGCGGAGGATCGCCGATTGCTGGGTGAGATTACCAGTGGCGTGCGAAACCCGCGATAGGATGCAGCGTCGTCGATTTCGCGCGTGCGGCCGGACTCACTTCTGCTCCTTGCGCTGGGTGCTTTCGCCGAACCAGTGCAGGATTACCTGGATGGACGCCGGGACCGGGGTGGAATTACTGGAACGAACGGCGATGAATTTCTTTCCATCGGGCGTGACGTCGTACGACGGGACATAGCTCCCACGGAAATCGAAATTTGCTTCGAAGAGTGTCTTGGGATTTCCGGCGGAGAAATCGCCGTCTGTATTTACATCCACTGACATCATTTTCCCGTTACCGTAATAGAAAAGCTCTTTGCCGTTACGCGTCCATGTGGGCTGCGAGCCGCCGTCTCCGGAAATCTGCCATTTACCGCCGGAGCCGGCGAAGGGTTGAACGTAAACTTCGAAGCGGCCGGATTCGTCCGAGGCATAAGCGATCCAGCGGCCGTTGGGAGAAAACCTTGCGCCGTCCTGATTCGCGGCCGAATTGATAAAGGAGCGCGACGAATCAGCGCTTCCTGAAGAGTAGAGACGAATGTGGTGTCCCGTCTGAGGCTCGAAACTTTCGTACGCGAGAGCTTTCCCGTCGGGGGACCAAGACAATGGAATCGGAAGGCTCGTGCCGATGTTGGGCGACTCGAGAACGGGTTGTTCCTCGCCGCTGCCGTCCGCGAGCTTCCAGAAAATCCCTTGCACACCTGCAACGCTGCCCGCGAAAGTTACACGTTTGCTGTCGGCGGACCAGGTGGGCATGACGTTGCTGGATTCAAACGTCAGGCGCTTCCAGGTGTTGCGCGAAATGTCGTGCACCCAGATTTCGTCGTTGGCTTCGGCCACCACCGTGGCGATTTGCGTTCCGTCGGGAGAGATTCGCGGCGCCCAATAGGCGCGCGGCGGCGCGGCAATTTCGCTAGCCTGACCTGCACGGTCGATCCACACCAGCGAATGCTCCGTGCGCTGTATCCCGCCGGGTAGATAGACCAACGTCCCGTTGTCGGAGGCGGAGAACTGCACGGCGCCGCTTTCGGCGTCTTCCATCACGTCGTCGAGAATCGTTACGGGCGGTCCCGTAACCTGCAAGCGCCGCAAATCGAAGGGAACCGACAGCAGCTTGCCGCCGTGACCGTAGAGCAGATCACCCGTGGGGACATAACGGGCGCAGGTACCGCCCTGGATGAGCGTGTGGTGCTCGCCTGTCTTGAGCGATTGCACCTCGATTTCGGCGTCGTCCCAATTTTTACTCTTTCCCACTGTGAATACGACTGTGTCGCCATCGGGAAGGAACTGGGGCCAGCGGTGGCTCGCCTCGCCTTTCGTCAGATCAAGTTTGGTGAGAGGAGCGGGGGCGCCGCCATCCGCGGAGACAACGGACAAGCCGGTTGCCGGCGTCAGGGTCAGGGCAATCGTCTCGTGCGGTCCCCAACTGGCGCCACGGGTAGTCGGCAAGCTCGTCAAGGATATGGGCGCGCCGCCGCTGGCCGCTGCTTTCTTCAAGCCTCCCGCGGGGAAAAAGCCCACCCAATTTCCGTCGGGAGAAAAGAAAGGAGTGTTGGCGCCCTCTGAACCGGCAACGGGAAACGCGGCCGACTGATCCAGCGCGCGTATGAAGAGCATGGGCACGCCGTTATGGCGGGCTATGTAGGCGAGGCGAGTGCCGTCGCGCGAAATTGCAATCTCCACATAACTCATCCCGGTGAGTTGATCCGGTGGTGGGACGGAAATTTCCAATCGCGCAACAGCCTGAGTGGAAGGCTGCGGATGGCGGAACCAGGCGCGAACGACGACAGCTGCCAGGCAGAGCAGCAAGATCGCGGCGATGGCCCAGGCGGTGCGGCCATCGGTGAAACGGGAAATCGGCGTGGAGGCTGAATCGGGTTGCGGATGCGCCAGCGCTTCTTCGATTTCCAGGCGCGCATCACCGATGTCGCGGAGGCGGAGGCGCTGCTCTTTTTGCAGGCAGCGTTTCAGGAGGCCGCGAATCTGTTGCGGCGTTTCGTGCGGGAGTGAATCCCAATCGGGCTCGGAGCGAAGGATAGCAGCCAGCGCGTCGGTTACGGTCTCGCCTGCGAACGCTTTCTTCGCCGTAAGCATTTCGTAGAAAACGCAGCCGAACGACCAGATGTCCGTGCGCTTATCGAGCAGCTTGGCTTTGGCTTGCTCCGGACTCATGTAGGCTGCGGTGCCAAGAATTGCGCCGGCCTTGGTAGCGATGGCGCTGATGGTGGGAGAATTGTGGATGTCGCTCGAAGCCGAGTCGCCCTCCACGGCTTTGGCCAAACCAAAATCGAGAATTTTTACGGCGCCGTCCGGACGGACTTTTATGTTTGCGGGTTTCAGGTCGCGATGAATGATGCCGCGCTCGTGCGCAGCTTCCAGAGCTTCGGCGATTTGCCTGGCGATGGGCAGAGCTTCGTCAAGCGCGAGCGGACCTTGCCGGATGCGATCGGCGAGCGTGGGGCCTTCGACGAGTTCCATCACCAGGGCGCGCGTGGCGCCCGAGCCTTCCAGACCGTAAATCGCGGCGATGTGCGGGTGGTTCAAGGAAGCGAGCAGCTGAGCCTCGCGCTGAAAGCGGGCCATCGTCACGGCGTCCGCAGCGACGGAATCAGGGAGAACTTTGAGCGCGACTTCTCGCTGGAGCGAGGTGTCGTGAGCGCGATAGACCTCGCCCATGCCACCGGAACCGAGTAACGAGATGATCTCGTAGGGACCTATTCGGGAATGCGGCGTCAGCGCCATTGCGGCGAGATTATGACCCATCCTCGCAATTTGGTGTGGCGAAAACCGAGGTAATTAGGCTAGAATTGGAGATTGTGCGCTGTGTGCTGGCCCCACCTGAGCGGGTCTGCCTGGAAATAACGTCATGAATCCGATTGTGCATAAAACGCAGCAATCCCAAATTCGCAAGGATCATCCGAATTTCCGTCCCGGCGATACGGTGAAGATTAATGTGCGGCTGAAGGAAGGCGAGGGCGACAAAGAGCGCATCCAGCCGTTTGAGGGCGTGGTGATGAGCCGGCGCGGCGAGTTGCTGGGCGAATCGTTCACGGTGCGGCGCGTGAGTTTTGGAATTGGAGTGGAGCGGATTTTTCCGGTCCATTCGCCGATGATCAGCTCGATTGAGATCGTGCAGGCGGGTCGAGTGCGGCGCGCGAAGCTGAATTATTTGCGGAAGCGCAAGGGCAAGGCTGCGCGGATTAAGCGCGCCGAACGGCCGGATGCGCCGAAGGTGGAAGCAGCGGCTGCCGCGAAGTAGGACCCGGGATTGGATTGGCCCGCTCCGAGAAATCGGGGCGGGCTTTTTCTTTTTCGGGCGTTCGGGGTCGCGAAAGAACCAGGTTGCGGGTGAGGAGTTCTACACACAGCTAGGTAGATTGACTTACACACCGCTACGTGTAGAACGAATCGTAGGAGGCATACCGATGCCTACTAACCTCGCGATTGGCGACCGCTTAATATTGGAAGCTCAAAAATTAGGGAATCATCGAACCAAGAAAGACACGGTGACGACCGCGCTCGAGGAGTACATCCGCCGCCGAAAACAAGCAAGTATTGTGTCCTCCTTTGGAACAGTTGATTACGATCCCAGCTATGACTACAAGCGCGAGCGCAGTCGAAAGCGCAAATGAATACGCTTGTCGATACCCCTGTGTGGTTGTTGGCACTCCGGCGGAAGCCGGCGGCCCTCAGCGAAGCCGAACAGACAGTTGTCACGGAACTATCCGAGCTCGCGAAGGAAGGACGAGTTCGCATGATTGGACCTGTACGGCAGGAATTGTTGTCAGGGATTAAGACAGATGCGCAGTATGAGAAGTTAAGGGTGGCTCTTCAAGTTTTTCCAGACGAACCTTTGCAAACACAAGATTATGAATCGGCCGCGAAAGCAAGCAATGATTGTCGAACGAAGGGCGTGGTCGTTTCCCCAGTGGACGTTTTGATTTGCGCCACGGCGCTCGCACGAGAATGGAATATCTTTACGACCGATCCCGACTTCAGGAATTACGCGAAGATTCTTCCGATTCGGCTTCACAAACCAAGCAATCTCGAGAAGTAAGCGCGCCTGTCGAGGAAGGGTTCCCTCGTAAAACTGGTGACCGAAGGTGGCGGGCTTTTTTGTTTTTTCCTTTTCTCTGCGGCACATCGCGACGGCGCGCTTGCCAAGCAGCAGGAACAGTGTTCGAGGCTATAAACCGCCAATGCCACTATCAGGGGATGGCTCCTCGCGGTCTGAACCGTCGCTGGCCATTCGCGTGGTCGTTGACAGAATTCCTGCATTTGTGTGGTCAACTCACTCGGACGGCTCCGTGGAGTTCGTAAAGCAACGATGGCGTGAATACGCCGGTCTTTCTCTAGGAGAATCACAGCGCTGGGGCTGGCAGGTTGCAATCCATCAGGACGACTTGCCGTCATTAATGCACAAATGGCGGCAACGGTTGCCCTCCGGTGAAGCAGGTGACATTGAAGCGCGCCTGCGCCGGCATGATGGCGTCTTTCGTTGGTTTCTCACTCGCTTCGAACCATTCCAGGACGAAACTGGGAAGATCGCCATGTGGTACGGGGTGAGTACCGACATCGAAAACCTCAAGCAAACGGAGGAGAAACTGCGTGAGGACGAACGCGAACTTCGCCAGATTACCGACGCAATACCGCAGGCAGTGGTTGTCCAAGATCCGGTGGGTTTGCCGATCTACGCCAATCGGGCCGCTCTCGACTATACGGGCCTTTCTGCTGACGATGTGATGGCGCCAAATTTTCGAGAAAGGATCTTTCATCCCGAGGACGTGGAAAAATTTCGCAACGAGCGAAAGGCTGCCCTCGCTCGGGGCGTTCCATTCGAATTCGAGCATCGGGTCTTTCTGACAGCCGCGCGCTACGGCGTCGATGCCGCGGTCGCTTATCACGGCGGCGACACTGCGAAATATCTGGGCGAGGTCGATGGGCTTCACGCGCCGCTGCTGATGCACTTGGCGGAGGAAGACGAGTTCATCTCCGAGCCTGCGCAAGCTGAGATCAAAGCGGCCCTTGCCAGCAAGCCCAACGCGACAGTCTACGGCTACCCGGGTCAGAATCACGCCTTCTCCCGGCACAATGGCGCGCACTACAACGCTGCGGCGGCAGCGCTCGCCCAGGAGCGGACCAACGAATTTCTACAGCAACAACTGCGATGAGGTGCGGTCGGAAACTGATCCACTACGTCGGCGCGGATGTGTTGCGAGCTTGTGCTAAAATCGCGGGCCGATGGGGAGACTTTGTTGTTCGCGATATGAGCGCGAAGCGCGGCAGTGTGGGTGGCTGCGCGTCGCGGGGATTGATGAAGCGGGGCGCGGGTCGCTATTTGGTCCGGTGGTGGCTGCCGCCGTCATTCTGAATCCGCGACGGCGGATTGTTGGCCTGGACGATTCCAAGAAATTAACGGCGGAGCGGCGGTGGGAACTGGCGCCGCGCATACGCGAACACGCTTTGGCGTGGGCCGTGGCGGAAATTGATGCGAGCCGGATTGATGCGTGGAATATTTATCAGGCGAGCCGGCAGGCGATGATGGCTGCGGTATCGCAGCTTAGTCCCTTGCCGGATTATCTGTTGCTGGATGCGATG
Organism: Acidobacteriota bacterium; assembly: GCA_013289715.1. Taxonomy (GTDB): domain Bacteria; phylum Acidobacteriota; class Terriglobia; order Acidiferrales; family UBA7541; genus Palsa-295. The sequence continues at coordinate 132,740 of JABCZJ010000014.1, read as the reverse complement.
GAGATTGATCTGCCGATCGAGCAGAAGGCGCTGATTCATGGGGACGCGCGATCGGTTTCGATTGCGGCGGCATCCATTCTGGCGAAGACGGAACGCGACCGGCGCATGGAAGAATTCGACCGTTTGTATCCTCTGTACGGGCTGGCGCACCATAAAGGCTACGGGACGCCGGAGCACCTGGAAGCGTTGCGGCGACACGGGCCTAGTCCTCTGCACCGATTTTCGTATGCGCCGGTGCGCCAGTCGGCGTGTTGGGCTTCGGGTGCGACGCAGGATCCTTTGCCGTTGAGCCCTGCCAGCGACGTTCCCGCGCGCTAGAATTTATCCTGCTGTATTAACGACGTAGGGACGTAGGGGCCTTGGCGGCAGCGAAATCGCCGCAAGCGATGCGGCAACGGCTGCGACCGCTATGTCACACCTACGGCGCTCGCGATTTTCTTTGCGAATTTTCCCAGGCCTTCCGGCCTGGGCTGACTTTGTGCCGCGCCTACCGCGCTGGGCGGCGGCTTAGTCGAGGGGCGGGTCTGAGACCCGCCCCTTCCAACGAGGAATCGCCCGAGGTCCCTTTATGGCGCGCTCCCGGGCGCAGCGCGTCAAGACCCGTTTCTGTTAGAGGCTTCAGCCGGGTGAGCCGGAGGAGCGGACCCTCCCGGGGGCCTTCCGGCGCGGAAGAGGCACTGTTGTCGCCTTTGGCACCTCCCCTGTTGTGGCGCGTTGCTCCTTGTTTTTGGCGCGTGCTAACCTTCATGTCTAAGCCGTCCGTACGGCTGAAAAGCATTGCCGGAGTGTGCGGGGTCCGGCAAGCAAAGATCATCCATGGCCTTCAACAAAAGCAAAGCGCTGGAAAATGCGCTGAAGTTCCTCAACCAGGGCAAGGTCGCCCAGGCCATCGGCGAATACCAGCTAATTCTGCGCGCAGACCCGAAGGATCAAGCGACATTAATGACGGTGGGCGATTTGTTCGCTCGCCAGGGAGACATGACGCAGGCCATCGAATATTTCGAGAGGCTGGCTCAGGTCTATCTGAACGACGGGTTCAACAGCAAAGCCATCGCGATATATAAAAAGATTGCCAAGCTGGCGCCGAATGAGCTGGCGCCGCTGGAGCGGCTCGCGGATTTGTACGTGCAGCAAGGGGTGTTGAGCGAGGCGCGTCCTTTATTCCTGCAGATCGCCGAAGCGCACCTGAAAACGAATCACTCGCAGAAGGCCGTGGAGGTGCTGCACCGTTTGCTGGAAGTGGAGCCGGAAAATCAGCGCGTGCAAATGCGGCTGGCGGAACTCTACGGCATGATGGGGCAGAAAAAGGAAGCGGCGCTGACGTATCAGGCGTATGCGCACCGGCTTTTCGACCGCGGAGAAACGGAAGAAGCGGAAAAACTGGTAGAGCGCGCGCTGGAAGTGGACCCTGGAAACGCGGGCGCGATTCTGCTGAAAGCAAAAACGCTGAACGCCAGCGAGAAGACCGACCAGGCGATCGCGATTCTGGGCACGCATCCTGAAGCGGAAACCGATGGCGACGTAACCAAGCTGCTGGTGGAATATGAGCTGCGTGCGGGGCACGCGGACAAGGCAGCGGAGCGCGCGCGGCGGCAACTGGCGCGCGGGCACGCACATTACGGACTGCTTTATAAGGTTGCGGAGGGGATGATCGAAAGCGCGCAACCGGATCGCGCGCTGCCGATTCTGACCGAATTGCGCGCGCCGATGATCGAAGCAGGCGCGCAGGATCACTTTCTCAAATTGCTCACGACCGCGTGCGAACGGCTTCCCGGGCGCACTGAACCGCTGGAAGCGCTTGCCGACTTCTGCAGGACCACCAGCGATCCTTTCCGTTGCAGCGCGGCGCTGGGCCAGCTTTCTGACGCTTATGCCGCGCAGGGGAATTTTCCGCGCGCGGAAGAAGTGCTCGTCGAGCTGGTGGACCGCAACAAGAACGACGAACGGCTGGTGGACCGGTTGAATCAACTGCGCGCGCGGACGGGTGGAGCGCCGGTGGCCGGGGGCACGGGCGCGGATGGTGCGGCGGCAGGCTCGGCAGGCAATGCAGGTCCGCGAGAAAGCGCGGTCGAGGAGCAGAACAAGCTGGTTCCTGCTGCGCCGCCGACGATCTCCGAAGAAGCGCTCGACGAGGAGACACAGCGGTATATCGCGCAAGCGCTGACGGATGTGGACCTGTTTTCCAGCTATGGGCTGACGCAGAAGGCCACGCACCTGCTGGAAAACGTGCTGCAACGCGCGCCGCGACACACACCGACACTAGAACGATTGCTTGACTTGCATTTGGGCGCCGGGAACGATCGCCGCACGGCGGAATTGGCGGCGCAGCTGGAGCAGATTCATCGCGAGCGGAACGACACGATCAATGCGGACCGCTTTGCCGAGCTGCGGACCAGATTTTCGAAAGTCGCCGGGCTGACGGAGAAGGATATGCCGCTCGCGCCGACCGTTGCTGCGCCGGAGCCGGTGACTTCCTCCTCCGGAGCAGCCGGGACGGTTCCCGCTGTAGAGGCATCCGCTGCTGCGCAAGCGGAACCTCCAGCATTTGAGATTGCGCCGGAACCTGCGCCGGTGGCCAACGCTCCTGCGGCTGCTGCGCCCATCGAGTTTGAAATTCCTTTGACCGGTATCGAACCGGAGGCGCCGCCACCGCAAGCGCCGATTGTAATTGCGCCGGAGGCAGTGGCCGCCGCACCTGCGACGGAGGAAGAAGCACCTGTCCAGCTGGCCGGGATTGGCGAGGAACTGGATCTTTCGGACGAATGGGAAGCGATTGCGGCGGAAACGAGAGAGCCGGATACGCCGGCCGCAAACGAAATGGAAGCGGCGAGCGTAGAACTGGATCCCATCGTCGAGGCGGAGCCGGTTGCGGCCGCGGCGGCGGAAACGACGGATACGAATGCAGCGCTCGAGGCGGTGTTCGAGGTGAGCGCGCTGGCTGATGAAGAGCCCGACCATGACGCGAAGCCCGAGCCGTTCCACATCGAAGCGAACACTCCGCAATCCGAAATGGCGGCGCACGCGCCAGAGGCTGAAGCGCCGGTGGAAGCGGCGGCGGAGCCTGAATTCGAGATCATGGAGCTGGCGGCGGAAGAAGAGTCGCCGGCAGAAGCGATTCCGGATTCCGTGCTGGAGATTGTGGACGAGCCCGTTGCCGCGGAGGCGGCTGCGACGTCCGCCTCGGGCGGCGCCGAATTCGAGCTGGAGTTGACGCCCGAGACAGCCTCTCCGCGCGAGCATGCCGGGGCGGCGACGACTGAGGATTTCATCAGCGAACTGGTGGCGGAGTTGGACGACCTGGAAGCTCCGGCCGCCGAAGCGGTGCGGGAGCCGGCGACTGCGTCTGCATCTGCGCCGAAAGATATACACGCAAATTTGGAACAGGTGTTCGCCGAAGCGAACGCCACGCCGATGGCTGCGATCACGCCGCCACCGACGAATGGATCAACCCATAAGAATGTTGCGGCCGCGCCTGCCGCGACGCCCGGCACTCTGGAAAATCTGAACCAGCTGGCGGAAGTGTTTCAGGAATTCCGCAGCGAGCTGGGTGAAATGGGCGAAGAGGATGAGGATCTGGAAACGCACTACAACCTGGGTATCGCCTACCGGGAAATGGGATTGCTGGACGAAGCCATCGGAGAATTCCAGAAAGTGGCTAAGGCTGTGCAGAAGGGCAAGCCGTTCCGTTATGAGATGAATTGCTCGGTGATGCTGGGGCTTTCGTTCATGGATAAGGGCGAGCCGAAAGTGGCTTCGCTGTGGTACAAGCGCGCGTTACAGGTGCCGGACCTCGAGGAGGAATCGGCCCTGGCGCTGCGTTACGATCTAGGGCTGGCGCTGGAATCCGCGGGAGAAGCGGACGCGGCGCTGGATAGTTTCCGGCAGGTTTACGCGGCTAACATTGATTATCGCGATGTGGCCGACCGCATTGCCACGCTGCAGAAGCATTAATTCTTGCCTGCACGAAATTCTACGATGTGAACATCTGCGGTGAGTTCGTTTCGTTCAAGCCAAAGGCAACTGCGCCCGCCTGAAGGCGTCGGTTACCCTTCGATTCGGCACTGCCGAATCTCGGGATGAATCGCGCTGTAGCGCGATTCATAACTTCAAAGTCAACTGAGCCGGCGGGACGCCGGCGCTACGATAACCGCGTTATTTCGTGGCTGGCTTAGGTTTCTCGGAGCCGCACGATTTCAGAGCTACCCATTGCTGCGGGTTTACGGGGACGCCGTTTACATCAATTACCCAGTGGAGGTGCGGGCCGTTGGCGCGGCCTGTGGAGCCTACGTAGCCGATCACTTCTCCCTTTTTTACGCGCGCGCCTGCTTCGACCAATAATTTTGACATGTGCAGGTACATGGTTTCGAGGCCTTGGCCGTGGTCAATCGCTACTGTGCCGCCGAGGACGGCGAAGGGCTGCGCGATTTTCACGATGCCGCCGGCTACTGCATGAACGGGACGTCCGGCGGGCGAGCGCTGGTCGATGCCTGAGTGAATTTCGCCGGTGGGCTTGCCGTTGTGGAGGCGTTTCACTCCGAAGGGGGAAAGGATACAGCCGGGAACAGGAGCGGTGAGGGGATCTTCCCAGTATTTTACGTCGGAGACGGTGTTGCGAAACTCGGTGAGGATTGCGATGTCTTCGGGCGTTGAATGCAGGGCTTCGATTTGCGGCGCGAGGACGACGTTTTGCGTGGGGAAGGAGGTCGGGCGAATTGTGAGCTTCGCGGAGGCGAGCGTTGCGCCGTCTTCGGCTAGAAATTCTATTTCGTAGGCGCCGGGTATGTCGGCGACGGCTATCGGCATCAGGCCTTGCGAGCCGCCATTTGCCTGTGGGAAGAGCCGGACCGTGCGGTCATTCAGTTTCGCGGTGCTTGCCGGGATTTGGCAGGAGAGGCGGACGGTTTGGCCCAGAGAGATTGCCGCTGGCTTTACGGTGCAGTTTTGCGCGGCGGCTGACGAGGAGATCATCGCGTAGATCAGGGCTGCTAGTAGCGAGACCGATACGCGCGGCGATCGATGGTTGCGTTGTTCGTTCGCCAGGCCGGTGGATTTTCTCTCGCACAGGTAATCTTTCATTGCGCGATAAGTTTAGCGGGTTTCGACGTGCCTGGAGGACTGCGGCTGATCGTTTGTGCGTGCCAGGGCACGAAAACGACAACAGGAAACTTGGCGGCTGAGACAACGGAGGCGGCTGCAAAGAAAACAAAGATGCCCGCTCTGTCCCGAAAGGCGCGGGACAGAGCGGCCGCTACAAAATTCAAAGGCCACCGCACCCTGTGAATGGCTTTGCGGCGCGTCGCTGCAGCGCCGCGGGATCTCAGCGTGCATCGCCCGCCGCGGCGGGCGATGCAGTTGCGACTCTGGCGATAATCTCCCATAATCGTAAACTAATGATGCTGATTCGAATTCTGCGCGTCGTGCTATTGCTACTCTGGCTCGAACTGGGAATTGCGTTGATCGTGCTGCCCTGGCACGCCGTTTGGGACGTGAACTATTTTCCGTATCGGTACCCGGCCCTGGCGCTTCTTGTGAAGAATCCCTATTTCTGCGGGCTCATTTCAGGGCTGGGTGTGATAAACGTACTGCTTGCGCTCGACGAGTTTCGTCGCCGGACTGCCGCCGTTGTTGCCCGCACTTAAGACGCCGATTCTTTGTTATGTGACCGACCGGAAATCGCTCGGAGTGGGCGAGGGTGGCGCGGGTGTGCTCGGGAAAATTCGCGCGGCTGCTGCGGCTGGCGTGGATTGGGTGCAGATACGCGAGAAGGATTTGTGCGGGCGGGACTTGCTGGCGGTGGCGCGAGAGGCTGTCGCTGGGTGCGGCAGCACGCGAGTGATCGTGAACGACCGGTTGGACGTGGTACTGGCCGCGCGGGCCGCGGGCGTGCATCTGGGGCGGGAATCGCTGAGCGCGCGGGATGTGGTGCGCTGGTGCAGAAGCGAGAACGCTGCGGCGGAATTTCTGGTGGGCGTTTCGTGCCACAGTTTGGAGCAAGCGCGCGAAGCGGAGAGCGGGGGGGCGAATTACATTTTTTTTGGGCCGGTGTTTGACACGCCGTCGAAGCGAGGGATGGGCGAGCCGCACGGCGTCGCGCGGCTCGGTCAGATTTGCCGCAGCGTGACGATTCCGGTGGTGGCGATCGGCGGAGTGAGCGAGCGAAACGCCGGGGAGTGCATTCGCGCAGGCGCGGCGGGGATTGCGGCAATCCGAATGTTTCAGGAGACGGCGGACGTTGCGGCGACGAAGGAGATGCTGGAGCGTTTACGCGCGCAAAATGCTAGCCGCTGAGCCAGCGGCCGATGGGTTGCAGCTCTTCGATGTGGTCGCAGATGACTTTGATAACCGCGGTGACGGGAATGGCTAGCAGCAGGCCCATCGCGCCCCAGAGGAAACCGAAGAAAAGTAAGGATACAGTTAACGCCAGTGCGTTGAGACGAACGCGCCAACCGACCAGCGCGGGAACCAGCAAATTGTTGGCGATGAAGTGAAACAGGGTGAGTATCGTGAAGATGCCGATAAATGGGCCGGGAGTGTGAAATTGTTTGATGCCGATGAGAATCGGCGGCGCCCATGAAAGCACCACGCCGAGATACGGAATCAGGTTCAGCAGGCCGGAAAGCAAGCCGAGCAGGAAAGGAAAGTCCAGACCCATGCCCCAGAAAAAAAGCCAACTGAAGACGACGAGAATCAGGCCGACCAGAGCGGTGCCGACGACATAGCTGCGCAGCACCATGGTGACGTCCGCGAGAGTTTCCTTCACTTCGGTGCGGCGCGTCGCGGGAAATAATTGCATCGTGGCGTGCCAGACCTGGCGCTTGGCTGCAAGCATGAAGAAAAGCAGAAAGGGCACGAAAGTCGCAGCGACGACGACTTCGTACAGGGAGCTCAAGCGCGAGAGCAACGCGGCGCGCACGGGATGCGAGTCGGCGACGGAGACGATGTGCTCGCCCGGAGTACTGCCCGGCTCAATTTCGGAAACGTGCTCTTCAAAGTTTGCGAGCTTTTGCTCGATGACGGACGCGACCTGATGCAAGGGCTTGCGGTAGAGCGGCCAGTCGCGGCCAAACTGGTCCACGCGCTCGATCATGCTCCAGGCGACAACCAGCACTGCCGCGATGGTGAACAGAACCACGATGAGCGAACCGAGAGCGCGCGGCACGTGCCAATCTTCCAGAAAGTTGACGACCGGATCGAGAAAATATGCGAGCAGCACGGCGACCAGCAGCGTTACCAGAATCGAAGACGCCCAGTAGCAGAAGGCGATCACGATTCCGGCGGCGATGATTTTCCCGCTGGCGGAGCTCGCCGAGACGATCTTCTCTTCCTCAAGAGGCATGGCGGTACGATAACACAGCCTGCGCCGCGCAAAGAACGGTGTGCTTGCGCGTACACTGGCCCGGCGGACGGGTGCGGCGCTGATGATCGTTGCGATGTCGATTGCGGCGGCAGCAGGACTCAGCTCGTGGCGCAGTGATAGAATCGCCTGCCTGATTTTTTGGCGCGTAATTTCAATTCCTTGACCAAATTCATGACCAAACAACTCTTCGGAACGGATGGGATTCGCGGCGTGCCTGGCGAGGTTCCGCTGGACGACGCCACGCTGGATCGCGTGGGGCTGGCGCTGGGTGAATACGTCAGCTCGAATGGACGTTCGGCGGACGCGCGGGCGCGTGTGCTGATCGGGCGGGACACGCGCGAATCCGGGCCGCATATTGCGGATCGCATCGCCCGCGGTTTGGCGGCAGCGGGCGTGGAAGCCGTTTCCGCTGGCGTGTTGACGACGCCGGGAGTGGCCTGGCTGGTGCATCACGAAGGGTTCGCGGCGGGGGTGGTGATATCCGCTTCGCACAATCCTTATCACGACAACGGAGTGAAACTAATTTCATCGACCGGGATGAAATTTCCAGATGCGGTGGAAGCGGAGCTGGAGCGATTTATTCTGGCGTCCAGCGAATCGCCGGAATCGCGCGGCGAGATGCAGTTGCACGACAACGAGAAGATCGACGACGATTATCTGGACGGCCTGCGCGCCGCAGCACTGCCGGGCGCGAATTTCGCGAGGATGAAAATCGTGATGGATTGCGCGAACGGCGCGGCCAGCAAGCTGGGGCCGCGATTATTTCGCGCGCTGGGCGCCGAAGTGATCGCCATTAACGACAGCCCGAACGGACGGAACATCAATGCGGATTGCGGCTCGCTGCACCCGGATGCGATGCAGAAGCGCGCGGTGAAAGCGGGAGCCGCTTTGGGGGTGGCGTTTGATGGCGACGCGGACCGCGCGATTTTCGCGAGCGGTTCGGGGCGGTTGGTGGATGGCGATGGCGTCCTGCTCGTGGCGGGGCGTTACATGAAATCCGCGGGGACGCTGAAGGGCGATGTGATCGTCGGGACGACGATGGCGAATTTGGGGCTGGAGCGCGCGCTGGAAAGATCCGGATTGAAATTGACGCGCACGGACGTGGGCGATCGTTACGTGCTGGAAGCAATGCTGCACATGGGCACGAATCTGGGCGGCGAGCAGTCGGGGCATATTTTGTTTTTGGACGACGCGACGACCGGAGATGGCATGTTGACGGCTGTGAAATTGGCCTCGATCGTTGCGCTGAGTGGGCCGCTGGATGAATTGATTGCTGATCTGAAAATTTTTCCGCAGAAGATCGTGAATGTGCGGGTGCGGTCGAAGCCGCCGCTGGAATCACTGCCGGCGGTGGCGCGCGGTTTGGCGGAGGCGGAAAAGGCGCTGGGGAAATCGGGCCGGGTGGTGCTGCGTTATTCGGGGACGGAGCCGCTGGCGCGGGTGATGGTGGAAGCCGAGCACGCGGATGACGTGACGCGCTGGACGGAGGTACTGGCGGAAGCGCTGCGCGAGGCGATTGGGGCGTAGGCCGAACTTAGGTTAGTCCGAAGATTTACGCTTCGACTTCTCGATTGATTCGATGCATTGCTTCGTGTATCACTTGTCTCCGAGTTTCCTAACGCGCGCTATCCTGAAGGCTGCCATGCATCGATCGCGAAACGCACGTCTCGCCTTATACCTGCTTCTTGTCGCTTTGCCTTGTTTTGGACAGAATCCGTCAACCGCTTCGCCGGCTCCTGGCGTACCAACGATTGCGATTCCGCCGTACCCGGATACAGCGCGTGGACTAGAAAAGCTGTTGAGCGAAATGATGAAACTCAAGAAAGAGGGCGATGACCAAACTCTTGCGGCTTACGCTGAGTCGCTCGTGCTTCCAAATCCGGACGGTTGGTTCAGGTCGGTGTTCGGTGATCAGCGAGGTCCAGAGTACGCCGCAGCTTCGGCTCCGTCGCGGTCCGGAATCGAGACTGCTGTCCCGTCGACATTGGCTGACCTGCTAAAGGAAAAGAAGACGCTTATCGTGGCGTACCGATTCGAGGGTTCCTGCGACCACGCCGCGACCGCAAAAGAGTATCCCTTGTTGCTGCAGCGCGAGAGTCCCGTGCCACTGTACGACGCTCGTTTTCAGGACAGCGCGACCGAAGTGATCTGGCAATATTTCGCATACGTTGACGGAGGCTTTCGTTATATCGGCAATCTTGCAGCCTACCCTCCAGTTCTCCCGAAGAAACAAAGTGCACCGCAAGCGGCGCAAGCTACGGCCGAGGCACGGGAAAAAAGGATTCGAGTAGGCGGCAACGTTCAAGCCGCGAAGCTCATTCATCAGGAAGTGCCTCGATACCGGCAAGAGGCGAAGGACGCGCGCATCCAGGGGACGGTTATTATTCACGCGATCATCGCTAAGGACGGTTCGATCCGCGAAGCGCATGTGGTCGAAGGGGTATGCCTGCTCGCGGAGCCAGCCCTAGACGCCGTAAAGAAGTGGCGCTACTCGCCCACTCTATTGTTAGGCGAACCGGTCGAAGTGGACACCACGATAAGCGTCATATTCACGTTGAGCTGACTGTTTGAGTCATCGCCCTTCGCCGCCCCGAAGCTCTTCCCCCGATGAATTCCAAATAGATGAATCTTGCGGGAACTATTTCGCGACTCGCGACATTCTAAGTAGTGAGAGGCGCGCAGCGGAGTGCCGGAGCCTCTGTAGCGGCGGTCTTGGGAAAGTCTGCGGTGGGTGGTGCAGGCCAAATGGCGCACGGAAGTGCGCCGCTACGAAGGCCACGTCAAATGCGCCCAGCTAAAGCTGGCCGCTACGACGGCCAGGTCAACGTCTGAGGCCTGGAACGGAAGCGGCGCGGCAGTTTTTTATGAATAGCGACGACCAGCTCATATTGGAGTTCCAGCAGGGAGCGCGGGAGGCGTTCGTGGAGTTGTTCGAGCGCTATCGCGAGCCTATCTATGGATTTTTTCGGCGTCGGCTGGAGCACCCGGCGCGGGCGGAGGAGTTAGCGCAGGAATGTTTTCTGGCGCTTTTGCAGAACGTGCAGCGCTATGAGCCGCGGGCTAGTTTTCGCAGTTATTTGTATGGGATTGCGACTCATCTGGTGGCCGCGGAGCGGCGCAAGGCGGGGCGCGAGGTCGTCGAGAACGAAAAGCTGGACGACCGCGCGGCCGGGAGAAATGCGGCGGGAAATCATGATGCGGGAATCTGGTTGCGCAAGGCTTTGGGGCATCTGGAACCGAGCGAGCGGGAGATTTTGATGTTGCGCGAGTACGAACAGCTTAGTTACGGCGAAATTGCGGCAGTGCTGCGCATGCCGGTGAATACGGTGCGCTCGCGTTTATTCCGGGCGCGTGCGGCGCTGAAAAATCAGTTGCTGCCGGTGAAGTAAAGGATTGAGGCCGAGGAATTTTATGGAACGACATGCACAACACGCGTTCGAAGCCGAAGAAGTGATGGCTTATCTCGATGGCGAACTGGAAGCGCGGCGAGCGGCGGAGCTGGCTGTGCATCTGGTGAGTTGCAGCGCGTGCCAAGAAGTTGCGCAGGGGTTTCGCGCGCTTTCGGAGAGGATGCTGAGTTTTGAAGTGGAGCGTCCTTCGCCGGCGATGAACGCCAGGGTGCTGGCTGCGCTGGATTCGAGCACCTCTGCGAACCAGGCACGTACCAGCCGCGCGCTGGATCATGGCGCTTGGAATGGGCGGCCCGTGTTTGCACGTCCGCGTAATTGGGCGATTGCTTGTGTCGTGGCTCTGGTGGTGACCTTGGCACTCGCGATACCGCACACGCGCAGAGCTGAAACCCTCCCAGCGAGCGGCCGAAATCTTAGGAACCTTGTGGCAGTGGAACCTGGGCTTGCGAAATCGCAGGCGTCCGATCTGGAAGCGCAGAAGGTGACGCCGGAGGACGATGTGCAGTCGGCGCTGGCGGGGGCACCGCCTCCGCCTGGCGAGGAACTGAAGGCTCCGGAAAATGTCGGGCCGATGATCGTGCAGACGGCGTCGCTGAACATTTTGGCGACGAACTACGACCAGGCTAGCGCGGCGATCGACAAGCTGGCTGCGGCGCATGGCGGGTACGTAGAAAAGCTCGACGCCAAGGCGCAGACCGGGAACGCGAGGGAACTTACGGCGTCGCTGCGGATTCCGACCAAGCAGCTTGATGGGTTTCTGGCCGATGTGCGCAAGCTGGGGCGCGTCGAAGAGGAAACGCGCTCCAACGAAGAGGTGAGCGATCAGTATGTGGACCTGCAGGCGAGGCTGAAGAGCGCGCGGGCTACCGAGCAGCGACTGATCGAACTGCTGGGGACGCGTACGGGGAAGCTCCAAGATGTGCTCGAGGCCGAACGCGAGCTGGCGCGGGTGCGGGGAGAGATTGAGAGTATGCAGGGGCAGAGCACGATTCTGCTCCATCGGGTGAATTACGCGACAGTGCAGGTGGACTTGAGCGAAGAATACCGGCAGGTGTTGGGGTCGGGGCCGGTTTCGACTGGTTCGAAGCTTCGGAACGCGCTGGTGGAGGGGTTTAGGAACCTCCAGGATGGCGCGGTCGGGCTATTGGTCTTCCTGTTTGCGGTGGGGCCTTCGCTCTTGTTCTGGCTGGCCATTTTGTTGGTTCCCGGGTGGTTTGCGTGGAGGCGATTCAGGGCACGGGCTCAGGCGTAATGTCCGTTTTATTCCAAACAACATAGAAAAATGCAGCAACGCTTTCATAAAGTGGATGTTCGCAATGCAAATCCATAGGCAATTCTGATTTCACATAAGCTAAATCCAGCCGGTACAACACATAGAGCGGCGTCTGGAATGTTCAACAGGCTGGCAACCGGCGTGCAAACTATACAGCGGCTGTCTCTTATCCCGGGGTGGGCCGGTTTCGCCGCGCTGGAACCGGAACTAGGGGTAGAGCATAAAGGGGGCCCGACGGGGCCCCCTATTTTTTTGTGTTGGCAGCTTGGACGCAGGCTTCCGGCAAGTGGATTGCCGCTCCATTTTACCTGTGATGTAATTCCCTCAGTTTTCGCGCACCCGCTTACATATGGAATCTGGCGCCGCGCTGTTTATCCTGATCGCCGCCCTATTCGTGATTGGTGTGCCCGTGCTGGCTATTGCTGCGTATGTGCGGGTGAACACGCTGAAGCGTGGAGTGGAGACGGAAGCGGCGCAGTTGATCCGGCGGATCTACGCGCTCGAGCAGCGGCTGACGCAGATCGAGAAGGGGCTGGCGGCGCTGCCTGCTCCGGCGGCTGCGATTCCGCAGCGGGAATCTGCTGAGTCGCCTGCGGCTACTGCGCATCCGCCTATGCCGGCTGGGCCTCCCGCCTCAGTACCTACACCTTCGCAACCTACACGGCCGCCTGTAGTTTCCGCGCCTTCATCGATTCCGCATATGCCTGCGCCAGTCCGCGTCAACGCGCCGGCACCCTCGTCGCCGATTTCGAGCGCCGCAGCGGCTAGTCGCGCTGACGACGGGAACTTCGAGGCGATGGTGGCGGGGCGTTGGCTGAATTACGTGGGAATTCTGGCGCTGCTGTTTGCGGTGACGTTCTTCTTGAAATACGCGTTCGACAATAATTGGGTGGGGCCGCGCGGCCGGGTGGGGATTGGACTGCTTGCGGGCAGCGTCTTGTATCCCTGGAGCCAGCACCTGCTGGCGCGCGGCTACAAATATTTTTCGGAGGGGATCGCGGGGCTGGGCGCGGCGGTGTTGTATTTGTCGTTGTGGGCGGGCTGGCATTACTACCACATTTTTCCGCAAGACATTGCGTTCATGGCGATGATCGTAGTAACCGCGGTGACGCTGCTGGTGGCGGTGGGGCGCAACTCCGAGCGGATTGCATTTCTGGCGCTGGTGGGCGGGCTGATCACACCGATACTGGTGAGCACCGGCGAGAATCACGAAGTTTCGCTTTTCACATATCTGACGATCCTCGGGGCGGGCGTGCTGGCGATTGCCTGGGTGCGCGATTGGAAGTCGCTGCCGCCGGTGCAGTTTCTGGCGACGCTGGTTTATTTCTGGGGCTGGTACAGCGAATTTTACAGGGCGGATGAACTTGCGACCACCGTGCTCTTCGCGACGGTCTTTTTCGTGCTGTTCGCGGCGCTGCCCGCGGTCCGCAGTTGGCGCGACGGCGAATTCTCCGGGCTCGAAGTCGGAATCGTGCTGGTGAATTCGCTGGCTTACCTAGGAGCGTTGCGCCAGATGTTGTGGCCGGATAATCGCTGGGCTTTGACGGTGGCGGTGCTGGTGCTGGCCGCGGCGCATTTGGCGGCGGAGCGCATGTTGCCCGAAAAGCGCGGAACGAAAGTGCGCATGGCGCGGATTTTGTATGCGGGGTTGGCGTTGACGTTTGCGACGCTGGCGATTCCGATCCGGCTGGACGGGCGATGGATCACGATTGCCTGGGCGGTGCAGGGCGCGGTCCTGATTTGGAGCGGATTGCGCGTGCGGTTCGCGGCGGTGCGCTGGGCGGGCTTGGTGCTGTTTGCGATCGTGGCGGGGCGGTTGGTGCTGATTCCGATTCCCGCTGATACGTTTTTGCTGAATGCGCGATTCGCCACGTTTGCGATTTGCGTTGCTTGCATGGCCTTGAGCTGCTATTTCGCGGCAAACAGCGACGAGGAGCTGAGCGAGCAGGAAAGCATGGCGTTTGTGATTACCTCGATTGCGGCGAATATTTTGGCGATTGCGGCGTCGTCGCTGGAAGTGTGGGACGTGTTCGGGCGCATGCCTTCGCTGGGAATTGATCGCGGGCACGCACAGGAGCTGGCGCTTTCGATGTTGTGGCTGGTGTGGGCGCTGGGACTGCTAGGCGCGGGCCTTTGGAAGAAATCCGAGGCGATCCGCTGGCAGGCGCTGGTGCTGCTGGGTGTGGTGATCGTGAAAGTTTTTCTTTTTGACCTTTCGTTCCTCGAGAAATTCTACCGGATCGTTTCCTTCTTGCTGCTGGGGCTCGCGCTGATGCTGATTTCGTTCTATTACCAGCGGCAATTGCTGGGGCGCAAGGGCGAGAGGAAAGCGTGAGCGCGCGATTGCGGCGCAGCGTTATGGTGATGGGCGTGATCAGTGCTGCGTTGTCGGCGGCTTTTGCAGCACTGGCGGACTCCTCGCTGCCTGCCGCGTGGAAGCACTGGCACTATTCGCGGGTGATCGAGTTGGCTACGCCGGATGCGGCGACGGGCACGACGACGGCTGCGGGGCAGCTTGCGAGCGTGGTCGCGCCCCCCGCTTTGTATGCGCACGCGCAGACGGGCTTAGCCGACTTGCGCGTGATTGACGACCAAGGCACGGAAATCCCCTACGTGATTTTCCAGAGGCTGGGAAGCTGTAAATCCTCCCCATTACCGACGACTTTGCGCGAAAACAGTTTTGGCGCTGGAGCATTTACGCAACTGGTGTTGGATGCGGGAGCGCACGCGCCATTTCACAACACCGTGCGGATCGAAACCGGCGAGACAGACTTCATCGAGTGGGTGCAGGTGGAAGCGAGCGACGACGGGCACGTCTGGAGGATGGTGGAAGAGCGCGCGCCGATTTTCCGGTTCCGCAAGAATGCGCACGAAGGCACACAGGTGGTGCACTACTCTGAAAATAACGCGCAGTATTTGCGCGTGCGAATTTTGGATGGCGACAAGAAATTTCCGGTGAGCGGCGCGCAAATTCTGCTGGAAACCACGGAGTCAGCCGAACGTGCGCCATTGGAACTGGCGATGGTCGCGGACGCGAAACAGCCGGCGGGCAGCAGCGTGTGGAGCGCCGAACTGGGCGCGGCCATGCCGCTGGTGACAGAGGTGCGGTTCGAGGTCGATGCTCCGCCGGAGTTCATTCGCTCGGTGGAAATATCGTCGAGCGCCGACGGCAAGGACTGGGAAAGTCTTCGGAACGCGGAAATTTATCGCTACCGGCGGGGTGACGCGCAGCAGCAGGAGCTTTCCGTGATGATTTCGAATGCTGGGGCGCCGTCGCGTTTCCTGCGCGTGGAAATTGTGAATGGGAACGACGCGCCTCTGGAGACGGCGGCGCCGAAACTGTACATCACGCCGCGGCACACCGTGTTCCAGCAGCAGCCGGGGCGGAGTTACCGGCTGATATACGGGCAGGAACGAACGGAACGCGCGCAGTACGATTTGGGCCGGCGGGTGAATGCGGCGCAGATGGGCGCGGCGGTGGATGCGCAGTTGGGGCCGGAGGAATTGAATGCGGATTGGGTGGACCCGCGGCCGTGGACTGAGACGCATGATATTTTTCTGTGGCTGGTGCTGGCGGTGGCGGTGATGCTGATTGGGTATGCCGCGGTGCGGTCGTTGCGGAAGTCGGCGGCATCGGAAGCGTGAGTTCCGGCGCGTGGTACGCGATCGGCACACCAAAAAAGTAAGGGCGGGTCTGAGACCCGCCCCTTCATCGCCTGTCGTTACCTTTCGTTTTACTTTCCCGAAAAAACCAATGCTTAGCTGCAGCCGGAGGTGCCGCCGCAATTGGAGCATTTGTAGCAGCTGCCGTTGGGAGTCATTAGCATGCCGCATTCCGAGCAGGATGGCGCGTCGTCGATCGTGGCGCGTTGGCGCGTGGAGGCATCCGGGTCGGCATGCTTGATGGCGGTTGCTGGAGCGACCGCGTGTGCCATCGCCGCCGCCGTGGTGGCCGGAGCTTCGGCTTCGCTGTTTGCGTCGATATCGAGGTAATCGGGCGAGATGAATTTCGCGCCGAGCCAGCGACCGATGTAATCCACCACTGATTTTGCGTAGCGGATATTGGGATTGCCGGTGTAGCCCGAAGGTTCGAAGCGCGAGTTGACGAATTTGTCGACGAGAGCGCGGAGCGGCACGCCGTACTGGAGCGCGATGGAGACGGACAGAGCGAAGGCGTCCATGATGCCGGAAAGAGTGGAGCCTTCCTTGGCCATCTTGATGAAGATTTCGCCGGGAGCGCCGTCTTCATATTTGCCGACGGTGAGGTAGCCTTCGTGGCCGCCGATGGAAAATTTGTGGGTGATGGAACTGCGCTCGTTGGGAAGCTTGCGGCGGCTTGCGCCACGCGCGAAAAGCTCCTCCTGCTGGGGCGCGGACGCGACGGGAGCGGCGGCAACTTCTGCTACCGGCACCGCTGCAGCGGCTGGCTTTTCATCTTCCTTCTTGCTGGCGGCGGAAAGCGGCTGCGAGCGTTTGGAATTGTCGCGGTAGATGGCCACGGCTTTCAGGCCGTACTTCCACGATTCGGTGTAGGCCTGCATGATGTCTTCGACCGTCGATTCCTCCGGCATGTTGATGGTCTTGCTGATCGCGCCGGAAAGAAAGGGCTGGGCCGCCGCCATCATGCGCAGGTGCCCGCGCCAGGCGATGGAACGGCCGCCACCCATGGGAGAAAGCGAGCAATCGAAAACGGGGAGATGCTCGTCTTTCAGGCCGGGAGCGCCTTCGATTTTCGCGTTGGCGTCAATGTAGTCCACGATTTGGGCGACTTGTTCGGTGGGATAGCCGAGATTCATCAGGGCCTGCGGCACGGTGTTGTTGACGATCTTGATGACGCCGCCGCCGACCAGCCTCTTCTGCTTCACCAGGGCGAGATCGGGTTCGATGCCGGTGGTGTCGCAATCCATCATGAAGCCGATGGTGCCGGTAGGCGCGAGCACGGAAACCTGCGAATTCTTGTAGCCGAACTTTTCGCCAAGCTCGAGCGCATCGTCCCAGGCTTTGCGTGCCGCGCGCAGCAGTGAAGGCTGCACGTGTTCTTCCTTGATGGGACGCAACGCATCGCGGTGCATGCGGATTACGTCAATCATGGCTTCACGATTGCGCGGATAGCCGCCGAAGGGACCCATGCGTTCCGCAATGCGCGCCGATTGTGCGTAGGATTCGCCGGTCATCAGCGCGGTGATGGCGCCGCAGAAGTCGCGGCCGCCGTCGGAATCGTAAGGAAGCGCGAGAGACATGAGCAGCGCGCCCAGATTGGCGTACCCGATGCCCAGCGGGCGGTAGTCGTGCGAATTGCGCGCAATTTTTTCCGTGGGATAACTGGCGTTGTCCACCAGAATTTCCTGCGCGGTGATGGTGACGTCCACGGAGTGGCTGAACGAGTCGGAATCGAACTGGCCGTTGGGGCCGAGATACTTCATCAGGTTGAGTGAAGCCAGGTTGCAAGCCGTGTCGTCCAGGAACATGTACTCCGAGCACGGATTCGAAGCGTAGATGCGGTCGGTGGCTTTGCAGGTGTGCCAGCGGTTCACGGTGGTGTCGTACTGCATGCCAGGATCGCCGCAGCGCCAGGCGGAGTCCGCCATTTCGCGCAGCAGGTCGCGCGCGCGGAATTTCTCACAAGGCTTGCCGTCGTTGACGTTGCGGGTCCACCAGTCGCGGTCTTCTTCTACTGCCCGCATGAAGTCGTCGGTGACGCGCACGGAGTGGTTGGCGTTCTGGAAGAAGACGGAAGTGTAAGCCTCGCCGTCGATCGCAGGATCGTAGCCCTGCTCGATCAACACGTGGGCTTTGCGCTCTTCCTTGGTTTTGGACTGGATGAACTCCATGATGTCGGGGTGTTCCACGTTCAGGATCACCATCTTGGCGGCGCGACGGGTCTTGCCGCCGCTCTTGATGACGCCGGCAAAGGCGTCGAAGCCCTTCATGAAGCTGACCGGGCCGGAGGCGATGCCGCCGCCGGAGAGCGATTCCCTGCTGCCGCGCAGCGTGGAGAAGTTCGTGCCGGTGCCGGAGCCCCACTTGAAGAGCATGCCTTCGGTCTTGGCCAGGTTCATGATGGAGTCCATGTTGTCCTGGACGGAATTGATGAAGCATGCGGAGCATTGCGGCTTGGCTTGCACGCCGACGTTGAACCAGACCGGAGAGTTAAAGGCGACTTTCTGCTCGACGAGCAGGTGGGTGAGTTCGTCGCGAAAAATATTCTTGGATTCGGGGCTAGCGAAGTAGCCGCCCTCTTCGCCCCAGCGGACGATGGTGTCCACCACGCGGCCGATCAGCTGGCGCACCGAGGTTTCGCGCTCGGGGGTGTTGGGCTTGCCGTGGAAGTACTTGGAAGCCACGATGTTCGTGGCCGTCATGGACCAGGACTTGGGAACTTCCACGTTTTCCTGGCGGAAGATTACCTGACCTTTATCATTGCCGATCAGAGCCGTGCGACGTTCCCATTCAACTTTATCGAAGGGTGAAACTTTTCCGTCGGTGAACCGCCGTTGGAATTCCAATCCGGTGGCGCGCCGTGTAACCTGATTTGTTTCGGCCATGCTGTTCCATACCGTCCTTGTTTCAGCCATTTTGCCTCCGCGCAGGCAGTGGTGCCATGTCGATGTGAACCGGGGAGCCGTGCGGGGGCAGAACCTTCATTCTACCCCTAAGTGGCGCCCCGAGGGTGATGTGATGTGCACCGTTTACGGCGCACGAAAGTATTGTCTGTGGGGAGCAGCCGAACCTTGGAGCGGCAAGAAACACCGTTCGCGCCGAAAAAAAGAGGCAAAAGCCCAGCTAAGCCGCGCAAGAAAACCGAGGCGCGGCGCTAAGTGGGGTGTGGCCCCTTTGAATTTTCGGTTAAACTCGGTCCGGCTCTTACGACTGGTTGGGAGCAGCGAAAAGACGCTGCAGCCAACAAATGCTCCCCCGAGCTTGGAAGCGCAGTATCGAGGGTTGTGGAAAACTTGTCAAGAAAAATTCATAAACAAACCACAAAATCTTATGCTTACGGTGTCGAAAACGTCTACCTATTGTGGTGGGTATTCTAACGTACGCATCCCGCGGTAGAGGCAGTAGAAGCATCTAACCGAGAAGATGAAAATCTCCTTCAACAAGACTGCGCGAGTGCTGCTGGCAATTCTGGCGTTCGCGTCAGCGTGTGGCGCAGCGCGCGGATTTCAAACTGCGGCGAGCGACGCGCCACCATCCGGCGCCGACGGCAACACACGCGACAACGCCCGCAATTCCGCGGCGTCGACCGCAGTGAGCGATGTGAAGCCGGCACTCCCGAACACGCAGCACCCGTTCGCGAAAATGATTTCAGTGAACGGGATTCCGCGATTCGGCGAAGTCTCGGCGCAGCTTTATCGCGGAGCTCAGCCATCCAGCGAGGGCATTGAGTTCCTGGCCAAGATGGGCGTGGAAATTATCGTGAACTTGCGGCCAGGCGACCATCCGGAGGAAGAAGCGGAAGCGAGCAGGTTGGGCATGCGTTACGTTTCCATTCCGTGGCAGTGCTACCGCCCCAACGACACGGCGATCGCGAATTTTCTGCACGTGCTGCGGGAAAATCCCGACAAGAAGATTTTTGTGCACTGCGAGCTGGGCTCGGACCGCACCGGCATGTCCATCGCAGCTTATCGGATGAGCGTGCAGGGATGGTCAGCCAAGGAAGCGATGAAAGAAATGCAAGCCTATGGATTTACGAGCTCGCATCATCTCACTTGCCGAGGACTGGCGGGCTACGAACAGGCTTTCCCCAGCGCTTTCGAGAGCCACCTTGATTTCCTGAGTTTGCGTCCTGTAGCACCGGCGCCCGTCAACCCGCGATAGAACCGAAAACGCGCCGCCGTGTAGGCGTTTCACCGGAATGATCAAGCCGATTTTCCCTTCGCCGACGGGACTTTTTCGAAGCGTCCTTCGCATGCCCTCTAACATACCGAGGATGCGCGGCCTAGATTTCCGAATGCCTCTCACAATCCAGGTGGTGATGCAGCGACGCCGCGGGCGCGGGATGTGTAGAGGAAGGCAACACCTGGGAATTGACATGAACCATTGTGCGCTGGAAAAATTGATAATGAGGGGCCATGGCGAATCCAGCAATCGAAATCGAGCGGTTGACGAAGGACTACCCGGTGGGGTTCTGGCGGAAAAAAATGCGCCGGTCCCTGGACCATTTGACGCTGCAGGTGGAAGAGGGGGAATCGTTCGGATTCCTGGGACCGAACGGCGCGGGCAAGACCACCACGATGAAGCTGCTGATGGGCTTGATCTTCCCCACGTCGGGTCAGGCGCGCGTGCGTGGGCGCTCGATCGACGACGTGCGCATGCATCGCGAGATCGGGTACATGCCGGAGCAGCCCTATTTTTACGATTACCTGACGGCGCGTGAGCTGCTGGGATATTTCGCGCGTTTTTTCGGCTACCACGCGGCGGAGCGGAACGAGCGCGTGACGCGATTTCTGGGCCTGGTGGGCTTGGCGGCTGCCGCGGACGTGCAGCTGCGGAAATTTTCAAAGGGCATGCTGCAGCGCGTGGGGATCGCGCAGGCGATTCTGCATGATCCGCAGGTAGTGTTTCTGGACGAGCCGATGTCGGGCCTGGATCCGGTGGGGCGGCGCGAAGTGCGCGACATCATTCTGGATTTGAAGCGGCAGGGCCGCACGATTTTCTTTTCCACGCACATTCTTTCCGATGCGGAAATGCTGTGCGACCGTGTGGCGGTGCTGGTCGATGGGAAATTGCGAGGGATTGGTTCGCCGGGAGAAATTGTGTCCATGGAAGTACAAGGCATGGAAATTTTGTTCGAAGTGGCCAAGCAGCAGAAGCTGCCGCCAAATATTGCGGCGCGCGCGAAAAATATCGGCAACCGCTATCGGATTGAAGTGGCGGAAGAGGAGCTTTACGCGGTGCTGGAGCAATTGCGGGGTTGCGAGGGGCGCATCCTTGCGGTGGCGCCGCTGCGTCCGTCGCTGGAGGATTATTTTTTCAATCTGGTGGGACGACAAAAAACGCAGGTGCCGGCGGCGGAAGTGGGTGTGCGATGAGCGTATTACCGGGCGTGGTAGCCATCAATACGTTTCGCGAAGCGGTGCGGGACCGCGTGCTGTACAACCTGATATTTTTCGCGCTGATGATGATCGGCGCGGCGATCCTGGTGGGGCAGATTTCGATCGGGATCGAGCGGATGGTGATCATCAATCTGGGGCTTTCGGCGATTTCGATTTTCGGAATCATCATGGCGATATTTATCGGCGTGGGGCTGGTTTACAAAGAGATGGAAAAGCGCACTCTGTACAGCCTGCTCTCCAAGCCGATTCGTCGCTGGGAATTCCTGGTGGGGAAATACGGCGGCCTGCTGCTGACCCTGGTGGTGAATACTTCGTTGATGACGCTGGGCCTCGCAGCAGCGTTGTACTGCGTCACCCGGGAATTCGAGCGGTCGGACGCGACGATTCTGGTGGCGGTTTATTTTATTTTGCTGGAGCTCGCGGTGGTGACGGCACTGGCGCTGTTCTTTTCCTGCTTTACCAGCCCGATGCTTTCGACCCTGTACACGTTGGGAATCTACATCGCGGGGGTTTTCGCGCCGGGCATACTGGGCATCAGCCAGTTCACACAGAACCGGGCGGTGGCCGCCATCACGCGCTTGGTGTACTACGTGCTGCCCAATTTTCATGATTTTGGTGTGATCGCCGCGGCGGCGCACGGCGACGCGCTGCCGTTGGCGCTGATCTGGCACAACACGTTGTACGCGGCGCTCTATGTAGTGCTGATTCTGGTGGCAGCGTCGGCGGTGTTTTCCGGGCGCAATCTGAAATGAGCAGGCGCACGCAAAATAAAAGTCACATACGAGCGATGTTGCTGGCGCTGCTGGCCGTGCCGGTCCTGTTGGTGCTGTGCGCGGCGCTGCAGGTGCGTATTGATGCCGAGACGCGCCTGCTGGACCCGGACAAGGGAGAGTTGCTCCTGCGTTCCGGCTGGCTGCTGAAGAAACTTAGTCTGGGATATGAGCCGCTGGTTGCGGATATCTACTGGACGCGAGTGGTGCAATATTACGGCAGAAGGGCGCGCAAGCCCGGCGCGACGTACGAATCACTATGGCCATTGCTGGATATCACGACCACGCTTGATCCGAGGTTGCTGATTGCCTACCGCTTCGGAGCGGTCTTTTTGTCGGAGCGGCCGCCCGTCGGACCAGGACGCGCGGACTTGGCGGTGGACCTCGTGAAGCGCGGCATCGCCGAAAATCCTGATGAATGGCGGCTCTATCAGGATCTGGGGTTTCTTTATTCGATCCACTTGAAAGATTACCAGAAAGGCGCCGCAGCGTATTTGGAAGGCAGCAAAAACCCGAATGCGCAGGTGTGGATGAAGGTAATGGCCGCCCGCGTGGCGGAAACGGGCAATTCTCTGGAGACTTCCCGGATGATCTGGACCGAGATATACGCGACCACAAAGGACGAACTGATCCGCCGCCGGGCGAAGCAGCACATTCAATCGCTCGATGCGGCGTTGGGCCTGCAGCGTTTGAACGAAAGCTCGGAAGACTATTGGAGAAAATTCGGCCGCTTCCCTACTTCGATGCAAGAGCTGCGGGATGCGAGATTGGTCGGAGGCACCCTGCAGGATCCAGCGGGCTTCCCGTACGTAATGGGCCCGAACGGTGTGCCGCAACTCGATCCCCAGAGCACCATCGTGCTGGACCTCGATCAGGGGCCCGACAAACTCCGCTAATATAAAAACTATTCGTAGCGAAGGGCTTCGACGGGATTCAGGCGCGCAGCTTTGGTTGCGGGCCAGACGCCGAAGATGAGGCCGATGCTGACGGAGACCGTGAAGCCGATTATGACGGCCCATGCGGGCACCACGGCTTTCAGTGAACTGACCGTGGGAATCAGGAACACGATGGCGCTGCCGACAATGATGCCGATGATGCCGCCGGTTCCGGTAAGGGTCATGGCTTCGAAGAGAAATTGCCAGGTGATATCGCGACTGCGCGCGCCGATGGCTTTGCGCACGCCGATTTCGCGAGTGCGCTCGGTGACGGACACGAGCATGATGTTCATCACGCCCATGCCGCCGATGAGCAGGCCGATGGAACTGAGCACGACGACGACGAGCACAACGCCACCAATGATATCGTTGAATTTCTGCACGACCTCGACCTGCGTCTGAATGGAGAAAGTGTCGGGCTTATCGTAGGGAACTTCGCGCCGGCGGCGCAGAACTTCACGCAGCTGATCCACGGCGGCGTCCAGCTTGCCGGAATACGCGAGAAAGCGATAAGCGATCTCATAGCTGCCCGGATACAGCTTCATAAAGGTGTAATAAGGGATTACGGTACGGCGATCTTCATCGTCCGTGCCGAAACCGTTGGGGGGCTTTTCGAACACACCCACCACCAGATAGGTGGAACCATCCACCAGGATTTGCTTGCCCAGGGCGTCTGCAATGCTGGGAAAGAAAGCGGTGGCGACATTTTCGCCGATGACCACGACATTTTCGCGATGTTCGTTTTCGGCTTCGGTGAAAAAGCGCCCGGCTTTCATGGTGGCGTTGGAATAGACGGCGAGATAGGCCGGGAAAGTGCCGCGAAAATCAGTGCCTTCAATTTCATTGCCCTGGTAGCGGGCGGTGTGGGCGAGCTGCCACTGGAATGCGGAGACGGCGATTTCCTTGACTGCGGGACAAAGTTGGCGAATGGCCATGGCGTCTTCCAGAGTGAGCGGCTTGCGCAGTTTTTCGTCCTTGGGACGGCGACCGTTTTGCGGGCCTTGATCAAAGCGCGAAACGAAAGCGGTATCAATTCCTTCGGAAACGATTTCGTCCTGGATGGTCTGGCGAAAACCTTGTACCAGGCCAACCACCAGAATAATGAGTGCGACGCCAATCATCACGCCCAGGATCGCGAGGAAGCTGCGCAGTTTGTGCGCGCGAACCGTGTCCAGCGCGAGATGCAGATTTTCGCGAAAATCACTTTGCATCGGCTTTTCCTAAGTCTCCGCCCGCAGCGCTTCGATCGGGTCCAACCTTGCGGCGCGCATCGCCGGATAAATGCCGAAAAACAGGCCCACGGCGGTGGAAAGAACCAGCGCGACAAGTATGGAAAAAAATGGCGTGGAAATCGGGATCGGTGAAAGCACGCGGACCAACTGGCTGATGGCCACGGCGGCGACCACTCCGAGAAATCCGCCCAGTCCGGCCAGCACCGATGATTCCACCAGAAATTGCAGGATGATGTGACGGCGGCGCGCGCCAAGCGATTTGCGCAGCCCGATTTCGCGGGTGCGTTCGGTGACGCTGGCGAGCATGATGTTCATGATTACCACGCCACCCACTACGAGAAAAACTGAGGTGATCCAGATCGCGATGCCGAAGGCGCTGCCGGTGATGCGATTCCACAAACCCATGATCGAAGTCGGCGCGATGATGGCGAAATTATCTTCCGATTGATACGGCACGTGGCGGCGCGAGCGTAGAATCACGCGAGCCTCGTCTTGCGCGGCATCCATCCATTCCGGACCGCGCGCCTGGACGAAAAATCCGATCGAATCCAGCGCCGTGAGCCATTCCTTGCGATAGGTGCCCAGCGGAATCATTACGAAGTTATCCTGCGGCTGGCCCAGGACGTTGCCTTTGGGAGTAGCGACGCCGACGATCACATACTGGCCCTGGCCCGCGCGGATTTCCTTTCCCACCGGATCCACGCCTGGAAATATTTTGTTCGCTACGTCGGCGCCGATGACGCAAACGCCGGCGCGATGATCTTCGTCAATGTCAGTGAGCAGCCGCCCGTTGGAGACGTCTATATCGCGGATGGAAGCAAACGTGGGAGTGGCGCCGATGATGGTTACGTCCTCGCTCAGGTCGTTGCCGTGCCGCACGTCTGCGAAAGTGTTCTGTTCTCCCGCGATTGTATCCGCAAGCTTCATCCCGTTCCGCAGAGCTTCCAGATCTTCCATGCCGAGCGGCGGGCGTTTACGAGCTTTGTACCACTCTTGCGCGTTCGTGACGATGCCGATGCGGTCGATTACGAACGCATTCGCGCCCAAGTTGGCCACCTTATCGGCGACGTATACGTTCAGGCCATTGAGAACGGAGATGACGGCGACGAGCGTGGTGACGGCCAGGATCACGCCCAGCAGCGTCAAGAAAGTGCGCAGCTTATGCGCACGCAGGGTATCCAGCGCGATCCAGATGGTTTCGCGCAAGGCAGCGAGCGTCTGCCGGGCTTCGGATACGGATTTAGAGGGCTTCATAACCGTCACCATATTAGACGGATATGGGACTGGAAAAACTTCAGATTACGGATAATTTTTTGGCGTTCGGAATACGGAAGAGCCAGGCACCGAGCATGCGCCGCGACGTTTCTGCGGAGGATTCGGGTAGAATTGGAGCCGCAGCTTATCCTATGGAGCCGGGCACCTCACTGACGGGCATTCTCAACATGGTGAAAGGACTTACAGCATCGAGTCTGGCCGCGGCTCTGGCAGTGGCGGGCTTGGCGGGCGCGTCCGGCCAACCGAGTCCCGCTGGTGCAGCTGGTCCAAAGAAAAGCACGGCTTCAGGGGCTGAAGCCCCTGATATCGAGGCTCGTACGGCGGGGCTCAAGCCCCGCCCTTCCGGGTTAAACGCTAACGGCGCGAGTTCTAACGACCTTGGTGAACACGCAGGAAACCAAACCGGGGCCGCGCGACCTCCTTCGGACGCGGAAATCTCTGCTCGCGCGAAAATCCTTTTGGAGCACCAGCACTCCAATGACGAAGCGCTGGAGCAATACGAGCGAGTGGAGCATCACGTGGATCGCACGGGAGGCACAACTCCGCGGGTGCTCGACGATAAAACCTATCGCGTGGTGCCCACCGGCACCGGCACTATGAAACTGTTGCTGAAGGATGGCGACCGGCCGGTGGATCCGGAGGAATATCGCAAGCAACTGGTCGCATGGAAAGAGCTGCTGGAGCTGATGCTAAAGCCGGAAGATTCCAGGGCTAAATCGGCATACGCGAAATGGCAGAAGAGGAAGGACGACCGCAAGGAACTGCTGGATGCAACCGGAGCGGCTTTCCTAACTACCTGGGACGCGCAGCAGTCTTGCAATGGCCGCCTGTGCGATGTCTATGATATCCAGCCGAATCCGAATTTTCATCCGCACTCACTGGTGCAGGATATTTTGACTCGCGTCACGGCGAAGATCTGGGTGGACCGCGACGCCAATCAGCTGGTGCATGGGGAAGCGCACGTGACGCGCGACATTTCGTTTGGCGGCGGGATTCTGGGAAAACTTTATCGCGGCGGAGTATTTTTCATGCAGCAGGAGGAAGTCGCTCCGGGAGTCTGGCTGCCCACGCGTTATCAGTACGATTTTACAGCTCGTAAATTCCTCTTCACATCCGAGCAGCACCAGTACGTCGAAGCGCGCGAATATCGGCGCATCGGGCCGCCCAAGCAGGCGTTGGCAATGGCGCAGGCCGAACTGGCCAGCGGCAAAGCGCCGTACGGCGACCCGTAACTCTTCGGTCCACCCGGGGTTCAACCTGATCGCAATGGGCGCACAATAGTCCTAGTGCGGCTCTGCACCCTTTCGTCCAATTGATGTTGCTGTCTGAGGATTTTGCTGCGCGGAGCTCGCTGGTCACCTGCTGGTCATTCGGGGAGGCGTCATGTTCAGGCGAACGCTGCTTTTCGTACCGGTCCTGGCTCTTGCAACGGCTGTGCTGGTGCCTGGTCTGGCACGCGCGCAAGGAAGTTCGGACGGTCAAACTGCTCCTGCGGGGAACGCGGCTACGCCAGCGGCGCAGGCTCAGCCGGCCACGGCTATTGCGGCCGACGCGAACGCCACGACCTCGACAACTACGACGACGCCGCCGGCAAAAAAAGTGTGGACCAACGAGGACATGAGGGACGTCCATACCCACGACACGATTTCAACTTTTGCAAATAAAAATAACAAGCCGGCAAGCAACAAGCCCGCCGGAAATGCCGCGAGCAACAAATACGCGAAGCAGTATCAAGACCAGATCACGAGATTACAGGAGAAGCTGCCGCCGCTGGACGAGCAGATCTCGCAACTGCAGGCAGCGCTGAATGGCGACACGGTGAATTCTGTCCGGCACGTCGGCGGCGCGAAGATTGACGATTGGCGCGATGAATTGACGCGGCTGCAAAAACAGCGCGAGGATATTGCGGCCAAGATCAGTGCGCTGCAGGACGAAGCACGCAGCAAAGGCGTGCCGGCGAATCAAATTCCGGAGTAAAAGAAGAGGCAGGTCCCGGTCTTGCGACGGAGACCTGCCCTTGCAAACTGCTGCTCTAATGCGCGGCGACGGCGACTTCTTTTTCGATGGGAGCGCCGACGAGATTGCCCCACTCGGTCCAGGAACCGTCGTAATTCTTCACGTTGCCGAAGCCCAGCAAATATTTCAGCACGAACCAGGTGTGCGAGCTGCGTTCGCCGATGCGGCAGTAGGCGATCACTTCTTCCGCACCGTCAATTCCCTTCTTGCCGTATAGTTCCTTCAAGGCGTCCGCGGATTTGAAAGTGCCGTCCTCATTCGCGGCCTGTGCCCAGGGAATACTGGCTGCGCCGGGAATGTGGCCGGCGCGCTGCGCGGTTTCAGAAAGTCCCGGAGGCGCGAGAATCTTCCCGGTGAATTCGTCCACGGAACGGACGTCCACCAGTTGCGCGGCCTTCTTCTTGTCTAGGAAAGCGTAAACATCTTCCTTGCGGGCGCGGATGGATTCGTCGGGTCCGGTGGCGTGATAGGTGGTGGCCGTGATTTTCGGCGCGTCGGTGGTGAGCGGTCGCTTTTCTTCGACCCACTTCTTGCGGCCGCCGTTGATCAGGCGAACGTCCTTGTGGCCGTAGTACTTTACCTGCCAGAAAGCGTAGGCGGCAAACCAGTTGTTGTTGTCACCGTAGAGCAGGATGGTGGTGTCGTTGGAAATTCCGGACGCGCCCAGCAGCTTTTCCAGCGCGGACTTGTCGATGAGGTCGCGGCGAATATTGTCCTGCAGCTGCGATTGCCAGTTCCAGCCCACGGCGCCGGTAATGTGGCCCTGGTCGTAAGCGGTGGTGTCCACGTCGACCTCGACCAGGCGGACTTTCGGGTCGTTCAGATGGTCGGCGGCCCACTGCGTCGTCACCAGAACTTCAGGGTGCTTGTAGTCAGTCATTTGCTGCCTCCTCGTTGTTAGTCATTCTTCGAAATTAGGCGCTCGCTATCGCAACCGTTGCAAGAATTTGTGTGTACAACAAAAAACCCACCTGCCTCGGGAACTTCTGGCGGTGGGTCGGGAATTTCTGGGCTAGTTTACGGTTCTTAGCTGCCTAGCCTCCCTGCGCCAGAAGACACACCTGCGCAACACATACAACAACAGCAGGTGCAGCGCTGGCAGCAGATTTGCATGAACTGAGGTTACACCCGAACCGCGGGGATGGCAAACGATTCTGACGGCGCGCGGGAGTGCGCCAAGTAGGTACAGAGTTGAATTTCCTTCCGAAAACCGGTGCTTCGTTGCAGGCTGCTCCATTTTGACCCTCAGGATCGTGTCCGGAATTGAGTCCCCTTCCCGGACTGCTGTGAGAGGAACACGAACTTTCTGCCAAATCGCACAGCGCCGTTCCCGCGCGGAACTGCCATCGCTGCCCGGGACGCCGTGCGTACGGTCCGCGATCGCCGCACGGCCGCACGCGCGGTCGAGAGGGTCGTGGGCAGGACGGCCATCCATCTCTACAGATGCACCGCGGCTCGGTTCAAATCTGTTCAGCAGAGTGAAGCCTGATGATGAATCCGTTTGCAAGAGTCGAAAATGACCCGACGGTCGTCGCTTTTGCTCAAAAAGCGCAGTACTCCGCGCTTTCCGCTTTCGGCCAGCGCGGGAGCATTTTGATATCAAGGCAATCCTGCAGATAACGGGCAGGCTTTCCGATATTGGCCGGAGGGGCAGCTATATGGATGCCATCAGCCCGTTCGCGCTGAACGCTGTGGTGATCTTGACGATCACGCGAGACGGCCGAACATTCAGGACGAAGGCGAAGGTGGTTGATTCACTGAACGCGATGGGCATGGGACTGATGTTCACTGCGACGGAGCCTGAGCAGGTCCGCGTGCTGGAATCTTGCTTGAACGAGGGGACTGGCGGGACACTGGTGGAACCGGATCCGCCTGCGCCCGCGGTGCCCACTTTCGCGGCGCCGGCCGAGATCGCCTCAGGCGCCGACCAGGAGCTGCGTGACATTGTTCGCGAAATGATTGTTTTGCTAAACCGCAAGAGCATCGTCGGGGACGGCGAAGCGATGGCCATGATGCGAAAAATCTCCAAGTGATTGGATTGGGCTCACGCTACGAACGACGAGCTTCCTGCGGTCTATTTCCTGTTAGGTGATGGCTTTTAGCGTGCCGTCGCTGGTTTCGAATTCGATGCGCAAGAGCCAGTCGAAGTGGAATTTCTCCGCGGCGAACCACTTCTCGATTTCTTCACGGCCCGGAGCGTCGAACTCCACGAGCATTTTTCCCTCCTGCATGTTGACGAGCACGCGGCGCGCGGTTACCTGCTTGGCGGCATGCACGCGGCGCGCGAGTTCTTCGGCGCCCTGGCGCGTGAGGCACGCGAGCGTGTGTTGCGAGAGGTAACGAGGCATTCCGGCTCCTGTTCCGCTAAAATGAGCGGCCACGAAAACAACAGAACCAATATAACGCGAGCGGAGAAAAATCAAATGCCTGAGATGCGCACGGCTCACCCCTATTACGTTTATGAAGCAATTCATGCGCAGCCGGAATTGATCGAGCGCGTGCTGGGGCAGCGCGCGGAGATCGAACGCGCGGCAGATGCCGTGGCGCAGAAGGAGCGCATCACATTCGTGGGGATCGGAACTTCGCTGCATGCGGCGCGCGTGGCGGAAAGCTGGATGCGGGAATGCAGCGGCGGGCGCTTCTTGGCGCACTGCGAACAGTCGTTCGAGCTGGTGCATCACCCGATTGCGTTTGGTGCCCGAGACGCCGTGATCGTGATTACCCACACCGCCACCACCACGGCGTCCATCGAGGCATTGCGCATGGCGCGTGCGGCCGGGGCGCTGACGGTGGTGATCACCGGCCAGCTGAGTGGTCCAACAAGCAGCGACGGAGTGCGTGGCGCTGATTTTCACATTCAGACTTGCGAGCAGGAAATAGCTTTCGCTTACACGAAAAGCTATACCACCGCGCTTGCGGCGCTGGCACTACTGATCGCGCGGGTGGTCGAGAAAAAAAGATTGCTCGCGGGAGCGCGGCCTGTCGAGGCGTTGGAGCGCGTGCCTGATTTGCTGCGTGAGGCGCGGCAACTTGAGCCTGCCGCACGCGAACTGGCGAAGCGCGTGGCGGAACTGCCACGAATTGAGATTTTCGGCTCAGGCGCGGCATGGGCTACCGCCAGCGAAGCGGCATTGAAGATCAAGGAAGCTTGTTACATCGCGGCGGAGGGATTTGAAACCGAAGAAATCCTGCACGGGCCGTTTTCGGAGACGGACGCGCGCGGATCGCTCGTCGGATTATTCACGGGCGGCGCGACGGACGAGCGCGGACGGCAGATTCTGCGCGCGGCGGGCGAATTGAAAATGCCGCGTGCGGCGATAACGGTGCCATCGGCGAATCACGATCTGTCCGCGGAGCAAATTCTGCAGGTTCCGGAAGCGCCGGAATGGCTGGCGGCATTCGTGCACCTGATTCCGCTGCAGCTGCTCACATATTCTCTGGCGCTCGAGCGCGGCGTCAGCCCCGATAGCGGGCGCATGGAGCAACCCGCGCACGCCGCCGCGAGCAAACACTACAAATATTAGGCCGCGGTTGCCCGTATATTCGCCTGTCCCGGCGAACAGGAGTTCCTCTTCGACTACACCTGTGCTGCGCGCGGCTGTGCGACCCTTGCCTACGGCGTAAAATCGCGTGTAGAGCCATTCAGGAGTGCTCTCCATGAGACGTTATTTCCTGATTCTGCTGTGCACCGCGATGCTTCCGTTTGCCACCGCCGCGCATGACGACGGAGGAATGGGAACGCTGGCCGGAACAGTGATCGGAACGAACGGCAAGCCGGTGGTGGGCGCGCGGGTCACATCACAGAACGCCGGCGGCGACCACCCCCAGCTGACCACTACCAACCAGCAAGGACGATTTTTCTTCCCGGATCTGCAGCATGGCTACTACGACGCGCGCGCGTACCACGATGGCGCGTGGAGCGAGTGGAAACACAACGTGGAAGTGAGCACCGGCAAGCAGACCGAACTCGTGCTGCGCTTGTCTGTAAAATCATCATCGCCGAAATAATTTGCGGTGTTCGCCTGTCCGCGCGAACAGGAGTTCCTAATCGAGAACATTGCGCCGTGTGACCGCGACGCTGCGCGAAAGGCCCGCGTAAGATTGTAGGCAGATACATCCCGGGGTGCGCTATGAAACGAAGTGTCCTGGTTCTGACGGTGCTTGCGTCGCTGGCGTTGTTGATGTCGTTGACATTCGGCGCGGCAACGGTTCGGGCTCAATTCGCGCGAGGCTTGGGAACGGTGGCGGGAACCGTGCTGGATGCCCACGGCAAGCCTGTGGGCGAAGCGAGTGTGACCATTCAGACTTCCGACGGACTAAAGCCGCACGCTACGCACACCGATTCCAGCGGACATTATGAATTTGCGCGGTTTGATGCAGGGCAATACGACCTGCGTGCGTACTCGAAAGGGCAATTTTCGGACTGGAGCAAGCACATTGTGATTCGTCCGAAGAAGACCACGGAACTGACGCTGCGCATGCCGCCGGAAAGCACGGAGAAGGTGGACGTAACAAGCAATCCGTGAAATGGCGCCACAGCAGCGCGTTGTAGCCGATTGGCCGCCGGACGCTGCCACTCATTTCCAAATCCTCGTAACTGCGTTACTCGTGCCACAGCGCTACCATCGGATCCACACGCATGGCGCGGCGGGGATGTAGCACGCCAGGATCGCGACGCCGGTCAAGACTACCAAGACGACGAGAAACGTACCCGGATCGCTTGCGCCAACGCCGTAGAGCAGGTGTGAGAAACTCGATAGCAGCCGGGCGAGAATGAGCGGGGTCGCGGCGCCGATCGCGACTGCAGCCAGAACCAGCCGAAGACCCTGCCCGATCATCATGCGAAAAACGTCGCGCCTCTCCGCGCCCAGCGCCATGCGAACCCCAATCTCATGCACACGCCGAACGACCGAATAGGAAATCACGCCGTAGATTCCGATGGACGCCAGGCGCAACGCCAGGCCCGCGAACACGCCCAATAGGATGATGCGGTTTGCCGCTCGATGTGGAAACGCAGCTCGTCTTGCATATCCTGCTCCCACTTTTTCCTGCCTGAAAACCAGCGCCGCCGGTTGCTCATCGCCTGTGCCTCCTACACGCGTTGCAAGATCAGTGCAACGGCGGTGGACATTTGCTTCCAGTCCGCCATTTCCCTTTCGAGTTGCTGGCGGCCAGTTTTCGTGAGGGTGTAGAACCTGGCGAGGCGATAGAGCGCGGGGTAGAGCGAACCTTGCTGGATTTGCAGGATGTCGCGCGAGGCTTGCTGGATGCGTTGGGCAATGCCCCAGCCGTGCATGGGCTCGAGCGCGAGTGTTTTGAGAATCAGAAGAGCGAGGGTGCCTTGCAGGATTTCGACGGCCGGGCTCATGGACTCTCCCCTAGGCGCGCTACAGGTGAAATGTTATCTCGGACTTGTAGATTGTTAAGGGGAGAGGGGCCGGATTGGAACAGGCGTGGCGGAACCGCAATGACAGCGACAGCGCGAGGGGCGGGTCTGAGACCCGCCCCTACTGCAGATCGGGAGGCTGGCGATCAACGAAGTGAGCCGACAGGCCTTGCGGGGTTGTGGCGGTGCCTTCATCATATGACATGGCACCCTCAGACAGCGCGCCGCTGTGGAGCCCGGACGATCAATACGATCGGCTGGAGGAACTCGCCGCGGGCACCAGCGATGACGCCAAGGAAATTCCGCTGCGGCGCGATGTGCGCTCGCTGGGAATGTTGCTGGGGAAAGTGCTGGTGGAGCAGGCGGGCGGTCCCTTGCTGGAGGTGGTGGAGCAACTCCGCCGCCTGTTGATTCAGCAGCGCGAGCAATTGCCGGCTGCCGCAGCAGCAGCGGAACCGTCCCAGACCGAAAATGCGCTCTTGGCGGAAGCCCGCGAGAAGATCGCGCGGTTGGAAGTGGAAGACGCCTACCGCGTGACCAAAGCATTTGCAATTTATTTCGAGCTGACCAACCTGGCGGAAACCAATCATCGCAAGCGGCGGCGGCGCGCGGCCAAACTGCACAGCGAACAGCCGGCGCTGGCCGGGTCGTTTCGCGGAACCTTGCTGCGCATGCGCGCCGCAGGAATTTCCGCCGCGGACGCGCTGGCTGCGTTGCGCAAAGTGCGCATCGTGCCGGTATTCACCGCACATCCGACGGAGGTGGCGCGGCGCACCGTGCTGCTGAAAAGACGGCGCATCGCGCAGTACCTGGAAGATCTGGACCGGCTGCCGCTCTCGCCAGCCGATGCGGCTGAATACGAATCGTTGATTCTCGCGGAAATCACTTCGCTGTGGCAGACGGATGAAGTGCGCATGAAAAAGCCGGGCGTGATTGACGAAGTGCGTATGGGCCTGGATTTTTATCCGATGACGCTTTTCGAGACGCTGCCGCGTCTGTACGCGGAGCTGGCGGAATCTTTTGCGGAAGTTTACGGCCGTGCGCTGAATCGTGATGAGCTTCCTGAGCTGCTGTATTTCGGTTCGTGGATTGGCGGGGATCGCGACGGCAATCCGCTGATCCAGCCGGATTGTACGGCAGATGCGCTGGCGCTCGCGCGGAACGTCATTCTGGACCATTACAGCCTGGAGATCCAGCGGTTGATCGACGAGCTCAGTTCTTCGCTGCGCCAAACAGGCTGCTCGGCGGAGTTGCGGGCGGCGGTGGAAGCGTATGAAACGAAAATGGGCGCCGAGCCTGCGCGCGGGAAATGGATTTCAGAGCCGGAACTCAACCGGCACTTTCTGGATTTTCTGCGGATTCGTATGCGGCTCACGCGCGAGGAGCCACGCCACGCCAATGCATACGCGACTGCGCAGGAACTGGAGCGCGATTTTTTGCTGTTGCGCGCGAGCCTGGTCGCAAACCGCGGGCAACGCCTGGCGGAGCTGCTGATTGATCCGGTGCTGCGCAAGCTCCGGACTTTCGGTTTTCATCTGCACACGCTGGATATTCGTCAGCACGCACAAGTGCATGCGAAGGCTTTGGCCGAATTGCAGGCTGCCGGAGCTTCCGATAACGCGAGTAGGGCGGGCGCGCGGAAGGAAGTCCTGGCGGGTCTGTCCGCGGAAACCACCGAGCTGCTGGATACTTTGCGCACGATCGCGCAACTGAAAAAGACCTACGCGCCGGAAGCGATTCGCGCTTATGTGATTAGCGGGACGGAATCCGAGCGCGACGTCTTCGCTTTGTTGCGCCTGGCGGAGATCAGCGGCGTGAATGTGGCAGGCTCTGCGAGCGATCCCGGGCTTCTTCCTGTTCCGTTGTTCGAATCCATTGTGTCGCTGCGGGCGGCGGCGGAAACGATGCGGTGCGTGTGGACGGCTCCGGAGTATCAACACCTGCTCGATTCGTGGGGGCGGCGCCAGGAAGTAATGCTCGGCTATTCGGATTCGAACAAAGACGGCGGGATGCTGACGAGTACGTGGGAACTGCACAAGGCGCATCGTGCGCTGCACGCCGTAGCGCGGGAATGCGGCGTGCAGCTGCGGCTGTTTCACGGGCGCGGCGGCACCGTCGGACGCGGCGGTGGCCCCACGCATCGCGCGATTCTGGCGCAGCCCGTGGGAGATTTTTCCGGCGAAATGCGACTCACCGAACAGGGCGAAGTGCTGAATTGGAAATATTCCGATCCGGTGCTGGCCGAATGGAATCTGGAACTGATGATCGCCGCTTCACTGGAAGCGTTGACGCGGCCGGATGGTCCGGCGGCGGGCGCGGACCGCCAGTGGGACGACGCGATGGAAGAAATCTCCCGCGATGCATATGCGCACTACCGGCGGCACATCGCGGAGAACGCGGACGTACTGGATTATTTCGAACAAGCCACGCCGGTGAACGAACTCGAGCATGCGCGGATGGGTTCGCGGCCGGCGCGTCGCACGCAAAGCCGCCGTCTGGAAGATTTGCGGGCGATTCCGTGGGTTTTCGGGTGGATGCAAAGCCGCCACGCGGTGCCGGCGTGGTTTGCGGTGGGCTACGCGTTGCAGCGTTTTGCGGCGAAAGGGCCAGAGCAGGAAAAGCGGCTGAAAGAAATGATGCGGCACTTCACGCTGTTTTCGGATCTGGTGCGCAACGTGGAAATCGCCATGGCCAAGGCGGACCTGAACATTGCGCGCCTTTATGCCAGCACTTTGGTGCACGACGCCGGCCTGCGCGACAGAGTTTTCCGAATATTGGCCGACGAGTTCGAGCGCACGCGACGGATGCTGCTGGTCGTAACGGGCCAGAGCGGGCTGCTGGAAGGTAACTCGGTCCTATCGCAATCCATCCGGCTGCGTAATCCCTATGTGGACCCGATGAGCTTGATTCAGGTCGAGCTGCTGCGCCGGAAGCGAGCGGACACACCCAGCGACGGGCTCAACTACGCGCTGGGTGCGACGATCAACGGCATAGCGGCGGGTCTGCATAACACCGGTTAGAAACAAATTCTGCCCTCTGAAGGCGTGGTCGCCAAGCGGGGCAGCTGCGGCTGTTCCCACCCCGGCCACACGATCAGGCCCTCGATATCATTGTAACTTGTTATAATAGAATGACTTAGAATGCGCTTGCTTAACGTAGTTTACCTAGTACCAAAACCCGCGTACTGGAATTTTTGAACCGGCAGCGCCATTGGTTCTGTTTGAGGATATGGCGAAAATGGATGTGCGGGTTGGAAGCTGCGATTGCGGGGACGACGGTTCCACAAAAAAGGAGCCGGGGCATCTATCCAACCCGTCCAAACCCTCCTGCTGGCGTCCCTTCTACGGAATTCCGCCGGCAGGCAGGGCGGCCCTTGCGTTCCCACCTTCTTGAATTCAGTCGGCGATAATCCCAGGATAAAGCTTCAGCATCTTTTGGCAGCTGGCATGCCTCTCATGAATTGGCGCTTTGCGTATCTGGAATGGTGTCCGTCCGGCAGACGCCAGAGTCACAGGACAGGTGATGGTTAAAACAGGCAGTCATGCAAGGCGGGCGCGGGCGTTTTTCTTTGCGGCATATCTGGCGCTTGTCGCGCCATTAGATGCCGCTGACCTGCGGCCGCAAGCCGCGCAAGCCTACGACCGCTATATCGAGTTGACGGCGGCGCAAGTGACCGTCGAGCTGGCGCAGAGCGGACCGTATCTCTGGGTCGAGCGGTTGCAGCCGGAGCAACGAGCCGCGGACGAGGAGCAGTTGCGCCATGGGCAACTGGTGATCGAGCGGTTGGAAACGCTGGATTCGGGCAAGCCGATTGCTGCGCCGGGCGGAATCATCCACCACTGGATCGGCACGATGTTCGTGCCGGGAGCTACGCTCGGGCAGACGATTTCCTTCATGGAGGACTACGATCACAAAACGGAATATTTCAAGCCGGACATCGTGCGCTCGAAAATTCTGCGGCATGAAGGCGACGATTATTTTGTGCAGCTGCGCTTCTACAAGAAGAAAATCATCACCACCGTGATCGATACCGACCAGGAAATTCATTACCACGTAGTGGATTCAACTCACGCCTACAGCCGCTCGCGGACCACACGCGTGCAGGAAGTGGAGAACGCCGGAAAATCCGACGAAAAACTGGAAGCCGAAGGGCACGACCGGGGATTTATGTGGCGCATGAATACTTACTGGCGCTTCGAAGAGAAGGACGGCGGAACATACGTCGAATGCCAGGCCATTTCGCTAACGCGCGATATTCCCGCCGGGCTAGGCTGGATGGTGGGATCGTTTGTGACCAGCGTGCCGCGGGAATCGCTGACCTTTACGCTGACTACGGCGCGCGCGGCGCTGTTGCAACGTGCCTCGACCCGAGCCGCAAAATAAATCTTGGGCTCGCCGGAAAAGCCGCACCAATCCAAACAACTAGAAGGTCGTGGTGCCGAGGAAAATATCCTCGAACCCGTTCGTGTCGCGCGAGACGAGATTGTTCGCAGTCGAAAGGAAACTGATCGTGTGACCATCCGCACTGATCGACGGAACCACGCTCCCCCCATTCGCGGGAGAAGCGCCGGTGCCGTTGGCAATGCTGGCGAGCACCACGCCGGTGGTGCAGGTTGGAATCACACCCAGGCAGGTGTTGCGTACGAAGACGTTCTCGAAGCCGTTCACGGTGCTAGCGAGGTTCGAAGCGAACGACGAGAACGCGATGAACTGGCCCGAGGAGTTAGCGCTGGGGTGTTCGCTCAGGCCATTGGCGGGCGTGATGCCGTCCGGCGTTGACACCAGCGTAGTAGAAGGTGTGCATTGGGCAACGACGATGGTTACGCCGAGGCAAGTATCGCGCACATAAATTTGCTGGGGCTGCTGCGGACCAATGCCTGCCACCAGGTTCGATGCCGTGGATGCGAAGGCGACAAAACGACCGTTAGCGAGAGTCGTATCGGTGCACGCGGAGCTGACGATAGTGGTTACGCTTCCGCAGGCGGAAAGCGATGATTGCACGCTGGGGCCGTCGGCGGGAGTAGTGCCGTCCGGAGTGGAAATCAGCGTCGTCACCGATACGCAGGTGTTGGTCGTGCTGGTGATCGTGGTAATGCAAGTGCCGCGCTCGAATATCTCGGATTGGCCGCTGGGGTTCGGCGCCGTGGACCCCAGATTCGTGGAAGTGGAAGTGAAGGAAACGAAAAGCCCATCCTCGGAAATGGAAGGGTTGGAGCTGTCTCCGTTGCCGAACGTGACGCCGTCGGGCGTCGAAACCAGGTACGTGGCGGGTACACAGCTATTCGTCGGAGAGGTGGTGACGATCGTCGCAATGTTGCAGGTGTTGAAGATGTAAACCTGCGAGTGGACGCCGTCCGCCGTAATGTCGGAGACCAGATTCGTCGCCTTCGAAACGAACGCGACGTATTGGCCATCCGGGCTGATCACCGGATTGTTGCTGCTGCCGTTTCCGGCGCTCTGGCCGTCGGCGGAGATGGAAACGAGCTGCGTGTCGTAGTTGGAGCTCGGACTAATGGTGCACGGCGTGGTGGCGGTGGGCATGCAAACCGGGCGCCAGTACACTTGAGTCGTCGGAGGAGTGGTGCTCTGAACGGGGACGGT
Source organism: Acidobacteriota bacterium (assembly GCA_013289715.1). GTDB lineage: Bacteria > Acidobacteriota > Terriglobia > Acidiferrales > UBA7541 > Palsa-295. Next base: position 94,426 of record JABCZJ010000014.1, on the reverse strand, counting down.
GGTCACCAGATTCGTCGCCAGAGATGTAAAGGCCGCGTGCGTTCCACCAGAGTCAACCGTTGGCTCCGAGCTCGCACCGTTGGCTGCGTTGCCACTAGGGTCCGAGCTAACCAGGGCCGTCACAGGCACACAGGTGGCAAGGGCCAAACAGGTGTTGCGGACATAAACATCGGAATTCGTATTCAAATCGGTCAGCACCAGATTACGAGAAACCGACGCGAACGCTACGAATTGGCCGGAGCTGCTGGTAGAAGGCCCGGAGGTGGTAGTAGTCAGGCCGAGATTGCTGTTCCCGCAGTTGGTCGCGCCACCGCAAATTCCATTAAGTGCCTGCGAACCGTCCGCGGCGAGATCCACCAATACCGGCAGTCCGAGCAAGTGCGTGGGATTGATGGAATAAGTGAGGATATTGGATGTACCGCCGCCGGGCGGCGGGTTCACCACGGTAATTTGATTGACGCCCGCGTTCACCAGACTGCCTGCAGTCAACGCCGCCGTTGCCGCTGTGCTCCCACCGATGGTCGTGGTTACCGGCAGTGCGCTGCCGTTCAGTTGAACCAAGGAATATTGATTCAGGAAGCCGGTTCCGGTGATTGATAGGGTCGCGCTGGTGGCTCCAGCGAGGGCGCTGGTGGGAGCCACAGCCGAAATCGTCGGATTAGCCGTTTGCACATACAACGAGACCGGCGTCGAACCCCCGCCGCCTGGCAGCGGGTTCTCAACCTTGATTGATACGGGGCCGGGAGTGAGGAGATCGGTGGATTGCAGGTCCGCCTGCAGCGCCGTGGAACTGAAGTACGTGGTGTTGCGACTGGCATTGTTCACGAAGACGGTTGACTGCGAGACAAAGTTCGTCCCAGTTAAATTCAGCACCAGGCCCGCAGCACCGGCAATCGCGGTACTGGGATTCATCGAGGTGACCGTGGGCGCGCTGCTGGGAACGGGGTTAATCGTGAATACGGTGGCGGGTGGCGGCGCCTGGTTCTGCGGCGGATAGGTTCCGCCGCCCGGCTGCGGCGTGGTGATATTGATATAAAGCGTGTTCGGGTTCTGCAACAGGCCGGCGGGTAACGTGACGATCATTTCGTTCGTATTGATAAATTGATTGATCGCCAGCGGCGCGGTGGAGCCGCCCGGGGAAAGTGTATATCCCGGTTGGCTTTGTTGAATCAGGTTAACCCCTCGAATCGTGAGGTAAGCCTGCGGACTGCCTGCGGAAATCGAGCTTACGCAGTTTGTAGTGCTCGTCAGCGAAGGGCAAATACCGACCAGAGTAATCGTTGGCGCCGGATAATTGATCTGCTCCGTGCACGCCCCCATAGCGATCATCGAAAATAGCAGTAGCCAAAACGCTGGACAGAATCGTTGCCGCAAATTGCTCGCTCCTATGCCGGTAGGTCGGGCCCCATACGGTAAGCGCAATCCTAGAGACTACTAAAGATGGCCCCAGGGGGCAATCAGGATGCCTGCCCTGCGGACGATTGTCCAGCGCGTGCCAGGCGCCACGCGTGCCAGGCGCCACGCGTGCCATCGATTCGCTGGGTGCCAGGGGCGCTGCCGGACGGAACGCTGAAACTCATCCGGTCACGCCATGTGTAACCCTGCATTAATGAAGATTGTGAGTGGTTCTATGCTCTACTGTCCGTGCTGGGGAAGCATGCTTCTCGAGTTGCTGTTCTTCGCGCCGATGCGCCGATTCACTCTCCAAACTGGGATTGCGATCTTCGCTATGCTATTGGTGTATTTGGTCTTTCCTTGCGGCGCGGTAGCTCAGGATGGGCAGTCGGCGGACTCCTCGACGGAGCTTGTCGCTGCGACTGCGCATCATACCGGCGCACTAGCTCAGCAAACCAGCGCCGACCCTCCGCCCGCGCCTGCAGCAGCCGCACCTGAACCTCAATCCAGCGACGCGCTCACGCTCTTCCCGCATTCGGAAACCAGCCGCTACTGGATCTCTGGTCAAGCGAACATTGTTTTGCAGTGGCACGGCAGATTTCCTGCAGCATATAGCGGCACGAACAGCCTCAAGCCCGTCCCAGAGAACGCCACTTCCAAGGTTTACACGCTGTTCCTGGGCTACGAGCTAACGCACACTACCGAGGTGTATCTGGACGTCGAGAGCGCGGGCGGCCACGGGCTTAGTAACGCACTGGGACTCGCGGGTTTCACGAATCTGGATGTGGTGCGGAATCCGAGCTTGGGAGATGTGCCTTATCTCGCGCGCCTGATGCTGCGGCAGATTATTCCGCTGAGCAAGGAGCGAGTGACGGTGGAGCGCGGGCTGCACGCCCTGACCACGTCGCTGCCGGCGCGGCGGCTGGAATTCCGGTTGGGGAAATTCACCATCCCGGATTTCTTTGATGCGAATACGTACGGCACAGACAGCCATCTGCAATTTCTGAACTGGACGGTGGACAATGACGGCGCGTATGACTACGCCGCAAACACACGCGGGTACACCGACGGCGCGATTCTGGAATACGACGATCACTGGTTCAGCGCGCGCTTCGGCGTGATGTTGATGCCCAAGGTAGCCAACGGGATCTATCTCGATGCGGATATTGCGCGGGCGCGCGGCGAGAATCTGGAGTTCGATGCTACCGGCAATTGGCTGCTGCATCGCTCCGGTACGGTGCGCTTCCTCAGTTACCTCAATATCGCCGATATGGGGAATTACGAAGAGGCCAACGCGAATTTTCTCAATGGGCAGGGCACGATCCCGAACATCATTGCCACGCGCAGGCAAGGGCGCCACAAATACGGCTTCGAGCTGAATTTCGAGCAGGAGCTTCCGGCGCGCTTAGGCGTCTTCGGGCGCGTGGGATGGAGCGACGGCCGCAACGAGTCCTTCGCATATACGGAAGTGGACCGCACGGTGCAGGCCGGAGTCTTCAGCAAAGGAGACACGTGGCGGCGCAAAAACGATCGCGTCGGAGCGGTGTTTGTCGCGAACGAAATCGTGGCGGCTCACCAGCAATATCTCGGCTATGGCGGCCTGGGGTTCTTGTTGGGCGATGGCGCGCTCACGCCCGGCCCGGAAAAAATCTTCGAGGGATTCTACACCGCGCATCTCTGGCGGGGTTTCTTCGCCTCCTGCGATTTTCAGCACATCAACAATCCGGGATACAACAAGGCGCGCGGTCCGGTGTTTGTTCCGGGCCTGCGCTTCCACGTTGAGTTTTGATCTTTGGCGGCCCACGCGGCGCGCTGAAACGATTTGTGAAAGACATCGGAACGGTTTAAGCTGCGCGGCGCGGCGTGGGGCAACGATCTGCAATGGGCGAGCCGCGGGGGGATGTACATGTCACTTTTGAGATTTTCGGTTCTCGCTGCGTTTCTCATGAGCTGCGCCGCGTTTCCTCTTCGCGCGCAAGAGGACTCCAAGAAGCAGAGTGCGGCCGCGCCGGCGGAAGCGCAGGCCGCAACGCCACAGCCGGCCGCGAAACCCGCGGATGTGGCTTCGCCGGACGCAATACTGGCCGCAACCTACGATGTGATCTCCGGCCCCGCCGGGCAACAGCGCGATTGGGATCGCTTTCGCTCGCTTTTCGTGCCTGGCGCGCGATTGATCCCGGTGGTCGCAAAGAAAACCGGAACCGGTTCCGACACGCGGATCATCACGCCGGATGAGTACATCAAGCGCGCCGATGCGTACTTCGAGAAGAATGGATTTGCCGAGCGAGAAATTGCGCAAAAGGCCGAACGCTACGGCAATATCATGCAGATTTTCAGCACGTATGAATCGCGGCACGACGCGAAGGACGCACAACCCTTCGCGCGCGGCATCAATAGTTTTCAGCTCTTCTACGACGGCACGCGCTGGTGGGTCGTAACGATCTACTGGCTCGAAGAAACTCCGGAAAATCCGCTGCCCAAGGAATTTCTGCCGGCCACGAAATAGCTCGCGCTATCTGCTGCCGCGCTATTTCGGCTGCGACGGGCTGGCTGGCGGCGGAATTACCGGAGCGGGCGTCGCGCTCGAAGCAGCCGAGGTCGCCTCCGCCGGCGCCGCGGCAGGCAACAGACTCCTTAGAACATCCGGCGGCAGTTTATCGGCACTGGCCATGAGCGCGGAGACTTGCCACATTTGCTGATCGCTGAGCGCCTTCTGAAAGCCGGGCATGCCCGTAAGGCGAATGCCGTTTTTCACTTTCCAGCAGGTGACCCCCACCGGATCATCCGTAACTGTCTCTTTCGTGGTGAAAAGCTGCGGCGCGTGCGGAAACATTCCTTGCGACGCGGCGGACGGCGCCTGCAGCGGCAAGCCGTGGCAGAAAGCGCAATTCGTCCGGTATACCTCGGCGCCAGCCGCGAGATCGCCCGCGTTGAATGTGGAAAGCTCGCGGTCCTGGGTCTCCTTCTTGATTCGCGCGTGCAATGCGCCCTTGGCGATGAATTTCTCAAACGGCATGGGAGCATCGGATGCCGCCGCCGGGGATTGGCCAGTCTCCACATAGAAAAACACTGCGATCGGAACAATTAGTATTCCCAAAATCAGTCCCACCAGAAAGCCTTTCATTGGGTTCCTTTCCTTCGCTCCAAGCGCTGCGGAGACGGGTGCGGAAGAAGTGCCACAGACTGAATAACACAGCAACGCGCCGGTTGCCACGAGATTTGCCGCGCGCAAAAAACTCACTTGCGGCGGCTGGCGCGATGCGAGATGAATACTGCTATTGCCGGGAGGCTTTCCATGTTTCAAAGCGATCTGCTGAAGGGCCGTACCATTCTGATTACGGGCGGCGGCACGGGGCTGGGACGTTCGATCGCGCTGCGATTCGCCGAGCTGGGCGCGAATATTTTTCTGGTGGCGCGACGGGAAGAACCGCTGAAAGAAACTGCGGAAGCCATCCGCGCTAAGGGCGCACGCGCAGCTTACGCTTCCGCGGACATACGTGATTTCAGCGCGGTGGAAAAGGCGGTGGAGGCGGCGGAAGAGGAGTTGGGGCGCGTGGATACGCTGGTGAATAACGCTGCCGGAAATTTTATCGCGCGCACCGAGAAGCTTTCGCCGAATGCGTTCAATGCCGTAGTGGGAATTGTGCTGCAAGGCACATTTTTCTGCACGCTGGCGCTGGGAAAGAAATGGATCGCGGCAAAGCAGCCCGGCCACGTGCTGAATATCGTCACTACGTACGCGGCGGCGAATTGCGGCTCGGGATTTGTAGTGCCGTCGGCGTGCGCCAAAGCTGGCGTACTGGCGATGACGCGCTCGCTGGCTGTCGAATGGGCGCGGCATCACATCCGGCTGAACGCTATCGCGCCAGGGCCATTTCCCACCGAGGGCGCGTGGTCGCGCTTGCTGCCTTCGAAGGAACTGGAAGAGCGCGCGAAGAAGCATCACCCGATGGGCCGCTTCGGACGCCACGACGAACTCGCCAATCTTGCCGTGTATTTACTGAGCGAACAGGCCGACTACGTGAATGGCGAATGCGTGGTGATTGATGGCGGACTGTGGCTGCGCGGCGCAGGCGAATTTAACGACTTCCTGGACCTGCCCGATGCCGCATGGGATATGCTCGAAGCAGCGCGCAAGAAATAGAGTGTCGCACCTCGCGGGCGCGATCTTACGGAGCTGTTTGTGCGGGATAGACGTTGATCGCGCTCGGATCGAACTCGAACCGCAGCACCCAATCGCTGGGCACGTTGTGGCCAGCCATTTTCGCCGGCGCAAATAGCCAAAGCTTTGCGGCTTCGAGTGCGCGGTCGGCGAAATATTGGCTGGGACCGGGGGCAGCGAACACGGCTTGCGTCACCCGGCCCGATTCATCCACATGGACGTTGACGCTGACCCGGACCTTCCCGCGGATGGTAGCGCGCGCTCTTTGCGAAGCGTCCGGCAGAAATTGCCGAACAACTTTTCCGTGCACCACGCCGCTGCTCGGTGCTGTCGCCAGCGCGGATTCTGTAGGTCGAACCACCGTGGGCGGCGGAACGGATTTGCTCGCGGCAAGGCTCTTCGAGCGGGGCTGTTCCGCGGAACGCACTGCGGGATTCGACGCGGGTGGTGGCGCAATGTGTGACGTCGGCTTCGCGACGGGCGCTGCCGCTTCGGCGAGCACCGGCCTCGTCTCCGGCTTTGGCGGAACTTTCGGCTGGACCGCTGGCTGAACAACCGTTGGCGCGATTGTTACCGCACGCGCGGATTCAGTTTGCGAAGGATGATGGAAAATTCGCACTGCTGCTAGAATCGCCAGCAACGCGAGCCCGATAGGCGCGGCCGTACCAACGAAGCGCCGCTGAGCCGCGGAGTATTGTATGCCGCGCGGCGTCTGTTTCGGCGGCGTGGGCGCATTGGGCAGCAGCCGCGCGGCGATGTCCGCGACGCTCCAACGCAATTGCGGATCCCGGCGCAGGCAATGGCGCGCCAGATCCAGAAACTCCGGGGGCAGGTTGGAAGGCAATGCCGGCTCCGCCTGGTTGGTTCTCTCCCACACGGGCAGCCGTTGGGTGAGCGCTTCGCAGAGCGTCATGCCCAGCGACCACACGTCTCCCGCCGGTGAAATTCTTCCGCCCGCCGCTTCGGGTGGATCGTAGACTCCGGGCTTCCACACGCTTCCGCTGAATTCGCCGATGCGGCACAGTCCGTCGCTGGAAATTTTCAGCAGGTCATTTTCCGCCATGATGTTCGCGGGTTTGATGCGGCAGTGAACGAAACCTCTGGCGTGAACGTAGGCGAGCGCTTCAACCATTGGCCCCAGAATCGCGCGGGCTTCATCCGGCCCGAGCGGTCTTCGCGCGATCACCGAAGAGAGACTTTCATCAGCGTACTCAATCACCACATAGAGCACCGCCGAGCCATCCAATTCGCCGCGCCCCATATCCAGAAGCCGGATCAAATGCGGATGAAAAAGTTTCGCGGCGTGGCGCCAGCGCGCCAGTAATCCTTCGGCTGCAGGTGAATCCTCCGGAACCAGCTTGATTGCGGCTTTGCGGACGTCGGGGGAATCGTAGTCCGTCAGAAATACAGAGCTGCCTTCGTCTGCGCCCACAAATTCGCCAAGACGGTATTTCCCGTCAATGACTTGGCCCACTCGTTTTGCCGCGGCCTCGGTCATCTGAACCCCCTTGCACATTCACGAGCGTTAGGCGATGGCGTGCTGCCCGGGCGCTCGTCTCCATGCGAAATCGAAAAGTATCGTGCGTGATGTCAGACTCCGGCGTCTCGTCTTCAGGCGAGCATCGTCTGGAAACTGGGCGCTCGTCCGCAGGGCTGCGGTGTACCAGGCTGGGTAGGTCCCGGTCGCAAAGGGTGGTTTCTGAAGGCACTCCACCCCTCGTGTGACCCATTTTGCACTATTCCGGTTAATACGGCGCCAGAAAGTGAGGCAATGTTGTTCAATCGCACCCCTGTCGGCCGACTCGCGGGTTTCCCGCGTTTTCGCCCACCCGATTTCTTTATCGACCATATATTGACATACGATATCTATATCGATATGATTTCTGTATGTCTACACTGCAAAAGATTCTCAAGACACGGGTCAAAGTTTCTCCAAAATTTCAAATCGTGATTCCCAAGCCCATTCGGCAAGAGATGAAGCTCGAGGCGGGGCAAGAGCTCTTCATGTACCTATATGAGGGTAAGCTCCATGTGGATACCATTCGTCCGATCACGGAGCTTCGAGGAATCGCGAAGGGGATAGACTGGAAAAAAGATTACCGTGACCGAAACGACCGTTTCTGAGCTCTGGCTGATCGATACCTCGGCTTGGCTGGAGTATTTAACCCAGGATCAGAACGCTGCGAAATTCGCTCCGTTCATCGAAAGCGGAAGCTCCACCCTCGTTCCGACGATTGTTCTCTACGAAGTCGTAAAAGTATTGATGCGGCAGCGCGGCAAGGTTGTAGCCGACCGCTTCATCTCTGAGGCGCTGCGGCGCGTCGTCGTACCGCTGGATGAAGAACTAGCGCTCGCTGCCGCTCATATCAGCAACGAGACGAGACTGGCGATGGCGGACGCAATCATTTACGCGACCGCGCAAGCCCATCAGGCTCAACTGGTGACCGGTGACGCAGCGTTTCGCGGCCTGCCAAACGTGATTATTCCTTGATGCAAAAGAATCGGCGCTTTTCGACAACGAAGGTTCGATTGCTGCGGTGTGTGCCGATTCCAGCGTGGCCTTGGACCAGAAATCGGCAGACGTCAGCACCGGGACCGTTTCAAACGCAACAAGATCATCCCAACGGCTCCTCCAAGCAGCCAACGATTCTGGATTGGGCGCTTCCATCAGTTGGAAGCAACGAAGACCGGCGGGGTCCACCCAGCTTGCGTGATCAATCACACCGTCAGGCAATATCCGGCCGTCGCGCCGGAACCGCTCGCCGACGGGCTTCTCGTCGCCATCCTTGAAGCGCTCAATCAGCATCCGCCGCATGAAGGCGACTGTAGCCGATCCTTTTAACGGTGCAACCTGCATGCGGCGGGGCTGCGGCCCGGGTGCGCGCAGCCTTGACCGCGCTTGCGCTGGCCAGTAAGCTAGCTGTTTCCACAGGGGAAAAAAGGCCAGCTATGAGCACTGACACCATTCAGATTACTTTGCCGGACGGCGCCACTCGCGAGGTGCAGCGCGGCACCACCGCTGCGGAAATTGCGCGGCAGATTTCGCCGAGGCTGGCAAAGGAAGCGCTCGTTGCGCGCGCGGATGGCGAGCTGGTGGATCTTTCGCGCCCGCTCGAGCACGACTCCAGGATTTCCATCCTCACTGCGAAAGATCCGGACTCGCTGCAAGTGTTTCGGCATTCCGCCGCGCATCTGCTCGCCGCCGCCGTGCTCGAACTTTATCCCGATGTGAAGCTCGGCATCGGCCCGCCGATTGAAACCGGATTCTTCTACGAATTCGTGCGCAAGGAACCGTTCACGCAAGACGACCTGGAAAAAATCGAAGCCAAAATGCACGAGCTGGCCGCCAAGGATTTTCCCAACGAGCGCAAGCTGATTCCCAAGCCCGAGGCCATCGAGCTCTATCGCAAAAGCAATCAGGAATTCAAATGCGAGCTGGTGGAGGAAAAAGCCACCGAGCCGATGGTTTCCTTCTACAGCACAGGCAAGTTCTTTGATTTCTGCCGTGGCCCGCACATTCCATCCACCGGGCGCATCAAGGCCTTCAAGTTGATGAACGTCGCTGGCGCGTACTGGAAGGGCAAGGAAAGCAATCCGCAGATGCAGCGAATTTACGGCGCGTGTTTTATCGACCAAAAAGAGCTGGACGAATATCTGCACAATCTCGAAGAAGCCAAGCGCCGCGACCATCGCCGAGTCGGAAAAGAACTGGGGCTTTTCACTGTGAGCGATCAGGTCGGAGCCGGTTTGCCGCTCTGGTTGCCCAAAGGCGCCACGATTCGCCGGCTGCTCGAGGAGTACATCCTGGAAAAGGAACGCCGCGCCGGCTACCAGCATGTTTACACTCCAGATCTGGCGAAGGTTGACCTCTACGTCCGTTCGGGACATTGGTCTCACTACCACGAAGACATGTTTCCCACGATGGACCTGGAAACCGAACAGCTGGTGCTGCGGCCGATGAATTGCCCGCATCACATTCTCGTCTACGAATCCAAAAAGCATAGCTATCGCGACCTGCCGGTGCGGATCGCCGAACTCGGTACCATGTACCGCTACGAGCGTTCCGGCGTGCTCAGCGGACTAAGTCGCGTCCGTTGCATGACCCTGAACGACGCGCACATCTTTTGCACTCCGGAACAAATCAAGGAAGAATTTGCTGGAGTGATGCGGCTGGTCGAGCAGGCCTATCGCGATCTCGGCATCACCCAATACACGTACCGGCTCTCGCTTCGCGACAAATTGCACAGCGAAAAGTACGTGGACAACGACGAGATGTGGGATCTTGCCGAACGTATGTTGCACGAAGCCATGGATTCACTGAAACTTCCCTACACCGAAGCTCCGGGCGAGGCTGCGTTCTATGGGCCGAAACTCGATATTCAACTGGCGGACGTCATGGGCCACCAGGAAACTTATTCCACGATTCAGATCGATTTCCATCTCCCGAACCAATTCCAGCTGGGATACGTCGGCGCGGACGGTCAAGCGCATCGCCCGGTGATGATTCACCGCGGCGTCATCAGCACGATGGAGCGAATGGTTTCCTATCTCATCGAGCTGTACGCCGGCGCGTTCCCGGTGTGGCTCGCGCCTGTGCAGGCTGTCGTGCTGCCCATCACCGAGCGGCAAAATGATTACGCGAAACAGGTCCTCGAGAAACTGCTCGATGCCGGGGTGCGCGCGGAACTGGACGATCGCAACGAAAAGCTACAGTCGAAAATTCGCGACGCGCAGCTGCAGAAAGTTCCCTACATGCTGGTCATCGGCGGCAAGGAAGCCGAAGCCGGCACTGTGTCGGTGCGCCACCGCGCAAAAGGCGACCTGGGTCCGCGGCCGCTCGAGCAATTCCGTGCGGACCTCCGCGCAGAGGTAGATTCAAAGACAATTTAGGTGTTTGTATTTCGCTGAAGCTACGAATTCCCTGCGAGGGTTTTCTGCAAATCGGGGCCCATGCGCTCCAGGATTGGCTGGCCCGGATCATCGCCCACGTACTGTTGCACCACGTTGCCGTCCTTGCCGATCAATACGTAAGTCGGCAACGCGCTGGCTCCGTATTGCCGCATCATCTGATGATCTGAATCCAGGCGTTGCGTCCAGTTCATTTGATTCTGCGCGACGAAACTCTGCCAGGTGCCCTCGTCTTCATCCTCGCTGATGCTGATGACTTCCACCTTGTCGGCGCCGTAAGCCGCCTGCAGCTGCTTCAAACCGGGCAAAGCGTGGCGGCACGGGCCGCACCACGTGGCCCAGAAATCCAGCAGCGTCACCTTGCCTCCGCTTGAGGAGTTTTGTCGCGCGATACCCGGCGCTTTTTCGCCCGAGCTGAGGGGCGCGCGGGGCATATTTTCGTCGTTGAATATCTTCACGGATTTCGCCTGGCTGTACTTTTTCTCACGAAAAAGACGCGCCGCTTCACCGAGCGACATGGGCGCCGGATCCATGACCACCATGTTGTTGGGCGAAGCGCTTTGCGTCGCGTGCGAAGGCGCGGCAGGCTGCGCCGAAGAATTCGAGAGCGATGGCCCAACGGGTTGCGCTGCGTGCAGTGGGACATCCTGCGCCGTCGCCGAGCTGGAAAATGCCAGGGTCAATGCCGCGGCCGCAAGCAGAAAGGAATTTGCGCGCATCAGTGCAGGCCTCCGAAGAAATCCCCTCACGGTTCAGTCTTAGGGATGGCAGCGCACAGCCCAATAGTACGGTCGGTCAATTGTGCTCAAAGCACACTCCAAGGCTTTTATATCCTCCTTAAAGAATATGTCTTGACAAGAATATGCGTGTTGAGGCATATTCGGACTCGGCATGATAGAAACTCTGCAAGCTCTGGCCGAGCCCAACCGCTTTCACATCGTCGAACTGCTGCGCGAGGGGCCGCGGCCCGTTGGCGATATGGTCCATCGCCTGGGTCTGCGCCAGCCGCAAGTCTCCAAGCATCTGCGCGTGCTCAGCGACGCGGGACTGGTGGACGTCCGCGTGGACGCGCAGCGCCGGATTTACGCGTTGCGCCCGGCGCCGTTGAAAGAGCTCGAAGTGTGGATCGCAACGTACCGGCGCATCTGGGAAGGCAATTTCCAACGACTCGATAGCGTGCTGGAAGGGCTAAAAGCAAAGGAGAAAAAACGTGGACGCACAAGCCGGTAGAGCAGCAATGCAAAACAGCGGAACGTTGAAAGTAACCACCCCCAGCGAGCGAGAAATTGCGCTGACGCGGGTCTTCGACGCTCCGCGGCACCTGGTCTTCGAGGCTTGGACCAAGCCCGAGCTGGTGAAGCGCTGGCTGTACGGGCCGGATGACTGGCGCCTGGCGGTCTGCGAAATGGATCTGCGTGTGGGTGGTGCCACGCGCTTCGTGTGGCGCCACGGCGACGGAAAAGAGATGGGAATGAGCGGCGTTTTTCGCCAGATCGCGCCACCCGACCGGCTGGTATTTACCGAAATATGGGATGAAGACTGGACCGGCGGCGAAGCGCTTAACACGATCGCCTTCACTGAACACGCCGGTAAAACCACGCTCACGCAAACGGTGCTCTATGCTTCGCGCGCTGCGCGAGACGGCGCCCTTCAAACCGGCATGGAACGTGGCGCTGCGGTGAGTTATGATCGCCTCGCGGAGTTGCTGAAATCATGAAAATCGTAGTGTTGATCTCGCGCATCCTTCTGGGCCTGGTCTTCTTGGTGTTCGGACTGAACGGGTTCTTGATGTTCATTCCAACGGGCCCGCTGCCGACCGGCCTCGCGGGCCAGTTCGTCACGGTATTGCTTCAGTCGCACTACGTGCTGGTGATCTCTGCGTGTCAAGTTGCGGGAGGCGCGCTTCTGCTGGTGAACCGCTATGTCCCCCTGGGACTCACGATTCTAGGCCCGATCATCGTCAACATCCTCTTGTATCATCTGCTGCTGTTCCACATGGGTGTGGGTATTGCGGTCGTCGTTGCGATTCTGTGGGGAATCGTGGCATATCATCACCGCCAGGCCTTCTCCGGCCTTTTTGTGCAGAAGTCGCCGTAGCACCCCAGGCGAGCGCCAGAACTGCGATCGCCGCGATTCCTCATTCTCGCTTTTCGATGCGCCAACTTATCGCTATACTCCGCCGTCAAGAACCGCGCAGCAGCGCGATTCAGCGGGTACACCGATATGCCTGAAGAAAAACTTCGCCATCATTTTGGCGACTATCTGGCAAAGGCCGAAGTGTTTGTTTATTCCGTTCTTGCCATTTTGCTTTTCATAACGGCGATGGCGACGATTGCCAATGCTGGAAAAATGCTCTGGGGGTCTGTCGGCCACTGGACGATCGCCACCGATACACTGCTCGTGTTAGATCAGTTGCTCGTCGTGCTAATGATGGTGGAGATTATGCACACGGTGCGCATTTCCATTCACTCTCATGTTCTGGTCACCGAGCCTTTTCTCGTGGTGGGTCTGATTGCCTCGATTCGGCGCATGCTCGTGATCACTTTGGAAGCGGCCAGCCTCACGAAACCCGGAATCTGGTCTACAGAGGGTGCGAGTATCTTTCGCGGCAGCATGATCGAGCTTGGCTTGTTGGGGCTGGTCATCCTTATGCTGGTGTTCTCGATTACGCTCTTGCGGCGGTACGCTCCGGAAGAAGAGTGAGCGGTCAGCGTACCTGCGTCCGCATTACTCAACTTCATGGATAGCCTCCCCCTTTCTAACCCACCCCAGCACCGTAAATCCGTAGTTGCGGGGGAGCGCCAAACCCGTGCTATACTTTTTGGCCCGTCCCTCCTCGCGGACTTTTCGACCATGGGAGGCACGGCTAGCGGGCCGGATTTACACTTTCCAGGGCCCGGGAGGTGGGTTTATCGCAGAACGTGGTGGGACGCCTGGCCTGCGGGTCAACGAAAGAATTCGCGCTCGTGAAGTGCGCGTGGTGGACGAAGCTGGAAATCAGCTCGGCGTGATGACGCTGTTCGACGCCATGAAGGCCGCGCGCGATGCCGGCTTGGACGTGGTGGAAATCTCGCCCAATGCCGTGCCGCCGGTTTGCAAACTGGTGGACTACGGCAAATTTCAGTACGAGGCGAGCAAGAAAGCGCACGAAGCCAAGAAACATCAGAAGAGTTCGCACATCAAGGAAGTTAAGTTCCGGCCTTCCACGGCCGAGCACGATTTTCAGGTTCGCAAGAATCAGATCATCCGCTTCCTCAGTGAAGGTTACAAGGTAAAGGCCATGATTTTCCATCGCGGCCGCGAAATGGCGCACCAGGACGTCGGCCGCAAGAAGATGGACCGTTTGCTGAAGGAAATTATGGATCACGTGCAGGTAGAGTTCGGTCCGCGCATGGAAGCGAACATCCTGCTCGCATTGCTCGCGCCGAAAAAGGGCGCGGGCTCAACGCCGGCCGCACAACCCGCGCAGAAAAACGCGGAAGGTCAGGCGTAAAGAAATTCAGCACAAGAGGAAATCGTGAAGAAGAACAAAAAGTTGAAAGCCAAGACGCACCGCGGCGCCGCCAAGCGCTTCAAGATTACTTCCACCGGCAAAGTGATGCGCTGGCGTTCGGGCAAGCGCCACCTGCTCGGCACCAAGAAGCCGCGCCGCATGCGCCGGCTTCTGAATAAAGTTCAGGTCAGCCCCGCGGACGTGAAGAACGTCCGCTTGGCGTTGCCGTACGGCCTGTAGTCGAACCTAGACTTTTTCCGAGCCGGGAGCAGAGCGTAACGGGTGCCTGCCGGCCGGATGTTCCGCCCGCCCTCAGATATGACGGCCAGTGGTGGAACGATATGCAGTCCCGCGAGACAAACCCGTCCTGCTACTCGTGCATTTCTGCGAGCGGCTGGGCCGCGTTTGTCTCCTCACTTGAATTGAATTTTTTTGCCAGCGCCTTCGAAACGCGCCACAGGAGAACAGAACCATGCCTCGAGTTAAACGTGGAACCAAACGCCGCGCCCGCCGCAAAAAACTGCTGAAGCACGCCAAGGGATTTTTCCTTACCAAGGGCAAGCTCTACCGCTCCGCAAAAGAAGCGGTGAACCGCTCGCTGCGCTATACCTATCGCGACCGCCGCGTGCGCAAACGTGATTACCGCGCGCTGTGGATTCAGCGCATCGGCGCCGCCGCGCGCAATAACGGCACCACCTACAGCCAGCTGATTCACGCCCTGAAGGCTGGCGGGATTGATCTGGACCGCAAGATTCTGGCGGACATGGCCGTGCACGACGCCGACGGATTTGCGTCGCTGGTCGGCTCGGTAAAGCAGCATTTCCCGAAGCCGGGCGTAGTGCAAACCGCGCGGGCCGCGGTTGTTCGCCACCACGAAGAAGGATAATCTCACGCTGGTTTGGTAGGGGCGGGTCTCAGACCCGCCCGCGCGGTCGAGCTGCATCTCACCATGACGATCGATCCCACAACTCAGACGCTCGCTCAAATTCAGGCCACGACTGCCGACGCGATCGTTTCCAGATTCGCGGAAGTGCGCCACAGGTTCGACGAGCAGGCCGTAGTCCACTCCACAGATCCGGAAAACTGGCGCATTTTTGTCGTGAAGTGGGCGGGCCGAAAGTCAGGTGTTCTCACGCTCATCACCGATAACTGGCTGAAGCCCGCTTCGCCAGAACTCAAGCGCGTCGTGGGTCAGGAGTTGAATCAGTTCAAGGCCCATGTGGAGCGAGTCTTGGCTGAGCGGCAAAGGGCAATCGAGGCAACGGCCGAAAAAACTGCGCTGGCCCGCGACAAAGTTGACCTTTCTCTTCCCGGCATCGAGCGCGCCATCGGCACGCGTCACCTGATCCGCCAAACCTACGACGAACTTCTGCGCATCTTCGCCGCGATCGGCTTCAGCGTCGTCGCCGGACCAGAAATCGAAACGCCCTACTACAATTTCGAGGCGCTGAATATTCCGGAGCACCATCCCGCGCGCGACAATATGGACACTTTTTACATCGCCGGCGCGCGCGGCGGCCACCTGCTGCGCACGCACACTTCGCCGATGCAGATTCGCACCATGGAAAAGCAGAAGCCGCCGGTGCGCATCGTCGTCCCGGGCAAAGTCTATCGCCGCGATAATCCCGACGCGACGCACGGCTACATGTTCCACCAGATCGAAGGCCTGGCCGTGGATACGGACATCACCTTCTGCGATTTCAAGGGCACCGTGGATTATTTCGCGCGCGAATTTCTCGGCCCCAGGACAAAAACGCGCCTGCGGCCCAGCTATTTTCCGTTCACCGAGCCTTCGGCCGAAGTGGACGCCACCTGCCACGTTTGCGGCGGCACTGGCTGCCGCGTGTGCAAGCAATCCGGCTGGATCGAACTGTTCGGCGCAGGCATGGTGAATCCTGCGGTGTACGGATTTGTCGGCTACGATCCGGAAAAATATTCAGGATTCGCATTCGGCATGGGCGTGGATCGCCTGGCCATGATGAAGTACGGCGTGACGGAAGTGCCGCTGCTGTTCCAGAACGATGTGCGTTTCCTGAAACAGTTTCCGTGACGAACTTGCAGGGGCACGGCATGGCGCCGTGCCCGCCCTTTCGACGCTCAAAGACGACGAGAAAATGAAAGTTGTCTACAACTGGCTGAAAGAATTCGTGGACGTCACAGCGTCGCCCGCCGAATTGCGCGCGCGGCTTTCGCTGGCGGGCGTGGCCGTGGATTCCATCGAAGAAACCGCCGCGGGGCCGGTGCTCGATGCGGAAGTCACCGCGAATCGCCCGGACTGCCTGGGCCACCTAGGCATCGCGCGCGAAGTGGCGGCGATTTACCGCCTGCCGCTGAAGGCGCTGCACCCGAAACTTAAAGAGTCGGCGGAAAAAGTAGCGGGCGCGACGCGCGTGGAAATTCAGGCGCCGGATCTTTGTGGACGTTTCACGGCGCGCGTGCTGCGCGGAGTGAAAGTGCAGCCTTCACCCGACTGGCTGCGGCAGGGCCTGGAAGCGATCGGCGAAAAATCCATCAATAACGTCGTGGACGTCACCAATTACGTGATGGTCGAACTGGGCCACCCGCTGCACGCCTTCGATTTCGATAAATTGCAGGAACAGCGCATCGTGGTGCGCCGCGCCAAGCCCGGAGAAAAAATCCGCACGCTTGATGGCGCCGAACGCACGCTGACGAAAGACACGTGCGTCGTAGCGGATGCCGCGCGCGCCGTGGGCATTGGCGGCGTGATGGGAGGAGCCGAAACCGAAATCAGTTTCAGCACGCGCAACGTTCTGATCGAGTGCGCCTGGTTCGATCCTATTTCCGTTCGCCGCGCTTCCAAAGCTCTTGGCCTGCGCACCGAGGCTTCCTATCGCTTCGAACGCGGCGCCGATCCCGAGATGGCGGAGCTGGCTTCGCGGCGCGCCGCGGGACTGATTCAGCAAGTTGCCGGCGGCGAATTACTCGCGGGAGTTGTGGACGTGTACCCGCAGCGCGCGCCGGAAAAGAAAATCGAGCTTTCGCGCCAGGAGCTGCTCCGCCTGATGGGCGCGGACGTGCCCGACCGCGACGTGGAAGCGATCCTCAGCGCGCTGGGATTTCGGCCGCTGCGCGTGGACGTGAATCGCGGCAGCGACGGCTCGATCGCCGCCGTGTGGGAATGCCGGCAAGTTTCCTGGCGGCAAGACGTAACGCGCGGGATTGACCTGATCGAAGAAGTGGCGCGGCACTACGGCTACGACAAATTTCCGCCGCGCCTGCCGCCCGCAAAGCTCCCTGCGCATCGTTTGCCGCACGCCGAGGCGCAGGACCGTTTGCGCGAGCGCATCGTCGCGCTGGGCTACCAGGAAATTGTGGAAATTCCGATTGTGGATACGCAGCGCAACGAGCTTTTCCGCCCAGAAAATCTGGCGCCGGCGGTGATCGGCAATCCCCTTGCGGAGGATGCTTCGGTGATGCGTTCGACGGGAACCGTCAGCATGTTGCGCGCGATCGAATGGAACCTGAATCACGGCCAACGCGATTTGCGCCTCTTTGAAATCGGCAAGACGTACGAGCTGCGCGATGGCGAGCCGGTGGAAACACAAGTGCTGACGCTCGGCGCCACCGGCATGGCACAGGAAAAAACCATCTACGAAGCCGCGCGCGAATTCAGCTTCGCGGACTTGAAAGGCGACCTCGATCGCATCGGCGAGCTCGCCGGCGGTTTTGCGTGGCAATCAGGCGGTCCGCAATGGCTCGCCGGTTCGCGCGCGGCGCAGATTTCGCTCGCGAGTGAATCGCCGGCTCGGGCGAACATGGGAGTGGCGGGCCAACTCGCCAGGCGTATCGCCGAGGTGTACAAATTCCGTCAAGATGTGTTCGTCGCTGAACTGCAGCTCAAGCCGCTCGTCACCGGCGTCGAAGCTGCGGACGCCGCGCGGCGATTCAAACCATTGCCGCGGTTCCCTGCTGTCGAGCGTGATTTTTCGCTCGTACTTGCGGACGGAGTCTCGTTCCGGCAAGTCGAGCAGACCATCCGGTCTCTTGGAATCGCCGAGCTTCAAAGCATCGAAGCCGCCGACCTGTTCCGCGGCGGCCAAGTGCCGGCCGGAAAATTCTCATTAATGATCCGCGCGATATTCCAAAGCGCGGAGGCCACGTTCACCGAGGCGCAACTCAACGATTACTCCGCGCGTATCGTCGCGGCGCTCCAGGAGAAGCTCGGCGCCACGCTCCGCGCGAACTAACCCGGCGAACCTCCCGTGAGCGTCGCGCGGCCAGTTTGGATCAATCGCTAAGGAGAATTATTCCGATGAACCAAAGCGATTTCTTGCGCGACCTCGGAATCCAGCACCCCGTCATTCAAGCACCGATGGCCGGAGGCCCATCAACTCCGGAACTCGTTGCGGCCGTATCCAATGCCGGCGGTCTGGGCTCGCTCGGTTCCGCCTACAGCACGCCCGAGCAAATCACTGCGGACATTGAGAAGGTCCGCTCCCTCACGGGAAAACCTTTCAACGTAAATCTTTTCGCGGGTGGATACGCGCCTGCATCACCCGTTGATGCCGCTCCAATGCTTGCGCTGCTCGCCGAAATTCACGAAGCGCTTCATTTGCCTCCGCCCACTCTACCCGCGTGGCCGGTAAACCCTTTCGAAGATCAATTGCAGGCAATCCTGGAAGCACGTCCGGCGGTTTTCAGCTTCACTTTAGGCATTCCCGAGCCTCACGCGATGGCGCGTCTCAAGGCGGCGAGGATCGCGATCTTCGGCACGGCTACCACTGTCGAAGAAGGAAAAATGTTGGAGGCAAGCGGCGTGACGGCGATCGTGGCGCAGGGCGCAGAGGCTGGCTCTCACCGCGGGACCTTCGCCGGCTCATTCGAGAATGCGATGGTTCCCACTCTCGAATTAGTGCGATCGCTCCGTGCGGCGGTATCCACGCCAATCATTGCTTCCGGCGGCCTGATGGATGGGCGAGACATCGCGCAAGCACTCGCCCGCGGCGCCAGCGCTGTTCAACTCGGCACCGCGTTCCTGACGTGCCCCGAAGCCGGAACGCCAGAAGCTTACCGACGTGCGGTACTCGCTGCTCGCGAGGACAGCACGGTCATCACGCGCGCCTTTTCAGGTCGGCCAGCCCGCGCGCTCCTGAATACGTTTATCTCCAAACTCGAAGGAAAAGAAAAAGTAATCCTGCCCTTCCCTCTGCAGAATGCTTTGACGCGCCCGATGCGCACGGCTGCCGCGAAGCTGGGAGAATCTGGTTATCTCTCACTCTTCGTCGGCCAGGGCGTGACGCGCGCGCGTGCCCTGCCCGCCGCCGAACTCGTATCGCGCTTGGTCGCGGAAAGGCAGCAAGCAAGCGTAACTTCCTGACAATAATCGCCGGAAAAACGTCGGCCGACGCGCACAAGCCCGTTGCGCGGGCGCACGCAATGGCCGACAATGTTCCTGGCTCAGCAAGGGAGTGGACCGTGAAAATTGAGATTTACGATCAGAGCTACAACGTAAACGCGGAAGACAATGAGGAATATCTGAAGGAACTGGCGGCCTACGTGGACGGCAAGATGCGCTCCGTCGCCGAAGCCACGCATATGGTAGATTCGCTGAAGGTCGCGGTGCTTGCGGCGCTGAACATCGCCGATGAATCTTTCACGCTGCGAAAACGCCAGCAGGAAATCGAAGGCCCGTTGCGCAAGCGCGTGGAAAAATGCGTGTCCATGGTGGAAAAGGCGCTCGAACAGACGAACTAGGCGCGGAAGAACCTCCTCGAGCCGGCTGCGAGATGCACTCGCGCGGGCCCAGCCGCTTTCAGGTGCTCCCAACGCAACCCGTTGGCATCTGATAGCCCTCTCCGTATATGATAGGCGGCAGGGGTTCTGCCGACCTTCGTTGCGTGCATAAACACAGAGCAGCTCGGTATCTCATCGTTCCAGTAGCGCTCCTCGCGCTGCTGATGCTCGTGATGGTTTTGGGCAGCGTCTCGCACCATCATGCGGGTCCCGATGCGAATTGTTCGATCTGCCATCTGAGCCACCAATCGATTGACCATCCGCAGCCGAACCATCGCGCACCATCATTGGCTCAGGTACGCGTGCAAATCGAATTCCAGGAACCTGGATTTGCGCCACCACCTGTCGCGCCGCGCCTTCCCGCACGCGCTCCACCCGCAATCTAATCTTTAGTTGACGCTGTGTCGCTACCCGCATGCCGATCCGGCTACTTTTTCTCTTTTGAGGTTGAAGACTATGCCCGCTAAAACCGTGCTATTCGCCATTCCTGCACTCGTGGTGTGTCTTGCATCCGCGGCCGCTGCGCAGACGTCGCCTCCACCGCCGCCCGCCGCGCCGCAGAACACCATGCCGCAAACTGCGCCGCAAAATACTCCATCGGGGCAAGTACACGGCGCCGTGCGCATCAGTATGGACCAAGCCATCCAGATGGCGCTGCAGCACAACCATAATCTGAAAGCGGCGCGCACCACCATTCAGCAGGACCAAGCTCTGGAAATCACCGCAAATCTGCGGCCCAATCCCGTCTTCACCGCGGACGCCCAGTTCCTTCCGGTTTTTCAGCCCAGTCATTTCACGGCGGACTACCTCGACGAAACCGTACAATTCGATCTGGGCATCTCCTACCTCTTCGAACGCGGCAGGAAGCGTCAGCACCGCCTGCAAGCCGCGCAAGACGTCACCGCAGAAACCAAATCACTGGTCACGGACAATGAGCGCACGCTCACCTTCAACGTTGCCTCACAGTTCGTGAGCGTGCAGCTTGCCGAATCCACGCTCGATCTCGCGCTGCAGGATATGAAAAGCTTTCAAAACACGGTGGATATCAGCCAGGCCCGCTACAATGCCGGCGACATCAGCGAAGGCGATTTTCTGAAGATCAAGCTGCAGTTGCTGCAATTTCAGCAGGATGTGGCCCAGGCCCAACTCGCGAAAGTGCAGGCGCTGGTCGGTTTGCGGCAGTTTCTGGGGTATGAGACCGTTCCCGAGGATTTCGACGTAACCAGCGATTTCGATTACATCCCGCTGCAGATGAAGCTCGAGGATCTGCAAGCGAAGGCTTTACAGAATCGCCCGGATTTTCGCGCCGCGCAGCAAGGCGTGACCGCAGCCAAGAGCCAGTATGAATTGGCCAAAGCCAACGGCAAGGTGGACGTCACCGGCACCGCCAATTACGATCACGTCAGCGATACCAATACCGCCTCCTTCTTTGGCAGCTTTCAGATTCCCATCTTCAACCGCAATCAGGGCGAAATCGCGCGTACCAACTACGTGATCAATCAAGCGCAGGAGCTGCAGCTGGCCGCCAGCGATCAAGTAATGAGTGACGTGCTGACTGCGTACGAAGGCGTGCGCGAAAACGATCTGGTGGTTACGCAATTCCGTGGCGGCTACCTGGATGCGGCGCAGCAATCGCGCGACATCACCGAATACTCCTACAAGCGCGGCGCCGCCAGCCTGCTCGACTATCTCGACGCCGAGCGTAGCTATCGCGCTGTGCAACTTTCCTACCGGCAATCGCTCGCGGCCTATCTCACCGCAGTCGAGCAGCTGCGCGAGGCCGTGGGAACCAGGAGCCTGCCATGAGCGCCCAGTTTTTCCGATGCGGCTCCAGATCTGTAGTGGCCCGAGCAGGCTTTTACGCCGCTGCAGCGGCGATGGCCGCTGCCTGTATCGCGGGCTGTAGCTCCGATGAACGCGCGAATCAAATGACGTCCTACAGCGCCAAAGAATCCAAGAGCCAGACTCCCGAGCTGTTTACGATCCCGCAGAACCAGATGTCTCACGTGCAGGTCGTCACCGTCGAGCCAGTGAAACTCCCGCGCGTCCTGCGCCTCACCGGCGCGGTGGCTTACAACGCATTTAACACCGTGCCGGTGATCACTCAGGTCGGCGGCCCGGTCAGCCGGATCCTGGTAGTCCCGGGCGAACGCGTGAAGAAAGGCCAATCGCTTTTAGAAGTGAGCAGCCCGGATTACTCGCTGCTCTATGCGGCGTATTTGAAAGCGCGTGACACCCTACGCGTGACGGACAAGAACTACGCGCGCGCCCAGGATCTCTACGCGCACCACGCCATCGCCGAACGCGATTTGCTGCAGGCGGAATCCGATCGCATTCAGGCGCAGGCAGATTTGAACGCGGCGCTGCTGGGCCTGAAGATTCTGGGAATTCCCAATCCCGACGATTTGGAGAAAGCGCCGTCGTCAGCCGAAATCCCGCTGCTCGCGCCCATCGGCGGAGAAATCGTCGAACGCGACGTCGCACCCGGCCAGTTATTGCAAGCCGGCGCCACCCAGGCATTCATCATTTCCGATATGAGCTCGGTGTGGGTGCTGGCAAACGTCTATCAGAGCGATATGGCCGCGGTACACGTAGGCGACCAGGTGACGGTGCAGACCGATTCGTATCTCGATAAATTCCGGGGCAAGATTTCATTCATGTCGCCTGCGCTTGATCCCAATACGCGGACGCTCCAGGCACGCATCATCGTCGAAAATCCCGGCGAGAAACTCAAGAACAACATGTACGTAACCGCCACGGTGGATGCTGGCGTCGAACAAAACGCCATCGCAGTGCCCGATGCGTCCGTGCTGCGCGACGACGAAAATCAGCCATTCGTTTACGTAGCCACGGGCTCCAACCAGTTCGGCCGCCGATCGGTGGAAATCGGCCAGAGCGAAGCGGGAAAGACGCAAATTCTGAAAGGCTTGAGTCCCGGCGACAAAGTCGTCGGCGACGGCAGCTTGTTCCTGCAGTTCGCCAATTCGTTGCAGCACTAACGCGGCCCATCTCGCATGATTCATCGCATCGTACAATTCGCGCTGCAACAGCGGTTCCTGGTGCTGATGCTGGTGGTGTTTATCCTCATCGGCGGCGCCATTTCCTTCCAGCGCATGCCGGTGGACGCCTACCCGGATCTTTCTCCGCCGATGGTGGAGGTCATCACGCAATGGCCGGGGCATGCCGCGGAAGAAGTCGAACGCCTGGTGACGCTGCCCACCGAAGTGGAAATGAACGGCGTGCCGAAGATGGAAATCCAGCGCTCCATTTCGCTCTACGGCCTGTCGGATGTAATTCTCACGTTCGATGAAGACACGGACGATTACGTGGCGCGCCAGGTCGTCTTCCAGCGGCTGAGCGAAGTCACCTATCCCACCGGCGTCACTCCTGGGCTCGCGCCGCTTTCCAGCCCCTCGGGTCTGGTTTACCGCTACGTATTGCAAAGCCCCGACCGCACGCCGCAGGAACTAAAAACTTTTGAAGATTGGGTGATCGAGCGCGAGTACAAGCAAGTGCGCGGCGTCGCCGATGATTCGGGCTTCGGCGGCACAGTGATGCAGTATCAGGTGCTGCTCGATCCCGCGCGCCTCTATGGCTATCACATCACCGTCCCGCAGGTGATCCAGCAGCTTTCCGTGAACAACGCCAACACCGGCGGCGGATTTTATCCGCAGGGCGGCCAATTTTATTACGTGCGCGGCTTGGGCTTGATCAAGGACGTGCAGGACATTGGCAGCGTGATTATCGGCACGCAGAATGGCGTGCCGGTGCGCATACGAGATGTCGGCGAAGTCACCATCGGCCACGCGCCGCGCCTGGGACAATTCGGATTCAACAAGAATGACGACGCCGTCGAAGGCGTCATCATGATGCTGCGCGGCGACCAGACGCAGAACGTCTTGAAGGGCGTCGAAGCCAAGACCAAAGAACTGAACGAGCACATTCTGCCGCCCGATGTGAAAGTGCTGCCTTACTACGACCGCAGCGAGCTGGTGAGTCTGACAATTAATACCGTGGAAAAAAACATGCTGGTCGGGATGACGCTGGTCCTGATCGTGCTGATCTTCTTTCTGGTCAACGTACGTGCGGCGGTGATTGTGGCGCTCACAATTCCGGTCGCCCTGCTCTTCTCTTTCATTTTTCTGCACGGGCGCGGCGTCGCTGCCAACCTGCTCTCCATCGGCGCGATTGATTTCGGCATCATCATTGACGGTACGCTGGTGATGGTGGAAAACATCTATCGCGAGCTGGGACTCCGCGAAGGCCAGAAATACGACCTGCACGAAGTGATTCTCGCCGCCGCCAGGGACGTGGACCGCCCCATCTTCTATTCCGTCGCCATTATCATTGCCGGCTACATCCCCATCTACGCGCTCAGCGGCCCGTCTGGAAAATTGTTCCACCCCATGGCGGACACCATGTCCATCGCGCTGATCGGCGCATTGATTCTCACGCTCACCTTCGTGCCGGTCATGTGCTCTTACTGGTTCAAGAAAGGCGTCCGTGAACCCCGCAACAAGCCCTTCGAATGGATCAAGAACGAGTACGGCTCGGAACTGAAGTGGTGCCTGGAGCGTCCGTGGCTGACCATGTTGCTCGCCACCGTAATTTTCGGCGTCAGTCTCCTGTTGATCCCCTTCATCGGCGGCGAATTCATGCCCCACCTCGATGAAGGCGCGCTGTGGGTCCGCGCGACCATGCCCTACACGATTTCCTACGAAGAAGCGGCCAAAGTGGCGCCGCAGATTCGCGACATTCTCGCGAAATATCCGATGGTTACCGACGTCGGCTCCGAGCTCGGGCGACCCGATGACGGCACCGACCCCACCGGTTTTTTCAATTGCGAATTCTACGTGGGACTGAAACCATACGACGATGCCATCTGGAAATCCGGAAATGTCCACAACAAGGCGGAGCTGATCGAGGACCTGCAGAAGCAGCTCACCGCATTCCCAGGAATTATTTTCAATTACACTCAGCCCGCCGAAGATGCCGTGGACGAAGCGCTCACCGGCTTGAAGAGCGCGCTGGCCGTGAAAGTGTATGGCGCGGACCTGAACGTCCTGCAGGAAAAGGCGCTGGAAATCAAGCGGCGGCTTTCGCAAGTCCGCGGCTTTACCGAACTCACCGTCGTCCGCGAATTGGGCCAGCCCAGCCTGATCGTGCAAGTGGATCGCGACAAGATCGCGCGCTACGGCATCAACGTGGCCGATGTGGAAGGCGTGGTGCAAGCCGCCGTCGGCGGCCAGGCGGCCACCCAAGTAATCCAAGGCGAAAAATTGTTCGATCTCGTCGTGCGCATGAAGCCGGAGTTCCGCGAGAACGCGCAACAGATTGCGAATCTGCTGGTCGGCACGCCCACAGGCCAGCAAATTCCCCTCAGCGAGCTTGCGGACATTCGCGAAGGCAACGGCGCGTCCTTCATTTATCGCGAAAATAATTCGCGCTACATCGGCGTGCAGTACAGCATCGAAGGCCGCGACCTTGCCGGCGCCGTCGAGGAAGGCAAGCGCGCCATCGCGGGCGTAAATAAATCATTGCCGGCCGGCTATCGCCTGGCCTGGGGCGGCGAATACAGCGAATTTATCAACGCGATGAGCCAGGTCTCCGTTGTCGCGCCGCTCACGGTGCTGCTGATTTTCATGATCCTTTTCGCGCTCTATGGCAACCTGAAGTTTCCGGTCACGGTGGTTCTCAGCGTGATTTTGACCGAGCCGGTGGGAGCGTTGCTCGCGCTGAAGCTCACGCATACACCGTTCAGCGTCTCCTCGCTGCTCGGGCTGCTGGTCCTGATGGGCGTCTCCGTGGAAACCGCGGTCATTGACGTCTCTTACATCAACAAACTTCGGCTCGAAGGGTTCGGCATCGAAAAAGCCACTTACGACGCGTCGCTCGTCCGCTTCCGGCCGATCATGATGACGGCTCTAGTCGCGTGCCTGGGATTGTTGCCCGCGGCGCTTTCGACCGGCATCGGCTCCGATTCGCAGAAACCTTTCGCCATCGTAATCGTGGCAGGTTTGGTTTCGCGTCTGCTCCTCGGCCGCATCGTCAGCCCCGTGCTTTACAAGATGGTCGCCCGCGAAGGCGACGTCTTGCAGGTGTGAGCTTCGCCGGCACCAAGTAAGTCGTGGAATTTCGATTAGTTTGCAGCGGTAGGTGTTTGTGAAAGAATTCCGCGGACGAATTGATTTGCGGACGACACCGGCGGTAGCAATCTGGCGGAATTCAATATGAATGCCATTTCGGACGAGACGTGAATGAAAGCGGCCAGCAGCGGATTCAGAAACCCAAAAGCCGCGAGACCCACACCGATCGTGTCCACCACCAACGTTCCCACGAAGTTCTGCATGATCGTCCTGTGGCAACGCCGTGCGCTTTGCAAGGTTTCGACCAGCTTGGATAAGTCGCTGCCAATCAGCACTACGTCGGCGCTTTCGCGCGCGACGTCTGTTCCGGATCCCATCGCCACGCCCACCGACGCTTGCATCAATGCCGGAGCGTCATTGATACCGTCTCCGACCATGGCCACTTTGTGGCCCTTCTCGATCATCTTTTGCACGTAGTGCAACTTATCCTCTGGCAGCAGGCCGGAAACAATTTCGTCCACGCCCAGTTTGCCGCCGACATCCTCCGCCACCGTCTTCGCGTCGCCCGTCAGCAGCACCGTCTTCAAACCCATGGACTTCAGAGATTGCATCGCGCTTCTCGCCTCGGGCCGAAGCGTATCCGCAACCTGCAACGTCCCCAGAAATCGGCCGCCGCGAGCCACAAAAATCTCCGAGCCCGCGATTCCGCGGTTCGGCGGATCGCAGGGCACGCGCTGTTCCAGCAAGAATTGCCGCTTCCCCACAATAATCTCGTCACCGCCGCTGCTAGCGATGATTCCCTGGCCCGGGGTGTATTCGAACTGGCCAGGATCTTCGTATGGGATTCCCAATTGCACCGCTTTCCTCACAATAGCGTTGGCGATGGGGTGTTCGGAGCGAGATTCAGCAATCGCGGCGGATTTCAGCAAGAGCGCAGCGGGAACATCCCGGGCCGGGCAAACCTCCAGAAGTTCAGGAGTTCCATAAGTCAGCGTCCCGGTCTTATCGAGGAGTATGGTATCCACTTCCCAAAGCTTTTCCAGATACAACCCGCCTTTGATGATGGCGCCCTCCTGTGCTGCGCGGCCGATTGAGCCCAGAATCGCCAGCGGCGTCCCTGCCGCGATGCCGCACGCTCCGGCCACGATGATCACGGAAATCGTCGAACGAATGTTGTGCGTGAGCAGAAACGTCAGCACCGCCGCGCCCAATGCAAAATAAACCAGGTAGCCCGCAAGCCGGTCTGCGATTCCTTGAATCGGCGCTCGCGACTTCTCCGCGGTCTCTACGGCCTCAATGATCTTGCCGAAGGTTGTGTCACGGCCCACGCGCTCGAGGCGAACTTCCAGCGCTCCGGATTGATTGATCGTCCCCGCGTAGACAATGGCGCCCAAATGTTTTTCAACTGGCATGGATTCGCCCGTGATGGGCGCTTGGTCCACGAAGGAATGTCCTCCAATGACCTTCCCATCGACCGGAATACGCCCGCCCGGCCGGACCAGAACTTCATCGTGGATTGCCACTTCCTGAATCCCTACATCAATCCAGGTTCCGTTTCGCCGCACGGTTGCTGTGCTCGGCAGCAGTTCGATCAAATGTTGGATCGCGCGACGGCCTCGGCCGACCGTGAGGCCCTCCAAAATCTCCGCAACCAAAACGAAGAGCGTAATGATCAGGGCCGTAAATATTTCACGAATCGCGAGCGCTGCGACGATGGCGATCGCCATCGAAAGTTCCATGGTCATGCGCCGCTGTGTGATGTTCTCGTATGCCTCGTGAAATATCGGAAACCCGCCAACGATGGCGCAAATCACGCCAAGCGCTGTGATGTACGGATTCCGCGCGCCTCCCAAAAACCAGATGGCCCCGGCCGCTGCTGCCGTGAACAGCACACGGTTGATCTCGCGCCACTGCAAGGGATTTTCGTGCTCAGCTTCATGATTGTCGTGGTCAACCGCAGCGCTTGCCGGGTGTAACCCGCTAATCTTCGGTGCTTCCGTTTCCCTCAAGTTCGTCTGGCCCATAATTGGATCCTCTGCCGCATCATTTCCAGCGATTTGCGCCGTTTCCTCACTTCAAGTAAGCCCGAACAATATCAATCAGCTCCTCGGCCGCTTTTCCCTGCGGCGAGTCCTTGCCCTGTTCCGGATCCAGCACGTGAAATCGCACGTGCCCTTCCATCACTTCGGCCATCAGGCCGTTCAGCGCCCCGCGGCAAGCCGCCATCAATTGCAGCACGCCGGCGCATTCCTGCTCGGATTCCAGAGCGCGCTCGATCGCCTCTACCTGCCCGCGAATCCGGCGCACGCGTTTCAGAAGCTTTTCTTTGTCTTTGGAGGTATGGGCCATAGCTCCTATTAATATACCCCAGTATAGTATATGAGGCCAGTCAGAATTTTTCCGCGGGCGCCCAGCCCACAGCGTTAGCAAATGGAATTATTTCGCGGAACGATTGCGCTCGAAGGTGCATCAGAGGTTATGATACGGGCGGGGGTCCTACAGCTTTTTATGCCCAAGCGAATAGCCCTACGATTGCTGGCGGTGGCCCTCGTTCTTTCCGTGGGCCTCTTTGCCATGCAGGCTGCCGGGCATTGGCACGGGCACTCCTCCGACGAACAGCATTGCCAGGTCTGCCACACCGGGCACGTCGCCGTACCGCAGCCCGCGGCGCAGATGGAACTGCAGTCGCCCGTCGCGGTCGCCCGATTTGCCGCTGCCGAAGGTCAGAAGCTCAGCCTCGACCCTATTTGCAGTCACCGGATCCCTCGCGCGCCTCCTGTTTAATTCCTCATTCATAAATTCGTAATCCCTTAACGCGTGCCGTGTTCATGGCGGCAGGCGTCGAATTCCATATTTTTTCATTTCATCCGCGGCGGGCGCTGCGCAGCGCACACGCTGCCATTCATAAAGGGAGATTCATTCATGAGCTTAGCAAGAGCATTTCTGGCAGCTTTGTTTTTGCTTTTAGTCACGTTGGCAGCCGCACCCAGCGGTTTCTCACAAACCGGAAACGCGGCAAACATCGCAGGCACGGTGACGGATCCTTCCGGCGGCGTCGTCGCTGGCGCGACCGTTACCATACACAACCCCGTCAGCCAATACGAGCGTTCCATCACGACCGACACTTCCGGCGCTTTCAGCTTCCCCAACGTGCCGTTCAATCCCTATCACTTGTCCGTGACGGCCAAGGGATTTGGACCCTACGCGCAGGACGTTGACGTACGATCCTCGGTGCCACTTTCGGTGAAAATCACTTTGACCGTAGCAGGTAGCTCCAGCACGGTGACGGTCGAAGGCGGAGGCGACCTGCTTGAAAACGAGCCGACCTTCCACACCGACGTGGACCGGGCACTATTCGAAAAGCTTCCTCTCGAGAGCCAATCGTCGTCACTGAGTTCGCTCGTCACGCTCACGACTCCCGGCATAGCGGCAGACTCGAATGGTTTGTTCCATGGGCTTGGCGACCATGCGGAGAATTCATTTTCCGTTGACGGCCAACCGATCACCGATCAGCAGAGCAAAGTCTTTTCGAACCAGCTTCCCGTGGATGCGGTGCAGTCACTGGAAGTCATTTCCGGGGCGCCGCCCGCCGAATTCGGTGGCAAGACCAGCGTCGTGATCCAGGCCACTACCCGTTCCGGTCTCGGCGTCACCACGCCTCATGGCAGCGTCACGGCCTCCTACGGCTCGTTCGGCACGTCCAACGCCGGCTTCGACCTCGCCTACGGCAATCAGAAATGGGGCAATTTCATCTCCGCAAACGGATTGAACAGCGGCCGATTCCTGGATCCCCCGGAATTCACAGTGATGCACGACAAAGGCAACGAGGAAAACATCTTCGATCGTGTGGATTATCAGATCTCGCCCGCAGACTCGATCCATCTCAACGCCCTATACACGCGTTCCTGGTTTCAGACGCCCAATTCGTTCGACGCGCAATTCGCTTCGCCGTGGTTTGGCGTCGTCGTTAACAATGGCGGGCTTGCTCCTTCCGCAGCCTCGGGTTGCACTCTCGCAGCGTGTGGTCAGCCCGTCGGCGTGCAGGATCAGCGCTCGAAGATCGGCACATTCAACATCGCCCCGAGCTGGACGCACCTGATCAACTCCAACACCGTCCTTACTCTCGGCGCCTTTGTTCGCAGCGATACATATAACTACTACCCAAGCGACAACCCGTTCGCGGACCTCGGGCCGTTCAGCCTGCAGAGGGAAACCGTCACCCAGGATCGCACCCTTACAAACGCGGGCATCCATTCAGAAATTTCGTATGTGCACGGCATCAACAATGTGAAGGCGGGGATCGTCTATGAGCAGACATTTCTCACAGAGAAGGATCAAATCGGCATTGTCGATCCTACGTTCAACGCGCCGTGCCTCGGTCCCAATACGAATCCCGTAACCGATGGTTTTTACCCGTTCGCCCCGGTGCAGGGGTTCACAAGCACCAGCCAGTGCGCGGCAGCGGGATTTCAACCGAACGTGGCGACCAATCCCAACGCCCCGGGCAACCCGGCCAATGGATTCTTGAGCACAGCCCTATACCCTTTGTTTAATCCGACCTTGCTTCCCTTTGACCTCACGCGCGGAGGAAGTCGATTCCAAACCGCTGCATCATTTCCTCTGCACACGGATGTCAAGGAACTGGCGCTGTACGTCCAGGACACCATCAATTGGAAAAACTGGTCGTTCAATTTGGGCATTCGCGGCGACTTGTACAACGGTTTGTCTACCGCGAACCAAGCCGAGCCTCGCCTGGGCGTCGCTTACAACATCAAACCCAGCAACACCGTTCTGCGTGTCTCCTACGCCCGAACTCTCGAATCTCCCTTCAACGAAAATCTCGTCCTTTCCAGCATTGGGTGCAGCAGCGATGTTCTGAACCCTCTGCTCGGATGCGCGGGAAATTCCACAAATCCGATCGCGCCCGGGTATCGCAATGAATTTCACGCCGGCCTGCAACAAGCGTTTGGGAAGTACTTAGTTATCGACGGTGAATACATCTGGAAGTACACCCATAACGCCTACGATTTCAGTGTGCTCGGTAACACGCCAATTACTTTCCCGATCGAGTGGGCCCGGTCCAAGATCCCTGGATTCGCGATCCGCGCATCAGTGCCGGATTACCACGGTTTGACGGCTTTCATCGTAATGTCCAGCGTGGCTGCCCGGTTCTTTACCCCGCAGGAGGCCGGAGCCGGGGCAAATCCCACGGCGCCTACGGGCGTTTTTCGCATTGACCACGACGAACATTTCAACGAGACGACTCACCTGCAATATCAGCCTTGGAAGAAATACCCATGGGTGGCTTTCAACTGGCGCTACGACAGCGGCCTGGTGGCCGGCGCGACGCCCTGCTTCGGCATCGAATCGTTCAACACTTGCCCAGGCAGTATAGGCACCGACCCCGCCACGGGTTCCGTCTCGCTGGTGGCCTCGAACGTGGGCAGCGTTCCCTTGAGCGCCGATCAGGAGTTCGAGGCCGGGTTCACCTGCAACGGCGTGCACGCCGCGCCGCCCACTGCGGCAAATCCTGCCGGTATTCCGATACCGGGAGGTGTCTGCCCTGCGACGCAGTTCAGCTCCACGCTCATTTCCGTGCCGGCCCCCAACAAGGAAAATGATGACCACAATCCCCCACGCATCCAACAGCGCAACCTGTTTGATCTGGCCGTGGGCCACGACAATCTCTTCCATGGCGATCGCTACAAATGGAGTGCTCGGGTGGAAGTAATCAACCTGGCCAACAACTATGTCCTTTACAACTTCCTGTCAACGTTCAGCGGCACGCATTACGTCACGCCCCGAACCGTAACAGCGGAGGTCGGCTTCCACTTCTAGCTAGCCGCTACAAACGAATTACCTCGTATCTAAATCAGTGTGAGGGTGCCCCACCCTTCGTTTCTGAAGGGTGGGGCTTTTCCCTCTGCGTTTTCGCAGCGGTATCGGCCACCGCCGCGCTGCATCGTAATCAAATTCTTACAAAACTCCAGTTGACACACATTTGCAACTAGCCTACACTCTCTTCCCAGTTGATAATCATTTTCAACTGAGAGATCCATGCTTCGCATCACTTCCCGCTCTTTCGCTCACGTTCTGTGGCTCTTCGCCGCTTTATTACCACTAGCGAGCGTCGCCAGAGCAGGCGTCGGCGGCCGTATCTCCGGCACCGTGAAGGATTCCAGCGGCGCCGTGGTTCCCACAGCAACCGTCTCCATCACGAATGCAGAAACCGGTGTGCGCCAGATCCTCACCAGCGACAACAATGGCGCCTATTTTTTCCTGGACGTCCAGGTCGGCCGCTACAATCTGGAAGTAGCAGCGACCGGCTTCCGGCCCTATCAGCGCACCGGAATCGTCCTCGATGCCAACAGCGCATTGACCATTGACGCAGTTCTGGAAGTCGGCGCCAGGTCCGACGCCGTTACTGTCGCTGATACCCAGCTGCACGTGGACACCACCAGCACGCAAATCGGCGAGGTCATCACCGGCGCACAGATGACCACCGTACCCCTCAATGGTCGCAGCTACACCGACTTACTCGCGCTCCAGCCGGGAGTCGCGCCCGTGACTTCCGTCGCCACTGACACGGTGCAAGACGTCGGCGCCAGCGTGCTTTCCCCTTCCGGCGATCTGAATCCCGGAACGATTTCAATCAACGGGCAACGCGAATTTGCCAACGCCTTCATCGTGAATGGCAGCGACGTCGAAGAGGACGTCAACATGGGCGCGGCGATCATTCCCAACCTCGACTCCATCGCCGAGTTTCGCATTCTCACCAGCAATTTCGACGCGGAGTATGGCGAGTTCAGCGGCGGGCAGATTAACGTCGTCACCAAGTCCGGCACCAACGCCTTTCACGGCGATCTTTTCGAATTCCTGCGCAACACCAATCTCGACGCGCGCAACTACTTTTCTCCTGCGCGCGGCGCCTTCGATCAAAACCAGTTCGGCGGCACCGTCGGTGGCCCTATTCGCAATAACAAAATTTTCTTTTTCGCCGACTATCAAGGCACTCGTTCGACCCAGGGCGTGGACACGGGCCAGATTCCCGTGCCGTCCGTACAGGACCGCACCACCGGCAACTTTTCCGATCTCGCGCTGAATTCCAGCGGCTTCCATCCGCTGGGTTTCTGCGGCGTGGTGGCGCCTTCGCTGGAAATTCCGTGCGTCGTAAGCGGGCCGAACATCGCGACAACTCTTTCGAGCAACTTGGGCTACACCGTCCAGCCCGGCGAGCCTTATTACTTCAGCGGCCCTACGCAGCAGCATCCGGCCGGCGGACCGTGCACCAGCAACAATCCGGTAACCGGCTGCGTCTTTCCGAACGCCACTGTCCCTACGAGCGCATGGACCGCGCCCGGAACCAACCTCCTGCAATACATTCCAGCGCCCAACAATTCCAACGGCACGTTTTCCACTTCGGCCTTCAACCAAACCTTGCGCGACGACAAGGGCGCCTACCGCCTCGATGCCAATACGCGCTTCGGTCTGCTCTCCGCCTACTACTTTCTCGACGACTGGTCGCAGAACAATCCCTACCCGGTCGCGCAAGGCGGCGCAAACCTTCCCGGCTTCAACGCGCTCTACACCGGCCGCGCGCAATTGCTCGATCTTGGCTTCACCAAGACGCTCGGCACGTCTGCCGCGAACGAATTGCATTTCAGCTACCTGCGCAATTCCGTTGACCTCGGCAAACCAGTAGGAGGAGTCGGGGTCAGCCTGGCCTCGCAAGGCTTCGAAGTTGGCCCCGGAACTCCCGGCATCGTGCCGCTATCGCCAAAAACCGAAGGCGTCGAAAGTGTCGGCTTCAATAGCTATACAATCGGCACCAACACCAACGAGCTGAATCAAGCCGGCAACACTTTTCAATGGCTCGACAATTTTTCAAAGGTGCTCGGAACGCACACGCTGAAGTTCGGCGGAGAGGTCCACTACGATCAGGTGAACGTCAACGCCATCGCGCAATTCAATGGCAGCTTCCTGTTCTTCGGAACCGAGAGCGGCCTCGACTTCGCCGATTTCCTGCTCGGAGTTCCCAGCCAGTACAACCAGAGCCAGCTGCAGCCCTTTTACGGTCGCAACAAGTATTTCGGTCTTTACGGCCAGGATAGTTGGCGCATCAACAGCGGCCTGACTCTGAATTACGGCTTGCGCTGGGACCGCATCGAGCCCTGGTACGAGAAGTACAACCAGATCGCCACGTTCGTGCCCGGCGAACAGTCGGTCGTTTTCCCCGGCGCTCCCGCCGGCATTCTCTATCCCTCCGATCCCGGCGTATCGCGCACGCTCGCGCCTCCGGGTAACCGGGATTTCGCGCCGCGCATCGGCTTGGCGTATTCGCCCAACGTTGCGGGCGATGGCCTGCTAGCAAAAATTCTCGGCGGACCCGGCAAGACCAGCATCCGCGCCAGCTACGGAATGTTCTATACCGCGATCGAAGCGCTCACCATCGGCGTGATGAGCGCGAACGCCCCCTACGGCACCACCTACACCAGCCCCGCTCCGCCGCTTTTCGCCACGCCCTTCGTCACCGCGGCGAGCGGCCAGAATCTCGGCCAGACTTTTCCGGTAGCGCTTGCTCCACTAAATTCCAGCGCGAAAAATCCCGACTCCAACATCAACTGGGCGCAGTTTGAGCCCATTACCGGCCTGCCCAACTACGAAACAACCAATCGCATCCCTTACACCGAGGACTACATGCTCTCGCTCGAGCGCGGCTTCGGTAGCAATACCGTCGTAAGTGTGAATTACGTCGGCACGCAAGGGCACCGGCTTCTCGTGCTCGAAGAAGCGAACCCGGGCGATCCAGCACTCTGTTTGTTCTTGAGCAATCCTGCCAATCTCGCGCCCGGACTAACTCCCTGCGGCCCGTTCGGCGAAGACACCCAGTACATCACTTCTACGGGCAAGGTTTATAACGGCACGCGAGGCCCGCTCGGCCCGAACTTTGGCAGCAACGCGAATCAAGCGACGATCGGCAACTCCAATTACAACGCGCTACAAGTCACGCTGCGCCACACTACCAGGCGCCTCACCGTGCTCGCCGGATACACTTTCAGCAAATCCCAAGACCAGTCTTCAAACCTCGGCGAAGCCGTCAATCCGCTCAACCCCGCGCTTAGCAAAGCGCTTTCCTCCTTCGACGTGAGACACAATTTCGTCGCGAGCTATAACTACCAGCTTCCTTTCGAAAAGCTCATCCGCGCATCGAACGCCTGGACGCGCGGCTGGGAACTTTCCGGCATCGCCCATTTCAGCAGCGGCCTCCCTGTCACCCTGGTGAATTTCGGCGACAATTCACTTCTAGGCTCCGAACCCAACGGCATCAATAATTTCGGTGTGGATGAGCCGGACGATACGGGCGCCGCGCTCAACCTGAATTCCAATCCTCGCAACGGCCAGGCGTATTTCCATACCGCTGCGTTCACAGAGAACGTCCTGGGCACGCCCGGCACCGCCAAGCGCCGCTTCTTCTACGGTCCCGGAATGAACAACTACGACCTGGCCCTGCTCAAAAACGTCCGCCTCACCGAAGCGAAGTCTCTCCAGTTTCGCATCGAAGCCTTCAACGCCTTCAACCACGCCCAGTTTTTCGGCCCGCAAGCCGTTGACGGAAATATCAGCAGCTCCACGTTCGGCAAGGTCATCGGCGCGACCTCGCCCCGCCTGGTCCAGCTGGGCTTCAAGTTCTTGTTTTGACGCCAGCCTTTGACGTTCGTAGCGCCGGCGTCGGGCCGGCTCTTCGGCCTTTTTCGTTCAAGCCGCAGGTCCGGGTGCTGCCGCCCGGCTCGCTGCGGTAATATTTCCTGCTACAATACTTGGTGGAACCGGCCTGCGACGCAGGTGACGTCGCGATGGTCTTTTGAACCAACACTGGATCCCAGGGAGTCCGCGTCGTCCTGCCCTTGTGCACGTCCATCGGTTTCGGCCGGTGGATAGCCTGAAAGCAGGCGCAGGGCACCCACCTATTCGTGGGGTTCAGGACCTAGCAACGCACGGCGAAGTGGACCGCTCCACGTCAGAAAGCTGCAGATTCGCAGTTCATTCGCAGTTCGAAATGAGAAGCCGCCAGAATGAAGATTCTCTTTATCGGAGATATTGTCGGCTCGCCCGGACGCAAAATCGTTCATGACCGGCTCGCGGACATCCTCACGCAACGCTCCATAGACCTGTGCATCGCCAATGGTGAAAATTCCGCATCCGGCTTTGGCATTACTCCGCGCCTCGCCGAAGAAATATTCGCGGCAGGAGCGGAGGTCATCACCGGCGGCAATCACATTTGGGACCGCAAGGAAATCTTGGATTTTTTTCCGCACGAGCCGCGGTTGATCCGACCGGCGAATTTTCCCAGCGGCTCACCGGGCAAAGGACACTTCGTCGGCCAAACCAAGAATGGCATCGCCTATGCGGTGATGAATCTGCAAGGCCGCACGTTCATGGCGCCGCTGGAAGATCCCTTCCGCGCCGCGGAACGCGAGCTCGCCGCGCTCCCTCGCGACGTGAAAGTCATCGTCGTGGACATGCACGCCGAGGCCACTTCCGAAAAGCAGGCGATGGGCTGGCATCTCGACGGAAAAGTTTCCGCCGTGCTGGGCACACACACGCACGTCGCCACCGCCGATAATCGCGTGCTTCCGGGCGGCACCGCCTATATCACGGACGTAGGCATGACCGGCCCGCACGATTCCGTCATCGGCATGGAGAAAAAACCTATCGTGCAGCGCTTCCTCGATGCGCTCCCCGCAAAATTCGCAGTAGCCGAAGGCGACGTGCAGATGAACACCGTACAAATTGATATAGACGAATCCACCGGCCGCGCCCGCGGCATCGACCGCGTAAATTTCCGCCTCGACTGAATTTGCGCCGCCAGTTTTCTGTAGCGCCGGCGTCTCGCCGGCTCTTTTAATTTTTGGCTCGATCCGCCGTGCATCCGATGCGCCGATTCCGGACTCAGCGGCGCAGGCGCGGCAGAAGCTAGCCCGCCGCGGAAGCGGTGGGAAAGTTCGCAAAGAAATCCGGAGCGGCGCAGGTGCGACACAGCCGTAGCTGTGGCTGTGGCTGTGGCCGCTGTCGCTGCGAATCTCTGTCGGTGAATTCGCTCCGCGAAAAAATTTCGCGCGTTGCTGTTTCGCGCCCGAAAAGATTTAAATTCTCACGCAACTCCGTCTCGCGAATTTTGTTTTTTACAAGTGCAAATATTAAAATTCGTCATTGTGGAAATCCTGTGAATTGTTTGTGGACAGCACGCCTGGTACTCACGAAGTTTTCTCTTGCTACCAACGTTCCATTTAGGCAGAATCCCGCCTCACGTCTCTGATGAGCGTAAGGCACGGGGTTTCATTAGAGCTGGCGACGCAGGGCGCGTCACTGCTTCATCGTACCTGAACCACCAGACCAAAATACACCCGCCGGAATGGGTGACGTTTTTCCACAGCATTTCCACATCGGTGGAAATTGCGGTAAGGGCTGACTCGCTCGATGAACCTTTGGGATAAGATTCTGCAACATACAGAGCGACGCGTTAATCCACATAGCTTCGCAACTTGGTTTCGACCCACTCGCTTGGATCGCTCGGAAGACGATCGTCTGACCATTCGTGTTCCCACGCGCCTGTTCTGCAAGCGCCTCACCGAGACCTACGGCGAGTTGCTGAAAGCGGTGCTGGTCGAAATCGGCAAGCCACAGCTGCATTTGGATTTTATTTGCGCCGAAGTGGAAGCTCCCGTCACCGCCGCTATCAGTGCGCCCGCCTCGCCCCAAGCCAAGCTGGATTTTGATGCGGTGGCCAATCAACTCAACCCGCGCTACACCTTCGAGTCGTTCATTGTCGGCGCTTCCAACCAGTTCGCGCACGCCGCGGCCCTGGCCGTCGCCGAGCAGCCCTCGAAATCTTACAATCCGCTTTTCCTGTACGGCGGCGTGGGACTGGGCAAGACACACCTGATGCAGGCCATCGGCCACACGCTCAAGCGCAGAAACCCGGCGATGCGTCTCACCTACGTCAGCGCCGAAAAATTTACCAACGAAGTGATTTCCTCCATCCGCTTCGAGCGCATGGCAGCCTTCCGCGACCGCTTCCGCAACATGGACGTTCTGATGGTGGACGACATCCAGTTCATTGCCACTCGCGAACGCACCCAGGAAGAATTCTTTCACACCTTCAATGCGCTCTACGACCAGCAGAAACAAATCGTCATCTCTTCCGATTGCCCTCCCAAGGAAATCTCCTCCATCGAAGAGCGTTTGCGTTCGCGCTTCGAATGGGGCTTGATCGCCGATATTCAACTGCCCGATCTCGAAACGAAAATCGCCATTCTGCAGAAAAAAGCGGAGAGCGAACGCGTTCAGCTGCCCGATGAAGTCGCCGAGTACATCGCCCGCGCCATCAAGTCCAATATTCGCGAGCTCGAAGGCGCGCTCATTCGCCTGATGGCTTATGCTTCGCTCACCGGCGCCGAGTTGAACCTTTCCACCGCGCAGCAAGTCCTGAAAAATATTATTGAGACGCAGGAAAAGAAAGTCACCATCGAGCAGATTCAGAAGCGCGTCGGCGAAATCTTCGGACTGCGCGCGCAGGATCTAAATGTCCGTAGCAATTCCCGGCAGATCGTGCTGCCGCGTCAGGTGGCCATGTTCGTCGTGAAGCAGCTCACCTCCGCTTCGCTTCCTGAAATCGGTCGCCAATTTGGCGGCAAGCATCACACCACCGTGCTGCATTCCATCAACAAAATCGAAACGGAACGCCAGACCAACAAAGATTTGAACAAGAAAATCAACAGGTTACTCGATTCATTTGGTTAGACTTATTCCTCGGATGCTCTCAATCTCCCCCGCTTTCTGTGGATTTTCGTGTGCCCGTGTCGAACTTGCTCGACGTGTGCCCCTCGCGTTCCCTCTGCTTCGCCCGCATGTGGCCTGTGAACGCCCTGTGAGTGTCCTGTGAGCTACCTGTGAATGAACTGTGCATCGCTCTGCTGGCCACGACGCGGGCGCCGCGATTCGCCAGCCTTATCCTCTGCGCCGCGCGCCGCTGCACAGCACAACGCCAGCGGCAATCGCACTGCGTCATTCGACTTGCAACGTTTTCCGAAGTATCCACAGATGCGGCGACGGCGACGGTTTTCTTATATATTTATATACCTAAAGAAAAGCAGTACAGTAGCCGCAGCAAGAATCAGCTCGAAAATTGCGAGGGTCGCCTCAGATGGAATTCAGCGTAAAAAGATCGGACCTGCTCGACGAACTCGAACTGACGCAAGGCGTCGTCGAGCGCAAGACCACCATTCCCATCCTCTCGAATCTTCTGGTGGAAGCCAAAGGCAGCCGTATCACCATCACGGCCACCGATCTGGAGCTCAGCATCCGCACCTCCTGCGACGCCAAGGTAAAAAAAGAAGGCGCCGGCACCATCCCTGCGAAGAAACTTTTCGAGCTGCTGCGCTTGCTGCCCGAAGGCGAAGTGAAATTCAAACTGCTCGAAAATCACTGGGTGCACATCATCAGCGACCGCCGCAATTACAAGCTGGTCGGCATGTCCAAAGATAATTTCCCCGCGCTCCCCGCTTTCCCGCACGCGCTGGTGAAAATTCCCGCGAAGCTTCTGGCGGACGCCATCGCCAAGACCACCTTCGCGATCTCGCTCGAAGAATCCCGCTACACGCTGAATGGCGCGCTGCTGGTGCTGAAACCAGGCTCGCTCGCCATGGTCGCTACCGACGGCCATCGTCTCGCCATGGTCGAGACCGATCACAAGTTCGAAGGCTTCAACAACGAGACGCGCGTCCTCATCCCCAAGAAAGCCATGACCGAAGTGCAGCGCCTCGTCGGCAAATCAGGTGACGACGTCCAGATCGAATTCGGTCAGGATGAAAGCCATCTGTTTTTCCAGGTCGGCCGCCGCCTGCTCACCTCGCGCAAACTCACCGGACAATTTCCGAACTACGAAGCTGTGCTGCCGCGCGACGCAAATAAAACTCTCTCCCTCGAGCGCGTGGAGTTACAAGATGCGCTGCGCCGCGTCGCGCAGCTTGCCGATCAGCGTTCGCACGCCGTGAAGTTCACCCTCACCACCGAAGGCCTGGAAGTTTCCTCCTCCAGCCCGGAATACGGCGAAGCCAAGGAAATCATCGAAAAAGAATTCAAAGGCGAGACCATCGCCATCGGCTTCAACGCGCAATACCTGCTCGATTTTCTAGCTGCCGCCGCCGACGGCCCCATCAGCTTCGAACTAAAAGACGAACAATCCGCAGGCCAGCTCCGCCCCACAGGCGATGAAACCTCCCGCTACCGCTACGTCGTAATGCCCATGCGCATTTGATCGTCGCAAGCGCTTTGCTGTCTTGCCGATACCGCTCCGATCGCTGGAAAACGCGCGTATAAACGCCTGCGTTCCGAGCTTTCTACAGTTGCCGCAACGAGCTCCAAAATCCTCCCCCCAAATCACTCGTAACCCATTGAATAGAAAAGCGATAAATTCAATCCGGCCACGCGCTTTCGCCTTGTGAATTTCGACCAATTTCGATACAATAAATCTGTTCAGATTTCCTTCTGGACGGCACTCTATTCGGTCCGAATTTGCCTCTGTTTTTCTTGCCTGCGCCAGGGCAAGAGAAGCAAAAAGTCGGCGCCGCATAATCCCCTTTCCGCAGGGGAAAATTAAAAAGCTCCGCCGCGTCTCCCCGAATTTTTCGGAACGGGACGGGATGGAGCCGCAACCCTTCGAGTTTCGCCGGCGCGTTCGCGCGCCCTCGAAAGATTTCGAACCCAGCTTCGGGTGAGCGAAACCAATGGGCAAGGTAACTCGCCGGAATTTCGGCGAGCAAGTGTCGGGCACATCCGCGCGACCGCCTTCCCGTAGTCTTAAAGCGTAATTTGCAAATTGCATCCGCACGCGCTCTGAGGAGAAGCACGACCCATGGCTGAAAAAGATGCTGCGGCCGGAAAAACAGGCGGCCACAAGTACGACGCGACGTCGATTAAAGTTCTCGGCGGCATCGAAGCCGTCCGCAAACGTCCCGCGATGTACATTGGTTCCACCGGCGAAATGGGCCTACATCATCTGGTCTGGGAAGTGGCGGACAATTCGGTGGACGAAGCCATGGCCGGA
This sequence comes from Acidobacteriota bacterium, assembly GCA_013289715.1. Lineage (GTDB taxonomy): Bacteria > Acidobacteriota > Terriglobia > Acidiferrales > UBA7541 > Palsa-295. Next base: position 53,522 of record JABCZJ010000014.1, on the reverse strand, counting down.
TTTTGCGACGAGATCAACGTCGCCGTGCATGAAGACAACAGCGTCACCGTAATTGACAACGGCCGCGGCATTCCCGTGGACATGCACGCCACCGAAAAAAAGCCCGCCGCCGAAGTCGTCATGACCGTACTGCACGCGGGCGGAAAATTCGATAGCGACACCTACAAGGTTTCCGGAGGCTTGCACGGCGTCGGCGTCTCCGTCGTCAATGCGCTCTCCGACTGGCTCGATCTGGAAATCTGGCGCGAAGGCGAAGTCTGGGAGCAATCCTACGAAAAGGGCGTCCCCACTTCGAAGCTCAAAGCTTCCGGCAAGACGCGCAAGACCGGCACAAAAATCACTTTTCATGCCGATCCCGAAATTTTCGGCAAGACCGACTACAGCTACGACACGCTCGCGCAGCGCCTCCGCGAGCTGGCCTTTCTGAACAAAGGCCTGAAAATCACGCTCGACGACGAGCGCAGCGGCAAGAAAGCCGAATTCCGCTTCACCGGCGGCATCGCCGAATTCGTCAAGCACCTCAACAAAGGCAAAGGCGTGCTGCACGATTCCCCCATCTACATCGAAGGCAAGCGCGACCAAGTGGAAGTGGAAATCGCGCTGCAATACAACGACAGTTACACCGAAAATGTTTTTGCCTTCGCCAATACCATCAACACCGTGGACGGCGGCACGCACCTTTCCGGTTTCCGCTCCTCGCTCACGCGCACCATCAATTACTACGCCAATTCTTTCGGCATGCTGAAGGAACAGAAGGACGAAGTCACCATCAACGGTGACGACGTCCGCGAAGGCCTCGTCGCCGTCGTCTCCGTAAAACTTCCCCAGCCCCAATTCGAAGGCCAGACCAAGGGCAAGCTCAATAGCGATATCAAAGGCGTCGTCGAGCAAATGGTCAACGAGCGCCTCGGCGAATATTTCGATAAGCATTCCTCCATCGCGCGAAAAATTATCGGCAAGTGCATTGACGCCGCGCGCGCCCGCGAAGCCGCCCGCAAAGCTCGTGAGCTCACCCGCCGTAAATCCGCGCTCGATTCCAGCGGCTTGCCCGGAAAGCTCGCCGATTGCCAGGAACGCGATCCCGCGCGCTGCGAAATTTTCCTCGTCGAGGGCGAATCCGCCGGCGGCTCGGCCAAGGGCGGCCGCGATCGCCGCTACCAGGCCATCCTGCCGCTCAAGGGCAAGATCCTCAACGTCGAAAAGGCCCGCTACGACAAAATGCTGGGCCACGAGGAAATTCGCTGCATCATCACTGCGCTTGGCACCGGCATCGGCAAGGACGATTTCGACGCCAGCAAACTGCGCTACCACAAAATTATTCTGATGACCGACGCGGACGTGGACGGCAGCCACATTCGCACGCTGCTGCTCACTTTTTTCTTCCGCCACATGCGCGAGCTGATCGAAAAAGGAAATATATATATCGCGCAGCCGCCGCTCTATCGCGTCAAGCGCGGCAAAATGGACCGCTACATCCGCGACGAACGCGAATTCGCACGCGAGCTGATGAAACGCGCCACCGAAGAGCACACCGTAAAAGGCAAGAACGGCAAATCGCTCGAAGGCGGCGACCTCACCACTTTTCTCCTGAACATCCAGGAATACGATCAGGTCGCCGCGAAGCTGGGCCGCCGGCTGCGCGAACCGAAGCTGGTCGAGTTGCTCGCCGAAAGCGAGCTCGACAAGAAAGCCGATTTCGCCGACAAAAAGAAATTGCAGGAACTGGTGAAGGCCATCGAGAAGGCCAAGCTCGACCTGGAAGCCAAATTCATCTTCGACGAAGAGCACAGCCTGCACGAGCTGCTGCTGAAAAATGGCGGCGAACGGCGCATCAATTGGGCGCTCGCGGCCACGCCGGATTACAAGCGCCTGCGCACTCTCGGTGCAGCCATCGCCGAACTCGATCGCGGCCCTTTCACCATCGCGCACAACGGCGATAAAGTCGTGAAGGAAGATTCGCTCAGCCTGCTCAATTACGTCCTGGAAGACGCGAAGAAAGATTTCACCATCACGCGCTTCAAGGGCCTCGGCGAAATGAATCCCGAGCAATTGTGGAACACCACCATGAACGCCGAAGTGCGCACCCTGCTGAAAGTGCGCCTGGAAGATGCCGTAGCCGCCGAAACAATTTTCTCCACCCTAATGGGCGAAAACGTCGAAGAGCGCCGCAAATTCATCGAAGAGAACGCTCTCGACGTCGTCAACCTGGATATCTAACTCTGGTGAACTATCAACTGGTATGGAAGATATTGCCGGGCCTGCGCGGAATGAGCTGCTCCGATTTTCGCGCGACGCCCACCGAGACGCCGAACAACGAGCAAGGTGTCGCGTTCGAATGCGCCACGCAAGCCGAATGCGAAGCGTTGCTCAGCGAACTGGAAAAACATTTCGGCCCGCAGCGCTTTTCGAACAACGCCACGGCCTTCGAAACAGTGAAGACATACGTGCTCGAGCGCACCAAGGCAAACGCGTAGCCGCGTATTTTGTAGCCGCGGCTTTCAGGCCGCCAGCTTTTCGCAGCAGGCAGCGTGGCGACAACAGAGATCAGTCACTCATCACCAATCACTACTCACCAAACACGGAGATTCTAAGTGGCCGAAGAATTAGACAAGTCAATCACCACCCCGGTTGATATCGAATCGGAAATGAAGAAGTCCTACCTCGATTACGCCATGAGCGTGATCGTCGGCCGCGCCCTGCCCGATGTCCGCGACGGCCTCAAGCCCGTGCACCGTCGCATTCTGTTCGGCATGTACGAGCTCGGCCTCACCTCCACCAAGTCCTACCGCAAGTGCGCCAAGATCGTCGGCGAAGTCCTCGGCAAGTTCCACCCGCACGGTGACGCTCCCGTGTACGACGCGCTCGTCCGCCTCGCGCAGGATTTCAACATGCGCTACCCGCTCGTGGACGGCCAGGGCAATTACGGCTCCGTAGACGGCGATCCACCTGCGGCCATGCGTTACACCGAAGCCCGCCTTGCGAAAATCGCGGAAGAAATGCTCGCGGACATCGAAAAAGAAACCGTCGAGTTCGTCCCCAATTTCGATGAGAGCGAAAAAGAACCGGTCGTCCTGCCCACGCGCATTCCCAACCTGCTCGTCAACGGTTCCTCCGGCATCGCCGTCGGCATGGCGACCAACATTCCGCCGCACAATCTGAAAGAAGTCGTCGAAGCCGCCATCGTCCTGATCGAAGAACCCGAAGCCAATCTGAAAAAAATCATGAAGCTCGTCCCCGGCCCCGATTTCCCCACTGCCGGTTACATTTACGGCCGCGAAGGCATCGAGCAAGCCTACAAGACCGGCCGCGGCTCCTTCCAGGTGCGCGCCAAAGTCGCCATCGAACAGCGCGGCAAAGATCGCCAGGACATCGTCGTCACCGAGCTCCCCTATCAGGTCAACAAAGCGCGCCTGATCGAAAATATCGCCGGCCTCATCCAGAATAAAAAGATCGAAGGCATCGCCGACATTCGCGACGAAAGCGACCGCGACGGCATGCGCATCGTCATCGAAGTGAAGCGCGACGAAGAGCCGCAGATTATTCTCGCGCACCTCTTCAAGCACACCCAGATGCAGGAATCCTTCAGCATGATCCTGCTGGCCATCGTCGCCGGACAACCCCGCGAACTGGGTCTGCTCCAATTGCTCCAGCTTTTCATCGAGCACCGCGTGGACGTGGTGCGTCGCCGCACGCAGTACGAGCTGCGCAGAGCCGAAGAGCGCGAACACATTCTGCTCGGCTACCAGATCGCCCTCGACTATCTCGACGACGTCATCCGCGTGATCCGAGGTTCTTCCAGCCGCGCCAACGCCCGCGAAAACTTGCACGAATTCTTCGCGAACAAGACCGTTAAGATATCCGAAGACGGCAAAGCCAAGAGCATCGCCGGCGTCAAACTCGTCAACAAGAAATACGGCATGCCCGCGGAAGTAGTCGGCCTCAGCTTCCCGCAGATTGACGCCATCCTCGAACTGCAATTGCACCGCCTGACCCAGCTCTCGATCGACGACATCCTCGCCGAATTGAAAAAGATCCGCGAACAGATCGCCGAGCTGCGTGAAATCCTCGCTAGCGAAAAGAGACTGAAAGCCGTGATCGTCGCGGAGCTGCGCGAAATCATAAAATCCTACGGTGACGAGCGCCGCACCCAGATCGTTGACCGCGTCGAGGAAATCAAGCTCGAAGACCTCATCAAAGACGAGGAAATGGCCATCACCGTCAGCCATGCGGGTTACGTCAAACGCACCTCCGTCGAAACCTATCGCCACCAATCCCGCGGCGGCAAAGGCCGCATCGGCGCCAAAACGCGCGACGACGATTTCGTCGAGCATTTCTTCGTCGCCTCGGCGCACAGCTACATCTTGCTGTTCACGTCCAAAGGCCGCATCTACTGGCTCAAAGTTTACGAAATTCCCGAAGCCGCCGCGGCCACACGCGGTAAAGCCATCTCCAATCTGGTGCGCTTCCAGGAAAATGAGAAGCTCACCGCCGTTGTTTCGGCGCGCAATCTCGAGGAAGCCGATCGTTACGTTTTCCTCGCCACCAAGAGCGGCACGGTGAAGAAAACCGGCCTGGCGGAATTTTCCAACCCGCGTCCTTCCGGCATCATCGCCATCAATCTCGATGGCACGGACGAACTCATCGGCGCGAAACTCACCGATGGCATGCAGATGATTTTCCTTGCCAGCCACGACGGCCAGGCCATTCTCTTCCGCGAGACCGAAGTCCGCTCCATGGGCCGCGCCGCAGGCGGCGTCAATGGCATGGATCTTGCGAAGGGCGACTTCGTCGTCAGCATGGACGCGGTGCAGCCCGATTTCGGGATCATCGAGAAGGAATACAAGAAGGAAACGAAAAATCTCGACGAGCTGGAAAGCGATCAGATTCGCGAATCGCTCACTTCGCTCATGCTCACCGTCGCCGAAAAGGGTTACGGCAAGCGCACCCCGCTCGCCGAATACCGCGTCACTTCGCGCGGCGGCAAGGGCGTCATCAACCTGAAATCCACCGACCGCAATGGTCCCGTCGTCGCCGCGCTGCAAGTCCGCGAAGATTCCGACGTGATGATCATCACCGGCCAGGGCAAAGTCATCCGCGTGCACTCCGGCGAAATCCGCGAAGCTGGCCGCTCCACGCAAGGCGTCCGCCTGCTGCGCCTGGAAGAAGGCGACCGCATCGCCGCAGCCGCCGCCATCCTGGAAGAAGACGAAGCCGCCGCAGTCGTAGCGCCGCCCGAACCCGAGAAGAAGTAGCTGCGGAGGCGAAAGTGGTTTGGGTCGCCGGCGTCGACGGATGTCGTGCGGGATGGTTTGCTGTGCTGCGCGAAGTTGAATGCGGTAAGACCGTGCACGCCGGGCCTCTACGGCAGATTTCGCAGGTTCTCGCCCTGCCTCAAAAACCCCGAATCGTAGCTCGAGACATTCCCATCGGCTTATCTGACCATGCGGAGCGAGGAGGCCGGGAATGCGACAGGGTCACTCGCAAGCTTTTGGGCAAACGCGGCTGTTGCGTTTTTTCTCCGCCGGTGGGTGCAGCCCTCACGCGCTCTGACAACTAGGAAGCCGCAAAACTAGCGAATTAGATGAGTTCGCTTGAAAAGATCGGGCTTTCGCGCCAAGCGTTCTCAATTTCTCAGAAGATCACAGAGGTAGACGAGTGGATGCATCCCCAGCAACAAGACCGCGTCAAGGAAGTGCATCCCGAACTGAGTTTCTTGGAACTGAATAAACGTGTTGCATTGATGCATGGGAAGAAGGAGAAAACAGGCTTCGACCAACGCCGGGAATTACTTAACACCGCGGGCTTTGACACTCTTATCGGGTCCTCGCTGCAACAGCGACCTGCCGGAGTTGGTTTGGACGACGCCCCGGACGCCTGCGTCGCATGCTGGACAGCGGAGCGAATTCTGTCGGGCTTCGGAGTTTGTGTGCCCGAGTCGCCGACCCGAGACCGCAAGCATTTGCGAGTGGAAATCTGGCGTTAGCTTGCAGGTGGCGCGACGTAATACCCCGGCCGTGTGCGCACCGAAACCTTCGGCCGATCCACCACCACCTTGATCTCGTGATAGCCCTCCGGATCATCTCCCACCGGACGATACCCGATCGTGTACTGCGCGTGCAGCTCGCCGCCGATATCATCAATCGCTTTCTCGATCGAGCGGTCGCGCAGCGTAGCCACGTGCAATCCGCCGGTGGCCTGGCTCGCCACCGCCAGCGAATTCGTCCCCAGCGCATTCTTCCCGGTCTTCACCAGAAACACAGCCAGCGCCAGCAAGTCCGGCGTATCGTTCACGTGATCCGGCTTCGCGCGCAAGTCCGCCATCGCCGTGCTCAGCCCCACGGAATAGATCGTCACGTTCGCCAGCTGCGCCTGCCGTAACACTTCGCCCAGCCGGCTCTCGCTGCCGGTGTCGTGCGATTCACCGATCACCAGCATGATCCGCCGCCGCACCGCCGGCCGTTCATCGAGCATCGAAATCCCGCGCGCCATCGCGTCGTACAGCAGCGAATCATTCACGCCCAGCGGCAAATGTTCGATCGCGTACTGCACGCTGTCCGGGTCCGTCGTGAATTTCGCTCGCAGGTCCACCGTGCTGTCGTAGCTGATCACCGCCGCTTCCGAAGTCTGCGCCATCACCGCTTCGCTGAACACAATTCCCGCGTGCTTGATGCTGGGAAACATCGGCTGGATGTGCGAGCTCGCCTCAATCACCAGCACAATCGAGAGCGGATCGCCTCCCACGTCGAAATGATCGATTTTCTGCTCCGCTCCGTTGTCGTACACCCGGAAATTATCCTGCTTCAAATCAAAAACCATCTCGCCCTTCGGATCGCGCACAATCACCGGCGCCGTCACTTCGTTCACCCGCACGCGAATCGCGTGTTTCTGTTGTTCCGCCGTAGGAACCTGCTCGGGCTGCACGCCCGGACGCGGATGCAAAGGTCCAGCCGGAGCCTCCTGGCCCGGTGCAAACGGCGCGGCCAAAAGAACCGTCGCCGCAAGCCCAGCGGCCGCTCCACCTCGAAATAAACGCCGAAATAACACGCGATTCACAAGTTTCATCCTACATTCACTGTAGCTGTCCACTGTATCTGATTCGCCGGCACTTCCATGCGTTGCTTACAGAGCACTGCCGCCGCGCGCCGCGGCTGTCATTTCGCGCGCGTTCTCCTAGAATGGAAGGGGCGTAAATGAAGCGAAACAACAGAGCGGTGGAAACTGAGGTGTACATAGATGCGTGGATTGAAACATGGATATTGCTGTGAATTGAAGTCTGCATCGGGGTCGAAACGATGAAGCGTTCCGGAAAAAAGCCCAAGCACACGCCGCTGCCCAAGCTGGCTTACCAGGATCCGCAGTTCATGGAAAGTCTCGGCGCGCGACCGCTGCGCATCCTCGCCGAATATCTCGATCCGCTCAGCCGCCTGCGCCGGGCCAACATCGGCGACACCATCGTCATGTTCGGCTCAGCCCGCATTCAATCGCGCGATCGCGCCCTGGCGCACCTGAAACAAACGCAAGCCGCCGCCCGCGGCCGGCGCACCCCCGCCTCGCGCGCGAAAATTACGGCCGCCCGCTCGCTGCTGGAAATGTCCCGCTACTACGAAGAAGCGCGCGAACTTTCCCACCGCATCACGTCCTGGGCCATGACCCTCGGCAATCAGCCGCGCCGCTTCGTCATCTGCTCCGGCGGCGGACCCGGGATCATGGAAGCAGCCAATCGCGGCGCTGCGGAAGCCGGCGGTCCTTCGGTCGGCCTGAGCATTCAGCTGCCGCACGAGCAAAGCTCCAATCGCTACATCTCCCCGGACCTGAATTTCTACTTCCACTATTTTTTCATGCGCAAGCTGTGGTTCGCGCAAATGGCCAAAGCCCTGATCGTCTTTCCCGGCGGTTTCGGCACCATGGACGAGCTCTGGGAAATGCTCACCCTGCTGCAGACCAACAAACTCTCTTCACATCATTTGATTTTGATTTACGGCAGACGGTACTGGGACAAAGTGCTGAACTGGCGCCACATGGTCCGCACCGGCACCATGAACGAGCGCGATTACAAACTCCTGCAGTTCGCGGATTCCGTGGACGAAGCTTTCGATCACGTCCGCCGGGACCTCGAAGCTCACCACTTACACCTGGACGTCGAAGGCGACTCCCTCGCGCATCCGCATCAATTGATCCCCAACGTCATGCGCCCCTGAACAACGTAAACAGCGTCACCCGCAAAGGTGCACGTGTCGTCCCGATCGGAATCCCGCGCCTTTTCCTTCCCGCCGCAGTTTGGCGGGCGCGGGACGCAGCGAGGGATCTGCCTTTCGCGCCATCAGCACAACAAACCAAAATCCTCACGCCCAAAAAACAAAAGAGGGGACGGGCCTAAGCTCGTCCCCTCTGTTTTCGCTCAAGACCTACCGGCAAAGAGCGCGCATCACTCGGGACACTCACCGAAAACAATGCAGCCCACTTCCCGTCGGCCCGCAATTAGTTGTTCGAAAAAGGTTCCAGCGCAAACACTGCCTGGAACCGCCGCTTCTCGTCCTGGTCGTGCAGCATTACCACCGGCACGACCCGCAGCGAGTTCTTGCAGCTGCGGCAGGTGGTCGCCTCGCCTTCCAGGTCCTGTACGAACCCATCGGTGAAGTGATACGCCGCACGCGGCCTCCGCGCAGCCTTCGTTCCCTTTTCCCCGCACTGCGGACAGGTAAACTCCACGCGGTCTTCCAGCGGATCGCGGTTCAACGCGGCCCAGCCGGTGTAACGAACTCCCACCGTTTCTATTGAGTTTCGGCTCATGATGACTTCCCCCTCCATCCTCTAAGACAGCTACAACTTAGCGATGATAGGAATTAGACGCGCGTTACGTTAAAAATGATGCATTCCCCCGCACAAGAATTGTAAACATTCTGTCTACAGGACCTTACAACCACGAGACGGTCCGCCGTTGCCGTCTTCGCCCCATTCTCGCAAGCGGCGCGGCCAAGCTGGGCACAACACGCCAGCATCGGTGTCTATCCTTAAAGAGATCGCGCGAACTCCGCTAGACCATCCGACGCGGCCCGGCCGGAATCTTCAAAAACCGGCCGCATGTCGTCAGGCCATTTCTTTCCAGGCCGCGTCTTGATGGCATTCCCATGTTTACGAACGATTGGCCGGAGGTGTGTCCGTGAGCGATCTTGGCAGCTTGTCGCAGTGCATGCTGGAGAACGATTCTGAATCTCGACACCGCGCCCGCAATCTGCGCCGCAAAGCGCTAGTCATTTCCGTGGTGTTGGAAGCATTACTCCTCGGTGCGATGCTTCTGTGGCCGTTGATCACGCCGGCGATCTTGCCCGGTCTCTTCAACGTGACGCCGACGCCGCCCTACCCCGGCGGAGGTGGCAACGCGGAAAAACCCGCGACGCCACGCGCCCATCCGCCGACGAGCAGCAGCAGGCCGGTCCCGTGCCCCTTTTGCGCGAAGCCCGAGGCTCCAACGCCGACGCGTCCATACAGCGCCGGAAGTGCGTCAAGCGCCGATCCCGCGCCAGGAATCGGCGACGGCGGAATTGACGGACCTCCAGGTCCCGGCGCTTGGATTCTTGGAGCGGATCGCACCGGCACGCCCATCGAGATCAAGAAGCCCGAGCCGCCGGAACACAAATCGCCCCTGCACCGCAGCGAAGGCGTGATGGCCGCCGCGCTAATCCACAAAGTGCAGCCGCGATACCCCGACCTCGCGCGCACCATGCATCTGGCCGGCACGGTGTACCTGCGCGCGATCATTGGCGCGGATGGCACCGTCCGCCAACTCGAAGTAATCAGCGGAAATCCGATCCTGGCGAATCCCGCATTGCAAGCAGTGCGCCAGTGGCGCTATCAACCGACGCGCCTCAACGGCGAACCTGTCGAAGTCGAAACCTTCATCACCGTGAATTTCGTCCTCGACCAGCAATAAAAAAAGGGCGGATCGCAATCCGCCCCTCTCCACTACGCAACGTTAAAACCGGAACACAATCCCCGTCGAAATCCGCGCGTTGTTTTGCACGCCTCCGCCGAAGCGCGTCGTCACATAATCGCCCTCGATGATCCGCCACTTAAATGCCGGCGCGATCTTCGCATCAATCCCGAATCCCAAGGACGTCGCAAAGGAATTGTCGCTGAAGCCCGTCTGGCCGTAATGTGCCCCGCCGATTAATATGTGCGCAAACGGCGAGATTCGCGCCGGAAACGAAACCTGCGGACCAACCAAGTACGTCGTCACCGATGATCCGCCGCCATAATCCCCGCCCACTTCCCCAACTGCGCCGAACCACGGTGCAAACTTGTACTCGCCCGAGAGAATGAATCCGTTCAAATTGTTAGCGCCCGGAGAATTCTCCAGATGAAAAAACGAATATCCGCCATAAAGCTCCACCTTGTCCTGCGCGCTCGCACGCGTCCCTGCCGCCAGCGAAAACAAAAATAGCAGACCCACCAGTAACGACACTTTCCGTACCATGAATTCTTCTCCTTGGGATGTGGTGCGGGATTTTCCCAGCCGACCGGGATCTTGGGCTCCCGCCCTCATAGTTCAATGATGCCGCCGCAGCCTCGAGGGGGCCAGGCGGTCGTCGTCATGAGCTGGTATTTTCTTGGATGCTGCTCAGGCCAAAAGGGTTACGGCTAATGAGGTTTCGCGTATCTAAATAAGGGCTTCACCTGAGTTGAGCGCAATGGTGTCGCGCGTCTGGTCCCGCAAACGCACAATTTCATGCCAATCGTCTCCGGCTGCGGGATTCGGCGCAATTGGCGCGCTGAACGTCAGCGTCACATGCCCCGGCCGCGGCAGCAAAGTCTTGTCGCGCAAAATCTGCCGCGCGCCGCGCACCGAAACCGCGCAAATCGGCCGCTGCGCATCCACCGCAGCCTTAAACGCGCCCAGTTGAAACGGGCGTATCCCCGCCAAGGCCGTAAAAGTTCCTTCCGGAAAGATCACCACCGATTCCCCGTTCCGCAGCGCCGCGTTCACTTCCTCCGATTGCCGAATGCGCGCCTGCGGGTCGTTGCGGTCGAAAGCAAATTGTCCGCTCCTATCCGCCAACAAGTTTACGAACGGCATCGCGCGAATTTCGCCTTTCGCCACGAAGCGCACATCGTCCGGAAGAAACGCCAGCATCACCAGAATATCCAGATAACTCGAATGGTTCGGCGCGAAAATCCACGGACCCGTCTTCGCTCGCTGCTCCAGAATCTCCGCTCCCACAACAGTCACCGGAACGCCGCCCGCAGCCAGCATCCTGCGCGCCCCGCGATGCACCAGGCTCGCCGCGCGCCGCCGGTTGCGCGTGCGTCCCACCACGATCCACAGCGGAATCAGAATCACCGCGAAAGCCGCCAGCGCATAAACGCCATACAAAAATTCCACCGCGCGTAGCGCGGTCCGCTGCAGCCAACTCCATGCCCGCGGCGCTGCGCCGAGCACCGCTAGCCGCGCGATCTGCACCCACGGTGCCTGCTGTTTCCGCCCCAGCTTTCCTTCCAGGAAAAGCCGCCGCGTCTCGCTGCGCCGCAGTTTCCCGCTGGAAGTTTTCGGAATGGATTGCGGCGGCAGAAGCGCAATCACGTCAGGCGGCATACCCAAAGCTTCATCCACGGCGTGCGCAATTTCGCCCTCGATGCGTTTCGCGCTACTCATGTCTCGCAACTCTGCAGCCACCACCAGCCGTTCGGTGCCGGTGCGCTCATCCGGTGCGCCAAAAGCCACTACGCATCCCGTGCGCACTCCCGCAATGCGTCCCGCAATTTCTTCCACCTCTTGCGGATAAAGATTGCGCCCCGCCTTGATGATCACGTCTTTCGCGCGCCCCGTAATGTAAATCTCGCCTTCGCCCCAGTACGCCAAATCCCCCGAATCGATCCAGTCGCCGTCGCGCAATAGCTCGCGCGTAGCCGCAGGATTGCGGTAGTAGCCGCTCGTTGCCGAAGGTCCGCGGAACCACAGCCGCCCTTCGCGCCGTTCGCCCAGATTGACGCCGTCCGCATCCACGATGCGCACTTCCACCGACGGCACCGGCTTCCCCGCGTTCACAAATTCCAACGCCGCCGCATCCGCGCCAGCAACCGGCACAGCGCGCCCCTCCGATTCAAACTGCGCCCGTTCGATCCGGTCCACTTTGTATCCGGAGCCCAACCTCGGCACAGAAACCGCCAGCGTAGCCTCCGCCAGCCCGTACACCGGCATCAACGCCTCTCGCCGAAATCCGTAAGGCGCAAAACGCTTCGCAAACCTGTCCATCGTTTCCGCGCGCACCGGCTCCGCTCCGTTCGTCGCCGCGCGCCACGAACTCAGGTCCAGCCCCTCCAAATCCTTGTCCGCGATTTTTCGCACGCACAGCTCGTACGCAAAATTCGGCGCCGGACAAATCGTCGCGCGATGCCGGTGAATCGCGCGCAGCCACCGCTCCGGCCGGCTCAAGAACGCCAGCGGCGACATCACCACCAGCGGTATGCCGGTAAAAAGCGGCACAAACCACGCGCCGATCAATCCCATATCGTGATACAGCGGCAGCCACGAAACGCAAGCGTCGTTCTCCTGAATAACAAGCCCGGAAATAATTGCGCGGATATTTGCCAGCAGGTTTGCGTGCGTCAGCACCACGCCCTTCGGATCGCCCGTCGAGCCCGAAGTGTATTGCAGGAACGCAATGTCTTCGCCGCGCCCGTGATGCGCTAAATGTTGCACCGGCCGCCATTCGCCCGTCGGATGCTGGGAATCCGCAGGAGCCGTCGCCAGTTTTTGCGCGTTCAACACTTCGCGCAACGACGGCACGCGCGGCTGCAGCAGCTTCGCCAGATTTTCAGCCTGCCGCCAAGTCACCAGAAATTGCGCTTCGGCGTTGCGCAAGATGTTTGATTGCCGCGCCGCGTACTCCGCGATGCGGTCCGCCCGGAACGGCGGATAAATCGGCACCGGAATTCCGCCTGCCAGCAATATTCCCGCGAACGTCCAGAAAAACTCCGCGCAGGTCGGCAGCATGATCGCCACCGTCTGCCCCGGCTCCAGCCCGCGTCGCCGCAAATCCGCCGCCACCACCGACGCGCGCTCGTACAGTTCGCCAAACGTGATCGTGCGCAGCTGCTCGTCTTCTTCGTAAATCTGAATGTGGCTGCGCCCCGGTTCGCCGCGCCCGCGCAAACGAAAAATCTCGCTCAGCGTTTCCGCCTTGCGAATTTGCTCCTCGATGTCCGGGCGAATCGCGGGCGAAGCAGCAGCCGATGCATTCGAGTTGGAAATCAGTACAGAAGAGGATGGCGCGGAATTCGGTAGCGCCGCCACCGCCGTTGCGCCGTGAGCGTCCGCGCCATTTCCATCGCCGCCAGCATCCGCCCGCAGGATCGCGTCCACCAGGTCCTGCACCGTATCCGCTTCAGCCACCACGCGGTCCGGCAATCGCACGCCGCAGGCGTCCCCAAGACGCAACATTAATTCCACGCGTTCCAGGCTGCCCAGCCCCAACTCGCGCTCCAGGTGCGCCTTCGTGCCGCGCGCCACCAGTTCTTCCATCCCGCGCGAGCTGCCCAGTTCCAGCAAAAGCTGGCGCACCGATGCCAAGGCTTGCGCTGCCACAGCCGGCTTGCGATCGAGTTTTGTTCCGGTGGCGCCCATCAACAGTAACGGGCAGTTCGCAGCGCACGTCTGCGCCCGACGTCGAGGCAACTGCTTCGGCGAGCGTATCACCGCCCGCCCCCCCATTCAATCCCCGCTGGCCCAAGCCGCCTGAATCCGCCGTTGTGGCACAACCGATCCGTAGTGGCAGCCGCACGACCAGAAATGACTGGTAGGGGCGCTGCTTGCTGCGCCCCAGCTTGCCACAATGTCAGAAACGTCGCCGCCTCGCCTTCGTGTTTCTCTGCGATCTCGGCGCCTGCGCGGTTCAAGCCGTTGCCGTTTCCGATCTGCATCCGCCTTTTCTCTGTGCACTCTGTGTTAAATCTTTTAACTTCCGCGACGAGCGAAACTCCCACGAACGACCTTCCGAGTACCTTCGTACTGGACCTAAATGGGCCGAGCGGCCTATCGACGTCCCCACTCCCCAACGGCATACTCAGTCGTGTTCGGGGCTCTCCAAAGCGCCTCGAATGTCTGCACCTCCATCACCCCAATGCCCATGAGCGGCCGGCACCCCCACCGGCCGCTCCCCCCTTCCTTCACCCCAAGAATTGACCACAAGTCATTCACTGCAATCACTTTGATGGCTTCCATAAATGCTTCTTTCTTGACTTCCTCCTCGCGCGGTTCTATAGATTCCCGCATCGGGGCTGTGTGAGTTGCAGCGATTGGGGCGAATTTCGGGGTTGTATCGTTAATTACGGGGCAAAACCGTAACCTTCTGTTTTTGACAGTTGAAGGGTCCCAAGCACTCCACGCGCCGCGTGTCCTGGGCAAGTGTCCGTCCAACGGAGGTGGGGTGTGAGATTTCTTCGTGCGCTGCTGTATTTTGCATTCGTCTTTTGCGTCATCGCAGTCCTCAGCGGTTCGTCGTGGGCCCAAACCAAAGCCTCCCTCCGCGGCACCGTCACCGACCAATCCGGCGGCGTAGTCGTCGCTGCCAAAGTGATCCTCACCAACACCGCAACCGGAATCGCGCGCACCGTCAACAGCGGCTCCGATGGCTCGTATCTCTTCGACTTGGTCCCGGTCGGCAAGTACAGTCTGACCGTAGATAAGTCCGGCTTCGCCACCTTTATCCAAGACGGAGTCGTTCTCGAGCTGAATCAAAACGGTCGCTTGGATGTAGCGCTGAAAGTCGGCCGGGAAACTCAAACCATCGAGGTTTCATCAAACGTCGTCCAGGTGGACACCACGGGCGCCGTTCTCGGAAAAGTAGAGAACGAACGGATGATCAATGACCTGCCGCTGCTTGATCGCAACACCCTGCAACTGGGATTGCTGCAAGCGGGCGTGTTTGCCCCTGATCCCGATGACGGCTCCAACAATCCTTTTTCTGTGAGTGGCCAACGCTCCGAGTCCCTCACATTCCTTCTGGACGGCGGCAATAACACAGACTTTCTCGGCAACAATATCGTCGTGAGTCCCAACCCGGACGCCGTCGAGGAATTCAAGATTCTCACCAACAATTACGACGCCCAGTACGGGCGCACCTCCGGCGGAATCGTCAATCAGATCACCAAATCAGGAACGAATGCCTTCCACGGGGACCTCTTCGAGTTCGACCGTAACAACTTCTTCAACGCTAGGGACTACTTTCTGCCGGTTGACCAGGACAAACAGTCTTTCAAACGCAATCAGTTTGGTGGCACCGTGGGAGGTCCCATCAAGAAGGACAAGCTATTCTTCTTTCTTGCTTATCAGGGTACCCGTAGCCGCGTAGGCCAAACTTCACCGCAACTGACCGTGCTCACTCCCGCCCAGCGCACCGGAGACTTCAGTTCTTTGTGCAGTACCTATGTCGCAGGCGCCTGCACCGATCCCAACGGCACGCAACTGACTAATCCGATCACTGGCAACATTTATCCGAACAATCAGGTGCCCGTGAACCCGGTGATCGCCAATTACATTCAAGACTTTCTGCCTATGCCAAATGTTGGAACCAATGGGTTCATCTCTTCTCCCACCGCCGCGATTGACGATGATCAGGGCATCGCGCATGTTGACTACACTCTCAGCAAGAACGACACGATTTCTTTCGTTTACCTCATTGACGACACCCGACAGGCCTATCCCTTCCAGATCGTCAACGGTGCTTCGACGGGCGGCGACGTGCCGCTTGGGTCGGGCTTTCAGACGAACTTCCGCGACCAGATCGGCGCGTTTACCTGGACGCACACGTTTTCCCCGGGGATGCTCAATGAGTTTCGCTTCGCAGCCAATCGCACCGCGACCCTACAGAACTCTCCCACGGACAAAACAACTCCTTCCGCGCTCGGCTTCACTAATGTCAGTCCCGACGATCCCAAAGGAGCGGCGCCTCCGATCATATACACCAACGGCTTTAACCTCGGTCCATCCCCGCAGGGTCCCACGACTCTCCACGATGCGACCTTCGAGTGGGCCGACAATTACACTTGGACGCGTGACCGCCACGAGCTTAAATTCGGCGCGGACATCTCCCGCATCCGCCAAAATTTCCACTACGATTATTACAACAATGGCAGCTATGATTTCACCTTTGGTGATTTCACCGGAGACGAAACGGCTGATTTCGTCGCCGGCTTCTGGGACAACTACTTCCAATTTTCGAAGGCTACCTACGGAATCCGCACAGGCGCCATCGGCCTGTACGCACAGGACACCTGGAAGATCGCAAAACGCCTGACCCTGACCTACGGTCTGCGCTGGGATTACTTCATGCCCCTGAGCGACGTTCAGAACAATATTCTGGGCTTCTTTCCAGGCACGCAATCCACCGTGTTTCCAGGCGCTCCTCCCAATATCTTGTATCCGGGCGACCCCGGTACTCCCAACAAAGCCTTGGTTTATCCCGACTACAACAACTTCGCGCCGCGTCTCGGTTTTGCATGGGACATGCTCGGTAATGCCAAACTTGTTATGCGCGGAGGCTTCGGCATCTTTTACGACATCGAGGACGGTGCGCTCAACCTGCAGTTCGGCGGCCAGCCGCCATTCGGATACGTCTCCAATAACACGCCTAATACGTATGCAGGTGTGATCGGGGACACTCCAGGTACGGGACCTGTCGCCGACCCCTTCACGCCCTTGCAGCTTACAAACCCATTCCCATTTACCTTTACGGGAGATTTCTTGACTCCTAAAATTTCATTTGCCTATACGACTTGGCCGCATTTCCGAACGCCCTATTCCGAAAACTTTAATTACGGCTTCCAGTGGCAAGCAACGGCGAATACCATGGTGGAAGCGGTGTACGTAGGCAGCTTGGGACGAAAATTAATATCGAGTGGCGAGACGAATTTTCCGGTACCGAGCGTGATGCAACAGCAGCTCACCAACTTCGGCTCCACCAATCCGGAGTGTGCACGGCCGCTCGCGGCTTGCGTGGATTTCATCGGTGGACCGGTACTGTCAGGCCCTGAGTCCGATCCGAATGCTTTCCCGACCGGAGCCCAGCAGCTTCTCACCAACTTTAGCAACGGTCTTTCCGATAGCCATGAGTTCCAACTGACGGTAGACAAGCGCTTTAGCAAGGGTTTCATCTTCCGTGCAGCCTACACCCTATCAAAAACGATTGACCTCACTTCCGGATTTCGCGCGCGCTCCTCGGAATACACCGATCCCCTCGATTATCGCCTGGACCGCGCACTTGCTGATTTCGATACACCCCAACGACTCGTGATCAGCGGATTGTGGGAGCTTCCGTTCGACCACGGCGTGGAGAATGGGATCTTGAAGACGATTCTCGGCGGCTGGCAATTCAATGCGATCGCCAGCTATCAAAAGGGAAATCCGTTCACGTTGTTTTCCAACAATAATTCCAGCCAGCAGGATCAGAACCCCGACCTGTCGCGTCCTAACGTCATCGGTCCGATTCAATACGAGAACCCGCGAAACAGCCAACAAGTCTTTTCGGCCAATGCGGCAAACTGCATCAGTTCCGCTGCCGCAGACACGAAAGGAAATGTGACGGGAACATTCTGGTTCAACCCGACCTCGTACGATTGCGTGAACGTGCCGCTCTTCAGTTTTGGCGACGCGTCGCGCAATTTCCTTCGCGGTCCAGGCATCAACAATTACGATCTGTCGATCGTCAAGAAAACGAAAATCATGGAGTCCAAATCAATTGAGTTCCGGGCCGAATTTTTTAATGCTTTCAATCACGTCCAGTTCTTCAATCCCAACACGGCAGGAGGTAGCGGCACCTTCGGTCAAATTACAACCGACAGAAACCCGCGCCTGATCCAATTTGGCTTGAAGTTCTATTTCTGAAAATCGTTTGAAGCTCCTGAAAATGGAAAAGGCCCGCGGCGGCTGCATCGCCTCGGGCCTTTTCTTTTGCCTTCATCAATTGTTCCGCTAATCTTTGTGAGTCGTGGTTTCAGCCACGACATAAAACGTAAGCCCGCGGTCCGGCTTTAGCCGCTGAAGTTCCGATTTCGTAGCTGCCAAACGGATGTCTCAGTCACGCAAAAATATCAGCGCCCGCGCCCCATCGGCCGGTGACTCCTCATCGGCCGCGCGCGCATCCGGAACCGCGGCGGCAGCGGCGGCGGCACGCTGTGCAGCGGCGCGCCACAGCTGTTGCAGCATTCCTGCGGCGCATCGTGCAGACGCAGCCAGCGCCCCCGCGAGATGCATTCCGGATTCAAACATTGCACCGTTCCACCTGCCAAATTCAGCATCGTCCCTCTCGATTTGCTTGTGGATGTCTGTGAAAAGTGGGTTGCCGTCACCGGGGAATGAAAAACCGTCAACCGCAGCGCTACCCGAACGGAAACATTCGCGTAACGCAGCGTTAACGTGCGGAATTTTGCTCTTGCGCGCCTAGTGTGTCAAGAAAAATATATACTATCAGTAGTGGTCCTGTTTCAAATCGGAACAGAACACCATAAAGAGAAGGGAAGACCTCAGACGCATCGCCCGCACTGTCACGGAATTCGGGCGTACTGCACTGCATTCAAGGACTAATTTGGGTTGTCGCTGCTGGCTGGCGTAGCGGATGTCGGAACTTTAGACAGCTCAGCATTCATATCGTCAATTTTCTTCTGCTCTTCGTCCATTTCCTGCTGCTTCGCCGCGATCTGGTCCTGCTCATCCTTCAATTTGGCCGCGCCGTCCGCGTCCGAAGCATAGTCCGGCTTGATGTAATACATCTGCGAATCTAGCGTGTAGGTCCGCTGCAGCAGATCCAGGTCCACCTTGATCGTTGCCAATTTATCCTTGGCGTTCGCGACGGATCTTTCGAGCGCTGCCCGGTTGGCCGCTCCGCCCGCTGCGCCACCACCACCCGCGGAACCATTCGCTGCTGCGGTCACAGCACCTGCGCTGTCGCTATCATCTGGTGTCTTCCCCACCACGCTGATTGCAGCATTGGACTTAGGAACGCTATCGTCGTCCCACACGCGCGCGGGCTTGGCCTGATCCTTCTTCGCTTCACGCGCCTGCTTGGCAGCCGCAGCCAGGGAATCGGTCGGCGCTGGTGCCTGCGCCTCCTGCGGGGATTGTGCCTGTCCCACCGCAATGCCCATCGGCATAATCAGCAGAATGCCAAGGCCCCAATGTGCGATTTTCATCATGCTTCTCCCAGGTGGCAGTTTCCCAAAGTCCAATTCTAGTCGCCCGCCCGCGCCAGTGGCAATTGGCGTTCTGTCCCGCGCCCTAAGAGGCACCCTGTACTTCCCGGCAGGTACAAACGTCTCCCACTCCCGCCACACTTTTGTACCGGTCTGATCGTAGTTGCTTCAGCAACTCGGCTACTTGCGTCTGTGCGTTCCCGTCCTGACCCGGTCCCACGGACGCAACCTTGCACGGCTATGGCAGCCACGTCATAATCGCCGTTCGAATTTGAACGGGAAGACGAGCCGCAAACGTCTTTGGAGCAAGAATGAAGTCTCTCGCGAGATGCATTCTAATCTTACTGACGCTGCAAGCCGCCCCGCACGCGTTCGGCAAGAATGCCGCACGGCTAGCGAGCATCAGCGCGCCCGCCTCCGTTTCCGCCCCGCAATCCTCGCAGCCTCCCGCCAGCACTCCCGACGCCGCAGCTCCGGTCGCACCGCCGCAAACATCCGAAAGAAAGGTCACGGCCTACACGCTCCCGCCCGACCTCTACCGCAAAGCGCGCGATCTCGGACGTTTTCACGCCCGTTTCGCCTGGATCGATTTTTTCTACGGCATCTTCGTCCTCTGGGTCATCCTCTCCTGGAAGTTCGGCCCGCAATTTCGCGATTGGGCCGAATCTGTCTCGCGCAATCGTTTCATTCAAGCCGCCGCCTTCGCCCCGCTCCTGCTGGTGACGATGGCGATTCTCGGCCTGCCCTCAGCCATCTACGAAAATTCCGTCGAGCGAAAATACGGCCTCAGCATTCAGAGCTGGGGTTCCTGGTTCTGGGATTGGGCTAAAGGACAGTTCCTGGGAATCCTGCTGGGAATTATTCTGGTCGCGATTCTCTACGCCGTAATTCGCAGCAGCCCCCGTCGCTGGTGGTTTTATTTCTGGCTGGTATCACTACCTATCGCAGTAATCCTCGTCTTCATTCAGCCGCTGATCGTCGACCCCATGTTCCACAAATTCGAACCGCTTCAGGAGAAAGATCCGGCGCTCACCACCAGCCTGGAAACCATGGTCCAGCGCGCCGGCGTGAATATCCCTCCCGAGCGAATGTTCTGGATGGGTGCGGGAGAAAAAACCACGGAGCTGAACGCCTACGTCACCGGCATCGGCGCATCAAAACGCATCGTCGTCTGGGACACCACGATCGCCAAGATGAACACGCCGCAAATTGTTCTCGTCGCCGGACACGAGACGGGCCATTACGTCTTGAATCACATCTGGAAAGGTCTGCTCTTCGCCGCGGTATTCCTGTTCGTGCTTTTTTATCTCGGTCACCGCACCATTGGCTGGCTCCTGCGGCGATTCGGAACCGCCTGGGGCATCCGCGGTGTTGACGATTGGGCCTCGCTCCCCGCGCTGCTGCTTCTGCTTTCCGTTTACTCTTTTGTCGCCAACCCCGTTCAAAGCGCCGTCAGCCGTTATTTCGAGCACCAAGCGGATCAATACGGCCTGGAAGTGACTCACGGCCTGATTCCAGATTCCAGCCAGGTCGCCGCGCAAGCCTTTCAGGTTCTCGGCGAAGTGGATCTCTCCGATCCCACGCCCAGCCCGATCACCGTCTTCATGTTCTATTCACACCCGCCCATCCCAGACCGCATCCGCTTCTCCCTAACCTACGATCCCTGGGACAAAGGCGAACAACCAGAATTTGTAAAGTGACGATGCGACGAGCATCGTCATCCTGGGGCCGGCGCCCTTGCCTCAAGCCGGCCGAAGGATCTCTCCTGCTTTCTCTGTGCACTCCGTTTTTCACTGTGCTCTCTGTGTTAAATCTTTCGCCTTCCTCAGTCGCGGAAATGCACCTTCACCCGAATCCCATACTTCGCCCGCAAAGTAACCAAAGGATCCGGCACCACCCGATGCCCCGGCACCAACTTAAACCGAAATTTCTGCGCCACCGTCGCGATCACCATCCCCAATTCCAGCAGCGCGAACCCTTGCCCAATGCACCGACGCGGCCCATCCCCAAACGGAAAATAAGCCCCCGCCGGCAAGCGGTTCTCGAGTCCATCCATCCAGCGCTCCGGACGAAACACCTCTGGCTCATCGAAATACCGCGCATCGCGATGCATCACCCACTGCGCCATGATGAAAGTCGTATCCGTCGGAAAATCATATCCGCCAATGGTGCAAGGCGCGATCGAAGTCCGCGCCAAAATATACGCCGCCGGATAAAGCCGCAGCACCTCGCTCACCACGGAGCGCAGATAAGGCAATCGCTCCAGATCCGCAACCGTCGGAGCGCGCCCACCCAACACGCGCTGCAATTCTTCGTGCAAACGCGCCTCCACCGCCGGATTTTCGCTCAACATATACCACGTCCACGAAAGCGTCAGCGCCGTAGTCTCGTGTCCCGCCATAAATAGCGTCATCGTCTCGTCACGCAATTGTTTCGGCGTCATCTGCGTGCCGTCTTCATCCATCGCACTCATCAGCAACGCCAGCAGATCGTTGTGCGGATTCGTATTCCCCTCCGCCTGCCTTTCCTTGATGATCCCGTACACCAGTGAATCCAGAAATTGGGTCTCGCGTTCCGCCCGGCGATTCCTCGGCGTCGGCCAATTCTCCGGAACCTTGATCGGCGACCGCGCCTTGCGCATCGAATACCGCATCAGAAATCCCAGCGACTTCCCCACTTCCTCCGCCTTCACGTTCAGCGTCGTGCCAAAAAGCGTGCGCACGGCGATGTCCAGCGTCATCGCCATCATCTCCTCCGCGATATCGCACACCTCACCGTCACGCCAGCGAGCCATGTGCGTGTTGGCACATTCCACCATCGTCGAGCCGTATTCCGCGATGCGCGTGCGATGAAAAGCCGGCTGCGCCAGCCGCCGTTGCCGCCGCCAGAAATCCCCTTCGCTGATCAGCAGCCCTTGTCCCAGCAGCCGCTGCGTCACATCTTTCGTCAGCGTGCTCTTATGAAATTTGGTGTGCTGCAAGATGCAGACCTGCTCAATGAAATCCGGATGATTCAGCATAATGCGGTAATGCCGGAAAACCGGAATGCACACAATGTCACCGTACTCGCGTGCCACACGCATCAGCGTTGCCAGCGGATCGCGCAGCACGTGCAGCGCTAGACCCAATAGCGGCGTGCCTCTTGGCCCCGGAGGCAAGCCCGGTAGTTTTGCGGCGGATGCCGCGGTAGATGCAGCAGTCACTGTCATGGTTTCGCGCGGTCTTCGCGGGCCGAAAAATCGCCCGCACTCTCTCCTCTCATTATTACGCGCCCCGGCGCCAATTCATTGCATCAAATGTGGCAGTTCTTACTTACTAACGATGCGGCCCGCCGTTTAGCGGTTTTCTCCCGAATTGGGTAAGATACGCGGGCGGGCAAGCTAGGCGCAAAGGGGACTGTTAGTGGAAGTCGAACAGCCGGATTGGCTACAGCAAATCGAGGGTGTTCTGGAAAGCCTCAACGAGGGTGTGCTCATCTCCGATGACTGCCAAAATATTATTTTCGTAAATTCCAACCTGGAACAAATGACTGGCCTCCCGCGCACCGAAATCGTTGGCCCTGACATACACAGGCTCTACGACAAAGCTGAAGCTGATTTCATCGTCGCGCAACGCGAATTAGGCCTCCAGGCCGGCCACAATCGCTTCGAATTCGTGCTGCCCAGAAAAGATGGCTCGCGCTTGCCCGTCATTATCAGCGCTCGCGTCGTCGAAGATCCAGACGGCCGCCAGTTTTCCATTGTCACCTTTACCGACATCTCCGAACTGAAGCACGCCGAACAGGAACTGCGCGAGGTGAACAAGAAACTGGAAGAGCGCCACCAGGAAATTCAGGAAGATCTGAAGCTGGCGGCGCGTGTGCAACAAAGCCTCGCCCCCAAATCACTCGTCTGGGGCGGAGTGCGAGTCGAAACTTTCTATCACCCCGTTCGCACCATCGGCGGCGATTTCGGGCTGGTGAGTTCGCTCGACGATCACTATCTGAATCTGCTCGTCTGCGATGTTTCCGGCCACGGCATCGGCTCGGCGCTCGTCGCCAACCGCATCTACACCGAAATGATGACGCAGTTGCGCGCTGGCTCCGCGCTGGACGCTATGCTCCGCCAGCTCAACCGTTTCGTCATGCACAATATCGGCAGCTCGGTTTTCTTTTTCACTGTCGCCGCCGCCCGCATTGATCGTCCGGGGCGCCGCATGATTTTCGCCGGTGCCGGACACCCTCCCGCGATGATCGCGCACGCTGGAGCCGAACCTCGCCTCCTCGAATCCCGCAGCATGGTGCTTGGCGCTCTGCCGGAGGCCGTGGACGCCGAAGCCACGCTCGATGTGGATCTCGACGCCGGCGACCGCATCGTCCTCTACACCGACGGAATCACCGACGTCTTCAATTCCCGCGGCGCAATGCTAGGCGTCGAAGGCGTGCAGAAAATCGTCCGCGAAACCTCCCTGCTCCCCTTCAACGAAATGAAAAAAGGCATCCTGGACAGCGTAGCCGAATGGCGCGAAGGCCCCCCCACCGACGACGTCTCTCTGGTCCTGGTCGAAGTCTAAAACCGCGAGTCGTAGCATAGGCAATCCTGCCTGTGCTCTTTGCCTTTCTCGCGCCCCGCAAATTGTGAGATAACGTTCCAACCGCAATGGCCCGCATCGCACTAGCCACACAAATCGCCACCGCTCCCAACGAAATCTTCGTCTTCTTCGTCCCCCAACGCATGCCCCTCTGGTACGGCGCCGAAATGAACGTCCACTTCGAAGTCCAGAGCGGCGCATCCGATTTCGCAGTAGGCCAAAAAGTTCGCATCACCGGAAAATTGCAAAGCCACGAAGTAGCGCTCACAGTAGTAGTCACCGCCTACGAACGGGACCATCGCCTGGAATGGCAATTTCAAGATTCCTACGGCGTGCGCGGAATGCAACGATGGGATCTTCAACCTCAAGCAAGCACAACCAAGCTCACGATGCGCGACGAATACCAAATGCCCACCAAGCTAGGCAGAATCCTGGACCACCTAATCACCCGCCGCGCCGTCAAACTGCGCGACCAATCCTGGCTCGACCGCCTGAAACGTTTCGCCGAGCGCCCCGAAAGGTAATACAAACTCTGCGCAGCTGCGATCCAAGATTTTCTCTGCGTCCTCTGCGGTAAATCTCTCCGATGCGTATCCCCTAAACCCCCACGACCCGCAAAAATTTCTTCTTCCCCACACGCAAAGCCAGCATCTCCCCCGGATTCAAAACAATCGTCCGCTTCACGTCCTTCTCAATCACACCATTCACCTCCACCGCCCCCGCCTTGATCAATCTCTCCGCCTCGCTCCGCGACGAAGCCGTCCCCGCCTCCGTCAAAACCAAATGAAGCGGCCGCGTCCCCCAAGCCAAATTCATTTGCGGCATGTCCGTAGGCGCTTTGCGATCGCGATACACCAACCGAAACTCGTCCGCCGCTTCCTTCGCGGCCTCCTCCCCATGAAATCCCGCCACAATCGTATGCGCCATCTGCATCTTCGCGTCCATCGGATGCAGCACGCCCATCTTCACTTCCTCACGCAGCCGCACAATCACCGGCGAACCAAAATCCGTCAGCAATTCGTAGTAAGACCACATCAATTCGTCCGAAATGGACATCAATTTCCCGAACATCTCCCCCGGCACATCCGTAATCCCGATGTAATTCCCCAGGCTCTTCGACATCTTCCGCTCGCCGTCCAGTCCCACCAGAATCGGCATCGTCAAAATCACCTGCCCCGGCAATCCGTACTCGCGCTGTATCTCGCGATGCACCAGCAAATTGAATTTCTGCTCCGTCGCTCCCAATTCCACATCCGACTTCAAAGCCACCGCGTCGTAAGCCGTCAACAACGGATACAAAAGCTCGTGCACCGAAATCGGCTGATTCGCCTCCAGCCGCGAACGAAAATCCTCGCGCTCCAGCATCCGCGCCAACCGGTAGTGCGCGCAAAGTTGCACCACTTCGGTGCTGCTCAATTTCCCCAGCCACTCGTTGTTGTAACGCACCTCGGTCTTGCTTTTGTCCAATATCTTGAACACCTGCTGCAAATATGTTTCCGCGTTCTTCTGCACCTGCTCGGCCTTCAGCGGCGGACGCGTTTCCGACTGCCCCGTCGGATCCCCGATCATCGCGGAAAAATCCCCAATCAGAAAAACCGCGGTATGCCCCATATCCTGAAATTGTTTCAGTTTCCGCAGCACCACGGTATGCCCCAGATGAATGTCCGGCGCCGTCGGGTCCACGCCCAGATATACGCGCAGCGGTTTCCCGGTCTTCACGGCCTGCTCCAGCTTTGCCTTCAATTCCTCTTCGCGAATTATTTCCGCCACGCCCTTTTTCAGGTAGGCAAGCTGCTCTTCCACCGGCTTGAATTTTGCAGACGACACTATTTCCCCCCCTCCCCTTTCGGCGCATTCAACAGCACGCGCCGCCCCTCCATCCTGTACCGCCCCTCCAGCACAATCCGCACCGCCTCCGTATAAATGCGATGTTCCTCAAGCAAAATCCGCTCCGCCAAAGTTTCCGGCGTATCCCCGTCCAAGATCGCCACGCACGCCTGCAGCACGATCGGCCCCGCGTCCAGATTTTCATCCACGAAGTGCACTGTGCACCCCGAAAATTTCGCGCCATGCTCGAGCGCCTGCCGCTGCGATTCCAATCCCGGAAACGCCGGTAGCAAAGAAGGATGAATATTCAAAATCCGGTTGGGAAATGCCGTCACAAAATGCGGCGAAAGCAGCCGCATATAACCTGCCAGGCACACCAGATCAATTTTCTTCTCCAGCAGCGCCGCCACCACCAGCTTGTCGTAAGCCTCGCGCTCCAGTCCCTTCGAAGGAATCACCCGCGCATCCAACCCGCGCCGCCGCGCCTTCTCAATCCCTTCAGCGCCTTCGCGATTGCTCACCACGATCGCAATTTCCGCATCCGGAATGCGCCCCGCCTCCACGCTCTCCGCCAGCGCTTCGAAATTCGATCCGCGCCCCGATAGCAGCACCCCAATCCGTTTCGCCATGACCGCCCGAAATTAGCACAGTTCCCCAAACCGGCAAAACTTCGCCCGCGCGCCGCCACGCCGCACGACGACGCGATGCGAAAATTCGTGTTGGCCGGTAGGGGCGCTCCTTGTTGCGCCCCAGCTTGCCACCGCGTCAGCCCCGCCCTCCCTTGACTGTCGACCGCCACCAAGGCATCGTGTCCTCCGCGCACTACAAAATTCACACAGGAGACTTTCCATGCCGCGCACACGGCCGATCCTTTTAGCCGCACTCTTCGCCATCCTCCTCACCACCTCCTGCGATCGCGCCGGCGAACAGGATTCGCAAGCCCAACACCAACAGGAAATCCGGCAATCCCGTGCCGCCGACGAAGCCGCCATCCGCGCCGCTTCCGCCGCATGGAGCCAGGCCTCCACCGCGAAAGACCTCGACAAAACCATGTCCTTCTACGCTGATGACGCCCTGCAATTCCCCGAAAAAACTCCCGCCGCAAAAGGCAAAGAAAGTATCCGCAAGAATTGGGCCCAGCTGCTGGCAGCGCCCGGCCTCGGCCTGAGTTTTCAGACCACGACCGTCGAAATCGCGCGCTCCGGCGAGCTGGCCTACGAGACAGGCACCTACGATTTCGTCACCACCGACAAGAAGGGCAAATCAAGCGACGAGAAAGGCAAATACGTGGTCGTGTGGAAGAAGCAAAACGACGGCACCTGGAAAGCCGCCGTAGATATTGACAATCCCGATCAGTAGCGAAGGTGCGAGCGAATCATACCCGCCGCCCCTGGAAAGCCTAGCGCATCGTGGCACAGCCACTCTTGTGCTCTTCTTCTTGAACTCGGTTTCGACTTTACGGTTGCGCCATCCATCCCGCTGTTGTTTCACGGGGGGTGGGGGTTTAGACGCGGCACCAGCGCCCTCGCAACAGCAAGTGTCGCAGACTCGCTGCTGCGTTCCTCTGCGCCCTCTGCTCCTCCGCGGTAAAAAGTCCTGCAGGTGGCGTCGCCGCAAACTCTACAACCCCAATTTCCCGCCATAAATCACGCGCGGCTTTCCCCGCACCGCGCGCTCAATCCTTCCAATCAAATAAAATTTCTCCCGCCGCCGCTTCAATTCCGTCTCCACCCTCGACACATGCTTAGCCGGCACCACCAAAATCATCCCCACGCCCAAATTAAAAGTCCGCAAGAGCTCATCCCGCTCAATCGCACCCACCCGCGCCAAATAACGAAAAATCGGCAACACCGGCCACGAACCCAAATCAATCACCGCCTGCACGTTCGCCGGCAAAGCCCGCGGCAAATTCCCGGTAATCCCGCCGCCCGTAATATGCGCCATGGTAGTCACCCACCCGCGCGCCAAGATACTTTTCAGCAGCGGCCAATAAGCCCGATGCGGCTTCAAGAGTTCCGGCCCAATCTTGTTGCTAACCTCCGCCACATAAGTGTTCGGACTAAGCCTCGCGACTCCAAACACCAATTTCCGCGCCAAAGAATATCCATTCGTGTGCAATCCGCTCGAAGGCAGCGCCAGCAATGCATCCCCCGGACGCACTCGCCGCGGATCCAGCTGCATTTTTCGCTCGACAGCTCCAACAATAAACCCCGCCAGATCGTATTCGCCCGCCGGATAGAAGTCCGGCATCTCCGCCGTCTCTCCGCCAATCAAAGCGCAACCCGCATGGCGCGCCGCGCGGCTCATCCCCTCAATCACCTGCTCCACCACGCGCGCGTCAATCTTTCCCATCGCCAGGTAATCCAGAAAAAATAATGGCTGCGCACCCTGCGTCAAAATGTCATTGATGCAATGATTCAAAATATCCGCGCCCACCGTCGAATGTATCCCCGTGGCAAAGGCAATTTTCAGCTTGGTCCCCACGCCATCCGCGCTCGATACCAATATCGGCTCGCGCCAGCGCTTGCTGTCCAGCTGGAAAAGCGCTCCAAATCCGCCGATGGGCGCCAGCACCCCACGAGTAAAAGTTTTCCGCGCCATAGCCGCAATGCGCCGCTTCGCTTCATCGGCCACCGCGATATTTACTCCGGCATCGGCATAGCGCATGGTTGGTTTCTGCTTCCTGAAGGAGACAAAAGTTATTCGCGAAGCCTAATCGGTTGCTGGGAAACCGATCCTTAGAGTCTGCGCAACAACTCGAAAATCTTTGTGGGTCGTGGCTTTAGCCGCTGAAGTTCCTCTTTTGCAACAGCCGCAGTGATTCGTCAATCCACATCTGCAGCCCAGCCCCGCTACCCACCAGCGCCGTAGGCGCGGCAAAAGCCAGCCCAGGCCGGAAGGCCAGGGTAATTATGGCGCGACAGCGCCATTCATTTCGCGGCGCATTTCCCGCGAGCCTTCCTACTGACCTGCGCGCTCGTAAGATATGGACACCGAACGCTCCCGACCCATTAAAAAATATGGAACAACCGCTTCCAGCGAATCTCTCCCGGATGAATCACGGCGTTCAAATAAGTCGCAAACCGCTCGCCCACGTGCCCCGGCTCCCACACATCCTCCGGCGCCTCGATGGACATATAAATCAACACCGGCGTCCCAATAATATTTTCCCGCGGCACAAATCCCCAGTAGCGGCCGTCGTTCGAATTGTCGCGGTTATCGCCCATCATGAAATATTCGCCCGCCGGAACGACTAACTCGCCGTTCTTCACCTGTTTCGCAAGCTCCGTCCGCCAGTCGGGGTTATCCGCAAAAGCCATGTCGCTGGTTCGCGCCGGAAAATTCTCCACCGGCGAATCCGCTGCATTCGGATTATGAATCGCGTAAGGCTCGTTGAGCAGATCCCCATTCACGTACACTTTCCCCTCAACGATTTTTATGCGGTCGCCCGGCACTCCAATACAGCGCTTGATGAAATCCGGAAACCCCTGATCGGCCAGCGGCGCGCGAAACACGGTAATCTGCTGCCTCTTCGGCTCGCGCCACAGCGGCACATGCCAGGGAGTGAACGGTATCCCCGCATCGTATCCAAACCGGCTCACGATCAAGTGATCCCCGATCAGCACCGTGTTTTCCATCGAGCCGCTCGGAATCACCCGCGCCTGCACCAGCGTCCCCTCGATAAAAAGGAACGCCATGATCACCCAAAACCACGAAACCACTTCGCGCCAGACCTTGTCGCTGGTCGTCGCGTGCTCGTGATGCTCCTCGCGCGTTTTTCCCAGCCGTTCCCGGTCTGCGGCCACGGCCTCTTCCACGTCAGCCTTCACGATGAGCCTCCACTTCCAGTTGCACCAGCTCCGTCGGATAGCTGCCGGTGTAGCACGATGTACAGAACTTGTGGTTGGCGTCGTCCGTATCCTCCATCGCCAGCCGCAATCCCTCAAGCGAAACGTATCCCAACGAATCCGCGCCTAGATATTTCCGTATCTCTTCCACAGAATAATTTGCTGCGATCAATTCCTCGCGCCGCGGTGTGTCCACTCCGTAGTAACAAGGCGAAATCGTCGGCGGACAGCTGATCCGCACGTGCACTTCCGTCGCGCCCGCATCGCGCACCAGCCGTACGATTTTCCGGCTGGTCGTTCCGCGCACGATTGAATCATCCACCAACACCACGCGTTGCCCCTCCAGCATTCGACGTACGGGGTTCAGCTTTAGCTTCACTCCAAAATCGCGTATCGCCTGGCTCGGCTCGATGAAGGTCCTTCCAATATAATGGTTGCGGATCAGCGCCATGCGAAATGGAATTCCCGAATCCGCCGAATACCCGATCGCCGCCGGAACGCCCGAATCCGGCACCGGCGTCACAATGTCCGCTTCCACCGGATGCTCTTTCGCCAGCAAGCGTCCCAACCGCTCGCGCGTGCGGTTCACCGGCATCCCGAAAACCAGGCTGTCCGGCCGCGAAAAATAAACATGCTCGAAAACGCACTGCTGCAGCGGTTTTTCCGGAGCGAAATGCAGCGATTCTACGCCGCTGCGCGAAATCCGCACCATTTCTCCCGGCTCCACGTCGCGCACGTATTCCGCGTCAATCAAATCCAGCGCGCACGTCTCGGAAGCCGCCACCCACGCGCCATCCAGCCGTCCCAGGCACAGCGGCCGAAAACCCCGCGGATCGCGAATCGCATAAATCTCATCGCGCGTCAGCAGCAGCAGGGAATAAGCGCCTTCCACCTGATTCAGCGCATCCGCGATCGCGCCCGTGAGATTCCGCGCCTGGCTTCGCGCGATCAAATGCACGATCACTTCCGTGTCGCTGGTCGTCTGAAAAATCGATCCGCGATGTTCCAGCTTCTTGCGCAACTCGATCGCGTTAGTCAGATTGCCGTTATGTCCCAGCGCGATTTTCCCCTTGTTGCAGTCAATCACCACCGGCTGCGCGTTCATCAGCGTGTTGTCGCCCGCCGTCGAATAGCGCGTGTGCCCGATCGATGCGTCCCCCGGCAACCGCGCAATCACTTCCGGCGTGAAAATTTCCTGCACCAGCCCGAGCGACTTGTGCACGAATACCTGCGCCCCATCCGTCGAAGCAATCCCCGCCGATTCCTGCCCGCGATGCTGCAACGCGTAAAGCCCCAAGTAAGACATCTTCGCCGCTTCCGGGTGCCCAAATATCCCGAAAACGCCGCAATGGTCGTGAAAATGATCGTCGCCGAGTTGGATACCTGTCGTCACGCCGTCAGCGCCTTTCGGGCATATTCCGCCCGCACCGAAGGAAGCAGAAGCCAGATCAAGACCAAGCTGTTTAGCACTATCGCAAAAGTTAGAGCTACGTAACTTCTTGACCCGCCGCCAAAACGGACCGCGGCGATTGCCACGATGACGCCGAAAGTCGCAAGAAAAACCGCAAGATAACGACCCCAGACCCGCCAGTTGAAAATTCCCCACGCACAAAGCAGCAATGTGCCGGATGACATAATGCCTTCGTACACCGGAAAAAACGATACGGGCTCGCTCCGCGCGAAACCAGTTAAACTGTCGATGAGGCGCGTTACAACGCTACTCCACACCCATGTGACGCCCTCGATAGCGAAAACTGACGCTACCAGCCAACGGCCTCCATTGACCAGCCCGTTCGTCACGCTTTTTCGACGGCCTTTGGCAGCGATTCGCTCCACACGCGCCGGAACGATTCGATACTGCCTTGTATCACAGTCGCACCTTGACATTGGATGCGGAATTCACCGCCAGTGACTGTACCAATACGCCGCGCACCGACGTGGTATTGTGCCGCAATCGCATTCACCCGGGCAAGCGACGCGGGCGCAACAGACACGACGGCCCGCGCCCCACGCTCCCCAAACAGCGCAGCCTCCGCAAAATCCTCCGCGCCCGTCGCATCGATCGCGACCTCCGCCGACAGCCCGTCGCGCCCAAAACACGCCTCCGCCACCGATACCGCGAGCCCGCCATCACTAACGTCATGCGCCGAAAGTACCGCGCGCTCCGCAGCCAGGGCCACCAGACAATCAATCAATCGTTTCTCCGCCGCCAAATCAATAGCCGGCGGCGATCCCGCGACCACGCCATGAATCGTCTTAGCATATTCACTGGAGGCGAATTCCGCTTTCGTAGCGGACGCCTTCAGGCCGCCATCTTGCGCAGCGCCATCAAGCAACACGATCACATCGCCGACATTCCGAAATCCCGCACCCAAAGCGCACTCCGCATCCTCCATCAACCCCAGCACGCCCAGCACCGGCGTCGGATAAATCGCCTTCCCCAATGTCTCATTATAAAAACTAACGTTCCCGCCAGTGATCGGTGTCTCGAGAACCCGGCAAGCCGCAGCAATCCCGTCAATCGCCTCGCTGAACTGCCACATCACCTCCGGCTTTTCCGGGTTCCCAAAATTCAAGCAGTTCGTCGCCGCGATCGGACGCGCCCCGCTGCAAGCCACATTCCGCGCTGCCTCCGCCACCGCATGCATCGCGCCCAATCGCGGCGCCAAAAATCCCCAGCGCCCGTTACCATCGGTCGCCAGCGCCAGAGCGCGTTTTGATTCTTTCAGCCGCAACACCGCCGCATCCCCCGCCCCCGGACCAAACGTCGTATTCGTCTGCACCATCGAATCGTACTGCTCCGTAATCCAATGCTTCGAAGCAATCGTCGGCGAAGCCAGCAAGCGCCGAAAATTCGCACTCAAATCCGCGCCCACAGCGGCCAATGGCGCGCGCGCCGCCGCAACAGCACCCGCACTCGTGCCGGCCTCAGACGCAGTATCAGGCCGAGCAATCGGCCGCTCGTAGCGCGGCCCCTCCTCCGCGATCGCATGCGCAGGAATTGCAGCCGCCACTTCCCCATGATTCAACACGCGCAAAATCCCATCTTCCGTCACGCGCCCAATCTCCACAGCGTCCAATCCCCATTTGTGGAACACCTCAAAAACTTCGCGCTCGCGCCCGCGCTCGGCCACCAGCAACATGCGCTCCTGCGATTCGCTCAACATGATTTCGTACGGCGTCATCCCCGTCTCGCGCTGCGGCACGCGCGCCAGGTCAATTTCAATCCCCAGCCCTCCGCGTGACGCCATCTCCGAACTCGAACTCGTCAATCCCGCCGCGCCCATGTCCTGAATCGCCACCACCGCGCCCGTCTGCATCGCTTCCAGGCAAGCTTCCAGCAACAGTTTTTCCATGAACGGGTCACCCATCTGCACGTTCGGCCGTTTCTGCTGCGATTCCTCGCTGAATTCCGCCGACGCCAGCAGCGAAGCCCCATGAATTCCGTCGCGCCCCGTCTTCGCCCCCACGTAAATCACCGGATTCCCAGCCCCGCGCGCCTTAGCAAAAAATAATTCCTCGCGCCGGCAAATCCCCAGCGCCAACGCGTTCACCAAAGGATTATTCGAATAGCACGCCTCAAACGCCACTTCGCCGCCCACCGTCGGCACGCCAAAACAATTCCCATAAAATCCAATCCCGCGAATCACCCCATCCAAAATATGCCGGTTCCGCGCAATCTCCTCCGCCGCAACTCTCGTGCCGATTTCGGGGCCGCTGGCAGGAGCACCGTCATCGCGAACGGACTCCCGCGTTTTCTCTTTTCCCGCCGCACTGTGGCGGGCGCGGGACGCAGAGAGGGATCTGCTTTTGTCGTCCATCCCCGCTGTAATCGGCCCGAACCGCAACGAATCCATCACCGCAATCGGCCGCGCCCCCATCGTGAAAATATCCCGCAAAATCCCGCCCACTCCGGTAGCCGCACCCTGAAACGGCTCTACAAAACTCGGATGGTTGTGCGATTCAATTTTGAAAACCGCCACCATCCCGTCGCCGATATCCACCACACCGGCGTTTTCCCCCGGCCCCTGCACCACGTGCGTCCCGCGCGTCGGCAGCCGCTTCAAATGCACGCGCGACGATTTATACGAGCAGTGCTCGCTCCACATCACGCTGAATATTCCCAGCTCCGTAAACGAGGGATCGCGGCCCAAAATTTTCTGCGTGCGCGCGTATTCTTCAGGGGACAGGCCGTGCTCGGCCGCAATCTGCGGGGTAACCTTAATTTCTGTATCAATCATTTTGTGCAGAAAACTTCCAATCGCGCCCTGTCGCCGGAACGTTGCAACTTGCGTCGGCATTTGCTGTACGTTGCGCCCGGCGCAACCAACCAGCACCGTAGGCGCGGCAAAACTTAGCCCAGCCCGGAAGGGCTGGGTAAATATGGCGCGATAGCGCCATTCCTTTCGCGGTGCATTTCCCGTGAGCTTTTGAATCGCTTGCGCCCAACCGAGGACGCTACGCTCGTGGGATCGTTACACAACCCTCTACGCCGGCACCGCCGCCCTCACTCCAGACGCACGCTGCCTCGCGCTCTCCGCAGCCGCCAAGCTAGCCACCAGCGACCGGAAAATCACCAGCCCATCCGCCGATCCCAGCCCCAACTCCACCGCCCGTTCCGGATGCGGCATCAATCCCAGCACATTGCGTTCGCGGTTGCAGATCCCCGCAATCGCGTGCAACGACCCGTTAGGATTTGCTTCGCGATCACCCGCATCAGCATCGCCGCCATCCGACCGCACATAGTGGAAAATAATTTGGTTGTTACGCTCCAGCTCCGCCAGCTCCGCAGCCTCGCAAAAATAATTTCCTTCCATGTGCGCGATTGGTATTTCCAGCGCTTGTCCGCGCGTAGCCGCGCTGGTAAAGGGGGTGTCCGTCGCTTCCACGCGTATGTGCACCTGTCGGCAAAGAAAACGCAGCCCCTGATTGCGCATCATCGCGCCAGGAAGCAACCCAGCTTCCAGCAAAATCTGAAATCCGTTGCAAATCCCCAGCACCAATCCGCCGCCGCGCGCAAACCGCTCCACCGCCTTCATCACCGGCGAAAATCGCGCGATCGCCCCAGTCCGCAAATAATCCCCAAACGCAAATCCGCCCGGCAGAATCACCACGTCGCAACCAGCCAGATTCTCCGATTGGTGCCAGATGAACTCGACCGGCTGCCGCACGATCGCGCTTACCGCATGGAAAGCGTCCGCATCGCAATTCGACCCAGGAAATTGCACCACGCCAAATTTCATTGCTGCGCCTCGCCTCCACTCATTTTAGCATGCACGCGCGACACGCCGCAGCCGCGTTTTCGCGGCACAGCTACACTGTTGGCTGTGCTCTCGCCGTTGACTTTGTGAATCGCCCTGCAGCGCGATTCATCCTGAGATCCCGCTGCGCGGGATCGAAGCGTAGCGCCGGCGTGCCGCCGGCTCGGTCGCAGTCTCTGTAGCTGTTGCAGTTGCCGTTGAATTTGTAGCGGCCGCCTGCCTTTTAGGCGGGCGTAGTTGACTGTGCCCTTGACTCTGCAGCGGCCAGCTTTAGCTGGGCGCCTTTGCGCTCGACTTTATATAGTCCGCTCGCGCCAGCTAACGCGCACCGTCATCGTGAGCGCCGCGAAGGATCTCTGCGGTTTTCTCTGTGCACTCTCTGTCAAATCTTTTGCCTTTCTCTGCGCTCTCTGCGGTGAATCGCCCCGCTAAAATTTCGTAATCTCCGCCGCCACCAAGCCGTGCTCCTCACAATAATCCCGGTACCTCGTCAAAAATGTCTGCCAATTCTCCGTAGCAATGGTCTGCCCCTTCTCATCCACAAAATCCAGCGCCCCCTCGATCACCGCAAACACAATCGTATCTTCCTTCCCCACCATCCGCGGCGAATGCGTGGACCCCGCCACCTCGAACACCACATCTCCCGTCTCCGATACCCATCCCTCGTCGTAAGTCCACGCCCCCTGCACTGTGTACACCACCACGGTCCCCGGATGAAAATGCATCTGCAGCGCCGCTCCCGGCACCGACCGGATAAAAAGTATGATCTGCCCGGTCACCGGATTCAGCTTGATCAACTTGATAAAATGTCCCGGCGCCCAAGGCACCCAAGGCAAATCTCCAGGATGCGTGTGGCTAGCCATCGCCTTATGCACAGGATGTGTCCCAATCCCCGCGCCAGCCCGAGTCGTCATCGCCATATCCTCCGCTAGCAGCGGCAAATTCCATCTGCACGCAACTCTCCAACCGTTTCCGCCGCCGTCGCCCCTACAAAACTCCAACCGCCGACCCCAGTCAAGCACAATATCCCGCCCCAGCCGCCGGCACGCCGCCCAGTCACCCACATCACAAGTCCAAGCTTCAGTACCCCAAGTACTCCACATTAAACTTGACTCACCATCACCGAAGGATAGAATCAGCCCATCTGCCGCGCGGTTGCGCACGACTTGCAGCGCCGCCCTCCAGTCAATGAGTGTTCGAAGGAGAATTCCAAACATGTGGAAAGCGCTGGAGGGTTTTATGCCACAAAAGCCGCGGATCGCGTCATACGCCACAGCTGCGCTGGTATTGGCCGTGCTCTTCACCCCAGTTGCCGCGCGCGCCGATTCGTTCTCGCAGACTTTCACTCAGACATCGGATGGTGCGTCAGGTATCCTGGTCAATTTCGTGCCGTTCAACCCTGCGCTGGGTACTCTGCAGTCCCTCACCTACCAGTTGGAAGGCACCAGCACCATCACAGTGCCGCAAACGTTTCCCTATACCCTCACCATAACGCTCGAGGACCCGTTCGCCGCGCCGTTAAGCGCTCCCTGTGACGTAGTGCCAGCAGAGACTACTGCGTGCAGTCTCCACACGGCACTTGTTGTCGATACAAACCCTGCCGACCTGGCGCTTGCAGAAAGTCTACCCGTGGTCTCGTTTAGTTCGCTTTTCAGCACATCCCCCGCCGTCACTTTGGGAGCAGACTCGGTAGACTTTTCACTGGTCTACACCTACGCGCCGGCAGTAGTGAGCACCACACCTGAACCCGGCACAACCAGCCTTTTGTTTGCCGGCTTAGTCCTGTTGGCATTATTCAGTCTCGCGCGAAATCGGATTTCTCCAGCCCGCTGATAGGCCTGACGATAGCGTCGCTCACAGTTTCGCCGCGGAAACACCGCGCACCCTGAGCGCTGCGGCTCTCCGGCCGGGTAAATCCCGGCGAGCCCCGTAAGTGCGGCATCCCCACGAAGACAAATCTCGCTACTCTCGAACCCCTTGAAATCCCCAACCAAGTATGAAGTATAGTAACCAGAAGCAGAAAGTAACCAATTGCGCGCAGCGCACCCCTAAAAACTAAATAGCCGAGGACCAGACGAGCGAAGCTGTCCCTTGCCCTCAGGGACTTCTCCGCCCGCCTCGCCGCTGCAGCAGCTGTTCCCATCCAGACCGCGACGCCATCGAAGGCGATTTCATCCGCTGGCGCAGCCCCGGCCAGATTGCACGCGACTACAACCTTCCCGATCGCGCCTCCGTCTATCGCCGCGCTCACTATGCCGGCCTTTTCCAGCGACGCAAGCGCCAAGTCGCTCGCGTCCTCGAAAGCCTCCTCCTTGAATCTGCCGACAGCTGCCCCATCGAGGCCCCCGACATGATCATTCGCGCCACACGCCTCTACGTGCGCCTCAACGAACACGGCGAATGGGTCGAAGCCCCCGCACGCAATACCTCATAACCGGCACAGTCGATTCCACTCAGCCGCCCGACCAATCGCCCCTTCAGGAGTCTCGCCAGTCGCCCAGTCCCGCTCCGCCGCCCGCGAGGCGCAGTCGCAAAGCCGCAACTGCCGATCCCGCTACGCCCAAGCCAGGCCGTCAGCGCAGCCGAAAAGGTCTAACCGCAACACACACGGATTCAGAAATTCCACAAACCCATGAAAACAAATGAGAAACGATTTTCTAACCGCAACCAAAAAACACGCCATCGCATCAATGCGTGATCGGAAGCGGCGGCGCGCCGAAGGTCACGACCCGCACAAGCCTAGCTTGAGAAGCGCGCCTCGGAACATAACGGTTGGGAAGGGCGGAATACGGAAGGGCGGGGCTTCAGCCCCGCCGTCAGCCGAGGCGAAATGCGAGCGGCTTCAGCCGCTCAAGTACCGATGCTGCTTGTCCAACGGAGTTCTAACGGCGGGAACGCTTCGCAGGTTTTCTTTTCGCGGCCCGGCGCACTTTCACTTTCGCTCGACGCACAACTTTGCTCCGGCGCTTCCTTTTCTTGCGCCCTGCGTCGCGCTCCATCTCACGGTTGGTCCGCGACATCTCCCGCCGTCGCGCCGCCGCCCAACCCAGCTTGTTCGTCTGCCGTCCCCGCGCCACGCCCAACGCGTCCGCCGGTACATTTTCCGTGATCGTAGACCCCGCCGCGACGTACGCGCCGTCGCCAATCCGCACCGGCGCCACCAGCGCCGTATCACTCCCGATGAAAACGCGATTGCCGATCGTGGTCTCATGCTTCGCCACGCCATCATAGTTGCAGGTGATCGTTCCGGCGCCGATGTTCGCGTCCCGCCCGATGGACGCATCACCCAGATAAGTCAGGTGTCCGGCCTTCGCGCCTTCGTGCACCACGGAATTTTTCACTTCCACAAAATTTCCAATGTGCGCGCCCGCGCGAATATCCGCCCCAGGACGCAGCCGCGCAAACGGTCCCACATGCGCGTTGTTCCCGACGCGGCTGGAATCCAACACAGAATGCGCGCCGATAATCACGTCGTCATCGACGCGGGTATCGCGCAGCACGCTGCCCGTCTGAATCACGCAGCGCGCGCCGATGCGCGTCTTGCCCAGCAGTTGCACGCACGGATCAATCACCGTGTCCGGTCCGGCGCTCACTTCCGGATCAATCACCGAAGTCTCCGGCAGATAAATCGTCACACCTGCTTCCATCAGTTCCGCGGCTTTGCGCGCGCGGAAAATCCGGTCCACATCGGCCAAATTCTCGCGCGTATTGCACCCCAAAATCTCGTTCGCGTCCGGAGCCACCTGCGCCAGCACCCGTTCGTTGCGCTGCCGCAACAGTGCGATCGCATCGGTCAGGTACAACTCACGGTGCGCATTGTCCGGCCGCAACGCGTGCAGGCACGGCCACAGTTTTTCCAGCGTGAAGCAATAAATACTGGAATTCACTTCGCGGATGGCGCGCTGCTCCGGCGTCGCGGCTTTTTCCTCGACGACCGCTTGCACGCGGCCTTCGGAATCGCGCACCACGCGGCCGTAATCCGTGGGATCGTTCAGTTCCGCGCTCAGAATCGTCGCGGCTGCCTCGCCGCGGCGATGCGTGTCCAGCAATGACGTCAAAGTTTCTGCGCGCAGCAGCGGCGCATCGCCGGGAACCACAATCACCAGCTTCGCGCTCTTTCGCATCGCGCGCCGCGCTACCTGCAACGCATGGCCTGTACCGCGCTGCGGTTGCTGCTTCACCGTATCCGCGCCCAACGATTCGGCCAGCGCGCCCACTTCCTCAGCCTGATGCCCCACCACCGCGAGCACTTGCGCGGCCTTCACCGGCGGGCAAGCCCGGATCACGTGCTCCAGCAGCGGCCGCCCTCCAGCGCGGTGCAACACTTTTGCCAGGTCGGAACGCATACGCGTTCCCTTCCCAGCGGCCAGAATCACAATCACGGTATCAGCAGCAGGCATGCGAGAGTTATTGTCGCTTCCCTATGCAAGTTTGGCAATCAAAACAGCCTCACCCGGATTCCGCGTTTCCCTAGGGATGGGTCTCAGACCCGCCCCTGCTGTCGTTCCCACAAACTCCGCGCATTGGCTCCTGCGCGCCGTCATCCGGAGCGGAGCGAAGGATCTCTCTTCGCCTTTGACTTTTTGCCGCTGCACCCAGCACGTCGGCGCCACAAATTCCGTGCATTCGTTAACCAAAGCGATATATTTCCTCGCAGGCAGAACTGGAGGCACATAATGTTTTGTCGAAACTGCGGCACAGCCAATCCCGATTCAGGGCAATTCTGCTCGAAGTGTGGACAGCCAGTTTCTTCCGCCGCGCGCACGACGCCCGGTCCTACGCCCGTTCCCGGAAGTTCTTTCGCAACTCCGCCGCCCCTGCCCGGCGACGCGCACACCAGCGGCAAAGCGATCGCCAGCCTGATCTGCGGAATTTTCACGTTTTTCCTGCCCGCCTCCATCGCCGCAATCATTCTCGGCCACATCTCGCTCTCAGAAATCCGCAATTCGGCGGGTCGAATTGGTGGTCGTGGCATCGCCATCACCGGCCTGGTGCTGGGATATCTCGGCCTCGTCATCATTCCCATCATGATCGTCGCCGCGATCGCCATTCCCAATCTTCTACGCGCGCGCACGGCCGCAAACGAAGCTTCGGCTGTCGGCTCGCTTCGCTCCATCAATACCGCCGCGATGATTTATGCGACCAAGTTTGAAAATGGATTTCCTTCGAGCCTGGAAGTGTTGGGTGCGGGCGCCGCAGGTGACTCGAATTGCAATCGCGCCGCAATTCTCGATTTGGTGCTTACCTCCGGTCGCAAGAGCGGATACATCTTCACTTACACTCCGCAGTTCCCGGACGGCTCCGCTGCGCCGGTAATTTCACCGAAGGCCGCCGCGAAAGGCTGCACCGCGGGAGGCGCTTCCGGCTACACGGTGACCGCGGATCCCCAGCGACGCGGCAGGACAGGATTGCGCAGTTTCTTCACTGATCAGACCGGAGTCATTCGGCATTCACGTTACGGCGAACCCGCTACAGCAGACAGTCCGCCACTCTAGTAGCCGTAATTTCACAGGACAATTTGGCCGCTACATTCGGATAGCGCGGGATTCACGTGCCGGATAAATTGTGCGAGCATTAAAAGAATAGCGATGAAAACTCAGGAAGCTTTCGAGACGTCGAAGACAATGCACCGTCTGGACAATCCGATCTGGAATTCGCTGTCGACGTTGCACGGGCATTTCGCGGAAGGCGATGAACTCGCGAAGCGCTACCCGCCTGAAGTAACTCTGCTCGCGGGGATGGGCGAACCAAGCATTGAATCGTACGCCTCGCTCGCGAAAACTCTGCAGCGCTCGGGCGCGGTATTATTCCTGGATCAGCCGCCGCAGATTCCCGCGGGTTGGATCACCGTTCATGCATCGCCGCTCGTGCAGATGGTTTGCGAGAAGCCCAATCTCGCGCAGGATGGTTTTCCAGCCGAGAAATTAACTCGCGCGAATGTGCCGGAGATGGTCGCCCTCGCCGAACTGACCAAGCCCGGCCCGTTCGGCACGCGCACCCGCGAATTGGGTGAATACCTGGGAATTCGTCAAAGCAAGCGCCTGGTGGCCATGGCCGGTGAAAGGCTGCATCTGCCGGGTTACACTGAAGTCAGCGCGGTCTGCACTCATCCGGAATTTCAAGGCCGCGGATATGCGCGCGAGTTGATGTCCATTTTGATGCGCAAAATCATCCAGCGCGGTGAAACGCCCATTCTCCACGTGCGCCAGGAGAACGTTTCTGCGATTCATCTGTACGAAAAGCTCGGCTTCCGCACACGCCGCCTGATTCATTTTGTGATTATTCGCATTGCGTGAAAATCTCGCGAAATCTAGGATGTTGCAGAGAGCGAGTCTGTAATGGAAGGTCGCGAATCTGAGGAATCGTGCGGCGCGGTGGTTTCGGTCCAGAGAGTGTGGTCGGCAAGCAGGCGTGTGACCAGCTGGGTGTGCAGCGCGTGACCAGCCTTGTGCGCCACGATGCGCGCTTTCAGCGGCCGTCCCACCAGCGCCAGATCGCCGATCAGGTCCAGCGCTTTGTGGCGGCCGAATTCATCCGCAAAACGCAGCGGGCCATTCAGAATACCTTCGTCGTCCAGCACGATCGCGTTTTCCACCGAGCCGCCGCGAATCAATCCCATCGCCTGCAAGCCCACAAAATCCTTCATGAACCCGAACGTTCGCGCCGGCGCCAGCTCGCGGCTGAAAGATTGCCGGTCCACCGTCATCTCCACTTCCTGCGGACCCACATTCGGATGTTTGTAGTCCACAAAGCAGTGCACGCGGAATTCATCGGCGGGATAAATTCCGATGCGGCGGTCACCGTCGGAAAACTCCAGCGGTTTGATCACGTGAATGTAGCGGCGCTGTCGGCGCAGCTTCCGAATTCCGGCTTGCGCGAGGAGTTCGATGAAGGGCTTCGACGAACCGTCCAATATCGGCAGTTCCAGCGCGTCCAGCTCGACGTACACATTATCCACGCCGCAGGAATATAGCGCCGCGAGCAAGTGCTCGACGGTCGAAAGCAGCACGCCCTGCTTCATCAAGCTGGTGGCATAACTCACCCGCGCCACGTTGCGCACGTGCGCTTCGATCTCAAAGTTGTCCAGGTCCACGCGCCGGAAGACGATACCGGTATCCGCCGGAGCAGGAACCAGGCGCAAATGGCAGCGCACGGCGGTGTGAAGTCCGACGCCGTGAGTCTCGACCGGACGCTGAATTGTA
This sequence comes from Acidobacteriota bacterium, assembly GCA_013289715.1. Classification (GTDB taxonomy): domain Bacteria; phylum Acidobacteriota; class Terriglobia; order Acidiferrales; family UBA7541; genus Palsa-295. The sequence goes on along the minus strand of JABCZJ010000014.1, from coordinate 11,634 downwards.
AGTTGATAAGGCATTAGCTGGGCCGGGTCGTTCTATGCACTTCGGTGGCCCCTCAGCTTCAATTATAACCCTTTACAATCAATAGCTTAAACCAATCAAGATCGATACGTTTCTAATTGTGTGGTAAGAGTACAACATAACGGCAGGTTCGCGCGTGGTTTAGCTTGAACAACACTACGAGGAAAACCGAAGGCCAAGCGGAGACGCTGTGGAGTTGCCCCTGCTGCGGCGCTGTGCCGCTTGGGTTGGCGGCAGGCAGAGCTTGCTGAATGCCTCTTGGTGCGAAGGATTCTTCCAACTCTTGGAATTGCATTGCGGCGACCGCAGTCTGCTGCGCTGTCGCGGGGTTTTGATGAGCAACATTCGTGTTCGCGCTGGCGGCGTGTTGCGAACTGCTGGACGCCGTGTTTTGCTCCGGTTTGGCAGCGGCGATCACAGCGGCTTGGGGCTGTGGATTCGGCTCGGATCGTACGTGCTGCACAATTAGTCGAAGCGCCGCTGGATCGTTGATCCAGTTCAGCATTCCCCCGCGGCTTATCAGGCTAAGACTTTGCGGATCCATGCCGAGTTGCTGCAGCTCTTGGTCAAGCTGCTGAAGAGTCTGCTCGGCAGGAGCCGCGCTCGCGACGCGGGTCGGGGAAGCAGTCGCGGCCGCGTTCTCGGCGGCTGTTGCGACAGGGGATTGACCTCCGTTCACGATTTGCGCGCCGGACGTCGCAATCAAGTTTGCGGATCCAGAATCCGACGCGGAAATTGTGGCAACGCCAGAGGCGCTATTCGCGCCTGCCGGCGTCGCGGCTGGAGGGAAAATTGAGGTGGAGAAAACATCGGCGGTGCTTTGGCCAGGAGGGAACGTGATTTCCTGGGCCAGGAGCGTGAATGCAGCTGATGGGACATTCCCGTTTGACTGCGCGGATTGATGTCCTTGCCTCGACGGCACTGTTCCAGGTAGGGACAGGTGATCCTGCTGTGAGGCACAGGCGGAAAGACAGCAGTAGTTTCGCTCGCAGGAAGGGCCGGGCTCGCAGCCTTGGCCTGTGGAATCGAAGCATTCTCCGGCCGATTAAGTCCTGCGGAATCAGTTGCTCGGACCGGTGCAGCGAATGCGAATCTTACGCCGCGTATCGAACCCAAGACCTATCTTGTCTGTCTCGCATATCGGCTGACGGGCTTACAGCATCATGGCCTTTTAAGAGGTCAGGGCGCGGTTGTTTCGCTTGGGGCGTTCCGCGTACAATAGCTTTTCACCCGAACGCACATGGCTGCGCCCTTTACGATTCTTCCGAATTCCACTCCGCCGCCCGCGGCGCATCCCAGGCCGTCTTGGTTGCGCGTGCGATTTTTCGGCGGGCCAAAATATCAGGAGTTAAAACGCACGATGCGCACGCTGGATCTGCACACGGTGTGCGAGAGCGCGCGTTGCCCCAACATGGGCGAGTGCTGGGAGCACGGCACGGCCACATTCATGATTTTGGGCGACATTTGCACGCGGGCTTGCGGTTTCTGCGCGGTGCCGAGCGGTAAGCCTTTGGGTCCTCCGGCGGAAGACGAACCGGAGCGCGTGGCGGAGGCAGTGGCGCGGATGGGATTGCGGTACGCGGTGGTGACTTCGGTGAATCGCGACGACCAGCCGGATGGCGGCGCGGCGATTTTTGCGCGCACGATCACCGAGATTCGCGCGCGCGTGCCGGGCTGCAAAGTAGAAGTGCTGATCCCCGATTTTCGCGGCGATTGGACGGCGCTGGGAACCGTGATGGCGGCGAAACCCGACGTGCTGAATCACAACATGGAAACTGTGCCGCGGCTTTATCGCCAAGTGCGCAAGGGTGCGGTGTACGAGCGATCACTGGAATTATTGCGGCGCGCGGGAGAAATGATTCCGGGATTGCCCACAAAAACCGGAATGATGCTGGGCCTGGGCGAAACGCGCGAAGAAGTGCTGGCGACCATGGAAGATATCGCGGCGCAGGGCACGCACATTTTGACGCTTGGCCAGTACATGCAGCCGACGCACGAACATCTGCCGATCGAGCGTTACGTGCATCCCGACGAATTCGCGGAGTTCAAGCGGCTGGGCGAGACGATGGGATTCAAACACGTGGAAGCGGGACCTCTGGTACGGTCTTCGTATCACGCATTCGAACAGGAAGAAGCGGCACATTCATAAGCGAACCAATCAAGAGCTGGCGCGGCCGCGCTGACCGGGCTGGCTTTCGTTCTGAATACTTCAATGAAAACCGCCGGCGAGACGCCGGCGCTACCCACCTATGAACCCCTGGCGCGGACTGAAAAATCTGCCACGAGAGATGTGGATACTTTCGGCGGCGACGCTGGTAAATCGCTCCGGAACGATGGTGCTGGCGTTTCTGGTCCTGTACGTGACGCACACATTGGGTGTGACGCCGCCGCGGGCGGCGCTGGCGTTGATGGTGTACGGCTTCGCGGCTCTGGTGGCCGTGCCGCTGGCGGGGATTTTGTCCGACCGCGTGGGGCCGCTGCCGATTATGAAAGCTTCGCTGTTCCTCACGGGGTTTTTGCTGCTCTTGTTTCCGCTGGCGAAGAGTTACGGCGCGATTCTGGTGATGACGTTTGGGTTCGCGGTGCTGAATGAATCGGTGCGGCCGGCGAGCCTTTCGATGGTTTCGGATTTGGTGGCGCCGGCGCAGCGGAAATCGGCATTCGCGCTCAGCCGCCTTGCTGCAAATCTGGGGATGAGCGTGGGGCCGGCGATCGGCGGGATTCTGGCGGTTTATTCGTTTCGCTGGCTGTTTCTGGTGGATGGCGCGACTTCGATTCTGGCCGGAGCGGTGCTGGCGCTCGCGCCCATGCGCAAATTCGGACGAGGAAAAACTCACGAGCCGGAGTGGGCAGACGCGGCGGACCTGGGACGCGAAATCGAAGCGGACACTGTTACGCCGCTGGCCGCGCTCCATCCCGCGATGGATCTGCGCGCGTTCCGAAATCCGCGCATGCTTTATTTTCTGGCAGCGATGATTCCGGTGCAGCTGGTGTTTTTTCAACTTACTTCCACTCTGCCGCTGTTCCTGGTGCGGTATTTGCAATTTCCGGAATCCGTGTTCGGAACGATTTTCACGGTGAACACTTTGCTGATCGTGGCGCTGGAAGTTCCGTTGAACACGGCCATGGCGCACTGGACGCACCGGAGGACGCTAATGCTGGGCGCTTTCTTGTACGCGGTCGGATTTGGATCGTACGCTCTGGTGGGGATTGCGCCGTTCGGGAAAACTGCGGGTGTGTTTGCGGCTGTGGTGATCTGGACGTTTGGCGAAATGATCTTGATGCCCGGCAGCTCGGCGTATGCGGCGGAAATCGCGCCCCCAGAGAGGCGTGGAGAATATATGGGGCTGTACACGATGTCGTTCAACGTCGCGTTCGCGGTGGGCCCGTGGCTCGGCGCGAGCATTCTCGGGAAGTGGGGAGCGACGACGGTGTGGGGCGCGGCGTTTGCATCGGGATGCATTTCGACGCTGATGATGAGCCGCACGGAGCCACGCAAGGCGGGGAATGAATAGACATCGACTACCGAGTCAAAGGAGGCGGCGAGACGCCGGCGCTCCGAAGGCCTGCTCCTAGTGCGCTGAACCGAGGAAAGCTTTTGCGATTTCGCGGACGCGGGTGGGGCACGTGGGGCAGGACGGACAGGCGGAAAAGCAATCCATTGCGGAGGGTTGATTCGCGATTTTGAGCGCGGCTTGGAAATATTCCGCGGTTTTTACGGGACGGCCCATCTCGGCATTCAGGTTGCCGAGCAGCAGCTGGAAAACCGGGTTCCCCGGATAACGCTCGACCAGAGGTTGCGCAACTAGGATGGCCCGTTCGTATTGAGAGTCAAAGGTGCGCAAATTTCGTGCGAGATGGAAGCGCATTTCGACGGGCGTCACCACGCCGCGGTCAATCGCGATTTGCATCTGCCGAATGCCTTCCGTCTTGCTGCCGCCGGGGATGCCCATAAAGAAACGCAGGATTTTCACGGTGGTGGAAAGCGAATCGACGTAGTAGTTGTATAGGCCCAGGCCGCCGGTGGCGTCGGACAGCTGCGGATCGAGTTCGAGCGCGCGCAAAAACTCGGAACGCGCCGCGACTCCGGCGTGTGCCACCGCGCGATTTTCGCCACGCAAGACTTCCAGGCGCACCTTCAGCGCAAAGCCCATTCCAGCGTAGAAATGCATTTCTGCCGTGTCGGAATTAGAAATTCTTGCGTGCGCCAGATCAATCACTTTGTCCGCCAGTAAGAGGAACGGCTCGTCTTCCGGTTTTTTTCCGCGCCTCCACGCATCGATCATTCCGTATTTGATTTCCAAGTTGGCGCAATAAATCTTCCACCAGCGCGCTTCGCCTTCGAGCAGGAACGGGAGCGGATTTTCCGGTCCGGACTGTTCAAGATTGTGCAGTATGGCGATGGCTCCGTCCGGATCGCCGCTGTACATCCTTTCCATGGCTTGCACGGCTTCGGGCGGGAGCTTGATCTCGCCTGCCGACGCGGGCGCTGCATCGAGCAGCGCGACGAATGCCACGAGGAAGGCGGCTAAGGCGAGATCGATGGGAGAAATTCGGCGGCGCACGTTATTCACTTTACTCTTTTTACCCAGCCGAGCAGCCAAGCGGCGGTGACGTACATCGCGAAGCAGTCTAGCGCAAAAGGCAGGAAGCCGAAAAAGCCGGGAGCGGGCATCTCGAAAATCTTCCAGCGCTGAAACATGGGGAAGATGTACAGCCATTTTGCGTTTGCCCAATAATTCCAGAATTCCCACAGCCAGCCACAGACCCATCCGGCCAGCAGGAATCCATAGAGGCGGCGGCGCATGTCTTCGGCGAGATCGCCGAGAAACGATGGAAGTCCGAGACGATGATTGAGGGGATCGAGGAGCAAGGCAAAGCCGCTCCAGACGAGCGCGAAAAGAAACGAGGCTTGGTGCTGGGGCACGAGTAGCGGAACGATCAGGCAGGCCGCGCCGGAAATCATCAGCACGGTTTCGGCGGGGCGCGAAATTTTCCGTGCAGAATCCTGCGCGGGCTCGAGCGCAGGGCCAGCCGGCGACGCGGGGAGCACGGCCTGAACCAAGTCGGCGGTCTCGAACACGGCAGGCGTGATCGTTGCAAACGACCAGCCATAGCCTAAGAGCGCGGCGGGCCAAGCGCTGGGCACGCCGACGTAGGTCCAATTTTGCAGCCTGAGATTGTAGGCTTCGAAAATCAGCCACAGAGGGATGGAGAGTAATGCGAGGCGTGCGACGACGATGGGCGCGTCGTTGAGGCGCGAGCGATTGGTGAGGGCGAGGACAGCAGCATCGGCGACGAGGATGTAGGAACTCCAGGCGATCGGCGTGAAATAGGTGGTGACTGGCGCGATGCGTGCGAACAGTAGCGCTTCGGCGGAGAGCAGAGCGAGCCATCCGAGCCAGCCGTGCGCGGGGAAGGCGCGGAGGCGGCGGGCGCGGAAATATCCGAGGAACAGTAATGCGACGGTGGCAGCGGTGAGCGCGAGGCCGAGAGTTGTGCGGGCGTCTGGCATGGGCGTGAAATTAGGTCTTGTGCGCCATCCGAGCGACATCAACAGCAAAGACAAAAGAGCCGGCGGGACCCCGGCGCTACAAAGTCAACCGCATGATCATAGCGCAGAGCGGCGCAGTTTTCGGGGTGCTGCGTGCGCATTCTTGTTATGCTGACTTTCCTGTTTCTGCGGAAAACATCGGCAGATGAAGGGCTTTTTGGTATTGCGGCATGAGTGAACCGGAAAAACTCGAGCGCGGGTTGGGGCTGATCGAAGCGACGTCGTTGAACATGACGTTTATGGTGGGGATCGGACCGTTCATTGTGATTCCGTTCATCGTGCGCGCGATGGGCGGGCCGCAGTGCATTCTGGCGTGGGTGGCGGGCGCTGTGCTGGCGGCGCTGGACGGTTGCGTGTGGGCTGAATTGGGCGCGGCGATGCCGCAGGCGGGGGGAAGTTACGTCTTTCTGCGGGAAGCCTATGGAGCGAATCGGCTGGGCAGGCTGATGTCGTTCCTGTTTATCTGGCAGACACTTTTTCAAGCGCCGCTGAGCATTTCTTCGGGCGCGCTGGGATTCGCGGATTACTCGATTTATCTGATGAAGAAAACTCCCGGAGTTACGGCATGGCTGGCGAGGGATACGGATTTCACCAGATGGGTCGTGCTGAACTACGCCAAGGTGATCGCGCTCCTGATGATCGCGATTGCGGTGGGCCTGTTGTACCGGCGGATCACGGCGATCGGGAAAATTTCCACGGTGCTATGGGCAATCGTGCTGGGGACGATTTTGTGGTTGATTTATGGCGGGGCCACGCATTTTAACGCGAGCAATTTATTTAGCTTTCCGCCCGGAGCGTGGAGTTTTTCGTGGCTATTCTTCGCGGGGCTGGGGCACGCATCGGTGCAGACGGTGTACAGCTATTTGGGCTACTACAACGTCTGTAATCTGGGCGGCGAGATGAAGGAGCCTGGCAAGAATATTCCGCGAGCGATATTCATTTCGATTTTTGGAATCGCGATTTTGTATTTTCTGATGCAGACGAGCATTTTGAGCGTGGTGCCGTGGCAGGAGGCGGCACGTTCGACTTTCGTGGTGAGCTTGTTCGTGGAGCGGACGTTTGGAATGAACTGGGCGACGCTGGCGACGGCGCTGATTCTGGTCCTGGCGTTCGGGTCAGTGTTCTCGGCGACGCTCGGGTATTCGCGGGTGCCGTACGCGGCGGCGCTGGACGGGAATTTTTTCTCGGTGTTTGCGAAGGTGCATCCCACGAAGCGATTCCCACACGTGGCGCTGCTGGCTTTGGGCGCGACTTCGATGGTGGTCTGCTTGTTCTTCGATCTTTTCTCGGTGATTCGCGCCATCCTGGCCATGCGCTGCCTCATCCAATTTGTCGGTCAGGCGGTGGGATTGATGTTGCTGCACCGGCGCTGGAAAGCTGAACGTTGGCCCTTTCGCATGTGGCTGTATCCTGTGCCGGTGTTGCTGGCGATTGTGGGATGGCTGGCGGTTTTTATTTCAACTGGACGCAGACCGATGCTGGCCTCGCTTGCGGCGATGGCTGCAGGTATTCTGGTGTACATGGGACGCGCGCGAATGCTGCGGCAGTGGCCCTTTGAGGAGGCCGGCGCTTGAACTGGATCACGAGGCGGGGATTTTTTGGCGTGGCGTCAATGATTTCTTGCGTGCTTTCTATTGGGTGTGCGGCGGCGCAGCCGGTTGGTGCGCAGTCGCTGCCGGAAACGGTGGAGGCGATTCATAAGGCGCGAGTGAGCACGCGAATTCTTTTTATCACGGCGCATCCCGACGATGAATGGTCGAGCCTGCTGGCTTATCTTTCGCGTGGACGGAATGCAGATGTGGCACTGCTGACGATTACGCGCGGACAGGGCGGGCAGAACGCGATTGGGCCGGAACAAGATGGCGAGCTGGGAGTGGTGCGCACGGAGGAATTGCTGGCGGCAGGGCAACAGTACGGCGTGCATCAATATTTCACGCGCGCGCTCGATACGGGATATTTGAAGAGCCCGGACCAGGCGATGAAGGTGTGGGGAAATTTGGCGCTGGAAGACATGGTGCGCGTGATACGAACGTACCGGCCGGACGTGGTGATCAACGGCTGGGGCGGCGTGCATTCCGGGCACGGGCATCACCAGGCGAGCGGAATTTTGACGCCGCAAGCGGTGACGGCGGCAGCTGACCCGAAAATGTTTCCGGAACAGATCGCGGAAGGGCTGACGCCGTGGAAAGTGACGCTGGAAGCGCGGGTGGCGCGCGGCGCGAACGCTGGGAATGCGGTGGCGCTGCCGACGGATGAGGTGTCGCCGTTGTGGGGGAAAACGTACGTTGAGATGGGAATGGAGGGGCACGCGCAGCACCGATCGCAGGGAACGCCGGCGTTTTTCGGGAACGCGTTTTTCCGGCGGCCGGTGTTTTTGGTGATGGAGAACGAGAAGGGTGAAGCGGGGAAATTCGATGCGCAGTTGCTGGCTGAGCCGCTGACGTCGTTAGCAGCGCGATTTCCGGAACTGCAGGCGACGATGGCTCCGGTGCTGAATACCGCTGAGCAGGAATTGACGTCGGCCGCGAAATCCGCGCTGGAACTGGATCGTGCGGCTGCGGCGAAATCGTTGGCTGATGCGGCGAAACAGGTTGTGGGATTGCGCGAGCAGCTGGCGAAGCAGTCGGGCGACGGCGCGAAAATCGCGATAGGGGAACTTGACGGTGTGCGGAAGCGGATTGATTTGGCGCTGAGCGACGCTGTGGCGATTCCTCTGAATGCGCAGGCGAGCCGCCACGAGCTCGTGGCCGGGGAAAATTTTTCAGTCGACGTATCGATTGCAGGGGTTCCTGCTGTGCCGGTGAAGTGGACCTTGAACGCGAGCAGCATTTTGGTGCCGAGTGGATGGAACGTGACGCAGGAAGGAGCGAAGGGAGAGAGTGCCGCAACGAAATTCAACGTCGCGATTCCGGCGGGTGCGAAGCGAGCGCTGACTCCCGCGGATGCGATTTTGCCATTGCCACCGCCGCTCGTGCGATTGGCGCTGCATGTGGAAGTTTCGGGATACGAGTTCGCGGTGGAACGGCCGGTGAATTCGATGGAGGCTACCACGACCGGGATACAAACGTATCCGCTGGAGCTGGTGCCGGCCGTGACGCTGACGGTGGAGCCGAAGCAGGTGATGGCACCGGAGAAGCGGGCGGCGATGCCGGTGAAACTTTTCGCGAGGGTGCGTTACCACGGAACCGCGGCGACGAAAGTTTCGGTGGGATTGGAAGCGCCGACGGGTTGGACGGTGGAAACACCGAACGTGCAGGGGCCGCTGGAATTCGCTAAGGGCGGCGACCGGTTGATTCAGTTTGTGGTGACGGCTCCGGCGCAGACCGCGGCGGGGGCTTACACGTTGCATCCGTATGCGCGGGTCGGCGAGGAGACTTTTCGCACTTCGCTCGAGCCGATTCCCACTTTGCCCACTCGAAATTGGAGCGAATCGGCGGACGCGACGGTGCACGTGCTGAATCTGGTGGTGCCGGCGGGATTGCGCATCGGTTACATCGCAGCGGAAAACGATACTTTGCCGGAAATTTTGCGGCAGATCGGGATTCGCGTGGACATGCTGGATGAGGTAGCGCTGGCTTTTGGAGATTTGAGCAAGTATGACGCGATTACGGTGGGGATACGCGCCTACGAATTGCGTCCGGACCTGCTGCGCGCGAACGCGCGGCTGCTCGATTATGTGAAGCGCGGCGGAACGCTGCTGGTGCAGTACCAGCGCGATTTTGCATGGAATGAGGAGTTGCCGGCGCCGTTTAAGGCCACCATGCCGGAGACGACTTCGCGCGTGACGGATGCAAGTTCGCCGGTACGATTTCTGGCGCCGGACGATGCGCTGCTGAATTCGCCGAACAAGATCACACTTGATGATTTTCGCGGCTGGGTGCAGGAGCGTGGGTTGTATTTTTGGGGCACGTTCGATGGGAAATATACTCCCGTGCTGGGTTTGACGGATCCGGGCGAGGCGGAGACGAATGGGTCGCTGGTTTATGTGCGCGACGGGAAGGGGCTGTACGTTTATACGGGTCTCTCGTTTTTCCGGGAATTGCCGGCGGGAGTGCCGGGAGCTTACCGGTTGTTCGTTAATTTGTTGAGCCAGACGCGAAATGCGGCGGGTCAGGATTGAGCGCGTGAATAGGGCTGCGCGTGGACGGGTGAGCGACGCGATTGATTTGAGCGCATCTGCTGGCGTCAGCGCGCCGCGGATGGTCGCGATTTCCGAGGGGTGGTTTTGGATGGGGAGCGACGCCGGACAGGAAAACGAGCGGCCGGTGCACCGGGTGTGGGTGGACGCGTTTGAACTGGCGGAGTGCCAGGTGACGAACGGGGAGTATGCGAGATTTTTGGCTGCGACGAAGCATCGTGCGCCGCTGTATTGGGAGGACGCGAATTTTTCGCATCCGGAGCAGCCGCTGGTGGCGCCTTCGTGGTTCGATGCGGTGGCTTACTGCGAGTGGCTGAGCGCTGCCAGCGGGCTGCGATACCGTCTGCCGACGGAGGCGGAATGGGAACGCGCGGCGCGCGGCGGGGTGGAGCAGAAACAGTTTCCCTGGGGCGATGAGGCGCCGGGGCATTTGGCGAATTATTCGGCGCGATGGAAGAACGGGCCTGAACCTGTGGGGCGAGCGGAACGAAACGCTTACGGGCTTTGTGATATGGGGGCGAATGTGCACGAGTGGTGCGCGGATTGGTTTAGCGCGGAATATTATGGAGGATCGCCGGAGCGCAACCCGCAGGGACCGGCGCAGGGGTTGCGGCGAAGTTCGCGCGGGGGATCGTGGCGGCACCAGATCAAGGTGTCACGGTGCGCGGCGCGGGCGAGTATTCCGCCGGAATTTCAATATGCTGATTACGGACTTCGGATTGCGCGGGATGTGCAGAAATAGGAACTGCCCCTACCAGAGGAAATGCAGAGAATTAGCGCGGCGGTATTTCCATCCGAGTGCCGGTAATCATTTCGAACGAGAACCACAGAAGTATCCGAAATGTCGAATCCCGCGACAGTCTTTTCACGCGCAACACCTGCGACGATGGGCTCCGCTGCGTTCGAAGGCTCGTGCTATGCTCCGGCCGGGACTCGTGAGGAGGAAAATGCGAATGAGAGAATTTGAATTGGGGTTGGAGCGATTGCGCGCGGGCGTGATTCGCGCGTTGGCTGGCGCGGCTGTGGTGTTGCTGCTTTGCTCCGGAGTGTGGGCGCAAAAGAGCAAGAAGAATCAGCCTGCTTCCGATCAGCCGATGCCGTCGATGCCGATGTCGGACAACGACAAGATCGAGCGTGCCATCGGCGAAACGCTGGCGGCGCAACAGTTGGGAAACCTGGAGCTGATGCACAAATATTATTCGGATAGCGCGACGTTCGTGAGCAGCGACTACGGGCCACCAATCATGGGGTGGAAAAACTGGGCGGCGGGGTACGAACGGCAGAAGGCGGCATTCCAGCAGATGCAGATTATCCGGCGCAATACGTTTATCTTTACGCATGCGGATGTGGCGTGGGCCACCTTCCAGTGGGATTTTTCGGCGATGCTGGCGACGGGGAAAGGTTACGACGCGCGCGGACAGACGACGCTGGTGTTCAACAAAATTGGCAACGATTGGTTGATCGTGCACAACCACACGGCGGTGGATTGTAATTCGCTTGCGCCGGAAGTGGCGACGCCGGTCGCGCCAGCAGCATCCGGGGCGCCAACACAGCCGAAGCCGCAGAATTAATGAAACCTGAAGGGCGCGGCTTCAGGGGCCAAAGCCCTTTTTGTTGGGGAGCTTTACGGCGGGGTCGAAACCCCGCCCTTCCAAGTACGCCCGACGGAGCGATCCAGAAAATCAGGGCTAGAAATTCTTGAAGCCTTCGAAGAGAAATACGCCCAAGGCTACCAGCAACAGGACGATGGAAAGAATCATGAGCAGCTTGATGGGCTTGGACAGCTTGTCAATACGGGCGACAATTTCGCGCTGCTCGTTGGCCATGGAATCGCCCGCGTGACCCAGAAAAATCTGATCGTCCTCGCGAATTTCAAGGGTGCCGCGATAGGCGAGAAGACCGACGAGAACGGCAGTTACCGCTC
>JABCZJ010000013.1 GCA_013289715.1 Acidobacteriota bacterium | reverse complement strand
CGACGGGACCAACGAGTACTTTGAATCGGTACTTCGGACACCAGACGAAGTGATACTTGAGCGAGTAAAGGGCAGCGATGCTGACTCTGTAGCGATTGTCAATCACAGATCGAGCGTAGCACGGAAGTTAGAGATATGCAGGAAATCGCACAGAAGGAGAACCGCATTCCTCTGCCTGCTAAAGCGAGCAGTTCCCTGCGGTTTTTAATCTATGGAATTGCAAGTGAAGAGGTGCCGCGGGAAACGGCCGCTCGCGCCAATTTAGTTCCCTTTGGCAGGGATCGTTTGACGCAGGGGCTTTTCGCTTTTGGCGGCGTCTTTTTCAGGTTGGCCGGGGACCAGCTGGTATCCATGTTTTCCCGGGCCGGGAAAAACTTGCGACAGCGCCATCAGATTGGAGTACTTATTGAAAGCGATTTCCGCGGCATGAATTGTGTGGTCCGCCGGGATGGACACCGCTTCCACCTTGACGGACGCACCGCCGCGCGGATTGCTGAATTCCAGCGTTGGTTTGGCGGCGCCTGGAACTTCGCGAATGACGAAGTTGCCCTCTGGAAACGTGGTGTTCCCCACCACGAACGGACGGGACATCCTGAATACAATTTGCGTAGTGATTTGAGCGCTGGCGGCGAAGGCGCCGATGATCAGCGCCAGCACGATAAAGAGCGCGAGCTTTCCAGCGAGTGGCTTCATGAGTGAAATCTCCTTGCGGGCGCATTCTGCAGGCGAGGATATTTCTCATCCGCGACAATGTCCACAGCAAAAAATGCCTTTGCGGTGCGCTATCGCGACGATGCCACCAGCCACCCAGCGGTGCTATGCTCGACGCGTGGGAACGCAGGATGAGGCACAACAGGAACGGGCGCGCGCAGGTCTTTGCGCCGGTTGCGTGCACGCCCGGCGAATCGAATCCGATCGCGGCGCGAGATTCTATTTGTGCGAGCTCTCAGCAACGGATCCGGCGTATCGAAAATATCCGGCGTTGCCGGTGATGCGTTGCGCAGGTTACCAAGCAAAAACTTAGCGCACACGAGACAGCGGCAACGGGAGGGAACTCATGGCCATTCAAACTGTGCTGCAACTGGGCGATCCGAAATTACGAGAAATCGCCGCGCGCGTCGCGAATCCCCAATCGCCGCAGATCGCCGCGCTGATAAAAGACCTCGCTGACACGCTCGCGTACTGGCGAGCGACCACCGGATACGGCCGAGGCATTGCCGCGCCGCAAATCGGCGTCGCGCAGAGCGTGATTCTCCTGCAATTACCCGGCGCGCAGCCGTGGCCGCTGATCAATCCGGAAATTATCGAACGCAGCGCGGAGAAGGTTGTGGTGTGGGACGCCTGCCTTAGTTTTCTTTCGATTTTCCTGCAGGTGGAACGCCACCGCGAGATCAGGGTCCGCTATCAGGATGGGCAGGGGCAACAGCAGGAGATTCAAGCGGGCGCGGAGCGGGATCTCGCCGAGTTGCTACAACACGAAATCGATCACCTGGACGGAATCCTGGCCGTGGATCGCATTACGGACATGCGCACGCTGTGCACGCGCGGGGAATTCGAAAAGAGGTATCGCGCTACCAGTCCGTACGCTGCAAGCGCCGCACTTTAGCGCGTCGACCGAGCCAAGCACACAGTCGAACCGAGATCCTTCGCCGGGCTCAGGACGACGGGGTGCCACGCTTGGAGCGCAATCGGCAAAGCTAGCAAGAAGATTCACGCCCCGGCACGTGGGTGGGGCGAGGCGATATTACTTCGCGGCGACGGTAGTGCGGTGCAGGCGATCCTGCAACGCTTTGTTCTCGCTGCGAATTTCCGCAGGCAGCCGGTCACCGAAAATCTCGAAAAATTTTGCCGTTGCTTCTGCTTCCGCGGACCAATCATGCGCATCCACCCGCTGCAACTCATCCACCACCGGCCGCGAAATCGCCAAACCATCCAGCGTCAGCGAACCCGGCGCCGGCACAAAACCGATCGGCGTTTCGGTGGCAGCAGCGCGTCCTTCGATGCGGTCCAGCATCCACTTCAGGACGCGCACGTTTTCGCCATACCCCGGCCACAAAAACTTCCCGCTGGCATCCTTGCGGAACCAGTTCACATGGAAAATCTTCGGCGGGTGCTTGATCTTCGGTCCCATTTCCAGCCAATGCTGGAAATAATCCGCCATGTTGTAACCACAGAAGGGAATCATCGCCATGGGATCGCGTCGCGGCACGCCCACGGCGCCAGTCGTAGCGGCGGTAGTTTCCGAAGCCATCGTCGCGCCCACGAAAACTCCGTGCTGCCAGCTGCGCGATTCGTAAACCAATGGCGCAAGCCGTTCACGGCGCCCACCAAAAATAATCGCAGAAATAGGCACGCCCTCCGGATCTTCCCAATGCGCAGAAATCGAAGGCGACTGCCGAGCCGGCACGGTATAACGTGAATTCGGATGCGCCGCCGGACCTTTCTCCGGCGACCACGGCTCGCCCTTCCAATCTATCAGCCCCGGCGGCGGAGGAGTGCCGATTCCTTCCCACCACGGTTCGCGCGCCCCGCTGATCGCCACGTTCGTAAAAATCGTATCGTGGCGCAATGCCGCCATCACGTTCGGATTGGTCTGCGCATTCGTTCCCGGCGCTACGCCAAAAAATCCGTTCTCGGGATTGATCGCGCGCAACGTGCCATCCGCGCCGATGTGCATCCATGCGATGTCGTCGCCCACGGTCCACACGCGATATCCCTGCGATTCCAGCGCCGAAACCATCATCGCCAGATTGGTCTTCCCGCAAGCACTGGGAAACGCCGCGGCCATGTAGGTCACTTTGCCCGACGGATCTTCCAGACCGAGAATCAGCATATGCTCGGCCATCCAGCCTTCCGAACGCGCCATCCAGCTGGCAATGCGCAACGCAAAACACTTTTTCCCCAGCAATGCATTTCCGCCGTAACCGGAGCCCACGCTCCAGATTAATTTTTCCTCCGGGAAATGCATCACGAAGCGGCGTTCCGGGTTCACGCCGGCCAAAGCGTGCAGCCCCGGCACAAAATTATCGCTATTGCCGATGCGATCCATCGCGGCCTTGCCCATGCGCGACATGATGCGCATGCTCGCGACCACGTAGCGGCTGTCCGTAATCTCCACGCCCACGCGGCTGTAAGGAGAATTTTGCGGGCCCAAAATATATGGCGCGACGAACATCGTCCGCCCCTTCATGGAGTCTTCAAGAATCGGCCGCACCCGGGCCTTGCCGTCCGCGGGCGACATCCAATTATTGGTGGGGCCAGCGTCGTCCTTCTTACTGGTGCAGATGAAAGTGACGCTTTCGGTGCGGGCGACGTCGTTCGGATTGCGGCGGTTCAGATAACAGCGCGGGTAGGTCGTCTCGTTCAGTTCCGTGATGATGCCATCGTGCATCAGCCCGGCGAGGAAGCGACTGTTTTCCTCTTCCGAGCCATCGCACCAGACAATCTTGTCCGGCTGCGTAAGACGCGCGGATTCCTCTACCCATTTTTCCAGTGGTGTGGACACCTGATCTCCGGAATGAGGTCGCCGGGGTGCTGTCCGGCTAGCGGGCCGGGCTGGTCGCGACCGTGTTTATGAAAGCTTATAGACCAGAAAAGTCTAGGCCACGATTCGGGGAATTGCAAGTATGAGCGCGGTCGAATGTCCATACCACGCTTGCAATTGCGGCTTTACTCCTGGCGAAGTGCCTGCATGGGATCCACCAGCGTCGCGCGATGCGCCGGGATGAAGCAGGCTAGCAGCCCCGCGAGCAGCAGAGCCGCGGCCACCGCGCCGAACGCCGCAAAATCGAACACCGCAACGTTATAGAGCAAGCCGTGCATCACTTTTCCCACGGCGTAAGCTCCGAAGAGGCCCAGCGCGAGCCCGGCGCCCGCCAGAAGCATTCCTTCTTTCAGGATTAAGGCCAGTACGCGTCCTTGATCAGCGCCGAGCGCCATGCGCAGGCCGATCTCATGAGTGCGTTGCGCCACGGCGAAGGACATCACGCCGTAAATCCCCACCGCAGCCAGCAGCAGCGCGATCGCCGCGAAGCCTCCGAACAAAAACGCTGTGAAACGTTGCTGCGACAACGATCGGTCCATGATTTGCTCCATGGTCCGGGGCTCACTCAAGGGCAGATCTGGATCCATGGACTGCACGATTCCGGCGATGTTCCTTGTCAAGTTGTCGGGTTCCACCGCCGCACGCAGCGCGATAAGCGCCTGCGGCCAAGGACTCTGCGAGAAAGGCACGTCAATTTCGGGGAAGTCTTCTTCCAGTCGGCCGTTGCGGACTTCTTTGTAGACGCCCACGATCTGCCATGCAGTCGCATCGCCAAATTTGGGGGTGCCTGGAACCAGCTGTTGCACGAGGATGCGCTGAGACAGAGGATCGGCGCCGGCGAAGAATTTCTTGGCGAAATTTTCATTCACGACGGCTACCTGCACGCCGCCTGGCAGATCCTGATCGTTGAATGCGCGCCCCTTTGCCATGCGGATGCCGAACACCTTGAAATAATCCGGCGTGACCATGTTGAAGCCCGCTACCGGCCGCTGCGACATATCCGTGACTTCTTTGCCGGCGATTTGGAACGGCAATCCGAATCTCACGCCTTGCAGCGGCATGCCTTCGGAAGCCGAGACGGAAGTGACGCCCGGCAGCGCTTCAATTTTTTCGAGCAGCTGGCGATAGAAAGTCGTGATTTGCACGGGGTCGGTCATTCGGCCTCGGGTCACGGGCAGCTCAAATGTGAGCAAGTGATCGCTGCGGAATCCCAGGTCCACATGCGCGAGGTTCCACAGACTGTGAATGGCAAGGCCGCCGCCGGCCAGCAAGGTCAGCGCCAGCGCAAACTCAGCAATCACCAGCGCGCGCCGCAAGCCGTGCCGTCCCGCGCCGCGTACCGCCCCACCGCCTTCCTTCAGCACCTCATTCAAATTCATGCGCGCCGCTCGCCACGCGGGTGCGCAGCCGAATAGAACCCCCGCTAGCATCACGGTCCCTACTGTGAATAGCAGCACCGGAACGCTCATGCGCACGTCTGTTTCCGAAAGCAACGTGTACGGCGGCATCGAAGCCACAATCGCTTTCATCAATACCCACGCCAAGCCGATTCCTAGCACGCCGCCCACGGACGCGAGAGCGAGGCTCTCGATCAGGAACTGCATAAATATTTGCCGCCGCGAAGCGCCCACTGAAGCTCGCACGGCCACTTCTCTTTGCCGCGCTGCGCCCCGCGCCAGCAGCAGGTTTGCCACGTTGGCGCAGGCGATCAGCAGTACGAAACCCACCATCCCCATCAGCAGCGGCAGGCCGTTTTTTACGCCGGAATTCAGGAAATCGTTCTTCAGTGGCTCGACGCTCACACCCCAGCCCTTATTCGATTTCGGATAATCCTCCGCGATGTGCCGCGCCACCGTGTCCATATCGGCGTTCGCTTGCGCGATGGTTACTCCGGGCTTCAGGCGCCCTAACACAACCAGCGAATGAAAATCGTGGTTGATTTGATCCGGAGTGAATACCATCGGCACTACCACTTGGCGGTCCAAGCGATCGGGCTGCCCGGGAGGCTGCACGCCGATCACGGTGTAGAGTTCGCCGTTCAGATGAATCTGTTTGCCGATGATATTTGGATCAGCGCCGAAATAGTTCTGCCACAGTTTGTGCGTGATCACCACCACGTGGTCTTTGCCCGCTACTGCCTCTTCCGGCAGGATGTAACGCCCCAGGAAAGGCTTGTCGCCAATCAACTGATCCAGAAATCCCGGCGTCAAATAGCTGCCGGCAATCTGCTCCGGTATCGCGCCGGTGGAGAGATTGAATCGATCGTCGCGCACCACTCCCAGGATCTGGAAAACCTTGCTGTCCCGCTGCCAATCCAGATAGTCGCCCGCCGAAACGGAATTCCTGTGGCCGCCGATGCTGGACCACACCACCACCAATTGGTCCGGCTGCGGATACGGAAACGGCGCGAGTAAGGTAGCGTAGAAGATGCTGAAGATCGCGGTGTTCGCGCCAATCCCCAGCGCGAGCGCGAAAATCGCCACCGCCGCAAATCCAGGATTTTTTCGAAGCAAACGAAAACCAAAGCGGGTATCACGCAGGAAGTTTGCCATGCGACGCTCTCCTTGTCCGGCAAAGAAGACCAACCAAGCCCCGGTAAAGGTCACGATTCGAGCGACTCGTTCATCCCAATGAACCCAGCACCAACGCGCGATGCGCAGTGCCAGGTCCGCGAACAGGCAAATCCTACATCAACTCGAAGATTTCTTGCGCAAGAAATGAGATCTGCGCGCGACGCTTTTCGCTTCCCACAGCGGCAAATTTCGCTCCCTTCCCGGTACGCCCGCCTCGTATTTCGATCCAATTCCAAAGAGGAAGAATGGATTTCGTCGTGCTAATCGAGGCGCACGGAAGTGATCCTCCGCATTCCTGATTATGTCGCCGAACGCTTGGCGCCAGCCGGCGGCGACGTGTCTCGCCTCGCGCCGGAGGCACGCGCGCCGGAAGGCTACCGCGAGTACGCCTTGACGCTCTAGCAAGTCTCCGAAACACTGGGCTTGGCTCGAGTCGAAACCGACGATTTCCTGGGCCGGCATAATGTTCCTGTTGCCGCAATCGGAAAAGCAGACCTGGACCGCGAAGCGGCGATATTCGAAGCTGCATCACGCCGTCAACCTCGCTGACGAAGTCGCTGCATGATCGCTGTTTCCAACCCGACACCACTGTCATATCTGATCGCCATTAAGCCAGTCGTCGTCGGCACGAATGCTATAATTGGCAAATCATGTTCGCGCGCAAGCTGCAGGCAGACTTGGTGATCGGCAACGAGAGGCGCCCCGCCCCGCTCGATTGGCTCGACAGCTTTTGCATGCGGAATTTTACCGGCTCGGCGGAATTTGACGATACGTTGCCCACCGCCGAAGGCCGCCTTGAAGCAGGCCTCGCAGTAAACCCTGCGCGCTTAGCGCAGGCCATGAGCGAGTGGTTCTCAAAACGAGGGAAGGGCAACGGCCAACCAATAACAATCGAGCTGCGAGAAGAGGAATCGTCGAAATAAGGGCGGGCTCGTATCGCCCCACCCGCGAAACCCAAACCAATCCAGGTCCCGCCTTTCCAAAACAATACGGAATTCCGGATATTGCCTACGCAGAATGAAAGACTACAAAAAAAAGAAGAGCCGAACACTCCCTGCGTATGATTGGGGCGTTGCAGCGGTCATCGCAGGAGGAGTTCGGCTCCTCACACTCAATTCGACGCGCAGCGCAAAAAATAGTTAGCAGCCTCTTTATTCCGCAGCCTCGAAGATCCCGTCTTTTTCCTCGGGCCCGCCTATACCACGGTTCAGCAAAGCCTTAATCTGCGGCATGGCCGCGCGCGTCGAATCCTCGCCGGCGGCAATCAATTGCGGCGTTTTCACAAATTCATCCCACAAAATGTGATGCACGTTCGGCTCGATCAGCACGTCCGTCATCCCGCGCCACGGCTGTTTGGCCACGGATTGAATAATCGAGAACGAGCGGCTGATCACTTCAATCGTGTTGCGCGGTTTGGAATCGAGCAGCCCCGGTTCCAGGTGAATTCCAATCACCATCTCCGCGCCCATCTTGCGCAGCGCCGGCGACGGCACCTGTTCCGTCAGAAATCCATCCACCAGGTAATGCCCCTGATGTTCCACCGGCAAAAAGAGCCCGGGATACGCGCAAGAAGCCCGCAGCGCCGGCCCAATCTCGCCCTCAGTGAAGTGAATCGAAGTGCCCTTCAGCAAATCCGTCGCCACGATCGCCAGCGGTATGCGCATCTCGTGAAAATATTTCGCCGGCGTCAGCCGATGCAGAAAATCCTGCAGCGGTTCGTTGGAAGCCATGCCCATCCGCGAAAGCGTCCAGCGCCCGAAATCGCGAAACCGTGTGATCGCCGCCTGCTGCGCCATATGATCCAGCGTCGCTCCGCTGGCATAAGCGGCCGCAATCAACGCGCCCACCGAAGTGCCCGCGATGAAATCAATCGGGATTTCGTGTTCTGCCAGTGCGCGCAACACTCCCACGTGCGCCACGCCGCGCGCGAATCCTCCGCCCAGCGCCAGCCCCACCCTCGGCCGTTCGCCGGTTGTACCATAAGCGAAGCTGCGCAATCCGCGGATGGCTTTCCCCAGCCATTTTGTGGTGTTTCCGATGTCTGACATGCACGTCCCTTCACATCACTTTAACTCATTTCCAGCTTCAGGGTCTTTCCGGTTGACCGCTCCGTACTGCTTTTGTAACCTCACTGGTTGGGTAAACGCCGAAAGGAACTCCAGTGAAACGACGCATTGAACGCGTAGCTGTGCTGGGAGCAGGCACGATGGGTGCGCGCATTGCCGCGCACTTGGCGAACGCCGGCATCCCTTGTTACCTGCTGGACATCGTTCCGCCCAGCCTCACTCCCGCGGAACAAAGCAAGGGTCTGACCCTCGATAGCCCCGCGGTGCGTAATCGCATCGTTCTCGCCGGCTTCGAAGCCGCCAAAAAATCCCGCCCCGCTGCATTTTTCACGCCCGATACCGCACGCCTCGTCACCCCCGGTAATCTTGAAGATAACATCGCCTGGTGCGGCCAGGTGGATTGGATCATCGAAGCCGTCGCCGAAAATCTTGAAATCAAGCGCAGCCTTTTCAGCCGCGTCGAAGCCGTCCGCAAGCCCGGAACTATCGTCACCTCGAACACTTCCGGCCTGCCGATTCACCTGATCGCCGAAGGCCGCTCCGAGGATTTTCAGCAGCACTGGGCCGGAACGCATTTCTTCAATCCGCCGCGCTACATGAAATTGGTCGAGCTAGTCCCTGGACCGAAAACGCTCCCCGAAGTGCTGCAATCGCTCGACGAAATCTGCGACTTGCGCCTGGGCAAAGGCGTCGTCAGCGCGAAAGACACTCCCAATTTCATCGCCAATCGCATCGGCACATTTTCCATGCTCAACGCGATCCGCCAGATGCAAGCGCTGGAAATGACCATCGAGGAAGTTGACACCTGCACCGGGCCCGCCATCGGCCAGCCCAAGTCCGCCACGTTTCGCACCGCAGATCTGGTGGGGCTCGACATCCTCGTGCACGTCGTGCGCAATATTTACGACAACGCGACGACGGACGAATCGCGCGATATCTATAAAGTCCCGCCGTTCATGACAGAAATGCTCAAACGCGGCTGGCTCGGTGACAAAAGCGGCGGCGGCTTCTACAAGAAAGTAAAGCAGGGCGGCGAATCCGAAATCCTCACGCTCGACTGGCAAAAAATGGAGTATCGCCCGCGCCTGAAAGCGAAATTCCCTTCGATCGAAGCCGGCAAAGCAATCGAAGCCACGCGCGAACGCCTGCGCGCTCTGCTCGCCCCTGCTCTCGATGGAAAGGGCGGTGACAAAGCCAATCGTCTGCTCTGGTCCAGTCTCAGCCAAACGTGCCTGTACGCCGCCCGCCTCATGCCGGAAATCTCTCACAGCGTAGTGGACCTGGATCGTGCCGCCCGCTGGGGTTTCGCATGGGAGCTTGGCCCTTTCGAAGTGTGGGACGCAGTCGGCGTCGAGCGCATGGCCAAAGCTCTGGAACGCGATGGACAAGAGTTGCCGCCGCTCGTGCGCAAAGTTCTCGATTCGCCCACGAAATCTTTCTACCAATCCGAGAAGGGAACCACGCGCTATTTCGACGTTGCCGCGCAATCTCTGCAGCCCGTCCCCGAGCCTGCAGGAATCATCATCCTGAAATCCCTGCAAGATCGCAGCGGCGTCGTCCAGAAAAATGCCGGCGCGAGCCTGCTTGACCTCGGCGACGGCGTGCTCTGCTGCGAATTTCACTCCAAGATGAATTCCATCGGCGGCGATCTGGTCGCGATGATTCATGCCGGCATCGCCCGCCTCAGCCAAGACTTCGACGCAATGGTCATCGGCAATCAAGCCAGCAACTTTTCCGTAGGCGCGAACTTGATGCTGGTGCTGATCAGCGCGCAAGAAGGCGAGTGGGACGACATTCACATGGCCGTGCGCCAATTCCAGCGCGTGAACATGGCCATCAAGTACGCGCCGCGACCCATCGTCGCCGCGCCGCAGGGCATGGCTCTCGGCGGCGGCTGCGAAGTCCCGTTGCACGCCGCGCGTATTCACGCCGCCGCGGAAGCGTACCTGGGCCTCGTGGAAACAGGAGTCGGCCTGATTCCCGGCGGTGGCGGCACGAAAGAAATGCTCATCCGCGCGAACGAGCACTCCGCGGGTGGCGAGGATCTCGACCTTTTCCACGCGCTCAAGCCCGTCTTCGAAAATATCGCCATGGCCAAAGTATCCACCAGCGCCGAAGACGCGCGCTCCCTCGGTTATCTGCGCCCATCCGATCTGATCGCCATGAATCGCGACCGCCAGATTGCCGGCGCGAAGGAAACCGCGCTAGCCCTGCTTCGCGCCGGATACCATCCGCCCGCGCCCGAACAAATCCGCGTCCTGGGCGAAGAATTCCTCACCGGCGCGAAGATGGCCATTCACATGATGATTCGCGGCGGCTATGCGTCGGAATATGACGGCGTCGTGGGCCGCAAGCTCGCGAACATCCTTGCGGGTGGCGCGATCACCGCGCCTCAGCTCGTGCCTGAGCAATACGTCCTGGACCTCGAGCGCGAAGCCTTCGTCAGCCTCTGCGGCCAACGCAAGACGCAGGAGCGCATCGCGCATACTCTGAAGACCGGAAAACCGCTGCGCAATTAATTTTTCGCAAAATCAGACCCGCACCGCGCCCGCCGCGCAACTTTCGCGCGGTCGCCGTGTTGTTAATCAACGGAGAAACCTATTTGCGCGAAATCGTATCTAAGTGTGTGAATTTCGCGTACTTTGGTGAACCAGGGTGGCGCACAAACGTATGGAACTTTTCCCATCGTTTTCGTGAAACGGAATGTTCGTACTCCGCGTGCTGCTGGCCGATGGCTCGGGCTCGTCGTGGCGGCGGAGAATACTCGGAACCAGTGGTTTGAATTTTTTTGAGCGACACGCAGTCGCGGCGGGCGATATTTCCGCGCTCTCTGCAAGTGTGTTTGTTCGCGATTATAGACCGGCTCCGAATCCGGAGCCTTGCTGTTCATCACGGAATGAGGCCAAGGGGAGACTTCTGATGCGAAAGAGGATTCATTTTTTTGCGCTTCCGGCAATTGCGTTCTTGGGAATGATGACTTTGTCTGCGTGCAGCAGTGGCGGGGGCGGCAGTCATCCCACGGTAAATGATATCGTGGTCCTTCCCGGCTCCTCCACTGTGCCGGTCAGCCAGACGGCTCAATTCGCTGCGTTTCTGAATGGCGCGAGCACTCCCGTGACCTGGACCGCCAGCGCCGGCACCATTACCGGCACGGGAGCGTTCACCGCGCCAACTGCTGCGGGCAGTGTGACGATCACGGCCACCTCCGGTTCGGACACCGGCACTGCCACCGTAACCGTCTCAGCCACGCAAGCTTTGGTACTGAATCCCGCCGCGCTCACAATTCCAGCCGGCGGCCTAGAATCCTTCACGGCCACGCCTGGCGCCGGGGTCATTTGGAGCGTTAACGGTATTGCATCCGGCGATTGCGTCGCGCCAGGAGTTGGCTCGGTGACTCAATGCCACGGCGTGATTGACGGAAACGGCAATTACACCGCGCCACTTTCGCCTCCCACCGGCGGCACAGTGACGATCAGCGCAGCCGCGGGTGCCAATTCCGCCACCGCCACGGCCACAGTTCTGTATTCCTCTGCGTCGCTCACCACCACGACCTCGGGCACAGGCCAATACGCTCTCGCCTTCGATGGAGTGGATTTCAACGTAGGGAACCCGGTCGATGTTGCCGGAAGTATCGTGACGAGTGGGTCGGCCGGCTCTTCCTCCGGAATGATTACGGGTGGCGAGGTGGACCTCAACAGCGGCGTCAGCGGAACCGCCTTTGTCGTTCCAGTATCGGGAGGCTCCTTTCAAGTGGGTCCTCTCGATGGCCGCACGACCATTCTGTTGACGCTTTCCTCGAATGGGAATTCAGTCGCCGCGTCTTACACGTTGCAAGCCACTCTGGCCACCAATCAGCACGCCTTACTAATTGATTTTGACACGTCCGACACCGGCAGCGGCACTCTGGACGCGCAGAATCCCACCTCATTTGCTACGCCGCTCAATGGCAGGTTCGCATTTCAATATTCTGGCTTGGATAGCAATCTGTTCCCGGTGACGGTGGCGGGAACTTTCCTCGCCAGCAACAATTCCATTGCCGTCAATAATCCTAATGCGCCCGTGAACGCGCAAGACTTCACCTACGTGCCTAGCGGCAGCAACACATTAACCGTAGTCACCAACGACATCACACTCAGCGGCCTCTACACCAATCAAGACTCTTTCGGACGCGGCACCATCACCATGAACTCCACGGACTTGGGCACCATCAATTTCTCCTATTACATGATCGATCAAACTCACTTGAAACTCATCGAGATCGATCCGGCGCCGCAGCCCTTCATTCTCTTCGGCGAAGCCTTTAGTTCTCCCATCGCCACCACTCCGCTCACCGGCGGGGTCGTTTGCACCTTCGGCGGCGCCGCCAACAACGCTCCCTACGCCGGCGGCGCGGTGTTTTCGATCAGTGGCGCTGCGGTAGGCAGCGGCGGTACGCTCGACATCAATAACAGCGGCGGCGCCGGTTCCCAGACCAATAGTGCGATCACCAGCGGTAATTATGCCAATGTGTTGACCGAAGCGAACGTTCCGGCTCGCTACACTCTTTCGCTTACCACCAGCAAAGGCACCACTTTGTTTGCGGCCTACACTTTTGTTACGGCATCCACGACGGGCGCCGAGTTGGTCGAGATTGACACCAACAACAACGTGGACGGCGCCAGCGGCACCGCTTACCAGCGCGGAGGTGTCAGCACTGTGCAAGGAAGCTTCGCCCTAAATCTGTCGGGAGTGGGCTCGTCGAAATCTCAGCCCGCATTCGAGCAGGACATCACCGGACAACTCGGCCTCGTCAACAACAGCACGACGCTGACTGGGACGCTGGATATCAACAACGGCGGACCCATCCCAGGCTTGCCCGTGAATTCCACCAGCATGCTGAATGCCGTCGCCGCCAACGGCCGCGGCACCGCGCAGGTCAACGTTTCGTCCAACGGCGTCTCAGCCAAATTCAATCTGGTGTACTACCAGATTGACAGCAATACCGAACTGCTGCTCGATGTCGACACCGACCGCGTAGCGTCCGGAATGCTCATTCGCCAGTTCTAGCTGGCGCACGAGCTGCATGCAGTCCATTTTTTCTCCGGCAGACCGCCGCAGCAGGCAAGCGGCGGTCCCGCCGGGGAATCCCTCCGTAGCCCACGAATTTCCCGGTAACCCATTGGCCGGTCGTGCGTCTGAATGCCTAGCGGGTGTGTGCGATTCATGTCTCGGCAGTACGCAAAATCAAGATTTTGCCTTTGTAGCGGCCCGCTTTAGCTGGGCGCCATCGACGTTGCGTTTGCCGTTGAATCTGTAGCGGCCGGTTCGGTTTTATCGAACCGGGCAGCCGTTGCGGTTGGTGCGGTTTCTGACGGTGCCATTCTGGCGGCGCAGCAAACGACTTGCGTTCGCGCCGCACTGCCGCTAGCATCAGTCGCTTTTAATTCACCCGCGCGCCGCCATCGCCGGCCCGCAGCTCCATGCGTTTCACAAAGATCTGAGGGGTGTGAAATGAAGCCTCACGCGCGTCGCCGTCCGAATCTGCTGGTCCTGTTGGCCGTGTGCGCTGCCGTGCTGATCGGCCGTGCGTACACAGCGCGCGGCGAAGGCGGCGAGCCGCGTTATTTCGCGGTAAAGAACGCGCGCATCGTTCCGGTCTCCGGCCCGGTCATCGAGAACGGCACGGTCGTCATCGCCAAGGGCCTGATCCAATCCGTCGGTACCGACGTCGCGATTCCGCCCGAAGCTTGGGTGATTGATGGTAAAGGCCTCACGGTGTACCCCGGCCTGATTGACGCCGGAACCAATCTCGGCCTCGCGCAGGATGACGAGGCCAAGAAACGCGGCACTGGTCCGAGCGCATCCGGCCCGGAAGATCGGCCAGCCACCACACCCTGGCGCGTCGCCGCCGACGAACTCAAGACGGACGACAAGCGTATCGAATCCTGGCGCAGCGCAGGCTTCACCACTGCGCTCAGCGTTCCGGACGGCGGAATTTTTCCCGGTCAGGCTACCGTGATTGATCTGGCCGGCGAGCGCACCGGAGATTACATCGTGCGTCATCGCGCCGTCGTGCCGCTTTCGTTCAAGCCCGTCGGCGGATTTTTTGGTTTTCCCGATTCGCTGATGGGCACCATTGCCTACGTCCGCCAGGTTCTCGACGACACCGCCTGGTACACGCAAGCGGAGCCAATTTACCAAGCGAATCCCACGAAGACCGAGCGGCTCCCCTACGACCGCACCGAATACGTTCTCAGCCGCGCGCTGCAAAACAACGAACTTGTGCTGCTCCCCGCGAACAACTCAATTCAAATCGTCCGCGCACTGCGCCTCGCCGATGAATGGAAAGTCCGCGCGGTCCTCTACGGAGGCCAGCAGGGCTACGAAGTCGCCGCCGCCCTCGCCGCGAGCAAAATTCCGGTGCTCGTCAGTCTCAAATGGCCGGAGCGCTCGAAAGACGGCGATCCCGAAGCCGAGCAAACTCTGCGCGAACTCCGCTTTCGCGATCAGGCACCGGGAACTCCCGCGGCGCTCGCCAAAGCCGGCGTGAAATTCGCGTTCTATTCTGACGGAATCGCCACAACCAAGGACATTTTCAAAAGTCTGAAGAAAGCCTCCGACGCCGGTCTCGCGCCGGACGCCGCTCTGCGCGCCTTGACTCTCGACTCCGCCGAGATATTGGGCCTAAGCGATCGCCTGGGCAGCATCGCGCGAGGAAAAATCGCAAATCTGGTCGTCACCGATGGCGACATCTTCAACGAAAAGTCAAAAGTAAAGCACGTGTTCGTCGACGGCCGTTGGTTCGTAATCCACGAAGAAACCCCACCGGAAAAACCCGGCGAGAAAAAATCAGCGGACGATGACGACGGCACGCGCTTAAAGCAATCGCGGCAAGTGGAAGGAGCGGGCCGATGAAGCGCGCAATCTTTTTCGCTGCACTGATCGTAACGGCCGTCGCGCCGCCAGTCACCCGCGCGCAAAATCCCACCACCATCTTCATTCAAAACGCCACGGTCCTCACCGTCACACACGGCAATATCGAACACGGCTCCATCCTCATTCGCGACGGAAAAATCGGCGCGGTCGGAGCCGACCTGAAAGCTCCCGAAGGTGCCACCATCATCGACGCGACCGGCGAGTTCGTGATGCCCGGCATCATTGATTGCCACTCCCACATCGCCGTGGATGGCAGCGTGAACGAAGCCGGCCCCGCGGTTTCTTCCATGGCCAATATCGCGGACGTGCTCAATCCCGATGACATTAACATCTATCGCGACCTCGCCGGCGGCGTCACCACCGCGAACATTCTGCACGGCAGCGCCAATCCCGTCGGCGGCCAGACCGTCGTCATCAAGTTGCGCTGGGGCAAACCCGCCGCCGACCTGCCGTTTCAAGGCGCGCTCCCCGGCATCAAGTTCGCGCTCGGCGAAAATCCCAAGCACTCGAATTTCCCCACGCCGCCGGGCATCACCCCGCGTTATCCCGGCACCCGGCTTGGCGTCGAAGAAGTAATCCGCCAGGCCTTCATCGAAGCCCGCGAATACAAAAAACAGTGGGACGATTACAACCAGCACAAATCCGCCGGCGAGCAAAATCTCATCCCGCCGCGCCGCGATGTCCGCCTCGATCCACTCGTCGAAGTCCTGGAAGGCAAGCGTTACGTCCACGCCCACTGCTATCGCGCCGATGAAATCCTCATGCTGATTCGCGTCGCCAGCGAATTCGGTTTCAAAGTCCGCACCTTCCAGCACGTTCTTGAAGGCTACAAAATTGCCGACGAGATCGCCGCCTCCGGCGCGGGCGGTTCGACCTTCTCGGATTGGTGGGCCTACAAAATGGAAGCGTTCGACGCCATCCCCTACAACGCCGCTCTAATGACGGAACGCGGCGTAATTACTTCGGTTAACTCTGACGACGCGCAGGAAGCCCGCCAGCTGAATCAGGAAGCTGCCAAGAGCATGAAGTTCGGCGGTCTTTCCGCAAACGACGCGCTCAAACTCATCACGCTGAATCCGGCCATTCAACTGGGAATTGACGCGCGCGCCGGTTCGATTGACGTCGGCAAGGACGCCGATCTGGCGATTTACAATCACGACCCTCTCAGCGTTTATGCCGTCGTGCAAAAAACTCTGATTGATGGCCAGGTCTACTTCGACCGGCAGCGCGACATCGCCCAACGCACCACGCTAGCCGTAGAGAAACAAGCTCTGCTCGATAAGGAAAAGAAAGCTGCGGAAGCGCAGAAGGCCGAGGAAAAGAAGCGCGACGAAAATTCTGAAAAGAAGCCCGACAAAAAGCCCAGCCAGAAAAGGAAACCGCCCCAGAATGGCGACAGCAATGTGAGCGCCAACGCCACCGTCGCAACCGCCACAGCAGGGGGCACGCGATGAAAATCCTAAACCTCAGCTCGCGCGCCGTTCTCGCCCTGGTTCTGGCGGCGTCCCTGGCAGTTCCAGCGTGGCCGCAAACCGCCGCCACCCCCGCCGCCTACGCAATCAAAGGCGGAAAAGTGTTCACCCTAGCCGGCGCACCCATCGATAACGGCACAGTAATCATTCGCGACGGAAAAATCGTCGCGGTGGGCGCTAATATCGCGATTCCGCAAGACGCGCAAGTCATCGACGCAACCGGACTCGAAGTTTATCCGGGCATGTTCGATCCCATCACCCAGATCGGTCTGAACGAAGTCAGCGCCGTAGGCGCGACGGTAGACGTCAGCGAACTCGGTGATTACAACCCCGAACTGGTCGCCGCCACCGCCGTAAATCCCGCGAGCGCCCACATTCCCGTCACCCGCGCGAACGGCATCACCGAAGTCATCGCCGCTCCCGGCACCACCGGATTCGATTTGCAGAGCGGCGGCCTCATCGCCGGCCAAGCCTCGGCCTTCAACCTCGCCGGATGGACCATCGACGAAATGCAAATCAATCGCTCCGTCGCCATGGTCATCAATTGGCCCACGATCCAAACCAGCACTTTCGATTTCGCCAGCTTCAGCGTAAAGGAAAAACCGTACGCCGACGTCAAGAAGGAATACGACAAATCCGTGAACGCGCTCAGCGACTGGCTCGATCGCGCCCGCCACTACGCCCAGGCAAAAGAAAAAGGCTCGCCCGCGCTCTACGAACGCGACTTGAAACTCGAAGCGCTAGTTCCCGTCGTGGAAGGGAAATTACCTGTGCTAGTGATCGCCGACCAAGAGCGCGACATTCGCAACGCGGTAGATTTCTGCACCAAAAAAAACCTAAAAATGATCCTGGGCAGCGGCGCCGAAGCCTGGAAAGTGAAAGAGCTGCTGAAAGAAAAAAAGATCCCGGTCGTGCTAGCTCCGACGAATCGCCTTCCCGAACAGGAAGACACGCCCTATGACAAACCCTACACCGAGCCCTCCGAACTACTCGCCGCCGGAATTCCCTTCGCGTTCTCCAGTTTCGGCACAGCCTTCTCGCGCCGCCTGCCGCAATACGCCGGCACCGCGGAAGCCTACGGTCTGCCGCACGATGAAGCCCTGAAAGCCGTGATGCTCAATGCCGCCCAAATTTTCGGCCTGGCCGATCAACTCGGCACTCTCGAGCCCGGAAAACTAGCCAACGTGATCGCCACCAATGGCGACCCGCTCGAGCTCCAAACGCAAGTCCGCTACCTCTTCATCAAGGGCCAGCTCACGAGCACCGACGACAAACATCGCGATCTCTACGACCAATATCGCAAGCGGCCGCAACCGGCCCGCTGATTCCCTCGGTTGGCAATTCGCCGCCGTGCGTTATAATCCCTGCCCATCCGATGCCGGAAATAAAATTAACTTCGCAGCGTTTAGCCAAAGGAGACGCCGTGCAATTCCTCCGCACCCGTGCTCGTGTGCTCTCATTCCTATTGCTGACCGCGCTGTCCGTCGCCGGCTGCGCCACCACCGCAACTCATCCGGACGAGTCCGCCAAGAAGCCTACCACCCGCCCCACCATCGTCTTCATGACCGATTTCGGCGTAGCCAACGACGCCGTAGCCATCTGCAAAGCCGTAATGATCGGGATCGCGCCCGACGCCCGCATCATGGACATCACCCATCTCGTGACGCCCTATCAAATCGCCGAAGCCTCCCGCCTGCTCCAAGGCGTCACGCCCTACTATCCAGCCGGAACGGTATTCGTAATCGTAGTTGATCCCGGCGTAGGCACCTCGCGCAAAGCCGTGATCGTAAAAACGAAAAAAGGCCAATACTTCGTAGTCCCCGATAACGGCCTGATGACTCCCATCGTGGATGCAGACGGTTTCGACGGCGCTCGCGAAATCACCAATCCCGCATGGATGATCGGCGACAAAATCTCCTCCACCTTTCACGGCCGCGATATTTTTTCACCCGCAGGCGCGCATCTGGCCCTCGGCGAAGATTGGACCCAAGCCGGCCCGGCAGTGGGCGAACTCGTCCGCCTGAATCCCACGACGGCAACAAGGGACGCAAAAGGAATCGCCGGCGAAGTGATCGGCCTCGACGACCCCTTCGGCAGCCTAATCACGAATATTTCCGGCGACGATTTCAAAAAACTAGGCTACGCGCTGGACGAGAAAGTCACCGTGAAGATCGACAACAAGTCCTATACCCTACCCTACGTGAAAACTTTCTCAGGTGTGCCGGTAGGCCAGCCGCTGCTCTATCTCGATTCACGGGACCGCGTCGGCTTCGCCGTAAACCAGCGCGACTTCTCGAAAATTTACAAAGTTACACCGCCGGTTCCAGTTAGCATTCCCGGCAAGCCGAAATAGTTCGTTTCGCCTGCACCGCCTCGAGCGCAGCGCGTGCGCCAAACTTCGCGGTCGCGAAAAGTCTCCCTAATCGCATCGCCGTTATCCGCATTCATCGGTGTTCATCTGTGGTGCCTCTGACTTCCAAAATGCCCTGACATCGCGCACGCCCCGTACTTTCGCTCTCTGTTCTCCACGTACGAAAGTGCCTAAAACGCTCTCCCCCAAGTACCAAAGTACTATGGCGCGTATTGGCACACGCCGCGAAAATTGACTGATTACGGGGCTTTACGCTTTTTCCCCGGGGGACGGCGTACTACTGCCGTTGAGGACTATGGCGCCACTCATCAACGATTCACTCGACATCGTAAACTCCACCACGGCCGCGCCGGCTTCGCAAACCAGCGCTCCGCAGAAAGCGGCTGCGCCCTCCGGACCAACTTTGCGCGCCGACGCACTCTCACTCGAAGTTCCGGTGAAAGTGCATGGCTCGCGCGTCACCGAAGTAGCGCGCGGCGCCGCTCCGCACACCGAACCCTTCGAAGAAGAAACCGGCACGATGATCGTGTTTCCACACGGCGGCGTGCTAAGAATGTCCACCGCGGTCACCGCCAGCCAGATGTTGGTCGTCACGAATTTAAAAACGCGCCAGGATGCCATCTGCCGCGTCGTCAAGGTCCGCACGTTCTCGAATATGCAGGGCTACGTGGAAGTGGAATTCACGCATCAGCAGCCGGGATACTGGGGCGTTCATTTTCCGTCTGAGGGTCCGGCGCAAGCCAGTGCCAGTGAGCCAGCGCCGGTAATCGTGCCCGCTGCTCCAGTTGTAATTCCCGAAGCCCCAATCAATCCAGCGCCCGTTCAGGCAGCGCCCACGCCCGCGCCTTTCGTAGCGCCGCCACCGCCGCAGGCCGTGACAGTTCCTGCGCCTTCGGTTGTGACGCCCGCGCCTCCACCGCCCGTCGTGATGACGCCCGTGCAGCCGCCCGCAGCGCCCGCGGCATCCAATCCAACGGCGCCAGTGATCCCGGCTCCACCCAGCAAATCCGAGCCAACTTTCATTTCGTTTGGCACGCAGGAAAAAGTGCAGCCCTTCGCTTCGACCACCACGGTTACGGCCGCCGAGCGAATCGCACAATCGTCACTCGCAACTCCCGCGCGCACTCGACCAGAACCCGTGCTGCCAACATTTGATCCAGAAACTCTCGAATCCACTCCGGCACGCGACGCGCATTCCGTCGCTGCGATTGATTTGCTAGCCGCGCCGCAAAACGCGCCTCCGCCGCCTTCGCTCACCATGACGGAGCTGCGCGGGGATCAGCTCAATGTGCAGCGCGGAATCGCCCTCGCTCCGGTAGCCGACGCGTCACCCGCGATCGCCGGCGTCGAGCAGCCGACTGCGGACGCTGCGGATATTCCCGCGCAAAGTTCGCGCGCTGTTTTCGGAGGTTTCAGCGGCGGCACAGCTTTGAGTGGCGGTCACGCCGTCCCGGTGGACGCCTTCGGCGCGCGCCTCGATTCCAGCCACGACGCGAGCGCAATTCAACCCGGCGCAACGCGCGGCAATCGTTGGATGTTGATTGCAGCCTGCGTCACTTTGTTGTTCGCCACGGTCGTCGGCGGCGTTCTGTACTTCCGCCCGCACACGGCCGGCCTTGCGCTTAATGGCGCTGCCAATTCCAATTCGCCCGCGGTGCCGCAGCCACTCGCCTTTCAGACACCGGCTGCAGTCCCTGATGCCACCGCTCCCGAAGTCATGCCTGCGCATAATTCCGCGACCCATCCTGTAGCGGTGGTGGCGCAGGCGCCGGCGCCCGGGCTTACGCCCTCCATCGTTGTGAACGGCATCAACTCCACCAGCGACGGGCCCAGAATCGTTCCGAGACCGGCTGCAAATCTCGCGCCTGGCATGGTGAAGGATGCATCGGAGGCACATCCCGTCTCTACGCAAAGAAGTGATGCCGACCAGGCGGACCAGGCGCCGGCCTTGGATGCTGCGCCCGCCGCAGACTCTGCGAACGCCGGCGCTCTCTCCGGAATCGTTTCCTCAAACGTCGCGGCTCCAGCCGCCCCGGAAATTAAAGCCGAAGGTCCGGTGAAGGTCGGTGGCAACGTCAAGGAACCGCGCCTCATCTCCCGCGCCATGCCGGAATATCCGCTCGTCGCGAAACAAGCCGGCATTCAAGGCGACGTGGTAGTGAAAACCACCATCGATCAGAAGGGCAACGTAGTGGACATGCAAATCGTCTCGGGTCCCGCAATGCTGCGCGGCCCCGCACTAGCCGCGCTCCGCCGCTGGAGATACGAGCCCTCCACCCTGAACGGCCAGCCAATCTCCGTTCAAATGTCAGTAACCATAAAGTTCAGCGCCAACCGCTAGCGGCCGTCCTCCTGCCTGGAAATGCCGCGCGGAGGTAACGCGTTGCAGCGAGTTCCCGCTGCGAGGTTCCGATCGCCTTGCCCTCCGGCCGCGCACGATGACGGCCCTCTTATCCCGAGCGTAGCGAAGGATCTCTCTTCGATCGTCGAACAGCCGCAGCGCAAGCCGCTGTAACGGCCGCCTCTCTGTTCGCACCGGCTTGATCGAGTGTTCGCCAGCGGTGCCTGTGAACTCCGCAGTGTACTGGCGCCACGCGTACGACACCCTGTTGCTTTTTCGCCACTTCTGCATCCAATATAGGGTTGATCAGCAACGAACCAACGTCGCTCGAGGTGGAACAGCCATGCGTGAAGCCGTAATCGTCAGTTCCGTGCGCACCGCCGTCGGCAAAGCAGCTAAAGGCACCCTTCGCGCCACCCGCCCCGACGATCTCGCCGCCACAGCCATCAAAGAGGCGATCACTCGCGCGAGGGGTCTCGATCCCGCCGAAATCGAAGACGTCATCATCGGCTGCGCCACACCTGAAGCCGAGCAAGGCATGAACGTAGCCCGCATCGCCTCACTCCGCGCCGGCTTGCCGGTCACTGTCTCCGCGATGACCATCAACCGCTTCTGCTCCTCCGGCCTGCAAGCCATCGCCCTGGCCGCCGAACGCATAATCGCGGGCGGCGCAGAAGTCGCTGTCGCGGGTGGCGCCGAATCCATGTCCATGATCCCCATGGGCGGCAATAAAATTTCTCCGAACCCCTGGCTCACCGACAATCATCCAGACACCTACTTGAACATGGGCCTAACCGCGGAAAATCTGGCGAAAAAATATGGCATCACGCGCCAGCAATCCGATGAATTCTCGCTCGCCAGCCACCAAAAAGCGCTAGCCGCCATCGCCGCCGGAAAATTCAAAGATGAAATCGTTCCAGTAGACGTCAGCTACACAGTCCTGGAAGCCGCCGCAGCTGGCGAAACCACTGCCTCGAAGCCCAAAACCGTGAAAGTTTCTTTCGCCACCGACGAAGGCCCGCGCGGCGACACTTCACTGGAAGCTCTAGCGAAGTTGAAGCCCGCGTTTCACACCCACGGAGTCGTTACGGCAGGGAACAGCTCCCAGACAAGCGACGGCGCCGCTGCCTCCGTAGTAATGAGCGCCGATCGCGCCCGCGGTCTAGGACTGAAACCGCTAGCGCGGTTCGTCGCGTTCGCCACAGCAGGCTGTCCGCCAGAAGAGATGGGCATCGGCCCAGTGTTCGCAATTCCCAAAGCGCTGAAACTAGCAGGATTGACGCTGGATCAGATTGAGGTAATCGAACTCAACGAAGCCTTTGCCGCGCAAGCGCTAAGCGTAATCAAACTCCTGGGAATGGATCCCGCGCGCGTCAACGTAAACGGCGGCGCCATCGCCCTGGGCCATCCTCTAGGCTGCACCGGCGCAAAACTCACCGCCACCATCCTCCGCGAGCTAGAACGCCGCAACGCCCGCTACGGCATGGTCACCATGTGCGTAGGCGGCGGCATGGGCGCAGCTGGCATCTTCGAGCGCCTGGCCTAGCCGAAGCCGTTGATTTTGTATTTGCCTTTGACTTTGTAGCGGCCGCCTGCTTTTCTTTCTAGGCGGGTGTTCTTGCCTTTGCCTCTGCAGCGGCCGGTTCAGGTTCATCGAACCGGGCAGCCGTTGACGTTGATGGGCCGTTGCCCTTCCGGCCAATGCGGCGCACTGTAGCGCGCCATCGCCACCTCTATTTCTTCGTCGCACTAGCCTTCCAGATCAATTGATAAGGCGTGTCGCCGGCCTGATACGACTCCTCAATCTGAATCGTCTTCTCTTCAACGTGCGAATACACGGCCCGCATATGCATTTTCGCGAATTCCGTCTGTATCACCAAATTGTCGCCTTCCCATTTCGCAATCCCGACAATCGCTCCCGGAAAGCCATTCCCCACCGTCACGGTGGTGTAGGCACCGTTCTTCGGATCCCATGTCAGCAGTTCGTGCCCGATCTCGTTATCCAGTGTGCTGTCTGCTTCAAAATCCGCAATGATCGAAAATCCACCTGGCCCCCAATGCGCCTTGTACCACCCCGTTTGCTTCGCGCCGTTCCCAGTCATCGGCGATTTCAAGTACTCACCGTCCATCGTCCAATCGCCAAGCAAAAAATTCAGCCGCTGCATCTCCGGCCCAGGCTGCGGCGCTTGCATCGCCGGCGGGCTAGCTGGCTTATCGCTCGAAGACTGCTGTGCCCGCAAACTGATTCCCACCATCGCCACCAGAATCACGAACCCCAGCGTCATTCCAACTTTGCGCATGAGCAAATTCCTCCTCGTGAATTTACTTTGCAGCGGGTTCCCACAACCCAACAGTTTTTCCCGCCGGATCCTGTATCCGCGCGAACGTCCCAGTAGGAACCGGCACCGGCGGCACCAGTATCTTCCCGCCGAGCTTCGTCGCCTTGTCGGTGTAGCCTCGCACGTCGTCCACGGCGAGGTAGAAAATCGTATAGTGAAAAGGCTCGTGCCCCAGCCCGGTGATATGTCCGGTAGGCCCCTTGCCGGCGTCAATCATCGCCGCCGGCCCAGCCTCGGCGATCTTCCACTGGAATAATTTCGCGTAGAATTCCTGCGTCGCCTTGCTGTCCTTGCAGCCAATTTCGCAATGCACCACCGGGTTGGCCATGCTCCCTCTCCTATGCCTGCAGAATTTTCTGAAATTCCGCCTTCCACCGCGTCTCCAGCTCCGTCACGCGCTCCTGCGGCAGCCCGTAGGTGGAAAACCACAGCTGCGCCTCAAAAGTTCCGCCCGCGCCTTCAATCGTCAACCAGGCCAAAGCGCCATTGAGCGAATCAACCGTCACGCAGAATCCGCGCGGCGGCATTATGAACGCAACCCGGCCCGACCACACCTCGCCAGTCGAAGTCCGCAGTGAATAGGTCGCGCCCTCGCGCAATTTACCCAGCGCGCCTTCTGCAAAAATCCCCCCAGACCCCGCCAGCTTTTCGTAAATCGCCTCGCGCGCCATCTCCGCTTGCACCCTCGGCCACGCCACCAACCGCGGTTGCTCCGCGTGCCGTTCCAGATACTCGCGCAAATTGAACAGCATGAAGCCCCAGCCGTAATCCGTCGAATCAAAAAATTCCTCGTCCCATTCCGATCCCGAAGAAAATCCCGACTGCGTCACGAGCACCAAAGTTTTTCCGCCGCGCGCTTGCACCGAAAATTCCATGCTCAGCGGGTTCCCCGAAGGAGTTGCCGACTCCCACCCCATGCGCTTGTTCGGCTCCCAAATCGTCAGCGGCGAAGTCGCCTCAAACTCCGGCCCCCACGAAAGCCGCACCTTTCCTCCGACTCCCGGCTCGACCGTAGCTTCCAAAGGAAACCACCGCGCCAGCTCCGTCCCGTCCGTCAGCGCTTTCCACACCGCTTCCACGGGCGCCGCCACTTGAATTTCCTTCACGACCGTACGTTTCTCTGGTGCTGGTTTTGCGTCGCTCATAACGCGTCCTCCGCTGGTTTTGGTGGGATGGGATAACAACCGAGTAGCAAACGATAAGGGCGTCCCGCACCCGCCGATCCATCGGCCATCGTATGCGGCGAAGCAAAGCGCCCGATCACGTCAATGATGCTGCGCTGCAATTCCGCGGCAAATTTCGCGCGCTGCTCTGCGCTTTCGAATCGCAGTTCCGCGCTCACGGACAGCGTCGTCAGCCGCTTGCGCTGCGTCGCAGCCTCCCGGCTCGCGCACACCAGCTCCGCCTGCGCCACGGCCATCCTTCCCAGCAGGTACGCGGCGCTCAGGACGTCCTCCGCATGCTCGCGCGGCAGCCCCATCCTGCCCAGCAATTCCGGCGACAATACATATCCCTGCGCCGTCGTGCGATACCGGCGCTCGATCATATTGCGCCGCCGCCGCTGCCCCGCACGCTCCAGAAAATGCGCCCGCGCCAGTTCCCGCACATGGTAATTCATTTTCTGCCGCGGCATGCGAAATCGCCGCGCCAGCCCCGCGGCAGAGTCCGGCTCCCGCAAAGCATCCAGAATCCGCAAGCGCAAGGGATGAAGCAGCGCGCTCGCGCGACCCATGGACGCGACCAGGTCCCACGCAGGAGCCACAACAGGCGCGGCGTTGGCCGGTGCATTCATGCGCGCATTTCATCAAAGAACATTCTGTATGTCAAGAAAAATATATTTGTCAATAATGGGCACCTCAGGCCCGGCGAGCATGCCGAACCGCGGAGACTTTTCCTGGCTTGTGGGTTTGCAGTGTGTGCAAGAACTGCTGAATCTCTGTAGGTCGTGGCTTTAGCCTCCCCATTGACCCGACCAAGAGCACTGCGGCTTCAGCTGGTCGAGCTTCCTTCCTCGCGGCCCAGGATGAACACGATCCATCTCATCGGCGAAAAAACGTTGACGCCAGGAAGAAAACGATCATACGTATCCCAAACGTAGGGACGAGGACGAGAAGTCGTCCTCCCGGATTGAATTTTCGATATTGCTGCCTCACCTTTTTCATGCTCCACCAAAAATACGGAATCTGCTCATTGTCAGGAAGCTGCCGGTTAACCGTTCCTATGACAACGAGCATGAGCGTGTTGGCGAGAATTGCGCAGAGAACTGCCAACGCGAAAAGAAAGGCGAAAATGGGAGACATGTGGATCATTTACGGAGCACCTGTCGCGGCCCAAATTAGCCAATCATGAGGACCGTACAACCACGATTTCCCTAAGGGAAGTTTTGGGGGGGAGTTTTGTCCTTCTTGCCGCCGCAGGCGCCTGCGCATCGTCTTGCGCGCAGTTTCTGCCCGGTGCGAATTTCCGCTGGCCAGAGTTCCCGGGCAATTTTCCGCGGCCGCGTGCAGCTTGCGTTGCGCCGCATCGCCCGCCGCGTCCGCGCCGCTACGCTTCAGCCATTCGCGCGCCGCCAAATCCGGCGCGGAGGAAACCGGCTTCTTGCGCAGACGCGCTTCCCGCTGCAGAGCCTGATTCATGCACTCGATTACCGCGCATTCGGAGCAACCCGCGAACCCACTCCCCAGGGCCACAGCCGAACTGCGCCAGGCCACCCCATCGCCAATTTACGCATCATGAATCAACAAATCCCGGTAGTCGGTTTTGCGCGCGGAGGGCGACGATGCACAAAATATACTTCCTCGCAGCCTTGTGCCTCGCCGGCGGCTCCGTCCTGGCGATTTCCGGCTGTAGCTTTTATCCCTCCGGAAACTCAGGCCCATCCGCAGGCGTTACCGTGGTGCAATCCACCGATCGGGGAGCAATCGGCTCGAATCCAAAAATTCTCGGCAGGGATGGCGGCTATAGCGGGGTCTTCGGAGGCTACGCAGTCTGGCTCTACGGTGACACATTTCTCACGAATCCTAATGCCGAAGGCCAAACCCTGATCAGCGATTCCTGGTCGTTCACCAGCGACTTCAACGCGCAGGATGGCATCACCGGTTTTCAAGAACGTGAAGATTCCGTCGGCGCCCCCGCCATGCTTCTGTCACTATCCGCAACCGAGCAAGCTTTCAACGCCGCCCACGCCGGAAATCCCTGCCAGGAACAACCCTGCGGCG
This sequence comes from Acidobacteriota bacterium, assembly GCA_013289715.1. GTDB lineage: Bacteria > Acidobacteriota > Terriglobia > Acidiferrales > UBA7541 > Palsa-295. The sequence continues at coordinate 119,710 of JABCZJ010000013.1, read as the reverse complement.
CGCGCTGGGCGCTCTGGCCCGGAGCGATGGTTGCAGATCCCACCCGCAATCGCGCGCTGGTTTTCTATCAGCTCGTTTCCGCGCAACCGGGCAACTTCAATTTTCAGACGGTGGGCTACTCGATCGCCACCTGGCAGAATTTCGCGGACCTGCCGCTACGCCCCGCCATAAATCCCGCAGCCGAACATCCCGATCTGCTTTTCAGCCAGAATCAGCCGAGTTTTGGCTCCGCGGCTCTGGTGGATCGAGACACGCTCTACGCCTACGGCTGCTACAATTCGGAACTGAGCGTTCCCTGCGTCCTGGGCCGAGTGGACCTCGCCGACGTCACCAATCTCAGCGCCTGGACCTTCTACGTCGGCGATGAAAATTGGTCCAGCCAACCCAGCGACGCGATGTGGGTTTTCACCGCCAACCACATCCTGAATGTCTCCTGGAACGGCTACCTGCAAAAATACGTCGCTGTCTACAACCACCCGCTGTCCGGAGACGTCATGATGCGCACCGCCCCCGCGCCCGAAGGCCCGTGGTCCGCGGAAGTGATGGCTTTCGAAGCCTTGGCGCCGGCCGCAGGCCAAGGCCCTATTGACGACGCGCAAGCGCATCCTGAATACAACGCGAACGGCGGCCAAACCATGCTCGTCACCTACACCCGCGGCACCGGACCGTTCCGCAGCGAAGAACGCCTCGTCTCCGTGCAGTTGCAACTCGCAGCCACATCGTCAAAATAAATTCGCACGCGCTCTGACGCCCAGCCGGGCCGAGCCTTTGACTTTGCAGCGGCCGCCTGCTTTTCACACAACTGCCAAGCATTTGTGCGATAAGCGCCAGCCTATTGTGTTACGCGGAATTGCGCGAGAGAATCCCAGCAGCGCATTCATTCCATCGTGCGGAGGCACAAATGGCCACGGCACCTGTCTCGCAAGTCCTCAATCGCGGCGGCGCATTCCTGATAATTCCCTGCCGCCCCGAAGACGTCTTCACTCCCGCGGATTTTTCCGATGACCAGCGCCTGATCGGCCAAACCGCCGAAGAATTCGTGGAAAAAGAAGTGATGCCCGCGATCCCCGAGCTGGAAGCCCACAAAGACGAGCATCGCATGGCCCAGATGCTCAAGAAGGCCGGTGAAATCGGCCTGCTAGGCGCCGGCATCCCCGAAGCCTACGGCGGCTCCGGCCTCGACAAAATCTCAGCCGCGATCCTCGCCGAAAAACTCGCCGGCTACGGCTCCTTCGCCGTATCCCACGGCGGTCACTCCGGCATCGGCACCGTGCCCATCGTCTATTTCGGCACCGAAGAACAAAAAAAGAAATATCTCCCGAAGATCGCCACCGGTGAATTGCTCTCCTGTTATTGCCTCTCCGAGCCGCAAGCCGGCTCCGACTCGCAAGCCTCGCACACCCGCGCGGTTCTCTCGCCCGACGGCAAGAATTACATTCTGAACGGCCAGAAAATGTGGATCACCAATGGCGGCTTCGCCGACGTCTACGTCGTCTTCGCCAAAATTGATGGCGAGAAATTTTCCTGCTTCATCGTAGAACGCGGCGCGCCCGGTTTCACCGCCGGCGCCGAAGAGAAAAAGATGGGCATCAAAGGCAGCTCCACCACCGCGATCTTTTTCGAGAACACTCCGGTGCCCAAGGAAAATCTGCTGCACGAACCCGGCCGCGGCCACGTCGTCGCGTTCAACACGCTCAATGCCGGCCGCTTCAGCCTCGGCGCCTACTGCATCGGCGGCGCCAAAAAAATTCTGGAAGCCTCCTCGAAATATTCCAAGGAGCGCACCGCGTTCGGCAAACGCCTCTGCGATTTCGGACTCATCAAAGCCAAGCTCGGCGAAATGGCCATCCAGATCTACGCCATCGAATCGGAAGTCTATCGCTCCGCCGGCATGATCGAAGCCGCCGTTTCCAGCCCCGACGCGGGCAGCGACAAAACCAAGCAAGCCATGCAAGTCCTGGAGGAATACGCCATCGAAAGCTCCATCAGCAAAGTGGCCGGCAGTGAAATGGTGGATTACGTCGTGGATGAAGGCGTGCAGATTTTCGGCGGCTACGGTTTCCACGAAGATTATCCCGTGGCCCGCGCCTATCGCGATAGCCGCGTGAATCGCATCTTCGAAGGCACCAACGAAATCAACCGCATGCTCATCATCCAGATGCTCATGAAACGCGCGCTCGGCGGCGTTCTGCCGCTGATTCCCGCGGCTATGAAGCTTGGCGACGAAGTCCTCGCCGGACCGTCCTTCGAAGAAGCTCCCGCCGGCCCTTTCGCGGAAGAAGAAAAATCACTCGAGCAAGCCAAGAAGATTTTTCTGCTGGCTTCCGGCACGGCGATGCAAAAGTTCCGCGAACAACTAGCCGAGCAGCAGGAAATCGTCGCCTCGCTCGCCAATATCGTGATGGACGTCTACGCCATTGAATCCACGCTGCGCCGCGCTCAAAAAGCCAGCGCTGCACGCGGAGAAGCGGCGAGCGTAATGTGCGATGCCGCCCGCTCCTTCATCTACGATGCCGTGGACCGCGTGGAAAAAGACGCGCGCACGGCCCTCAGCGCAACCGTCGAAGGCGACACGCTAGTCACGCAGCTCGCCGTGCTGCGCCGCTTCTCCAAACACGCTCCGCTCGATACGATCGCAATCCGTAGACGCGTAGCAGAGGCCGTGCTCGCGCAAGATCGCTATCCATTCGAAGGTCGCTGATCGCTCAAACCGCAGCACCCAAGTCGGCGGTTTTACGCTCATTTCGCTCGGAGCATCTCACAAATGGCCGCATCCAAAGGGCGAGGCTTGCGCCCCGCCGTCAAGCCTGGAAACGAGAAGGGCTTCAGCCCCGGAAGCCGTTTTTCTCCGCTGTGGACGCTTGCGCGTAATACGTCTTATACTTAACGCATCAGTAATCGAGCCAGCGCAGGCGAAAACAAGTGACAAAAAAAGTCTACAGCACTTAGCCAGCTTCGGAACTCCCTCGCACTACCCCGAAGAAACCATTTTCCGCTTTAAGTCAATTCCCAGTGCCGACCCTTCCGCTGTCCTTCGAGTTTTCAATGACTTACGCGCGATTCATTTGGAAACCTCCGTGCATCTATTCCAGTGAGGGTCGGAGGATCATGAAAACGCATCTTACGAAGTTGCAGACAATGCTGGCGGGGGTTATCGAAAAGGCGAAAGTACGCAAGGGCCTTCTGTCCATTCTGGGAATCTTCTTCGTTCTCCAGGTCTATTTCGTACGGGAATTACTCGCTGCCGAATTACTCTTTGTGATGGGCTTCGCGGTCCTGATGGTTCTGGGCGGGGTTATCTATCTCGTCGGCGCCATCGGTGAACGCGGACTCGATTGGATGACAACGGGCGTTACCTTCAGTGCCGCCATCGCGCGTCGCAGCTACGCAGGCCTGGAAGAACTCAGTAGAAAGCCATTCCGCCATCCACGTTCAGAGTCTGCCCAGTAATCGCGCTCGCGTGATCGGAGACCAGGAAAAGCGCCGCCGCAGCTATCTCGTCAGCTGTCTGCGGCCTTCCCTGTAATATCCCCTGGCACATTTGCTTGAACAGCTTCTCGCTGTCCGCCTGAAAATATTCCGCCAGCCCGCGCCCCAGTTCTTGCGACATCAATGTTTCCGGCACCGGCCCGGGACTCAGCGCGTTTACCCGCACGCCTTTGCGCGCGCCCTCTGCAGCCAGCGTGCGCGTCAATCCGATCAATCCCGCTTTAGACGCCGCGTACGCGCCATTCAATTGAAACGCCGCCTTCGCCGCAATGCTCACGATGTTCAAGATCGCACCGGACCCGCGCGCATACATTTCCGGCAGCACCAGGCGCGACAGCAAGAACGGCCCGCGCAAATTCACCGCCATCACCTCATCCCAGGACCGCGCGCTCACCTGCTCTATCGGCGCCACCGGTCCCAGCAACCCCGCATTGTTCACCAGAACGTGAACCGCACCGAAAGCGTTGCGCGCCTCGCGCACGATCTTCTCGCAATCCGGCTCGCGCGAGACATCTCCTGCGACGCTAGCCGCTTTGCAGCCCGCATCCTGTATTTCCAGCGCCACCTGCTCGATTTCCTTTTCCGTGCGCGCGCTCACCACCACCGAAGCGCCTGCCGTTGCAAACTTCTTTGCGATCGCGCGCCCAATCCCACGCCCACCGCCCGTCACAATCGCCACCTGCCCCTTCAGCAGCATTTTTCGCCCCCTTATTCTTGTAAGTGAAGCGGCATCGTATCACGCAGGTGCAGCCGAGTTTATGTGGGGAGAGGACAGTTGGCGAATCCGGCACGTTGCACTCGATCTATTCCTTGGTTGCGCTAGAATTTCGTGACGAGCCCGGTGTGCGCGCAGGGCCGTAGCGACGAACGCGCGTGAAAAAAATTGCACTCATCGCCGGAATTGCCGTTCTCGCCTTAGCCGTAAGCGCTGGCTGGCAGATCGCGTCATGCGAGCTGGCCAATCGCCAATTGGAAGAAGACCTGCGCGACTTGGCCTCGCGCAACGCCGAACGCATCGGATTGTCAGCCCCGACCACCGATGACGACCTCCGCAATTCCGTCCTCCACGATGCGAAGGAGCTGGACATCGCGCTGGGTCCGAATCAAGTGACCGTGCAACACACTGTGCAAGGAGAATCGTCAGTCGTCCATCTCGCGGCAGACTACACCGCGCGCGTGCGCCTGCTCGGTTTTTCGTTCAATTTCCGCTTCACACCCTCCAGCGAAAGACCGCCCTCCTAGAATGATTTTGTAGCGGCCGGTCTCCTCGCGGAGGGCCGGGCAGCCCTTGCACACGCAGTTGCGTTGCTTTGCGGTCTCGGCGCCTGCGCGGCAGAACATCTCGTGCGAACGAAGTAGCCGCAAAACCCCCATTCAGGTAAAATAAAAAGGCTTAACGGAGAACGATTTGACTCTGACCCAAATTAACGGCACCAACCACGGAGCCAAGACGCTCGTACGTGTTCGCCCGCGCGGCTTCTGCGCGGGAGTAGTCCGCGCGGTCGATATCGTCGAACTCGCGCTGGAAGCCTACGGCAATCCGGTATACGTCCATCACGAGATCGTGCACAACCGCTACGTCGTGGACCAGCTCCGCCGTCGCGGCGCTATTTTCGTCGAATCCATCGAAGAAGTACCCGTCGGTGCGGTTCTGGTTTTCAGCGCCCACGGCGTGCCGCCGCGCGTTCGCACCGAAGCGCAGGAACGCCAGTTGCGCGTGATTGACGCGACTTGCCCGCTCGTCACCAAAGTGCATTTGGAAGCTCTGAAGTTTGCGCGCGAAGGCCGCACCCTGCTCCTCATCGGCCATCGCGATCACCAGGAAATCGTCGGCACCTCCGGCGAAGCTCCGGACCAGACCATCGTGGTCGGCAGCGTCGAGGAAGTGGACCAGCTCGTCGTACCTGATCCGGATCGCCTCGCGTTTCTCACGCAGACGACTCTTTCGCTCTATGACACCCAGGAAATCGTCGCGCAGCTCCGCCACCGTTTCCCCACGATCGTCGGGCCGGCTTCCGATGACATTTGCTACGCCACCCAAAATCGCCAGGAAGCGGTCGAAGCGCTCACCCGCGAAGTGCAATTGATCCTGGTCGTGGGCTCGGCCAACAGCTCGAATTCCAATCGCCTGGTGGAAGTAGCCAAGCGCGCCGGTGTGGCCGCCCGCCTGATCGAAGACGCAAACGACGTGGACGGTTCCTGGCTCGAAGGCGTGAAGACGCTCGGCCTCACCGCCGGAGCATCGGCTCCGGAAATTTTGGTCGAACAAGTCAGCCAGCGTCTCGCCAGTCTCGGTTTCACGAACCAGCGCGACCTGGATCTGATTCGCGAAGATGTGCGTTTCACCCTGCCGCCGGAACTAGCCGCGCGGCAAGCCGCGCACTAAACTGAATTTTCTCGGCCCGCGCGATCGACTCGGCACTTAGGCCGCGCAGGTGCGGCCCCGGCCCAATAAACCTAAGGAGCCTGTGAGTGGCGGTAAAGATTGTCCGGCAGACAAACAAGATTACACTGCTGGGGGCGCCCACCAGCGCAGCTGCCATGTCTGCCGGACTCGAAGGCGCACCCACCGCGCTTCGCGCCGCAGGCCTCGTTGACCGTCTGAAAACCATCGGCTACGCGGTCGTCGATCTCGGCGACGATCCCGTTCAGCTTTACAAGCCCGACGAAGAAAGCCCGCGTGCGCGCAATCTCACCCGCGTGCTCGCGTCGCTCGAGGCCCTGAAACCGCGCGTCGAGCAAGCCGTGAAGTCCGCCGCCTTACCGCTGATTCTTGCGGGCGATTGCTCGGTCGCGCTTGCCACCGTCGCCGGCGCGCGCCGCTATTTCCGCAAGGTCAGCATGATTTACATGGACCGCGACGCCGATCTCAATACTCCCGCCACCACCACCACCGGATGCGTGGACGGCATGGTCGTTTCGCACCTCGCCGGGCGCGGCGCCGCCGAAATGGTGCGCTTCTGGGGCGAGCCGCCGCTGGTTCGCGAACCCGATCTTGCGCTCTTCGGTGTCGCCCGCCTTGATCCGTCCGAAGAACAGCTTCTGAGAAACTCTCCGCTGCGCCGCTATCTCGCGAGCGATGTAAAACGAGACGGTCCGGCCGCCGCAGCCCACGCCGCCATCGATCGCATCCGCGGCAACGGCTACCAATTCGTGCTGCATTTCGATGTAGACGTGATCGCGGACTTCACCGCCACGAATTATCCCGGCACCGGCGGCCTGTCCCTCGACGCAGTCCGCGAAGCGCTTCTGGTTTTCGCGCAGCAGCCGGAACTCGCCGCCATCGAAGTTACTGCCTACAATCCAACGAAGGACCCCGACGGCAGCGGCGCAAAACTAATCATCGATCTCCTGGCCGAAGTTCTGGCAGCGCGCCTGAAGACTCTGCAAGCTGCCGAAGCAGCCATCGCGCCTCCGCCCGTCGCCGCTGCAGCTGCTGCCGCACGAGCCTCCGCCGCGTCACCGGAAAAAAACGCTTCTGCGCAGGATGCAACGCCCGCAACCGCTCCCGGCGAAGCCTGGTCTTCCGATTCGCTCGACCTCGGTTCCGACGCGACGGCTTCGGACGACGCCAGCGACACCGCGTCCGATGCCTCCGAGTCCTCCGAAGAATCGAGCGGCTCCCATTCCTGATTCCGCCCGCCGCCGAAAATCCAGCACTCCGTCGCCCGGCCAAGACGCGAAGCCCTATCCCTCCGTCATAATTTTCGATGTGGACGGTGTCCTGGTAGACACGCGAGGCTCCTTCCAGCTAACCACCCTGCAAACCGTAAAATTTTTCACCAAGAAACGCGTCACCCTGCGCGAACTGCATGCCTGGAAAAATCGCCCCGGCTTCAACGACGATTGGAAGCTTTCCACCGCCTGGGTAAACGACCTGGGCGCCAACTTCTCCTACGACGAAATAAAAAGGAAGTTCCAGGAAATTTACTGGGGCGAGAATTCCCAAGGAAACGTGCGCAAGGAAAAATGGCTCCTGCGCAAATCCACCCTGGCGCGCCTCGCAAAGCGCACAGAGCTAACCCTTTTCACCGGACGCAACTGGCACGAACTGAATTACACACTCGATCGCAACGACCTCCGCGGCAGCTTCAAAACCATCATCACCGTCGAAGAAGTCGCAAACCCCAAGCCCGCTCCCGACGGCCTCATAAAGATCCTCAACGGCCGCAAGCCGAGCGAAGCACTCTACGTTGGCGATAATATTGACGACGCGCTGGCCGCGCAAACTGCTGAGGTCCCGTTTCTCGCGATTCTGCCCAAAAACGGCGAAGAACGCCGCCAACGTAGTACCCGATTGCGCGAGCTCGGCGCAGTGGCTATCCTCAACGATATCAGCCAGCTAGAGCCATGGCTGCGCAAGCTCCGTCCCGTCTGAATTCGTTCCAGTACCTCTCTCCCACCATCTCTGTAGGATATTCGTTAGTACCAAACACGACACCCGTACCATTGTTCCTGTCGCGACTTCCCCCCACACTTGTATGCAGAGGCGGGGCTTAGCCCCACATATACGTGACGAACCCGAACATTCGACCCGCGGCGGCTCGCGCCTTCATTCGCAGCCTCAACATCCTCCTCAAGTTCGCGCGAATGTACGACTTCGGCCATCCGCGCACAAAAAAACAATACGAGACCGCCTGGTCCGAACTCCGCACCGCTCTCGGCACCGGCACCGAAAATGAAGCCGGTGTGCTCCTCGCCGTTTCCGCCGACCAGCTGCTGCTCGACGGCACACCCCTCGAATCCGCTGCCGCCGAAAAAAGTTTCGCCCGCATGCTTTCCAGCGCCGGCATCGCCAGCATTCACTTTTCTCCCAAAGTCACGCAAGCCAGCTTGGCGCGCTTCGTGCGAGGTTTCCCGACCGGTACCGGTGCGAAGCCGGTGCAGCTTGCTGAACAACTGAAATCAGCCCTGCAGGGCGATCCGCACATTCACGTCAACGAAGTCTGCTTCGTTCCCGCCGATTCCGCTGTCGCGCGTTCCACCGTCGCGCAGCAATTGGCCGCGCACACTTTGGGCCTGAATTCGCAAGCCTCCGATGAACTGTTCGCCGACCCCGAACGCCTGCTGCAATTGATCGTCGCTGCCGAAGGAACCAAAGGCGGTGGCAGCAGAGGTTCTGGCAAAGGTGGTTACAGCGACGGAGACGGTGACGGTGAAGGAAACGGCAGCGGCAACGGAAGTGGCGACGGCAGCGGTGGAGTCGGCTCTGGCTACGGCGTCGGCGGTTCCGGTTCTGGCCATGGATACGGTCAAGGTCCCGGTAGTGGCTACGGCCCTGGTGGCGGCTACGGTCCAGGTAATGCCGGACCCGGAAGCGATTCAGGCGAGCGCGGTCCCGGCGGCGGTTTCCATTACGCGCCCGAAGCAGCCGAGATCACTCGTGATCTTCCTTCCGTTGGCGGAGCACCTGAGGGTGGCAGTCCGATTTACGTTGCGGGCGCAACCGAGGCTGGCCAAGCCTCCAATTCCGGATCGACCGAAGGCGGCAACCCCGCGGGTGGCGCCGGCTCCAGCACTTGGAATATCGTCGGCGGCAGCGGCAGCGGCACACCGCTCGCGCCCGATACTCCCGGTTTCTGGCTCAACAAAGGAAATGCAGGCACCGCAGATCCAAGCGAAGCTTCCGCCAGCGGCTCGGCAGAAGGTGGCAGCGTCGCCGGAGTCGGCCCCGGACCCAGCTCTTGGAACATCGTCGGTAGCGCCGGCGGTGGCACGCCGCTCGCGCCCGATGCTCCGGGATTCTGGCTCAACAAAGACGCGGCGGCCGACGCAGCCTCCGGTGGCTCGCGCCAAGCAAGTGGCAGCGCGCTAAACGACATCTCCGCCGTGCAAGGTCCTGGCGGCTCCCGCGGCACAGGCGCAGGCCCCGGCTCAGGTGGCGGTCCGGGCGCTGGTTCGGGCACAGGTTCCCGCAGAGGTTCCGGCGATCGTTCAGGTCGTGGCCCCGGAAATGGCCGTGGCAACGGCCCCGGAAGCGGCAAAGGTTCAGGTCCCGCCGGTGGCGGTAGCTCCAGTCCGCGCGGATGGAATTTGGCAGACGCCGTCAGCGAATCCGCCGAAGTCGGCAAGCCCAGCCGCTGGGGAAATGCCACCGCTGGAATTCGCGGCAGCCGTTCCGCTCGCGGAGGCGCAGGTTCCATGGCCGTCGAAACCGGCCTGATGACTCTGCACGAGGACGAACTCAAAGGCATCATGCAGATGCTCGCGCAGATCGCGCGCACCAGCGAAGGTTCCGATCAGAAACTCGATTCGCAACCTTTCCAATCGCGGCTTTCCACTCTGCCGCGCCGCGCTCGCTTCACCGTTAGCCAGGCTCTGTCAGCCCTGGCCGCGCAAGCGCCCTCCGATTCATCCGACAAACCCACTCTGCTGAAACTCGCCGAGCACATCGCCATTCGCTTCGCCATGGAAAGCTACGAGCGCGGCGACATCGAAGTCAACGCCGTGCGCCAGGTTCTGGACGAAATGAGCCAGGAACTGGAGAGCCTCCGCAAGATCATGGGCGTGTACGAAGAAAAAATGGCGCGGCACGGCATCGAAGTCCAGTCGCACTCGGACATGCTCGCCCAGCAATTCTGGGCGCAAGTGCCCAGCGAAAAAAGAAAGGCCGTCCTGGAATCCGGCGAAGCCTGGTGCGTTCCGCCCGCACAGATTCGTGAGTACGTCGAAGGTCTGATCACCGCAGGGGACAAAGCCGAAGCCGAAAAAGTTCTCACGAACTATGCCAATTGCATCACCCACAAATCGGCAGAGACGCGCCGTCAGGCCGCCATGGGCCTCGCCGAACTCGCCAGCACCTACGCGAAACTGGACGAGCGCCTCCTGCTCAGCACCATCCGCCTGGTCGGCGTGCAACTCGCCGAAGAGCGCGATTCCGAACTCGAAAGCCTGGTCGGCGCTGCTTTCGTGCGCTTGTCGCAAGAGGCCACCAAGTCCCGCTCCTACCCAGCGATACAGCGCGCCGTGGAACTGGTGGAATACGTCGAAGCAGAACGTCCCGGCCTGGGCAAGAATCTTCGCCCCAGAATCGGCGTCGAAGATCGCCTCCCTGAATTCATCGAAGAAGCCCTGAAAACGGGCGAAGCGCCCTCTGGCCTGAAGGACCTTCTGCGCCGCATGCCCGTTGCCGCGTCACTTCATCTGGCAGGACGTTTCAACCGCGCAGGCTTCCGCGAAGATTGCGACCTCCTCATCTCCATGATGGAAGTTCTGGATGTTGAAGGTCTGGAAAATCTGCGGCAGCTTCTCCGCAACGGCGCCCCCACCGAAGCCATCGAAACCTTGGGTATACTCGCGCGGCTCGATCCCGATTTGGTCGAACAAATTCTTCCCGAGCGCATTCTGGGATGGAAGCGAACCGCGCATGACCGCGTCGTCCGCCAGATTGCCTCCAGCGGCGCTCCCGAGCGCGGCCGCCTGCTTCTAAGCCTTTTTGATTTTCTCGATCCGCTGATCCGCCCGCTCGCCGTGGATGAAATCGGCATGGCCGGAGAACAAGCCGCCGATATGCGTCTGGTGCGCATCGCCGAAGGCGACTTACCGAAGGACGCTACCGAATACTTGCAATTGAAAGCCATCGAAGCTCTCGGCCGCCTGCGCACTGCGGGCGCCGAATCCATTTTGCGCAAGATCGCCGAAACGCGCCGCGCCTTTCGTTGGGCCAGCCCCAGCGAATTGCGCCTCGTTGCTTCGCAGGCCATGGAGAAAATCGATCCCGAGTGGGTGCGCGAATTCGTGCCGCGCAGTGGCTTGAGCGTCGCCGAATTCTCCATCGAGCCGCTCGATCTGGACAAGGATTCTTCGGCCATTCGTCAGCGCCGCTACCCGCGCATGCGACTCGAACACTCCGTAGCAGCCACTACCACCAACCTGAAGGAAAATTGCCGCCTCGATATTCCTGAACTCACCCTGGGCGGCGGTGTGGCCGTCTGCGAACAAAGCCTGCATCCCGGCAGCCTCGTGAGTATGAAGCTCTCCACTTCTACGAAATCGGTGAAAGTCCTGGCCATCGTCCGCGACGCCAACACTCAAGCCCGCGCCTTCGAGGTGGTTGACATGGAACTGGAAGAACGCTCCAAGCTTCGCAAGCTGCTCGTCAGCCTCGGCAACGTAATGAAGCGCTCCTCGCCCAAAGCCCGCGCCCGCCGCGCCACCCGCACCCTAATCACTCCCACCACCTAAGTTTTTCGTGGCACAGCCCTGCCCGCCGCAGAAGCGCACTCCTGGCTGTGCACCCGAACGGAGCGCCAGCGAATCCGCATCGCCGACCCTGGGAACGCCAATCTCCCGATGGGCGTTTTGCCTGCGCCACTTGCTGCGCAACTATCACGCCACTCAAATCTGCACGCGCTACCGCGCCTGTTTCATCGTTCCCCGCCGCGCGCCCCTGGTAACGGCAATCTCCTGATGGGCGAATTCGAGGCGTCCGTCAAGACGCCTGAAAACTAGCGATTAGAATGTGGCGCTGTTGATTGTTTTTAATCATTTGCGTCTGTTTCTAATCCTGGGGCACGAGCGATTAGACTTTGCCAGCGCGTACAGGGAGAAACTGGGAGCAGCGGCGCGGGGCGCGGGCTTGTGAATTGCGCCACAGCGTAATTCATCCTGAGATCCCGCAGTGCGGGATTGAAGGGCCGTCGCGATTTTGTGTGCGGTTTGATATTTTGGTTTCGGTTCGAATGTAGCGCGAAGGCGCGGGGAAAACAGCTGCGCGCTGGAACCGTATTGGTCCAGAACCAGTACGAGCTGTACGAAATTCAGTAAAAGCGGTACGGATTGCGACGGACAGGTTTGCTACAGGTTCTTGTCGACGCGGGCGGAGTGTGTCTTACTCGGCCACGCGCCGGGGACGCGAACCGAAGCAAGAGTTCGAAGGGGCAGCTGCAGAGACGCTGCGTCGAAACCCGCTCCCTCGCCTGCGGCGAGAGTGCGGCACCGCTCGAAGTCCAAGACCTCGGCTCCGGTCGCCCGCAAGGGTCGGCCACCCGGCCGCACGAAAACGGACCGTCTAATGCCCAAACAAAACGTTGTCGCCCTCCCAAATTTTGTGGAAACCGCCGACCTGGTCGCGAAATGACTCCGCCTATTGCGACCGCAGAGCGGCGGCGAGTCTGCGTTGAATGTCCGGTGAAGGAAGGTTCGGCCTGCCAATCAACAGATACTCAAAGTTGTCCGCCAGGATTTCTTCGGGATGAATGACGTAGTCGGTATTGCGTCCGACCTGCTCATAGAAACCTTGTATCTGACCGACGCCCAAAAGCGTGACTTTCGACGGATCGTAAGTCGCGTGCGAGCCAGACTTTTCAACTACTAGAAATTCAAAATCGAGATAGTCGAAGAATTCGCCGCCGTTCGCCGGATTGTAATGGTCGGATTTTGAAAACAGTATCGGCACGGCCCAGATTGACGTTGGGCCCGATGCAACGCGGATGCAGTGGTCGTTCTTCGGAGCATCAGGATTCGTGATCCTGCGAGCGGCCAGAGTAGGCGGGAACGGAATCTCGCCGCAGGGCTGAAATCCGATCACAGCGTACGCCCGTTCGCGCAAATCAGGAGCGTTCCGCGAGAGCACGTGGAACAGTTCGTGCGCGATCGTGCCTTGTAGAGCGCTTCTTCTGTTTGCGGCGAGCGCGTTCTGAGGAAGGATAATCGCGTTGGCACGCGTGTATTCCGCGTGACCTTCTTCGTCGCCGGTCGTCTTGATGAAAAGGATGGTCTTCGGAAACGGCAGGTTGAGGTCGCTCAGTTTGGCAGTCAGACCGTTGAACGCGGATTGCACGGCGTCCTGCTCGTTGGGAGTCCAGGCGAGAACGTTTTTCGCAACAAAGGCGAGGTACTCCTGCTCCGTGACGTCGTGGTCCGTCTTCATTCGCGCAGCGCGATCGAACGCACTCAGACGGGACACAAAATCGTCACGGTTCGTCAGTACGGCGATCCCTTGCTCAATGGTCGCGAAGGAAATGGCCGGCAAGTTCGGCGCTTGCGCGCCCACGATTGTCGGCATCAGGAAAACGATACACAGGACAACTGTTTTAATTGGTCGGTGCATGAATGCGCGGAATCTTAGCATAGTGAAACGTCACCTCTGCATAGCGTCGCGTGATATTTCGCGAGCCGGTGGCCAAGCACTGCGAACTTCCCGAGTGAATGTCTTTGGATTCTCGGCGGGCCCCATTCTCACCGACGCCAGGCGTGAGGCTCATGCTCTGGTGCTATGAAGCGTTCCGGGCCGGCCGACCGCCAGCCCGAAAACCTAAGTCTTGCGTCTCGGAGGTATGAAAGGGTCGGCCACTCGCCTGCGCGCTCCTCTTCATCAGGCCGCGCGCAGCGTCTCGATGGGATCAATTTGCGTGGCGCGCCAGAGCGGAACTGCGGCAGAGAGCGATACGATCAGGAATGCAGCCAATGCGGCGGAGGTGAACACGACTGGATCGTGGGTAGAAACTCCGAAGACGAGGCTGTCGAGCCATCTCGATGCGCCCCAGCTTCCTGCGAGCCCAGCGACTAACCCGATCACGCCTAAACTCGCAACTTGCCTTCCCGTACGACGTAAGATGGCGACGGTCCCCGCTCCCATTGCCATGCGAATGGCGATCTCCTGCCTTCGGCAGCTAACCCAGTAATTGAAAACACCATAGCAGCCTATGCTCGCGAGGATCACCGCAATGCCGGCGAACAGGACCAGCAGCAGCGTGGTGAAGCGCCGCTGCACAAGTGTGTCACCGAGCCATGTATCGGCGGTTTTCAAGGACTGAATCGGAATGTTGTCGTCAATCGTAGCCAATGTTTGCCGCACGGTTGCAATCATGCTCTCCGGGTCACCCTTGGTCCGTATCATCACGACCATTGCGGCATCGGCCCGCTGAGCGGCCGATAGATAGAGCTCGGGCAAGGGCGGACTGTCCAATCCAATCTGGGGAACATTCGCCGCAACACCGACGATTTCAACGACGGGACCTTCCATGTAGGGTCCGCCGACTTTAATGTGCTGGCCGAGAGCGGACCCGGAGTCCTTCCACCACGCACGCGCAATCTCTACATTGATCAACGCGACCGTCGGGCTACCCGCCGTATCCGCATCAGATAAAGCGCGCCCGGCTACGAGCGGAATGCGCATGGTCTGGAAGTACGCCGCGTCAGCCATATTGACCAGCGTGACGGGCACATCCTGCGAGCCGGGCGTTGGTTTCTCCACAACCGAATACCACCAGTCGCGACAGTCGCCAGCAGCCGGAGGGCAGTTCACGGCGCCAACGGATTCGACTCCCGGTTGCGCACGAAGCGCGGCTTCCAGGCGCGCATAGAAGTCGAGAATGGCCCCCGCGCTTTTGTACGGTAGAGGCGGCAATTGCAACTCGAGTGCAAGCAAATGCTTGGCCTCGAATCCAGGATTCAAGTTCTCGGCAGCCCACAAGCTGCGCAGCAGGATCCCTGAAGCAAAGAGCAAGATGACAGCCACCGCGACCTCCGCGATGACCAGGCCTCCGCGCAGCGCGTGTCCAATTCGGCTGGTGCCCGAAGCGGTGCTGCTCTCTTTCAACAGTATCGTCAGATTCACCATGTCTGAATGCACCAGGGGTACCAGGGAGCACAGCAGTGTCACTGCCAGCGTCAGCGCCGCAGCGAAGATCAACACCGGGAGATTCAGACTGGCTTCTGAAAGCCGCGGAATATCGCGCGGCCCGAGCGCCTCTATCGCGCGAAGTCCAAAGCCTGCGAGAACGATTCCGAACGCACCGCCAAGCAGCGTAATCGACACGGTTTCCGTCAGAAGCTGCCGTGCAAGCCGCCTGCGCCCCGCGCCGATTGCAGTGCGAATTGCCATCTCTCGCGCGCGGGTGGTCATGCGAATCAGCAATAGGCCGCCGATATTCGCGCAAGCCAGAATCAGGATCAGGCAAACCGAAGCCATCAAGAGGACAAACACGTGCGTTAGGTCGCCGGTTCGGTGCTCGGTGAGGAACTCGGCAAACGCGCGATGGTCGCTTTCCGGGCCCGGATCTGCCTGCGCGAGCCGCTGCAGGATGGTATCCAAATCCGAGCGCGCCTGGGATAGCGTGACTCCAGGCCTGAGCAGACCGAGCACGCGCATCGATTCGTGTTCGTCGCGCTTTGAAGCCTGCGCAGCGGAAGGACGGAAGGGAAGATAGTAATCGACCGGCGGGAGGAAGAAGCCGGGATCTCGGGCAAGGACGCCGATGACAATGTATGCAGTTCCATTGAGGGTGATCGTCTTGCCGATGATCTGCGGATCGGCTGATAGGGTTTCGGCCCAGAAAGCCCTGGTCACCAGGACCGTCGCAGGAGACCGCGATCCATCATCGCTCGCGGTCAGCAGGCGACCCATTATCGGACGAGAGCCGGTCAGCCCAAAAAATCGGTTTGTGACGACACCGGCGCGTGTGAGCACGGCCTGACCCCGGCCGGTGAGCGTCAGATCGGCCTTCTGGAAGGCAGCCATCGACTCGAAGGAGTGATTCTCCATGCGCCAGTGTTCAAAATTGATCCAGGTTACGCTGATGCCGCTGGCTTTCGCGGAGGACTCGCCGAGCCACACCAGACGCTCGCCCGAAGGGAAAGGGAGCGGCTTCAGAAGAACGGCATACACCGCGCTGAAGATGGCGGTGTTTGCGCCGATTCCGACAGCCAGCGTCAGAATCACGATGAGCGAGAAGCCGCGGGCTCTCCCGATACCTCGCGCCGCGTAGCGAAGGTCTTGCAGGAGCGATTCAAACGTAGGGAATTGCCATGCTTGATAGCTTCGCTCGTGCACGGCGGTCGCGTTACCAAAGTGGCGCCGCGCGGCGGCACGCGCCTCTTCGAGCGGCATCCCTCGCTCCCGATTTTCATCAATCAGGAACTGAAGATGGGCGTCCATCTCCTGCTGCAGTTCGTCGGCGAGATTCCGCCTTTTCCCGAGCGCACGTGCTACCTTCGACCACCATTGGCGCATGAAATCAACTCTCCGCTGCCAGAATCCTTGCCATGGCTAGAGCAAATCGCTGCCACTTCGAAGTTGCCTTGATCAGTTGCTTGCGCCCGGCCAGCGTCAGTCTGTAATAGCGGGCGCGCCGCCCGTTGGGCGAAGTCTTCCACTGCGGGGAAATCCATTTGCGCTGCAGAAGACGTTGCAGCGCAGGGTACAGGGATCCGTTATCGACGAAAATCTCACTGTCGGATTGTTGTTGCAGAAACTGCGAGATGCCATAGGCGTGGTTCGACTCTCGCTGCAGGCTTCGGAGGATCAGCACTTCCAGAGTTCCTTGCAGCAGTTCAAGTCTGTCGTCGTCAGGTAGACTGTCTACGGTAGTCATCCTATCTATTTACGATAGAAAGCAGGGTCTGTCAAGCGAGTCTGCCACGGCCACCTTCACCCCCCGGAAGAGCAGGTGTCGCCGCAAAATCAGGGAGGTGTCCAGCCCCAATGAGGTGTACAAGGATTGGGCGGGCGCTTACCGCGCAGCGGCCGTTTCCGCTGGCTGCGACGGCTGCCGTAATGCGCGGGCTTGGGCTAGGAGTTTTTTCAGCTTGCCTTCGATCGGGGCGTCGCCGATGTGTTGGTCCCGCAGGACGCCTTCGGCATCAATCGTGAAAGTGTGCCGAATGGTCGGCCACCGGGCTATCACCGCAGACAGTCACCGTCGCCCGTGCGTCAGACCCCAGTAGACCAAGAACGCCCCAGCGGCGACGAAGCAGAGCCGACCAAACCAGGTCGGAAGCGTTTTCCTGACAATGCCACGCAGGGTGGGGAGCGCGGTGAAGAAGTTCACACCTGGCAACAATCCGGCGACGGTCACGACGGTGCCGAGTAAGACCAGCAGAACCCCTGGTGTCTTCAAGCCCTGTCCAATGATCAAAAGCGGACCCATCGCTTTCCTTCGCAGATTAGCGTCGAGGTGACGTCCGCGTAGACCCCGCCGCCAACACGTGGCGTTCCAAAGTAAAAGCCAACGCCACCGGCACCACCCACCAAGCCAGCGTACTCAAAAAAGGGAGCCCCCGACGAGACTCCCCTTGGCCAGCTGTGAGTTAGGGAGATTTAATTGCCGCCGTCGTCATCATCCGAGCTGGCGGGCAGAGCCAGTAGCCACGCTCCCTGGCCATGAGAGGCGGCATAAAGTCTGTGCGCACTGGGCACGATGGTAAGCCCCGCAACCTCGATGTTCGGCATTCCTGGCGCCGCAAGTTTCCAGGACTTTTCCTTGGGCACGAGCTTGTAAACGCCGAAGTCGCTGGAGATGAATATATCGTGCGTGACCTCGTCCCGCGCGATACCCGTGATCGGCGTATCGAGCAAGTCGTAGCTGAGGTCTTTCCACGTTGCGGTGCCGTCGGCTGGGTTGTACCGCACCTCAAAAACATGGCCAGGTGTTGAGGGTGTTGAGGCGTTATATCCGCTGTATGACAACCAAGCGCGGTTGCTATCGCGAGGATCGATAAATATCCCGCTGACGAATCTTCCCGGGCTGTTCGCAACCAGGGAGTCGAGCCGGGTGAACGTCACTGACGTCTCCGGTTCCGCGTCCGCGTTCTTACTAATGAGGACGCGTCCGGCCGCCGTGGCCGCCCAAAGCGTGGAGGTGTTCTGCGCGGTCCGAGCGACTGCCGCAACATCAATACCCGCTCGGTCGGCACCGTAATCTGACCCGATCAATTGTCCATTGGCTGAGGGATCGCCCAGCGGCACCCAATCGCCGCAGGTACCCGCAGGATCAACGCCGGTGAATTCGTTGCAGTTTGCACGGAACGCCGCCAGAGTTCGGTTTCCTACACCCTGGGTTTTGGTCCGCCAAACGTGACCCGTGCCGGCATAGAGCGTTGTGTGAGCCTTGGGGTTGGGGTCGGAGATGATCGAAAAGTAGAACTCGGCTGGCTCGGAGAAGATGAAGAATGTGTCCCCGATGAAATTCCAGTCCGACGTTAGCCCGCCACTGAAATTCGAGTCGGGTTCCGGGCCGGCGTAGGTGTGGAAGCGATATTGAGGATTCAGCACGTCGAAACCAGACTGGCCACCATCACCGAATATCGTCTGGTTCCACTGGGAATGATCTGTATCCGAGATCGTTTCCCAAGTGCCGTTGTCCTGCGTTCCGCCCTGGAGATCGTTGGGGTCAAACGGATTCACCGAGAGGCTCTGGAATTGCAGAGTTGTCAGCCCCTTGTTGATGCCTCGGAGCCGCGTGGGAACCAGCGAGAGCAGTTGCTGGCAGCGAGCCAGGGCTACTGGCGACAGTCCGCGCGTGCTGCAGTTTGCGGATATGTCGGTCAAGGCACCGCTGGAACGGATGATGCCGCCGTCGGACGAAGCCCAGAACAGCAGAGGATTGCTGGGATGAAATACGATCCAGTGCTCATCCGGGTGCATCCCGTTGGGCTGCACCGGGTCGGTGGCATCCATGGTCATATCGGTGAAAGATACGCCCGCATCGAAGGAAAGCACCCAGGCGCGGCCATTGGAAATGCCTCCGGTCTCACCGTAGGAATACGAGCCTCCGACGTAAACCATGTCCGGGGCCCCGGGAGGAGTGGCAACGCGATTGTCGTACCAGCACTGGCCTCCGCAGTCGTTGTAGGCGCCATAGCCGGGGTTAGCCGGATTCGGACTGGAAAGGACGTTAAACACGGGAGTGGGAGTTGTCACATCGTCGCTGCGCGAGAGCTGCGCAGGTGGCGTGCCAGAGGACCCCTCGTACAGATACATGCGTGTCTTCCCGTTGGGCAGGGTGGTAACCGAAATATCCGGGCGCATCGCGGTATCTATGGGATTCAGCGACGGATTGATTTGCGTCCACGTTTTCCCGGCGTCCTTCGAGCGCCAGACTCCGCGGGAATACGAGCTGGCATAAACGATATCCGGATTCGAAGGATCAAGCGCCACGCGCCGCACACCGAATGGCGAGCATGGATCATTATCCTCAGCTTCGTTCAGGTCCCCCGTGCATACCGAAACGTCGCTTGAGCCGTTGTGGATGAAGGTCCAACTGTGACCGCCATCCGTGGACTTGTAGAGGCCCCACTTCGGCGCACCCGGAATCAGATCGACAGTGCCATTGCAGCAGACCGACGACTGGCCGCGAAGGCCCTGCGTGGTTGCCGCGTAAATCGTGTTCGGGTCTCCCGGTTTCACCGCGATCGAGCCGATGGCACGCTCGTTGAACACCGATTGGCCCATGGGGCCTTCCCAGGAATCCCCACCATCCCTGCTCTTGTAGAGACCTACGCCGGCTTCGCATCCGCTGCCGCAGGCATTGGCCTCGCCTGTGCCAACCCACAGAGTGTCTCCGTCGGGATCGTTTGGATCTATTTCGATGGAGCCGATCGCGTTGATTGCAAAAACCCCGGAGAGATATTTCCACTGCGGCTGGTCATCCATCGCATCGCGAGTGCGCCAAATACCACCGCCTGCGGGACCGACCCACAACGTGCACTTGTCCGCCCGGCAATGCGAGGAGAGCGCCATGGCTGTGGTGCGGCTGGCCGCCGGGTAGGCGTTCGGAATATATGATGCGAAGCTGCGCAGCGGAGTGAAAGGGTAGAGCGCGTAGCTGGGCCCGAAGCTTTGCCATGGGCCGAGCGTATCGTGGCTGAAGTCTTTCCCTGCCATGGCTGCATGGGCTGCCCGTGCTCCCTCGATTCGGTCCGCCGGGATCGTTGTACCCGGATAGGCGCGATGCATAAACTCCTGGTGCGCCAGGCCTCCGGGGCTGCTGAGCCCGCCATTGTCTGGAACCGTTTGCGAGAATTTCTTGAGGCGCTCGGAAAGCAGTGGTGGTAACGACTCCTGCTCTGATTCTGCCGCGACCTCTTTCTGTTCCTTCTGGATCCTCTTCTTGGACTTCGCTTTCTTCACCGCTTTGGGCGCGCTGGCTGAACGCGCATCTTGCGGGCTGCTGCTCGGTTGTTGCTGCGCAAAAGCGCCCGCGGCCATGAGAAAAAAACACAGGAGTAGTGCATTGACTGTCTTCATTTCGTTGATTCCTCCTCGCACGGTGGATACGATTTCCTGCCCGGTTCGTCTCGCTGCGGCGTCGGAACAGAATCGTGGCTTGCACCCTTGGCGGCCGAGCTTCGACAACTTGCGTACATCTTAAGAAGTCGTGAATTTCAGTCAGCTGACTGAGCGAATTCGCTTGGTTCAGCTTCCTGCAGGGAAACTTGCGCCTGTCAGTTGGAGGAAGATACTACCGCCAGTAGTTTTGTCAAGGGGTGACTGGACGCCGCGCCCAGCGGCGCAGGTGCATGTCCTCCGCTTTGTGCACCAGGTCCATTCCACCCCCCCGCCCAATTCCTCAGGGATGCGGTGGTGCGAAATCGTAAGCCCGTCGAGCGCCACAGATCTTCCCATAGCACTCAAGCAGCGCCCTACCAAGGGCCACAACACCAATCGGGAGGTTTTTGTTCCCAGGAACGGCGCGCGGCGGTGCGTCGGTCCTGGAAAGGGACTGGGAAAGATTATGGATTGCATGGATTCTTTGAATTGGACATCGTGGGTAGATGGCGGCAAAGTAAACATGCCGATCATCTCCTTGACGTGATGATGGGCACGAACTCAGAGGTTCCCTCCTAACCACTGTTTTTCGAACGCGTCACTTGCTGACCTTGTCGTCCGCAATGATCCAACCTTAGCAACGCGCGCCGAAGCATGCGGCGGCGTTTACGACAACGAATTCCTGAGGAGGAATTTATGACATCGAGCAAGAAACTGTCCCGGATTTGCGTGTTGCTGTTGTCTTTGGTTTCATCGTTTGCGTTTCCATCGAATGCGGGAGCACAGCCGGTGATCGCCGGCCGGTTCACGCTAACCAGCCCGGCGAAGTGGGGAACGGTGATGCTACCGGCGGGTGATTACACGTTTGCGGTGGAGGATAGCGTGTCGCCGCCTCCGGTGACGATTTTCACGGCGGACGGCACGGGCAAAGGGATTGTGATTCCGGCGTTCGTCAGCGAGATCAAGCGTGACGACACGGGCAGGATGACGCTGGAAATCAGAGACGGGCAAGCGGTGGTGACTGCGTTGTACGTGGAGAGATTGGGCGTGGTGCTGCATTACGGCGCGGAACGGCCGAATGTGGAGTTGGCGCGGAAGAAGGCTGCGCCTGATTCGAAGATGACGTCGTACTTGCAGGCGAAGTGACGGTGATTAGTAAGTAGTGATTGGTGATTCGTGATTGGTGCGCCGGCGTGGCGGTGGGCTGAAGGTGGGCCTGCTTCCGCGCCGGCGTTTTGTTGTGCGCGCGTGCTTGCTTGTCGGGATGGTGGGCGAGTCCTGTTGGCGCGCGGGATTGGCGGTGGATTACGAGGCGAATTTCTGGGAGCGTTTTACTTCGTCGGAGAGAATGATGGCTTCGGCGATTTGCTTCATGGATTTGCGGGTCTGGCGGCTTTGTTGCTGGAGAGTGAGGTAGGCCTTCTCTTCGGTGGTGGCCATGTCGCGCTGGAGGATGCCTTTAGCGCGCTCGAGGAGCTTGCGAGTTTCGAGGCGCTCCGAGAGCTGGGTGTTGGCGGTTTCCAGGCGCGCCATTTCGATTTCTGCGCCGACCAGAAAGCCGACCGTGGAGATCAGCTGGATGTCGCGCTGTTTGTAAACGTGCGGGCGGATGTGCTGAAGGTTGATGACTCCGACGAGACGGCCGCGGCAGAGCAACGGGACGGATAGGAATGCCTGGTAGGAATCCTCCGGCAATTGATTGAAGAACTTGAAACGCGGATCCTTTGCGGCGTTGCGCGCGACGGCTACGGCGGTGCGGTGTTCGGCGACCCAGCCGGTGATGCCTTGGCCGACGCGCAGCTTCAGGCGATCGACTACTTCCTGATGGGGATTTTTCGAGGCGCGCAGGACGAGTTCTTCCTCGTCCTGGACGTAGATGAAGCAAGAATCGCAATTCACAAGCGCGACAGCGAATTCGAGCACGCGTGCGAGAACTTCGTGGAGAGGATCCTGGCCGCTGGCGGCGATGCTGCTGCCAAGGTCGTGGAGTAGATCGACATCGGCGTCGTGTGTGGCTGTCGTGGTGTCCATATACAAAGTTAGCGGGGCTGCGCGTCGCTGTCCAATCGCAAAAGCGGATGTGGGGGATAGGGAAACTGGGAGGTACTTGGCAGGGCGGCGCTAGGTTTGTTGGCGCAAGGCGAAAGATTTGACGCAGAGGTCGCGGAGGTCGGAGCGCAGAGTTCGCAGAGAGAACCTGCGGCAGGCAAGCAGCGCCCCTGTTCTGGCTGCGCGTGGAACTGGTGCTGGGTAACGGGCGAGGCAAGCCTCGCCTAGCTCGTTTCGTCGTCGCACATTGCGCCTCGACGAAAGCGGCGGCAAGCCGCCGCACTCCATCGTGGACTGGGCGGGGGGCGATCGGAGGGCTCCCGTCAAACATGGACAACGGGAAGATGCGCGGCTAGAGTAGTTGCGCATTGGGACCCGTCTCCAGCGGAGAAAAACATTTTGCGCTTGTGGCGCTCGCGGTGTTTGTGTTCTTGTGCGCTGCGGGTGGCGCGCTTTCCACTCCGGGCGGCGCGCAAGACAACAAGAAATCCGCTTCCGGCTTAACGCAGCGCGCGAACACTTCAACGGCGGTTCCTACCTTTGAGGATATTTCCGCGCGTGCGGGGCTTACGGTGGCGCACATCGCTTCGCCTGAAAAAAAATATATTGTGGAGTCCATGAGCGGGGGCGTGGGATTTATTGATTGCGATAACAGCGGGGTGCTGTCGGCACTGGTGGTGAACGGGTCGACGGTGGATCGTTACAAGAATGGTGGGGATTTGATGGTTACTTTGTACCGCCAGGTGGGGAATCGCGAGGGCGCGCCGCTGAGATTTGTAGATCGTACGCAGGCGGCGGGGCTGACGCGCAAGGGTTGGGGGATGGGCGTGGCCGTAGCGGATTTTGATAACGATGGATTTTTAGACATTTTTGTCACGGGGTATGGCGGGAACGCGCTGTATCGCGGGCGGGGGAATTGCACTTTTGAGGATGTGACGGACAAGGCCCGGGTGCGCGGGAGCGGGTTCATGACCGGCGCGGCTTGGGCGGATTACGACAAGGATGGGTTCGTGGATATTTTTGTTTCGCGCTACGTGCATGTGGACCTGGATAACGTGGCGGCGTTCGGAACATGCAAGTTTCGCGGGATCGTGGTGCAGTGCGGTCCCTGGGGGATGACGGGCGAAACGGATCTACTGTATCACAATCGCGGCGACGGGACGTTTGAGGAAGTGTCGCAGAAGGCGGGCGTGAGCGACCCGAACGGGTATTACGGATTGGGCGTGGTGTGGGGCGATTACGATAATGATGGCTGGCCCGATTTGTATGTGGCCAACGATACGGGGCCGAATTTTCTCTATCACAATAATCACGACGGGACTTTCACGGACCAGGGAATGCTGGCGGGCGCGGCGCTGAGCAGCGAAGGCGACGCGGATGGTTCGATGGGCGTGGATTTCGGGGATTACGATCACGACGGGCGGCTGGATATTTTCGTGACGAATTTCGCGGACCAGGAAGACAACCTTTATCAAAATTTGGGCGCGAAGGGATTTGATGATGTCAGCTGGAAGGCCGGAGTCGCCAAGCCCAGCTACCCTTATGTGAAATGGGGGACTGGTTTTTTTGATTTTGATAATGATGGTTGGGTGGATCTGTTCGTCGCGAGCGGGCACGTGTATCCGCAGATGGACCAGCTGGAGGGGATCGCGCGCTACAAGGAGCCTTTGCTGCTGCACATGAATAATCACGACGGGACTTTCACGGAATCGGCTGCGGCGGCGGGATTGGGTGCGGTGCCGGTGGCTTCGCGGCGCGGAGCGGCGTTTGGGGATGTGGCGAACGACGGCAACCTGGACGTGCTGTTGCTGAATGTGGGCGAGGCGCCGAGTTTGTTGCTGAATCATGGAGTCGCGGGGAATCATCGTGTGGAATTTCGATTGCTGGGAACGAAGAGCAATCGCGCGGCGATTGGGACGCGGGTGACGGTGCGGGCTGGGAAGCTGGTGCAATTTAATGAAGTGCGCGGCGGGGCGAGTTATCTTTCGCAGAATGATTTGCGGTTGCATTTTGGGTTGGGGAAGGCGACGAGTTTGGATTCGGTGGAGATTTTGTGGCCTAGCGGGGCGGTGGAAAAACTTACGGGCGTGGCGGCGGATAAGATTTATGTGCTGGTGGAGGGGCAAGGTATCCAGGGGACAACTCCACTTGCGGGGGACGCCAGGTCAAAGGCACCACCGATGAACGCAGATGAACACTGATAAGGGCGAAAGATTTAACACAGAGGGCACAGAGAAAGGCAACGGCAACTGCACCGGCGCTTTTTTAAATGGAAACGGAACGCGGCACTGCGTTCGAAAGACGCCAATCGGGAGATTGGCGTTCCCAGGAACTGAGCCGTAGAGATGTTGACGGTTGGGCGAGCTCGGGCGCAGCAAGCGCGCCCCTACCGTGGCTAGCGCCCAATAGTCTTCTTCGAAATTAAAAAAGGGCGCTGCGGGTTTCCGCGGCGCCCTTTTTTTCAGTGTGTACTTCGCCGTGCGAATTGTTGCGGCTCAGAACAGCAGTTTCAGGCCGAACTGGAAGATGCGTGGGTTGTGGGCGGCTTGTGGCTGCAGGAAGCCGTTCCATGCGGCGGGGCCGAGGCATGACGGGTCGGCGGCGGAATTGTTTGCGCCACCGAAGCAGGTCAATGAATTGTTGGCGACGCCGCCGCTACCGGTGGTGCTAGCCGTGGAATTGCCGCTCTCCCATTGGGTGTGATTGAAGATGTTGAAGCCCTCGGCGCGGAACTGCAGGGCAATGGATTCGTGGATCGGGATATTTTTGAACAGAGCCATGTCGAAGTTCAAACGGCTGGGATTGTTCAGGAAGTCCCGGCCGGAGTCGCCGAAGGTAAGGCCGGTGGGTGCGGCAAAGGCGGCAGGATTGTAGAGCAACGGTCCGCTGCCGGGAACCAGTGACGCGATAACGGCTGCGGACGGCTTGCTGTAAGGGCTGATGCCGGTCACATCGGCGTAAGAGCCGTTGGTGCCCACGCCGTTGCCGACGCCGGCGTTGTCGCCGAATATTCCGTAGAGAACGCTAAAGGGCTGTCCGGTATTGAACGAGGTGATGCCGGAATACTCCCAGCCGCCAAAGACTTTTTTCGACCAGCCGGCTTGGGTGAACCAGGGAATGTTGTAAACGTAGCTGAAGGTGAAAATCTGGCGTTCGTCGAAGTTGGAGCTGGCGCGGTTGCCGCGCACATCGTAGGAATTCACGAAGTTCTGATCGCCCCAGTCGGAGGAGTCATCGATCGAGTGGCTGTAGGTGTAGGACGCGGCGATGACCAGCGGCGCGATGGTGCGGCGGATGGACATCTGCAACGAATTGTAGGATGAATTGGTGCGATAGGACTTGGCGGTGATGGAGCCGAATCCGACGTACGGTCGGAAGGGGGAGGGATCGTTGCCGCAGGCAGTGCTGAAATTTTCTTGGACGCTCATCGGCGAATTAGTGATCGGCGTGAGCGGATTACCATTAACAAGACCGCTAGTGCAATCCGATTGGGTGAGGACTTGGCCGGGCTGATAGGGATTCTCGGCCGCTGGCGTCGGATGAAGTTGATTCCCGTCCAACTGTAGGGAGAGATTTGTGCCTTTGCTTCCGACATACCCGATTTGGCCTACGGTGTTCTTGAACAGCTCGCGTTCGATGCTCAGGTTCCATTGCTGGGCGTAGGGCCAAATGCTTTTCGTTGGGATGGAGAAGACGGTCAGAGGATAGGCGAGCGCGCCTGCGCCGCCTCCGATGCAGAGGTAGCCGGTTGATTGAGCGCAGCCGTTGACGCCCGGAGCGATGTTCGGTTGCTGCGGGTTGAGCACGAACGGAGGGTTACCTTCCAGAGATTCGGTGTTGGCTTCATTGCCGTTGCCGTGATCGAAGAAGACGCCGTAGCCGCCACGCAGAGAGGTTTTTCCGTCGCCAAATATATCCCACGCGAAACCCACGCGCGGCGCCGGGTTGAATACGTGTCCTTGCATGCAAGTGCGGGGAAAACCTGACGTGCCGCATTGCACGATGCCGTTGAAGTTTCGGGGATCTGTCGGCGTCAGAGGCTCAGTCAACCCCGGGTCGGCAAAGAGGTTGCCGTTGGGACCGACCGATACCGCGTTGGTCTGGTTGAAAGCGGACGGCTCGAAGTTGAAGGCATTGTCGTACTTCTCGTAATAATTGCCGAAAAGGCTCAAGCGTATACCGACATTCAGAGTGAGGCGTGAGGTGACGTGAAAATCGTCGTTGATGTAGGGCTCGATATATTTGTAGCGGTTGTAGTATTTGGGCTCGTGATTTGGCTGGGAGAAGGTGGAGATGTTTCCGACGAGGAGATCGGCGAAGGCGTTTCCATTGGAAACCAGGGAATTGGACGCATCGAAGCTCAGGGAGCCCTGGAGTCCGATGCTGGCGAACTCGTTCTTCTGAGCGATGACACCGTAGGCGCCCATCTGCAGGGTATGTTTACCGAAAATTTTGGTGAGGTTGTCGCGAATGGTGTAGGTGGGATTCGCGTTGTTCCAAGGCTCATCGGAAGGATCGGCGGTGAACCCGGCACCGTAAGCGGCATTTCCGGCGACGGAGACTGTGGGCAGTTTGCCGCCAAAATCGGGAAACAGGCCGGTCATCGTCATGCTGGCGGGGCGTTCAAAGGGGCCAACGTTGCTCAGGAAGATGTGGTCGCTGGTGTAGCTGAAGACGAATTCGTTCACCAGAGTGGGTGAAGCGGTGTACGTCAAACGGGCCACGGCGCTGGTGGTGGGGCCGACAAATTTTGTTTGGATCGAGGGAAGGGTGGCGTTGGACCACAGCGTGGTGGGCGTGGTGGTGTTCCAGGAGTCGTGGACGTAGTGAAACATGCCGCGCAAATTGTTGGTGAAATTGTGATCCACGCGGAGAAGCTCTTCGCGCCAAAAGGTGGGCTGGGAAATGGACGCGTTGTAACAGGCGCCGATGGTGGAAGGGCAACCGGTGGTGCTGTTGGGGGCGCTAATTTCGGCGAGGATCGCTTGGGCGTTGGGGTCAACGGTTACTTGATTGTTGGGGAAGGTGTTGTAGGACGTGATCGCTGGATTGCCGGTGTTGGCGGAGGCCGCCGGGCAGTCCGGATAAAACGCGGTCGGCTCGGGATTTAGAACGCTGTTGGGATCGCCGCGGTAAAATACGGTTCCAGCCGCGGGGCACACGTCGGAAAAATTCCCGCCGCGCTCGGCGTTGGAGGGGACGGCAAGGTTGAAAGTGTTGGGGACGCGTTCGAGGCGCCATTCCTGCGACCAGAAGAAGAAGGTTTTGCTCTTGTCTGAGTTGTAGTGGCCGGGAATGTAGATGGGGCCGCCGATGGTGTAGCCGAAATCATTTTTCTTATAGGGTGGGGCGGAGGATGTTTGATCGAAGTAATTTCGCGAATTGAAAATGTTGTTGCGATTGAATTCGTACACGTCGCCATGGAAGCTGCTGGTGCCGGACTTCAGCTCGGTTTCGACGGTGCCGGACGCGTTGCGGCCGTATTCCGCGCCGTAATTCGAGGTTAGAACGCGCACTTCCTGGATCGCGTCAATGCTGGGATAAACGTTCAGCGAGTTGTTGCTGCCGTTGTCCATGTTGTCGCCGCCGTCGAGTTCCCAGTTGTTGTTCTCACCCCGGCCGCCGTTCACGGAATACACCGTATTGCCCGCGATGCCGACTGTCCCTTCATCTTGTCCGGTTTGATTATTGACGCCGGGGGTCAAAGTGATGAGCTGCGCGAAGTCGCGGCCGTTCAATTGCAGCTGCGTGATTTCGGCGCCGGTGATGGTGCCGCCGACTTGCGCGGACTGCGTTTCGACTTGGGCGAGGCCTTGGCCTGCGACGACGACTTCGCTGGCGAGGGAGCCGACTTCCAACGTGACGTCGATGCGCGCTTTTTGGCCTACGCGGAGGACCACGCCCTTGGCCTCGTACGTCTTGAAACCTTTGGCGGTGATGCTGACGTCGTAGGCGCCGCTGGGCAGATAGGGGATTACCCAATCGCCGTCGCCATTGGCGGTGGTGGTCTTGTTCATGCCGATGGTGGCGTTGCTGACGGTGACGGTGGCGCCGGCTACTACTGCGCCGGTGGTGTCATGCACGGTGCCGTTCAGCGTGGCGGTGTCTTGCGCGAAGGCGGCGGACGCGCACAGGAAAAACGCGAACAGGCAACCTGCTTGGCGAAGGTATCTCATTTACGTCTCCAGGTAGCGCAGCGTACGCGCGGATTTTGCTAGCCCGAAATGCTAATACCCGAAGTTGCTGGTATTGCGCGATGGGTGGTGGGGGTCGCAGCAGAGCTGGCAGGCTAAGCTGAGACCAGTGCGGGAACAGCTATCCCGGCAAACAGCATTCAGAAGCTTGAAAGACCCCACCCCAAACGTTTTATTAAATTTATTAAAAGTGATTTATATACGGGAGCGAGGATATGTCAAGCGAAAAACTTCGGGGTCATGGCGCGGTGGGGAGGCCTCGGAGGCGGGTAGCCGGCGGTCACTGCATTTTGCATCAAGGCCTACTCGATTTGCTCGGCACGCACGAACCCGCCGAATTTGCTGCGAGCTCTGCACAGCGTGCGAGCCGTGGTCGGACGTGAAGCTGTTTCGACAAACTCGCGTTGACCCGATCTATCTTTGCCGTAAATGCGCTTTGTCAAGAGCGGCGTACCCAGGCGTCGGGCGAGCGGGCGCGAAGTGTGCTAGTTTTTAGCCGTGAAGTGCGGCGGAATATTGCGCGTGGTGCTTTTAGCGACTGCCGTAGTCGGCAGCGGCGCGTCGGTGGGATCGGCCGCGCAGCAAGCGGCTCACTCCGGCGGGGTTGCACCGGCGGCGCAGGACTTGGCGGGGCTTTTTGCCGAGGGGGAAGCGGCTTTGCGGGCTGGGGAACTGGACAAGGCGGCGGGGGCGTTCCGGAAAGTCCTGACGGCGGATCCACGGGAGGCGGGTGCTTATGCGAATTTGGGAGTGATTGCGATGCGGCGGCAGCAGTGGGGGCAGGCGTTGGAATTGTTGCAGAAAGCGGAGCGGCTGGCGCCGAGTGTCGCGGGGATACGTTTGAATATTGGATTGGTTTATTACCGGCAGAATGATTTTCATTCGGCGATTGCGCCGTTTGAAACGGTGGTGCGCGACCGGCCGGAGTCGGTGCAGGCGCGTTACTTGCTGGGGCTTTGTTATTTTTTCACGGAGCGGTATGGCGACGCGGTGACTGCTTTGGAGCCGATCTGGGCCGACGAATCATCGGACTTGAATTATCTATATGTGCTGGGGAATGCGGCGAACAAAGCGGGGCGGAGCGATTTGGAGGAGCGGGCGCTGACGAGGTTTGTGGAGCTGGGGCGCGATACGGCTGAATATCATTTGCTGATGGGGAAGGCGGCGCTGAACCGCGAGGAGAATGATAAAGCGATCGCGGAACTGCAGGAGGCGGCGGAGCTGGATGCGCGGCTGCCGTTTCTGCATTTCAATTTGGGTTTGGCCTACTTGGCGCGGGCGGATTTTGAGAAAGCGCGGGACGAATTCCTGAAGGATGCGGAGATCGAGCCGGACGTGGCTTTCGATTACGACCGGCTGGGCGTGGTTTATGCGTATTTGCAGGACGACGCGAAGGCGGAGGAAAATTTCAGGCGGGCGCTGCGGTTGGATGGGCACCTTTCTAGTTCTTATTTTGGATTGGCGCGGGTTTATCAGCGGCAGGGGAAATTTTCCTTGGCACTGGGGGCGGCGGATTCGGCTTTGCGGATGGATGCGAATAATGCGAATTATCACAATTTGAAGGGGCAGATATTAATGCGGTTGGGGAGGACAGAAGAAGCGCAGAAGGAACTTTTGACGGCTACGGATTTATTGAATACGAGCCGCGAGCGGCGGCACAGTGAGTTGAACCAGGGGGAATTGCCGCAGCCGGAATTGACGGCGGAGCCCAGGGTGCAATGAGCGGGGGAAAGCAGATCCCTCTCTGCGTCCGGCGCCCGCCAGAGGGCGGCGGGTCAGAAAAAGCGCGGGACTCCGTTCGGGATGACACGCACATTTTTTGTGAAATGTGGCGGAGTGCTGGCCGATCCAAGGGCAAACCGGGGCGGCCGCTATTTCTGGGACTTCAGGAATTTTTCTACTTCGCGGGCCGTAGGCATGGAAGGTTGGGCGCCGTTGCGGGTTACGGAGATTGCGGCTACTGCGGTCGCATAGCGCGCGGCCACGAGAGGCTGCTTGCCGGAGAGCAGGCTGACTGCAAGGCCGGCGTTGAAGGCGTCGCCGGCGGCGGTAGAGTCGATTGCTTTTACTGCGAACGAAGGAACCATTTCGCGGATGCCATCGGCGGTGGCGATGAAGGCGCCTTGTGCGCCCATTTTAATTGCGACATTTTTCGGGCCGCGTTCGAGAAGGAGATTGGCGCAGCGCGCGGCCGTGGCGGGAGTGACCGGCTCGGTGGGAGGCAGGCCGCAGAGAATGCGCGTCTCGCTTTCGTTGGGAGTGATCCAGCCGGTGACCTGCAGGAGGCCCGACGGCAATTCGCGAGCGGGGGCGGGATCGAGCATCAGCGGAATTTTGTAGCGATGCGCGAAGGCGCCGAGGGTTTCTAGAGTGATGAGCGGGATTTCCAGTTGCGCGAGGATCATGCCTGCTTTGCGCAGCAATGCGGAGTGCGCGGTGATGTCTTTGGGCTGAAGTTTGCCGTTTGCGCCGGGGACTACAACGATGTTGTTCTGGCCGTCACCGCCGATATTGATGAGCGCGACCCCGGAGGAACCTTTTACGGCATGGACGGATTGCACGGCGACGCCGGATTGGCGGAGGGCGGTTTTCAGCGCGGAGCCGAACGAATCGTCGCCGACATTGCCTAACATGCTGACGGGGTAGCCCAGTTTCGCGACGCCTACGGCTTGGTTGGCACCTTTGCCGCCGTGGAAGGTGCGGAAATCCTTGCCGATGATGGTTTCGCCGGGGAGGGGGACGTGGTCGGCGCTGGCCACGAGATCAAGATTGATGCTGCCTGCTACCACGATGGGTTTGCGCATTTTGGTGTGCGCCTCCGGGTTCGCACGGCGTGGGAAAGCGAGATCCCGCGCTGCGTCCCGCGCCCGCCAAACTGCGGACGGGAAGAAAAAGCGCGGGACTCCGTTCGGGATGACAAGCAAAACACTCATCCGGCGAACGGTTCAGCGGATAAGGCTATCACCATCCGGCTCGAGCGTCGCGCGCGGGTTGTGGGATTTCGTGGCGAGTGGACAGGTGCCTCGTGGTGGGGCGTCGTGCTAATCTTTGGTGAGTTTTTCCCGCGGTTCTTCGAGCGACCCTGCCCGGGTGGCGGAATGGCATACGCGGAGGACTTAAAATCCTTTGTCCTTAACGGGACGTGTGGGTTCGACCCCCACCCCGGGCACTTAATTCAAAAGACTTACGGCTGGCTGTTTTTCTGAGGAAGTTTGCGCGACGGTCACTTTTGTTGTGCTTTGGCTGTCCTGCGTTTCAAGATACCGCGTTAGGCTCCGCGCGGCCTCGCTAAGATCGTCCTGCGATGTGATGTTGTACCGCTCGAATACGGACTCCGTTTTGTGCCCTGAGATTTTCATCGCGACGCTCCGCGGAACTCCGGCGCGAATCAGATCTCTTACGCCGGTTCTACGAAGGTCGTGACGAATTAACCCCACAGATTTTGCAGCCTTGCCGGAACACCGCGCACACGCACCCGATTCGCCAATTTCGCCCGAGCGCGCGGCGCAGACGGTCCTTCCGAGTCCGACCTTCACGCACGCCGTCCGCCACACCTTGTATCGATTTTTGATCGGCTTCCCGCCGTGCGAAAAAAACCGGCTGGCACGCCGGATGCTTCCGATCATGCATCGCTCGCTGGATTTGAATCACTTCGAGGAGTTCACCGTGGAGCGGGAGAGTGCGTGCCTCGTCGTGCTTCGTTGTGCCAGGTTCAAGGTGGATTTCGCGCTCGGGGATGTCTGCCTCATCCCACTTAATCGCGAGCACTTCTCCGATCCTCATGCCGGTGTGGTACATCGCGACGAGCACGCTAGACCCAGGGCCGACGCCGAGTTCAGCGAACAGTACCAAACACCTCGGAGCGCCTCTGCGAATTACGGAACCGCACTGCGCGCACTTGCTTTTGTTCCAAAATTCCGCGAAAGGGATTGGAGTAGACGCTGGGGCAGAATTGCTTCGCGAATTTGATTTTATTGACACGGTACACACCTCCAGAAGATTCCAGAGGCCCGTGCCAAATTGGGCGCGCTTTATAGGGGAGTCACAGTTATGCCGAGCTTCGCGTTGGAGCGCAGCCCCTATTTTTCTAAGCGGCTTGTGCGTACAACGGTCAGGCGTCAGCCTGGTCTCGCTGTCAGGTGCCACAGTCCCGACTAGTTCGCGCTTGACCACGCGTGAACCCAAAATACAAATTGTCGATCTGCGAGTCAATGGAGATGTGAGAGTTTGAAGACGTTAGTGGATTTTTCCGGGAGGGGACCCATCCTGCTGCAGGATTTTGCGAATCTCAAAATAGCGCGATTCTGGTGATCACGGTGACTCAGGGACTTTTCTTCTTTTCTACAGAGGTCTTCGCGCTGCCTTTAGTAGTGTCATTCTTGCTCTTGAGTTTTATCAGCGGAGAAGTCTTTACATCCGTCTGGGTTTCCACGACAGAGGTCGCAGTCGGCGCCGGCGTCGAAAGCGGGCCTGCGGGGCGCAGAGAGTCGAAGAATTTCTGCACAGCAGCATCTTGGAAGTATTGGATGTGCGAGCATTTGAGGAGAGGGCGTGAGTTACCGAAGAACAGGGCGGAGCTGGTCGGCACGACGAGGTCGTTCGGTATACCATCGAGAGCCCCGAAGAGTATGTTTTCGATCTCGATGCCGAATCCTGACGTGCCCGCATTGCGATCGAACTGGCTTCCCCAACATTCTACGTTTTGCTTATCGCCGAGTTCGTTAAGGAGTGCCAATCCCTGGCTGTTCGATCGCATTACGTCGATACCGAGCGGAAGCGCCGGGGCGTCTAGTAAACAGGAATAAGCGAGAGCGAGGGGCGTCAGCGCTGGCAGCGCGCCCATGACCAGGCCGCCCAATTTGAAAATCTGGTTACGAAGCTTGGTCCCTATCTGAACTAAGGGAGTACCCAGATGTGGAGTGCCAAAGGTATGGAGAGCCATGGCAGCGGGGTAGTGCTGTTTGCGAAGTTTCTCCAGTCCGACGCGCGCAACTAGCCCGCCGCGGGAATGTCCAACGATCATGAGCTGCTTGACATTGAGGTTAGAAGAGATCAGTTCCGCGAGCTTTGCGCCGTTCTCGGGCACTGGAAGAAACGTATCGTGCTCGAACCGATATGTGGGGACGTGAAGGTGTTCGGGATACAGGTCCTTCAAATTCTGGATCCCGCAGGAGACCGTACCGTGAACAAAGACGATAGCGGTATCGTGGGCTACCGGCGAGATGCGATCGAGACCGGGCACGCCGTCCGCGACCTTAGGATGCGCGCTGATCGCGGAAGCCAGGCGTTCGACGAACAGGGGATCGTGATCGAGGGTCGGCTGCGGGCGTGAAAGCCTGTGCAAGACCTTGCCGACTATGAAGCCAAACTTGGCACGGACAGAAACAACGAATTTGTTTCCCGCCCGTCGCATCGTGTTCCATCCGTCAACTACAACGCTTGCGGTGCCGAAGTAGCCGCGCCAATCAAAGATAGTTTCGAGAGCGTGCTCGGGCGTCGCATGACGATATCGCAGCCGCGCGATGCGATTCTCGTCCTCGAAACTCGGCTCGTATTCGATGAGAAGTTCCTCCGCGTCAATGCTGATTGGAATGATCGCGCCTGTGCGATCATGCCAGGCAAGCGTGGTTGGGATAGCGCGTACATTATCCGAGGGCTTAAAATCTGGGAAATACCCGAGAGCCTCATCGAGAGCTTCGATCCTCCCAGCGCCGGCCCAGTCAAATTCGACCGACTGTTCCTGCGCGGCCTTTGCCCAAACTTCAATCGCGTTGCGTGAAGTAGAGGCGCGGCCGAGCTCGCGATGGCCGGAGGCCTCGCTTTCGAGATATTCGAGCAAGTGGCTATATTGGTTTTGGAGGAGTGTCCGCCCTGCAGATAGTGCCGCCTCGCTCGAAGGCGCGGTACCAGCTGGGAGTTCAGAGATTTTTACGGGATTCCAAACGCCCTTGGCAAATGAAGAGACTTTCCACATGGCCACCTGCGCAGGAACATAGACATTGCAATGGCTAAACGATAAAGCGAACGACGGCGGAAGGCAACGAAATAAATAAATTGTCCTGAAGGTGAGAAATAGAAACGCCTCCGGGCGGACGGCTCATCTAATTGGCGGAGTGGCTACGAGCTAATTCGAATATCAAAATGGCGGACGCTTCGGGTTTTGGCCGGCGCCATTTCCACCGCAGGGCGTTTTTTGCCGCACGGCAATTCCGCGCTGTGTGCTGCTGGTCATTTTGAGATTCGCAAAAGACTCCCTTCGATCTCCCACGGGTTACACGCATTGTGTGCCAAATGCGACATAAATCGCCGAGCCAATAATCCAGAGTAGCTCATCGGGTTTCTGAATCCGACGATCTTGAGTTTGGAGGCGACCACTATGTTCGGATATGGATTGATTGGAACCCTAGTCGTTATCCTTTTGGTCATTTGGATCGTACGCGCTTTGTAAACGCGAAATCGCATTCGTGACGGACCCCTCGAGTCTGCAAACGGTGGGGGCTGGTGCCCGTCACTTCGCTGCCGCTACCGACCGGATTCGATCAGTGTCCAAAGTTACTTTGGCGCCCCAGCCTGTCACGCCCTCTGGAATCACCGGCCGGAAGGCTTCCGCGAGGTCATGCATCTCCGCGCGCACCGTCTCAAGCGACTCGCCAAACTTGCTCTCCAGGTAGCGTTCGACTCTCTTCGCGTCGATGGACCTGTTCTTGATGACTGCCCCGATTCCATCCGTGGTATTCACTGCTGGCACTTGGCGACTGCAATTCTCAATAAAGAATTCGTCGTCTCGCTTTCGTGTCTGCGCCTTCGCGGTCTTCGGATGAAATAGTTCACTCACTTCTGGCCGTTCAATTGTGTACATCTTGCGGGTGATCAATTTTGCTCATCTAGACGGGTTAGTCCGGAAAGTCTACGATTGGTGCCCGCTGGACAAGTTTCCTAAGCTCATTGAAGGAGCAGACTAGAATGGCGAGTAGGCGGAGCCTCGGCGTCAGTCGCACAGTTCTCCGCAAAAAGTTCCATGCTGGGATGACTTTTCGGAACTACCGAGACAAAGAGATCGTCTTTTCGCAGGGGGATTCGGCTGATTCCGTCTTCTACGTGGAAAGCGGCACGGTGAAGCTCACGGTGGTCAGCACGCGCAAAAAAGCAATAATTGCCATCTTGCAGCAAGGTAGTTTTTTTGGCGAAGGCTGTCTGGCGGGGCAATCTCTGCGAATTTGCACGGCGCGGTCGATTGGACAATCCAATGTCATTCGGCTGCAAAAGGAGAGCACCGTTCGCACGCTCAGGAGAGACCCGCAGTTTGCAACCGCGTTTGTTGAATACTTGCTTTCACGGGTTGTTCGATTCGAGGAAGACTTGATAGATCAATTCTTCAATTTCAGTGAACGGCGACTGGCACGAGTTCTGTTGTTGTTTGGGGAGATAACCAAGGAATCGAAGTCGGACTCCCCCCTGAAGGTAAGCCAATCGACCCTGGCAGAGATGGTTGGTACCACCCGCGCAAGAGTAAGCAAATTCATGAACGAGTTTAAGAGGAAGGGTTTGGTCAGCTACAACGGAGCCTTGCAAATACATAGCGCTCGGGTCGCCGAGTTCCTACAAAACCGTCCTCTGTCCATTAAGTGAAAAGTGGAGAAATCACAATGAGACGACTGACACACGAGCAAATATCTTCCGTCCGCTGTCCTACGTGTGGAGTCGCCACCGGGAAGAGGTGTGTTTTGGTTGCAGGTGGCCTACGAGATGAACCGCATGGAACCCGGAAGTCCTTGGCTGCCGAGACCGTGGGAAAGAAACGGAAGAAAGAGTCGCACGCCGCGCTACTAGCCCGATTGAGAAAGGAGATTGCCAAGCCCAATCTTACGAAGTCCGTGAGAGAAAAATCCACCGCTGAAGACCTTGCAGAATGGAATGTAAGTTAGCGGTCTAGACTCCATTGGCTGATGTTCAATCCCGCACGTTGACCGGCTGCTCCCTCATCGCGCCACTGCTGTCGAGTTGACTTTCATAATCTAGCGGGCGAACGTTGGCCGCGTGACTGATCTTCACATCGGAACTTCTGCCTTCACCGCGGCTGGCTGGGAGCAAGCGTTCTATCCTGCCGGGATGAAGGCCGCCGATTACTTGCGCTATTACGCGACGAAATTCAACACGGTCGAGGTTGACTCCACGTTTTACCGTACGCCGTCGGTCGCCACTGTAAACGGCTGGGAGCGCAAGACCCCGCGGGGTTCATTCTTGCCGCCAAGGTTCCGCAGATCATCACTCACGAAAATGTCTTGCAGGACTGCGACGACGACTTGCAGCAGTCTCTAGAAACGCTGGATTTGATGGGTGAGAAGCTTGGGGCACTCCTCTTCCAATTCGGATATTTCAACAGGACGGTTTTTAGGAGCGGTGGTGATTTTCTAGTGCGGCTCGATCCATTTCTGAAAAAATTGCCGAAGAGGTACAAATTTGCGGTCGAAATTCGCAACAAGAACTGGTTTTCCAAACCGCTTTTCGACCTGTTGCGCGCGCACAAAGTCGCTTGTGCGCTGATCGATCAGGCTTGGATGCCTCGCGTGAGCGAGATATTTGAGAAGTTTGATCCCATCACCGCCGATTTCACTTACATCCGGCTCTTGCGGGATCGGAAGGGAATCGAGGAACAAACGAAAATCTGGGACAAGGTGATTGTGGATCGCTCGAAAGAATTAATGAACTGAGTGAATGTGTCTCAGCGCAGAATCCGGCGAGGTGTCAGCGCATACGTTTACGTAAACAGCCACGATGCGGGATATGCGCCGGCAACGGTTGAACAGTTTCAGAAGTTGTGGAAAGCGGCCGGTTGAAGGTCAAGAATGGCTATGCGAAACTAAAGCGAACATGCTATTTTGTCTTTCCGATGGACGAGGGTCGAAAGAAATTAATTTATCTTGTCGCCGGAATGTTCCTGGTTCGGCGACCAGCGGGTCTGGATCGCCGGCCATCACCCGCACGGGAAAACGCGTTCCGCGACGCGATTGATAACGCTGTGGAGTTAATGAGAAAGATTGACGCGCGGTTCCCAACCCCGACAAAGACGTGATAGCGTCCACCGCGTCGCGCACCTTTCCTTCGAAAGGTCTGATGCCGAAATGCGCGAAGCGCAGACGGATCTTTGCGGCAAATGCGGCGCCGAGATTGATCCCGTCCGAAAAGTTAATTTCACGCTTAAAAACCGAACTCGCGTTTGCGAGCCATCTTTCGTCAGCGAAACTCCGCGCCAGACACAGCCCAAGCGCGATTGGTCGAACTGAAATTGTTCACGCCGCGTCCGACGGGAATCACGTCACGGAAATGTTTATCCGCGAGACAATTCTGGCCTAGGACGGCGACGCCAGCGCCAATGGACGACGGCTCCGTCCTATGCCGGACTTAAGTAGCTCGGTGAATTGTTCGGCGACTACAGGCGGACTGAAATAATAGCCTTGTCCCTCGTCGCAGTGGCGGTCCTGAAGAAAAGTGAACTGCTCGTGCGTCTCCACTCCCTCCGCAGTTACTCGGAGCTTGAGGCTTTGGCCCATGCCGATAACTGCCTTTATAATTGAGGCGTCATTTGCATCACCGGTGATCTCTTGCACGAACGATCTGTCGATCTTGAGCGTGTCGATCGGAAATCGCCTCAGATAGCTTAGACTTGAATACCCCGTGCCGAAATCATCGAGCGCCAGCCGCACACCTATCGCTTTCAGGGCCTGAAGTATAGACGCCGTGGTCTCCGAATGCTGCATCAGGACGGTTTCGGTCAGTTCAATTTCTAGATAACGTGCCTCCAAGCGAACATCTGTCAGGATAGCTTTCAGGTCTGCAATGTAGCCATCGTTCCGGAACTCTGCAGCGGAAATGTTCACCGCCACTGGCACTGCCGGAAAACCCGCGTCCATCCATGCTCGGGCTTGCATACATGCAGCGCGCGTGATCCATTGCCCGATCGGCACCATGAGGCCACATTCTTCGGCAATGGGAAGGAACTGACCTGGAGGAACGAGGCCGCGATCTGGATGCAGCCAACGGATGAGCGCCTCTGCCCCCGTAATGGCACAGGTCTCCAGATTTATCTTCGGCTGGTAATGCACCACAAACTCTTGGCGCTCCAGGGCGTGCCGCAGGCTGCTTTCGAGGGATTGTCGCTCACGCGCGTGTACATTCATGTCGCTTCTAAAGAATTGGTAATTGTTGCGCCCCTGTTTCTTCGCGTCCGACGTCGCCGTGTCCGCGGCCTTCAGCAGCGCCTCCGCATCCTCGAAGTCATCGGGATAGATGCTGATGCCAATGCTCGCCGTAACATCAAGATTGTGATGGTCGATTGAATAGGGCACCATGAGGTCGCTGAGAATCTTCTTCGCGACTTCGGCGGCGTGGTCCACGCCCCTAATGTCTGAAAGCATTACGACAAATTCATCCGCGCCCTCGCGGCTCACTATATCTGAGCCGCGCAGACACGCCACTAAACGCGCCGCAACCATTTTAAGAAGTCTGTCGCCCATTACGTGTCCCAGGGCCTCATTGATGTTCTTAAAGCGATCCAAATCCAGAAACAGCACCGCCAGTCGATAGTCGTGGCGCCGGGCTAACGCCATCGCCTGCGAGAGCAGCACCTTGAGTAGTATTCGGTTCGGCAAATCCGTGAGACAGTCATGTTGCGACAGATGGGACATCTGTAGCGCCAGCGCTCGCGCCACACTCACGTCATGGAAAACCATCACGCCCCCGGTAACGTGGCCCTCCCGATTGTGGATGGGCGCGGAGGAATCTTCGATGCCAGATTCATAGCCGTCACGCCGCACAAGAATACAGTTCGTTGCCAACCCAACAGTCTTGTTTTCCTGGATGGCTAGTTCCACGGGGTTCCGAGCGGATTCACGCGTTGAACCGTCGATAATTTTGAGTATTTCGGTGGCCGGGCGCCCTGCCGCCTCTTTCCACGGCCACCCGGTCATGGCTTCAGCTACCCCGTTGAGATAGGTTACATTGCCCGAGACGTCGGTGCTGAGCACGGCGTCACCGATTGAGTTCAGCATCACCTGGGCGCGTTCCTTTTCTAAGAACAACGCCTCTTTTAATATCTTTCGCTCGATCATGTTACGTAGGGCTCGAGGCAGCCAATAGCGGTCCAGATGCCTCTTCAGGACATAATCCTGCGCTCCCCGCTGTATACATTGCGCGGAAAGATCCTCACGTTCCAAGTCACTCAGGATCAAGATCGGGATATGTGGCGCCACTGCAAATACCTCGTCAAATGTCGTGATACCTTGACTATCGGGCAGGAACAGATTGAGCATCACCGCACCTATCCCTCTCCGACTCAGTCGTTCGAGCCCGTCGCAGCGTTCCCGAACCCATTCCACATCGACCGGAACGGTGGCAAGAATCCCCCGGATCAAGCTAGCATCGGCGGGATCGTTCTCAATGAGAAGTACGCAGTCCTGGTTATCGCTCACTTCATTCTCCTGGTAGTGAACTAACCCGATACCTAATCAACGGCAACTCAACGTCATTCACACAATTGATGATGAACACTTCTTTGGGAATACTCACAGGAGAAGTGGAACAGCAGTAACACCCGCAACCACGCGCCACTTCGAAGGGGACACAAGTCTATACTGGCGGCACAAGGGGACACACCGGGTCTGAAGGTAGGTGTCCAATGGATTACGCGTCTCCAATTGACCGCGGACGGTCATCGTGCCCGTTCGCGCCGGCGTTATTTTGAGAATCGCAAAATGCCAGAGCCGCTCGGTCGCAGCAGCTTTACCCCAAACTTTTGTTGTAATTTCGTGAACGAGAACAAATCGGAGCAAAATGCAGCCAACGACAACCAACGTAGCAAATTGTCATCTTCTAGAAAGCGCACGGACTTAGCTGAAAGCGAAGATGATGCAGAAGCCGGGATGAGAGACTTAAAATCCACTTCGCCATACTTCCCGCTCTTCTGTTAGGTGTCCAGCATGAACATAATGCTTACTGTTTCCTTTCGTCGCCCTTCCACGGAGCGCCCGACAGGCGTTCAATGAGGCGTGATGAAACGGCAGCCGCCGCCTTGATGTCCAAAGCAAATCCCGATGCGAGCAGGGGACCGATGTCGGCGGCGAACTCGGGATCGTCTAGCTTGGCCGCGATGTTCTTCTCGAACTGAGCGCGCGTCACCTTGAGGCCGTCCTTAGTCATGTATTCAGAGAACGCCTCGACGACACGATCAGGATTGACCGCTGGATTATTCAGCGCTGTTGCCAGGTCGAATATGTCGCGCCCTTGCTTGCGCTGATACAACGCCCGCATTTTGGTTCCAAGGAGTTCGTCCAATTCATAGCTGTTAACCTCGCAACGGCCCTCGAACCAGCGCGACACGATCCGGAACGGTATTCGCCTGAAACCATAGACCGCGAAATGTTCCCGCGAATTGATCTCCACTTTCAGCTGGAGAGGAATCGGGGGTGTATCCTCGGACTGGAAACGGTAGCTGAAAGTTACGCGTCCCTCGGTCTGCTTCCACTGCGGCTTACCGAGCCAGGGATCAAGAACCGCGCGCAGCGCTTCCATCGTAGGACCCGCTGCCTCTGCCTTCGTCTGGACGAGGTCGATGTTCTCTCAATAGCGCGCAGCGGGCCTGAGATGAAGCTTATAGAGTGCCGTGCCGCCACGAAACGCCAGCGCATCGCGCAGGTGCACGTGCGAAAATATCTCGACGAGCGCGCGACTGATGACGAGATCCTGCTCGACCTGAAAATCCTGGACCCACGGGGCTACCGCCCGCCATTCGGTAACGTAGTCACGTGGGATCACAGCTCCGCCTCCACCTTTGCATTGATGTAGAGCTTCCAGCTCTTATTGCGGCGGGCGCGCTTGTGCTGCGCTTGCGGCAGGAGCACGGTTGACTGCGTTGCGTGCTGGCGCACAAATTCTTTGAGAGCCGGAATCTTGGCCGCGAAGCCAAGATGTTCCAGCATGTATCCGAGCCGTTGCGCCCTGGAGATAGGTGCTGTCCGGGCAGCAACGGCCAATTTCTCTGGATCAATCCGCTCTGCAAGTTCGGAAAGGACCGTGGCCGCCTGATTGAGCCCGCCGGCATGGCCTGCGTATCCCACAAGGTCGAGTGCCGTCGCTTCAGGTGTTGAAACGAGCAGGGTGCCCCTTGGCGTGTTGAAGGGTTGAACCGGCACGTCTTTCAGGCGCTTGCGCGCCATGAAGACGACGCGGACTGCCCCGCATTGTATCGGACGCCGGTTACTTGCAAGGAAGACCTGGAACTGCTGCGGGCGCTGATGAGCTGCGCCGTGATACTGTGCCGCAGATAGCAAGCCAGTATAATATGACAGATTGAGACGCTTCATCAGCGCTGGAATAAACTGGTCGGCGGGAAGGCAGCCAAGAGACTGATATTCCGGTGGGAGATTGACGTAGAAGCCGCGCGCTGGGGAAGCGATCAGCTTCTGTTTTGCTAAACGGTTCAGTGCGAGCTTGGCGGCAGCGGCGGAAACGCCGAGCGCATCCTGCGCTTCACGAGAGGTAAAGTGATATTTCCCGCTGGCAGCGAGGCCGTTCGCATATTCTCTGGCATTCCGATATTTCAATTCTTAATTCACATACGTAAAGTATCATTTTTTGATACTTTATGCCAGTGGGATATTAATATAGGGACATGCTCCATAATTAGAGGGCTGAATCTAGCTGATATTGCAGGATATTCACAAATACTCACACACTTACTTACACACTTTCACACTATTCAATTTTAATGCCAATATTATCAAATACTTACAAACACACCAAGGGCACTTCTGTTTTTCGCTGTGATTCCCGCTGACAAATGAGGATTGTTGATTTTGGCGCGTGCGCGGTGCCAAGCGGCGGGCACGGCATGCCCTGGCCCTACGGCGCGGTAAACGTGTCGACGCGCGGGCAAGTTGGGGCGCAGCCCTTCGATCCCGCACGGCTTGATCCCCGGATGAATCGCCCTGCAGGGCGATTCACAAGCAGCGCCCCTGCCGACGATCATGACGGTGTCGGTCGTGTTGAAGAAAACGAGGGCGGCTTCAGGGGCTGAAGCCCCGCCCTTCCGAGTGCACAATTGGTGAGATTGCGGTTAGGGTTTTTGCAGAGCCGGGATTACGGCGGAGAAGTCTTTATCGCCGTAGCCGGCAGCGATCGCTTTTTCGAAATCGGTGATGGCTGGGGTGGCAGTGTTCATGGCTATGCCGCGGCGGGCGCCTTCTTCGCGGGCATAGGTTAGATCTTTCGCCATTAGGCGCAGGGCGAAATTGGGGGTGAAGTCGTTGGCGGCGGCGCGAGTGGTTAGGATTTTCAGGAGGGGACTGCCAGGGGCGCCGGCGGTTAGGACTGCAATTGATTTTTCTTTATCTAAGCCGCTGGCGTTGA
Organism: Acidobacteriota bacterium; assembly: GCA_013289715.1. Lineage (GTDB taxonomy): Bacteria > Acidobacteriota > Terriglobia > Acidiferrales > UBA7541 > Palsa-295. Next base: position 76,585 of record JABCZJ010000013.1, on the reverse strand, counting down.
GTAACGCCATGGCTTCGGCTAGGGATGCGGCTTGCACGCCGCAGAGAAAATTATTGACGAGCTTCAGCGTCGCGCCACTGCCGAGGGGACCCAGATGGAGAACGTCGCGGCTCATAACTACTAGGACGGGGCGGACGGCGGCTAGGGCTTCGGCGGAACCTCCAACGAGAAAAAGCAGTTCGCCGGCGGCGGCTTGCGGCTTCGAGCCGGTTACCGGAGCGTCGAGCAGCTCGCATTGGCGGTGTTTGGCTGCTACGGCCAGTTCGTGAATCCATTGGACACTCGCAGTACTTGATTCGACGAGCCATGTGCCGGGAGCGGCTGCGGCTAGCGCACCCGTATCTTTATCGAGCCAGACGGCGCGGGAGGCGTTGTCGTCCGCGAGCATACTAATAATGATGTCGGCGCGCGCGGCGGCATCGCGCGGCGTGCGAGCGACGAATGCGCCGGCTTTCGCAAAGGGGGCGGTTTTTTCCGGATTGCGATTGTAGACGGCGAGTGGAAATCCGGCGGTCAGGACGCGGCCCGCCATTCCTGCGCCCATCAGTCCTAATCCTAAAATTGCTACGCGTGGCTTGGTCATTGATTCGTTCACCCCAGTGGAATTACTTCTACGAGTGCGGGTTTGGCAGTCGCCGCTTTTAGCGGGTTGCGCAGCGCGCGGCCGAAGCCTGCGAACTGGATTTGCATCACGTCACCGGTGGCTAGCCGAATGCCTTCGCCGAAGCTCAGGCTCACGGCGCCGAAGAAATGGACGTGAACGTCGCCTGGGCGGCGATGCGTTTCGTATTTGAAGTGGTGGTGCTCCATGTTACGCAGGCTGTGGCACATTTCGGTTTCGCCGGTGCGGATACTTTTGGTCCAGAGGGGGTGGCCGAGGCGTTCGATGGAGACTTCGCCGGCGACGGAATCGAAGGCGGGATCGATGGCCAGTTCGGGACCGAGAGAGGCGGTGCGCAATTTCGAGCCGGCGAGATTCAGGTAATTCTTTTTTTCGAAAACGTGGTCGGAGAATTCATTGCCGCAGGTCATGCCGACGCGGCGCGGGCGGCCTTCGGCGTCTATCAGATAAATTCCGGCGATTTCGGCTTCTTCGCCGCCGTCTTCCGCGTAGGGCGGAACATCGAGAGGCTCATTGTGCGCGCGCAGAAGCGTGCCAGTGCCCTTGTAAAACCATTCCGGGGGCGTGCCGATTTGTCCGTCGGCCGGGCGGCCGCCGTCGATCCCCCAGCGAAACATTTTCATGCTGTCGGTGAGATTTTCTGCGGCCATGGCGTGCATGTCCTGTCGATCGCGGGCGCTGCCGAGATGAGTTAGGCCCGTGCCGGAAACCAGGCAGCGGGTTGGTTCTTCGGGATGATCGATCGGGAGCAGGACGCGCCAATCGGATTCGCCTTTGTAGATGGGGTCGTAGTCGAGCGCTTCATTTGAGAGTTTCTTTTGCACGAGCGCCGTCAATTTTGCGCCGCTCGTGACGGCTTCCTGCGCCAGGGAATAGGTGGACGAGGTCTGGTCGAGCAGCCGTAGCTTGGGCTCTTCTACTAGCGCCACCTTGCGTTGACGGCCTTTTGCGATTTGGATCAGTCGGGTCATTGGATGCGGCTCACTCGATCACTTCGAATTTTGCCAGGGCTTTTTCGTTTATTGTGAGGCCTAGGCCGGGAAGATTGTCGTCGAGATCGACGAATCCGTCCTTGGCTTTCGGTTCGCCCTCGAAGATATACCAGAAAAGTTCGTTGCCGACTTCTACGTCCACGATGGGGAAATATTCTGCCATGGGGGAATTCAGGCTGGCCATTACGACGTGATAGTTGTGCATTTGTCCGGCGTGGGGAATCACGGGGACCGAGTGTGATTCGGCGAGCGCGGAAATTTTGCGCGCTTGGGTGATGCCACCGACGCGATTCGTGTCGAACTGGATGTAATCCACGGCGCGGGCGGCGACGAGATCGCGGAAACCGTACTGCGTGAATTCGTGTTCGCCGCCGGCGATGGGAATGCGCGCGTAGGATTTCAGCTCGGCGTAGCCTTGGATGTCGTCGGGGATTACGGGCTCTTCCAGCCAGCGGAGATTGAAGGGTTCGAGGAGGGGGAGCATGCGTTTCGCGTAGTCGAGCGTCCAGCCCATGTAGGCGTCGGCCATCACGTCGATGCCATCGCCCACTGCCTGGCGAACGGTTTTCACGAGGTCGACGTTGTGTTGCATGCCTGCGGCGCCGTCAGCGGGGCCCCAGCCGAAGCGGAGTTTCATGGCGCGATAGCCTTCTTTTTTGTAGCGCTTGGCTTCGGCGGCGAGTTCGCTGAGTTCGATGCTGTAGAGGCGGCTGGCGTAGACGGGGATGCGCGGTTTGGTGCGGCCACCGAGCAGGCGGAAGACCGGTTGCTTCGCGGATTTGCCGAGGAGGTCCCACAGCGCGATGTCCACAGCGGAGATTGCGGCCATGCCGATGCCTTTGCGCCCGAACGCCATCGTTTTGCGGTACATGTGCTGCCAGAGGAATTCGATGTTCCATGGATCGGTGCCGATGAGTAGCGGTTTCAGGTAGAGGTCGATCACTTGTTTGGTGATCGGAGGCGCGAGGGCGGCGTTGCCGATGCCGACGTGACCATCATCGGTGAAAATCTCGACGATTAGCCAGCCGTGGAACGTGAAAGTTTGCATGGACGCTTCGGGCAGCGTGAGCAGGTCCATCGGATTCGTGCAGAAATGCGGCGGCAAGGGAACCGTTTTGCCGCGCCAACGGACCGCTCTTGTGCGAACATCTTTAATCTTCATGGGGCTCCTTCATGAGCTGGTTTCTGCTGCTAGTGTTTGCGCCATATTCAGCGGGGCGACTTTGGGCACCGTCGTTAGTATCACGAGAAAAGCGATTACGTGAAATGTGGCGGCTAGAGTGAATACTGTCTCGTAGCCGAATCCGTGATCGAGCAGGTAACCGGCCAGTTCTCCGAAAAGAATGCCGCCGATGGCGCCGCCGAAACCGATCATGCCTGCTACTGCGCCCACTACGCTGCTGGGAAAAAGATCCGTGGGCAAAACCATGACCATCGTGGACCAGGACTGCTGGCCGAAATATGCCAGGCTGAAGATTGCAATGGCCCAGGCGATGGGAGCGCGCGTAACCAGCAGGATCAGCGGCATTACTGCGGCGCTTAGGCCGAGGGCGACCTTGCGGGCTGCGTTCACTGTGAGATTGCGGCGGACCAGATGGCTTGAGAACCAGCCACCTAGCAAGCATCCGATGCCTGCAGCAGCGTTGGGGATCCAGGCTACGGCGCCGACGGCTTTGATGTCGAAGTTGCGCGCGTCGTAGAGATATTTTGGCAGCCAGAAGAGATAGAAGTACCAGGCGGCGTCGCTGAGGAATTTTGCGGTGACGATGCCCCAGGTTTCTTTGAAGCGCAGCAGATCGAGCCACGCGATTTTTCTTGTGGCGGCGGAGAGAGCGACGATTGGCGGAAGTTTGTCGAGATCCTGCGCGCCAAGCGCGGGATGTTCGCTCGGAGGGTAGTAGGATTTTCTCCACCAGGCGGTCCAGAGCAGGCCCAGCGCGCCGGTGATGAAAAAAATCCAGCGCCAGTTTAGGTACAGGAGAATCACCGCGATGAGTGGTGGCGCGACGACCGCACCCACGGCGGTGCCTCCGTTGATTATGCCCATAGCGGTGGCTCGTTCGTTCACTGAAAACCATTCGGCTACGGCGCGGGTCGCGGTGGGGAAGCCGCCGCCTTCGCCCATGCCCAGCAGGAAGCGGCTGACGGCGAGCATGGCGAAAGTTAACGCCAGGCCGTGGCTGGCGCACGCTAGCGACCAGAAAATCATGATCACCATGAAGCCGCGGCGCGTGCCGAGTGTGTCCGAAAGTTTGCCGCCGCCTGCGTACATGAAGGCGTAGGCGAGCAGGAAGGCTGATTGGAGATTGGAGAATTGCACGTTCGTGAGTGGGATGTCTTTGCTGATGGCTTTTACGGCCACGGGGAGGGTTTGACGGTCGAGATAGCTGATGGCGATCGCGGCGCTTACCAGTATTGCGATCCGCCAGCGCAACATTTTGGGCTCCCTGGGTTAATTGCTCAAGCAGAGACAAATTCAAGAGCAACGTCAACAACGCCCGTACAAAAAAAAGAGCAGGCGGCCGCTACGTCAAAGTCAAAACCGACGGCAACGGCTGCCCGGTTCCATGAACCTGAACCGGCCGCTACAAATTCAAAAGCAACGTCAAAGACAAAAAAGTCGGCGAGACTCCGGCGCTACAAAATCAACCGCTCCCTAATGATTGTCGCGGGCTACTGGCGCGCCGCTCTTGCCAACCAGGAAGTCGAGGTCGGCGCCTAGATTTGCTTGCTGCACGTGCTCGGTGTAGAGCTTTACGTAGCCGCGAGCGGGCGACGGCGGCGGCGTCCATTGGGCGCGGCGTGCGGCTAGCGTGGCGTCGTCCACATTCAGGCGAATCGAGCGAGCGGGCACGTCTAGCGTGATCGTGTCGCCGGAACGCGCGAGCGCCAACGGGCCGCCGGCTGCGGCTTCGGGCGAAGCGTGCAGCACCACTGTCCCGTAGGCGGTGCCGCTCATGCGCGCGTCGGAAATGCGGACCATGTCTTTCACGCCTTTGCGAAGAATTTTCGGCGGCAGCGGCATGTTGCCGACTTCCGCCATGCCGGGATAGCCGCGCGGGCCGCAATTTTGCAGTACCATCACGCAGGTTTCGTCGATGTCGAGATCTTCCCGATCAATGCGCGCGTAAAAATCTTCGATGGAATCGAAGACCACGGCGCGCCCGGTGTGCTGCAGCAATTGAGGACTGGCGGCGGAGAGCTTGATGACTGCGCCATCGGGTGCAAGATTGCCGCGCAGCACGGCGATGCCGGAATTCTGTTTGAAGGGGTTGGCGAAGGTGTGGATTACTTCGCGATTCCAGCAAGGAGCCTCCGCGACATTTTTCCAAATGGTCTGGCCATTCACGGTGAGCGCATCGCGATCCAGCGCGCCATTTTCGCCTAGCTCTCGCAGGACGGCGGGCAGGGCGCCCGCGTAGAAAAAATCTTCCATCAGATACGCGCCGGACGGCTGCAGATTCACCAGGCACGGAAGGTGCGATGCGAGCGTATCGAATTCAGCGAGCGTTAGCGGAACTCCAATGCGTCCGGCGATGGCAATCAGATGAATCACAGCGTTGGTGGAACCGCCGATCGCAGCGTTAGCGCGAATCGCATTCTGAAATGCGGCGCGCGTCAGAATTTGCGACATGCGCAGATCCTGTTTGACCATCTCTACAATGCGGCGGCCGGTGAATTGCGCAAGCGTGTGGCGGCGCGCGTCCACGGCGGGGATGGCGGCGTTTCCCGGCAAGGCCATGCCCAGCGCTTCGACCATGCTGGCCATCGTCGAAGCAGTGCCCATCGTCATGCAATGACCTTTTGAGCGATGCATGCAGCTTTCGGCTTCGAAGAACTCCTCGAGCTTCATTTGCCCGGAGCGAACTTTTTCGGACATTTGCCACACGCCCGTGCCGGAGCCGATATCGTGTCCCTGAAATTTTCCGTTAAGCATGGGCCCGCCAGAAAGGCCGATGGTGGGCAAGTCGCAGGACGCAGCGCCCATCAGCAGGGAAGGCGTGGTTTTGTCGCAACCCATCAGCAGGACGACTCCGTCAATCGGATTGCCGCGGATGGATTCTTCCACGTCCATGCTGGCCAGATTGCGGAAGAGCATCGCGGTGGGACGCAGCAAAGTTTCGCCGAGCGACATCACCGGAAATTCCAGCGGAAAGCCGCCTGCTTCCCACACCCCGCGCTTTACCCATTCGGCAATTTCGCGGAAGTGTGCGTTGCAAGGCGTGAGTTCGGACCAGGTGTTGCAGATGCCGATCACGGGGCGGCCATTGAACATGTCGTGCGGCCAGCCTTGATTTTTCATCCAGCTACGATAGATGAAACCGTCGCGGTCTTTGCGGCCGAACCATTCCTGGCTGCGCAATTTTTTCATGGTCATGGGTGCGAATCTCCGCGCCGGTTGGGGCGCAAAATCGTCTGTCGCGCGACTTGCAGTTCTGCAAGCGGTATTGCCGCACCTGAAAACGTTTACTCGCGCGTTGCTGGTGGCGCGGTGACAATATTTCTACACGGACGCGTGCGCGTGATGTTTCCGCGAAATGTGCGGTTCGCCGAAACAAACCCGCCGTACCGCAGTATCCCATTGCGCCGGCGCGAAACAAAACGCTGCCATGATATCTCAAAATGAATCAGGCGGCTCCGGCAAGACGAAGGTGATCTGCGGATTTGCGCCGCCGGTGATGGAGCATCGGAACTCCCACCCTTCAAAAACGAAGGGCGGGGCACCCGCTCGCGGTGATTAGGGCGCGAGCCTAGCCGGACCAGCGGCCGTCTCGCAGGTCTTTCCACGCGCCGCCGTCGGCGTAGCGTTCGGGGTAGAGCGCTTTCGAGCGCGGGTCTTCGGCGACGTCTAGTTGAAGGACCATCCATTTTGGATAGGGGACGCCGGGGTCGGACGCTGCGTCTAGTTGGCGGATGTCTTCTGGCGCGAGCTGCAGATCGACGGCGGCGATATTGTCTTCCAGCTGCTCGAGCTTGCGGGCGGCTACGATTACACTGCTGACGGCCGGGCGTGCCAGCGTCCAGGAAAGCGCGACGCGCGCGGGGCTTACGTGATGTCGCGCGGCAATTTCTTTCAGCGTATCCACTACGCGGTAGCCGAGATCTTTGTCGAAGGGAACGAACGCGCCTGCTTCGGCGAATCGCGTGCCGGCGGGAGTTGGATTCGCGCGAGTGTATTTGCCGGAGAGAAAACCGCCGGCGAGCGCGCTCCAAACCAGGATGCCGATGTTGTGATATTCGGCGAACGACTGAAACTCGTATTCGAGACCGCGGCCGACGAGGCTGTAGTACATCTGGGCCGTGACAAATTTCTCCAGGCCCAGATTTTGCTGCAGCATCACGGCGGTGGCGGCTTGCCAGGACATGTAGTTGGAGAGGCCAATGTAGCGGACTTTGCCCTGGCGCACGATGTCGTCGAGGGTGCGCAGAGTTTCTTCGAGCGGCGTGTTGCTGTCCCATCCGTGGATTTGGTAGAGATCGAGGTAGTCGGTTTGCAGGCGGCGGAGGCTGTCCTCCACTTCGCGCAGGATGTTCACGCGGGTTGCGCCGCTATGATTGAGATTGTCGCTCATGGGCAGGCGGACTTTCGTGGCAAGGACGATTTCCTTGCGTACGCCCTGCAGCGCATTTCCCACCAGGGTTTCACTTTCTCCCAGGCTATACACGTCGGCGGTGTCAATGAAGTTGACGCCTTTGTCGAGGGCGAACTTCACCATGCGCGTGGTGGCGTCCTGATCGAGGTTGCCCATGTTCATCTTGCCGCCGAATTGCATGGTGCCGAGGGCGACTTCGCTGACGATGAGTCCGGTATTGCCCAGTTTTCTGAATTTCATTTATGGTGCTCCTTCCGCGGAGAATCAAAATTGCGATGTGTATTTGGCCCGCTTCGGTTCGAGATTTCGCAACGGGGTTGGCGTCATCAGTAGATAGGATTATATTGCGGACGAAAGGTTGCAACTGGCGTCACGGATTTACTTGGCGCGACCTCGGAAACTGCCGCACGCTGAGCCAAATGGCTCTAACAAGTGTGTTGACGAAATGCAGCGGCGGACTGACTATCTTTGTCGGCAAGGTTGTTCGCGAGAATGAACAGTGGTGACTTAGGAGCTTTGGCATGACTCGTTCCCCGCGTCACGGATTGGATTTCAGAAAAGCGTTGAGCGTCGTAGTTTTTGCGGCGGTGTGCGCCAGTTTGGCCACGATTGCGCTGCTGGCGGCAACGATCGCGACTCCGGCTGGAGCTTCGTCAGCGGCCGAAAAGTCACTGCGGGTTTATTTTGTGGATGTGGAGGGAGGGCAGGCGACTTTGTTTGTTACCCCTCAGGGGCAGTCGCTGCTGATTGACACGGGCTGGGACGGGAACAATGGGCGGGACGCGGACCGCATCGTGGCGGCGGCAAAAGACGCGGGACTCAACAAACTTGATTACGTGTTGATCACGCATTTTCATGAAGACCACGTTGGCGGGGCGCCGCAACTCGCCGCGCGGATTCCGATCGCTACGTTCATTGATCATGGTGAGAATCGCGAGAGCACAGACGGGCCGACCGTGCAGGGTTGGCAGGCTTATCAGGCGCTGCTCGCGACTGGAAAATACAAACGGATTACGCCAAAGCCGGGCGAGGTGCTGCCGGTTGAGGGAATGCGCGTGGAGGTGATCAGCGCGGATGGCGCGTTGATCGAAAAGCCGCTGCCGGGAGCAGGGCAGGAGAATGCGGCTTGCAAGGAGTCGGAGACGCGCCCCGCGGACAAAACGGAAAATCTGCGTTCGCTGGGAACCTTCATCACCTTCGGAAAGCTGCGCCTGCTGGATTTGGGCGACCTGACCTGGGACAAGGAAATGGAATTGATGTGCCCGGTGAATAAGTTGGGGAAGGTGGATGTGTACATTGTTTCGCATCATGGATGGCAGCAGAGCAGCAGCCCGGCATTGGTGTATGGGATTGCGCCGCGGGTGGCAATCATGGATAACGGCGCGAAAAAGGGCGGCACACCTTCGACTTGGGACCTCATCGAAAAATCGCCGCATCTGGAGAATTTGTGGCAAGTGCATTTTTCGGATGAGGGCGGCCCGGCGCACAACGTTCCCGCGGAATTTATCGCCAATCCGCCGGGGCCGGACGCAGGTAATTATTTGGAATTGACCGGATATGCGGATGGGAGCTTCGACGTATTCAATTCGCGCACGCAGGCGAAGAAACACTATCCGGCGCAGTGAAACTCTGGCGATTAGTTTGACTCGCTGGACATTGGGTCTGTGCTGATCGGCTCAGGAATCGCCTCAATGCGGCCCAGCCAGAAGACGTACCCGCCGATGCCCGCGAGCAGGAAGGCAGTAGCCACGACGAAGGCCCACGCGAAGGACTGCGTGGCCGCCACCACATATCCGGTGACGATCGGCGCGACAATGGCCGACAATTGATTCCCGAAATTTAGTATTCCACCGAGAGCTCCCACGCTCCCTTCCGGTGCAATCAGCGACGGAATGGACCAGCCGACCGGAGCCGCGGCGGCAAGACCTCCCAGCGATACGCTGATCCAGAAAAGCGCGCTGCTGGGTGTGTGTGCGCGCGCGGCGCCCAGGATGCCCAGGCCGAAGGCGGTGCCTCCTACCAAAACGCATTGGCGGACGAGCGAAGCATCGCGTCCGCGATGGATGAGCGCGTTGACCAGCCAGCCGCCGATGAAAAAGTCTGTGAAAGTGGCGAACAGCCACGGCACGCTGGAATACAGCACGGAGTGCAGCAGATTTACGTGCAGAGCCGAGGACAGATAGCTGGGCAGCCACGTAAGCAGCAGATAGAAAGTGTAATTGTAGGCGGCGAAGCCGAGCACCAGGCCTTGCACTTTGCGTTGGCGCAGCAGGTAGGCGAGCGAGCTGCTTTGTCTTATGTTGCCGTGGCCTTCGGCTTGCGCGCCGCCGCGCACGATGAATTCGCGCTCGTTGGCGGTGAGGGATCGATCTTCGCTGGGATTGCGGTACAGCCAGTAGAACAATAAAAAATAGAGAAAGCTGAGAATGCCGGTGGCGGCAAAACTCCAGCGCCAGCCGAAGTGAATCAACAGCAGGCCGAGCAGCGGCACTCCGACGGCCGGGCCGAATTTCGACGCCGCATCGAAAATCGCCGTGGCGAGGCTCCGTTCGTGCGATGGAAACCAGTAGCCGACGGCTTTGGAATTGCCCGGGAAGGTGGGAGCTTCGCCAACTCCAAGCAACAAACGCGCGGCGAAAAAACTTCCCACGCCGGCGGCGGCCGCTGCGCCGAAGGACGCGACGCTCCAGAGTAGGGTGCTGACTCGGCCGACGAGCTTTACGCCGAAGCGGTCGAGTAGCACGCCGCAGGGAAGTTGCAGCGCGGCGTAGGTCCAGCTGTAGGCGCTCAAGAGGTAGCCGAACTGCACGGCGTTGATGCCAAATGCCGCGTGCAGCGCATCCTGCGACACCGAAATGTTGACGCGGTCAAAATAATTTATCAGCACACCGAGGCCCAGCACGCACGCGATCACCCAGCGGCGGCGGGGGATGGGGCCGAGTTCTTCTTCGCGGAATGGGGAGCGCGGTTTTGCCGGTGGAGAAGTCATGTAGTGGATGGCGGGCCGCGCAGCCGCGTCGCTCGAGATTGTAGACGAGGCGGGCGGTACACGGTGAAAAATGGTTTGGCACTCGCCGTATGATATGCGGTAGCAAAAGATTGATTCCCGTGGTGATTTCTGACAGGTGCGGGTTCGATTTTGACAGACGTGGGATAAAGGCGTTTGGGAAAAAATCAGCGGCTCGTGATTCGTGGCGAGTGGCTAGAAACGGCTCGGACGATTCTCGAGTTCTCACGCCGACGCTAAAGTTTTTTTATCTAGCCGCGGGAGCTAGCAGCTGAGGCCTGGCGCGGCGGGCGGCGGTTCGGCGTTTTGGGGGGATTGTGGTATTTATCGAAGAGGGGAATCAAACGGATATATCATTATACGAAGCACGGGGTTCGGCACTGCCCCGGCACTTTCAAATATGAATCGAAAAGACAGAGTACTTGCTTCGGTGGACCTTGCGGTCGCAGATGTCCCCGATGGCGCTATCGTCATGTTCGGCGGATTCGGCGGGGCGGGGTTTCCCAATAATTTGATTCAGGGGCTGGCGCGGCGGGGCGCGCGCAATTTGCGCGTAATCAGCAATAATTGTGGAACGGGCGACGGCGAGCTGGGGATTCTTTTCAAGAACCGGCAGATCCGGCATGTGGTGGCGGCGTTTCCGGGACCGGGCGCGACTTACTTTCAGCAGCAATTCGATGCGGGCGAAGTGGAGCTGGAGCTGGTGCCACAGGGAATCCTGTGCGAGCGGATGCGCGCGTTTGGGGCTGGCATTCCGGCGTTTTATTCGCCTGTCGGAGTGGGGACGGACGTCGCGAAAGGCAAGGAAGAGCGCGTGATTCGCGGCAAGCGGTATATTTTGGAGCAGGCGCTGGGCGCGGACTACGCGTTCATCAAGGCTTATCGCGCGGATCGCATGGGGAATCTGGTGTATCGCAAGGCCGCGCGAAATTTTAATCCGATTATGGCGACGGCGGCGAAGATCACGATTGTGGAAGTGGATGAAGTGGTGGAAACGGGGACGCTGGATCCGGAAACGATTGTGACGCCTTCGATTTACGTGGACCGCATCGTGGTGGCCAAGGGAATTCACAATGCCTAAGGCGCGGCTGACGCGGGAGCAGATCGCGGAACGCGCGGCGCTGGAACTGCCGGACGGGGCTTACGTGAATTTGGGTTGGGGGATACCGAATCTGATTGCGGCGTACGTGCCGAAAGACGTGGTGGTTTATTTTCACAGCGAGAATGGAATTCTGGGTATGGGTCCGCGCGCGAAAGCGGGCGAGGAAGATTACGATCTGGTGGATGCGATGAAGGTGCCAGTGACGCTGGTGCCTGGCGCGGCTTATTTTTCGCAGGTGGATGCGCATGTAATGACGCGGGGCGGGCATCTGGACATATGTATTCTGGGCGGATTGCAGGTTTCGGAACGCGGCGATCTGGCGAATTGGCGGGTGCCAGGTGCGAAGGGCGCAGGCGGGATTGGCGGGGCGATGGACATTTCCGTGGGTGCGGAGAAATTGATCGTCACGATGGAGCATAATTCGAAGGATGGCCAGCGCAAAATCGTGACCGCTTGCAGTTATCCGCTGACGGCGATTGAGTGCGTGAATACCATTATCACGGATTTGGCGGTGATTGATGTGACGACTGACGGATTGGTGTTGCGCGAGGTGGCTCCGGGATTTACGCCGGAGGAAGTGCAGGAGCAGACGGAGCCGAAATTGCGTTGCAGCGAAAATGTTCCGGAGATGGCGCTGCGGACGAAGTGAGCGCGGGATTTCTGTTACTGGGGATTCGGAGTATGATTTTTTGACCATGGACAACAGCGCAATCGAACGGAAGAAGCCGCCCACGTATTGGATTGGCGAAGGCGGCGGATGGCTGCTGCGCCATGTGGTAAGTGGCCTCGCGGCGACGGGCATTACGCCGAATATGTTTACGTTTTTGGGGCTGGCGGTGAATTCTTGGGCCGCGGCGCTTTTTGCGATGGGGCTGTTCCGGCAGGCCGCGGCGGTCTTGTTTCTCGCGGGATTTTTGGATATGGCCGATGGGCAAGTGGCGCGGCGCGTGGGACGGGTGACGGCGTTTGGCGCGTTTCTGGATTCGACGCTGGACCGTTATTCGGATTTGGCTTTGTATATGGGATTGGTGGTGCATTACACGTTGATCGGGCGGCCGTTTTATATGGCGCTCGCCGCCGTGGCGATGGCGAGCTCGTTCATGGTGAGTTATGCGCGGGCGCGGGCGGAATCGATTATTCCTTTGTGCAAAGTGGGATTTATGGAGCGGCCCGAGCGGTTGGTGCTGCTGATCATGGGCGGCGCGTTTAATCGCATGGCGCAAGTGCTGTGGGTGATCGCGGTGGTCTCGACGATTACGGTGATTCATCGCGTGGTTTATACGTGGCAGGAGCTGCGGGCGGGGCGATCATTGCCAGCGGCTGACGCGACGCAGATTTCTTAGCGCGGGGCGCGCGGTTTGGCGCGAAAGTTTTTAGAATTTCTTCACAGGGTTTTCCTGCAGCGATTTTTCCACTGGGCTCGAAACAATTTCCTGCACGCGCTGGCGCAGCGCGTCTACGTCGGCGCGCGCGATCTTCGTCGTGTCAATCGTATCGTGCAGATAGACCGTGATTTTTTCTGGATGCAGCATCCAGTGGCCGGTTTGGAAGAATTGGTAGGAGCCGACCATGCTTACGGGCACGATGGGAATTCCGAATCTTTGCGCGATGCTGAAGATACCTTTCTTGAAGAGTCGGACGTGGCCGTCGCGGGTGCGCGAGCCTTCGGCGAAAGCGACCAGGCTGACGCCAGAATCGAGCGCGGCTTTGGCGCGTTGCGTCATGATTTCCAGGCCTTCGCGGCTGGGCGCGTCGGGCACGGGAATATTTCCGAAGCGGCCCATCATCCAGCCGTAGACCGGCACTTTGAAGTGCGATTCCAGTTCGAAGCCGCGCAGGAATTGCGGGACGGCAGAGTAGATCACGAACGGGTCGAAGAGATTTACGTGATTGCAGATGAAAATGCTGGTGCGAGTAGCGTCGAATCCCGGGGCGCGACGCACTTCGAAGCGCGCGCCTGCGAGACGGAGAATATTGCGGAAGAATGCGCGCTGCGGCCAGTCGTTCTTGCGTGGGTCGACGACAGCGCCGAGCAGAATGAGAATTGTTCCCACCACCGCAAAATGTAATCCGCTTGCAGCCCACAGGAGGGCCGAGCGGGCGTTGCGATAGGCTTGCTTCATACGATCACGTCCAGCGCGGCCGGAAGAATTTCCAGGAGCTGGCATTCCAGGCGCATGCTTTCGCCGTCCACCATTACGTTTACCGGGCCGGCGAGTTCGAAATCGATGCGCTTCGTAGCGGCGCGGGAGGCTTTGCGATGACGAATGTGTGTGCCGGTGAAGAGGCGCGGCAGGGTCCAGATGAGGCCGAGGCGGCCGATGGGGCCCCAGCGGACGTATTCGATCAGGCCGTCGGTGGGATCGGCGTCGGGGGCGATCATCATGTGGCCGCCGGTGAATTTGCTGTTGTTGAAAGTTAAGAAGAGGACGGGATTGCGATTCCATTCTTTTGTTTCGGCGAGGTGATGCGGAAATGCTAGATGCTCGAGCCGTAGGAGGCGCGTGAAAACGCCGAGGATGTAACCGAGTTCGCCCCAGCGCTTGAAGCGGCGGTTGCTGGTTTCGGCGACGTCGGCGGGGAAGCCGAGTGTGAGGAGATTGAGGAAATATAGTTCGCCTTGAGCGTGGCGGAGCCTGATGACGTCGCAGGGTCGGCGGGTATTTTTTTTTAGGGCTGCGATGGTGTGTTCGACACCGCGCTCTGTGAAATCTTTCAGAAATGAATTGCCGGTGCCGAGCGGGAGGAAGCCTAGCGTGGGGCGGCCGCGCGTTTCGGCATCCGGGAACAGACCGTTGAGGATTTCGAAGGAGGTGCCGTCTCCGCCGACCGCCAGGAAATTGCGGATCCCTTGGCGGTAGGCTTGGCGCGCGATTTCGGTGGCTTCGCCGGATCGAGTTGTGTGCTTTACGGCCAGAGCAATTCCGATATTGCGGACTTTTTCTAACATGCCCGCGGCGAGTTGGCCGGAACGGCCGCCGCCGGCTGCGGGATTCACGATGGCTAGAAATTGCGTGCTCACCGGCGCGAGCGCTCCGGCTGAAGGAGCGTCCTGTGAATCATAGCGGCACCACGGCGTTGCGATCGCGATATTGGCGGATTTGTTCGGCTAGTTCGGCGCGCTTGCTTTTCAGGGAGGCGGTTAGCGGGAAATCGCGGTCCCAGGGGAGATAGCCGCTGATGCGTTTGTAATTCAGGAGGCGGCGATTGCGTTCGGCGACGTCTTTCACGAGCGCTTCGGTAATTTCTTGCCCGGTTTCCGGATGCAGCACGAGGACGAGCTGTTCGCCGACCATGGTGCGGGCTGGCCACAGATAGTTTGCGGCGAAGACGCAGAATTCCTTTACGGAGAGGCCGGCGAAATAGGTTTCGACGTCTTCGGGATAAATATTTTTGCCTTCTTCGGTGACGATCATGTTTTTCTTGCGGCCGAAGAGTTGCAGATGGCCGGAGGGATCGAGGCGGCCGAGGTCGCCGGTCATGAGCCAGCTGTCCACGATGGTTTCGGCGGTCATTTCGGGATCGTCGAGGTAATGCGACATGAGTGTGCGGCTGCGAACCGTTACTTCGCCGATTCCCTCGGCGCCTGGATTTGCAATTTTCACTTCCATGCCGGGAAGGGGCTTACCCACGGTGTCGCCCCGGAAAGGCTTCAGGTCGTTGACGGTGATCACTGTGCCGGCTTCGGTGCAGCCGTAGCCATTGCCTACTGGGATTCCCAGATCGTAGAAAAATTGCAGAGTTTCGGGTTCGGTGAAAGCGCCGCCTACGAACAGGGCGCGAAGTTCGCCGCCGAAAGCTCGATGGACTTGCGGCAGTAACGCGCGGCTGATTTTCAGGTGGGGGCGACGGCGGGTCAAGGCGCGGTTGGTTGCGATTAGCGCGTTGAGGATTTTCCGTTTGCCCTTTGGCAGATCCGTGAATCTTTGGCGCAGGCCGCGTTCTAGATTTTTCAGAACCATGGGCACCAGGGCCATGTAGGTGATTTTGTATTTTGTAAAGGCTTCGCGAATGAATTCGGGGCGCAGGGTGCGCAGATGAACGACCGTGGCGCCGCAGGTGAAGGGGCCGATGAAGCCGACCATGAAATCGATTGCGTGATTCGTGGGGAGAATGCTGAGGTAGCGCACGCCGGGCCAGAAGGGATAGAGCGAGGTAAGGGCGACGCATTGCTCGAGATAATTTTCGTGAGTGAGGACGCAGCCTTTGGGGCGTCCGCCGGTGCCGGAGGAATAGACGATGCACGCGGGGTCGTTGCGTTTGCGCGGGATGAATGTTGGTTCGGCTGCGGCGCGAAAATCTTCCCAGCGATTCGCGCCTGCTAGATCAGCGCCCGTCGGAGCTTCCGTCACCAGCACCGTGTGCACGGCTAGATCTTTGAATTGCTCGGATTGCGTCATTGCGCGCCACAGGTGGTATTCGATCACCAGAAATTCCGCGCGTGAATGGGCGAGAAGCTGCAGTTGTTCAGCGGCCGTTAGTTTGTAATCGAGCGGGACCAGGACGCCGCCGCAGAAGAAAATCGCGTAGGCGGAGATCAACCACTTGGACTGATTGGTCATAATTATGGCGGCGCGTGTGCTGTCCCGCAGTCCGGCATTTTGGAGCACGCTCGCCAGGGGCAACGCTTGTTCTTTGAATTGGCGATAGGTGAGGCGCGCGTTTTCACGATCGCGATCGGCTTCGATGAGGCAGATTTCGTTTGGCCAGCGATCTAGTGCGGCGCGCAGCGCTTCCCCTAGCGAGTTGAATTGGCGAAGATCCAGCATTACAGGCGTGATTGAATCCGTTGGGCGAGGGTGCGGAAGTCGGTTACGCCCTGGAGTTCGTAGTCGGGGAGCTCGATCTGGAAATGCTGTTCGATGCGGGTCAGGAGGTCCAGGGCCTGGAGGCTGTTGATACCGAGTTTT
Organism: Acidobacteriota bacterium; assembly: GCA_013289715.1. Lineage (GTDB taxonomy): Bacteria > Acidobacteriota > Terriglobia > Acidiferrales > UBA7541 > Palsa-295. The sequence continues at coordinate 60,358 of JABCZJ010000013.1, read as the reverse complement.
TTGAACAAATCGTCGTCGGGAGCGAGCTGCTCGCGCTGCACTTTGAAATGTTCGGCGGCTAGGCGCAGGACTTCGTCGGTGGTTTTGTCCAGGGTGTTCATGTCTTTCTATCTTGCCACAATTTTGCTTGGGTCGGCATGGTTGGTGCGCGGGGCTAGGGGAGATAGGGGAGCGCGTCGGTGCTTTCGACAAACTTGCGCAGGCCGGCGTCTACCGCGGGGCGCATGAAAAGGTCGCAAAAGATCTCGATTTCGCGGCGGAGCTCGTCGTGGGGGATTGGCTTGATGAATTTTTTGGCGGCGATGGCGGTGCCGCGATCGAATTTTTTTAGCTGCGCGGCGGTGGATCGCGCTACGCGGAGGGCGTCGCCTTCGGCTGCTACTTGGCTGACGAGGCCGACCGATTGGGCTTTTGCGGCGTTGATGCTGCGGCCGGTTAGAAGCAGGTCGCGGACTATGGCGTTTCCGAGGTCGCGCTTGAGGCGGGGAATTCCGCCGAAGCCGGGAATCAGGCCGAGACGAAGCTCAGGGAAGCAGAAGCGCGTCATTTTATCGGCGATGATCAGGTCGCAGGTTAGCGCTAGTTCGAAGCCGCCGCCGAAGGTGACGCCGTGGACTGCGGCGATGGTGGTGAGGGGAGCTTCGTCGAGAGTGTTCATCACATCATGGATGCGTTCGAGGAAATCGCGGAGAGCGGCCAGGCGGTCGTTCTTCGGAAGCTGCTGGGCTACGCGGTAAGTTTCGCGGAGATCGGCTCCGGCGCAGAAACCTTCTTTGCGCGTGCTGCTGATGATTAGCGCGTGGGTTTCGCGTTGCAGCGCGGGGAGCGCGGCGATGAATTTTTCCAGGTCGGCTAGCGTGGCGCGACCGATTTCGTTGCAGGGGGCGCGGTCGAGAGTTAGCTCGATGGTGCCGTCGAGCACATGCCACGAGAGAGTTTCGCCTTGAAAGATGTTCATGAGGATTTCTTCTGGTAGAGCGCTTCGATTTCAGCGTCGAAGCGGGCGGTGATGGCGTCGCGTTTTAGTTTGCCCATGGTGGTGAGCAGGCCACTTTCGATGGTGAAGGGTTCGGGGACGACGTGGAACGCGCGAACTTGTTTGTAGTGAGGCTGCGCGGCGTTTACGGTTTCGATGGCGGATTGAATTTGTTGCTCGGTTAATTTGTTTGCGCCGTTGCTGGCGTTGGGCGTGACGAGAGCGGCGAGGAAGCTGCGTTGATTGCCGATCAGGACCACCTGCTGGGCTTCGGGCAAATGTTGCGTTAACTTTTCTTCGATGGGTTCGGGCGCGATGTTGTGGCCTGAATTCAGGATAATCAAGTTCTTAATACGGCCTGTGATGCGCCAGTTGCCGCTTGCATTGGGTTCGCCTTGATCGCCGGTGTGGAACCAGCCATCTTGCAGGGCTTTGGCGGTTTCGGCGGGGCGCTGCCAGTATCCGGCGAAAATATTGGGCCCGCGGACCAGGATTTCGCCGTCGTCGGCGCGCTTCATTTCTACGCCGGGGATTGCGGGGCCTACGAAGCCGGGCTCGACGTGGGCGGGATCGTCGGCGGTGCAGATAGCCGTGGTTTCGGTGAGGCCGTACACCTGCAGGACTGGAATGCCGATCATCATGAAGAAAAGTTGGGTTTCGACGCCTAGCGGGGCGGAGCCGCAGATCAGGGCCTTCAGGTTGGGGCCGATACTCTTGCGGATTGCTGGGAACATGAGGGAATTGCCTAGCGCCAGCCAGAGAAAATCGCCGATTTTGGATTGTTTATTGTGGCGGCGGACGAAGGCTTGTTGGGCGCGGCGGAAAATTGCTGTGGCCAGGCCGCCGCGCTCTTGGACGGTGGTTTGAATTCTGGCGCGGACTCGTTCGAGGAGCGTGGGGACATTCAGGAAATATTCGGGCGCGGCGATTTTTAGTTCGTCGGCAAGTTTGGCGAGATCGGTGGAAAGCGCCAGGACGCTGTGACGCGACAGCGCGGTGAGGAGGAGTATCCAGGACGCGGCGAAACAGAAGGGAGCGTACTGAAAGATTCGGTCGGCCTGGCTGCGGGGGCCCATTAATTTATCGAGGCGCGAATTTGTGGCGGCTACGATGTGATCGACGTTTCCGGCGGTGAGGATTACGCCTTTGGGTTCGCCGGAGGTGCCTGAGGTATAGATGATGGAGATTACATCCGCGTCTTCGTGGTGCATGGGTGGCGTGGGGGTGCTTGGTTCGCCGGCGAAGACGCCTTCGAGTAGTGAAATCTGCGGGGCTTGCGGCCACAACTTTTTTATTTCGGCGGCGATCGCGGCATCGAGACAGATGATGCGCGAGGGCGTGGAGTCTTGCATCATCACGACCAGCTCGGCGGGGGCTTGGCGCGCGTAGAGCGGCACAACGACGATTCCTTCGGCCATCAGGGCTAGGTCCAGCGCGGCCCAGCGGATGCGGTTGGGCGCGAGCAGGGCGCAGCGATCGCCTTTTTTGAGGCCGCGGGCTAGCAGGAAGTTGCGAGCTTGCTGGGTGATCGCGAGCAGTTCGCTGCCGGTGACGGAGTGGATTTTTTCGCCGTGAATTTCCTGGAGCACCGGTTCGGTGGCGGATTTCTTCAGTCGGGCGAAGATATTTTCGACGAATGTCATGCGGCCAGGACTCCGCTGTGTTTTTCGAGCAGTTTTACGAGGCCCGGGCCTAGCGGGGGAAGATAATCTTCCCAGCCTAGGACGCCTTTGCGCACGGGGAATTGCGGATAGCGGCGCGCGACTTGCTCTTCGAAATAAGTGCCCATACGCGCCATGAGCTGCAGATTGCGGGCTACGGTGCGCTCCACGGCGTCGGGAATTTCCTCGCCTTGGGAGTCGAGGGCGCGGAGGGCTGCGACGATTTTGTCGGCGAGGCCGGCTTCGTCGACGCGCATGAGCAGATGTTCGTGACCGCGTTCGCGCAGGAGATTGCGGATGCGCTCGTCCATGGTGACTCCGGCGGAGGGAATGCCGGCGGGCATGGTGGTGACGATGGCGTGATAGCGCGACGAGAGCAGGCGATCGCAGGCGCGCAGGATGCTGACTAGCTCGTACATGTTGAATTGGTCGGAGCCGAAGACCGGCGTGCCGCCTAGTTTTTGCGCGACGCGCTCGCAGGCGTCGCGATCTAGCATTTCCATCGCGACCAGTACTGGGAAAACTTTGCGCGATTTTTGATAGCCGGCTACGCCCGTGGCCATCTCTGAAAGATATTTTTCGTAGGCGGCGTCCACTGGGGAGCCGGAGCGATGAAAGTAAATCGTGCGGTAGTAGCTTTTTTCGTATGCGCCTGCTACGGAGTGCGCTAGCCACTTTGCGAGCGACGCGGTGACCGGCCACCAGAACGGATTGATCGGGCATATCGCGAGTACGGGAGTTGTGCCGTCCCAGCCTGCGTCGCGGAGGGCTTTGCGGCCGAATTCGGGGGCTAGCGGCTCGAAGGTCCAGGCTGTGTCGGTGCCTAGTTCGGTGGGGACGCCGAGTTTGCCGAGGACGGCTTGCGATTCGACATTGCGCGTGATGATGAGCGAATCGCGGCAATAGCGGTGGGTCATTCTTTGCAGCAGCGGATCCATGGCGCCTGCTTCAGCACCGTAAGCGATGCTTAATTTATTTTGCGCGGAGGCGATGCCCAGCGCGCCGATCATCATTGTGGTGAGGGCGTTGGCGAACTTGCTCTTGAACATGGAGCCTTCGCAGGCTACGACTCCGTCATTCTTGCGGACTACCTTGTGCAAGAACGGCGGGAAGACGTCGGGGAGATGCACCTGACGCGCGTCGCCGAAATATCCGCGGGTGAGATCGAAATTCTGCGACATGACGCTGAGGGCGATATTTTCGTCGCCGAGGATGCGGCGGACTTGGCGGATCATTTCCTCTACGCGGACGTCGGAGCCGGTGTTGCGCGTGCCGTTGTAACCGGCGAAGAGAAGCTTCAGGCTTGTGCCAGGTTGCCAGGCATGACCGGCGCCGAGCATCCATTCGAACTTGTTGAGCTCGATGAGGCCGCTGACCCAGGATTCCAGGAGCAGGTCGGTCATTGGCGCGGATCCGGAGAGGCATTGGCGGCGCGGGAGGCGGTGTGGACGGGAGCGTCGGCGGGCCATTCGCGATATTTGAAGACGAAATGATTTTCGCGGCTGAAGCGGAGCAGGGGGAGGCTGTATTGCGAGAACGGGGCGGGATGACGGCCGAGTTCTTCGACGACGCGCGAGTTGTCGAAAACCGTGTTCCACAGAAGATAGGGGAGGAAGACTTTCAGCAGAGTGGCTAGGCCGCCGATTTTTCCGGCGCGGCCGGCGAGGGCATTTACGATTTTCTCGGTGGATTTTTCGAAGCTGGGGACGAAAACGGGGCCGCGCTTGTCTTGCGCTTTGCAGAGCGCTTCGGTGAGTTCGATGAATGTTTCGGATTCGCGGCCAGACGAGAGATGGTAAATCTCGTGAGCGGGATTTTCTTTTTGATGAAGAGTGGCGACGGCGTCGGCTACGAAATCTACCGGGACGATATCGATGCGATCGCCGGGGCGGAAGGGCAGCATCGGGAGGCTGGCGAGGAAGACGAAGGCGCGGACCATGTCGAATTGATTGGTTTCGGGGCGGCGGCTGTCGCCTAGCACGATGCTGGGACGGAAAATCGTGCGCTGAACGTCCGGGAGGAGCTGGCGGACCATGTGTTCGCAGAATTTTTTAGTGCGGGCGTAGGGATCGTAGTCGGAACGGTTCCAGTCGATGGCGTTATCTTCCTGAACTACTTCGTTCGACCGCTGACCGGCTACGGCTACCGTGCTGACGTGGCTGAAGCGGCGGAGGCCGTGCTGGTCGCGGGACCGCTGGGCTAATTGGATGACTTCGAGCGTGCCGCGGAGATTCACGTTGAGGCAGCTTTTTTCGGATTTGCGATTCAGGGATGCGGCGCAGTGGATTAGGGAGTCTGTGGAGCGGACGAGTTGCGCGTAGTCGTCGTTCGCCAGGCCGAAATGCGTGTCGGTGAGGTCGCCGCGAAAAATGCGGATGCGTTCGTGCAACAGTTGGTCGAAACGCGCGAAATCAAGATGCAGTTGGAGAGCGCGCCAGAGGCGTTCTTGCGCTTCCTGTTCGTCGCGCGCGCGGACGAGGAGATTCAGCGGGTCGGAGTGGCCCGTAAGCAAATTCGACGCGATGTGCGCGCCGATATATCCGGTGGAACCAGTCAGGAGGATGGCCACAGTGGTTGAGTGTCAGGATACCGTTGCCGGACCCGAGCTTGCTGCGCCCGCTGCTCCCGCGGCGGTGGTGGCATTCGTGTCGCCGCGTGCTCCGAGCGGGACTGAGCGCCGGGGACGCGATTCCGGCTGGCGTCCTTCGATGAGAGGATAACACCACTTGCGCAGAGCGGGAATGTGCACGTTGATCCAGTAATCCCACCAATCGAGGGCGCGGGAATCGTAGCCGAAGTCGGCTTGTTCGTCGGGGGGAAGGGCGGCGCTGAGGCGTTCGACGTTGGCGGCCTCGAAGACGTGATCGTTGTGAAGGATGAAAGGTTCGAAGAGGGAGATGAGCTTGACGACCTTTTCTAGTTCGCGTTCCTGGCGGGCTAGCGGAGGCTTGGACGCGAACGGTTCCATGGTGCGGTTGATGGCTTGCACGACAGCTTTTAGCGCGGGGGCGGAGATGGCTTCGTAGCGCGTTTTGGAAACGGGGATGGCGTCGAAGCGCAGGCGCATGCGTTGCTGGATGTCGGTGTGCGCGCGATAAAATTTGCGGTGGCCCAGGCCAGTGAGTTCGATCGAGCGGCGCATGTTGCACGCGTTGGCTACCGAGGTGGCTAGTTGGTAGACCCGCTGGTGGCGGCGGGTGACTAGGGCGGCGGAGATCAGGGTCATGCCGCGGCAGACGAGATCAACCGGGATTAGGTCGAGGCACTTCGATTCGTTGGTGGGGAGTTGGCGGAAGAAAGTTCCTAGCAAGTAGGAGAGCGAGGCAGAGGTGTTGATGCCTTCGTTCCAGCCCAGGAACGGCTTTTCCAGGGAGGATTCGACGATTGCTGGACGAACTACCGCGATGGCAGCTTGCGGGTTGGCGTCCAGGAAATTGCAGATCAGGGATTCGGAAATGCTTTTCGTGAAGGTGTAGGTGTTGGGCCAGCCTAGTTCGTTGGCGCGGCGGGAGGCTGCGTCGGTAAGAGTTTGGCGGAGCCAGCGGACGCGGTTTTTGCGGACTTGATTTTCTAGCGCCGGGCCTTGCAGGTCTTTGGCGGCGTGTTCTTTCTTTTGCGCGGCGCGGCGGAGTTCTTCGGTTATTTCAGGCGATTCGGCGCGGGCTTCTGTTTCTTTGATTACATTTTCCAGTGATTGCCATTCTTTTACCGCGTCGTAGTCGGCTATGCCGCGCGGAGTGTAGTTTTTTGGCAATTCTTCCAGGACGCGGCCATCGCGTTGGCCTACTACGTAGCAGGTGGAGAGGTGCAGGAGCGATGCGTGATTGCATTCTTTCAGAAAATCGAGGACGTAGGCTGTCGAGCGGACGTTTACTGCTAGCGCGTCGCGCAGGTCGGGGTTGAAATCGGTTAGGCCGGAGCTGTTGACGATTACGTCGAGAGTGCGGCAGAGCTTTTGCTGGTCTTGCGCGCTTAGGCCTAGGTTGGGTTTGCTGACGTCGCCGTCCACGACTTCGATGCGCTCGGTGAGAAATTCAGCGAATTTGTCGCCGTGGCGTTCGGCCAGCTTTTCGAAGACTGGGGATTCTTCGATTACGCGTTGCAGGCGTTGGAGGGACGTGTTGGCTTTGTTGTGACGAACGAGCAGGTAGATGCGGCCGATTTCCGGGAGATCGGTGAGCAGATTCGCTAGCCAGACTTTTCCGATGAAGCCTGTGGCGCCGATGAGCAGGATGTTTTTTCCGCGCAAGGCTGCGCGAGTTGAAAAAACCGGACGGCCATTGCGCGACTCGTAGTGGACTACTGGAACGTAGACTTTGGGCGCGGCGCGCTCGGCGGGTTTGACGGCTTCGTCGAGCACTTGCGGATTTTTTTCGAAGCCTAGAATGCTGATTAACTTTTCGCGGGGGACGCGGCCGTCTGGTTGGCTGCCGGTGAATCTGGCGAAGGCGCCGCGGGGGCGGATCACTGGGTCGAGTAGGCGTCCGGTGGCCATGCCTTCGCGGAAATCGAGGCGATTGGAAATGATGCGCGCGATGCCTAGATGTTTTGCCAGAGGACGCATGATGTGATCGAGACCCTGGCTTACCAGGACGATTTCGCCGCCTGCGGCTATTGCTTCTTGCAGTTTCGCGATGCCTTGCTGCTTCAGGCGCGGCTTCAGAAAATATTCGAAGAATTCTTCGCCCAGGAGGTCGAGACGGTCGCGGCTGACTCCGCGGAGGACGGTGTGGAGGAGGCGGGTGGCGAAGACGCGGTCGGTGATGTAGAGGAAGGGGCGGGCGAGGGCGAGAATGGCCATGGCGCCGCGGCGCGTCCAGCGTTCCAGGAAGCTTTGCGAATTCCAGGCGAAGAAGCCGACGGGGCGGACGGCGGTGAGGTTGAGCAGGCTGCCTTCGACGCGCCAGAAGACAGGCTCGCGCGCGGGCGCGGAGGCGTGTTGCGCAGGCCCGCTTAATTTCGAGATTTGAGCGTTTGAAATAGACTGCGACATCGTTGCGTGAGTTGTTGCTGGTGATTCGGAAGTAGTGAAATTATCACGGTATTTGGCGGCAAGCAAGCGGAGGGCATGCTTGGGAGCTGCTAGTTTGCGGGGCCGGCGAACAACAGCAGATTGCTATCCGGATCTTTGACGATGAAATTCCTGGCGCCCCAAGGCTGCTTTTTCAGTCTCTGGTGAAAGGTAACCCCAGCGGAGTGAAATTCAAGAAACAATAGCTTGATCTCGTCCGCTGTAGCGACAGTCATGGATACCGACAGCAGTTCCTCACGAGCGCGGCCCGTGGACTCGATTACGGGAGCCTCGACGCACCTAAGGTTGAGGCGCGCTGCGTCGCGACGCACTTGCGCGCAGTAGGGAGGTTCGCCGTAAACGAATACGAGCGAAAACCCTAACTTCTGCTGGAAGAATTCGCATGATTTTTTGAGATCGGTGACGAACAGTTGCGGCTCGGCGCAGGTAATCGTGGCTTTGGACTGCGGCGATTTCGCTTTGTGCGACGTGGCGGAGAGTCCGGCTTTCAGGGCCTGCCAGCTATCGAAGCCGTGCTGTCTTGCGACCATTACTTGCGCGTCGCTGAGCTTGAAGTTCGCCGCAAGAATCTCCGCATCGGGCATATTCGAGAAACGAGGTAGAAGCCCGCGGATTTGTGCGGCGACGGGATAGTGCCGTTCACGATGCCAGCGCAGTATGAGTTTGGCTTGCTTTTTGAGGTTCTCTAAATTGGGCATGTAGGCCTCCACGATGGGATCGTAGGTGGGCGTTGCCCTTCGGCGTTGCGCCGATGCACCCTACATGCGCCGACCGTAGTATCGGCTGGCCGGTCGATAACTGTTAACTGGGAACGACGGGAGACGGCGGGTTGGTCGGCAGGAGTTACGGATTTTGCGGAGTCTTGGGCTTCAGCGGAATTTCTTTTCCAGAGCGGGCAGTGTCTCAATGAAAACGTGGCCGACGATTGCGAGGCTGCGCGGGTCAACCTTCTCTAGCGTGTCCTGGGGCGTGTGCCAGTAAGTGGACTGGACTTCGTCGTCGATGAGGTCGCACGCGGGAACACCGCGGCGGATGAATGAGAGATGGTCGTCACCGGAGACGATCGTACTTTCGTTCACAAAGACATTCGCATAACCGAGTTGGTTGGCGGTCGCCCAAATCAGATCGGTGAGCCACGGCGTGGAGTTTTTGTCTCGCTTGATCTTCAGATCGGATGGGCCAATCATGTCCGCTAGGATCATCGCTTTCACTCGCTTGAGATCTCCGGAGAGCGCCATGCTGGCGGCCATCTCGCGGCTTCCGAAAGTGCTGTCCGCATCGCTCCACTGAACGCTGCTCCTGTCGGTCCACTCGCCCTGCGCTTCTTCGCCGTCGAAAAACACGATCCAGGTGTTGAGAGTGCTCTTGGTCTTGCGAGCGCAGAAAATTCGGGCTAGCTCTAGCATCGTGCCGGTGCCTGAGCCGCCGTCGTCGGCGCCGACGAAATTCGGCAAGCGTACGGTGTCGTAATGTGTGGTGTAGAGGACGATGCCGCTGCCTGTGCCGGGAATCTTGGCGATAATGTTTTTCATCGCGATATCGCCGAGCGGCGTCGAGCCGTGGAAATCATGCTCCTCGATGGGGCAGCCGATACCCTTTAGCTGGCTGATGATGTAAGTCTGCGCGCGATGGATTCCATCGGAGCCTGGTGGGCGGGGTCCAATTTCGACTAATTTGCGAACGTGTTCGAACGCTTGGGCGCCGTCAAAGCCACCCGTCGCGGTCGGAGGGAGAACTGCGGGAGGGTTCGCCGCCTGCGTTGGTGTGGAGGCATTCACGGTTGGATGGCTTACGTTCGATGGCTGTGTATTGCAGGCGACTGTGCACAAAAACGCGAAGCTCGCGATGATGATCCCAATTTTTCGCACCTTGAACCTCCGCATGGGCTGTGCCGACTGCCGTGAGTCAGTCAACGTTTGAACCATACTTACGACAATGCTCGGAAACGGAGGGGGTACACCGCGCATCGAGCCCCTTATTGAACGAACGTAACCGACGAATAGAGGAGATAGACAAAGCCATCTTCTGCCGGAAATCGATAAGCGCCCATTGCGCCGAGAACCTTTGCCGCGATTGCCGTCATCTCCCAACCCGCGTGCTCGTCGACTGGTCGCTTTGCTTCGCTTGACGCCGGGAGATTTTCAAGCTCGCCAAAGGCCCGCACCCTCTCAACTTCCTGGGTAACGCAGAGCGGAAAGCACTGATTCGCCCAACTCCACAGCCACGTACCGCTCGATAGTGAAGTGGAACCGACGACTTGGATTGCAGCAACAACCTTCGGCTGTCCATCCTGAGAAAATGTGAGTGTTCCGCGGTCGAGGTCATCGTCCCATCGGGGCCAGGAAGAAATGCGCAACTCCGCTTCGCATTTTTTTGTACAACTCCTGGAGGTGATGCACAGCCTCATGCGAAAACGTTGAAAATTTCTCAGGATTCGCTGTTTTCGACTCCGACGAAACTGTGTACAAGGCACCGGTCCCACTCGAAACGCCATTCCACTGGTCGAGGCTATTTTTCAGGCTTCGGGTAGTCGAAGCGGAAAGTTTCGTTGGCTGGGCCTGCTACCCCTCGGGTGTTGTACTTCAGCAGGTACTCCAGATGTTGTGGGTCTTCTGGGTATGCTACGCCATCTGGGTACGGGTACGGCGTCGTTGTGTGGAATGGCAGCGGATCGACTGTGTCGCCGTGGGCGGCGTAGAAGTCCATGTCTTTGGCGAAGCCGTTGGCGTAGAGGAAATAGTCGCGGGTCCAGCCGCTTAGCAGATCCGGCAGATGCGTGGAATCGAAGTCCACCGAAACTTCGTCGCCGGAGCCGAAGATTACGTATTCGTCGTCGGTTTTCTGTATCAGGTCGGTAACGTCGCCGTAGCGGGTGTAGTTTCCGATTTGGCGGGCGTAGGGGCCTGTGGCACTGACATCTTGGTATGTGTAGGAGAGATCGTTTTTCGGATTGCCTTCGACTACGCGGGGGTAGCCGCGGAATTGCAGCTTGGCTTCGGCCAAGGGGACTTCGGTGAGTTTGAATTCGGTATCTTCGGGAGAATTATCCACGCGGATGCGGTCCCAATAGACGCGGAGATTGGTGGAGATGCGGATGAAGCGGGCTCCCTGGGGAATTTTTCCGGTTAAGTCGGCGACCATCGTGCGGGAGAGGCCTGCGGGGAAGCCCATGTCGTCAATCACTTTGACCCATTGGCCGGAACCGTCTTGCACTTCGACGTATGGTGGCACCGGAGTGATGCCTGCTTGCCAGGCGGCGTACATGGAACTGGCGCTGAAATAATCGGTGAAACCGTCCATTAGGAGGCGCAGGGGGCGCGCGGGATCCCAATCGCCTAGGTCGAGTTCGATCCAGTGCATTTCGGCGAAGCCGGCGTAGGGAGCCAGCGGGAAATTCGTGACGTATTTGTGATCTTGTTCGCTGAGGAGGGGGAGGAGATTGCGGCTGTGATCGTCCCAGGCGCCGACGGGGAGATGGGCGTCGCGGCTGGCGATTACTTTGAATTGCGCGAAGGGGAGTTCGCTGGCGAAATGTTCGTTGGGATAGACTTCGACGTCTATCGGGTGATCAACCGCTAGCAGGCGGGCTTGGTCAAGATAGTCGAGCTCCTCCATTGGTTCGAGCATCTTGAAACGCAGGCGGCCCTCTTGCGGCTGGGCTAACGAGCCGGTGACTTTGAAATATTCGGCGGGGTTGGGGATGTTGCGTTGGTTCGGGCCGGTCCAGTGGCCGACGATGCCGGCGCCGATCATGTCGGCGAGAAATTCGAATTTTTCGCCGTTCCAGACGAAGACGATGGGGCAGGAGCTGCCGCGACGGTCGATTTCTGTGACGAGTTCTTCTTTGTGGGCTGGGATTTCTAGTTCGTCTTGCAGGACGCCCGTGGGCCAGAGTAAGCGGATCACGTCGGCTTGGCGTTCGGCGCCCAGGCCGGCGACGATTGGCGCGGGGCCTTGTCCCAGGTAGCCGGAGGCGCCGGGGATTTCCCATTTTTGTTGCAGGGCGCCGGCGTAGAGTTCTACTTTTGTGCCGATGGCGGATTTATTGTCGTTCTCACCTTTCAGGGCGATGCGCAGCCAGTTGTAGCGATTGCCACCTTCATTTTTTAGCAGCACGGGCGGGAGATTGTTTTGGGTGATTAGGAGATCGGTCGCGCCGTCGCCATCGAAATCGAAGGCGACGATGCCCCGGGGATTTTTCAGCGCGATTTTGTCGAGACCTGTCGCGGCGGTGACGTCGCGGAAACCGGCAGCGCCTTCGTTACGGAGTAGGACGATGTGGCCTGCGCCGGAGAAATCTTCGCCTACTGCCACCAGGTCAATCCAACCGTCGTCGTCGTAATCAATTGGGGCAAGGCCCCAGCCGCGCATCCAGTCGAGGTCGGGGAGATTGACTCGTTCGAAGGTTTTTCCGGCGTTATTGCGCCAGAGGCTCAGGCCGGGGGCGCCCCAGTGGGTGAAGGCGAGGTCCATCCAGCCGTCTTTGTTGAAATCGAGCGCGACTACGCCGGCGGTGGGAGCGGGCATGTCGCTGCTCCAGGGAGTGGTGGCTTGGAAGGCGCCTTCGCGAGGATTTAGATACACGACGGGGGATTTTTGCCAGCCGGTTACGACGAAGTCTATGGCGCGATCGTTGTTGATGTCGCTGGCGATTGCGCCTACGGAGGGCGCTGTGCCTGCCAGGGCTGTTTCTGTGGTCCAGTTTGTGAATGTGCCGTTGCCGTTGTTGCGCCAGAGGACGTTGCCGGGGGTTGGGGCGTCTGTCGGGAATTCAAATGGGCCAGCGGAATTGGCTAGCGGGAAATCGTTGAAGCGGGTGACGTAGAGATCTAGGTCGCCGTCGTGATCGAAATCGATGAAGGTTAGGCCTAGGGCTCGTGCGCCGGCTTGCGCTTCAGTGTCTATTCCGGCTTCTTTGGTTTCGTCTTTGAATGCGCCGTTGCCTTCGTTGTGGAACAGGATGACTCTGCCGTTCATGGTGATGGCCAGGTCGGGCTTGCCGTCGTTGTCGTAATCACCTACGGCGCAGGCCATGCCTTGGCCGTGGATATCGAGATGGGCTTCGCGGGAGACGTTTAGAAATTTTCCGGCGCCGATATTTTTGTAGAGAGCGGAGTTGCCGCGGCCGTCGGCGTCCACCAGGAAAATGTCGGGTTTGCCGTCGCTGTTGTAGTCGATGATGCAGGCGCCGCTGCCTAGGAATTGGGCTAGGGTGCTGGCGGAAGTTTGCGCGGCGGGTTTCGCGGTGCGAGATTTTCGCATGGAGAGCGTTGCGCTGCCTGCCGCTGAGGGTGTGGTGTCGATTGCGCCGTGCAGTTGCGTGGTGGCGATGCGTGCTCCGGCGGAGGTGGGCAAGTTGGCGGCTTGTGTGACGTTGCGGAAATGCACCGGCATCGCTTGCGGCACTGGCTCGGGGGCGGGCTGCATGATTTCGGCCAGAGAATACTTCCCTTGCTCGCCGTAGATGAAGCTTACGGGCTTGCCGAGTTTTTGCGAGGTCATGTGTTGGAAACGGTCGAAGTGTGTTTTGGCTTCGGCGGTTTTGCCGCTGCGTTGCAGGGCTTGGGCCATGCCGAATTCGGCGGAAACTTGGAAGGGATTTAGAACGAGCGCGCGCTGGAAGGCGGCGATGGCTTTTTCGTACTGCTGCTGTTGGGAATCAATCAGGCCGAGAAAGTATTGCGTGTCGGCGTCGTAGGGATCGAGCGCGGCGACTTTCTGGAAATCGGCGATGGCGGCGTCGGCGTCGCCTCCGGCTTTTTCCATCAGGCCGAGATTGAACCAGGCCCAGGGATTGCGCGGGTCGCGCTGCGCGGATTTTTGCAGAATTTCGCGAGCTTCGTCGAAGCGCTGCATGTTGAGGAAGGCGATGCCGGCGTTGAGGCAGCCGATGTCGGTTTCAGGGTCGAGAATGCAGGCGCGTTGGAATTTGCCCAGGGCTTTTTCGAATTGCTGGCGATTCATGAGGGAAACGCCGAAATTATTTTCACGGATTACGTCGGCGCGGGGGTTTTCGGGTGCTGGGGGGGTGGAGTCGTCTTCTCTTTGCTGGCTTGCGGCGCGGGTGCGGGCGTTTGTGTGATGAGGTGCTTGCTGCGGTTGCGATGGTTGCTGGTCTGATTGCTGCTGTTGCTCTTGGCTGGCTGCGATGAGTGTGCAGGTGAAAATCGTCAGGAAAATTGCGGCGCGGGTGATGCGGATCATTACGCTCCCTTTCTGAGTGCGTTGGACATTCTACCGCGTCAAAGTCAAAGGCGCCCAGCGAAAGCTGGCCGCCACAAATTCAAAAGCAACGTCAATCCCCGGGGTCGTACCGGCGCGCGTGCTAGACTGGCGGGCGCGTTTGCATGCTTTTGGTTGAGTTCACTATGGATGATTTGAATTTTCTTTCGGCGGCGGAGATGGCCGAGCAGATTCGGGCGCGGACGATTTCGCCTGTGGAACTGGTGGACGCGCATTTGGGGCGGATCGCGGAGCTGAATTGTGGGCGCGAGTCGAAGTTGAATGCGTTTGTGTGTGTGGATGTGGAGGGGGCGCGTAGGCAGGCGACGATGGCCGAGGCGGCGGCGGGATCGCGCTCCCGAATCGATGCGCTCGGGCCTTTGCATGGTGTCCCGATTTCTGTGAAAAGCTCCGTCGATGTGGCGGAGTGGCCTTGCGAGTGTGGGAGCCGTTTGCGCAAGGGTTATGTGCCGTCGGAGGACGCGACGCTGGTTTCACGCTTGCGGGCGGCGGGCGCGATTTTGTTGGGCAATACGAATGTGCCGGAATTTTTGATGGCTTATGAGACGGATAATGCTCTTTACGGGCGGACGAACAGTCCTTGGGACGTGGAGAGGACGCCGGGCGGATCAAGCGGAGGGGAAGCGGCGGCGATTGCGGCGGGCTGCTCGGCGGGGGGAGTGGGGAGCGACGGCGGCGGATCGATACGGATTCCCGCGCATTTTTCGGGGATTTGCGGGTTGAAGCCTACACCGGGACGCGTGCCTTGTACGGGACATTATCCTGCGTCGGCGGGGCCGTTTGCGCAGTTGGGGGTGGTGGGGCCGATGGCGCGGACGGTGGCGGATGTGGCGCGATTGTTTGCGGTGATGGCGGGGCCGGATATTGGCGATCCGGCTTCGGCGCCGGTACCGCTGCGTGTATGGGATGATTCGGAGATTCTGAAGCTGCGCGTGGCTTACTTCGAGGATGACGGCGTGACGCCGGTGACTTCGGAAACCGCCGCTGCGGTGCAGGCGGCGGCGGAGGCTTTGCGCGGGCAGGGATTTCAAGTGGAGGCTTGGCGGCCGCTGAATTTGGATCGCGTGTGGCAGCTTTGGTGGAATTTATTTGGGCGCGCGGTGCAGATGGCGTTTGCTGCGACGGTCGAAGGGCGCGAGGCGGAACTGAGTCCGATGTATCACGCTTGGCGCGAGCGCGTGGGGCTTGAGCCATCTCTCGATGGGCGGGAGTGGTTGAACACTTTGATGGGGCGCGACGCTTTGCGCGAGAGATTGTTGCGGCAGATGGAAACTTTTCCGATTTTGTTATGTCCGGCTTGCGCTATTCCGGCGTTTCATCATGGGGAGCGGGAATGGATGGTGCAGGGGCGCAAGGTGGAATATTTGAAGGCGATGAGTTATTCGCAATGGTTTAATTTGCTGGGAAATCCGGCGGCGGTGGTGCCGGTGGGGCGTTCTCCTGAGGGACTGCCGATTGGAGTGCAGATTGTGGGAAGGCCTTGGGAGGATGAGGCGGTGTTGGCGGTTGCGGCGAAGATTGAGGCGGCTACGGGTGGGTTCAGGCGGCCGCGTTTGTAGCGCCGGTGATTCCGTTCGGCCCACGGAAAAATTCAATGGCGCTCTGTTAGCCGGCGGTGTTCGCTCGCGCGATCAGAAAAATCGCCAGGAAATAGAAGATGAACATCAGCGCGAGAAAAGCTTGCGCACGTTTGTTGGCGCCGGCGAATTCTTTCCAGACGAAGATGCCCCAGAGGGCGGCGACCATGGGAGCGGATTGGCCGATGGAGTAGGAGATGGCTACGCCGGTGAAATTGGCCGCGACTAGATTGAAGACTGTGCCGGTGGTCCAGATAGCGCCGCCTAGCAGGCCTAGCACGTGGCCGTTGACGGGGCCGCGAAAGAAACCGCTGAATGCTACGGGCTCGCCCACCAGCGGCTTCTTCATGAAATATAAATTCCACCAGAGGCAGGAAAGCAGCGCGCCACCGGTGAGGAAGACGGCGATGCTGTAGGGGCCGAGGGTGTTTCCGTGAGTGAGGGCGCGGGTGGAGAAGGGCGCCCAGAGACCCATCAGGATGCCGGAGATGACGCAGACGATGATGCTTTTGCGCGAGGCTTCTTTGTTGGCGCCGAGTTCGCCGTAGGCTTTGCCGTCGAGGATTACGGCGACCACGGCGCAGAGGACTCCGGCGCCGAGCATCATTACGTTGCCTCTTTGCTGCTGGACGAAGCTGAGGACGGTGCCTACCACCAGCGCGATGCCGATGGCTACGGGGAAGGCGATGGCTAGGCCGGCCATGTCGATCGCGGCGACGAGGAGGAGGTTCGCCAAGTTGAAAATTATTCCGGCTAGGAGGGCCCAGCCGATGTTGGAGAGGTCGGCTGAGCGGACATTATTGAGGAAGCTGGTGGGGCCGTCGGTGGTGGAGCCCATGGTGAGCGCATAGACTAGGGCGGCTAGGAAAATTCCGATGGCGTAGTCCCAGTAGAAGAGTTCGAAGCGGTAGTTCTTAACGCCTTTGTAGGTGTTGGCCCAGGAGCCCCAGCAGGCGGCAGTGACGAACATCATTAACAGGGCGGTGCCGAAGGTTGTTGGTGTGAACATTTAGGTCCTTTATACAGATGCGATTGAAAAACGCGCGAGTACGACGGCAACGTCACAACCAACGGCTGCCCGGTTCGATGAACCCGAACCGGCCGCTACAAAGTCAGTACCTGGGTCCGCGCAGCTAAAATGCGCCGGCGCCTTTTGGGCTTTGGTTCTTGATGAGCGCTATTACTTCGTCGTGTTTGGCCATGGCGCGGGCGCCGATTTTTGTGCAGCATAGCGCGGCGCAGGCGTTGGCGAACAGGCCTACTTTTTGGCAATCCCAGCCTTGGAGGAGAGCGTAGGAAAGGCCGCCCATGAAGGCGTCGCCTGCGCCCGTCGTGTCCACTACTTCCACTTTTAGGGCGGGGACTCTGGCGATTTCTTTGGGAGTGGCGATGAGGCAGCCGTCTGCGCCCAGTGTGATGGCGACGACGGTGGGGCCCATGCGCAGGAGGGCGGTGGCGATTTTTTCATAGTCGGCTTCGCCGGTAAGTTCGCGAGCGGCT
Organism: Acidobacteriota bacterium; assembly: GCA_013289715.1. Classification (GTDB taxonomy): domain Bacteria; phylum Acidobacteriota; class Terriglobia; order Acidiferrales; family UBA7541; genus Palsa-295. The sequence goes on along the minus strand of JABCZJ010000013.1, from coordinate 43,369 downwards.
GCTTTGCAGGGCTTGAGGACGTCCACGAGGCGGAGCGCGGTGCAGAGTTCGTCCTGGGTGCCGAGGTCGGACTCGGCATAGAAGCTGGGGGAAACATCGAGATCGAAAAGGACGCGGACTTTGGCGTCGTGCGCGACTTGCATGGCTTCCTTGACGGGGGCGATTGCTAGTTGCGACGCTTCGGTGTGGAAATGTTTGGCGGCTTGAATGTGCGGCGCGAAACGATGCAGCACTTGATAGACGGAAATTTTTCCGGTGACGTTGGGGAACATGTAGATGCAGCGTTCGCCGGCGACGTCCACGGGAATCCAGGTGAGGGCGGAGTATTCACCTTTCACGACTTCGATGCCGGACAGGTCCATGTGATCTTCGGCGAAGGCTTTCTGGATGATGCGGCCGTTTTCGTCGTCGCCGATGAGGCCGAGCCAGCCGCTGCTGACGCCGAGGCGCGCGACCTGGGTGAGGTTATTGGCGGTGACGCCGCCGGCGTGGATTTCCATGCGCGTGGCGTTGATTTTTTCTTCGGTGCCGAGCAGGCGCGGCACGATGGCGAAAAAATCCACGGTGCAGCTGCCGATTCCGACGACGTCTACTTTCGCAGTGGTGTCTGACATGGGTTCGATTCCGGCTACTTCGTAGCTGCCGCATGCGCGGCGGGCGGCTCGGCCATCAGGTCGATGAACATTTTGTAAAACTTTTCCTTATTCAGTTCTTCGGGGATGTTGACGAGTTGCTCGCCGAGGCCGGGTTGCGCGCCGTCAGTCCACACCAAAACGTTGCCGTAGCCCGCGGTGTGGGAAATGTCGATGTCCATGAAATATTGCGTTTGCTGGGTGATCACGGTGGGGTCGAGCCATCCCGCGACAGCGAGCTCGTCCCACATGAATTCTTCGTCGGCATATTTTGCCAGGTACTGCGACGCGGGGCTGGATGATTTGGCAATTTGGGCGATCAGTTCCTTGGTCATGCGAGTTTTGACGGAGATGTCCACGGTAGTGATGGTGATTTTGTGCCACGGCGAGGTGAGGACGATGTGCACGGCTTCGGGGTCCCACCAGAAATTAAATTCGCGGCGATTTTCGGCGACCCAATCTTTGGGGACGACGGGGGCGATGCTGCCGCCCATGACCACGAGTTCCTGGGCGAGCTCGGAGACGTGCGGATCGAGGCTGATGGCTTGCGCGATGTCGGTCATGGGGCCGCCGGCGTAGATGGTGACTTCGTGCGGATATTTGTGGACCATCCGGATGATGAAATGCGCGGCGTCTTCTTTTTGGGCTTGCAGCTTGGGATTGCCTTCGGCGAGATCGGGAACTTCGAAGGGCAGGTGATATTTTCCGCGCAGGCCGTCGCCCAGATTCATGCCGGGGCGGTGGCCGTTCCATGCGCCTTGATAGTGAACTGTGCCGTAGAGTTTTTCCCAACGTTCGATCATTTCCATGCGGTTGATCAGCGGGTAGACCGCGCCGGGATATACGGGAATGTCCTGGTGGCCTGTGAGTTCTAGCATGCGCAGGGTGTGGGCGACTTCTTCGTCGCGCCACATATCGCCGCTGACGACTGTGATGCCCAGCGTTTCGACGTTCGGTGATTGCAGGAACATCAGGATGGATTGTTGGTCGGTGGTGGCGGCGCCGCGGGCGTCTTGGTCAATGATTACTTTGCGCTTGGTTTGCGCGGCGGCGCTGGAGGCGGAGGCCAGCGCGACGCAGGCGATGATGAACGGCATGATTCTTTTCAGACCCATGGCTGTGATTGATCCCCTTGTGGTTGTTCGGCTGATGATAATTTGTGGCGGCTTCGCTTTGTTGCGTTCCGGCGGCGGGACACCTGTGACACCAACGGAGCTTATAGTTCTCCGTGGAGTGTGAGTCAAGGGAAAAGCGCATTCTTGCGGTTCGGTGGGCAGTGCCGACACGGGGCGCGTCAATAGCGGATGTTATAATCCGCGGATGTTTGCGGGGTTCGAAAAATCGCGGACTTTCCTGGCGACGCTGTTGATCGTGATGGTGTGTCTTGGCGTCGCCGCGGCTTCGCGAGTGTGTTCCGCGCAGTCGGCGGCGCCGGGGCAAGCGTCGACTTTGATGGAACAGGCGCGCGCGGCCGCCGTGGCGGGGCGATTCGTTGACGCCATCGCGGATTACGGCGAGACGTTGCGGATTGCGCCGCGGAATGTGGACGCGGCGATTGGTTTGGCGCAAGCGTATCGGGCTGTGCACAATCTTGATGCGGCCAAGCTGACTTTGGAGCAGGCGCGGCGCGAGCATCCGAAGAGCGCGGCGCCGCTTGCGATGCTGGGGGATCTGGATTTGGAGTTGCAGACTTACGACGCGGCCATCGCGCACTTGACGGCGGCGCTGGCGCTTGCACCGGCGAACTTGGATGCGCGCAATCGGCTGGCTGTGGCGTACAAGGCAAAGGGCGGCGCGGCCGACAAGGCGGACGCGCTCGAGCAGATCGCGAAAGTGCTGGGGCGCGATCCGCAGAATGCGCTGGCGCTTTACACGCGGGCGGAGATTTACGCGGACGAGAACCGCGACGGCTTGGCGTTGCCTGATGCGGAGAAAGTGGTTGAGCTGCAACCGGAGAATTCGCGCGGGCGAGAGCTGCTGGGTAAGATTTTGGTGCGCGCGCCCGCGCGAGCTGCGCCGGAGGAGATTGCGCGACGCTGCGGACGAGCGGTGCTGGCACTGGAGCCGCTTGTGAACGCTGCGGGGACTTCTGCTTCGGCGGATTCGGAGACGTTGTTTTTGCTTTCACGCGCATATCGCTGCGCAGGGCAGGATGAGCGGGCGGCGGCGGCCCTGGAGGAATTCGAGAAGGCTTCGCAGAACGACCGAACCACCAAGGAAAATCAGACACAGGCGAAGCATTTGGTGCAGCAGGCGGACGAGCTGGCAATGAAGAATGATTTCGCGGGGTCGCTTGCGGTGTTGCAGCAGTCGATCGCGATGGATGCGACTTATCCGGGGGCGTATTCGCAGCTGGCGAAGCTTTATTATTCGGCGGGCGATATCGCGAAGGCTAGCGAGGCGATTGGGCAGGCTTTGGCGCGGGCGCCTTATCATCCGGAATATCTTTACGTACAGGGAAGGATTTTGGAGAGGCAGGGGAAATTGGATGATGCGCTGGGGGCGTTTCAGCGGACCGTGTTGGTGAATCCGAAAGAGTCGGATGCTTATTTTGAGATGGGGGCGATTTACCAGCAGCGTGGGCAGCGGGGTGAGGCGCGGGCGGCTTACTTGAAGGCGGTGGAGATTTCGCCCGAGGATCCGGATTACAAGCGGGCGTTGGCGGGGTTAAGCGGCGGCACAGGTGCGACGCCTTGAAAGACAAAGTCAACTACGCCCGCCTAAAAGTCAGGCGGCCGCTGCAAAGTCAAAATCAAAGCCACAGTCAAAATCAAAGTCGAAATCGCGCGGCTGCAGCTGGCCGCTGCGACTTCAAAATCTGGGGTCGGGCGCATGGTTCCACAAACTTGTCCCGGGCGGTTTCGTCTGGCGACGGGGTTTGTATCTGGTAAAATCCTGGCCCTATGCGAATGCACAAGGGCTTCCTCTGGGCCGCAGTTCTTGTCGCTGTAGCCGGCGTGTCACTCTGCGCGGAAAAGGGCGATCGCGTTGCGGAGCGCGTGGCGGCGCAGAACGCGATCTTTGAGGAGCAGTACGAAACCGATCTGCGGAATTTTCCCGAGCGGGCGACGTCTTATGGCGACTATCGCTACAACGATAAGCTCGCTGACTATTCGCTGGCCGCGATCGCGGAACGGCACCAGACGGACCGTGCGTTTTTGGCGAAGCTCGCGGCGATTTCTACCACTGGGTTCGCGGATCAGGATCAGCTTTCGCATGACGTGATGGTGCGCGTCCTGCAGCAGCGCGTCGCGGATTTCGATTTGAAAGAATATGAGATGCCGGTGAACCAGCAGAACGGCATCCATACCAGCCTGGCCGATTTGCCGCTTTCGGTGCCGCTCGATTCGGTGAAGCATTACGAGGATTACGTGGAGCGGCTGCGGCAAATTCCGCGCGCCCTCGAACAGACTAGCGAAGTGTTGCGCGCCGGGATGCGGGACAAGTTGCTGCCGGTGCGCTTTCTGCTGGAGAAGATTCCGGTGCAATGCGACGGGATTATTGAAGCGGATCCTTTTCTGCAGCCGACGAAGAAATATCCTGCGGACATTTCGGCTGAGGAACAGAAGCGGCTGACTCAGGAGATCACCGGCGCGGTGAATAAGGATGTGATTCCGGCTTATCGCACGTTTGCGGCTTTTGTGCGCACCGAATACGCGCCGCAGGGGCGGACTGCATTGGCGGTGACGTCCTTGCCCGATGGCGAGAAGCGCTACGAGAACGATATTTACGGGCGCACTACCACGCACATGCCGGCGGAGGAAATTCATCAGCTGGGACTGCGCGAAATCGATCGCATCGAAGGGGAGATGACGACGATTGCGAAGAAGGAAGGGTTTGCCGACCTAGCTTCGTTGCGCGCGTCGATCGCGAAAAATCCGAAATATATTCCCAGCAGCGCGGAGCAGATTCTCGATGATTTCCGGCATTACATCGCGGAGATGGAGCCGAAACTGCCGGAGCTCTTCACTTTGTTGCCGAAATCACAGGTGACCGTGGAGGCGATTCCTGCTTTTCAGGCGGCTGCGGCCACGCATTACGTTACGGGGACGCCGGACGGGAAGCGGCCGGGACGCGTGGTGGTGGCGACGTCGGATTTTGCGAAGCGGTCGCTGGTGGGGGATGAGGCGATCGCTTACCATGAAGGAATTCCGGGGCATCACTTGCAGCTTTCCGTGCAGCAGCAACTGACCGGATTGCCGAAGTTCCGGCTGCATGGATTGGGATTCAACGCTTACATCGAGGGATGGGCTTTGTACGCGGAGCAACTGGGTAAGGATGCGGGACTTTACCAGGACCCGGTTTCGGATTACGGAAGGCTGTCGTCGGAATTGTTCCGCGCGGTGCGTTTGGTGGTGGATACGGGGATTCATTCGAAGGGTTGGACGCGCGAGCAGGTGGTGGAATTTTTCCGGAAGTCTGGCGCGGTGGATGAGCCTACGATTCAGTCGGAGACCGACCGCTATATTGCTTGGCCGGCGCAGGCGCTCAGTTACAAGCTGGGGCAATTGAAATTCCGTGAATTGCGCGAGCGGGCGCGGATGGAATTGGGCGCGAAGTTCGATATACGGACTTTCCACGACGAGATGATCAATGGCGGGACTTTGCCACTGGATCTGTTGGAAGCGCGGACTGATCAATGGATCGCTGAACAGAAATCAAGGTGACGTTGGATGGAAGCGGCGCTGCGGAGTTTTGCGCGCTACTTCGAGCGCAATAGCTAGATCTTGTACGCCGCGGCGGATTTCTTTCGTGTCGACTGCGGCAAATCCGAGTTGCAAGCCCTTTGCGGCGGCGTTGCCTTGCTGGTAGACGCTCAGCGGGATGACTTCCACGTTTCGTTTGGCTGCGGCTGCCGCGGCTGATTCACCGTTTATGCCACGTTTTAACCAGCCTACTGTTTGCAAACCTGCCTCGACTCCTGAAATTTCCAGCAGGCCTGCTAGATTTTGCTTCGCAGAGTGTAAGAGGACTGACAGGCGCTCGGCGTAAATTTCTCTCATGCGGCGTAGATGACGGCCGAAGTGTCCTGCGGTGATGAAATCGGAGAGGATGGCTTGTTCCATGAGCGGGGCGTGGCGTCGGGTGCTGGAAAGCGTGGCGGAAAAGCGGTCCAGCAGGTCCGACGGCAGCACCAGATATCCGAGCCGGAGAGAGGGGAAGAGAACTTTGCTGAAACTTCCCATGAAGAGCACTTGACCGCAGCGGTCGAGACCTTGGAGGGCGGGGACGGGGCGGCCGGAATAGCGGAATTCGCTGTCGTAATCGTCCTCCAGAATTAGCGTGCCGGATTTGCGGGCGGATTCAAGGAGCTGGAGGCGGCGGGGAAGACTCATCGTGATTCCGAGGGGGAATTGATGACCGGGCGTGACGTAGACCAGGCGGGCGTTGCGCAGGGTTGATTCGCGGAGCTTCATGCCTTCTTGGTCCAACGGAACGTACGATATTTTTGCGCCGAGCGATTCGAAGACGATTGTGGCACCGATGTATCCGGGATTTTCCATGCAGACGCGATCCCCGGGATTCACGAAGAGGCGCGCGACGAGGTCGAGGGCTTCCTGTGCGCCGGAGACGATGGCCACCTGATCCGGCGTGCCGTTCACACCGCGCGAAGAGCTGAGGTAATCGGCGACGGCTTGGCGGAGCGGCAGGTATCCGAGCGCATCGCAGCCCAGCAGGAAACTTGTTGAGACCTTGCGCAGACGGCGGGCCGCGACTTGCGCCCATAACGTCGTGGGGAACAGATCGAGAGCCGGCAAATTGGGTCGAAAGGCGCGACTGGGGCGGGGTGAAAAGGCCGGGAACAGTTGGACGCGTTTTGCGTAGGCGGAGATTCTTCGCGGCTTGGTTTTTTCTTGCGGCAGTGGCGGCTTGGCGCTGCTGCGCACCTGGAGTAATTCGTCGGGGAGAGTGTTGCTGACGTAGGTGCCGGAGCCCATGCGGGCTTGCACGTAGCCTTCGGATTTCAGTTGCTCGACGGCGTTGACGATGGTGCCGCGCGCGAGGCGATATTGCCGGGCGAGATCGCGCGTGGCAGGCAGGAGTGAGGCGGGGTGCAGGCGGCCTTCGAGGATGGCGGTGCGCAGGGATGCGTAGAGCCAGCGGTAGGCGGGGGCAGCTGAATCTTTTGGGGGAAGCGCAAGTTCGAAGGTTGTGGCTCGTTTGGCCATAAAAGTGGTACAGGCAGAATAGCATAAGTGGACCTTGTGAATGGACCGCTATCGACTTACGTTCAGCGCTGCGGGAGGTAGCGATGAGAGCTTACGGAATGGCGGGGAGAAGCGCTGTCGCAGCGCTGTGTGTGGTCGCTGCGGGATTCTTGGGGTGGGATCAGGTGCGCTCGGACACGCAGCGGGCAGAGGCTAGGGAAAGAGCGCAAGTCGTGCTGGCTCAGACGTTTCCGAAAATGGATGGCGAGCATCTGAAGGCGACTTTAGTTGAGGTGAACTATGGGCCGGGAGAATCGTCTGAGCCGCACAGCCATCCTTGCCCGGTGATTGGTTACGTGCTGGCGGGGGCGCTACGCACGCAGGTGCGCGGCCAGAAGGAAGCCGTGTACACGGCGGGGGAGAGCTTTTACGAGCCGGCGAATGGCGTGCATGCTGTGTCGGCGAATGCGAGCCAGACAGAGCCGGCAAAGTTGCTTGCTTATTTCGTTTGCGACCATGATGCGGCATTGAGTGTTGCTGTGCCGGGAGGGAAGTGATCATGCACGAGCAATCGCTTGAGGCAGAAACGTTGGAGCGCGGCGCTGCGGTGACGAAACGCGCGGCGAAGTGGCAGCGGTGGGGAATTTTGTATGCGCGTTTCGCGCTGGGCGCGGCGTTCTTATCGGGAATTGCGGACCGCTTCGGCTTGTACACGGGCCGAAATGTTGGGTACGGAAACTTTGCGGGGTTCGTGGATTACACGGCGAAAGTTAATTCGTTCCTGCCGGCGTCTACCATTCCGTTCTTGGCCTGGGCTGCTACGGCTGCGGAATTGTGCCTGGGCATCCTTTTGATTGTTGGTTTGTGGCCGCGTTGGGTGGCGCTGGGGAGCGCGTTTCTGCTGGTGCTGTTCGGAACTGCGATGGCGATTTCGTTCGGGATCAAGTCGCCGCTGGACTACTCGGTGTTTTCGGCATCGGCGGGAGCGGTTTTGCTTTCGCTGTATTCGGATCGAAAGGCTGTTGCGAAAGCGTGAGTGGCATAATCTAAAATGTGGTGCTTTCAGGTAAAGGAGGATTTATGGAAGCGCGATTCAATGGCATGAAGGCGGCTCCGGGAGGGTACGGGGCGATGCTGGGGCTGGAGAAATATTTGCAGGAATGCGGATTGGAACAAGGCCTGCTGCACCTGATCAAGCTACGCGCTTCGCAGGTGAATGGGTGCGCGTATTGCCTGGACATGCACTGGAAAGATCTGCGGGCGATCGGGGAGAAGGAACAGCGGATGTATTCGCTGGACGCGTGGCGCGAATGCCCGTATTACACGGAGCGGGAACGCGCGGCGCTGGCGTGGACGGAGGTCGTGACGTTGATCTCAGATGGTCACGTGCCCGATGCGGTGTATGAGGAAGTGCGCGCGTATTTCAGCGAGAAGGAAATGTGCGATCTGACTTTGGCGGTGGCGGCGATCAATGCGTGGAATCGGCTGGCGATTTCTTCGCGCACCGTTCCGGGCGGGTATCAGGCGCCGGCGGGGAAGGCTGCGCACTAAAGCAAAGTGCGCTGATGCTCGGGGTTCTGGCGCGGTGCGCGCAGCATTCGTTGCGCGATGAACATTTGTATTCCGGAATTTTGATTGGTGTACGGGTGTGTTCGAGCAGGTAGCTAAATTCAGAGGAGGAAAATATGAGTCGCAGGGTACGGATGACGATTGGAATTTGCGTATTGGGATTGCTGATGGCGCCGCGAATGGCGTACGGTCAGGATGAGCGAGCGCAGATTCTGAAGGTGCGTGAGAGTGTCTGGCGGGCTTGGTTTGCGAACGACACGAAGGCACTGGAGAGGTTGGTGCCGGCGGACGCGATTGTGATTAGTTCCGATGAAGCGAAGTGGAAGAACCAGTCGGACATCCTGCGGACGGCCGCGGAGTTTCAGGCAGAGGGAGGAAAATTGATCCGGTTGGAATTTCCACGAACGGAAATTCAGCGCTTTGGAGACGTGGCGATTATCTGGACTTCGTATTTGGTGGAGACGGAGGAAAATGGTAAGCGATCGGTGAGTTCTGGGCGAGCCACGGAGATTTTTGTGAGACGCAATGGGGAGTGGGTGAATCCGGGGTGGCATACCGACAACTTCCAGCCGCAATGACGGGCTTTGCCGTGCAGGCGCGCGCGGCCGGCGTTGGTGTTCTATGCGATACGTATGTGCTGTATTGCACATCAATGGATAGTGGGGGGACTCATAGTCGAGGCTGCCGCGTAACACGAGCGGAAATTCAGAATTGGAGGCCTTCCGTATGCATCGTGCACATCGTTATGTTGCTTCATTATTTCTAACTGCCGCCTTGGCGGTGCCCGTGTCAATGATGGCCGCGCCCGTGCCGCAAGAGGCGGGTGTTCAGGTACGAGTTTACGATCGGGATCACAAGGACTATCACAACTGGGATGATCACGAGCGACACCAATGGGGAATATTCCTGTCCGACAACCACCGGCACGATCACCAGTACGCGCACGCCAACCGGAAGGAACAGAGCGAATACTGGAATTGGAGACACAGCCATCCGGATTAGTTGTTTGCGAAGTTAGTCTTGGTGACGAAGAAAAACCGATGGCGGAGCGTCCGGTCTGTAGCGTTGCGGATCGGACGCCGTCTCGGAGTTCGGCTTCACGAAACTCGAAAACATCGGAGTTGTGGTTCCCGCCAGTGAGTGTCTGCGTCGAAATCCAAGATCGGAATTTCAGTATTGAAAACAAAGGCAACAGAGCCGGCCAGACGCCTGCCCACCGGCAGGCAGGCCGGCGATGCCAAAATCGAGGACACCCAGCTGAAGGTGGCCGCTACGAAGTCAAACCCTTGGGGCGGGGATAGCCGATCAGATAGGCGACGGGGACATCGCCTGCGGGATTCGCGCGCTCGCCTAGCTCCCACAGGTATTCGGTGGCGGATAGTTTGGCGATGATCTCGCGGAGTTCTTGGGGGCGGTAGGTGCGCAGGCAGGAGACTACCCCATCGAAGAGCAGGACCAGCGGGATTATGGGGAGGACGTAGGTGCAGAGCAGGCGCGACCAGCGGAAGGGGCGGATCCACGGAGTGAACAAGAGCGGTAGCAGAGCCCAGAGAAACATCCACGCGATGGCGGAGGGGGCGCGACGGGTGACTTCGAATATGCCGATGCCTTGGCTTGCGTCCACCGCGTTTTGCAGGATGGCGCGAGCTTCTTCGGGTTGAAAGTGGTGGAAGGAAGTGAACATGGTGCGGAAGCCGCGGAGCTCGCGCGGTACGTTGATGGCGTCCACCGGAGCTGCATGGAACGCGATGTGATTTTGGGAATTTGCGCTGGCGGATTGGAAGGCGTTCAGGTTCGGATATTTATCGGTGAGGAGGATTTGCAGTGAGGCGTGATCGTTGGCATGCAGGCGGGGGGAAAGTTTCAGCCAGGGTCCTCCGCCGCCGGAGCACATGTCAACGATGAGCGGGCTGCACGTTGCGTCGAGCGCGGTTTGCAGCAGCGGGGCGACGGGTGCATAGGCGCCGAAAAAATTCATGGCGGATTGGAGAGTGTCGGTGATTTCATCGCGAAGGAATTTGGGGAACCACGATTGTTCGTGGAGTTCGATGAGTTGTACTCGGCGCATGGGACTTGGATTTGCGGGTATTATGCGGCAATTTTGACGGATACGGCAAATGGATTGGGGCTAGATGGAACGCGCACGCCAGAAGTGCCCTCCTGGGGCGGGCAGGGCTGTGCCACGGTTAGTACATGATCGTGCGGGTAAGGTGATGGGGCCAACTGGTGGTGTGGTAGTGAGTCCAGATACGGGCGTCGATTTGGGGGATGATGATTTTGGCGTCGGGGGCGCGGAGCTTGTTGATTTCCTCTGTTAGCAGCGCTGTGGCGTAGATGCAATGGGCGCGGATTTCGATTTCTTGCGTGCTGTCGCGCGGGATTAGCTGGTGGCTGTTGATGGCTTTTTCGAGCGCGGGGGAATAGGTAGTGATGCCCATTAAGCGCAGGCCTACGGGGACGATGTAATCGGTGAAGGCGGTCATGGAGTGGATGTCTTCGATCTGGAATTTTCCGGATTTGTGCAGGCTGGCGTAGAGGAACCAGAGGCCTAGCTGCGGGAGTTTGTAGAGTTTGATTTCGTGGCCATCGTAGAGGCTGACATCGTTGAAGCGCGGGAATTCGACGACGAGGCGGTCCACCATGCCATTGCCGTGATCGTAGAGGCGCGGCGAGCAGGAGCGGATGAAATTGTGGAAGCGACTGTTGTATTTCGCGGCGAGCACGGCGCCAGCCTGGCGCCACAGCTCCATTTTTTCATCGAGCATAGGGATTTCGATATTCCCGGCGAAGATCTTTTCCATTTGCGGGCGGGTGAGCTGGGCGAGGTAGTGGCCGTCGAGGATGGGGATACCTTGATCCATGGCGCGCTTGATGCAGGCGAATTCGGCTTCGGAATCGGACCAGTGCTCGCCGGCGTAATCTACTTGGAACTTTACGTGGGTAGTGAAATCGGTGAAGGCGGTGTCTATCACGTCGGCGACCATGATGAAGTCGATGGTTTCGTCGGGATTGTTCGCGCCGACGCCCAGGGGCAGGTGGTATTCGGGCATGGGGAGTTCTTCGTAGGCCATCCAGCTGGCGACTTCGCTGAGCTTCTCGACGCTCGTGTGGACGGCGCGGGAATTCTCGATTACGGGAGGAAGGCTATCGAGTACGGGGCTGCCGATGGTTTTGGGCCAGGGGAGGGCCTTTTGAGGTGACGGAGTGACGCCGGCAGCTTGCCGGAGGCTTTCACCTCCGGTTGCTGCTGCGATTATGGAGCTGGTTGCAGATTGTAAAAACTGCCTACGTCCCAGGGGAGCCAAGGTCGTTAGAACACGAACTTGACGCCTGCTTGGAACGCGAAGGGTGTGCTGCCGGGCGCGATCTCTGTGATTGCGCGGAAGCCGTTTACTCCGACCCGTGGCATGGTGGCGGCCGTGAGCGGCGCGCAAGTCATTCCGGCCGGGCCCGTCACCGAACCAGTACCGCCAGCGGGTGCGGTGGGTATGAAGTTCGGAGTGCAACCCGTCAAAGTTGTCAACGAGATTGTAGCCGTATTGGGATTATTCGGATTCGAGTAAAGATTACCGCGGTTTGTGAGGTTGAAGAAATCACCGGACAATACCACGTTCAATCGGTCGTGTACGTGAAGCGTCTTTTGTAACCGCCCGTCCCATTGAAAATAACCCGGCTGGTCGAATGGGTAACGGCCCAAGAGAAACGTTTTACCGGCGGCGTTTGCATAGGTCGGACGGTCGTTATTGTGTCCGAGATCGGAAACTCCGTCGCCATTGAGGTCTTCTGCGATGTAGAGGGGAAATGGCACGCCTGAGTGAGCGATCACACTGGAGCTGACTTCGAAGCCCCAAGGCAACTCGTAGACGCCAGCGGCTTTGAATTGCTGGGTGATGTCCAGACCGTTGCGGCCATAGTCAATCGCGAGATTGATGGGATCCTGCTGGCCGAAATAGGTATCGGTATCGCGCTCGCTCGCGGCATTGTCTTTGTTCTGCGACCAGATGTAATTGGCGAATAACTGGAAATGATTGGAGAAGCGCTTGGTGACGTTAATGACCAGCGACTCGTAATTACCATGACTAAAACTGGCTGTTTCATTGTTTGAAGTGGGCAGCGTGTTGTCGAGAGGCGTGGGTCCTTGGCTCGTCAGCGCGCCGCCGTTGTAATTAAACGTCTTTTGGAGAATCGATCGCCCGAACGGGTCGGTTCCAAGAATTACGTAATTCCGCTGCCAGGCTTCTTCTGAATCGTAGCCGCCCGTGCGCAGATGGTCGGAGTGCACGTAGGAGAAAGTAGCGGTCAACTGGACGTTATAAGGAAGCGACTGCTCGATCCCGCCTGTAAAACTGGAGACACGCGGATTCTTAAACGCGGGATCCACGTATCCGCCTCCGGAGGTTGAAGCGGGACAGCCGAACTGCGTCCCGCAAAGCTGGTTGACACCGAGAGGCGTCGAGGAGGGGTTGAGATATGGAAAGCCGACCAGCCCGCCGTCTGGAAATCCGCAACTGCCTATGCAGTGGGTAAGGTTTCCGGCACCCGCCGTGGGCATAAATATTCCCACAGTGAGAGCGTAGTAAAGTCCCCAAGCAGCGCGGACGACCGTTGGATGAGGCCCTTGTCTCACATTCCAGGCAACGCCGATACGCGGCCCCCACTGACCGAAGTCAGCCGGGACGCGTTGTGGGACAGGAGCCTCGCGCGACCCTGCGCCCTGACCGACGAGCACGGTGGTTCCCCACAACGGCGTTTGCGGCTGGGGATTCCAAGTGCCATCCCAGCGGAGCCCGTAGGTCACGGTGAGGCGTGGCGTCAATTGCCATTTGTCCTGCCAGTAGAGGCCGAGGTCGGATTGGTAGTTGGGGAAAAGAGTTGTGGCGGGACCCAAGAACGAAAGCGGTTTTCCATTCAGAGCAACGCCTTGACTGAGAAGACAATTGAAAGTGTCCGTCACGCAATTGTTTGTACCGGTGGTTATCCCGCTGTTGAAATCAGCGATATCGAAGTAATCGTATTCACCGGCGCCCCAGCCGACGAAGGAGTCTTTGCGATCCTCGAAGGTGACGGAGTCTCCGCCGAATTTCATGTCGTGCTTACCGAACGAATAGTTGAAGTTGTCCGCAGCCTCAAACTTACCGTCCTGATTGTTAATAGGCAGGTAGTAGCGCTGGCCGATGCCATAGTTAAAGGCGCTGCCGACGTTCAAGGCCGAGAAGCCAGGATCCGAAATCGAAAGTCCAGGCGCTTGGCTGTTAGCGTGGCGCTCGCGAACCTCGTCCGAAAGGCTAATGCGGATTTCATTCACCTTCCTGCCGAGTACGGTATTGAGACTGAAAACAACCGACGCACCTTTGTTGGTAAAGTCCTCGGTATTGTCGAAGGCCTGCGGAATTTCATTCTGACCCTGAGCGCCGCTAAATCCATTGGTGTGGTTTCTGGTGAAGTAGCTTCGTACGCTGAAGTGGTTCGCGGGGCTGAATTGATAGTCGTAGTGTCCCAGTATGGTGAACAAATTCTGGAACTGGTTGCTGGGGCCTTGGAAGCCGGCTATCGAGGACTTGCCGTAGCAGTCCATCAGCACGAGTTCCCCGGCAGTCGGGGAAGTTCCGCAGCCTGGCGGCAACATCGTCCCGGCCGAAACATTGCTGGGAAGCGGGACGGTGCCCGGGGCGCAGGCTCCTGGGGCGCAGTTCGCAAAAGCGGGCCCCGTAATCAGAGGTAGCTCCGCGAGGCAGGCTGCTTGCGCTGCTTGCCCCGCACCCGGCGAACAAAACTGGGTCACTAGCGGGCCATTTTGCAACTGTGCATCGGTGGCCAGAAACAGGAACTGGCGGTCTTTGTGAATGGGGAAGCCGACCGAGCCGCCAAACTGATTTTGAGTGGCGATGTTCGGGGGCTCACCCACAGCATCGTTCGTGGTGAAATCGCTGCCGCGATAGTAATCGTGCGCTTCGCCGTGCCACTGGTTGGTGCCAGATTTAGTAACTACGTTGACCAAGCCACCGGTAGCGCGGCCGAATTCCGGGGCAAAGCCGTTGGTCACGACCTGAAACTCTTGCACGGCCTCGAGGGGAACCGTGAAGTTCTTGGTTTCGAGCGATCCGAAAATCTCACCGAAGTAGTTGTTGAAGGTGTCCTGGCCGTCAACAACGATGCCAAGGTAATCGCTTTGCTGGCCGCCCAGGCGGATGCCGCCACGCAGGCCGGGAACGACCTGCGCCGAGGAACTCAGTTGCGCCAAGTCGCGATAATCGCGACCGGAGAGCGGGAGAGTTTCCAAGTCTTTTTGGTTAATGACCTGGTTGATGCCGGCGGTCGAGGTGTCGACGGGTCCAGCCTCCAAGGCGGACACGGTGACAGTTTGCGTCTGGCCTTTAACGGGGAGAGTGATGTCGAGGGCCAGGCTGGCGCCAATGTCTACGACAAGGTCGGTAACGATGGTAGAGGCAAAGCCCTCCGCCTCTGCCTGGACCTTGTACGTGCCGGGCAACAACTGAGCAAAATCGTAAGAGCCGCTGGCGTCGGTGGTGAGTTCGCGCTTGTAGCCGGTGGAAGGATTAGAGATGGTCACCTTGGCGCCTGCCACGATCGAGTGCGAGGTGTCGTAAACGAAACCGCGGATTTCGCCGCGCTCGACGGACTGCGCACGCGCGCCGGGGGCGGCGAAAAGCAGAGTCGCGAGCGAACAGACGACGGCCAGTGCAGCCAGAAACACACGCTTCACCATTTTCATCGTTACTCTCCCTCTGGGTATGGAGCGATCAACCGCGAATTTTGATTGGCCCGGTTGCGCGAAGTGTTCGTTGTTCATGTTATTTACCTGCCAGCCGCGAATTGAGCAACTGGAGAAATTTGTCGGCGTTGACCCCGGTGCAGACCTGGACGTTAGGTTCGACGTGATCTAAGCCCTCGATGACGTAGCGGTCGCCGTGCAGAACGTTGCGTTCGACGGCGTTGCGGCGATTGGCGACGGTTTCTCCGCGGGTGAATTCGCCGCGCGATTCCACGTCCACGTGCATGGCTTGCTTCGAGACGATCGTGGGATCAATTGCTGTGCCGACGGCGAGCGGATCGTACATCGGCGAGCCTCCGCCGGCGCCGTATTTCGCTTCCTGGCCGATCAGGAAAGTAAGAACCTTCACGGCGAAGTCGTTTTCGGGGCCGTGAGTTTTCGAAAGCTGATCCAGATGCGCCTGATCGTAGAGAGTTTTGTCGCCGACGTCGAGGCCGACCATGGTCAAGCGCCAGCCGGCGTGGAAGACGATCTCGGCGGCTTCGGGATCGTTGTAGATATTGGCTTCGGCGGCGGCGTTCACGTTGCCGCCGGAAATCGAGCCGCCCATGATTACGACTTCTTTTACCAGCGGAACGATCGAAGGGTCTTTCAGCAGGGCGAGGGCGATGTTGGTGAGCGGGCCGACCGGGACGAGCGTGATCTCGTGCGGCGAGTCGTGAATCATTTGGATGATCAGGTCGGGACCGAAGCGGGGGTCGGCTTTGCATTTGCTCGCGGGTAACTCGACGTTGGCGAGGCCGTTCGCGCCGTGCCAGAGTTCGGCGGTGATCAGCTTTTGAAACAGAGGATGCTGGGCGCCGCCGGCGACGGGAATGTCGCAGCGATTGGTGAGGGAGGCGAGCTTCAAGGCATTTTCGAGGCCTTGCTGTGCGGTGACATTGCCGGGGACCACGGTGAGAGCCCGCACGTCCAGTTCCGGCGAATTCAGGGCGAGAAGAATGGCTAGCGCGTCGTCGGTGCCGGGGTCGGTATCGATGATTACTTTCTTGGCAGCTGCGAGTGGATTCGCGGCGGGGCCTGTGCCCCTATTTTCGTTCGCGCGAGTTATGGGAGCGCCGGCGAAAGCGACGACGGCGAGCGCGAGAGCGATGGATGCGGAGCATGCTGCGTGGCGCAAAGTTGCGTTTCGCGCAATTAAATTCGAGGGCGGGAAGGTTCTTCGCACGTTGTTACGCGCGCCACGAGAGCGAAGCGAAGATTCTGCGCTCCAATCCTTCACGGACTGCGGAATAATTATGGGAATCACTTCCGGACAAGGGCCCCCCAGCCCACAGAATGGAAGCAGGCTATCC
This sequence comes from Acidobacteriota bacterium, assembly GCA_013289715.1. Classification (GTDB taxonomy): domain Bacteria; phylum Acidobacteriota; class Terriglobia; order Acidiferrales; family UBA7541; genus Palsa-295. The sequence continues at coordinate 26,931 of JABCZJ010000013.1, read as the reverse complement.
TCGGGTAGGCGCGGAGTCAACACGAAACTGAGTGCGAGCTAGAGTTTTCCACAGACTGCGAATGAGTCCCATAATAGAACTGAGCCGGATGAAATTTGGAACGAGGATTACAGAAACGGGAATGAGCTGGTGCGGCGTTGCTACCCGCGCAGAGAGATTGAGCGTCAAAGTTTGTAGATGGTGTCGAAACAGGCCATGACATGGTGCGGGGATTGGGTGTGCTGTTAGAATCTGTCCGGCAATGACACGGCAACGAATACTTCTCCGCACGCCCCTGCTGATTTCTCTTTCTATCCTTATTATGGCGACTGCGGACGTGGCTGGCGCTTTGCTGGGGCCACCGGCGCAGGCGACGTATCGAAGGTTGATTGCGACGCCTGAGCAGCAGGCTGTGCACCCGCCGGGGCACCGGGAATCCGCGGCGGCGGAACAAGACGATGCTGTGAGACTGCGGCACCGCAGCGAGATCACCAATCCTTATCATGTGGAATTTCGCGATGTGACCGCCGCGGCGGGAATTCATTTTCATCACGAACGCGCGTCGTCGCCGCAGCGGTTGTACCCGGAGACGATGGGAGCGGGCGTCGGGTGGATTGATTACAACCAGGATGGATATCTGGACGCGATTTTCGTGAACAGCGGTTACACGCCGCATTATCACCCGCTGCTGCCGCCGCAGCCGGCGCTTTATCGCAACAATCACGACGGGACTTTTACAGACGTGACAGAGCAAAGCGGAATTAAGAGCGACGGGACATTTTTTTTCGGCGTGGCGGTGGGCGATTACGATAACGATGGGTTTCCGGACATTTATATGACCGGTTACCGGCATTCGGTGTTGTGGCATAACAACGGCGACGGGACTTTTACGGACGTGACGACGAAGGCCGGAGTGGGCGACGACGGAAACTGGGGCACGGCGGCGGGATGGTTTGATTATGATCACGACGGCAAGCTGGATCTGCTGGTGACGAATTACGTGCAGTACGACGTGGACCATCCGGTGCTGTGCGGTGATGTACGTCCGGGGTTCACGGGCATTCCGCAGACGAGCGCTTATTGCCATCCGGACAGTTTTCATGGGAGCTCGGCGAAGCTGTATCACAACAATGGCGATGGGACCTTCACCGACGTCACCGAGAAAGCCGGTTTGTTGAATACGGATGGGAAGAGCCTGGGCGTGGTGCTGGCCGATCTGAACGGAGACGGCTGGACGGATATTTTTATCGCGAACGACACCCAGCGGAATTTTTTGTACCTGAATAACGGTGATGGCACGTTTCGCGACGCGACTTATAAATCGGGCGCAGGATTCAGCGAGGACGGGCGCCCGGAAGCGGGGATGAGCGCCGACGCTGCGGACGTGATGAACAACGGGCTGATGTATTTGTTCGTGAGCCATTTGGATTTCGAGTTGAACCGGATGTACCGGAATAATGGGGATGGGACGTTCACGGATTACACGATTGCTTCGGGGATCGGGCAGACGAATATTTTACGGAGCGCGTTTGGGGCGCGATTTTTTGATTTTGATAATGATGGCTGGCGGGACCTGCTGGTGATCAATGGACATATTCTGGACAACATTCCGATGTATCACCCGGAGGTCGCGTACGAGGAAGAGAAAATGCTTTACCGCAATCGTGGCGACGGGAATTTCGTGGATGCCACCAGGACCGAGGGCGCAGATTTTCGCAAGCCGCGCGTGGGGCGCGGATTAGCCGTGGGAGATTACGACAACGACGGGTGGCAGGATTTTTTGGTGAGCAATAATGGGGAGGATGCGCAGCTTTTCCGGAATGAGGGAGGGAGTGCTCCGGCAGCGCAGGGCAATCACTGGATTGCGGTACGGCTGATCGGCGTGAAATCGAATCGCGATGGGATTGGTGCTTCGTTGAAATTGAGCGCGGGAGATTTCAAGAGCTACGACCAGGCGAAGGGTGGGATGAGTTATTGTTCGGCGCAGGATCCGCGGATTTATTTTGGATTGGGGAAGCATGAGAAGGTGGATTCGATCTTGATTCATTGGCCGAGCGGATACGTGCAGGAGTTGCGGGATATCCCGGCGGATGTGATTGTCACGGTGACCGAAGGGGTGGACGCAAAGGCTGTGAAGTACAGAACCCCGCCGCAGAGATAGTTGTCTCCAAGTGTTGCAATCAAGCAATAAGGTTCGTGGGATTGGTGTGTCATGTTTACGTTTGCAGAAAGCCGGTAGCGACGATGTTGTTGCCGCGACGTTCGAGGATTAGTTGCGGGAGCGGCTTGGGCGGAGGGCCATCGAGCACGGCGCCGTTGCTGGCGGAGAATATTCCGCCGTGGCAGGGGCAGGTGAAGATGTGGTCGGCGGGCTGATAGAACACGGGGCAGGTGTGGTGGGTGCAGAGGCGACTGAAGGCGATGTAGGTGTCTTCGGCGGGGCGGAGGAGGAAGCAGGGGCGGTCGTCGGCGGGGTAGGTGAAAATTTTGCTGCCGCCGACCGGGATTTCCCCGGCTTGGGCGATTATTTTTGTTGGGTAGCCGGGTTTGTGTTTTTGCCAGTAGGCGACGAGGGCGCCTGCAAGCGCGACGACGCTGGCAGCGCCGAACCATAGGTTGAAGCCGCGGCGGGTCACCTGCGGAGCTTCTTCTCGTTTTAGGCGATCGTAATCTGTTTCGTTGATGGGTCGCTCCTTTAATTTTGTGGCGCTGCGGAGGAGGAATAGAGAGATCCTTCGCTCCGCTTAGGATGACGAACTCAAGAAAGAGCACAGGCAAGATTGCCTATGCTACGCATCATGACGCTAGATGGCCAAGCTGCAGGCGCGTTTGTAGGACGTGGAGGATGGTGTCGCGGGCGATCATGCCTACGATTGCGCCGTCTGCTACTACTGGCATTTGATTGATGTCTTCGGTTTGCATGCGCTGCAGGACGCCTAGGGCGGGCTCGTCGGGTGTGGCGCAGTGGGCGCGGTCGAAGGGCATCATCACGGCTTGGATGGAAGTGTTGGCCCACTCTTCGCGGGGGAGGGCGCGCGCGGAGGCTAGCGTGACCAGCCCTACCGGGCGGCCTGCGCCGGTGACGACGTGGCAGCGGCGCCCGGTTCGCAGGACTTCGTGGACATAATCATCCACGGAGATGTTGCGTTCTACCGTGGGGACGTCCTGGGTCATGATATCGCCGGCGCGGACGCCTGTGAGGGTGTTGCGTACGGCGAGCTGCGTGTAGCTTTCGCGCGCGGCGCTGAGCAGGAACCAGCCGATGAAAGCGGTCCAGATGCCGTTGACCAAGCTGCCGTGGAATGCCCACCAGACTCCGATAAAAATCATTACGTAGGCGAAGAAGCGTCCGGCGTAGGAGGCGATTTTCGTGGCGCGCGTGAAATCGCCAGTGATGCCCCAGGCGATGCTGCGCAGGACGCGGCCGCCGTCGAGGGGAAATCCGGGAATTAGATTGAAGACCGCGAGCATCACGTTGATTTCCCAGAGCCAGGTGCAGGATGCGACCACGAGTTCGTTGCCGTGGAAATAATGAGAGACGAGCCAGAAGCAGCCGCCGAGGAACAGGCTGGAAAGCGGGCCGGCGATGGCGATATTGAATTCCTGCAGGGCGCTCGAAGGATCACGCGAGATGCTGGAGAGCCCGCCGAAGACATACAGCGTGATGGACTGCACGGGAATTTTGTAGTGCCGGGCGATGACGCTGTGGCTCAGTTCGTGAAATAGCAGCGAGCCGAAGAAGAAAATGCTGGTGATGATGCCGAGCGCCCAGTGCTGTTGCGGCGACCATGCGGGATGCAGCGAGGTGAACTGCTGTCCGAGGGAGACGGTGATGAGCAGGAAGATGATGATCCAGCTGGAGTGCAGATATACGGGAATGCCGAAGATGCGGCCTAGGCGAAAGCCGCCGGTAAGTTCGCCGGAGCGGGGGCGAGTGGTGGCGTTGGAGGGCGCGGCGCCGGGGTGGTCTTGGTCGGGTGTGGGCGTGGTGGCCATGTTGTGAGCGTGTTGCTGAGGTGGATTCTAGCAGAGGTGGGGCGGTTGCGGGGGTGTGGCGACGGCGGGATTTGGGTCGTGCGCTCGGGCTTGCGCTGGGTGTGGATTTCCACGGCGTGTTTGTCGGGCCACGTTTGTCGGCGTGTTGCGCGGCGTTTGATTGCGCCTGAGATTGTTGGTTTGCGTTTGCAAGCTGTTGAGAATGTTGAGCCGGCGTTACGAGTGGCGTTCTGCGACTTCTTCATTCCTCGATTGGCCTCCTTCCTGCTTTTCGTTCGTTCGCGACCCAGCTCACACGGAGGACATGGCCATGGAAAGCGGGATTGGATTTGTGGCAGTGGCGGTGGCGATTTTTGTCTCGTTCGCGGTGGCGCTGGGGATGGAGTGGTTGAGTTTGGTCTTGTTGATGCGGTTGATGCCGGCGCGGCCTGTGGTGCAGACGGTGGCGCAGAGGATGGCGGCGGTTTCGATGTCGCATGGCGCTGGTGAGTCGGGGCAGCGGGCGGCGTAAGCCATTCTTTGATTATCGACGCGGCCTTGGAAAGTCAAAGTCAACTACGCCCGCCGAGAAGGCAGGCGGCCGCCACAAAGGCCAATGCGACGGCCACGGCAAATGCTAACTCGACCGCCACGTCCAAGGCGCCCAGCTAAAGCTGGCCGCTACAGAGCCAGCACCAAAAGCAAAGGTGAAGGCGGGAGCCAAGAGTGGCTGTGCCACGAAGGAGGTGTTTCATGCTTTTTCTGCGCCTGTTGTTGTTGGTGGTTAGTTTTGGATTTTTGGGTGTGGCTGTGGCGATCGTGCTTTATGACATTTACTTGGCGTTTGAGCTGAACCGGCTTTTGCGTTTGGGCGAACGCCGGCCTGCGGAGGTGGCTGCCAGCCAAGTTGCTGGGACGCAAACCATCGACGTTCCGCCGTCCACCGGAGCTGCCGGGACGCCGAGTGCGGGTGGTCCGCCGCTCGGTGCGGTCGGCACGGGCGCGACCGTCGCAGCGGCCGCTTCGCGTCCCGGGTTTCATTTGCGGCCACGATCTGCGGGATCGCGGCGGGCTATACGCTGGTCCATTGCCGCGAAATTCGTCGTGTTTGCCGCGCTGTCCAGCCTTCTTGGCAAGAGCATCCTGGTGGTGCCGGACGGTTACGCGGCGGTGCGGGTTAGCCAGATTTCCGGGGTGCGGCCGGGAACTTTGTATGCGGGGACGCATTTGATTGTGCCGCTGCTGCAGCGTGGGCAGCTTTTCGATATACGCGACAAAGTTTATTCGACGGCGGCGTCGGAGAACCCGCGCGACAAGGGGCTGGAGATTCTTACGGTGGAGGCGCGCGAGGGATTGTCGGTCGGGCTCGCGGTGACGGTGCGCTACCGGGTCGATCCGCGGCATTTGGATTATGTGGACGCGAATTTGCCGCAGCCGATTGAGGACGAGATTGTGGCGCCGGTGGTGACGAGCACTTTCCGGGACCTCGCGCCGAATTACATTGTGCGCGATGTTTTTTCCACCAAGCGCGACGAATTCCGGCAGCGGGCGACGCAAGCCATCACAGCACGGCTGGGCGAGGACCAAATTATTGTGAAGGAAGTTTTGCTGCGCAAAGTGCTGCTGCCCGAGCAGTACCAGCAAGGGTTGCAAGGATTATTGATGAAGGAGCAGGAAGACGACCAGGTGACGGTGGACCAGAGCATCGAGCAGAAAAAAGTGAAGATCGCGGAATCGCAGGCGGAGGCGCAGAAGGTGCGGCAGATCAAGCACGCGGAGGCGGATGCGCGGACGCGGGTGTTGATGGCGCAGGCAGAATCGGACGCGATGCAGTACACGTTGCCGCTGAAGCAAAAACAGATCGAGCAATCGCGGCTGGAAGCGGAGGCACGCAAGCAGACCACTCTGCAAGACGCGGACGCCTCGGCGCAGGCGCGCGTGAAGAACGCGGAGGCGGAAGCGCAGGCCAAGGTGATTGACAGCAAGGCGGAGCAGCAGCGGCGAGAATTGTTCGCGGCGACGCAGAACGAGGAAACAGTGAAGGGCGCGGAGGCTGCGGCGCAGGCGAAAGTGATTGACGGGAAAGCGGAGAAGGAGCGGCAGGACTTGTTGGCCGACGCGGAAGCGAACCAGATTCGTGTGACGGCGCAGGCGGGCGCGGAAAAAATGCAGCTGGAGGCCTCGGCGCTGAAGGTGAATCCGATGCTGGTGCAATTGACGGTGGCGCAGCGGTTGAGCGACCGGGTGCAGATCATGATGGTACCGACGGACGGGAAGTTCTTTTTTACGAATGATGTGTTGAAGTCGGCGCAGGCTTTTCCGGGGTTGAACGATCCGCCTTCGCGCGCGGGCGGGAAACCGTGACGCGCTGACGATGCGAAATTGAAGAGATTCCCGACCGGGGTTCTCGCGGCCTGTTCCGCGAGGAGGGCAGCCTGGTTCGGGAGTAACGCCGGCAAAAAACCCTTGCGGGTGGCACGGTGAGGACCAGGAGACAATGCGACGCGACCGCCGCAGCGAAGCTTTCGTCCTGGAGCTGAGCCGCAGCCACCCTGCTGGCGTGATTTGCGGGCAGGCGACGGGGGAGAATCGAAGAGAGATCCTTCGCTGCGCTCAGGATGACGAATTCGAGGAAGAGCACATCCAAGAGTGGCTGTGCCACGATAACTGCGCGGACACTCGGTGCGGGACGCGCGCGAGTTTGACGATTCGACGGTGTGCTAAGATGACGATTCGCGAATGTGAGTTACGATTCGCGCACACTGATGCGGCCTTCCCGCGGACTTCCTCTTGGCATTCGCGTCGCGCTGTACACGATTGTGCTTGGGCTCTTTTTGAGCGGTGCGCCGCGCGTAAGCTACGCGCAGGCGCCGTCCGAACTGCCAAAATCTTGGAATGATTCAGTCGCAAGACTTGCCGACGAAGTTGCCGCAGCCATGAGCCCCACTGTTGTGAAGCTCGATGTCGAAAATATTTCCTCACTGGACGTTTCCTCTGCCGGCGCGATTGAAGCCGCTGTGCGAGTGCAATTACAGCGCCACAGTTTTTCATTTGCGGCTGAAGATTCTGCTGCCGCGCAGTCCGTTGCGCGATTGCAGCTCTCACTTTCTGAATCCGCCGCCGAATATGTTTGGGTGGTGCAAATAATCAACGACCAGAGCGATGGTGCTGTGGCTCCGGTGATGATTGTCGCCGCTCCCAAGGCGGATTTTGCCGATGCGGCAGCAGGAGCGCGGACCTTGTCGTTGGAAAAGCGATTCGTGTGCAAACAAGCAGAACGGTTTTTGGACTTTGCGCTCTGGAAAGATGCGACTTCTGGTGAGGTCACACTGTTGGTTCTGGGAACGAACCGCCTGACAACCTATAAACCGGCAGGCTCTCAGTGGCAACTTTCCCGCACCAGCCCCATTCCGCAAGCGGCGCCTCCGTCGCGGGACCCACAGGGCACGATAAATCTGGCGGAAGGAAAAATAACGGTCAAAGGCTTTGCTTGCGTGGGCGATCCCGATCTTGGAGAGGGCGTGCGATGTAGCGCGTCAAAGCCGATCCGCAGTCTTGGCGGCCCCCGCATTGATATACCAGGGTTTCCGAACAGCCTCGGCACCGATGTCAAGGGATCGTGCCGGGGCGATTTCGTTTTTTTGTTTACGGCGGAGGGCGACAGGACGCAGAGCGATTCGATTCGCGGTCGCTTAACGAAAGGAATTCCCTTGCCGCTGGTTCCCTCCGGGAACAGTTTGGAATTCGACGGTCCTGTAATGGCTTTGCACCCCGATCCAGCGGACGGTTCCGCGCGGGCGGTCGTTCACAATCTGAAAACCGGGGAATACGAGGCGTACATTGTTACGGCGACTTGCGGTAATTAGCGCGTTGCTGGGCGTTGCATTCGCGGCCTTGCCTGCGCGTAGCGCCCGGCGGCCGCGGTACGGCGGGACTTTGCGCGTGGAGATGGGCGCTTCGCTCGCGTCGCTTGATCCGGCTGGCGCGGGCTCGTCGCCCGAAGAGGTGGCGGCACTGGCGCAGATCGGGCCGCTTGTCTTTGAGCATTGGGGCGCGGTTGATACTCCGGTTGGCGCGGCCGGCAGTGGGGCGTTTCGCGTAACTTCGTGGGAGGCGGGGAAGCGGGCGGTGTTTGCGGCGAATGAGGAATTTCGCGAGGGGCGGCCGTTTGTGGACTCGATTGAGATTGTAATGGGGCGGGCGGCGCACGAGCGGCTTGTTGATCTGGAATTGAGCAAGACGGATCTGACGGAAATTGCGCCGCAGGATGCGCGGCGGGCTGCGGAGCAGGGCGTGCGCGTTAGCGCTTCGCAGCCGGATGAATTGTTGGCGCTCGTTTTTGTCGAACACGATGCACCGCGAACTTCAGGCAGCATCGCGTCGGGCAACGCTGCCGGGCGGGCAGGTGGGCGCGCCAGTGGGCGCCCGCTTGCACCAGCGAAGGAAGAGGTCATGGGGCAGGCGCTTTCGCTGGCGATCGATCGCGTAGCGATTGTGAATTTTATTTTGCAGAAAACTGGGGAGCCGGCGGGCGGATTGTTGCCGCAGTGGTCGAGCGGCACAGCGTTCTTGTTTCCGGCGGCGGCGCCGTCGGCGGCGGATCTGGAGCACGCGAAGGAACTTTCGAAGGAAATCGCGGCGGCGGGGCCTTTGGTGTTGGGATATGATTCCGCTGATCCGCTGGAGCAGAGCGTGGCGGAGCGGATTGTCGTGAACGCGAAGGAAGCCGGGATGTCAGTGCGAGCGCAGGCGATTCCTGGTGCTGGCGGCGGTGCGGAAAAATCGCGCAGTGCTGCCTTGCAAGCTGGGCACGTGGATATGGAGCTGGTGCGCTGGCGGATGACATCGCCTTTGCCCGGTGAGGCGCTTATGGATTTTCTTTCGCGGATTTATGCCGGGCCCTTGGCGGGCATCGAGGCGGGCGCGCTTCCGGAGACCGCTTCGCCTGAGGACAATTATAAGCAGCAGCGGGCGGTTTTGAGCACCTATCGCGTGGTGCCGCTGGTCTGGTTGCCACAGGTTTATGGGTTGAGCGCGCGGGTGCGGGATTGGAAGGCGCCGGTGCCGGGGGAGAATTGGCCGCTGGCGGATGTTTGGTTGGATACGGAAACGCCAACGGGAGTCCAATGAGCTTGTGCGACGAGCGCGCAGTGGGAACTTCAGCGGCTGAAGGCAGCGGGCAGAGTGCGAGATTAATGTCGTGGCTGAAGCCACGACTCACAAAGATTGTAAGACGCCCAGGCAAGATTGCCTGTGCCACGAAGGGCTCAACGTGACGTTTCGGACCAGACTGTTCGTCAATTTTATGGTGGCGCTGCTGCTCGCCGTGGTATTGATCGCGGCGGGAGTTACGGTGGTGACGCGGCGGGCGTTTGATGAAATGAATCGCGAGCATAGCGATGCGCTACTAGCGCAATTTCAGCGGGAATACGCGCGGCGAGGCAGCGAAGTCGTGGAGAGCGTGAAGGGCATCGCCGACGCGGAGCCTACCGTGCGGATGGCGATTGACTTGAGCCGGCCGAACGCGGATGTGTCGGTGTACGTGAACGACGCGCATGGCGTTTCGAAATCGCACCAGCTGGATTTGCTGGATTTCGTGAATAATGACGGAACGATTATTTCCTCGCAGGAATCTCCGGCGCGTTTCAATTACAAAATGGAGTGGGTTACGAAGCCGGAGGATTGGCCGGCGCGCGGCGCGTTCCTGACGAAACTCGACACGGAAGCCGGGCCGGTGCTGGCGCTGCTGGCAGTGGCGACGGTGCGCGTGGGGGACCGGGATTTATACGTGGTGGGCGGCGAGCGGCTGGGGAAGGAATTTCTGGCGTCGCTGGTGCTGCCGGCGAACATGCGCGCGCTGCTGTATTTGAATCTGGATCCGGATTTTCAGGATGCGAATTTACTGGATGCGAATGGCCCGGCGCCGGATGCGGATCGTTTCGCGCCGCTCGTGGCGCAAGAGAAAGCGGATCCGGTGGAGCAGTCCACGGAAATTCGCTGGAGCATTGACCCGGCCAGCGCGGAAATGTTTCATGCTTTGCCGCTGCAGGGACGGGCCAAGGAATTGCTGGGCGTTTTATTTGTGGGGAGCTCGCAACGGAACGTTGTGTCCTTGGAGCGGCGGATTCGCTGGCTGGCTTTGGGCGTGGTCGCGGTGGGTTTGCTGTTCGGGTTGATGTTGAGCTGGTGGGGTGCGGCGCGAGTGACTCGTCCGGTGCAGAAACTGGCGGAAGGCGCGCGGGAAGTGGCGGATGGAAATTGGAGCGCGCGGGTGAACGTGGGCGGGCGGGATGAGGTGGGGCAGTTGGCGAAGTCGTTCAATAAGATGACCGAGCAGTTGGTGGAGCAGCGCGACCGATTGGTGCAGGTGGAGCGCGTGGCGGCTTGGCGCGAATTGGCGCGGCGCCTCGCGCATGAGCTGAAGAATCCGCTGTTTCCGCTGCAGACCACCGTCGAGAATCTGCGCAAAGCTCACGAGCAACATTCCGGCCAATTCGAGGAAGTGTTTCAGGAATCCACCGGCATTTTGCTGGCCGAGATTGAAAACCTGAAGGCGATCGTGGGGCGTTTCAGCGATTTCGCGAAGATGCCACAGCCGGAATTGAGCACAGTGAACCTGAACGAGATCGTACGCACCGTGGTGAAACTGTTCGAAGGGCAGTTCAGCGCGGTGGGACGTCCGGCGATTACTCCCGAATTGCATCTGGAAGACGATTTGCCGCTGATTCAGGCGGATGCGACGCTGCTGCACCGGGCCGTCGAGAATCTGGTGCTGAACGCGATGGATGCAATGCCGGCGGGCGGCGTGCTGATGTTGCGCACGGCGCATAAAGATGGCGAAGTGACGCTGGAAATTTCGGATACCGGCACGGGATTGACGCCGGAAGAATCCGAGCGCCTTTTTACGCCTTATTACACGACCAAGCAGCACGGAACGGGTCTGGGGCTCGCGATCGTCCAGGCCGTGGTTGCGGATCATGGCGGGCGAATTTCCGTTGAGAGCGAGACGGGCGTGGGGACTTCCTTTCATATTGACCTGCCGATCAAGCCGCCGCACAAGGCGCAGACTTTTCCGATGGTCTTCGAGAAAAAAGAAGACGGGACGTAGCCTCCGTGTCTGCAAAAGCCCACATTTTGATTATTGATGATGACGCGAACACGCTGGCGTCGCTGGCGAGAGCGTTTCGGTTGGCGGGGCACGAGGCAACCGTGTGCGATAACGCGACGCGCGCGCTGGAGTTGGCTAAGGCCGAGCGCTTCGATCTGATTCTTTCCGATGTGGTGATGCCGGGGCGCGACGGGATCGCGCTGCTTGAGGATTTCAAGGCGATTGGCTTGGCTTCGCCGGTGGTGATGATGTCCGGGCAGGCTTCAATTGAAATGGCGGTGAAGGCGACGCGACTGGGGGCTAGTGATTTTCTGGAGAAGCCGATCTCCAGCGAGAAATTGCTGCTGACTGCGGAAAACGCACTGCGCGTGCGGCATCTGGAAGAAGAAAATCGCGATTTGAAGCGGCGGTTGGGGCGGCATCACATTGTGTGGGCGAGCGCGACGATGAAGGAAGTGATGGCGCAGGTGGAGCACGTGGCGGCGAGCGAGACACGGGTGTGCATTCGCGGCGAGACGGGGACCGGGAAGGAATTGATCGCGCGGACGCTGCATGAAAAAAGTTCGCGGCGCAGTGGAGCGTTTATTTCGCTGAATTGCGCGGCGGTGCCTTCGGAATTGATGGAGACGGAGTTGTTCGGGCACGAGAAAGGATCGTTTACCGGGGCGGCTTCGCGGCATACCGGGAAATTCGAGCAGGCGCATCGCGGGACACTTTTTCTCGATGAAATCGGCGACATGCCGATGACCATGCAGGCGAAATTGTTGCGCGTGCTGGAAGAGGGCGAGATCGAGCGGGTGGGCGGAGATAAGCCGTTTGCGGTGGATGTGCGCGTGGTGGTGGCGACGCATCGCAATCTGGAAGAGCAGGTGCGGCAGGGAACTTTTCGCGAGGATTTATATCATCGCGTGTTTGTGTTTCCGATTGGGCTGCCTCCCTTGCGCGAACGGCGCGAGGATATTCGTGTGTTGGCTGAGCATTTCGTGCGGCAATTGGAGGAGCAGAATAATTGGAAGCTGCGGAAATTATCGCCGGAGGCGATTGCGGAGCTGGAGCGTTATTCGTGGCCGGGGAATGTGCGGGAATTGAGGAACGTGGTGGAGCGGGTTTTGTTGCTGGCGCCGGGGGACGTGGTGGAGGCCGAGACTGTGCGGCGAGCGTTGCCGGGGGCGGCTGGGGCTGGCGCGTCTGCGGTAGGCGGACAGGGACTGTCGGCGGTGGCGCTGGAGGTCGGGATGTTGTCGCAGCGGGTGGAGGCTTTCGAGCGGGAGACTCTGCTGGCGGAATTGAAGCGGCAGCATCATCACATGACGAATACGGCGAAGGCGCTTGGATTGGAGCGCAGCCATCTTTATAAGAAGTGCCAGCAGTTGGGGATTGATTTGCGGGCGATACGGCAGACGGAGTAGGGCACCGGGGGACCGAGCTATTCCGCAGATCCCTGTCTGCGTGCCGCGCCCGCCAAAGTGCGGCGGGAAAGAAAAAACGCGGGACTCCGTTCGGGATGACACGCGATTCTCACGCGGGGCGAGGTGTAAGGCCTCGCGATAAGGATCGTCGGTAGTTTTTTCGCCGGCTCTTACGAAGGCGAGTCTGATTTCTTACGCGCAGAGATTAGGTAGCTTGAGGCTATATAGAGGACCATGGACACGGCTACGGTGATCCAGAAGGCTTTCAGGTTTAGAGTTACGGCGAAAGCCGTTACCCCGGCGAAGAATCCCCACATATAGAGTTCGCCTACGAAGGCTTGTTTCCAGTGAGGTTTTAGGCCACTGTCGGGCAGGCGCGGTTGCAGGGAAGGCCATAGGCGCGGAACGCGGCGGCAAAATTCGACGTAGGATTCGCCCTGTTCTTTTTGCAGATTGGATTCTTCCAGGCCGATCAAGCGCAGACAGAAAATAAAATTCCCCGCTACGATCAGCACGAATCCCACGCGGCTCGCCAGGAATCCCATGCCGAACGCCAGCAGGATATTTCCGAGGTAGAGCGGATTGCGCACATGGCGGTACGGGCCGGAGGCTACTAGTTTTTCCGCGCGCAGGTCGTGGTCTTGCATTACGTCGGAGCGCAGGTACGACGTAGCCCAGGTGCGCAGGAGCGCGGTGAGCAGCGTCAGGAGCGCGGCGAAAGCGAGAGCGCAGCGCGCGAGCAGATCCGCCTGAGGGGAATTTTCGCCGACGGTGACGTTGCTCAGATATTGCACGCTGTTGACGTGGTCCAGCGCGTAGAGCCAGAAGCCCGTGCCGAAGATTAAGCCGAAGATCCAGAAGCGATTGCGAAATTCGAAATCGGTGGCTTTCATGGGTCTCTCAATATGTCCGGATATTCCAGCTGTTTGTTATACGCCTGATCGCTTGTTTTTGTTACCGCTCGCCGGGCGAGGCTCCAGGTGGCGGCGGGAATACGCGGCTGAAGAGCAAGTGCGTGGGGAAATAGACCACGAGGACGAGGAAGAGGAAAGTGAGGAAGAGGTGCGTGGGAGCGGGGCCGTAGGAACGATGGAGGAAGGGATCTTTTACGGCGAAATTGAGATTTTGGTCGGGAGTGACGAAGCGCGAGGCTATCAGGACGGGCAGGAGGATGGCGGATTGCAGTTTCCAGCCGCGGCGATCGTAGCCAAGCCGGCTTAGCGACCACAGCAGGATGAAGGGTAGGACGATGTGGAAGAGCGAGAGCAGACGCGCCCAGAGCGGCATGGTGGCGTCGAACAGATATTCGGTCCCGCCGATGAGGTGGTGGCCGAAAATCAAACGGGCGGCTGCGTCGAGGGTCCACACCAGGTCAATCAGTACGGAGGAGACGGCTTGGCTGGAAAGCAGCAGCGCGTTGCTGGTCGACAGGCCGATGCAGGTGAGGATTACGGCGATGTCGCAGAGGTGGAGAAAGTTTGAGGGGCCCCAGGCATGCCAGTAGGCGACGAACCAGACTGCGAGCCACACGAGCGCTAGCCAGCCGAACCAATGGGGGATTTTTTGGCGTGCTGCTGGTGGAGTGGGCATTTTGTGGTTGCGAATGCGGTCATCGTAGCAAATGGATTGGCGAAATCCCACCGAGTGGTGGCGGCGGTGCGATTTTCGCGTGGTGCGGATTGCGCGGGCGAGCCCTTCGATCGAGCAGGGCGGGATCTCAGGATGAATCGCGCTGCAGCGCGATTCACAAGCCGCCGCAAGCGATATGGACCTCGACGGAACGCGTGCTTGATTGCGGGTTACATTTTCACATTTATTGGCGCACTTGGTGGGCGCGTGCGAAGATTTGAGTCGCGATGACGATGAATCCAGCTTGGTTTGCGGCGGGTGGGGTGTGTGCGGCGGGCGGGCTGTTTGCGTGGGGAGCGGTGGCGGCTGGCTCGCAGCTTTTTGGACGCACTTTGCGGCGAATCGATGATGCGTCGTGCATGGCCATTACTTTTGATGACGGGCCGAATCCGACTGTTACGCCGAGAGTGCTCGAGCTTCTCGACCGGCACAATGTGACGGCTACATTTTTTCTGATTGGGCAGCGCGTACGGGCATTTCCTGGCTTGGCGCGGGAGATTGTAGAGCGCGGGCACGCGATCGGTAATCACACCGAGACGCATCCTTCGCTTACGTTTTTATCGTCGAGCCGAATTGCGGATGAACTTGACCGATGTGATGAAGCGATCGTTATCGCGACGGGAAAATCGCCGCGATGGATGCGGCCGCCCTTCGGTTATCGCAGCCCGCTGCTTGACGGGATTGTGCGCCGACGCGGCGGAGCCGGTGTGGCGATGTGGAATGTGGCGGCGCGAGATTGGCGGACGCAATCACCTGATCCAGTCATTCAACGCTTGCGCAGGGCGCGTGGCGGGGATATCGTCCTTTTACACGATGGCGATCATCGCGTGTTGGAAGGGAAGCGTGGGCACGTGTTGGCGGCCTTGGAATATTGGTTGCCGCGCTGGCGCGATGCGGGCATACAATTTGTGAATCTCGACGAATCGCAACTCAAAACTCAGGCGGGCTAGAGCGCATGGACGAAAAAAGATATTACGACGAGAAGCCCGAAACGAAGCAGATGACGCTGGTGTGTCCGCATTGCCGGGAAGAGGGTGTGTATCCGGTGCGCTGGATGGCGCGGACAAAAAAGGGCGCGCTACCTCCGGGCGGGAATGAAGACGATCGCGCGAAATTCGCGAAGGCGCGGTCTTACATGGTGCGCATGGATGACATGGTGGCTTGCCGGAATATTCGCTGCCGCAAGCGGTTTGATCTTACCGGGCAGACAGTCATCCTCACCTAAGTCAGGGGATCCACACCGAGGATGAGGATATAGAGAAAAACCGGAAGGCATCTCGAGCTGCGAAAGACAGAGGTACGGCCGAGACGCAGAGTTCGCAGAGAAAACCTTCGCAACAGCACCCACGTAGCGACAGCCGCTATCTCAGGATGAATCGCCCTGCAGAGCGATTCACAAAGTCAACAGCTC
Organism: Acidobacteriota bacterium; assembly: GCA_013289715.1. Classification (GTDB taxonomy): domain Bacteria; phylum Acidobacteriota; class Terriglobia; order Acidiferrales; family UBA7541; genus Palsa-295. The sequence continues at coordinate 11,420 of JABCZJ010000013.1, read as the reverse complement.
AGCTTGCCTGTCTTTTTCCGCGAAATTTGTTGGCGTTACGGGGTGACTGGGACGCCTTCGAGAATTTCGCGGATTTTAGTGGCCAGTGCTTTCAGGTTGAAGGGTTTCTGCAGGAAGGCCATGCCGCCCTGGAGCACGCCGTGGCGGAAGATGCTGTCGTCGGTGTAGCCGGAGATGTACAGGACTTTCAGGTCGGGACGCGTGGCGGCGAGGCGCGAGGCTAGCTCGCGACCGCTCAAGCGGGGCATCACGACGTCTGTGATGAGGAGCTGAATTTTTCCTTTGTGCGCGGCGGCGATTTCGAGGGCCTGCATGCCGTCGGCTGCGTCGAGGACTTGATAGCCGCGAGCCGCGAGGTATTCGGTGACGAGTTCGCGCACGCTTTGTTCGTCTTCGACGAACAGTATGGTTTCGCTGCCGGGTTCGTGGCCGCTCGCCGGCTTTTCCGGAGCTTTCTTTTCCGCTGGAGCTTGCACCATCGGCAGGTACACCTTGAAAGTTGTGCCATGGCCGACTTCGCTGTATACCCAAACGTATCCGCCGCTTTGCTTCACAACTCCGTAGACAGTGGCGAGGCCCAGGCCGGTGCCGCGGCCTTGCGATTTCGTGGTGAAAAATGGCTCGAAGATGCGCGCTTGAGTGGCGGCGTCCATGCCGATGCCGGTGTCGCTCACGGTCAGCATCACATAGTGGCCAGGGTCAACGACGGCGTGCTCTGTAGCGTAATCGCGATCGAGGTGCACGTTGGAAGTTTCGATGGTCAAGCGCCCGCCGTCGGGCATGGCGTCGCGCGCGTTGACTACGAGGTTCAGGGCGACTTGCTCGATCTGGCTGGGGTCGGCTTTTACGCGGCCGAGGTTGGCGCCGGGCAGAAAAGCCAGCTCGATATTCGCTCCGATGACGCGCGAAACCATCTGAATCATTCCGGCGACAACTTCGTTCAAATCCAAAACGCGCGGCTGAAGCACCTGCATGCGGCTGAAGGCGAGCAATTGGCGAGTCAGTGCAGCGGCACGCTCGGCGGCTTGCTGGATCTGTTCGACGTTTTGGCGCGCCGGGCTTTGGCGATCGGCGGAGGCGGCAGGCAGGCGGTCGAGCAGCATTTCGGCGTGGCCCTTCACCACCATTAATAGATTGTTGAAATCGTGCGCGACGCCGCCGGCTAGTTCTCCTACGGCCTGCAACTTTTGCGATTGGCGCAGCTGGTCCGCGAGTTGTTTACGATCGGTGATATCGAGCGCCACGCCGATCACGCCGATAATTTCGCCATCGGTGCCGCGCAACGGCCGCACGTGTGATTCGAAGATCCGTTTCTGCCAGTGCAGTTCGTACGTGAGTGATTCGCCAGCGAGAGCGCGCCAGTGCGCGCTGATGGAAGGGTGCTGGGGATCGTTGGTGTCAAAGTATTCGGTAAGAGTCTTGCCAGTGAGTCCGCCGGATTTCACGCCCAGCGAATCCAGGCCGGCGCCCATGCTGGAGGTGTAGCGCAGCTCTTTGTCGGTGGTCCACAGGACGGCGGGCATGCGCTCGATCATCAACGCCAGACGCGCGCGCCCTTCGTGACGCTCGATCTGAGATTTTTCGAGATCTTCGAGCATGCCGTTGATCGCCACGCCCAGGAAGGCCAGTTCATCCTGGCCCGGGACATCCAGACGCGCGGAAAGATCGCCGCTGGCGCCGATTCCGGTGATGTTCTCGGTGAGGTTGGCGATGCGCGAGATGACGACGCGCTCGAGCAAGTAGAGGGTGACCGCGCCGAAAACGAAGCCTGCAGCGACTAGCAGCAGCAGAAACTGGACCAGACTGGTGTTGCCTTGCTCGTAGATTGTTCTGGGCAAGAGGACGCGGATGATTACGGTGGGCCGGCCGTAAATGTCCTCCACGACCTGGTAGGCCGCGAGCGATTGATTGTCGAGCGGGTGTATGAAATTCGGGGCGCCTTTGGAGATGGCGGCGGCTGCGGTGCTGAAATCCGGGCTCAGGGTAGCTGAAGAGAGTGTCTGCGCCTCGACGGGCATGAGCGTTAGGTCGCCCAAATGTTTAATTTCAGCAGCGTCGAGCAGGTGGCCCATGATCATAGTACCGGCAATGGGCCCGGAGGCGTCGCTTGTGAGAATTGGCCGGGAATCGATCAGGGCCGGTCCGCCGGGAAGATCGAGAATTCCTGCCACTTTGCTGTGTTTATCGTCTAAGTTGAGGAGCAACGAGCCGGGTTTCAGATGATCATCCAGGCCGGCGGGAACGGGCATTTCGCCACCACGAGTCAGGTCGAAGCCCTTGGAGAAGAGTTTGCGGCCATGCTCGTCAACGATGACCACGAAGCTGATTTTCAGTTCCTGAAAGGTGGAGACGGGAAACTCCGTCTTGATGTAACTCGGGCGCTGTCCTCTTGCGAATTCGTAGGTCAAATCCCAGCTAGCGTATTCGCTGGTGGTCTGATCGAGCGTGTTCAGTTCGTTCGCTAGAGCGCTGGAAGCGCGCTCGATGTCTCTGCCGGCGAAATCTTCCTCGAGCTTGGCGAAGCCGCGCATGAGCACGATGCGCGAGAGCATGAACAAGCCGCCGACCAGGCCGAGCATGGTCATACCGATGATCAGCAGGGTCTTGCGCCGTAGAGAGGACGGCACACGAAGCTGGGCTATGTGGAGGGGCGCCAAGAGAGGCCTCAAGCGCTATTATATCGGGTGTCACGGGCGGACGGTTTTTGCGGTGTCTTAGTCGTACACGGCCGGTTTGCGGCCGAGCAGGTTGGCAAGTAAAGCGTGGCGGCGGGGAGCCGGGAAGGTTTATCCTCGATACATCTCGCTGGCCGTGGGCGGGCATCCTTATTACGTAACCCGTACCGATCCGCGTTGCAGAGGGGTCCGATGACGAAGAATCCAGTTCACGCGCTGCAGGCCCTGCTGTTGCTGGTCGCCGGCGGATTCGCGCTTCCTACGGTGGCTCAGGATGCTGGGCCGATGCCTCCGCCGCCTGCGACGTCCGCACCTACTCCTGCGAGTCAGCCCGCAAAGCAGAAAACACAGGATGCAGCTGCCGGCGCATCTGGTGCGGGAACAGTTGCTGCTCCGGCGCCATCGTCTGGTTCGGGGACGGCGGCTACGGATTCGGCTGCGCAGGCAGCGAATGGCGCCACGTCTGCTTCGGGTACTCCGGGTTCTGCGCTTGCGTCGGCTGTTCCGGCCGTGGCACCGGCTCCGAAGATTATGGTGCCAGCGGGGACGCATATTCCGCTGGTGCTGCACAACGCGGTATCCACGCGCAGCGCGCGGCCGGGCGACCCGGTGTATTTCGAGACTTTGTTTCCGGTGATGATAGACGGGAAAGTGGTGATCCCGGCGGGATCGTACGTTAGCGGCGAAGTCACGGAATCGAAGCGACCGGGGCGAGTGAAAGGGCGCGGCGAATTGATGATCAAATTGACGACGATGATTTTGCCGAATGCTTACATGGTGAATCTGAACGCCGTTCCCAGCAATGCGGGGACCGGCGGCAATGAGACTACGGACAGCGAAGGAAAGATCATCGGAGATTCGGAGAAGGGGCACGACATCGGAACGATAGCGAAAACCACTGCTGCTGGCGCGGGTATCGGCGGACTGGCTACACAGAGCGCGAAGGGAGTAGGAATTGGCGCGGCAGCCGGAGCGGCGGTGGGTCTGGCGGCGGTGCTCTTGACGCGCGGGCCGGATGCGGAGATGCCGCGAGGGTCGACGGTGGAAGCGGTGATTGACCGTTCGCTCTATTTGGATGCGGATAAGGTGCAGTTTAGCGGACCGGGGCAGGCTTCGGCGCTGGCGGGGCCGGCGAATCGCGAGCCCGTGCGGAATCGCGATCCCTTTTAGATTTCTTGCTGCGTTAAGCTCCGGAAGCGCCGCGATTCGCCTGCGCGTGGGATTTTGCGGCGGTGAAGCGTAGTGGCGAAAAACTCTCCGCGTTGAAATTCGATTTTCCCGTGACGATCCAATCGCGCATGATCATTGCGGTGGCGGGGGCCAGCAGAATGCCGTTGCGGTAGTGCCCCGTGGCGAGCCATAGACCTGCGATGTCGCTGGGACCGATGATGGGCAGAAGATCGGGCGTGCCGGGGCGCAAGCCGGACCATTCTTCCACGATTTTCGCGTCGACCAGGGCTGGTGCTAGTTCGAGCGCGGCGTCGAGGATCTGTCGGACTCCTTGCGGCGTGACTTGTTTTACGAAGCCGGCATCTTCGAGCGTGCTGCCGGCGATGATGCGGCCATCGCGTCGTGGAACGAGGTAGCCGTACTGCGAGCGCAGAACTTTTTTCAGCTGCACGGTTAGCGAGCGCAGCGCCAGCATTTGTCCGCGGACCGGATGCACCGGTGCATACTGGCGCAGCTGCGGATGCGAGCCTACTTCGTGCGCGCGGTCTGAGATCGTGCCGCAAAAACTTCCGGCAGCGACGACGACTTGCTGGGCTGCGATTTTCTCGCCGCCGGCAAGCACTCCCACGCACGCGTTGCCTTCGTAGAGTAGTGCATCGACCGGGCAGTTGGCGCGAATCTCGGTGCCTCGTTGCTTTGCAGCTGCGAGCACGGCTTCGACGAGCCGGCGTGGATCCACCGTTGCTTCTTCGGGCAGCCAGGCGATTGCGCCGGCTTGCGGGCCAAGCGATGGCTCGTGCTTGCGAGCTTCGTTTGGTGACATCGCTGCGGCGGCTAATCCCAGGTGGTGAAATTGGGCGACCATTTTATCGCGCGCGTTCTCGGCTTCGGGGCCACGGAACATTTCGAACGTGCCGTTGCGCGTGAAATCCGTGGACTTGTTGGAGGCTTGTTCGATTGCTGCGATAAATTCAGGGTAGAGACGCAGGCTTTCTTTTGCGAGGGGAACCAGCGCCGAAGCTTCCGATGAATCCGGCCCCGGCGAAAGCATCCCGGCAGCGGCCCAGGATGCTTCGCGGCCGGGCACGTTGCGATCGAGCACAGCGACGCGCAATTTTTCAGCCGCAAGCTGGAACGCGATCGAGCCGCCGACCAGTCCGCCGCCAACGATGATTACGTCGAAAGAACTCACCGATTCATATTAGCAGGAATTGCGCCGCGGAAATTGCCGAGGACCGTGGAGCGCGACGCCCATGCGCAGGGTGGACAGATTTGAAGTCATCGTTCGATTGGAAGCGAGTTTCCTGTAAACGGACTTGGACCTACTCTGCGTCGTCCGTCGCAGCATAGTCCCGGGCGGCTCCGGCGCGGATAAGATTCAGGTTGGATTCGTTCGCTAATATAAATGGGCAGCCGTAGCCTGGGTCGGGCCGCATATCGTCTGAGCGATCCCAGCGACCGAAGAAGACTATTTCGGCTCAACGCCGAAGGTTCGCATACTCTTGTTTGGATCCCAGTTTGACCTGCACTTCGCGAATTTCGCCCATCCCCCAGTCCGTCGCGCCTTGGATGCTCTTCCCGACGCGTACCGTTGCGCGACCATATCGGGATCCGTCGCTATCGACTATTTCGCGGTAATCGAGGATGTTTCCGGTCGCGATCCTGGAACTGTCGCGGCCGAGCATCTCGGTGATCGGGGATGACGACGTCGCCTGAGTCCGATCTTCACGCCCGCGATTATGTTCGACACTGTACTGCGACGACGCAGCAGCGATCATGTCGCTTTGATTCAGGCAGGAGTGCCAGCGAGTCAGGCGCGAAAGGTCGAGCTGCGTGAGACGGCGAACATCGGCGGGGTCGGCGTAAGCGGTGAACTTCGTCCATCCCATAACGCACCCTTCGCATCCGCCTGGTTGGCCGATCGCGTAGTCGGGGTGCAGCGCCAATTGAGCACCGCCGATGTCAAATCTCGAAACGCTGCGAGTTTCTGCAACCAACGTAGAGAACCCATCCCACGTGTTGCCAAAAATCTTGGAGGTGTTGAGCTGATACGCATCGATCAGGACTGCAAAACCTTTACTCCACACAATGCCATCGCGCAGACCGAGAGTGGCTTGAATCTGGGCAGGATGTCCTCCCGCGAGGAGCGAAAGGCGTAACTACGCCATCTCAATTCGCACGAAGGGTCCCGCGTTCGAGCCCAGCTTAAATCGCCACCGTATGAAATCATCCAGCTGTTGGAAAGCACTGGACTTGGGGTTATGAGGATGAACAAGATCATTGAGTGTGACCTCGAGTGAGCACTTGTGTGCGTCACAGTGGTTATCAAGCTTGGTATTTGAACTGCAGGGCTGAAGCCGAGATTGTGCTTCGGCCCAAGACGTTTGGCGCATTTCGAATGATTGGATCTCGGTCAAAAGACGCGCGGAGCGGCGGCGTAGGAGGACTTACTCGACCTTGCCAGCGGTTAGTGTCAACAAGAGCAGCAGAAAGGAAGCCACAAACCCAACGGGAACGACCCATCGCAATGATCGAAGCCGGCTCAGGATTCTTTGGACATCGAAGCTCGATGTGCTGTGCCTTGGACGGAGCATTTCATTCTCTTAGACTTAATGCCGGCGAGACCACCCCCGGCGGGGTCATGTTCTCTTACGTGATGGTTCAATTGAACGCGAAGCCTAATCGCAATCAAAGCGAATCGACGAGTTCGACGGAGAGGAGGCGGGCTTTTTGGGCCAGGGTCTGGGCGCGGGACCAGTCGCCGCTTTTGCCGGCTTCATCGGATTGAGCCAGGAAGCTGCGAATTTTTTCCTGTAAGTCGCGTTGCGCGGCGTTCAGGACTTTGCCGTTGGCTTGCTGCAGATTTTTCTGCGCGACGTTTGCGTCTTCGCCTGTGCTGCGGCGCAGGCTGGCTTGATCGCCGGGCGAGAGCTGGGGCGAGATTTGGGGCGGCGGAGTGCGCGCGGGCTGCTCGGCCTGCGTGTCCGAGGAAGCTTCGGCAGGTGGGCGGTGCGGAGGCGGCGGAGGTTTGGTGTGCGTTGACTCGACCGGCAGCGGAGCAGCGGCTGTGGCAACTGGAGTCGGCGGAGGCGCCACGGTTTCGACCGGAGGCAGAGCGTCAGTGTCCGGCGCGATGTTGGTGATGGGTTTGGAATCCGCCGAGGCGGGAGCGGGCGCGGCGGCCACGGGCGCGGCGGCTTTCACGGTGTTGTGGGCGCACCCCGCCACGCCAAAAGACAGCCCGCTAAGAAAAAAGGCTGCCAGCAATGCGGATCCTGTTTTTCGGCTGGGCATTGAGCTTCTAATTTCTAACGATCAAGTAAGTTCTAAATTCCAACTTCTATCTTTTTTCTTCAGCAAAGGGCTGGCCGAAATCGCGATGCTTGCCTGTTGGCGCTTCCAAGGAACGCGCCAGCGGCAATTCCAGGCGAAACGTGGTGCCGCGTCCAGGCTCCGATTCAAATTCTATCCGACCGTTGTGCAACTGCACAAACCGAAAAGTGTTTGCCAGTCCGATGCCGGTACCTCCGGGACGGGTTGTAAAAAACAGTTGGAAAATTTTCTTTTGATTTTCGGGCGAAATTCCCGCGCCGGAATCAGCGACGGCGATGACGGCGAAATCGCCAAGGCGGCGCAGGCTGAGCGCGATCGTGCCGCCGGGACTGGTGAAGTCGCTCGCATTCAGCAGAAGATTGAGCACGGCTTGATGAATCAGCTGGCCATCCACTAAGACATGCGGAAATTCCGAAGGCAGATCCACGCGGAGTTCGACGCCGGCTTTGGCGATGGTGGGGCGCGCGGCTTCCAGCACGTCGTCGAGCAAGATGCGCAGATCCGTTTCTTCCAGCTTGATTTCCAGCGGCTTGGTGAAATTCAGGAACGTTTTCACGGCGCGATCGAGGCGGTCAATTTCGCTATCGAGCATTTTCACGGCCTGTTGCGGCTCGGGCTCGACGGGCATGTTGGCTTTCAGCACTTCCAGCCAGAGGCGCATCGAATTCAGCGGGTTTTTTACTTCGTGCGCGACGCCAGCCGTAACGCGGCCGAGCGCGGCGAGGCGTTCGGAAACTTGCAGCTGGTTCCCGATACGTTCGAGCGATTCGACGTCGCGCAAGGTGATGAGCGCGCCCATGGCGATGCCGTGCTCGCGAATCACCTGGGCACTGAGGCCGATGCGTTGCGAGCCATGCAGGCCGGCGAGGGTGATTTCGGCATTTTCGATGTGGCCGACTTCGTCGCCTTGGATGCCAAGGGCTTCGCGCGCGGGATGGCCGGGAGGGAAAATTTTGCTGACGCGCATCCCGCGCAAAACTTCGGACCGCTGGCCGAGAAACTTTTCCACCGAGGGGCTTACCAGCACGGCGTTGCCGCGCGCGTTGAAGAGCAGCAGGCCATCTTCCAGTCCGCCCATCACCTGGTCGAGATTCTCGCGCAGGGTGCTGAAAATTTCGCGCACGTCGCGTAATTGCTTTCCGATTCCGATGATTTTGGTGCTAACCGCACCGAGTTCATCGCCGCGTTCGACCGGCTCGAGATCGAATTCGCCGGCGGATATGCGATCCAGTTGAGCGGAGATGCGGTCAATTGGAGCGAGAGAGGCGCGGCTGACGATCAGTGCCAGCAGAGTGGAAAGCAACACAGAAGCCAGCGCGTAATAGCCGGCGGATATCAGGCCGGGCGAAATCTCGTTGCGGATTAACGCCGAAGAAAGGCCGATGCGAATGTCGCCAAAGGGCCCGTTGATATTGAAAGGTAGCGAATCTTCGTACACCAGCGGCGGCCCGTAGAGGGTGCGCAACTGCTGGAAGAAGCCACCGCGAACGAGCGAATCAACGGGGGGACGCTGGGCGATTTTCTGGCCGCGCAGGCTGGCGTCCGTCGAGACCAGCACAATTCCGTCGAGATCGCTGATGCTGATCTCGTAGATGGTCGGCGAGTAGCCGATGGCGGATTCCATCACGGAATTCAGCGTGTTGCTGTTGTCCAGAGCGCGTTGCACATAGGCGCGCAAATCCGCAGGGCTGGAAGAAGCCGGGGATTCGCCACGGGCTGCGGCGTCGGTCAGGGAATTCTGGCAGGCGAGATAAATTTGCCGCGCGACGAAATGCGCGCGGTCATCGGCTTGGCGCAGCGTTTGGCGTGTGAGGCGCGCGATGTACAGGGCCGAGACCGTGGTGACGACCGCCAGAACCAGCAGGGAAGTCGCCAGCGTGAATTTAGTTTTCAGGCTGAGACGCATCTCTCCGCCCCGCCTCGTATTCTTTTAATTTGTTGTGCAGAGTTTTCAGGCTGATGCCGAGAAGATCGGCGGCGCGCGTCTTGTTCTGGCTGGTGGCCGCGAGCGTCTGCAGGATCAGTTCGCGCTCGACGGCGTCCACGGTGGTGCCGATGGGGAAGCGCATTCCGCCGAGGCCGGAAGTGGTCATGGCGCTGACGCGCCCGAATTCAGCCGGCAGATGTTGGCGCGCGATCGTGCCGCGGTCCGAAGCGATGGCGGAACGCTCCAGCACGTTGCGCAGCTCGCGCACGTTTCCAGGCCAGGGATAGGACTTGAAGAGATCCATCACGTCGGTGCCGACGCCCGAGACTTTCTTTTCGTGCTTGGCGGAAATATCGGCGAGCAGGTGATCCACCAGTAGAGATAAATCTTCCTTGTGCTCGCGCAGCGGAGGGAGGTGGATGTTGAAAACGTTGAGGCGAAAATAGAGATCCTGGCGCAGATGTCCGTCGGCGACGGCCTGTTCCGGATTTTTGTTTGTGGCAGCCACGACGCGCACGTCCACGGGAGTTTCTACTTTGCTGCCCAGGCGGCGGACTTTGTGATCTTCCAGCACACGCAGCAACTTGGCCTGAGTCTGCGCGGGCATTTCGCCGATTTCGTCCAGCAGCAGCGTGCCGCCGTCGGCGAGTTCGAAGCAGCCGATGCGGCGTTCGGCGGCGCCGGTGAACGCGCCTTTCTCGTGGCCGAAAATTTCGCTTTCCATCAGCGATTCAGGGATGGCTGAGCAATTGATGGCGATGAAGGGACGATCGGCGCGCGGCGAGAGCATGTGAATCGAGCGCGCGACCATTTCCTTGCCCGAGCCGGTCTCGCCGGTGATGAGCACGGAGGCGGTGGAGGGCGCTGCGATCTCCACCTGGCGCATTACATCCTGCATCGGTGGGGAGGTGCCGACCAGAGTACCAAGTTTTCCAGCGGCGCGCAGGTCGCGCGTGAGAGCCACCACGGCTTGCTGGTTGCGGACGTGGCCCAGCGCGCGTTCGAGCAGAGCGCGCAGCACGGGAGGCTTCAGAGGCTTTTCGATGTACCAGTAGGCGCCGGCTTCGATCGCCTGGACGACGCGTTCATCGCTGCCGCGGCCCGTGATAATGATGACGGGGATGCGGAGGATCTCGTCGCCCAGCTGCTTGAGCAGGTCGAGGCCGTTCATGCCGGGCAGTTCGACGTCCGCGAGGATCAGGCTGGGCTGGAATTCCTGAAATTTGGCAAGGGCTTCTTCGCCGCTGCCGACGCCGAGAATTTCCCAGTTCCATTTGCGCAGCAGGGCCTCGTAGCCTTTGCGGGCATTGTCTTCATCTTCAACGATCAGAATGCGTTGCTGGTTGGGAATCGGAGTGGCCATCGGAACTTTCAGCCTACCAGCAGTTTAGCGGAAATCCAATAGAGCGGGCCGGGTCGTGAGCTGGATCGCTTGCCACCCAGTGGCCCTTTGCCGTTCGCGAGGAGGTGAATCCAGAGTTGCTGGTGCGGACCTCGCACGGTTGGGGGTGCTCGGCAGGAGGTTCTTTCACAATGTCGCCAACAGATGCGATGAGTGTAAAATCACCTCGCGTTTGAGGTCAAAAAGGAGATTGCGGTCTGGACGCAGGGACTGCGCGCTAACCAGACTCTTCCTCATGCAAATCAAGCCCTTTCGGATCGAACATTACTTTGCAAAGTACGAATTCAGCGCGAAGTATCTGCTATCCAGCTCCGATGCGGAGTCCAGGACGATTCAGGAACTACTCGATCTCGAACCCGGAGCCGCCGAGCGATTTCACGAACACTGGTGCGGGTATACGGAATCAGCAGGAGCGCCCTGGCTGCGCGAAGCGATTGCCGGCATCTACAAGCAGATCAAACCGGATGACGTTCTGGTGCTGGCGGCGGCCGAAGAGGGCATCTTTGTCTTTTACCACGCGCTGGTCGGGCCGAAGGACCATGTAATCGTCGAGACGCCCTGTTTCGAGAGCGCCCTGGAAATCGCACGCAGCACGGGCGCGCAGGTGAACGAATGGCGCCGTTCGGCTGAGAAGGGCTGGTCCCATAGATTAAAAACCGCAGGGAACTGCTCGCTTTGGCGGGCGGAGGAATGCGGTTCTCCTCCTGTTTGATTTCTTGCATATCTCTAACTTCCGTGCTACGCTCGATCTGTGATTGACAATCGCTACAGAGTCAGCATCGGTGTCCTTTACTCGCTCCAGTATCACTTCGTCTGGTGTCCGAAGTACCGATTCAAAGTACTCGTTGGTCCCGTCGAGAAGCGACTGCGGCAATTGCTTTATCGCAAAGCGAAGGAACTGGACGCCACGATT
>JABCZJ010000012.1 GCA_013289715.1 Acidobacteriota bacterium | reverse complement strand
AGCGCCGCCTGTGGGAGGAATTGGCGGGGGGATTGGGTTGCTGCTCGTGTCGATGATGTTGGGAGGGGCGGTGTGGGCGTTCCGGCGGAACCGGCGGGTGGCATTGACGTTTGCGACGTTGTCGTTGGTGGCGATGGGATCGGCGGCATGCAATAGTTTGCCGTCTGGGCCAAATGGAGCGACGCCGGCGGGGACGTATAGTTTGTCACTGACCACTACTTTGAATGGACAGACGCAGACCTTGAATAACTTTTTGACATTGGTGGTGAAGTAGGGAAGGCGTCGAAACCGCAGAGACGCAGAGGAAACCAGAGGCAAAGGCGTGCCCGGTCCCGCGTTACGGGACCGGCCGCTACAAATTGCAAGGCAACGGCTGGCGGTCTGAAGACCGCCGCTACAAATTCAAAGACAACGTCAAATTCAACTGCAACCTCAACCGCGCCCGCCTGAAGTCGCCCGCTACAAATTCAAAAACGACTGTGACTGCAACGGCCAGAGTTGAAGCGATTTGTCGCGGCGTGGGTTAGGGCGCGGGGGTTATGTCGAAGAGGTGGGCTTGGAAGGGGTCGCGGCGGACGAAGAGGCCCATTTGGTGGAGTTCTTGGCCTGAGCGATCGTAGCGGACGTTGTTTAGTTCGTCGTTGAAGATGTAATTTTGCGTTGGCGAGACGCGGTCTCCTAGGTGGACGCGTCCTTGCGAAGTGTAAGCGGCTAGATTCACCGCAATTATTTTCCACGCTTTCGGTGAGCGCCATTCGTAGACAAGCAGGGCGTCAGTGGGGGCATCGCCTTCGGGCGCGACATCGAGTAGATTCCATTTCCCTTCGTGAAATACATCCTGCTTCGTGATGCGTAAAATTTTCTGGAAGAAATTTGTGCTGAAGAGATCGGGCGGCTCGTCGGCGGCGAGGCGCAGAGAGATAGGCTGGCGGATTCTGCGGCCTTCGAGCTCGCCTTGATGATAGAAGCGCATGCCGGGGAGGGTGGCGAGGAGTGTGCCGTCGGCGGCGAGGCGATCGTTCGGGAAAATTTCGGGGCGGCGAGGCTCGTCGTGATTTTCCATGAAGCGGGCGAAATCGCTTTGACGTTCGGGATTGCTCCAGAGGCGGTCGCGGATTTGTGAGATGTTGGCGTCGCGGACGGCGTCGTAGAGAGTTTTGTCGTAGGAGTAGGAAAATCCTAGATCGAGCAGGCGCTGCTCGGTGCCCCAATAGGCTTCGGCGAGGAGAGTGAGGCTGGGGACGGCGGCGTGGGCCTCGGTCCAAAATTCTTTTTCGGGCGTGGGGGTATCGCCGAGCAGGTGGCGCCAGTTGGCGTTGAAGATGTCGTTGAGCTGGAGCATGGCCATGTCGCAGCGGACGCCGTCGCAGTGGCTGGCGATGGTGCGCAGGTCGGCGATTTGCGCGGCGCGCAGGCCGGGATTGAAATGATTGAGTTGGGCTACGTCCTGCCATGGAGGGTAGTAGGGATCTTTGGCTAAGGCAATGTAGCGCTGGCCTTGCGTGGATTGAGTGTAGAAAAGCGATGGGTTTCTCTGGAACTCTTCTTGTGGGGCTTGGACGTAGAATTCCGAGTGTTCGCGCATCCAGGGATGATCGAGCGCGGTGTGATTGCCGACGAAGTCGAGAAATAACGCGATGCCGCGGGAGCGCAATTTTTCGCGCGCGACGTCGAGAGAATTCCAGGAGCCAATGCGCGGATCGGGGGAGTATCCGGCGACGGAGTAGGGGGAACTGATGACGTCCTCAGGCTTCCAGCCGGGTAGCGCCAGATTGAATTGCGCGGCATTCGCGGGATTTTCCAGCATGAGGCGGCGAGAGATGGGGCTGCGTTGCCAGACGCCCATCAGCCAGACGATGTTGAAGCCTTGTGTCGCGAGCGCGTCCCATTCGGAGTCGGGGACTTCGGCGACGGTGATATTTTTTTTGAGGCGGGCGGAAAGTTGTTCGAGCCAGGTCCAGGTGTTGATTTCGTAGAGATGCGGGTGGGAGCAGGGGCGAAAGTCTTGCGGTGCGGCCGGTTGTGGGGGCATTGCGTTTAGATTAGTTGGGAGCCGCAGGGGATGTCAATGCGGCCAAGGCGGCCGGCGGTGCGGTTCATGGACAAATGCGGGGATTAGTGACACATTAATTCGGGCGTGCTTGAGAGTTGGCGAATTCGTGTCTGGCGGTGAGGAGGGATTCGATCATGGTAAAGCGTGCGATGCTGGCGGGATTTGCGATGGTGTTTGCGGTGGGATTGTCCGTGGCCGGGCAAGACAGCGCTGCGAAGAGCGGGACGTGGTCGGGCGTAATCACGAATGATATGTGCGGGGCGAAGGATGCGAGCGCGGCGAAGAGCGAGTGCACGACGAAGTGCGTGAAATCGCATGGGGCGAAATACGCTTTGTATAATGATGCGGACAAGAAAGTTTACATACTCGAGCCGCAGGATAAGGCGGACGGTCATGCCGGGCATCAGGTGACGGTGAAGGGGACGTTGGACGGGGACACGATTCATGTTACGTCGTTGACGATGGATACGGCGAGGGGATCGTAGCGGTTTTTTTTGGAGATTCGTCTCCGCAGGCTGTTGTGAAAGGGTAGGGCCGATGGCCTTGCCCTTTTTTTGTGGGTGCGTGGGAGCAAGGGAAACGATTTAACGCAGAGGACGCAGAGGTCGGTGCGCAGAATGCGCAGAGAGAAGCTGAGGCAAGGTCAAAGTCTAAAGACAACTTCGCCCGCCTGAATAGCAGGCGGCCGCCACAAATTCAAGGGCAACGACAACGGCTTCCCGTTCGCAAGTCCTCCGCTGCTATGCGTTCTGATATACTTCGCGGCCTCATCTGTTTTGCTCGCTTGGAAAGGGTATCGCAATGAAATTCCATAGAACAGTTGCGTTGCTTGTGATGTCGGTGGCGGTTGGCAGCGTGGCGCGGGCGCAGAATCCGGCGGGTGCTACGGCGGGTGGGCGGGTGTTGTCGGTGGATGATTATTTTCGGATTAAGGAAGTGGGGGATCCGCAGATCAGTCCTGACGGAAAGTGGGTGGCGTACACGGTGGAGACGACGGATTTGAAGGACGACAAGAACCGGCGACGCATATGGATGGTTCCTAGTGGCGGCGGGAATGCGATTCCGCTGACCGACGAAAATGATTCGTCTTCGCATCCGCGATGGAGCCCGGACGGAAAATATATAGCGTTTCTTTCGGCGCGTGAGGGAAGCGGTGGCGACGATGATGAGGAGAAGGGCAAGAAGCAGGTGTGGATACTGAATCGCGAGGGAGGCGAAGCGCAGCAGCTGACGGATACGATTCAGGACGTGGATAGTTTCGCGTGGTCGCCCGCGAGCGACCGAATGGTGCTCGTGCTGCAGGATCCGACGCCGGAGGAGATCGAGGCGGCGGAAAACAAGTCGAAGGCGAGCAAAGCGAAAACCAAGCCACGGCCGTGGGTGATTGACCGGCTGCACTTCAAAGAAGATGAGATTGGGTATCTGGACCGGCGGCGGACGCATTTGTACGTGTTTACGATTGCCGATCACAAGCAGAGACAGATTACTTCGGGTGATTACGACGACAGCGATCCGGCGTGGTCACCGGATGCAAGCAAAATCGCGTTTTCGAGCAACCGTTCGGCGCCTGAGCCGGATATGAATTACAACAAGGACATCTGGGTGGTGGCGGCGGACAGCGCGGACCGGGGGAAATCGCTGCTGCAGGTGACGACGAATGTGGGTACAGAGGAGGCGCCGGCGTGGTCACCGGATGGGAAATGGATTGCGTACACTACGCAACTGGAGCCGGAGCTATTTCAATATTCGACGATACAGATTGCGGTTTCGCCGGCGACGGGCGGTGCGGCAAATGTGCTGACGCGGAAATTGGATCGCAATTCGACGATTCCGCGATTTTCGGTGGATGGGAAATGGATTTATTTTATTGCGGATGACGATGGAACGCAGAATTTGATGCGCGTGCCGGCTGGGGGCGGGGAGATGACGCGGCCGATTGGCGGACGCAAGATGGTGGAAGCATATTCGCTGGGCGCGGATGGCACGGCGGTGGCGACGGTGGGAGAGCTGACGCATCCGGACGAGTTGTACGCGCTTTCCCCGCGCGGGGAACTGCGCAAGCTGACGAGCGTGAATGATGCGTTGATGGCGGAATTGCGTTTGCCGACGGTGGAGTACGTGCACTTCAAGAGCAAGGACGGAACCTCCGTGGCGGGATACTTGTACAAACCGCCGGATTATCTGCCGGGGGTGAAGTATCCCACGATTTTGAAGCCGCATGGCGGGCCGGTGTGGGCTTACTACGCGGAATTTAATTTTGATCCGCAGCTTTATGCGGCGAATGGGTATGTGGTGTTGACGCCGAACCCGCGCGGATCTTCTGGATACGGATTGGATTATTGCAAGGCGATTTTTGCGGATTGGGGACACAAGGATTTTGAGGACGACATGGCGATGGTGGATTACGCAGTGGCGCAGGGGATCGCTGATCCGGATAAGTTGGGTGTGGGAGGATGGTCGTACGGGGGAATTTCGACGAACTTTATTATTACGCAGACGACGCGATTCAAGGCGGCGATTTCGGGGGCGGGAAGTTTTCTTTATGTCACCAGTTGGGGTCACGATCTTTATTCGCGAGATTGGGAGTACGAACTGGGATTGCCTTGGAAAAATCGCGAGCTGTGGGAAAAACTGTCACCTTTTAATCGCGTGACGAAGATCACGACACCGACTTTGGTGATGGGCGGCGAGGTGGATTGGAATGTTCCGGTGATTAACGGGGAGCAGTTGTATCAGAGTTTGCGGCGGTTGGGAGTGCCGACGCTTTTGGTGGTTTATCCGGGGCAATATCATGAGTTTTCGCGGCCGTCGTTTATTCGGGATCGGTATGAGAGGTATTTGTATTGGTATGGGCATTATGTGAAGGGGGTTGGGACGGCGGTGCCGCCTGTTGCGAAGAGTGGGGATTGATTCTAGGAAGTCAAAGGCATCCGTTTCAAAGCTGACGGCAAATTCAAGGGCGAGAGCAAGAGGGCGGGTTTGAGACCCGCCCATGCAAAAGCAAGGTTCGCGGCAGTGGCAAAGTCAACGACGCTCGCCTAAAAAGCAGGCGGCCGCTACAAAGTCAAAAGCAACTGCGACGGCAGAAACGCAAATCGGGAGGTGGGCGGTCCCAGGGTGGAACTCCTGGGCGCTTGATTATTTTGATGCTGTGTCTATGAACGTGGCGATGTTGGACTTCAGCTTGGTTAGGTCTTCTTCGTGCAGGTACATCATGTGGCCTGCGCCGTAGTATTCGAAGTGGATGTTGGCGCGCAGGTTTCCTGGTAGGAAGAGATGGTCCATGGTGTATTCGGTGGCGTAGAACGGGGTGGCCATGTCGTAGAAACCGTTCTCGACCTGGACTTGCAGGTGCGGATTGGTCATCAGGGCTTGGATAAGGTCGCCTGCGACATTTGCGGAGCCGGGGAAAAAGCCGCCGCCTTGCGGGCCGCGATGTTTCCAATCCCAATTTTGGCCGACGTCGCCGCTGAGAGCTTCGTAGGATCTTTCTTCTGTGACTTTCAATTCTTCGCGGGCGTAGCTGTTGAAGGCTGCGGTGAAGGCGCCGCGGACCGCGGTGTAGGACGGATCGTCCTCGGCGAATTCCGTGAGCATGTCGTAGGTGGGCATGGTGTAGCGCGCGTCGTAGCGGCCAGTGGTTAAGCCGTGGCTGCGCATTAGTTCAACGTTAAATTGCTGGAGGTTTACGCGCAGGTCGGCTTTCAGTAGGTAGTCGTCGCTGAGGCCGATGAAGTGCGAGAGTTTTTTCGCGATATCGGATTTTTCGGCGGCGGTGATGTTGGTGCCTTTCATGAGCGCGGCGGCGTAATCGGTGGCGGCGAATTTTCGGGCTTCGGCTAGGAAGGCGGGGACATCGGACGGCGGATCTGCTAGCGCTTTTTGATACGCGGCGGTGGCGGCGTAGCTGGGGACGTAGAGGATGAAGGGGAGGTCGTCGCCGGGATTAAACGAGATGGTGCCGAGATTCAGCACGGAGGAGATGAGCACGATGCCGTTAATGTAGATGCCGTCGTGCTGCTGCAGATAATTTCCCAGCGCGGCGGAGCGGAAGGTTCCGTAACTTTCTCCGATCAGAAATTTTGGGGAGTTCCAGCGGTTGTTGCGATTGATGTAGATGTTGATGAACTGCGCGAACATTTTCACGTCCTGGTCGACGCCCCAGAAATCTTTGTTCTGCGCTTTGCCGACGGCGCGACTGAAGCCTGTGCCCACGGGATCGATGAAAACCATGTCTGTTTTGTCGAGCAGAGAGTTCGTGTTGTCTTCGAGCTTGTAGGGGGCGGGCGGAGTGAAGGCATGGTCAGCGTTGACAACGCGGCGCGGGCCGAAGGCGCCCATGTGCAGCCAGATGGATGCGGAGCCGGGGCCGCCGTTGTAGATGAAGGCGATGGGGCGTTGGGAGGAATCTTTGGTGTCGCTGCGCGTGTAGGCGGTGGAATAGATCAGCGCGGTGGGCTCGCCTTTTTCGTCTTTGAGGAGAGTGGTGGAGGCGGTGGCTTTGTAGGCGATGGATTGGTTGTTGATCTTGATGGTGTGGTCGCTGGGCCAGGTTTCTTCTTTGGGGGGATTGGCTTCGGGGGTTTTGGCGTCTGCTGTGGCGGCGGGCTTTGCGTCTTTCGCTGGCTCTTGCGCGGCTACGATTGTCGAATGGCCGAGGAGAAGGAACAAGGCTAGCGCACAGCTGGCTGGGAAGGTCTTCATTTACGCTCCGATGTGATGATTTCGCGCCCCAATTATCGCGCAGAGATTCTACGTAGGGGAGTTCGTACAAGTCAAACTGCGCAGGGATTCCCTTTTTAGGTGCGGTTTACCGCAGGGGGCGCAGAGAAAACCAAAGGCAAAGGCGCCCAGCTAAAGCTGGCCGCTGCAGCGTCAAAGTCGAAGTCAAAGTCAACTACGCCCGCCTAAAAGGCAGCCCGCCGCTACAAGGTCAAAGACAAATTCAACGGCAACGGCGAAGCCAAGAGCAAGAGCACAGCCAGGAGCGGCTGAGCCGCGAAAACCGGAGCGGTGCTAGTTGCAGGGAGGGTTGGTGAAGCTGAGGGTGATTACGCCGGGAGCGTTGGCTGTATCGCCTCCGGCGGCGTTTCCCGCGTTATTGGTTGCGTCACTGGGTGCGTCGCCCTCTGTGGTGTTGGCAACGTCTGAGTTGGCGGCGTTTATCTTTTGTGTGTTGGAGTCTATGCGGGCTGGGATGGTGCAGGTGGTTTGGTTGTGGCGTTGGCTTAGGCGTTGGGGGTCGAGGTCTTCCCAGGCTGAGAATGTGTAGCTGGTCGATTGCAGCAGGGTGAATTCGTAAACGCCTTCTGAGATTTTGCGGGCGGCGGGGTTGTCGCCTTTTTCGGCTGTGGCTGTAACTGTTACTTCGCCGGACGGGCGGCCGCCTTCCCATTTGAGTTGAACTTTTACGGTGTGGGTGGGGTAGCCGTCCTTTAGTTTGATGTTGGCGTTGAGAATTTGCTGGCCGTCCTTTACTTTGATGATTTGGGCTTCGGATTGTTCGGGCTCGCCGGGATAGAACGTGCGCGGGAAGGGGGAATTGGGATCGAGGCGATTCAGGCGATTAAAAACGAGAAGATATTCGCCGGGGCCGATGTGATCGAATTCGAATTTGCCGTCGGAGCCTTGAAAGCCCCAGAGGCCGGGCTGCGCGGGATCGAAACGCTCGGCGCGATAAAGCTCGACGGAAGCGATCTTAAGCGATTTTCCGTTGGGTCCGAGGATGCTGCCGCGGATTTTCCCGGTGGGGAGAGCGTTGACGTTGTATTCGTAGCAGGCGCCGGAGGGAATCTTGAACGGGGGCAAACCGCCTTTCAGAGTTTTTTGCGAGAACTCGAAGCGCGCTGGGAGGTCGGCGGTGTAAACATATTCACCGGCGTGCACGTCGTAGAAAGAATAGACGCCATCCGGGCCGGTGCTGGCGGAGAAACGATCGTCCTTCGAACGCAACTTTAATTTTATGTGCGGGATGGGATCTTCGGGATCGTCGGTGGGAGCGAGGAGCGGCGGATCGGAGCGACGCAGGACGCCGAAGACGGAAGCGACGCGGTCGTGATTGCGCATGGAGCGCAGCTGGGGAAGCAGCGCGCGACCTTCGCTCGCGGGGCGCGTCTGGCTGCAGACGACGGCGAAGAGGCGGCCCTCGGTTTCCTGTTGAGTGAAAACGATGTACTGCTGGCCCTTTTTGAAGTAGTAGCCGCAATCGGCGTCGTCGCCGCCGGAGAAGACGTCGATGTCCGGGGAGTCGGGGCCGGCGAATTTTTCGTCAATGTGGAAATGATAGCGGGTGATGGGCGCGATGGTCTGGGGGGCGACGCCGGGATTGGCTTCGTTGGTGTTAGCCGCCGCGGCGGCGGATTCGGCGGTGGTAGCGTCGGGAGCTACCGCGGCGACTTCCGTGACGGTGCCGAGGAATACCACATCGTCGGATTGCAGGCCGGGACATTTTCCCGGAGGTTGCTTGGAACAGGTGCAAGCCCATAGGCCGGAGGGAATGAAAAAGAGCAGGAGTGCAGCGGCCAGGATTGGGCGTCGAATCATGAATGGATATCGTACCTTGTGACGCGCGGGAAAATCGAGGATTCGTGCGAGATTTTTTGGCGAGGCATGGTGATGGCACTCGGAAGCGATGCGCCCTTTTGATACACTTGGGCCGTTTGCGGAGCGTGCGGTTCCCACGAACGGATGCGCGGATGTGCCGATTTGCGCGCGGATTCCCGCGCTGCGGCTTGAACCGGATAAAGGAGTAATTTACGAACATGAAAAAGATTCTCGGCGTTCTAATTGGGGCCTTTGGGATTTTTGCGGCTACGAGTGGTGCGCAACAGTCTGCGCCGGCGCAGCAAGGGAATCAGTCGATCTACAACGTGACCGTGGTGGGGAAGACCGTCACGGCGGTGAGTTATCAGCACCGCAGCGGATCTACCATGATCGGATTTCAAGGTACGCCGCTGCTGCCGTTGGCGAAGGGCGACGCGAAGGTGGACAGCAAGCAGGGATCGATCGTGGTGAGCGCAAGCTTCAGGAATATGCAGGCGGCGCAGAAATTCGGGAAAGAATACCTGACGTACGTGCTGTGGGCGATCACGCCGGAGGGCAAGCCGAATAATCTGGGGGAATTGCTGTTGGACGGCGACAAGAGTAAATTGACGGCGACGACGAATTTGCAGACTTTTGGAATGATTGTGACGGCGGAGCCGTATTTTGCGGTGAGCATGCCGAGCGACGTGGTGGTTCTGGAAAATGTGGTGCGGGCGGATACGGTGGGAACGGCGGAGCAGGTGACGGCGAATTACGAGTTGATGCAGCGCGGCGGATATACCTACGACATGTCGAAGGCGCGGGAACCGATTGCGGATTTTTCGGCGAAGGTGCCGCTGGAAATCTATGAGGCGCGGAATGCTGTGTCCATCGCGCAGAGCGCGGGGGCGGACACGCTGGCGCCGGACGCGTTTCAGAAGGCAGTGAGTTCGCTGGGGAATGCAGACAATTTGCTGGCAAAGAAAGCGAGCAGGAAGGAAGTGATCGCTGCGGCGCGCGATGCGGTGCAGACGGCAGCCGATGCGCGAGCGATCGCTTTGCAACGCGCGGCGCAGCAGAAAGCGACGGCTGAGCAGGCGGCGGCGCAGGCGGCGGTGGCTGCATCGGATGCGAGACGGAAACAGGAAGAGGCGGCGCGTCAGCAGGCTGAGATTCAAAAATTGCAGGCGGAACGGGATGCGGCGCAGGCAGCGGCTGCTCAGGCGCAGGCTGACGCGGCGAGGAGCCAAGCCGATGCGGCGGCGTTAGCAGCGCAACAACGAGCGGACGCCGCGCAACAACAGGCGAAGGCGGCGCAGGAAGCGGCGGCGAAGTCGGAAGCGGAGAAGCAAGCTTTGCGGGCGGCGTTGCTGGATCAATTCAATCGCGTGCTGCCGACGACGGACACGCCGCGAGGTTTGCAGGTGAACATGGCGGACGTATTGTTCGCGTTCGGAAAATATGAACTGCAGCCGCCGGCGCGGGAGGCTTTGGCAAAATTTTCGGGGATCGTGCTGGCGCATCCGGGATTGCATTTATCGGTCGAGGGATATACGGACAGCGTCGGAAGCGATGCGTTCAATCAAACGCTTTCAGAGCAGCGGGCAAACGGGGTGCGGGATTATTTGCTACAGCAGGGATTGGACCCGACTTCGATTGTGGCGACAGGATTCGGGAAGTCGAATCCGGTGGCGAGTAATGACACGGCGGCGGGGCGGCAGCAGAACCGGCGGGTGGAGATTATTATTTCGGGTGAGGTGATTGGGACGAAGATTGGGGCGCCGAGTGCGCCGCCGCAGCGTTGAGTCGCTGGGTTCGATTGGGCGAATCAGATGCTGCCGCACCGACGAAGCGGGCGCAGAGGAAGGCAACGGCAGGGTTGCCACAGAGACACAGAGAAATGCGAAAGATGTAACACGGGGCACAGAAGAAATACGGGCGGGGCTGAAGGCGCGCCGGCTGTGCCGTGGAGTTATTGATCTGGTTGTGACCAGAGGCGAAAGCCGCCTAGGAAGGCGTTTTCGTTATGGCCCAGGCGGGCGCCGGGCGGGAGTTTTTTGAGCTTGGTGGCGTTGCCGCCGCCCAAGACTACGTAGTCTGCTTCCAGAGCGGCTTTTAATTTTTCGGTGATTTTGAAAACCTGGCGACGCCATTTTTTCTTTCCTAATTTTTCCAAGGCGCGCAAGCCTAGATAGTCTTCGTATGTTTTCCCATGCTTGTAGGAGAGGTGCGCGAGCTCCATGGGCTCAAGAAATCCGTTGCTAATCATTGCGGAGCCGAGGCCGGTGCCGAGGCCGAGGAAGAGCATGCGACCGCCTTTGTAGCTGCCGAGAGCTTGCATGCTGGCGTCGTTGATAATTTTTATGGGATGGCTGAAGGCTTTGCGGAAGTTGAAGCCCATCCAGCCGCCACCGAGATTGTGGGGTTCGCGGAGCGGATGACCGTTGATGACAGGGCCGGGATAGCCCATGGAGATGCAATCGTACTTCCAAGAGCGCGTGGCTTTTTTCACGGCGCGAACCATTTTGGCGGCGGTCATGGAAGGGCCGGACGGAATTTTCACGGGTTCCTTTTGTCCGCTCATCAGGAGCTTGACGTTTGTGCCGCCGACATCAATTGCGAGGATGCGGCGTGGCTTGGTGTTGGAGAGGGACGTCTTCAATGGAGTGACCTCACGGGAGAAGCGTTGAAGGTATATCCAGGGGATGTGGATAGTCAACGGCGGGGTGGAGTTGACGGGTTGAGGAGATCGAAAGAGGGTAGGATATGGCTAGCGTTTTCCCGCATATTGTATACAATCCCTGTCCTATGAAATATAGGCTGCTGGCGAAGTCCTCCGTTTTGGCGGTTCTGCTTTCTCTTACCTTACTATGCATGGGATTTGCGGCGTCGCGCATTGGCGCGGACAGCCTTGACGGCCGGGCAGACGATCGCGCTGACGAAATTCAATCGCCCCCTAGCGAGATGCGAGCGCTCGTAGAACGGTATGACGCGGACCGCACGCTCTTGCAGCGCTCGGATCGGACGCCGCTTTCACCTGCGGCGCTCGACCGCATGCAGAAATTTTACAGCGGGTGGCAGTCGGAGCTGGAGAAGGCGGACTTCGAGGCGATGCATCAGGACGGGAAGATCGATTTCATTTTGCTGAAGAATTCGCTGCGCCACGAACTGCGGAGAATCGATTTGCGGCGGAAGGAAATGGCGGAGACGGCGCCATTGCTGCCGTTTGCGACGACGATTGTGAGCTTGGCGGAAGCTTTGCGACACATGGAGAACATGGATGCGGCGAAGGCGGCGGCTACGCTGGACGGCTTGAACAAGCAGACCGATGAGGCGAAAAAAGCGCTAAGCACGGTGAAGACTTCGAAGTACGTGGCTAACCGGGCGGCGAATGAAACCGATCAGCTGCGCGCCGCGCTGAAAGATTGGTTCACTTTTTACAATGGGTACGATCCGCAGTTCACTTGGTGGACGGGCGTGACGTACAAGGCGGTGGATACGAATCTGGAAAGTTATGCGGCGCAGGTGCGCGAACAGATTGTGGGAATTAAACCTGGCGACAAAACCACGATTGTGGGAAATCCGATTGGGCGCGAGGCGCTGATCAGCAGCTTGCAATACGAAATGATTCCTTACACGCCGGAAGAATTGCTGGTACTGGCGGATCGCGAATATGCGTGGTGCGAGGGGGAAATGAAACGCGCGTCGCGGGAGATGGGCGACGGCGACGACTGGCACAAGGCGCTCGAGCAGGTGAAATCCGATTACGTGCCGCCTGGAAAACAGCCGGAGTTGATACGGGACCTGGCGCTCGAGGCGATTGCTTACGTGGAGAAGCACGAGCTGGTGACCGTGCCGGAACTGGCGAAGGAATCGTGGTGGATGGAGATGATGACGCCGGAGCGGCAGCTGCTGAATCCGTTTTTCACGGGCGGGGATCGGATTAGCGTTTCTTATCCGACGGACGGGATGACGTTCGAGCAGAAGATGATGAGCATGCGCGGGAATAATATTCATTTTGCGCGGGCTACGGTGTTTCATGAATTGATTCCGGGGCACGAGTTGCAGGGGTTTATGGCGCGGCGTTACCGGGAGTGGCGGCGGCCGTTTGATACTTCGTTTTATGTGGAGGGGTGGGCGCTGCATTGGGAAATGCTTTTGTGGGATATGAACTTTGCGCGGTCGCCGCAGGATCGGATTGGGATGCTGTTCTGGCGGATGCACCGGGCGGCGCGGATCCTGTTTTCTTTGAATTTTCATCTGGGGAATTGGACGCCGCAGCAGTGCGTGGATTTTTTGGTGGATAAGGTAGGCCACGAGCGGGAAAACGCTACGGCTGAGGTGCGGCGATCGTTTGCGGGCGATTACTCGCCTTTGTATCAGGCTGGGTACATGTTGGGAGGGTTGCAGATCGGGTCTTTGCACAAGGCCTTGGTGGATTCGGGGAAGATGACGGAGCGGCAATTTCATGATGCGGTGTTGAAGGAGAACGCCATTCCGATTGAGATGATTCGCGCGGATTTCATGAATGAGAAGCTTTCTCGGGATTATGTGGCGCATTGGAAATTTTATGGGGATTTGAGCGCGAAGCAGTAGGCCGGGTGCCGCAGGAAGTCTTGATTTGTCTCATATGCCTTTTCGTTCGACAGGGGATTGCCCTTTATGAGCAAGCAATACGATCGCAGGCAGGTTTTGAAGGTGGTTAGCGCGACTTGGGCGGCGTTTTTTTTGCCCGGGGCCGCTATTGCAGGCGAGGGCGGACCGGCAGAGCAGGATTTGGAGATACGGGTGTCCTCGGTCAGCGCGCATACGTTGCGGCTGAGTATTTTTTCGGCGAAAGGCGGCGCTGGGGCGGTGCCTGACGATGGATCGTTGGTGCGTGAGGCCTGGGACGGCCCGGTGACGAGGTTCAGCGGGGAATTCGCGCAGCACGCGGTGAAGGCGGGAGATCTGAGCGTGAAGATTTCTCCCAGTCCGCTGGCGTTTACGATTTCGGGTGCGGACGGCGCGGTGATTCAGCAATTAAAAGTGGATCGCGCGAGCGGAGTGGTTTCCTTCACGACGGGGAATTCGCCTTTGCTGGGATTGGGAGAGGGCGGACCGCAATTCGACCGGCGCGGATCGGTGGACACGATGAAGCGCGGGCAGGGCGGCTACAAACTGCAGACGAATGGCGGGCGCGTGCCGATTCCTTGGCTGATTGGGACGGCGGGGTGGGCGATGTTCTTCCACGCGCCGTTCGGGACGTTTGATTTTTCGGGGGCGGACAGCAAATTTCTACCGGCGGGGCCGGAGGCGGCTTATCCGCTGGACATTTTTTTCGTGGCGTCGCGGGAGCCGGCGACGATCATGAGCGAATACGCGCTGTTGACCGGAAAGCCGGAGTTGCCGCCGCGGTGGAGTTTCGGTTACATGCAATCGCACCGGACGCTGGGGAGTCCGGAGGAAATTCTGGCGGAGGCGAAGACGTTCCGCGAGAAGAGATTGCCGTGCGACGCGATGATTTATCTGGGAACGGGATTTTGTCCGAATGGGTGGAACACGGAGAACGGCGCGTTCGAATGGAATGCGCGCGCGTTTCCGGATCCGCCGAAGATGCTGGCGGAATTGCACAAGGATAATTTTCGCGCGGTGGTGCATGCGGTGATTTTGGCGGACAGGCTGACGGGGAGAGCGCAGGATCCGTGCGACGTTGCGAAATATGATGAGACGGAGGCGGGATGTTATTGGGACGCGCACCGCAAGGATTTCGCGATGGGCGTGGATGGATGGTGGCCGGATGAGGGCGATCCGTTGAACATCGCTTCGAGTTTGGTGCGCAACCGAATGTACTGGGAAGGGCCGCAGATTGACCGGCCGAATGAACGGCCGTTTGCTTTGCACCGCAACGGGTATGCGGGAATGCAGCGGTATGCGTCGTTTTTGTGGTCCGGGGATGTGTATTCGACCTGGGAGACGCTGAGAACTCATTTGCCGATTGCGGTGAATACAGGATTGAGCGGCGTGCCTTATTGGGGGACGGATATTGGCGGATTTGTGCCGACGAAGGAATTCACGGCGGAATTATTTGTGCGCTGGTTTCAATTTGGCGCGTTTTGCACTTTGTTTCGTTCGCATGGGCGGACGTGGAAGTTGCGTTTGCCGTGGGGTTGGAACACAGGCGATCCGGGGCCGGTGGAGATTCGCAATTATGGCGGCGCGGCGGTTCCGGATGCGAGCCAACTGCACAATCCGCAAGTGGAAATAATTTGCAGGAAATATCTGGAGCTGCGCTACCGGATGCTGCCGTACATCTATAGCGCGGTGCGCGACTGCACGTTGACGGGCATGCCGGTGATGCGTTCTTTGTGGCTGCATTATCCGAATGATGCGGCGGCGGTGGCGCGCGGGGATGAATATTTGTGGGGGCGGGATATTTTGGTGGTGCCAGTGGTGGAGCAGGGCGCGACTTCGCGGGCGGTCTATTTGCCGGAAGGGGATTGGTACGATTTTTGGACCGGGGAGCGCGTGAAGGGTGGGCGGGAAATTACGCGGGCTGTGGATTTGGAGACGACTCCTTTGTATGTGCGGGCGGGGGCGATTGTGCCTTTAGGGCCGGTGAAGCAGTTTACTGATGAGAAGGTAGAGGGGCCGCTGACGATTACGATTTATGCGGGAGCGGATGGTGCGTTTTCGTTTTATGAGGATGATGGGAATTCGTTCAATTACCGGAAGGGCGAGTGGATGGGGATTGAGATGCGGTGGAATGATGCGCGGCGCGTTTTGAAAATGGAGTTGGCTGGTGGATCGCGGATGTTGGGGACGGGGCGTCGGGAGATTGAGGTGAAGTTGGGGGACGCGGTGCGGAAGGTCATGTTTGAGGGGAAGGCGGTGGAGGTTTCGTTTTAGGGTTTTTTGCGCGAGTGAGTGGCGATTGGGTTGGTTGACCCGGGGGGTGAGCGATGGACCGGCGGGAATTTTTGCGGGATTTGGGAGTTACGTCTGCGGCGCTGGGTTATGTGGCGGCGAATGGTGCCGCGGCAGAGAAGACGGCGGCTGCGGAGCGGGCGAAGGCTGTTGGCTCTGATCCGACTCTTGAGCTGGGCCTGAGTTCTGGGCCGGCGCCCGATGTGACGGGTCACACTTTAGTTTGCGAATTCAAGGTTGGGGCGACCGGGTGGAAGGTTTACGAGGATTTGCGGACGCGCGACGGGGCGATCACTTTTATTTCTGCGGCGGGAGCATCGCGCGTGCTCGCGAAAAGCGCGGAGGCGACCTTTGCGGAGGCTGATCCGCCGTATCTCGGTTTGAAGCTTGCCGATATTGGAATGTCGGGGCCGGATTTATTGGCCGACAAGCTTTTGCAGCACGGCGATCCGGATCCGGCGCAGGTGAAATCCGCAGCGCCGCCGCAGGGAACGGCGAAAGAAGAGTCGCGCTGGCGATTGCCTTGGAACACTTTTGTGGGAACGAAAGAGTGCTCGGATACGATGCCGGTGTTTCCATCAGGGAATACGCGGACCTACCATCCGGGGCAATATTTTCCGGAGATCACGAATGATACGGCGAAAAAAAGATTTGAAGGACTGATTGGCGGGTGGATGCCGGCGGTGCGCAAGGTAATACCGATTTCGGACACTGTGTACCTGGAAGTCGTCGTGTTTGGAGACGTGGAGGCGCACGACCGGTTCATCGTGCAGACGTGGCATCGGACGACGCGCGTGGAAAACGGGAAAGTGGCGAAGGTGGTGTATGGATACAGCTATCCCGCGTTTCCTCCTACGCGGGAGGATCCGAGTGCGGAAGAATTCTATCGCGCGCTGCTGGTGTTTGCGGCGTACTGGGAAAAACAATTGCAGGATTTTGCATCGGCTGCGTTGCCCGACGATTCTTGGGTGAGTATGGCGAAGCATGCCTTCGCGAAGGAATTGATGGTGCGCCCGGGCGGCGTTTATCCGAAGTACGGAGCGGTGGATCGCGATTATTACGGGCCGGAATATGACGGGTTCCAGGATATTTTCACGATGGCGGTGTACGCGAATCTGGAGTGGGGGCGATGCGATGTTGCGCGGGAGATTATTGATAATTATTTGACGGATTTTACGGACGCGAAGGGAATGATCAACATGCGCGGGCCGGAGACAGCGCAGTTTGGTCTGACGCTTTCATTGCTGGCGCGTTATTTCAATTACACGCAGGATGCGGCGCTGCTCGAGAAGCATCGCAAAAAGATTGTGGCGACGGCGGCGATTTTGACGGAGCTGCACGACTTGAGTTTGCAGCTGCCGAAGGACGATGTGGGCTACGGGATTATTCACGGGTGGAGCGAGTCGGATTCTTGTTTGCATCCGAAGCCGATGGTTTGGTGGCTGCCTTATTTTGCGAATAATGCGTTTGCGGCGCGGGGACTTCGAGACATGGGAAGAGTATGGCCGACGATTCAGCCGGGCGCGGGACCTTTGGCGGGCGGGTGGTTGCAGCGCAGCAAGGATTTGCAGGACAAGATGATCGCTAGCATGCGCGCGAATGTGCGCGGCGATGTGACGCCGGCGTATATCGGGCCGTTGCCGGGAACGACCTTGATGTTTCGCGAATCACTGGAGAAGGAGCATCCGAGCCCGCAGCAGTGGGCGCATCGGGCGTACGCGGAACTTTTGCAGCCGGATGTGTTGCCTGCGAGTTTGGCCAACACCGTGATTGATTGCATGCGCGCTTATGGCGGGACGACTTTGGGAGTGGTGGCGAATATCGAGCGGCCGCATCCAGAGGGGCGCGATATTTTGGGATTTATTTCCTATGGGTATGCGCAGATGCTTTTGCGTTTGGATCGCGTCGAGGAGTATTTGCTGTTTCTTTACGCGCATCGATATCACGACCACACGCGGGGGAGTTGGACGGCGGGCGAGGTGTCGGGAGTGGATGGCGGCACGGCGCTTTTTTGCATTCCGGCGCAGCAGACGATTCCTTTGCTGGTGAGGTGGATGTTGGTGCTGGAAGATTCGGACGAGGGCAGAATTTATTTTGGGAAGGGGTTGCCGCGGGATTGGGTGGCGTCGGGGAGCGAGATACGGATTGCGGAGGCGCCGACGCGATTTGGGAGGGTGAGTTTCAGTATGGCGGCCGATCGCGGCGCGAAGAAGGTGAAGGCAAAGATTGATTTGGGGAAGGCTGGCGGGGTGAAGGAAGTGCACTTGAAATTGCGGATGCCAGCGGCGAACGCGGTGCAGCGGGTGACGGTTAATGGGCGACTGGTCGAGTTGAGTGGGGGTTCGCGTGATACGGTGATTTTTCCGACGGGTGGGGAGAAGCGGTTCGAGGTGGTTGGGCAGTTTATTTAGGATTGATGTTTTGAGCGTTGGCTTCTGTCGCACCTACGGTGCTCGGGTTTTTTTGCGATTTTTCTCAGCCCTTCCGGGCTGGGCTAGCTTATGCCGTGCCTCCGGCGCTGGTTAGGTGATTGGCGGCGACATGGTACCGCGGAAAAGAGCCGGCGGGACGCCGGCGCTACGCAAACCGCTCTGACGTTGCAGGTTGTGTCCATCCGAGGAAGGTTTATGACTGACAAGATTTCGCGCAGGGAATTATTGAAGACGAGTGTGGTTGCGGGGGCCTCGTCGGTGGTCTTGCGGAAACTGGACGGTGCGCGCGCGGCTGAGGCGTCGCCACATGATGCGTGCGCCGACGGCGCGACTTTGGAGCACGGAACCGCTCCGCGTGGCGCGACGCCCGCAGCGTTGTCCGGCGTTGCTGATGGCGAGATTGTGGCGCTGACTTGTAATGATGGGGTGTACGTGCCGCCGCGGGGGCAGAGTTTCTTCAAGTTTGGGTTTGATTTTCCGGAGCCGTCCGTCGCGTTTCAAGGGTTGCTGTTCTCGTTTCGATTGCACACGTTTGAAGATTGTTACGGACTGGATCGCGCGAGCATGACGGTGGAAAAAACGGCGGATGGATTTGAGATGCGCTGCTCGAATTTGGTGTGGGCCGGGGACCAGATGAAGGCTCCTGGCAGCGTGGTCGCGCGGGCGCGGAAGAGCGGCGATTATTTTGAGTGGAAGGTGTCTGCGGAAACGGACCGGCCGATTAAATCGTTGACTTCAATTGTACGCGGAGTGCCGCGAGGGCAAGTGTCGGTTTCGTGCAACAAGTTTTTCGATCCGAAGGATAACGAGATTTTGAAGGAGCATCCGTATCTTTTTGGCGGGATGACTACGCCGCTGGTGGTGATTCAGAAAGACAGCGGAGAATTCTTCTATCTTTCGGCGCGTGATGAACAGGTGCGGGCTACGCGATTTTATTTGCAGCCGGGGGATGAGGGATATCGCGCCGAATTGATCTACGAGCGCGAGGGGTGGGAGAAGAGCAACAAGATTGAAAGTCCGGCGTGGCGGGTGGGGAAAGCGCCGAGCATGGACGCAGCTTCGCGGATGCATTTCGATCATGTGGAGAGGGCGTTTCAGATTCCGGACTGGGAGAAGAGGACGGATGTGCCGGAGTGGTTTCGGGAAATTGCGCTGGTGCTTTCGATTCACGGGATGCACTGGACCGGATACATTTACAACGACTACGCGAAAATCGGGAGGACGTTGCAGTGGGCCGCGACGCAGATTCCGGCGAAGCGGGTGCTCGTTTTTCTGCCGGCTTGGGATGGGCGGTATTACTGGAATTATCCGCTGTATAAGGCCGATCCGCGCCTGGGGGGCGAGGAAGGATTTCGCGCCCTGATCGAGAAAGGGCAGAGGCTGGGATTCCGGATGATGCCGATGTTTGGCGCGAATGTGGCAAACCGGAATCATTCCATGTACGCGAAAGTTGCGAATGCGCAGACGGTGCGGATCGATGGAGATGATTTCGCGAATGATTGGGTGGACATGGACAACGACCGCAGCAACGACGGTTGGGGCGCGTTCATGAATCTTGCTGTTCCTTCGTGGCGAGAATATCTGGCGGGGCGGATTTCGGAAGTGATTGAGCAGTACCATGTGGATGCCTATTTTTTGGATATCGCGGGGGCGTGGGTCAACAATTTGAGCGGCGGAATGTATGAGGGGACTGTCGAGCTGGTGAAGGAATTGCGCGCGAAATATCCGGGAGTTCTGGCGGTCGGGGAAATGCATTACGACGCGCTGATGTCTTGCATTCCCGTGTACCAAGTGCCGCGGTCGCCGGCTTATCCGGCGGCTTTGACGAAGTATGCGCGGTCGTTCGAGCACTTGAGCCGTCCTGCTCCGGGGCGCGGGAGTACGGGCGTGCATGAAGACGGGTTCGCCAAATTCAAGCCGACGATGCCGGAGGAGAAGCACACGATTCCGACGATTACCGTGGTGGATGATACTTTCGAGAAGTATCGCGATGTGATGACTGAGGTGATTGTGGCGGCTCGGGTGCGGGCGGGGATTGCGTGATGGCGGGACATGTCTTGGGGAGCGTTCTTCTGGAACGGGTTTTTCAATTCGCGGTCGTGCGAAAATTGTGCCGAGACCGTGGCAGCACGTCGCGTTTCCATCTATAGTCAGTTCATGATCAGGCCGACCTGTTTGCTGCTTGCTACCTTTTTGATTGCGGGAATTTTTGCGCCTTGTGGTGTGGCGGGGGCGCAGGCGTCGGCGCCAGCGCAGGCCACCGCATCGGCTTCCGCGCCGACTTCGAAGAGCGCAGCGGGTGTGGATTATGCGGTGTCGGCGGCGCAGGGGATTGGGTTCGCGGAGAAGGGACGATGCCGCGAGGCTTTGCCGCTTTTGAAGAAGGCCATCCCGCATTTGACGGATAAGCAGCTGAAATTTGAGGCTGCTATGGCTAGCGCGCGGTGTGCGATGAGTCTCGATCAGGTGCAGACGACCGTCGATACCTTGCTGTTGCTGAACCGCGAGTATCCGCACAATCCGGAAGTCTTGTATGTGACGATTCACTATTTTTCGGAGTTGGCGAATCGCTCGGAGCAGGATTTGGTGAGTTCGGCGCCGGGGTCTTACCAGGCGCACAAGCTGGATGCCGAGGGGCTTGAGTCGCAGGAAAAATGGGACGAGGCGGCGGCGGAGTATCGGAAGATTTTGGAGGCGAATCCGAAATTGCCGGAAATTCATTACCGGTTGGGGAGGATTTTGCTTTCGAAGCAACCGCCGGCGGTGGAAGAAGCGAAGAAGCAGTTTGATGCGGAGCTGGCGATCGATCCGAACAATGCGGCGGCGGAATTTATGTTGGGAGATATTGCGCGGCAGGCGCAGCAGTGGGACGAGGCGATTGCGCATTTTTCGCGGGCGCTGAACATGGATTCGGGATTTGAGGAGGCGTATCTGGGATTGGGGATGGCTTTGAATGCGGCGGGGAAAAATTCGGAGGCGGTGGGGCCGCTCGAGTCGTACGTCAAGATGGAGGCGGCGGATCCGGCGGGGCATTATCAGCTTTCGATTGCTTATGCGCGGGTGGGAAGGAAGGCGGATGCGGAGCGGGAGATGGCGTTGCAGCGTGAGGCGGAGATTAAGGCGCAGGCGCGGGAGGGTTCGGGGAGGCCGCAGTAGCGGGCGGACAAGTCAAAAGATTTAACACAGAGGGCACGGAGAGAGCCGGAGGCAAATCGGAGACGGCGACCGACTGACAGCGTGGCAAACTGGGGCGCAGCAAGGAGCGCCCCTACCAACTCGTGCCGGCACGGTGGTACGGGTCGCCAATCGGGAGATTGGCGTTCCCAGGCAGCGGCGCCCAACGAGCGGCGGGCGCGGAGAAGATTTACTGCAATTCTCTTCGTGTGGTAATTCCAGCCGCACAGCCTGAAGGCTGTGCCAGGAAAACGGGTCGCGGTGCTACTTCCATTTTGCTTGGCCTTCTGTGATGGTGATGTAGCGATCGATTGGAACTTCTGTGAAGCGTTCCTTTATTCCGCTGGGTTGAGGCCACCGAATTTCCAGCCAATCAATTTTTGTATGCGGGCCTAGGCCTAGAACGATGCGCGGATCGTGGGCGGCCAGGTAGCTCCCGCCGCCAACTTTGGTGTGGGTGCGTTCGAGATCGCCGGAGCGATAGGTGACTTTAGCGCCTACTGCGTCAATATTCGATTTGCGACCGATCAGGTGGAGGCCTAGCCAGTGGTTTTGGCGTCCCGCGTTGTTGCGTAGGAGGACGGGCGCGCCGTTATTCGTCGCGATAAGGACGTCTACCGAGCCATCGTTATCGAAATCGCC
Organism: Acidobacteriota bacterium; assembly: GCA_013289715.1. Lineage (GTDB taxonomy): Bacteria > Acidobacteriota > Terriglobia > Acidiferrales > UBA7541 > Palsa-295. Next base: position 132,834 of record JABCZJ010000012.1, on the reverse strand, counting down.
CAGGGCCATGCCGCGTGCGGCTAGAGGCTTGGAAAAAATGGGGCCGCTTTCGAGGCTGACGTTTTTGAAACCGTTGGGCGTGTTGCGGAAGAGGAGGAGCGGTTCGCGATAGGTGACGTGCTCGACGCGTTTTTCAACTTCGTCATCGGGATGGCCGTTGCAGAGGAAGAGGTCGAGGTTGCCGTCGTTGTCGTAATCGAAAAATTTCAGGCCCCAGCCGCTCATGTACTGGGTGGTGGGGCCGATGCCGGTGGGAATGGAAACATCGGTGAAAGTTTCGTCTTTGTTGTTGTGATAGAGCGCGTACATTTCCTGGTCCACGTTGGCGACGAAAAGATCGAGGAAGCCGTCCTGGTCGTAGTCGGCGGCATCCACACCCATGCCGGAACGGGCGCGGCCGAAAGTGTTGTAGCCGACGCCTGCTAGCAAACCTGATTCTTCGAAGCCTTTTTTGCCGCGATTGAGGAAGAGGAAATTCGCGACCGTGTCGTTGCCGACGAAGAGATCCATCCAGCCGTCGTCGTTGATGTCCGCTGCGACGACTCCCCAGGCTTTTCCTAGCGAGGCGGCTATCCCGGAATCTTTGCTGACGTCAGTGAAGGTGCCGTCGCCATTATTATGGAAGAGATAGCTGGGCTCGGGGCCGTAGACGTTGGGTTTGCAGTACCAGCGTTCACCGCTGATGGTGTTGCCGCAAAATTTATTTTTGGATTTGTCGAAATCGACGAAGCGGCAGACGAAGAGATCGAGGCGGCCGTCGTTGTCATAATCGAACCAGACGGCGCTGCTGCCCCAGCCGGGAGCTGCCACGCCGGCTTTGGCGGTGACATCGGTGAAAGTGCCGTCGCCATTATTGTGATAGAGAATGCTGCGGGGATACTGCGTGACGTAGAGATCGGGGAAACCGTCGGCGTCGTAATCTCCGACCGCTACGCCCATGCCGTAGGCGTTTCCTGACACGCCGGCTTTCTCGGTTACGTCGGTGAAGGTGCCGTCGCGATTATTGCGATAGAGCGCGTTGCGCAGAGGCTGAGGCGGAGCGTAGAAATCGCAGGGGCCGCTGTTCACCAGGTAGATGTCCATCCAGCCGTCGTTGTCGTAATCGAGGAAGCCGCAGCCGGCGCCGACGGTTTCGGGGAGATACCATTCGGGGGAGCGGCCGTTGGTGTGGGTCCAGTTGATTTTTGTCGCGGAGGGCGGCATTTCTTCGAAGGCGGGAGCGACAGGTGGCAACAGGCGGGCGCGGTGTGCGGAGAGGTTGCTGAAGCTGAAGCCGGAGCTGGCTAGCAATTGCAAGAAGTGGCGGCGCGGAAGTGATTTCCAGCGTCCGTCTTGAACTCTCGACATGCAGCGTGCCTCCTGATTCCATTGCGCGAGTGACATTGCTGCAGACTACTTTACGGATGCGCGACGAATCCTGCGCCTTCTTTGATTATGACGATTTTGTTTGCTGGGACATTTTTTAATTCTTGCTTCTGGCCGCTGGGCCAGCTGATCTGCAGGCTGTCGATTGCTGCGGCGTGGCCTACGCCGAAATGCAGGCGCAAATCACTTTGCGAAATGTAGCTGCCGCCGCTGCGGACTTCTTGCAGTTGCTGGCGGCCATCGGCGTGCAGAGTGACGCGGGCGCCGATTGCGTCGCGATTGGATTTTGTTCCGATTAATTTTACGGTTAGCCAGTTTCCTTGGAGAGCGTCGTTTTTCAGGAGGCTAGGCGCGTCGTAACTGTTATTTACGAGAAGCTGGACGCTGCCGTCATTGCGAAAATCGGCGGCGACCAGGCCGTGGCTGTTGAATGGTTTGATGATGCCGGGGCCTGCGTCGAGCGAAACATCCTTGAATTTGCCGTTGCGCTCATTCCAGTAGATTAATTTTCGTTCGCGGAAAGAGCTCAGCAGACCTTTGCCTTCGATTTCGGGATAGACGTGACCATTCACGATTACGATGTCTGGCCAACCGTCGTTATCCACATCCACGAAGAGAGCTCCCCAGCCCAGGAATTGTACGTTGCCGCCGAGGCCTGCATGGAGAGTGGCGTCGGTGAAGGTGCCATCGTGATTGTTGCGGTAGAGAGTGGAGCTGTCGTCGGAGAAATTTGTTTTGATGATGTCGAGCCAGCCGTCGCCGTCGTAGTCGCCGGCGTCTACGCCCATGCCGGCTTGGGTGTGTCCGTCTTCGTTGTAGGCGACGCCGGCATTGAGAGCGACGTCGGTGAAACTGCCGTCACGATTATTGTGGAAGAAAAGATTGGGGGAGGAATCGCAGGAGACGTAGATGTCCGGCCAGCCGTTATTTTCGAAATCGGCGGCGAGGGGGGTGAAGCAGTAGTGCGGCACATTGTCTTTCAGGATTAATTTGTCGGAGACGTCGGTGAAAGTGCCGTCGCCATTGTTGTGATAGAGCTCGTTGCGCGTGCCTTTCAGGCCCATGGGGCCGCAGAAAACCGGCTGACCTTTCCAATCGCAGGCGGAGGCGCTGGAGGGATCGTTCAGTTGTGCGGGGTCGAAATCAACGTAGCGCGCGACGAAAAGATCGAGGTGGCCGTCGCGATCGTAGTCCACGAAGGAGCAGCCGGTGCTCCAGCGTGTGTCTTCGTGTGCGAGGCCGGATTTTTTGGTGACGTCGGTGAACGTGCCGTCGCCATTGTTGCGGAGTAACACGTTGTGACCCCAGAAAGTGACAAAGAGATCGGTGAAGCCGTCGTTGTCGTAATCGCCGGCGCAGACGCCTTGGCCCCATCCGGTGAGGGCGACGCCAGCTTTTGCGGTGACGTCGGTGAAAGTGCCGTCGCGATTATTGTGATAGAGGTGGCTGGTGGGTTCCTGGCCCTTGGGGAAACCTTCGAGGGTGCTGCCGTTGACCAGGAAAATGTCGGGCCCGCCATCGTTGTCGTAATCAATCACGGCGGCGCCCGAGCCGGTACTTTCGATGATGTACTTTTTTATGCGGTCGCCGCCGTATTCGGTGCGGGCGGTTAGGCCGGCTTGGGAGGCGATATCCACGAAATGAATTCTTGGGGGCGCGGGCGGAGTGGATTGCGGGATTGTGATGGTGGCGGGTTGTCGCCGTGCGGTGGCGTGAACAGCGACGTGAAACGACCACGGTAAAAACAACACGAGGGCGATTATTTTCGCGGCGGAGCGGATGGACATTTAGCTTCGGCCAGCTTCGGGAGAAGTTTTGCTAGAGCGATGAGCCAAGAATCCCTGCACGGTGCGCGACCTCTGATGTAGGCTACCAGCGTTGTCAACTTTTTCGGAGCGCATAGCGAGTTTTTTCCGGTGCCGAGACATTTCAATATTTCGAGGCGCGATTTGTTGAAGTCCGTGGGTGCGGTTTTGGCGGCGCCGCGATCCGCCTGGAATGGTGCGGGAGCGTCTATTCCCGTGACTTATGTTGATGTGGCAGCCGCGGCTGGAATTACTTTTCAGCACGACAATGCCGCGTCGACGGAAAAATATTTGATTGAGACGATGGGATCCGGGTGCGGCTGGATTGATTACGACCAGAACGGATTGATGGATTTGTATCTGGTGAACGGCGCGGCGACGCGGCTGTACACACCGAAGCACCGGCTGCAAAGCGCGCTGTATCGGAACAATGGCGACGGGACGTTCACCGATGTGACGTTGAAGGCGGGCGTAGGAGCGGAAGGATTATTTGGGATGGGCGTCGCGGTGGGCGATTACGACAACGACGGATTTCCGGATCTTTTTGTGTTGGGGTATGGGCGCTGCATTCTTTTCCATAATAATGGCGACGGAACTTTTACGGACGTGACGGCGAAGGTGGGAGTGGAGAATTCCGGCCGCTGGGGATCGAGCGCCGCGTGGTTTGATTACGACAACGACGGGCGGCTGGATCTGGTAATTGCGAACTACGTGGATTGGGCGCCGGACAACAATTTCTGGTGCGGCGATCATGGGCCGGGCCTGCGCAGTTATTGCCACCCGGACAATTATCACGGGCAGGCTCCGACACTTTTTCACAACAATGGCGATGGGACGTTTACGGATGTGAGCGTGCGATCGGGTGTGGGAGCAAAGCCGGGGAACGGATTGGGCGTAGTGACTTTTGATTACGACGACGACGGTTGGCAGGACATTTTCGTCGCGAACGATTCGATGCCAAATTTTTTATTTCACAACAATCGCGACGGAACTTTTCGCGAAGTGGGGTATATGGCCGGCGTTGCGGTGAGCATGGACGGTACGTCGGAAGCGGGAATGGGAGTGGACGCGGCCGACGCGAGCGGAAGCGGGCGGATGGATTTGATCGTGACGCACCTGGATTCGCAGCTGGCGCGGTTTTATCAGAACATGGGCGGCGGAGTGTTTGATGATGCGACGCTGCGGTCGAAGATTTCGTATGCGACGTTTCACATGAGCGGGTTCGGGACGCGATTCATGGATTATGACAACGACGGCTGGCGCGACATTTTCATGTGCGACGGGCATATTTTGGACAATATCGAGCGGTATCGCGGCGAGGTGCGCTATGCCGAGCCTAAGCTGATGTTTCGCAATACGGGGCGAGGGATTTTCGAGAATGTGAGCAACCGGCTGGGAGCGGATTTCGTGCGTCCGCGGGTGAGCAGGGGCGCGGCGATTGGGGATTTTGACAACGACGGCGATTTGGACGTGCTGGTGAACAACAATGGGGAGCTGGCGCAGCTGTTGCGGAATGACGGAGGCAACGCGAATCACTGGCTGGAGATTTTTCTGATTGGGACGAAATCGAATCGGGATGGAGTGGGGGCGCGGGTGAAGCTCACGGCGGGCGATTTGACGCTTTACGATCAGCGTGAGGGTGGGATGAGCTACCAATCGGCGCAGGATCCGCGGCTGCATTTTGGATTGGGAGCGCACGCGACGGTGGAGGCGCTGGAGATTAAGTGGCCTAGCGGGGTGGTGACGAAACTTGCTGGGATCAAGAGCGATCAGATTATTTCGGTGAACGAAGGCGAGGGGTTGGTGGAGCGGCCGTTTCCGCGCGTTGCCGCCAAGACGCGATAAATTGAGATGCGCTGACTATTCCACTCTTGACGGCGCGGTGGTGGCTTTATGGTCGCTGGGGCCCGAGCGGATTTTCGCGGCCTGGGCTTCGTTGAGATTGGCGAGGATTGCGAGCATTTTCTGGGCTTGATCCAATTGGCCCCGCTTACGGTAGGCGGCGGCTAGGTGCGAGTACACCGAAGTATTGGTGGGATCGAGTTGGCGCGCAATTTCCAGGTGGGTGATGGCGTCGTCGTAGCGGCCGGCCATCAGATAGATTTTGGCCAGGGCAATTTGCGAGCGCGAGTTGTCCGGATGTCCGGCCACTGATTTTTCCAGCGCGGTTTGGGCTTCGGCGAATTCCGGTTGGCCGGGCGCGACGCCAGAGCGAATGAGCGCTTCTCCCAGAAGCGTGAGCAAGATGTGATTCTCATGGCCAGCGGCGATGCCCTGGCGCGCGGCGGCAATCGTCTCTGGAATTTTTCCTTCCACTAAATTCTGTTGCGCGATTGCCATGTAGGCGATTTCTGTCTCGGGCGCGAGCTTCGCGGCCTCGGCAAAATCGGCTGCAGCGAGGTCGCCGCGTTCGAGCAGAGTCTCGAAAACACCGCGTTCGTAGAACAAGCGTGCGGAGTGCGGCAGATTTTCGATGCCGAGATTTACAACTTTCACTCCTAGCGGGTAGTTCTGATGGTCCATGCAGGCGTCGGCGACGAGGACGTAAAGTTTTTCGTTGGCAGGGCTGATGACTGCGGCTTGTTGAAGAGCTGTAAACGCTTGCTCGGGTTGCGAATTCCCGACGTACGCCTGGGCCAAGAGATTGTAGACGCCGGCGGTGGGATGCGCGGCGCTGCTCAGGGTGGTGAGGATGCTAATCGCTTTTTCGAACTGGTTGATTGCGGTGTAACAGAGCGCGAGGTTGAAGTCTGCGGCGAATTCGTTGGTGACGCGGCCTTGCGCCGCGAGGAGATGCGGGATCGCTTCGCGAAAGTGGCCTTGGCGCGTTAGGTCGGTTCCGGTCTGGAGTTCTTGATTGGCTGAGTCGGATGAGTTGACTGAGGAGGATGCGTCATGGTCGTTAGTGGGTGGCTTGGTCTGGGATTGTAGCCTGCCGGGGGATGGTTGCGCTGTCGCAAACGAGCATCCGCAAATGCTCATTACAAGCGCGAGAAAGATCGCGAGCCGTCGCGGAAGAGCATCGCTGCTTCGCGCGCTGATATACATCGCGGATTGAGGGAGTCCATTCAACGCTGGATTCGTTCTAGCACGAGATCGACCTGATTCTGCCAGCAATCGCGGCGCGTGAGAAGTCGTGGGTGCATGGAACGATGTGGAAGTCAGGCCGAGCGAAAGAAGACTGGCAGGGGGACTGGCTGGCGAGCTGAGGTGGCGGGGAGTAGTAGGAATCCATTAGGGAGGGCAAGAAATGGCTTGACAGGATATCGAATACAATATAAAAGACACGGCATCGAGTGGGTGGTCCGTCCCATTGGGGTAATGGGGATTATGAGTAAGCGTTTACTCTATAGAAAAACATTGACGATTTCCGCTGGAGCAGCACACCTGCCTGGCCGCGCTTGCGCTACCACCCTAGCATGCGGCGCGGCCGTTCCTTCTGGTTTGCAATTCGATCGACGCAACAACGGCGAGGCTGAAATCATTTATGGCACGACGAGGAGTGGCCATGTCCTATAAGACTTTTGATCGGGTCCTCGTGCAATTTTGCGGACGTTTCGGTTCAAGTTCTGTGTGCGGCGAGTCGCGAAAAAGTTCCGGCGGTGAACAAGGAGGAAATATGTCGCGCAGTTTCTCATTGGGATTCTGTTTGAGCGTGCTGGCGTGTTTTCTGGCGGTGGTGGCGTTGGGAGTGCAGCCGGCGTGGGGACAGGCGGGGAGCCAGGGTTCGATCAACGTGACCGTTATGGATCCTAGCGGCAGGCTTGTGCCGGGCACGACACTGACGCTGCAAGATCTTTCGACGAATGACATGCGAACTGCCGTAACGTCGGGCGATGGAACATACACGTTCGTCAACCTGTCGCTAGGCACTTATAAGCTGACGGTGACGAAGGCGGCTTTTCAGACGCAGACGTTCACCGAAGTCACGGTCCATGCGACCCAGGTGACCGATATCGTTGCGAGTTTGAGGGTTGGCCAGGAGACGGAAACGGTGGAAGTTCGTGAAAACGAGACGCCGTTGGTGGAAACGACATCAAACGCCCTCGGCACGAATATTGACATGAAACAGCTGGAAAATTTGCCCTTAAGCGGACGCGACGTAAGCACGTTGTCGTTTTTGGCGGCGGGATTCACTGGTACGCCTGGGAACGGCAACGGCACGTGGAACGGACTGCCGGTGATCGCGCAGGGAAACAATATAGACGGAGTGATTTCGAGCACCAGCCGGATGAAATTCTCAGGAAATCAGCAACCGGCCCTGCAAGCGCGCTTGGAAGACATTCAGGAAATGACCGTGCAAACGGACCAACTGGATGTGAACCAGGGGTACGGCGCGACGAACATGCAGGTAAACTTCATCACGCGCCGCGGCACGAATGCGTATCATGGCCGTGTGTTTGATAATTATCAGAATGCTGGATTGAACGCGAACAGCTGGGCCAATGATGCGTCGGGCCTTCCGAAAAACAAGTTCATCAAGAATGATTTTGGGGGCAGCATTGGCGGCCCGATCCTGAAAGATAAGCTGTTCTTTTTCGGTACCTTTGCGATGTCCAAGCAGCCCGGCGCCTACACACAGACGAACAACGTCCTGACGACGGCCTCGCAGAGCGGTCTGTTTTCTTTTAGCGGACCCGGGGGCGTTACCCAATCGGTGCAATTGATCGGAACACCGACTAGCGTCGCAGCGGTGGCGGGCGTTAACAACACGATTAACAGCGTTTACACCGCGGAACAGACCAAGATCAACAGCATCCTTTCGCTCGGGAAATTGACGAACGTGGCGAATGACCCCAGCGTTCAGCTTCTAAGTTTTCAGGTAGGCAGCCCCATAACGCAGTATTTTCCGACGATTCGGGTTGATTACAACATGTCACAGAGCATCCGATTCAACTTGGCGTGGAACGAAACGAAGTTCAACGATGCTGGCCAAACCGCTCCGTGGTTTCCAGGCGCCGCTTTCAGCAACTCCGACGGGGCCAACAATGGGAAAGCCTACACCGCAGCTTTTGGGTTTGACTGGACCATTAAGCCTACGCTCGTGAATCAATTCCGCGGCGGATTCCTGTACAACTGGGACATTTACGGCGCGGGAGTAGCGCCGCCGGTCCCGGGATCGAGTCAAAACGTACAGTGGAACTATCCGACCTACAACGGGAACATGTCTGGAGATTTGTTTCAACAGCCAACGTCCACCTACTACCCACTTTTTAATATGTCTGATTCCCTGACGTGGCAGCATTCCGCCCACACATTTAACTTCGGATTCTCATGGTATCGCGAGCAGGACCATTACTGGAATGCTCCGTCCGGTATCGAATTTACGAACCTGGGTCTGGTAACCGGCGATCCGGCGTTGAATCCGATGGCAGCTGCGTTGAGTGCGGCAGGCGCGAACTCGGCACAACAGACCGAAGGAGAGCAACTGTACGCTATCCTTGCGGGGGACATTGGGGCGTCGAACGGCTATGCCGTTCGTACGGCGTTCGCTCTCAACCCTCAGACCAAGCAATACCAAACCAACTCGACGGCACCATTCGTACTGGATGAGTTACAGAAAGCCTGGGGTTTGTTCTTTCAGGACTCTTGGAAGATAAAGCCGAACTTCACTCTGAACTACGGACTGCGATGGGACTTTACGGGTGACGACCACGACCTGAAGAATGCGTATGAAAGCGTCGGATTGGACGGAGTGTGGGGGCCGTCTGGAGCAGGAAACGAATTCAAGCCCGGGGTTCTAACGGGGAACCAAGACCCGCTGTTCGTAGCCAGAGGGCATCAATACAACTCCTGGAACGTAAGTCCACAGCCACAGATTGGATTTGCGTGGAGTCCGGCCTTCACAGACGGTTTCATGGGTAAGCTCACGGCTCAAGGCCAAACGGTGGTTCGAGCCGGATTCGCATTTAGAAAGTACACCGAGCCGTATCAGTTCTTTTGGGACGCCGCGACCGATTATGGCGCGTTTTTCTATCAGAACAATCAGCTCGTTGACAGCCTTACTCCAACCTCAGCGGGCCAATTCAAGCCGGGGTCGCTGCTGCTCGGACAACCATTTCCACCGTACCAAAACCTGACCCCGAACTACACGACGACCTATCCCGAAGCCGGGTTGACGTTCGTGTATCCTTACCAGCAGATTTTCAATCCCGGAATCGCGTTAGGTGCGTTTGATCCGAATATCAAGCAGCCTTACACTGAATCCTGGAACCTGAGTATTCAGCGTCCGATTGGCCGGAACAACGCGATCGAGTTCCGCTACATCGGCAGCCACAGCGTGCATCAGTGGCTGAACGTGTTCACCGACGAGGTGAATATTTTTGGTGGAAACGGAAACGCCGGATTCCTGCCGCAGTTCCAGCAAGCGCAGAAGAATCTGGCCATTAACGCCGCAAACGGGAATCCGAATTCTTTTGCGAATAACGGGTTTGCGGGGCAAGCTGCGACACCCATCTTCGACGCGGCGTTCACGGGTGTGCCGGCGGGGCAAGGTTATGGGAACTCGACCTTTATTTCGATGCTGCAAGCAGGAGCAGCCGGCGGACTGGCTACAGCGATGGCTGGCGGACCCGGTGGCAGCCCGACGTATTTCTGCAACATCGTGACAACTTTTGCTCCCTGCGCGGCGAACGGCGGCTATACGGGAGCCGGCGGGACGCAGCCGATCAACTATTTCCAGATGAACCCGCTGAACACTGGGCAAGATGTGGGGTTGACTACAGCAGCTGGCTACTCGAATTACAACGGGCTCCAAATAGATTTCCGACAGAAGCAATGGCACGGGATGCAGTTCGATGCGAACTACACCTGGAGCCATACGCTAGGAATCAACACGCAGAATTCCTGGACCGGGGTGTTCAATCAGTTTTCTTTGCGCAACCTGCGACAGAGTTACGGGCCGCTGCCGTTTGACATTCGAAATTCTTTCCATGCGAACGGCACCTACGATCTGCCGTTTGGCTCCGGGAAGCAATTCGTGAATCAGACGGGGTGGGTGGACAAGCTCGTTGGAGGTTGGTCAGTCGGAACGATCTTGACGCTGCAGAGCGGAGAGCCCTTCCAGCTCCTTGGTGTTCAGTCCATCAATGGAAATATTTCATCCACTTATAATGACTTCGGCGATAGCGGTATGGTGCTGAACGGTGTAACAACGTCGCAATTGCAGAGTTCCGTCAGCGTCTACCATGTCCCTGGGCAAACCACGGTGGATCTAATCAACCCGAAGTACCTTGCCTCTAACGGAACCGCCAACCCCGCGTATATCACTCCCAACACGACCCCGGGAGCATTCGCATTGAACCCGTGGTTGTACGGACCCCGATATTTCAACCAGGACATTGCTATCAGCAAGCAGATACCAATCAACGAGCGGTTTCGCGTGTCGTTTCAAACCGAGCTTCTGAATGTGTACAACCATCCGAACTTTGGTCCAACGCCGGAAGGGCTCCAAGCTGCCAGTCCCGCGAACGTAAATATTAACAACGGCAGCTTTGGTCAAGCTGGCACGATCACTACCCCGAACAGCCCGGGAAACAACGGAGCGAGAGAAATTGAGTTTCGGTTGAATCTATTTTTCTAGTTTGTTGCGGCCAGGTCCACCCTCCATCGCGTTCGCTGGATGCCAGTTCTGGCATCCGGCGGGCGCGTCGGTTTTTTTGGTTCGGCTGTAAATCGCTGGTGATACTGTGTCCCTGCTCTTCCGCTCTCCGCAAGAGTCTGGAGGGATTTGCAACCGTGAAAATCAACAGGTTTATTTGGCTGCTGGCGGGGGCGCTTTGTTTGTTTCCTGCGGCGTCAAGCAGAGCGCAGGAGCAAAACGCTGGGCCGACCCCGCCGATGGGGTGGAACAGCTGGAATCATTTCGCGGAGCGGGTAGACGACCGCGGCGTGCGCGCGGCGGCGGATGCGCTGGTGGCGAGCGGAATGAAGGATGCCGGGTACGTCTACATCAATATTGACGATACCTGGGAAGCCGGCCGCGACGCGCAAGGATTCATCCAGCCCAACCAAAAATTTCCAGACATGAAGGCGCTGGCTGATTACGTACATAGCAAGGGCCTGAAAATCGGCATCTATTCATCGCCCGCGGCGAAAACTTGCGCTGGTTATGAGGGCAGCCTGGGGCACGAAGAACAGGACGCACAGAGCTACGCGAAGTGGGGAATCGACTATTTGAAATACGATTGGTGCCAATCGAGCGGCACGCGCGAAGAAATGATTGCGGCGTACACCAAGATGCACGACGCGCTGAAGAAAACGGGACGCCCCATGGTGCTGAGCCTTTGCGAATACGGATGGAACAAGGTGTGGGAGTGGGGCCCTTCGGTGGGCGGGAATTTGTGGCGCACCACCGGCGACATCAGCGACCAGTATCGCGTGATGGCGGACATCGGCTTCAGCCAGAACGGCCTGGAAAAATTCGCCCGCCCCGGACATTGGAACGATCCGGACATGCTGGAAGTGGGCAATGGCGGAATGAACGAGGATGAATACCGCACGCACATGAGTCTGTGGGCGATTCTGGCGGCGCCGTTGATTGCGGGAAACGATCTGACGAGGATGACGCCCTTCACAGTGGAGCTGCTGACGAATCGCGAAGTGATTGCCGTGGACCAAGACCCGCTCGGCAAGCAGGGGTATCGCATCGCGCAGGAAGGACCGTTTGAGATCTGGATGAAGCCGCTCGCGGATGGGAGTAAGGCGGTTGGATTGTTTAATCGGCAACGCAGCACCGAGCAGATGACGGTGAAACTGTCGCAGCTCGGGATCGAGGGCGAAGCGTCGGTACGCGATTTGTGGTTGAGGAAGGATCTGGAAACTGCGAGTGGGGCGTTCAGCGCGTATGTGCCGAGCCATGGGGTTGTGATGGTGAGAATCAAGGCGAGATAATGGATGCGCTCCCATTTTTGGAAGACGCTGTGGCGTTGCGATTTCGCGGAACGCTTTAAGGCGGGCGGCCTGATATGGAGCGTCGCGCAATGGATAACACATGTATTTTCAGCATGTTATGGCAATTTTGGATTCAGTAAAGTGCTTGCATAAAATTCGCAATCGGATATATTCCGTAGAGGGTTGTCATGCCAGCAGACCTCCCGACGATACTAACGAGAATGAATCCGGAGATCGTTTCAAGGAGAGCGCGTCGGGCTGCAGCAATCTGAGTAAACGCTTCCTCGAAATTGGGGTTGTGACGGGTCGGTGGCAAGTTGTAGCGAAGAACGGGAGGGCTTAACGTGAAGTTTCCCAAGGGGGTTTCGCGGCGGCAATTTGTATCCGGGGTGATGTCGTCGGCAGCGCTGGCGTGCCTTCCGAAAACGGCGGGAGCTTTCGCTGGGGGCGCTGCTTTCGAGGATCTGCTGCTGCAAGGCGGACGTCCGCGCGGTCCCGAAGGACGCGTGACGGCGCTTGCCGCGCCATTTCCAATGGAGCAGGTGCGTTTGCTGGATGGGCCGTTCCTGGATGCCACCAAAGCGAATCTGCAATACCTGCATTCTCTACCTGTTGATCGCCTGGTGCACAATTTCCGCGTGAACGCGGGATTGGCAAGCACGGCGGAGCCTTTGGGCGGCTGGGAAGCTCCCGATTGCGAGCTGCGCGGACATTTCACGGGACATTTTCTTTCGGCGTGCGCGCTGGCGTATGCCAGCACGGGCGACGCGGAATTGAAAACGAAGGGTGAAGCAGTGGTGGCCGAGCTCGCAAAATGCCAGGACGCGAAGGGAAACGGTTATCTGAGTGCGTTTCCGGAGAGTTTTTTTGACCGGTTGAGCGACGGCAAGGGCGTGTGGGCGCCTTTCTATACGCTGCACAAGATCATGGCGGGAAATTTGGACATGCACACGTACTGCCAATCGGAGCAAGCTCTGGCGGTGGCTGAGGGCATGGCGCGGTGGATGGGCCATTGGACGAATGGCATCAGCGACGATCACATGCAGCGAATTTTAAAGACCGAGTATGGTGGAACGAATGAGGCGCTTTATAACTTGAGCGCGGTTACGGGGAAGTGGCAGTACTTTCGCACCGCGACGCGATTCGAGCAGCCGGATTTCTTTGGTCCGCTGGCGGGACATCGAGATGAGCTGAAGGGCCTGCACACGAATACCAATATTCCCAAAGTAATTGGCGCGGCGCGGAGATACGAGCTGACGGGCGATCCTTATTACCACGAGGTGTCCAAGTATTTCTGGGAAGAGGTGACGCAAGAGCGTGCTTACGTGACGGGCGGGACGAGCAATGGCGAAGGATGGGACACGGACGCGGGAAATTTGTCGAAGGCGTTAAGCTTGTGGTCGGAGGAATGTTGCTGCGGGTACAACATGCTGAAACTGACGCGGCACGTGTATCAGTGGACGGCGGATCCGCGGTACATGGATTATTACGAGCGGGCGCTCTTTAATTCGCGGCTGGGGACGCAAAATCCTGACAATGGGATGAAAATGTATTATTTCCCGCTGGAGACGGGCTACTGGAAGTTTTTCCATTCGCAATTCAATTCGTTCTGGTGCTGCACGGGAACCGGCGTGGAAGAATTTTCAAAATTTACCGATTCGATTTATTCGCACAACGAGCACGACGTGTTCGTGAATCTGTTTATCGCTTCTGAGGTGCGCTGGCCCGAGAAGGGGCTTACCGTACGCCAGAAGACGAGCTTTCCCGGACAGGAAGGCACCAGCATCACGGTGAAAGCGGAAAAACCGGTGCAGGCGGGCGTCAATATACGAATCCCGATCTGGGCGGTGGATGGCGGCACCGTGGAGCTGAACGGAAAGGCTCTGCCCGTATTTTCCAGCCCCGGAAGCTATCTGAGAATTACGCGGGAGTGGGCGGATGGCGACCGGCTGGAGGTGAAGTTGCCGATGCGGTTGCGAACCGAACCGCTGCTGGGTGATCGAACACAGGTAGCGGCGCTTTACGGGCCAATCGTGCTGGCTGCCCGCTTGGGAACCGAGGGATTGACGGAAGCAATGCAGTACGACCCCGATCATGGGCCGACGCAACTGGCTCCTCCGCATGCCGATGCGAAGGGTAGCGCGAATATTTTTGCGAAATCCGCGGAGGAAATACGTACCGCCGCGTGGATTGAGCCCGTGAAGGGGCAGCCTTTGACATTTCAGACGGTGGGCCAGAAGAATGCGACGATGTTGGTTCCGCTGAATCAAATCTTCGGAGAGCGATACGCGGTTTACTGGAAGACGAGCACGCATTCCGAAGATGCCGACGGGTAGTGTTTTTCAGCACGCGGGCGTTTGCCGTTTGTAGAATTCGCGTGCGGGCGCCCTGGATTCGATGCAGGCGTTGACGGAACCGCCATGAGAGTGGATAGTACGTGGCACGCGTCACGGAGATAGGCAGTGAGCATTCACGAAGTTGCGAAGATGGCGAAGGTTTCGATCGCGACGGTGTCGCGCACGATCAATGGTGTGCCTACGGTGACGCCGCAGCTTTCGCGGCGCGTCTGGAAGGTGATCGAAGAGCTGGGATATTACCCGAACACGCAGGCGCGCGCGCTGGTGTCCGGACGCAGCCGAATTTTTGGATTGATTGTTTCGGAAATTACCAATCCGTTTTTTCCTGAGATTGTGCAGGGGTTTGAGGACATCGCGGTTCAGAACAACTACGAGATTCTAACGACCTCCACGGTGCACGACCCCGGGCGAATGGCGCTTTCGGTCCGGCGGATGATCGAACGGCGCGTGGAAGGCGTGGCGGTGGTGACGTTCGGGATGGAAGAAGCGCTGTTCGATGATCTGAAATCGCGCAACGTGCCTTTGGTGTTTATTGACGTGGGGCCGCCGCTGCCGCGGATCAGCACGATCAAGATCGATTATTTGCACGGGCTGCGACAGGCGGTGCAGCATCTGGCCGCGCTGCGCCACGAAAAAATTGCGTTTGTTTCTGGCCCGCTGACGCTGAAGACTGCGCTTGCGCGACAACACGCGTTCATGCAGGCGATGGACGAGATTGGATTGGCCGTCGATCCGCAGCACCTGGTGGAAGGAAATCACACGATGGAGGGCGGCATCGCGGCGATGCAGAAGCTTTTCGCTGTCGCGGAGATTCCCACGGCGGTCATCTGTTCGAATGATATGACGGCGCTGGGTGTGATGCGCGAAAGTTACGCGCAGGGGATCCACGTTCCGAAGGAACTTTCGGTGGTGGGATTCGACGACATTCGTCTGGCGCAGTTCGTGATTCCGCCTTTGACCACGGTAAAAATGTCGCAAGCAGAGATTGCACGCTTGGCCTTCAATGCGCTTCTGACGGATGTACGGCGAAAAAATCCTTCGCCGACCGGAAGCGAATATATGCTCCGCACCAGCTTGGTCCTTCGCGATTCCACCGCCCTGGCTCCGAAAACAGCGCGCCGGAAAAAACCCAAAGCCCCCGAATCCGACGCTGCGGGGAACAAGTAATCTTTGTGAGTTGAGGCCGCAGTTCATTACATGGGCTGGGGCATGCACTGGCACGAAAATTAACCTCTAGGGGCGCGGTTTTTTATGGCGATCGTTGCAGGGGTAGATTTCGGGACGTTGAGTGTTCGCGTTTCGATCGTGGACAGCAAGAAGGGCACGCTGGAATCCGCCGTGGCCGAATATCCACTGCATCGCAAGCGCGAGGACCCGGAGTTTGCGACGCAGTCGCATGAAGATCACATGCGCGCGCTGGCCGCGGCTACGCGTGAGGCTCTGAAGAAGGCGGGAGTGCGGGGCGAGGACGTGGAGGCGATCGCGTTGGACACGACCGGATCATCGGTCGTGCCCGTGGATGCGAAGATGGACCCGCTGGACGATTATTATTTGTGGTGCGACCATCGCGCGAAGGCTGAGGCCGCGGAGATCACGGAACTCGCAAACCGTGAGGGACTGGAAGCGATTCGCTGGTGCGGCGGTGTGTATTCATCGGAGTGGGGATTCGCGAAACTGCTGCACTGGCTGAGACACAATCCGGATAAGCGCGGGAAATTCGCGAGCGCGTTCGAGCATTGCGACATGGTTGCGGCGACGCTGTGCGGCGTGAACGATCCGAGCAAGGCGAAGCGCAGCATTTGTGCGATGGGGCACAAATGGCTGTGGCACGCCGATCTGGGCGGGCTGCCTTCCGAGGAATTCTTGGTGAAATTGGATCCGCTGCTGGCTGGGGTGCGCGCGAAACTTGCGGGGCAGTATGAAACTTCAGACAAGATCGCCGGAAAGCTGGCTCCGTACTGGGCCGAGAAGCTGGGGTTGCGCGCGGGAATTCCGATTCCCGTCGGCGCGTTCGATGCGCATTGGGACGCGATTGGCGCGGGCACGCAGGAAAAAGATGTGGCGAACGTTGTGGGCACATCCACTTGCATTATTGGAATTTCGAGCCAGACGCAGTTGGTGCCGGGCGTTTGCGGCGTGGTGCAGGGCAGCGTGCATCCGGGTTATACGGGGATCGAGGCCGGCCTCTCGGCCACAGGAGATATTTTTGAGGCGATTGCGCGACGGGCGAACACGACGATTTCGCAATTGAGCGTGGGGCTGGAAAAATATCACGCGGGGCAGACCGGATTGCTGCGCATGACCTGGGACAATGGCGACCGCACCGTGCTGGTGAATCCCAATCTGCGCGGAATGACATTGGGCTGGAATTTGCAGAATACGGCGCAGGATGAACTTTTCGCGGCGATCGAAGGAACGGCGTTCCACACGCGCGTGATTCTGGATCGCATGGCGGAGTATGGCACGCGGATTGAGCGTGTGATCAACGCGGGA
The DNA here is from genome assembly GCA_013289715.1 of Acidobacteriota bacterium. Classification (GTDB taxonomy): domain Bacteria; phylum Acidobacteriota; class Terriglobia; order Acidiferrales; family UBA7541; genus Palsa-295. The sequence continues at coordinate 115,922 of JABCZJ010000012.1, read as the reverse complement.
GGGATTCCGCAGAGCAATCCGGTTTTGAATCAGGTGTACGCGAACGTGCTGGGGCGGCCTGTGCTGGTGCCGAGCAAGAAAGTGACGAGCCTGGGGTCCGCGATCTTCGCGTTTCTGGCTGCGGGAACCTTCAAGACGATCGAAGAGGCGCAGAAGCAGATTTGTCCTGCGCACATTGTTTTCCATCCGCAGAAAGAAGCGCAGGGGACCTACGACGAATTGTACGGGCTGTTTCGGAGAATTTATTTTGAATTTGGCGGAGCGGCGAGGGGCGGGAGTTTTGGCGATGTGTTGCCCGCGCTGATTCGGATCTCCGCGAGTCAAATTGCGCGCACTCAGACGGTGGAAAAAGTGCACTAGATCGGGCCGCGCGGCATCCTTCCTTTTTTCCTGTGGCTGAAATTCAAAGCATTAATTTGCGGATTGGCTTTTGCATCCGTATGCTTGATGGATTCCTGTGCCAGCTAATTTGATTGATCGAAGCATAGCGCGCACGCGGAGTTACGGATGACACGGATTTCCTGTGCTGCGCTGCTGTTTGATATGGACGGAGTGCTGATTGATTCCACGCCGGCAGTGGCGCGCGTGTGGACGCGTTTCGCGCTGCGGCACGGATTCGATCCCGCGGAAGTGGTGCACCGGGCGCACGGGCGGCCGAGCATCATGACGGTTCGCGAATATCTGCCGCACGGCGATCATCTGGCTGAAAATAAGGAAATCGAGCGCGGCGAGATTGCAGATCTGGAGGGAATCGTGCCGCTACCGGGGACGCGGGAATTATTGTCTGCGCTGCCGGCTGGGCGCTGGACGATCGTGACTTCGTGCTCCCGGCGATTGGCGGAAGTCCGGTTGAAAACGAGCGGATTGCGGCGGCCGGAAGTTTTCGTCACGTCGAGCGATATCACGAATGGCAAGCCTGCGCCGGATCCTTATCTGAAGGGCGCGGAGGTGCTTGGTTTTGCGGCGAAAGATTGCGTGGTAGTGGAGGATGCGCCCGCGGGCGTGAGTTCTGGGAAAGCTGCGGGCGCGAGAGTGATCGGGTTGTGTACGACGATGCCATCGCGCGAGATACGAGATGCGGGCGCGGATTGGGTGCTACGCGATTGCGCGGCGATTTCGCTAGATGGTCCTGAGATTCAGGCTGGGAAGCTTTCGTTGCTGCTTGCCGAGGACTGAAAGGTCGGTGCCGCGGCGGCGGAACGGTCTGCGCCAAACCGCGTGAAGCGCTTGCTGCAGCGATCTTCGCACGGTCGTCGGTAGTCGGAGCGCCAGGGATGGCGCACTAAAGTGCGCCGCTACAGAGTCAAAAAACCTGCGATTTGCCTCGCGTTTCCTCGGTGTGCCAAGCCATGAACTACAAGGTTTCTCCGCGCGTCGATTACGCGGCCAACGCTTTTGCGCAGGCTATGATTTGAGCGTGAGCACGGTTAGCGAGTGGGCGGGGAACGTCTGGTGGAACGACGGGCCGGCACCGGAAAATTGGCTGCGTTTGACGCCGACGTTTTTCGGCTCGGCGAATGTGTTTGTCGAATCGAGGCTTGGGCCGTTTACCTCATAGAGATCACCCGTCGCCTGCAATTTGAATCCTTCGATAGAGATGTCCGCGGTTAAATCCGATGTGGGATGACGGTTCACGACGGATAGCGTGAGCTTCTGGCCGTTATCGTCCGTGGTGGCGGAGACGTCGAGATACGGCGTGTCCGGTATATCCGGAAACGTGTCGGAGCGCACAAAGGTGTCGAGGGCGATGTTGCCGGAATGTTGGGCGTAGAGCTGCAGCGGGAAGTAAATTGTTTGCAGGACGATGCCCGTGGGATTGGCCATGATAGGAGCGATGACGTTTACAAGCTGGGCGAGATCCGCCATTTGCACACTACGGCAATTGCGATGAAAGATGTTAAGCGCAGAGGCGGCCCAGAGAGCGTCGCGCAGATTGTAGATTTCTTCCAGCTTGTGATCGTCGCCGCGCTTGAACCAGGAGCGGAACCAGATGTTCCATTCGTCGGCGGCGATCTTCACGCGTTCCTTTTTCTCGTTCTTGCCTGCCACGGACGTGATTACGGCATCGAGCACGTGAACTTCGTGTTCGAGTTTGCTGGCGTCGTGGATCTCCTTAGGCGTGTCCATGCTGCCGCCGTAGTGATGGAGAGAAATGTAATCCACCACGTCGGCTAGGCGCTCGAGGACTTCGCGGTCCCAGTCGGCGTTATTTCCGCCGCAGGCCACTAGCTTGATCGTGGGATCCACCCACTGCATCATCTTGGCGAATTCGAGCGCGAGGTCGGCGTATGCTGTGGCGGTTTTGTGGCCGGCTTGCCAGGAGCCGTAAATTTCATTCCCCAGGCCCCAATATTTCACGTTGTAGGGTTCGGGATGGCCGTTTTTTCTGCGCAGGTTGGCCCACGCGGTGTTCATCGTACCGTTGCAATATTCCACCCAGTCCGCGGCGTCTTGCATCGTGCCGGTGCCCATATTCACGGTGATGTACGGCCCGGCGCCGAGTTTGCGGCAGTATTGAATAAATTCGTCGGTGCCGAAGCGGTTGGATTCTTCGGCTTGCCAGGCGGTATCCCAGCGGCGCGGGCGGGAATCTTTGGGGCCGATCCCGTCTCGCCAGTTATAGCCGGAAGAAAAATTGCCGCCGGGCCAGCGTAGTAGAGGAATGTGCAAGCCGCGCGCGGCTTCCAGAACGTCTTTGCGAAAACCATCGCTATCGGAGAGCGGCGAGCCTTCTTCGTAAATTCCGCCGTAGATGCAGCGGCCGAGATGCTCGATGAAGTTGCCGTAGATGTTGCGGTCGATCTTGCCGATCTGACGATCGAAATCAATTTTGATACGCGCGGATGCGGAGGGCGCCGAAGCTTGCGGCGTCTTTGCAGCCGTCGCGGATTTAGTCGCCAGCGGGGACGAGGAAATCAGCGGGAATGCGGCAGCACCGAGTGCTGCAGCCATGCCATCCTTCAGGAAATTGCGCCGAGCAGGAAGTTTGATGGTCATCGAGGTACCTCCGTTTTTGCCGCGCGTGGTATTCGCGTATTCGGACGATGAATGGAATCCGTAGCCGCAACGTTTGGCGAGCGAACGGCAAGAGTATCTACGGGGAAACGTTTACTCGTCAACAGGGGATTTTGCAGCGGATGATTTTGTGCAAACCGGGAATGGGGGAAGTGCAGTGCGAAAAATCTTGGGAAGCGTCGGTCGCGTGGTCCGCGTGGCAAAGAGCAGCGCGCGGAGCGAGCGGCCTTGCCAGAGATCCGTATAAAGTATATTGTGCTGCTCGTTCGTCAAGGAGACCGTTGTGCGTAAGCGAATCTTCGCTCTGTTTGTAGTCGTAATGGCCTTGTTTGCAGATGTGTGTGCGGGCCAGACGACCCTGGAAAATGACCAGTTTCAGGTCGTCAGCTCCGACTTTGGGATCGCGAGCATCAAGCGCATGCAGGACAGATACGACACCGAATACATCGCGCCGGGGCGAAGCCTAGGCGATGTGGCGATTCGCTATCGGGCGGTGGGCCAGAAGGAATGGAAGCGCGCGTCGGCTGCGGTGATCGAGAGCGCATCGGCAGCGGGGCAAAAAACTATCCATTATAGGGTGGGCGAACTGGTGCCGACGATCGCGACGCAGAGCAAGCCGTCCGCTTCGGTGGAACCTTGGGAAGTGTGGGCATTGAGGGATCAGATCGAACCAGCCAATTCGCACGAGCCGAACGTGCCGAAGTTTGTCTGGCGGGGAAAAAAGGGAACTGCGGAGTGGGTACAGTACGATTTTTCGTCGCCGAAGAACGTCTGGTCGGCGGAGTTGTATTGGGCGCAGGAAGAAAATCCAGACGAGCCGATCATGTCGCCAAAATCCTGGCGCGTGCTGTATCGCGACGGCAATGCCTGGAAAGAGGTGAGCGCGACGAACGGTTATCCGGTGGTGGCGGACCGTTATTCGAAGACTGATTTTGCGCCGGTGACCACCACGGCGCTGCGGATTGAAGCGCAACTGGACAGTGGGGCGACTGCGGGGATTTATGAGTGGCGGGTGAATGATGAAGTTAAGAAGGTGGCGCCGATTGAGGAATTGCAAGCGCGCGATGAATTTCGATTGGATGGCAACGCTCTCGTGTGGAGTATTTCTCTGCAGAACAATACCGATCACGAATTAGAAATTGGGGATTTGGGATTGCCGCTGAAATTCAACACGAACTATTCCTGGGATAAGACGGAGACGTACACCAAGCGCGTGTTCCCGCATTATTTTATAGGGGAGAACGGGTCTTTTATTTTCTGGATGCGTCCGAATGCGGAGGGGCCGTATCTGGTGATGACGCCGCAGCCGGGGACGCCGCTGGAATATTTCGATGCGACGCGGATGGAGCGGGGGTACGCGGCCTACATTCATTCAGCGGCGAGTGGCGAAGAGCTGCGCGCGAAGGGCGGAAATTGGCGCTTGCCGAACACGAGTCTGGTCTTGAAGCCCAAGGGAGCCACGGGTGATTCCGCTCACTACGGATTCCGATTTCGCTGGGCTGCGGATTACGACGGAGTGCGCAACGTGTTGTATGAGGAAGACCTGTTTGACGTGAACGTAGTTCCGGGAATGACGGTGCCGACAGATCTGACGACGGTATTTTCGCTGCGCACGAAAAACAAGATCACGGAGGTGGCAGCGGAGCATCCGAAGCAGACGAAAATCGAGTACGTGGGAGAGAGCGGCAAGGATGTGCATGTTTATAAGGTGCAATTCGCGCGGCTGGGAGAGAACCAGCTGAAGGTGAAGTATGGTGAAGGGCGTTATGTATCGCTGGATTTTTTCGTCACCGAGCCGCTGGAGACGTTATACAAGAAGCGCGCTTCGTTTATGGTGACGCACGAACAGTGGCTGGATCCGAAGCGTTGGTATTACGGGCTGATTTCACAATGGGACATGAAGCATGAAAAATTGCGCAGCCCGGACGATCTGGACGGGCTGCAATCGTACGCTGTGGCTTCGGATGATCCGGCGCTGGGAAAGGCGCCGTACATTGCCGGCGAAAATATTTATTATCCTTCGCAGCAGGAAATTGACGCGGTGGAATTGTACATTAGGAAATTCGTGTGGGGCGGGCTGCAGCAGACGGACAAGGAGCCATTTCCCTACGCGATTTACGGGATTCCGAACTGGAAGGTGAACCGCGATAGTCCGAAGGACGACCCGAGCGGCAAGAAACACATTTGGAGGATCTACGATTATCCGCACGTGGTCCTTCTCTACTACAACATGTACCGGGTGGCGAAAGATTATCCGAGCATGACGAAGTATCTGGACGCGGATGGGTATTTGGAGCGGGCGTTCGGTACAGCGAAGGCATTTTTCACGGTGCCGATGGAAATTGTGAAGTGGTCGCCTTATGAAACGGGAACTTACGACGAGCTGGTGATTCCGGATTTGATCCAGGCGCTGAATGAAAATGGACACAAGGACCAGGCGGAATGGCTGCGGGCGGAGTGGGAGAAAAAAGCGGAGCATTTCATCAACGGGCATCCGGATCTTTTTGCTTCGGAGTATCCGTTCGATTCCACCGGATTTGAATCAACGCACGGCTTCGCGAAATATGCGATGGCGCACGTGCTGAAGCCGGGAGAGACCGCGCCGGCAGGATTGCCCGCGGGCGACATCCGAAACGCCGTGAAATATCTAGACGCGGTGCGTTTTCTGAACGAACAAATGGCGCTGAATCTCGCGTGTCGAGGCTGGCTCGAGCCTGCGTATTACGATTTGGGGAGCGATTATCGCGGGGCGGGGAACGCGAGCTATACATTGAGTTATATGGCGCAAATGGGCGGGTGGGCGGTGCTCGATTACGGATTATATTTTGCGCAGGATCCGTTTCCTTACGCGCGGCTCGGGTACGCTTCTTACTTGAGTTCGTGGGCGCTGCTGAATTCCGGGACGCCGGAATCGAACTACGGCTATTGGTATCCGGGAAAAAATAATGATGGCGGAGCCAGCGGAGGATTTGAGCCGCGTCCGTGGGGACATGCGTGGCTTGGCAATAAGGAAATGGGGCGCGGGCCCTGGTGGTATGACGGCGAGATTGATCTGGGATTTCTGGGAGCATTGCGGACGGCGGCGACGGTGGTGGTGGATGATCCGATTTTCAAATTGTACGCGTACGGGGGAGAGCTGCGACGGAATGGGAAGGCGACGGAAGTGATTCCACGCGATGGATTGCGGGTGCGTATTCATGTGCTGCGTGGTGATCAGCGATTGCATATTTTGCTGAGACGCGATGGATTCGCTGAGGGGCAAGCGGTTTCGTTCACGGATGGGTTGGGGGAAATAAAATTTGTGCTGGAGAATCGTGCCGGCGGGGCACATGAGACGGGCGTACGGGTTAGCGGATTGCCAGTTGGGGCGTATGAGGTTTTTGTCGGTAACCGTGGAGTACAAAAGTTTTCGAGCAATGGCGTGGATGAAGAGAACGTCGTGGTTCCTGTCGATGGGGCGACGGTTGCGGTGAGGATCGCGCGGGTTGGGTCTGCGGCGGATTGAGATTTGTTGGTGACGTTTCCGGGAGCGGAGACAGAATCGAGATGGCCGCAACAGAGTCAAAGTCAACTGCGCCCGTCTGAAAGGAAGGCGGCTGCTCCAAATTCAACAACAAGGGCAAAAGGGCCGGCGAGATGCCTTCCTACCGGCAGGCCGGCCGGCGCTACAAAGTCAAAACCGGCGCCGGCGGCGTGGCTACAATCTCGTCAGGCGTGCTGTTCGCGGTGGCGTTGGATGAATTCTTTTAGATATTCGCCGGCGGTGGTGATGTGCTTCCAGAGGGCGTCGGAGGCGACGTCGGGATTTTTGGTGCGGCAGGCGTCGAGCAGCTCGTGATGGGCCTTACCGGCCATGTGCAGATCTCGGGTGAAGACCAGATGCAAGCGAGTGTAGCGGTCGCAATTGTTGTTCAGAGTCTTGAGGAAGGAAAGCATTACGGGTCGATTCGCGGGCGCGTATAGCGCGGAGTGGAAAGCCCAGTTCCACTGGCCCCAGGATTTCACGTCGGCGTCATTTTCGAGCGATTCTTCGAAATGCTGCAGGATTTCTTCGGCGGCTTGAAAATCTTTTTCGGTGAAATTGGCGATAGCCTGGCGAAGCATGTAGCACTCCAAGACCGCGCGCGTTTCGAAGAGCTGCATGATTTCATCGGGAGACAGAGCGGAGACGACGGCGCCGCGATTGGCGACGATTGTGATCAATCCCTCGGCCGCCAAATGGCTAAGCGCTTCGCGGACCGGGATGCGGCTGATCTGAAATTCGGCGGCGATGGCGTCCTGGCGGAGTTGCTCACCTTCGCGCAGTTCGCCGTGCAGAATCTTGTCGCGCAGGCGTTCGACGACTGCAGCGGCCAAGGATTGGCGCGGGATGGCATCCGATTTTCTGGGCGCGGTGTGCTCGTGAGTTGGCGTCGCGACGAATTTAGATTGAGGTTTTGCCATCGTTAGTCACGTAACCTTTTGAAACTATACCTGCGCGGAATACAGCGTGCTTCCGGGACTCGCGCGATAAATGGCCCGCGCGCCTCGTCCGTGATCATCTATCAGGACGGTTAGCGTGTCAATTCTCCGTCGACCATGCGCCAGATGCCAAGAGAATTCTCATTTTTCAATTCGTCGGGTAGCGCGACGTGCGGGAAATCCTGATAGCAGACGGGCCGGGCGAAACGAAAGATTGCCAGCGTACCAACGGATGTAGTCCGTGAATCGGTGCTGGAGGGGTAGGGGCCGCCGTGAACGATGGCATCGCAGAGCTCGAGGCCCGTGGGGTAGCCATTGTAAATAATTCGTCCGACTTTATTTTCGAGAATGGCGATGAGCTCGGAGAACTCAACAATATCCTGTTCGGTGCCGTGCACCGTGGCGGTGAGGTGACCATGCAAGCCTCGTGCCGCTTCGAGGATTTGCTCTTTCTTGGAATAGTTAATCAGCAGGGTTTCGGGGCCGAAAACTTCGCTCGCGAGATCGGGGCTAGCTAGGAACGAGGTGATATCCGTCTGAAACAGCGTGGCGCCTGCCTGAAAAGCGGAACCCGCGTCGGGGGATTTTTCCTCGGCGAGCAGCACGACACCTTCGTGATTTTTGCGATTGCGAATCTCGCGGTTGTAGGACGAGCTGATGCCGGACGTCAGCAGAGTGAACTTCGCGGATTCCGCGACTTTGCCTGCGAGCACGTTGACCAGCGCATCGGCGGGCTTTCCTTCGGATAAAAATACGAGCCCGGGCTTGGTGCAGAATTGTCCGGCGCCAAGTGTGAAGGAGCCGTAAAGTTCAGCCGCGATTTTTTCACCTCGAGCGGCGAGCGCGCCGGGAAGAATGAAGGTGGGATTGGTGCTGCCCAGCTCACCGTAAAACGGAATGGGCGACGGGCGTTTCACGGCGAGATCGAACAACGCTCTGCCTGCGGGAATGGAGCCGGTGAAGCCGACGGCTCTCACGAGCGGATGTTGGACTAGCGCGGCGCCGACCGAAATGCCGGAATCGAAGAGCAGGGAAAAAACACCTTCGGGCAAATCGCAGGCGCGCACGCTATCGCGGATGATGCGGCCGACTAGTTCGCTGGTGCCGGGATGCGCTGGATGGGCTTTCACGATGACAGGGTTTCCGGCGGCGAATGCGGAGGCGGTATCGCCGCCGGCAACCGAAAACGCGAGCGGAAAATTGCTGGCGCCGAAGACTACGACCGGGCCGAGCGGGCGCAGCATGGAGCGGACGTCTGGCTTCGGAACCGGTTTGCGCTGCGGATCGGCGCGATCGATGCGCGCGGTGACCCATGAACCTTCGCGCACGACTCTTGCAAACATGCGGAGCTGCGTGCAGGTGCGGCCGGTTTCGGATTGCAGGCGAGCGATCGGAAGCGCGGATTCCTGATGGGCGCGCGTCACCAGCGATTCGATCTGCGCTTCGATGCGGGAGGCGATCGTTTCGAGGAACTCCGCTTTTTTGGCGCCGGACAAGCGGCCGAATTCCGCGCTGGCTTCGGCGGCGAGCCTCACGGCGAGGTCAACTTCTTCGCCCGTTGCGGAGTGAAAGGACGGCTCAATATTCTGGCCGGTGGCAGGGGCGGATGCTTGAAACGTGCCATTCCCGGCGCTGCCCGCATTGCCGTCACGAAATCCGATTATAGAAGTTCCCAAGAATTCCATTTGTGCAGATCCTTTACCTTGCGGCGTGCGCGAGCGCGGAGCTCGCATTCTTTGGCCGATTTTGCATGGCCTGTCGAATTAGCTTTCTAGTTGATTCCAATTCTTCACCCACGAGTTCCAGTTTTGGGGCACGCACGCGCGCGTTACCGATGCCGAGCTCTTGCTGGACTAGCTTTATCAGCTGGATGAATTTTGGCACCGTGTCCAGACGCAGCAACGGCAAAAACCAGCGATACAGCTCAAAAGCCTGCGCGGATTTTCCCTCCATGCCAGAATTGAACAGGTCCACGGATTCGCGCGGCAGCGCGTTGGCGAGGCCCGCGATCCACCCGGTGGCGCCTACTCCGATGCCTTCGAGGATGGCGTCGTCGACGCCGATAAATAGAACCAGGCGATCGCCGATGAGAGCGCGAATCGCGCTGACCCTGCGCACGTCGGTGCTCGATTCCTTCACCGAATGCAAATTCTGATGCTCGCCTGCGAGTTCCTGAATCTGCTCGGGAAGAAAATCGGTTCCGTAAGAGACAGGGTTATTGTACAGCATGCTGGAAAGAGGAGTGGCTTTCAGAACCGCGGCGACGTGGGATTTCATTTCGCGCCAGTCACCTTTGTAGACATACGGCGGAAGAACCATGAGGCCTTCGCAGCCGGCGGATTCCGCGGCTTTCGCTTGCGCGACAGCTTCGGCGGTGGAGAGCGCGGAGATTGCGGCGACTACCGGAGCCCGGCCTTTCAAAGCGCCTACGCAATTGCGGAGGATCGCGACCTTTTCGTCGAATGAAAGTGTGGCGCCTTCTCCGAGCGAGCCGAGCGCGACTACTCCGGTGCAGCCATTTTCCACCAGCCAGCGGCAATGATTGGCCATGAAGGCGTGATCGACTTTTTCGTTTTGATCGAAGCAGGTTGTGATTGCGGGCATTACACCTTTCCACTTCATCAGAATCCTCCGTTTAATTTCGTGGCACAGAATGCGATGGAATTGCCGCCAGGCTCGAGCAACGTACCGGATAGAGTGGCGGGCGGACGGAATCAATCTGCCAACCGAATAGAAATTCGGCAGCGGGAGCGCAAACGCGTCCCTGGCACGGCCCCATGCCGCAGCGGGTGTGCAACTTGGCAGCGCGCCAGGAGGTGTATTCGCACAGGCGTTCGTGCGAGACATCCTCGCAGCGACAGACCAGCGTGTCTGGACGCGCGAGATTTTTTAGCTCGGGACGCAGCGGGAAAGCAGCTTTCAGAATGCGCACAACTGTTTGGTACCGTGCGCGCTTCGGGAATAGATGCTTGGCGCGATCTTCCCAATTTGTCGCCGCGTACCCGGCAATTTCACCTTCGACGAGGGCGAGCTCGAGGCCGCCGATTCCGGTGGGTTCTCCGGCGCAGTATGTTCCGGCCACCGAGGTCTGCTGGTATTCATTGACGTCCACAAATCCGTTTTTGAGTTGGCAACCGCACATGCGCGGCAGCTCGACGTTCGGTATCAGATGAAAACCGCACGCGAGATAGTCGCATTCGATTTCGCTGGTTTGGCCTTGGCGCGAAATGCGGACGCTTTCGAGGCGCCGATTTCCGAAGGCGGCCACCGGCCAACAATCGGTCCAGTGCGGGATGCCGCGAAGCTCGTAAGCGAAGTGCAAGGCTTCGGCGGCTTTGCCGGGAACGAGCATCATTTTCATGCCGAAGCGTGCCATGCGTGGCCGCGTGGTCTGCTCACAAATGCCAACCACTTTCGCCCCGCATTTGCGCGCGTATGCGGCGACTGCCAGCAGGAGGGGACCGGTTCCGGCGACTACGATGCGTTTTCCGGCGATATCGAGACCGGATTTTACCAAGGCTTGCAGGCCGCCCGCGCCCATGACGTTCGGAAGCGTCCAGCCCGGAAAAGGCAGGTAAAGTTCGCGCGCGCCTGTGGCGAGAATCAGTTTTCCGTAGCTGATCTGAATCGCGGAATCATCGGATTCTGCCGCGAGTTCGCCATCCGCAGCGTGAAAGACCCGTGCACCGCGAACGAGTTGAATTGCTGACTTATTCAGACGTTCCAGCCAGACGGCCGACACCGAATGCCGCTGAACGTTTTGTGCACCGCGCCAAATCTGCCCTCCTGCGGCGGGATTATCGTCAATCAGGCCGACGGTCTTGCCGGAATCGGCGGCTGCCAGTGCGGCGGCGATTCCGGCCGGGCCCGCGCCGACGACGGCCACGTCGAATCTGAGATGTTTCACGCTATCCATTGGCTTCTATTTCCATGTTCGCTTCGCAAAGTACCTGGCAACTGCGGCGCTGCGGCTCTCCGTTGATTGCGACGCGGCATTCGAAGCACGTGCCCATGCCGCAGAGAGGTGAGCGCGGTTGGCCCGTGACCGACGTACGACAAGTCGCGCCGGAAGCGAGAACCGCGACGGCGACGGTGGCGCCCGCACGAACGGTTACCGGCTTTCCATTTACGCGCACGGAAACGGATTCAGACATGGGCCTCCGCAGTCATCTGCCGGGAAGGCAGATAGGGCTGAACCGGAATTGCGGGACGCTGGCCCAGAATTTGCGCGCAGATCAGCTTGGCTGTCGCGAGCGAGGTGGTGATGCCCAGACCCTCGTGGCCTGCCGCGACTAAAACGGATGGATCCTCCGGCGAGGGGCCGATCAACGGTAGCTTATCGGGAGTGGCGGGACGAAAACCGGTCCATACGCGAATCGCGGAAAGTGAATTCAGGTCGGGCATGTATTCGAATGCGCGCTGCAGCATGCGCGCGAGGATTGATTCATCCACCGTAGAATTTTGCGCGCCGTATTGGCGCGATGAGCCGATCAATATCTGGCCCGTTTTGCGAGGCTGTACGTTGAAAGCCACAGAATCAGCAGTGAGGGAGTGCGCGCTTTTCAAGTAACCCAGCTCGACGACTTGATGTCGGAGAAAATTCGGATAGCGATCGGTGATCACCAGGTGGCCTTTGCGCGGTTTGATACTGATTCCGCGGCTGAGTTGCGGAGCGGACTGGCCGGCGGCGTTTATGATGAAGGCTGCGGCGAGGACTGTGCCATCGGCGAGGCGCACGGTGCCTGCTCCGATTGCGGCGACAGGTCGGCCGTGAATGATGCGCGCTCCCAATTCGCGAGCTTTCTGCAGCAGGAATCCAGTGGCGCAGGGCGGATAGACGACGGAATCTCCCGGCACGCGCAGCGCGCCGGTGAGCGGCGCGCGCAGGCGCGGCTCCGCATCACGAACCTGCTGCGAATCGAGAATTTCCGCGTTTACGCCGCGTTCGCGGTAATAGTCAAATTTTCGGCGGACTTCGGCCATTTCTTCTTCATCTGCGGCGACCCACAGAGTGCCACACGGATCGAACTCAACCGCGGCGGGAAGTTGGTCGCAGAGATCGTCCCAAAGAATTTGCGAATAACGCGTGATGGCAAACTGCGCCTCGGAATCGTCCATGACGACGATGTGGCCCATGGCTGCGCCGGTCGCGCCAGTGCTGGGGAAGCCTTCGTCAATTACCAGAACGCGCAAGCCTTCTGCGGCGAGTTCGAAGGCACATGCGGCGCCAACGATTCCAGCGCCGACAATCACAACTTCAGACGGCTTGTTCACGGGTAAATGCCATTACGAAAGGGATCGCGCGGATCGAGAATCACATCCGCCTCCGATGTAATGAACGCGGAACCTTTAATAATAGGCAATACCTGGCCGTCTTCAATGCGAACTTGACCCTCAAAAACGCTGCCCACGATGCTTTCCTGGCGCCACACTTCGCCGGGTTTCAATTTTCCATCGGCGTAGAGGCAGGCGAGCTTGGCGCTGGTACCGGTGCCGCAGGGCGAACGGTCGTAGGCCTTGCCGGGGCAAAGAACGAAATTCTGGCTTTGGATTCCGGGCTTTCTTGATGGGCGAAAGAGTTCAACGTGATCGATCTCTTTGCCGTCGGAGCCGGTGATTCCGTTCGTTGCCAGCGCCTGGCGAATGGCCCAGGCAAATTCCGTCAATTTTTCAATATTCGCGGCAGTCAACTCGATGGAATCGTTGTTGACCAGGAAAAACCAGTTGCCGGCCCAGGCGACGTCGCCGGTGACGGCGCCGTAACCGGGCACCTGGACCGTAACTTTTGCGGCCGTGCGCATGCTGGCGACATTTACCACAGTGACTTCACCGGTTTCATGGAGCGTGGCGGTGACTGTGCCGACGGGTGTTTCGATGCGATGATCGCCGTAGGTGATTTTCCCCAAGTACGCCAGCGTGATGACGAGCCCGATAGTGCCGTGCACGCACATACCGAGATATCCGACGTTGTTGAAGAAAATTACGCCGGCAGCGCTGTTGGGATCCGCAGGCTTGCAGAGAATTCCGCCAACGACAACTTCGGAGCCGCGCGGTTCATTCGCGAGCGCGCTGCGGAGGTAATCGTGGTCGAGACGAAAGCGGTCCAATTGTTCAGCCACCGAGCCGCGGCCGAGGTCCGGGCCGCCGCTTACAATAATTCTGGTGGGCTCCCCACCCGTGTGGGAATCGACGATGTGGATGCGTTCGACGGTGTCGAACATGTTCGCGGGGCTATTTTCAACACGTGGTTTGGTAAGACTCATGAGCAGGCTATCCGATCCTTACTCGGGAGACATGTATCAAAGGTGCATTATTGCGTTTCATAGCAGAGCTTTGCGAGCGAAATTGCAAGGACGCTCGAGCGCAGACGGCTAGGGCGGGGATGAGCAGCAATGGAATGAGCGCCACGGGTATCCGGAAAGCGGAATGGCGTGGAGTAAGTGCCGCAGAACCGGGATGTGGGTAAATGAGCATTGACGGGGCAGCCTGCATATAATATACATCGTGCCGAGGTTAGGCAACTGAAAACATGAGGCCTTCTGAAAACGTTTACTCAAATCGCTGTGGCTTTTGCCCGGTGCTCGGTTTTCCCGTTTCCTTTCTGCAGTTTACGCGGAGACGCGGATGTGGCATAACATCAGGCCGAATCACCTCTCCGCGTTCCTTTTTTCGCACGGCGCTGGATTGCAGCGACCGCGTGCGAGCCAGTTCCGGCGGAAGCCGGGTTTCAGGACCTTGCGCTATGGCCCAGGAGTCGTCGCCACCCCGACGGCCTTGGACGCCAGCAAGGAGGATGCAGGGAAGGGCGGGGCTTCCCCGGCCCCCCTTCCCAAAGTCCTTCACGTGTATCGCGGAAAAGCCCTTCTCGAGATTTCAGCGGGGATAAGTGCGTCGAATAATCGCGGCCGGGCGTGGGCGGGAAAGTTTTTTGCAGAACGCGAACGAATAGCCGCTGGAAGACTGTGATGCGTGACAGCTGCTTGTTGGAGGAACAAAAAATGAAACGCGGCTTTGGGAAGCGGTGTGGGTTGGCGATGTTTTTCACTCTTTCTCCGGCGCTGGCGAGCGCGCAAGGAACCCTCGCGGACTATCAGCGCGCCGAACGATTTCTTCCCGGAAATGTGCGCCATCAGATTTACGTGGCCGACGTGCAGTCACACTGGATCGAGAAAACCAGCCGGTTTTGGTACAGGAAGGTCGGGCCGAACGGAGCGGAATTTATTCTGGTGGATGCGGGACAGAATACCAGTGCTCCGCCTTTCGATCACACGAAGCTCGCGGCTTCGCTTTCCCACGCAGCGAAGCGGGAATACTCGGCGACGCAATTGCCGTTCGACACCTTTGAGTTCGCGAAGGACGGACAATCGATTAATTTTCAACTGGAAGGCGCGCTGTGGACTTGCGCCCTGGAAAAGTACGAGTGCAAGAAATCCAGCGATGCGCAGGCCGGCCCGTATGAGGATTTTTCTCCGAGCGGCGCGTGGGCTGCTTATGTGAAGGACCACAATCTTTTCGTGCGCGACGTTTCGACGGGATCGGTCCAGCAACTAACTCGTGATGGCGAACCGGGCTGGGATTACGCGACTCCGATTCCTTCGCTGCGACCGATGGTGGCTCAAGGAACGGAAGATGTGAAACAGCGTCCGGCGGTTTTTTGGGCGCCGGATTCATCGAAGCTGGTTACCTACCGGTTGGACTCGCGCAACGCCGGACACTTCACGACTCTGCAATTCGTTCCGCCGAATCGACTGCGGCCGAAGGCGTATGACGTGGTGTATCCATTGCCGGGAGAATCGTTGCCGACAGCCGAGCCGATTATTTTTGATATCCCTTCGGGCAAGCGGACGGACGTCAAGACCGCGCCACTCGAAATTCGTTTTCAAGGTGGGCCGGGATTTGATTGGTACCCGGACAGCAAGAGCATTTTTTACGATTACAGCGAACGGGGAGAAAAAGCGATCGAGTTGCGCGTAGTGGATCCCGCGACGGGCGTGCAGAAAGTACTGATCCGGGAACAGTCCGAGCGCTACGTGGATCCGGGCGAGACTTTCTTTCGATTCGCGCACGATAGCGGCGAGATTGTGTGGTCTTCGGAGCGCGACGGCTGGAATCATTTGTACCTTTACAGCGAAAAGACGGGGCAGCTGGTCAATCAGGTGACGCAAGGGCCGTGGGTGGTGCGGCAGATACTCTCCGTGGACGAAAAAGCGCGGCGAGTTTATTTTCTGGGCTGCGGGCGAGAGAAGGACGAAGACCCGTATTTAACGCATGTTTACAGCGTCGGATTCGATGGCAAGGGGCTGACGCTGTTGACTCCGGAAAAGGCAAATCATGCGGCGAGCGTGTCGCCGGATGGGGCGTTTTTTGTGGACAGCTACTCGCGCGCGGATCTGCCCGGGAAAGCTGTGCTGCGGCGGGCCAAGGATGGATCGGAAGTGCGCGTGCTGGAAGAGTCTGATGCTGCGGAGTTGTTGAAGACTGACTGGAAGTATCCGGAACCGTTTCGTGGAAAGGCCGCGGACGGCTCGACCGATCTGTACGGTTTGATCTGGCGGCCTTCGAATTTCGATCCGTCGAAGAAATATCCGATCGTCGAGCAGGTTTATACCGGGCCGCAGGGATTTTTTGTTCCGAAATCGTTCGGACAGGCGAACCGCATCGGTTTGCAATCGGTGGCGGAATTGGGATTTGTGATAGTGATGGTGGATGGACGCGGCACGACCGGGCGTTCACGCGCGTTCCATGAATATTCTTATAGAAATTTGGGCGGCTCGTTTGAAGATCACGTGGCGATGATCAAGCAAATGGCGGCGCGCTATCCGTACATGGATATCGAACGCGTAGGGATATGGGGAACTTCCGCCGGCGGATACGGTGCCGCGCATGCGATGCTGGCGTTTCCTGAATTTTACAAGGTGGGCGTGACGATTTCAGGAGATCACGACGCGCGGCTCGATAAGGCCTGGTGGAACGAGTTGTATCAGGGTTATCCGCTGCAGGAAGATTACATCGCGCAATCGAATGTCACGATGGCGGGGAAGCTGCAAGGTCATTTGCTGATCGTGCACGGCGATATTGATGACAACGTGCACCCGGTCGAGAGCATGCGTTTCGTGGATGCATTGATGAAGGCGAATAAAAATTTTGACATGATATTGGTGCCGAACATGTATCACGGGGAAGGCGGAAATCCTTATTTGATCCGGCGGCGATGGGATTATTTTGTGGAATATTTGTTGGGGGTGACGCCGCCGGGCGGTTTTGAAGTTCATGAGGATCGGGAGGAGACGCCGAGAGGGCGTTGACAGCGCTCGCTCTGGTCCTGGCCGCGATAGTTCATTCAGCGCTGCCCCAAATATCTCCTACCTTGTAGCCGCTGGGAAAGGGATCGTCGGAATCAAGGACGTACTGCGCGATTCCGGTGATCCAGGCGCGTCCGCTGATTGTAGGAACTACGGCGGCGTACGAACCGACGTGCGTCTTCGCGATCAAGCGGCCGGTAAAAGTCGTGCCCAAGATTCCTTCGTGCACAAAATCTTGGTGCAAAGGTAGCTGGCCTTTGGCGTGAAGCGCAGCCATTTTTGCGCAAGTTCCGGTGCCGCAGGGCGAGCGGTCGAGCGCGCCAGTCCATGAGGAGGGGCGGCTCCAATCGAGTTTGCCGGTGGAGACGATCACGGTGTTCTTGCGGTCGGAGCGCGGATGGTCGGCGGGCGCGGAAAGTTGGGCGATGGTGATGCCGGCAATCGCGGAATTTTCCGGATGAACTACAGGGAGCTGTTCGCAGGCCGCGGCTTTGATCATTTCGCCGACGCGGACGATGTCGCGCGCTTCATCCGGAGTGAGGTGAAAGCCCAGAGGCGCGGCATCGGCGATCACATAGAACATTCCGCCGTAGGCCACATCCACTTTTATGGTGCCAAGGTTGGGAACTTCGACGTTGGCGTCGAGGTGCGCAGCGAACGCCGGAACATTTTGAAACGTGACGCGCTTCACTTTGTTATTTTCGATTTCCGCCTCGACTTCGACCAGGCCAGCGGGAGTATCGAGCTTTAGCTTCATGATGCGCTCGCGGATGGGAATCATTCCGGTCTCGAGCAGCACGGTGACGACGCAGATCGTATTGGTGCCGGACATGGGCGGATATTCGGTTTGTTCCATGATCACGAAGCCGACAGCGGCTTCGGGGTTTGTGGACGGCAGAATCAGATTGCAATTGGATGCTGGGTAGCCGCGCGGTTCGCGCAGCATTAACTTTCGAAGATCGTCGGCGCGCGTTTCGAGATATTTCATTTTTTCAAACATACTGGCGCCGGGAACGTCGAGCACACCGCCAACGATTACGCGGCCCGGTTCGCCGCAAGCGTGCGCATCCACAGCAGAAATCATTCGAGCGAATTGCACAGGATTACCCCCAACGAATTTGTTTGACGATCCCGATGAGCTGCTCGTGCACGCGAATTCATCGCGCGCTGACCGGGTGGGCTACTGCGGCAGCTCCTCGTCGGGCATTTTACGGTGTTGTGCGGAGCGCGCTATCAGAAAATAAACCGGTACGCCGAGGATTACGATTATCAAACCCGGCCAGGTAGTTGCAGGGCGATACGTGAATAGCACGATCAGGATCGCCGCCGCGCCGATGATGTAAAGCGCGGGTAGCCAAGGGTAGCCGAAGGCGCGATAGGGGCGATCGGCATCGGGCTTCTTGATGCGCAGACGAAAGACGCCGGCGATGGTGAGAATGTAAAAAATCAACGCGGCGGAAATAATGTAATCGAGCAGATCGCTGTACACATTGCCGTAGGATTTTGTGGTGGTATTAAATGTGCGCGGCAGGACAAGGAACACGGCCCACAGGCCCTGAATGAGCAAAGCCCAGGCGGGCACACGCGCGGAATTCAGCGTGCCGGCGGATTGAAAAAACAACCCGTCCCGCGCCATCGCGTAGTAAGTTCGCGCTCCGGCAAGAGTCAGCGCATTCACGGTGCCTATGGTCGAGACCATGATGGCTGCGGCCATCAGCGCGGCGCCTAGCGTGGGGAAAATCGTTTGCAACATGGCGGTTGCGACGCGATCCGAGGGGGCGTGTTGGATGGCTTCGAGCGGAAGCGTGACGAGGTAGGCGACGTTCGCAAGCAGATAGAGCGTGATCACGATGCCGGTGCCGATGGCGAGCGAGAGCGGAAGATTGCGGCGCGGATTTTTCACTTCTCCCGCGGTGAAAGTAATGTCGTGCCAGGAATCAGCGGAGAAAAGCGAGCCGGTTTGCGCTACGCAGATGGCTACGAACAGACCGAATGCGGTGGTGGCGCTGAGTCCAGCGGCGAGTGGAGAAACGCCGCGAGCGGTCCAGGCGTTGCTGAAATTTTCGTGGACGCCAGCGGCGTTCCAGCCGAGGGTGAGGCCTAGCGCGATCAAGACGAGCAGGGCGATCGTCTTACCAACGGTGAACACATTTTGCACAACTTTGCCGTATTGCAGGCCACGGCTGTTGGTCCAGGTGAGCAGCGCGATGATTCCGATGGCGACCAGCTGCGCGGACGATAGCGAAAAAGCGTAGCCGCTGGAAACGTGGATCGGCGGGATCAGGTAATGAGATTCCGAAACCGACGGAAAGAGCACGCCGGAAAAGCGCGCGAAGGCGATGGCGACGGCTGCAATCGTACCCGTCTGGATGACGGTGCAGAGCGTCCAGCCGTAGAGAAATCCCCACAGCGGAGAAAATGCCTCGCGCAGGTAAATATACATGCCGCCGGCGCGGGGCATCATCGCCGCCAGCTCGCCGTAGGAAAGAGCTCCGGCGATGGTGAGCACGCCCGTGAAAATCCAGGCGACGAGCAGCCATCCGGCGCTGCCGATTTGGCGCGACATGTCCGCAGAGACGATGAAAATTCCGGAGCCGATCATTACGCCGACGACGACCATCACCGAATCGAACAGGCCTAGGCCGCGCGCGAAGGTCGGATCTCGTGGAGTAGCTGCGGGGACGTTGGCGGACGTGACGGGCGCATTAGTGGTCATGAATGTCCTTGTGATTCCTGCGTGCGTGCCGCGACGGGTGTGGGGTTGTCGCGCACGGCGTCAAGTAAATCTATAGAGACAAGAAGCTTGCGAGAAGAGGATGGGCTGGTCATGAAATCGCTTGACGCGTGGATAATATATACAAGACTATACCTCCGTGTCGACCTCATCCTCTAGCTCTGGCAATTCAGACGCTCCTATTAAGGAAGCGAAATCCGCCGAAATGAAATCGGCTGGCATCTCGCGCCGCAAATTCGGGCTGGATGCGGCGACGGCTGCAGCTGGCGCGCTCTCACTTTCGGTTTCGCCGACAGGCCTGCGGGCTGCGTCACGCGACCGGGAAAAGATATCACCGACGATTTCGTCAGCCGAGCAGGAAACGGCGGCGTCCAAGCTGACGCCCGAGCAAAGCCGGGACGTGGAAGCGAAGCTCGCGAATATTATTCGCAAGTACGGCGCGCGATTGTCGGAAGAGCAGCGGAAGCACTTGCGCAAGATTCTGGCTTACAACGAAACGATGCTGGCGCCTATCAGGATATTCACGCTGCAGAATGGCGACGCGCCCGTGACCGTCTTGAAACCTTCCAGCGGGAAGCATGACGAGTGATGAATCGCGTGCTGGCGATTCGGCGGCCGAGCGGCGCGCGCGCCGCTTAAGAGGGCGAAGTAATCCGTGTTGAGCGAAGACACACTCTATCTTTCGGTGCGCGAGCTCGGAGAGCGGATTCGCGGCGGAAAGCTTTCGCCCGTGGAACTGACGGAAAGTTTTTTGGCGCGCAGCGAAGAGCTGGGCCCGAAATTGAATGCTTACGCGACGATCACGCGAGACCTGGCGTTGCAACAGGCGCGGGCGGCGGAGAAAGAAATAGCTTCCGGCAAGTACCGCGGACCTTTGCACGGAGTGCCGTACGCTGCGAAGGATCTTGTCGCGGTGCAAGGATATCCGACTACATGGGGCGCGCGGCCACTCGCGAAGCAATCGTTCGGCTACAACGCGACGGTGATTGAGAAACTGAACCGCGCGGGAGCCGTGCTAATCGGAAAAGCGGCGATGATCGAATTGGCCGGCGGCTTGGGATATTCCGCGGGCGACGCCTCGTTGACGGGTCCTTGCAAGAACCCTTGGAACACTAAGTACTGGACGTGCGGATCGTCGAGCGGTTCGGGCGCGATTGTGGCGTCGGCGATGGCGCCTTGGGCGATCGGGTCGGATACGCGCGGGTCGATTATCTGTCCTTCATCATGGTGCGGAATTTCGGGGATGCGGCCGACTTTTGGGCGCGTGAGCCGGCACGGCGCGATGGCGATTGCGTGGACGATGGATAAGCTGGGCCCGATGGCGCGCACGGCGGATGATTGCGGGTTGGTGCTTTCGGTGCTTGCGGGGCATGATCCTTTGGATTTCGATTCTTTGCCGGCTGGCGTTTCCGATTTTGAATATTCTGCGTCGGCGGGAGACGCCGCGAAAGCGATCCGCATTGGGCGATTGACGAATGTTTGGAACCAGCAAGAGGCTGGATTGGAATCGGCGGTGGATGCAGCTTTGAAAGTGTTCGAGGAAAATGGCGCGACCGTTGCCGATGTGGAGATGCCGGTCGGGCCTTACGAAGAGGCGGCGGAGCTGACTATTTTGATGGAATCCGCTTCGGCTTTTCAGGATTTGATCGCTTCGGGCCGTTGCGCGGAATTGATTGATCCCGTCGGACAGATTAATGGTTATGCGAGCCAGGAATTTTCGGTGGGCGATTATCTGCAGGTGCAGCGCGTGCGAACCTTTTTGCAGGCGCAGGTGGACAAGTTATTCGACCGGTTCGACGTGCTGGCGACGGCGGGCGAATCGTCGGCGGCCGCGCCTTTGAGCGCCCCTCCTGAAGAAGATTCGGCCGAGCCGATCGAAAGACGCGCGCCGGACGGAGTATCGAGTTTGTGCGGCTTGCCGGCGATCAGCGTGCCGTGCGGATTGAGCAAGGATAAGCTGCCGTTCGGAGTGCAATTCATCGGGCGCGCGCTCGACGATCGCGCCGTGATTGCGGCGGCACGGTTATTTCAGACTCACACGGATTGGCACAAGATGCGTCCGCCAATCAGCTAGAATGAAGGCCTTCAAGGGGTTCTCGTGACGATCGATTGCGCTACAGTTCGACGAGCTGGGGAGCGGGGTGTGCGCTCTGCGGTGGCAAATTTCGCGATCGTGGTATTTTGCAGCGTTTTGGCGTTGCTGATTTTTTGTGGCGCGATGATGCGCGCCGAAGAAATCAAGCCGCAGGCGCAGATGCAGGCTCGGGCTGGCTCGCTGCAGCAGTTTGCCGCGGATTTCTGGAGCTGGCGGGCGCGTTACCAACCGTTCTCGACGGACGATATTCCGCGGCTCGAGCATCCGGCGGGGGAGCGCGATTGGTCGGCGCGCTCGATTGCGAAGCAGAGGGAGCAACTGGAAGAATTTGAAGCGCGTTGGAAGAAGTTGGACCGCACGGGCTGGACCACGGGCGAAGAAGTGGACGGCCGGCTGATGGGTTCGGCGCTCGCGCGAGTGCGTTGGGAACTGGACTTGAACCGGCGCTGGGTGCGCGATCCGACTTTTTATCTCGATCAGACGCTTACGGCGCTGCTGGAATCGCTTGTGCAGCCGCCCCCGTTCGATGCTTCGCGAACCCGCGAAATCGTGACGCGCATGCAGGACATGCCCAAGATTTTGAGTGATGGGGAAGCAAATTTGCGCGCAGCGCGTCCGTTCGCGCAGCTGGCGGTTGATTCGCTGCAACAGATACGGCCGGAATTGCTGCAGGTGGAGCGCGAAGTCGCGCCGATGCTGCAGCGAGGCGCGTTGCAATCCGGAGACGTCTCTGCCGAATTTCGGGGGGCGACCGAAAAAGCAATCGTGGCACTGGAGACCTATCGCGCGTGGCTGCAGGAACATTTGCACGAGATGCCGGAAAATGCGGCGGTGGGGCGCGCGCACTACGAATTTTTCCTGAGCCACGTCGCGCTGATTCCGTATACGCCGGAACAACTGCTGGAGATCAGCCGGCAAGAGTGGGAACGCGCAGTGACGTTCGAACAGATTGAAAAGCAGCGAAACCAGGGACAGCCGGAACTGAAGATCGCTGCGAGCATTGACGAGCAAATCCGTACGACCGAGCGCGAAGAACTCGAAATTCGGAATCTGCTGGAGAAGAAGGGAATTCTGACGGTTTCGCCGGAAATCGGCCATTACACGATCCGCCTGATGCCGGGATATTTGAACGCGCTTTCCGGCTTCGGAGAATCGGACGATTTTCTGCATGCGACCGGCGTGCGTTGGGCGAACGAGCCGGCGCCGACTCTCGGCTATTTCTGGCTGGCGACAGCGAAAGATCCGCGCCCGGACATGGTGCACGAGGGCGTGCCGGGACATTATTTCCAGATGGCGTGGTCGCGGATGCACGACGATCCGATTCGGCGCCACTACTACGATTCCGGGCCGAACGAGGGGCTGGGATTTTACGTTGAGGAAATGATGCTACAGGCGGGGCTGTTCGACGATTCGCCGCGCTCGCGGGAGATTATTTACAATTTCATGCGGCTGCGCGCGTTGCGCGTGGAAGTGGATGTAAAACTGGCGCTGGAATTGTTTACGATCCGGCAGGCTGCAGACTACTTGGCTCATTACGTGCCTATGGATCAAAAAACGGCGGAGGAAGAGGCCGCGGGATTCGCCGTCGGGCCGGGTCAGGCCATCAGCTATCAGATTGGCAAGGTTCAGACCATGCGTTTTTTGGCGGATGCGCGATTGAAGCAGGGCGATGCCTTCAATCTACGCGCCTTCGACGATTATTTGTGGAAAAATGGCAATGTGCCAATTGTTTTGCTGCGTTGGGAATATTTGGGCTTGGATGATGATCTGAAAACCGTGGACCAGGCTGCAACGGCCGCGCCGAGCGCCAAGAAAACTTCCGCCGAACCCAGCCATTAGTTAAATCCCGCGAGCTCCCACCGGTTCAGCGTGTCCAACACCAGCGCTTTCACTTTGGCCACGACTTTTGCGTAATACTCAACGGCTTTGGCTTGTGTGCGATCTTTTGGTATGCCTTGACCTGGCGTGTACTGCAGCATGGTGGCGGGAAATGGAACCGCGGACCATGCGTCGGGCGGAACCGGCAGAGCTTCCGCCATATCGTTGCCCGTAAAAAGCTCCCAATGAACTTGTTTTGGATTGATCGCTTGGACCATCGCGGTTTCATCGTTCGTTGCATGGCCGCCGTCTTCGCCGAAAACTTGATGCGTGATATCGTTCGCCAGAATCCACCAATTCACGACGATCGTGTTGACCTTGTATTCCAGCGCAATGTCCTGCGCGAGCTGCTGGAGGATGGGGATCTGCGGACCGTGGCCGTTGAGGATGATGATGTTCTTGAAGCCGTTGTTCACCAGGCCTACAAGCACGGCCCGGACATAGACACGGAAGGGTTCCTCGGGAATGCGCAGGCTACCGGGATAGGGAGCGAGGATGTCGGTGACGCCGTAGGGAATGTGCGGGGCGATGAGCGCGTTGACGTCCGCGGCGATGGAGTGAGCGAGGCCGACTGGTACGGTGTTATCCGCGCCGTTGTTGATGAATCCATGGGCCTCCAGGGTGCCCACGGTCAGGATAACCGTTTTGATTTTGGCGGGGACGAGCTGGCGGAATTCCTGCCAGTTTAGATCGTCCATGGAGCGTGAAGAAGGTTGTTGCGCGTGGGTAGCGGCGGGATACAGCGCGAGGAAGAAAAGACCGATGACCAGAAATCGAGATGGCATGCGATTCTCCTTGGAAAAATCTGTGGGCGAGCGGCGATAGTATATTGTATTGATTATCCAATACAAGGTCGCCGATACTGTGGGGTTGCACGACCCGCCAATCGCAACGGATGAGCGCGATCGGTAAAGTGAGCAAACGTTTACTGCAGTTTGGATATACTCGGCGCTTGCGGGTCGGCGACTTTGCTGGGATGTAAATGACGGCTTGGCGATGTTCAAGTTCGGGATCTGCGGTCGCGAATTTCGATGAAAATTATCTCGGGAGGCGGGCATGAATAAGAAAGAGGATATTTCGCGGCGACGGTTTGTGACTTCGGCGGTATCGGCGGGTGCGGCGGCTTGTTTGTTGTCGACCAGAGAACTATTTGCGGGTGTGGCCGGACGTTCGAATCAAGAGAACGGCCTGACGCAGCAGTCTGCGCCTGCGCTGCTCGACCATCCCTCGTGGAAAGATCAAGGCATCGAAAATCTCAGCCGGTCTCCCTTTGCCAAGTTGAAAAATATTCCGGTTCATGCCGTGACGATCGACAGCGGATTCTGGGCGAAGCGGCGAGTCATCAATGTGGAGAAGAGCATACCCAGCATGCACGATTTGCTGGAGGCGAATGGACGTATGAACAATTTTCGTCGCTTGATCGGCAAAAGCACCGCGGCGCAAAGTGGGCCGGTTTATTCCGACTCCGACATTTATAAGTGGACAGAGGCGGTGGGTTTCGCGTTGCAGTCCGGACCTAATCCCGCACTGCGCGCTTCGGCCGAAAAGTTTATTGACGATGTGGTGGCGACACAAAAGGCGAACGGTTACCTGAACACTTACTACGTGGACGACAAGGCGGCGTTGAGCATGACGGTGCAGACGCAGACGACCGGCCACGAGCTTTACAACATGGGGCACTATCTCCAGGGCGCGATTGCGTTCTATCGCGGCACGGGCGATCCCAAGATGCTCGATGCCGGAATCCGCTTCGTGGACGATTTCCTGCTGCCGAGTTACGGGCCCCCGCCGCTGAAGCCGATTGTTTCCGGGCATCCGGAAATTGAGATGGCGCTGATCGAGCTTTATCGCACCACGGGCGACAGGCGACAACTGGAGCTAGCGAGATACATCTTGTCGGGCGACGACCGGCTGCAACTGGAACCGCGGCGAACGATTTATATGTACAGCGGCACTCCGTTCACGGCGCGCACGAAGCTGGAAGGCCATGCGGTGCGTGCGATGTACGCCTGTTGCGGCGCGACGGATTATTACATGGAGACGGGCGACGCGACGTACCTGAAAACGCTGCACAATTTGTGGAACGACATGACCAGCACCAAGATGTACGTCACCGGAGGGGTGGGATCGCGCGCGGCGGGCGAGGCTTTTGGGGATGCCTACGAACTGCCGAATGCGCGCGCTTATGGAGAAAGCTGCGCGGCCATCGGCAACATGATGTGGAACTGGCGAATGCTGGCGGTTACGGGTGACGCGAAATTCACGGATGTGATCGAGCGAGCGCTGTACAACGGAATCAATTCGGGGATGTCGCTGGACGGGACGCTTTATTGCTATCGAAATCCGTTGGCGTTCGATCCTGCGACAGGCGATAAGATTCGCAACACCTGGTACGACACGACGTGCTGCCCGCCGAACCTGGAGCGGACGTTTGCAGCGTTGCCTGGATATTTTTACAGCACCAGCAAAGACGGAATCTACGTGCATCTGTACGACAATTCGGAACTCGCCTGGCACTTGGAGAACGGGACCGGCTTGAAAATCACGCAGAAAACAAATTATCCGTGGGATGGAAGCGTCGAAATTGGCGTGACGCCGGCGGAGGCTTCGGAGTTTACGTTTTACGTGCGGATTCCGGGATGGGCGGAGCGCGCGCAGGTTTCGGTGAATGGCAAACCAGTAGCGGGCGCGAAGCCCGGTGAATATCTATCGATAAGCCGGAAGTGGGCGGCGGGTGACGTGGTGCATCTGAAAATGGAAATGACGCCGCAGGTGATCGAGGCAAATCCCCACGTCGTGGAAGATGCGGGGCGCGTCGCGGTGCAGCGCGGTCCGCTGGTGTATTGCATGGAGCAACTCGATCAACCCAGCGGAGTGAAACTCGACGACGTCGCGCTGGATCTGGGGCGCAAGACGACTGGCGAATTCCGCAGCGAGTTCAAGCCAGATTTGCTGGGCGGCGTGGTGGTGCTGGAGCATCCGGGCGCGAGCTTGGAATTCGGAAACGCGCACGAAGCGTTGTATTCCACGTACACGCCGGATACGCCGAAGAACAAGCCGGTGGCGCTCACGTTCATTCCGTATTACGCGTGGGCGAATCGCGAAGCGACTCAGATGCAAGTGTGGACTCCACTGCTGAAGACCTGATTCGTAGCGTCTGTTTATTAGAGCGCAGAAAGTCGGGAGAGGATACGAATGATGCGTAGATCCCTGTTCACGTGGTGTGCCGTCGCTGGCCTGCTCACTGGCATGCCCTCTTCTTTTGCGCATCCGTCGCCTCAGAGCGCCGCTGAAAATCACGCTGTGGCTTCTGATCTTCGATTGCAGAGCCTGGATGTTAGCGCGCAGGGCGTGGTGATGCTCGACGCGGCAAGCCAGAAAGAGGTGAAGGTCGCGCAGCACGGGAAATTCGGGGTGTGGACGCTGATGGCCGTGCTGCGTGAACCGGACGGCGGCGCAGCGGTATTCGAAAACGTCGAAGACAGGAAGGGCAGCATTGTTTATGTGAACCAGCAGGGCGTGATTTTGACGCTGGCAAAGAGTTTGGAGCCGACCAGCGTCGCGCAGAACTCGCTGTATCGCGGCAGAACGATGGATGAAATCGGCAAAACGCGCGCGGATGTGCTGGGAGCGGAATTACTGACAGGGAATGGTGACCCGAGTTACGCGGACGTCGCGGCGGCGCTGCCTCCTCTGCGCGTGCCGACGTTTGTGGGCACGCGGCATTCGGATGAGAAGCCGACTTACGACTACGGCGGATTCAGCGACGAGATTTATGTGGATGCCGGCAAGATTTTCACGGAGATACGGGACGCGCGGAACAAACACGATGTGTGGGAAGGGCTCGTTGGCGGATGGCTTCCCGTGGTGCGTTTCGTTTTCCCGGCGGGCGAACAAAGATACTGGGAAGAAACGATTTTCGCGGATGAGGAGCCGGGTCACTTCTGGACTCAGCCAGTGTGGTACCGGGTGCTGCTGGTGGACGGCGGGCAATTGAAGGAGGCGCACTATTTTTATCATCATCTGCCATTTCCCCCGCGAGGCGAGCCCTCCGCCGTCGATTTCTATCAGGCGCTGCTGAATGTGCGTGCGGTGTGGAAGCGCGATTTGGACCCTCCGATGAAGGTGGAAGTGCCGGACGCGCGCATTCTGGATTTTTGCCTGCGCTCGCTTTCGCTCCAGATGATCACGCGCGTGGAAGACCACCCGAAATATGGATATCCGCCGCTGGGCGGAATCAATGTGTTCGGGGGATATGGCTACAACAACGTCGACACGTTCCAGGATACGCTCAATGCGGACGTAACTGCATTTCTGGAGTGGGGACTTTTCGATATCGCCGGGCGATATATTGATGACTACTTTACCAATTCAGTGCGCGCCGACGGGTCGATTGACACCCGCGGGCCGGAGATCGGGCAATACGGGAAAATGCTGGAAGTTGTCGCGCGCTATTACAGCTATGCGAAAGACGATGCTCTGCTGCGCAAGCATCAGGAGAAACTTCAGGCGATCGTGGATTTGTTTTACTCGCTGCGGAAAGAATCGAAGCAGGTTCCAGCGGGCGATATTTCCTACGGCATCGTCCGCGGCTGGTCGGAACATGACAGCAGCTTGAAAGTGCATCCTTACCGGTTCATGCAGCCACATTTTTCGAATAATGCCGAGGCGGCGCGGGGTTTTCATGATTTGGGGCTGGTCTGGATCGAGATGGGACGGAAACATTCCAACGAAGCTCTGGAATTGCGAGGGCGCAGGATGCTGCAGGAATCCGAGGACATGAAGAAGGATCTGAACGTGGCGCTCGAAAAATCGGTGGACCGCAAGCAGACGCCTGCGTATCTGCCGGCGGTGGCGGGTGACGTTCCGACCTACGGAAAGCAGCGGGTATATTCCGAGATGCTGGATTCCGGCGAACTGACGGAGGAGCAGGCGGACATCATCGTGAAGAACCTCGCGGCGAATGGCGGCTCGATGTTCGGGCTGCTGCGTTACGGCGTGAATATTGACGGATTTTTGGATTTCGGGCCGGCGTACGCGCGGCTGCAATTCGACTGGGTCCGCGAATTTCTGCTGCTGTACTACGCGCACATGGCACACATCTATTCGCCGGGTACGTGGACTTCGGTAGAGAGTTCGAAAATTGACGGCACGCTCGGCGGGCCATACTGCACGCCGGCGCAAGTGACGATCCCGACGCTAACCAAATGGATGCTGGTATTTGCGGAGCCGGACAATTCCGTGTTGTGGCTGGCGCGCGCGACTCCGCGGGAGTGGCTCGAGCAGGGAAAGAAAATCGCAGTGACGGCGGCGCCGACGCGGTTTGGGAAAATGTCGTACGAGCTGCGTTCGGATGTGCAGCGGAATAAAGTTTCCGCGGTAATTGATGTGCCGGAGGGTTCTGCGGCTACAATCAAACTTCGCTGCAGGGTTCCCGGCGGAAAGAAAATCCGCTCCGTGGCGATCAACGGAGAGAAGTGGACGGACTTTTCAGCGGAGCAGGAAGTGGTGACCATTCCGCCGCGACTCAAAGGCGAAATCACGGTGGAGATCTCGTATTGATTACAACGCGGTGCCGCCCAGTGCGGCGTCCGATTTCGGCAGTAACCGCAAGACGCGATGCAGCAAGTCCTCACGCTTGTCTACGACTTCCGTGATGCCTTCGGGCAGGCTTACCTCCGAGCGGATCAGCGCGGAATGTATGGTGTTCAATAATATGGGTACATTCGGACAGAGGCTGCGCAGTTCGCGCGCCGCGTCCAAGCCATTCATCCGCGGCATGGACAGATCGAGGATGATCAGGTCGGGGCGAAGCTGCGAAGCTTGTTCGACTGCATTCAGTCCATCAAAGGCTTCGCCGCAAATAGCAAAGCCGGACGCTTCCAATTGCGCGCGGATTTCGGTTCGAACGGAAGGATTATCATCGACGATAAAAACGCGGTATAGCATGCCACCCCCTCGAACTTCAGGGTGACAGCCAAATCGCTGGGGAGCACCCAAGCCTATGTTCGGTAGGGTACCAAGTGAGCGAATGCCGGACCAGGTGTTTTTTCTAGCGAAATTACGAGGTTACAGGCGCCGCACGGCGAGCAATTCATTTCTTGTATTGCTTCCACTCTATTTTCAGTACGCCCAAAGAATCCAGTGCTTCCCGCATGGCTGCTCGCTCTTCGACGGAAACCTGGCCGTCGAGGGACTGGCGCGCGCGGATGGCGTCCTCCACGGCTTTTACGCGAAGTTCCAGTTTGACCGGGTCGATCTCGAGAACAGCGGCTTTGTAGAGCGCCCGCCAGTTATTCTCGAACATAAGGCCCTCCTGCGGGCAGCATCCTATGTTCGCGCGCAGCCGAGGTCAGCGCGGTACCGTACCAAGTCGGTTGACTTCCTTTTCCCATCTTTCCGACTGTTGTCTGATCGAGGCGTAGCATTCACAGGCGGCATCTTCCAGGCCGCTGCGGCTGTCAATTCTCACGCTGCCGCGATTGTAGGTAATCAAGCCGGCTTTTTGCAGGATGCCGGCGGCAACGGTGACACTCGCGCGCCTGGTTCCGAGCATGTGCGCAAGAAATTCTTGAGTTAGAGGAACGACGTCTCCGCCCAGCCGGTCTTGACTCATCAGGAGCCAGCGAGCGAGGCGCTCCTCCACTTCATGCAGTCGATTGCAGGCGGCCACATGGGTCGCCTGCATTCCGAGACTCTGCGAGTAACGATTCAAGCTTTTTTCTAACAATGGCGAGTGCGACAGAACTTCTCTAAAGTCTGCAGCGGTTATCTGATGGGCGCTCCCCGCAACTTGCATAACGACTTGCGTCGGGCTCGTGCTTAGGCCCACGACGAGCGGAAGGCCGATGAATCCTTCCTTGCCTGCCAAACCCACTTCGACGCTTTTTCCGTCGGTCATCACGCTGAGCACGGAAGCCAGGCCGCTATTAATGAAGTAGGCGTGCGTGACTGACTCACCCGCATCATGCAGGACGGAGTGAGTGGGAAGTTCGACGAACTCCATTTTCTTGGCGGCCGCATGCAATTCGTCGGCGGGCAGGGCCAGCAAAATCAGATTTTGGATATTGTTGCGGTTTCCATCGGTATCCGCGGACCTGGCAGTAACACGACTGGGTAGTCTTGGGGTGGCCATAAGGCTCCTGTGCGCGACGAATAACGTCTGATTTCGCAAGGAGCCGTAAGCCGTAGAAGGGTACGGCAGGATGCTAGTGAGACTACTTCGACCATACTCGTTACGTAGGCGGATAGCTATTAAATACAGAGCGCAGGAGGCGCATTTACATCGGACGCGGCAAGTTCCAGCAAACAGGCGAGTTGCGATTTTCGTCTTTTCGCGACTTAGCTGCTCGCCGGATTTGTGTTTTACCGACTGCCGAATGTTTGGCGGATTTACGATCATTCGGATACTTAGCTGTTGAATATTTGATGTCGCTCAGAAATGCAACACGTGCAGCAGAAGGCCCGCGAGGCTCGCGCCGATAAGAGGGCCAACCACAGGAATGCCCGCATACCCCCAATCGGAGCTTCCCTTACCTGCAATGGGAAGCACCGCATGAGCGATGCGCGGACCAAGGTCGCGCGCTGGATTGATCGCATATCCCGTCGTGCCGCCCAGCGAGAGACCAATCGCCCAGACCACGACGCCTGCAAGGTAGGGGCCCAGACCGGCAGCGGGGCCATCCTTCAATACGGTCTTCGAGAACATCGCGGCGGTGACAAAGACCAAAAAGAATGTGCCGATAATTTCGCTGATTAGGTTGGCGCCAAAACTTCGAATAGCCGGCCCGGTGCAAAACACAGCCAATTTCGCAGAGGCATCCGGAGTTTCCTTCCAATGGGGCAGATAATGCACCCAAACCAGAACTGCGCCGACAAATGCTCCCGCCAGTTGAGCTCCGGCGAAAGGAAGAAACTTCGAGTAGTCGCCTGAAAAGATTGCGATTCCGAGGGTGAACGCAGGATTGATCAAGGCGTCCTTGCTGCCACAGGCGATAGCGGCGAAGACTCCACCAACCACAGCGAAAGCCCAGCCCGTCGCGATCACCATCCAGCCGCTCGCTTCCGCCTTGGATCGTTTCAGGAGCACGCCGGCAACTACGCCGTCACCGAGCACAATCAACACCATGGTTCCGATAAACTCTCCGAATGCCGGTGAAGTCATGATCGTTCTTCCTCCATGAAAGAGTTTCAGGAAACCCAGTCCAACGACCGCGTTACCGCCTTCTTCCAATCCTTGTAGAGACGTTCGCGCACCGCGTCTTCCATCTGTGGCTTCCATGTGTGGTCCACTCCCCAGTTGGCGCGGAGTTCTTCGAGATCTTTGTAGTATCCGACCGCCAATCCGGCGGCATACGCCGCTCCCAGCGCCGTGGTTTGTACGGTTAGCGGGCGAATGACATTGCGATTGAGAATGTCGGCCTGGAATTGCATCAAGAGATCGTCCGCGACCATTCCGCCGTCCACGCGAAGCACGTCAAGCTTGACCTTGGAGTCCATCTCCATCGCTTCCACGACTTCGCGAGTCTGGTACGCCGTGGCCTCCAGAACCGCGCGCGCTAGATGGCCCTTGTTGGCGTAGCGCGTGAGGCCTGCGATCACCCCGCGAGCACTCGTCTTCCAATAGGGCGCGTACAAACCGGAAAACGCCGGAACGAAATAAACGCCGCCGTTGTCATTTACCGTGCGCGCCAAAGTCTCGATGTCAGCGCTTTTCTCGATCAGGCCGAGGTTGTCCCGCATCCACTGCACGAGCGCACCCGTTATCGCGATACTTCCTTCCAGTGCATACTGCGCGGGCTTGTCGCCCAGCTTAAATGCAACCGTGGTGATCAGGCCGTACTGGGAGGGCACCGGCTCCGAGCCTGTGTTCATCAGCAGGAAGCAGCCGGTGCCGTAGGTGTTCTTCGCTTCGCCGGTATTGAAGCAGGCTTGACCGACCAGCGCTGCCTGCTGGTCGCCAAGAATTCCAGCGACAGGCACTCCTTGCACGGCGGGAATCGTCGTGACCTTCCCGTACACTTCGCTGCTGGACGCGATCCGCGGCAAGACTCCCTTTGGAATGCCAAATAATTTGAGCTGCTCTTCATCCCACTTCAGCGTATGCAAGTCGATCAACTGCGTGCGGCTGGCATTGGTCACGTCCGTGAGGTGAATGCCGCCATTCGTCCCGCCGGTCAGCTTCCAGACCAGAAAGGAATCGATGTTGCCGAAAAGCAGGTCACCTGACTCCGCGACTTCCCGCGCGCTATTAACGTTGTTGAGAATCCAGCGAATCTTGAGTCCGCTAAAGTATGCCGCCAGGGGCAGGCCCGTCTTTGCTCGAAAGCGGTCTTGGCCTCCGTCACGAGACAATTCCGCGACATAATCCTCGACGCGCGTGTCCTGCCAGACGATGGCGTTGTAAACGGTTCTTCCTGTTTTGCGGTTCCACACGATTGTCGTCTCCCGCTGATTGGTGATCCCGATGCCGGCCAAGTCCTTGGGTTGAAAGCCTCCTTTTTCCATGGCCTCGCTGATCACGTCCTGCGTGCGCCGCCAAATTTCTTCCGGATCGTGTTCCACCCATCCTGGCTTCGGATAAATCTGCTGGTGCTCCTTCTGCGCGACTGAGACGATCCTTCCCGTACGGTCGAACACGATGAACCTCGTGCTCGTTGTTCCTTGATCGATGGCCCCTAAGTACGCGGTCATGGCAGTTCTCCTTTAAATTTCAATCGGCCGGTGCGCGGCTCGTGGTAGTGACGGAGGATGTTTCGGGTTCGAGTCCTGCGCGTTCCATAAATCCGTTGATCTTGCCGACGTACTTCGCGGTTTCCGATTTGGCTTGTTCGCTTGACCATTGCAGCTCTTGAGCCATCAGCGAAGCCACAAATGGCGCCGAGCGGATGGCCTCTCTCCATGAGAAGAGCTGCGAGCCGAGCCTGCGGGCGAGAATGTCTTCCACGGTGGCGGCGAGCTCATGACGAATGGAGTATCTTACCTCCGCCTGAATGGGCGGACTGCCGGCCAGGATTGGCTCGGCGAGATAGATCACCACGCGCTCCGATCCTAGCGCGCTCTCATACGGCGAATCCTTGGCCGGGACGCTGCAACAACCAGCGGTGCGACTAGACGTTCGTACCGACCAAACAGATGCTCAACTCAATCGCGGTCTCCAGAGAACTCAGCGGAACGGTAGAGTTTATCCACTGCGTCATCAAGCGCTCCGTGGCCACGCCGCAGTCTCGGCGGCATTGTATCCATGTCATAGACGTCAGCAAGCGTGGCCGTCGGGAATTCTTGCCGCGCGTCCAGTACCTGCTGGGCGAGCGCACGAACCCTCTCTGTTTGGCGGTCGGTCGCCTCAGGCCAAGGAAAAGTGTTGTAGACGATGCCAACTGAGTATCGATAGTCGCTCTTCAGCCTGCCGCCGATTTGACGTAGCCGCACCATGTGCATGCTTGAAGTCAGCACGCCGAAGTGCCAAAGGTCCGCATCCAAAAGTACTCGAACCAGGCTGCTAGGGATGATCGGTGGCGATAGCCACGCGATAGGGACGTGCTTCCGTCTCTCCGAGCTGGACTCTGGAACCACCAGGAAGGGACGATCCGGAATGACGGTGACGTGGTAACGGGTAGGTGAGTTTGCCAATTCTTGCGTTGGCGCACTCTCACTTCGAAGCCTAAACTCCCGCACGGACGCGATCCGCTCCGTCACACCGGGCATCGAACGGAGTGAACTTGGAGATGCGCCGTCTAGCGCCAAAATCCAACGATCCAATCCATTGATGAACTCTTTCGAGCCTATAGATGGATGCAGGTACCGCGCTGCGCCGGGCTGCGCTTTTCTGTTCGACAAGCGGGACCCCCTTCGAGAACAGATCAATATAACCCTGTGCTGTCCCAAGCCTCTTGGCGGGCTCTTCGAAGCTCGCGACCCGGCGACGAGTGACACCGAAGACTTCAAAAAACTCATTGTAAAATGTCTGCGATTCCCCGCGTTCGTGTCGCGCGCCCTTCCATTCATCCGCGAAACTCGCGGAACGTGCCCGTATTTCATTCCAACTCAGACGCATCGCGGTGTCGGTCTCCGTTCGCCATCTCACACGGCGTCTCCAGCCAATCTCTCGTGATCGGCGAGGAGGTATTACGCGCGCAAAGTGTAACCCTGAATATGGAAACCGATAAGGTGAAGTGTCGTTCTTGTAACCTCGCTGCTTGCGGTCACTCGGCGCGGCCGTAAACACAAAAGTGGCCGACCACCCCGAAGGATGGCCGGCCGGATTTCATTTCTAAGTTGCAGAGCTTTATTTGTCCCACGCTTCCGACAGTAGTGATGATTCGCGCCGATGCGTGCCTACCGAAAACAAGGCCGCAGTCACATCTCCCGTTCCAGGAGTGAATTCCTGCTCCGCTGGTGAAATAGTTCGAATTCGTCTCGCACCTCTAAAGCCTCTGACGTGCTCGGCTTATGAAGCGCGGACGCTGCGAAGATAAATTATTACTAATACTCGGCCATAATTCCGTTGACAACAACGTAGCAGAAGCACAGGGTGATTGCGGACCTGGGATTCTTCAGTTCACCTGAACGCAGTGGAAGATATCTGAACCACCCCTCGCCAAGATAACCAGCAAGACCTTAAAGGAGATCCATGAATACTATTACACGTAGGGACCAGTCCCGTGGTTTCGTGCTACAGAACGAAGTCAATCGTCTTTTCGATGACAGCTTTACTCGTGACCTGTCCGGTCATGCCGATCTAGCCACGTGGGCGCCGGCCGTGGACATCTACGAAACTGAGAATGAATTGGTCGTAAAGGCCGAACTTCCGGACTTTCAAGACAAGGACATTGACGTCCGGATTACAAACAACACTTTGACCATTCGTGGAGAGCGCAAGTTCGAAACGGGCGTCAAGGAAGAAAATTACCTCCGGATTGAACGCGCGTACGGTTCATTCATGCGGAGCTTTTCGTTGCCGAACACGGTCAACTCGGAAAACATTCGAGCTGACTATCGCAACGGGATCTTGACGCTGCATATGGCCAAGCGTGAAGAGTCTAAGCCGAAGCAGATCAAAGTCAGCGTCGCAACAAACGGCAAGTAGTCCGCAAATCACAAGCGGAGGGACGAGTGTTGCCATCGTGCCGACAACCAAGGAGGTTGCCATGATCGAACTCAAAGAGCTTTCCAAAGAAGATATCGCTCACCGAGCATACGAGCTGTACACACAGCGCGGCAGTGAGCCTGGGAAGGATGTCGAGGACTGGGTCAGTGCGGAAAAACAGCTAAGCGCCGAGCCTGGATTCGCACAAACAAGAGCAAGGGCCGCACAACAAGACCGAAACTGATTGATGTGTCGCGAATGCGAGGGGCGGGTTGTTCCGCCCCTTCACTCCTTCAATCGCGCATTACCGTTCTGTAAGGAATTAGGCCCGCCGGATCTCGACGGGCATCAATCTTCGCAAAATGTGAAGTTTTTATACACGCGAATTTTGTGGATCGAGTGGCGAAGATTAAACTCTAAGGCTCCCCCGCATCACCGAACGGCGGAGCCACCCGAGAGTTCTCCGGGAAAATTATTGACACTCGGCTATCAACAGACTTCGTTACCTGACTAGGTGTTCCAGGAACCACGGGGTGATCAAGGGCGTCAGGTCGCACAAGCGCCAAGAAGCGCGAAACTGATCTCACCGATTAAGCGGCGGTCTTCTTAGCTTGCGCTCTGACCTTCGCCCAGCGTTCTTTCATTGCTTTTGAAATCCTGGCTCTTCCTTTCGCCGACAGCACGTGCTTCTTTGCGCGGGTGATGTCACGGGATGCGGTCTTGCCCAAAGCCTTTGCCGCCGACTGCAAACCAATCAAATCGTGCTGCAACTTAGCCAACTGCTTCTTTACCTTCTTTTCTTCGCGTCTAATTGCTGCGAGTATGCTCATGAATCCTCCCCGAGCAATCTACATGAGAGCTCGACTTACACCAATCCCGTACCCTTGGGATGACTTATTCAGTTTGTTAGCGGGATCTGAAAATCAGATGTCACGCGGTCATCGGTGACGGTGCGATCCGCGAAGCCACTTCGTTCACGAGATTTCATGTCACGGTTCTCTGATAGTC
Source organism: Acidobacteriota bacterium (assembly GCA_013289715.1). Classification (GTDB taxonomy): domain Bacteria; phylum Acidobacteriota; class Terriglobia; order Acidiferrales; family UBA7541; genus Palsa-295. The sequence continues at coordinate 79,341 of JABCZJ010000012.1, read as the reverse complement.
CACAATCCGTACCCTGCGGACTAGCTCAGCCAGCCAGTTTCATCTCAGTGAAATCAGCGGTTTGCAAACCTTGGGGAATTACCCCTTTCGAACCAGTATGGCATAGTCCGCTAAGGCGCGAGCCATCGTGAGGCCGAGCGGCATAAGCGCCTTGGCGTCAAGCTGTTACCACTTTATCTCCGTTTTACCAACAAAGTATCTCCTTTGCATTGAACGAATCGCGGTCTTGAATGAAACTGCGCACGCACTGAGGAACAAGATGAAAAATTCAAGTGCAAAGATTAGAGGAGCAGAGGAGAAGAAAATGAGGATCATGACTGCCGTGAAGACTTCGATAATTACAGTGGCGTTGGGATTTGCGTGTTTGCTGCCGGCCACGGCGCGCGCGCAGAGCGACGTGGCCCCCGACGAATTCGCATTTTCAAGTACGGAAACGACTGCTGCGCAGCCGGTGCACGTTGCCAGTGCGAAATTAGCGAAGGCCGATTTTCAGGGCAAAGTTTCGCTGCCTTACAACGTGAAGTGTGGCGGCAAGAATTTGAAGGCCGGACAGTATTCGCTCTCGGTGAAATCTGAGGCCGGAGCCCGAGTGGTTACGATCAACGGAAGTGGGGAGAACGTGAACATCCATATGCGCGAAGTGTTAACGAATCGATGGGCCAGCCAGAGCGCTTTGCTGGTGGGGAAGTCGAGCGAAGGTCGCCGGCTTGAAGCGGTGTATGTTGAAGGCCTCAATGCGATGCTATATCCGGACACGAATCCGAACGGAAGTCACGCCCGGACGGAACGGCTGCCGATCTCATAGTAGAGTTAGCCCAGCCTGGTGCACGCCCCGTCAGCCCACGCGACGCTGACGGGGCGTTGGTGTTTTAGGCGCAGTAACGCCCCGACGAATTCCCTTCGCTACGCCGAAAGGAGACTGCCGGGGCAAACTCGCAGACGCGCGCTCAGTTCGCTCGGAGCCTTGACCAAAGAAGTAGCAATCGGAAAATGGCCCTCATTGTCAGGTAACGCGTGCGGGCACTATGACCCGAGGACGCGCCTTGTTTCACAATTTTCCGGCGGATTGTGAGCGTAATCGCCTGGTTTCAGCAGTTGACAGTCACTACGTTCGGTTCAGCGCCTAGTGAAACCGTCGCCGCTCCATTCTTCTGAGCTGACGCCGTTATGTACGAAGAACAATCCTGTCGGGTCATATTTCTTTTTCACCAGTGTCAGACGCGCATAGTTGCTGCCCCAATACGAATGCTGCCAGTCCTCTTCGAAGAAATTACTCTCCGAAACATACGCTCCGCTCCTTGGCGCCACTGCGCGCAGCTCGTTCATGCAACGATGAACTTGCGCGCGGGATTTCCGTGCTGCTTCGACGTCCGGCTCGTGGCCGCGTACTCCTGGATACCCGCCTGCGCCGTCCGCGACAATCGCCAGCGCAAACGCATTCAACACGGCAGGGTTCGTCGCGGTATCCCCTGTTGCTTCGACAGCCTCGGGCGGCGCTCCCCCGAGCCCTTTGTTGAAATGCAGCTCGATCAGTTGGGAGCGAGATCCGGCAAACAACGCATTCGCGAGCCGCTCCTGCGAATCATCTTCGAGTAGCGATGCCGGCAACCAGAGCGATTCGTAGCCGTAGATGGTCGAGGCCACTTGGCCTCCGTCTCCCGTCCACCACGCATTATTCGGGCTGGCGCCGGGTCGCGTGTCCGAGTCGAAAGCATGCTGGTGCTGCTTCTTCCTCCACTCAACATCCCACCAGTGCCGAGCGGGCATGCTGCCAATATCCATACCTGGCTGAATCGTGTAAATTCCAGGCGAACCCGCAATCCAATCGAGGAAGGGTCGCCAGACTTTTCGAGCTTCTTCAGTGGTCAACCCTAGCGAAACCATGGAAAGACCAAGGACATTATCCGAAGCAATGTGTGCTTGCTCGCCCCAATGATCGTTAAAGAGATTGTCTCGATAAAAGCCGACGAAGTAGCGTAATAAGCGGCGAAAGGCGTCATCCGAGGAAGCTTTGACGCGGAAGTTCGCACCGCCCGCGTATTCGGGAAGGTCGCGCACGCGCAGCGTCAGCTTGGTCACCACGCCAAAAGTGCCGCCTCCGCCTCCTTTGAGCGCCAAGAACAAGTCCGGATTCGTGCACGCGTTCGCGATCCGAATGTTGCCGTCGGCGGTCACCACTTCAGCTTCGAGTAAGCCCGCGGCGCAGGTCCCATAGCGCTTGGAAAAGCTTCCAAAACCACCGCTTTGCACTAAGCCTGCGACGCCCACCGTCGTACATCCGCCGCCTTGCACGTATGCGCCAGCCTTCGTGGTTACGGCGTCGTACGCCTGCATCCAGATTGCGCCGGAGCCAGAAGTCACGGCGCGCTGGGCAGCTCGTTTCCCTTCGCAGCCCTGAGGAACAAACGCGTCGTGCATCGTGACGTCGTGCACGTGCCTCGTCCAAATCAGCAGAGAATCGGGCGCGTTCGACGTACCTTGATAGCTGTGCCCGCCGCCTTTCACCACCAGACGCAGATCATTCTCGCGGGCGAAGTTGATCGCTGCCCCAACGTGGTTCGCATCCCTCGCTGCGACCGCGAACACGCTCGGTTTGGTGAACCACGCGTCGACCCATCCGAAGGTTTGGGTGAGGCCAGGCTGATCGCCGATATAGTATGGATTCTTGATGTTCGCGATCAAGCTCTTGCAGCCAGCACTATCGATATCCTTGATGCACGCCTCGAGCGGAAATTCCACAGGGATCAGGTTTCCGTCAATAGCGTCATTGAGCCGTTTCCACGCCGCTTGGGAAGGCCAGTCTGCATCTGCTGGACGCCTGCGGCGAAAGGTCTTGCTGGCAAACAGCGAACGCGGCCAGAGCGGCAGCAACGCAGTCAGACCAGACCTCTTTAGGAATGTTCTTCGATCCACTTCGCTCGTGCCTCCTTGTAGATCCTCCCGCCACCTAGCGTTTTCGACGACACGGCAACGATAAATGGTATGACTAATCGCTAGGCTGAAACGTTAGCGGCAAGGTCGCCGTAAGTCAATGAAGGCTAGGCAGGTAGCAGCAATTTCGGAACAGTTGAGTGTGTTGGAGAAAGAAACGGGGATTGAGGAAGGATTTTTCATTCAGCCGCTGGGTGCTGGAAGAGGGTCTATTTTCCGACAGAGGTGTTTCGTCGAGGTGGTTGGCCCTGGGGAGAGTTTTGCTGATGGAGAGTTCGGAGGTGCAAAAGGGGGACTGCTTGCTTTTTCTGTTGGGCGTCAGCTGCTGTTGGCGGCACACGGCCGGGAAAGACTGAGCCACAAAAGCAGCAGCAACTGGGCACTGTCGTGCACCCGATGTTTGCCACGGTGCAGATAGCGGAGTCGATAGAGTCGTTCGATGGTCAAAGCCAGCATGGTGAGGAGCCAGCCGATCAGCAGACTGTTGGCATGATGATGACAGATATGCTCCAGACCGTGACGAGTCTTGGCGTCGTTGAAGCCTTGGTTCTCGATCTCCCAACGGCTTTTGGCCATGCGGAACAAGGCAGCTGGACCCACCGTGGAAGAGGCGAAATTCGTCAGCCAGTAGGCTTCCACCACTTTGCCGTCGGGCTTGTGCTGGCGATAGAAGAACACGCGCACGATTTCCCAGTGGAGCGTTTCCCAGGGATCGAAGTCCTCCGCGTCCCACATTTCCACGCGATCCGCTCCGTGCTGGAAAACCGTCGCAGGAGCCCCACAAGGAAAACGTTGCTGGGCGGCAGTGAATAATTCCGGAAAATTGTCTTTCAGCCGTGCCACCACGCGAAGACCGAGCTCTCCGGCGGTGTGCAGGAACGGTGCGGTGGCAAATCCTCCGTCGACGACCACATACTGCGCAAAGCGTTTTCCCAGGCTCCCGATCACTCGTCGCAACAAGCGCTGCCCGGCGGCGTACTCGCTATCGCCCGGTCCGTAGGGCTCCCCATCGCAAGGCAGCGACAGACTTGTTCCCACCACGCTGATCATCACTAAAGAATGTTGATAGCCCGGGATCTGTTTCGCCGCGTTCTGCTGCGGCCGACAGAGCTTGCAGCCCTGGTGGGTTCGCCATCCCGCGCCGCTCCCGTCCAGGGCCAAACCGATCCAGCGGCAATCGTCAAAGGCCTTGTTGCGCTTGGCGCCGCGCAGGAGCGAGAGCAAGGCTTGTCGTGTGGGAGCGGGATCGAGCCGCTCGGTGAAATAACCCAAGGTATCGTCACAGAACGAAGTGGCGATGCGGAGCGTGCGTCGCGCCGTAGAGTGCGCCAGCGCCTCGACTGCGTGAAAACTCGCTTCGCGAAGAATTTGACCGATCAGCAGGGCCCAGAGCAGAGCCGACGCCGGAATTTGCGGTTGCCGCCGACCGTCTCCCGGTTTCTTGAGGTACCGCCGGAGACGAAGACGCCCGCTCACATAGTGGAGCAGATGACGCGGCGTCGCACGATTCATTTCTTCTTTTTCTTGCGCTTCTTGCGCTCCAGCACCAGCAGCTGGGCGTTGGCCGCCAACACTTCGCGCAGCGCGTCTTGAAACTCCCGTCCCGCTTTGACTCGGCGCCGCACCTGCTCGAGCCAATCCTTGGGGATGTGCTGCACCTGTTTTTTCCCCTGCACCATAAAGGTCAGTGACCAGACGGGATGGCCGCGGTCAGCGGCACAATGACAGGTGGGCTTACCGCAGCGGAGATGCGCGAGAGAGAGCGAGCCAGGAAGAGCGTCGGCGGGGATCGAGAAACGGCGCAGCAGCTGGAACTTGCGCTGACGCAATCGAGAAGCGAGCGGTCCATTGCTCTTATGGATCATCTTAATGTATATATACCATAAGACACGGTACAAATCAAACGATGTCTGCGAATGCGAAAATAGGAGTCTACTGCGGAAGGGTCGCCAAGAGGGTTAAAAAAGCGATCTGACGCTGCTGGAGTAGGCTAGCCCCCGTCGAACTTCCGAAACAGCTGCCATGTTGCCCGCTTGGGTCTGGCTTTACGACACGGTGTTTTCCTAGTACGGAAGTACCATTGTTCAGCTGGATGCAGATTATAGAATTGCGACCCGCATGATGGTGAAAATTAGGTGCAAGGAATTCGACCTACTCAAACGCGCTGCCGCCTCAGCAATTCTAGAGGCGAAGAGCATTCGCCTTTCCCGAGACGTATCAATTTACGAAGATGCTGAACTGTGCCGTGAGGGACACCGAAGAATTTACGCTCTCATTAACCATCTGCTCGTCGGACATGATGGCAGCGCATGCCCCGCCAGCGATCGCCCCATCGTGACAGCCGCCAAGCCAGAGCTGCGGGCCTCGGTGCCAGTTACGTCGGCACCGCCCAGACGAAGACCTGTGGTGTAGGAAAAAGGCATTTCCTACAGTGTGCAAACGGATGCACGACGACCGGCTGAGAAAACAAGAACCCTACCGCTCGATTGCCAGCGCCAGAACCGCAAGTGATGCGAATACCAACGCGGCGCCGAGACAGACAATAGCGGTTTCCTTTGCATCAGCGGGACGCGCTGCCAGCGGCGGTTCTGATCGATTACAAGACTGTAGTTGGAACTCCAACAGGCCGTCACAGCGCGAATCGGACCTCTCGAATTTGCGCCTTGAATCTGCGCGCGGATCTGTCCCCGAGTGAACCCCTTCATTGACCTTGCGGTAAGACTGGCAGCACCATCGTATTCACCGCGGATGGATTGTCGCGGAGCTTCAGATACAACAGCGTCCCGTTTGGCCGTGGCACGCTGAGCGTCGAATTCAAGAATCCGGCCGGCACAGGAACCATATGCGTAAATTGGGCGTCGGACGCGACAGAATCGATCAGGAATAAATCCGTACCCGTAAGTTGGCATTGTTCGTCAGGAGCGTCGGGGCAGCGGATCTCCTTCAGCGTCGGAACGCGCACCAGATTCACAAGCGGCTCCCATTCCCCCGTGGCGCCGTCCGCTGCGACTGCTCGAAAGCGCAACGGCCCGAACGCCGATGGCCCCAGGCTTTTCATTGGATCAAACACCACCAGCACCGTTTGAGAGTCCTGGAGAATCAGATTGCCATCCGCTTCGCTCAACAAGGCATGAAACGACTCATCTTCGGTCGCAACTTCCAGCTTCTCAGTCGTGGGAAATCGCTCGGGCGCCTGAGATTGTAGAACGAACGAAATCTGGTAGCCCTGCGGCATCTCATCCTGGCCCGCGAAGCGGATCGCCGAATGCACCGAACCTCCCTGAACACTTTTGCGCAGAAGCGTCACCTTCGGCCGGCGCGGTTCCACAGTCGTTGGCAGTTCGAGGATGCGCCCGTCGCGAAGCGCCACGTGCGCTACTAGATTCTCTTCGGGCTGCAGCGTTGCAGTTGGTGCGTTATTTACCGACACCAGGCGCAGCTCGTCCTTCTGATTCGTACGCGACAGTTTCGTCGGCGCAAAATGAATCCCGTTTAATTCGAAACTGCCGACTTCGTCCAGCCGCGTCCCCTTCAGCACTCCCTGCCGATCCCCGGCGTTGATCGCGAACTGCTCCAAGTGTGCAGCTTCTGAATACGCGTGCAACGTCACTCTGTCCGGCTCATTCAGCCCGAATTGACGCACCGCCACGTACACGGCGCCCTCGGGCTGGTCCTTCATCGGAATGTTCACTTCCAATTCGTCGGGCTTTGTCAGTTTCCAGCTTGCCTTCAACTCCTCGCCCTGTTCGTTCGTCACGCTCAGCTTATCGACGCAGGCTGCGCCGACCGACTCGAGATGCACCAAATCCTCGCGGCCTATCACCAGCGCGCTTTGATCGTCAGATCCAACCATCCATGTCGCGGGTCGTGCATTGCGCAGATGGAATCTTGGCCCTTCAAACGATTCGAATCCCCAGTAGCCACGTAGAGTTCCTTCTGCTTCCGGATCGCGCTTCGCTGGCGCCGCCGAGTTCACCGTGAGCGCAAATCCTCCTTGCGCAGCTTCTGGTGTCGCCGGCAGATCTACGGTCCCTGTCTTGCTTTGCACGTGCAGAACAAAATCGTGCGCGAGACTGGTAGCGAACACCAACGGAGCACCCTCGACTGGAAGAACCACGGATGATTTCTGGAGGCAATGTACATCGCCCTCATTCAACGGACGCAATGGCGGCAACTGTGGCGCTTCCACGGCCGGCAGTCCCACTACAAGCACCGATTTTGGTTTGTGAAAGGAGGGTGGATTGTTCAGTCGCAGGTTCAGTTCGCGCTGATTCGGCAACGCCAGCGCCGGAATATATTGATACTCGGCCGTGTGAATGTTGCTCAGGATTCGGGCCAGGTCCACCACCGCTCCCACATACGCGCTGTAAAATCCGCCGCCCATGAGCGACGTATTGCTCACGGCTCCGATGAAATCTGCAGACGGACCGGAAGTGAGCGCCGTCACCATCGACTGGCTGTGCCCGTCATTCAGAATAAGCAGGTCAGTGTTCTGAGTCAGGCACGGCCCCTGTTGCTCGGTTGGCTTGTCGAAGCACTGCTGATCGAGTCTGATGTTGAGGCTTCGGGCGAGCAGTTTCGAGCGCTCTTGCAACGCCTTGGGGTCGAGATCCGAGGTCTGTTTCACATCGCTCAAATATTTTTCGAGCCGCAAACGATCCAGGCTCGCCTGATTCAAATCCTGCGACGCCCTAACGAACGCTCCGGGCCTACCGCGCACCGCACCCCGCAGGGTGTTGAAGTCACCGCCGGTTTCCGGAGCCAGGAAAAGCAGCGTCTGCTGTGCTTCGGTCGGAACGGTAACCACAATTCCTTCCTCGCGAGTGCGCCTGTCCCAGCTCTCTACACGAATGAACCAATTCTCTGGCGGCGGGTTCGTCGAACCGCGAAGGAATGCCACGATCAGCAGGTAGTGCACCGACTGGCTCTCGGGAAAATCCGGATGAATCCACAACCGATCCTGCGCCTGCAAATTCGGCACTTCGGAGATGGGTAGCGTCTTCCCCGCCCGCGTCACCGTCATTTCGATGCGAGGTCCTGTCAGATCGAACGCCGCGGAATCAGCTCGGACCAAGAATGTTGCAACAAACAACGTGAGGAATCCGACGAAAAGAAACTGCACGTTTCGAATCGTCGAAATATGGAAGCCAAAGATACCCATTTCTGGATCGCTCCTTGGCCGGGACAGACATGTTACTACAATCGAAAACTTGCTTAGACAGAAATACGGTTCATCCGACTGGGCAAGCGCGACCACCAATTTCGACAGCGGACCGCTTTCTGTCCCCGGCATTCTTTTCGATGCAATTCCGCTCCGAAGACTTGCAGCGGCGGGTGCTCGGTTGAATGCGCCCAAGTTGAAGTCTGACGATGAGTGGATTCAATAAGTTAGTTGGGGTGAGCGACGGGGTTTGAACCCGCGACCCTCGGTGCCACAGACCGATGCTCTACCAGCTGAGCTACGCTCACCACACTAGATTACAGACAGTTTAGCACTACGCCGCCTGTTTGCAATCGCTTGCCATGTTTGCAATCGAAGGCAATTTGGTGATTTCATTCGCGTGGAATTCAGGTCTGGCGTGCGTATATCGTTGGACCATTCGGTCGCTGCCATGCCCTATGCACAAACGAATCATCGGAAGTGGGACGTTGTTTTCCACCAAGGATGAAACCCGTCCGTGTTTGAAGGCGTGGAGACCGCATTTCGCAATCCCCAGCTTTTTCAGCATCGGGTGAAGGTGCCGCTTAAAGACGTTGCCTTCAGGCAGCGGGTTGAGGTTCCTAGCTTGAAAAACGTACCCGACTTTTTTCTGGCCTATTTGCTCCCTCAGAATCCCAACGAGCACGGCAGCAATGCCAATTCTACGAACGGCATTGCGTGTCTTGGGTGTTTGTATTGCGCATTCTTCGGCTTGCCCATTCCGAATATCGCAAAGGTGCCGGCGCTCGACTCCGACGCACTAGCCGCTATTCGCAAGCGTGAAGCGAAGCGAGCGGCTGAAAAGGCGCAGCGAACACCGTGGGAGAACGAACAGGAAGCAATCCGCCATTCCGCGAACACCGTGAAATGGCGCGCTGATGAATATCGCGGCGGGTTCCCGTACTGGCAGAGCGCGACTGAGAAGCCGGTGGAAGAGCACAAGATTTACGATCCCGAGGAGGTCAAGAAATTAAAAGCTTAGTGCGTTCCGGATTGTCACGTCGCTGTAATTCCGCAGTCCGCTCCTCCAAATGTCTCCAAGTTATGAAGCCAGATAACTTTCCAAATCGGTCGCGTCTCTGACCACTGCGAACTGATCTCCCCGTGTACTAAAAGCAATCCGCTAGAGTTATTCCCTCAATTCAGCCCGATTGTCAGAACCGTTCGACCGAACCAAATCCACACGAAAAGGGGCAACACCCAAATGTCGACTGCATATGAAATCGTCACCGAATCCATCATCAAGCAACTTGAATCAGGTGTGGCGCCCTGGCGCAAACCTTGGCGCACCGAGACGCCCGCAAACCTCGTTAGCAAGAAGGAATATCGAGGAATCAACATTTTCCTTCTCGCCTCGCAGGGTTACGGCTCCCGGCACTGGATTACCTATCGTCAAGCGCAAGCGCTGGGCGGAACTGTGAGGGAAGGGCAACACGGGTGCAAGGTGGTTTTCTGGAAGTTTGGCGAATACCGGCGGGAGAACCAGGAGAAAGAGGAAACAGAAAGTCACAAGGCGATTCTGCTGCGCTACTATATCGTCTTCAACCTGGAGCAGTGCGACGGGATCAAGTCCACCGATTCAGTCCGCGTGATCAATCCTCTGGAACAATGCGAAAGTATTGTCAAAGGCATGCCGAATCCTCCGGAATTCGCGCAGGATGCACGGCCTTGCTACTGGCCTTCGACCGACACAGTCGGCATGCCGGCCAGCTCCGCATTCCATGCTGTCGAGGAGTATTACTCGACTCTCTTCCACGAAATAGCCCACTCGACTGGACATCCTTTTCGGGTGGGCCGCGAAGGGATCATGAATCACAACCCCTTCGGCAGTGAGGATTACTCGAAAGAGGAACTGATTGCCGAGATGGGTGCAGCGATGCTCTGCGGTGCTGCCGGCATCGAATCCCGGACGCTCGTAAACTCCGCGGCCTACCTGCAGACCTGGATCAACAAACTCAAATCGGATTCCCGCTTGATTGTTTCCGCCGCATCACAGGCGCAGAAAGCCGCCGACTACATTCTTGGGAAGGCCGTAGCCGAAACCGATTCCGAGACGAAAGGAGAAAACGAATGCGACACGCTTTAACCGACGTTCACCGCTGAACGATTCCCCGTCGAAATTGAACCGCCCTGCAACTCATCGGGCCTCTCGGGAGAAACAAATCAGGTCCCTCACGGATCCTCGACAACTCGGAAAAAAAACTCTCTCATCGAAATTTGTTGCAACACCGCCTCGCATACTTTGATTGTATGGCGAACCAGAGATCGGCAAGTCTCTTGGCCCACTGAAGAGAGTATCAAACGTAAACATTTAACTTGTCTCGAAGGAGGCGCGGAAAACAGCTTGGGTGTCTCACTGAGACAGTCAAGTTATTCCAAAATAGGGCTATTTTGAAATGGGTTCTCGAGTGATAAATGCGTGATTTGTGCGCTGAAAGTGTCGAGGAATCATCAGGATCGCGGAACGCAGCGAAGCCACAGACCGATGCTCTACCAGCTGAGCTACGCTCACCGCCGTATGATTTCATAGTTTACACCATCTGAGGGGCGCTGCAACGGCATCCGTCTGTTCGTGGATTTTCACTCTGCTGTAACAATTGGGGAAGGGGTTTCCGACAGGATTATTTTGGAAGAAACAGGAAACGTTTTCTGGGGGACGGTACGTCTAAATTGCGAGGAATGTCGCGGGTTGGTGTGCGTATACAATGAGTAGGATTGGCACGCGCGTTGCTGCTGTTGCGGGTTGATGCGAAACGGGCGGGGCTGTATTCGGGGGAACGATTGATGAGTTCGACCAATATAGGTTTGGTGAGAGCCGCGCGAACCGCGTTGCTATTGCTGGCGGGTGCGGCGCTCGCGGTTGTTCCGTGCATTGCCAGTGTGCACGCGGGATCGCCCGTCGAACGCGCGGCAGCTCAGCCGACGGACGCGCAGCCGATTCCGTCGCCGCAGTCTCCGACGCAGCAGACATCGAGTCAGACCTCCGGCCAGACGCAGACACCTCTCACGCAGAAAGTTGGCGCGGTGAAATCCATTAGCGGCAATGCGCTGGTTCTCACCGTGGACGGCGGGGCGGATGTGAACGTGACGGTGGCGAGCAACGCAAAAATCGTGCAGGTGGCGCCGGGAGAAAAGGATCTGAAGGCGGCCACGCCGATCGCTTTGACGGATTTGCAGGTGGGCGATCGAATCCTCGTGCGCGGAAGAGCGTCGGATGACGCGAAGACGATGATAGCCGTCGGCGTCATTGCGATGAAGCGCACGGACCTGGACGCGAAGAAGGTGCAAGACCGCGACGACTGGCAAAAGCGCGGCATCGGCGGATTGGTGAGCGCTGTGGATCCGGCCACGGGCACGATCACAATTTCTACCGGAGCTGGGACTACGGCGAAAACTGTCGCCATTCACACTACGAAGGGCACCGTGTTGCGCCGCTATGCGCCGGATTCGGTGCAATTCGATGACGCGAAGTCCGCTCCGCTGGATCAGATCAAGCCGGGAGATCAAGTTCGCGCGCGAGGTACGAAGAGCGCGGATGGATCTGAATTTGCGGCGGAGGAAATAGTTTCCGGAACTTTCCGCAACCTCGCTGGAATTATTACTGCGATCGATGCGAGCGCGCAGACGATTAGTTTGACGGACTTGATCAGCAAGAAGCCCGTGGTTGTAAAAATCACGGCGCAATCGCAGCTGCGGAAAATTCCCGCGCAGATGGCGCAGATGATTGCGTTCCGGTTGAAGGGCGCGGGAGCAGCAGCGGCAGCGGGCGCGCCGGGCGGTGGGTCCGCAGGTGCAGGCGGCGCATCTGGACAGAGTGGCGCGGGCGCTGCCGGTGGCGGGTCTTCGAATGGTGGAACTTCGACTGGCGGACAGCGCTCCGGCGGCGCCGGTGCCGCGGGAAATGGCGCGGCGGGCAGCGGAGGATCGGGCGGGGGGCGCGGCGACTTCCAGCAAATTGTGAATCGTTTGCCGGCCAGCACGATAGCCGATTTTCAGAAGGGTGATGCCGTGATGGTGGTGTCCACGCAGGGCACCGATTCTGGCGGCGTCACTGCCATCACGATGCTGGGAGGCGTGGAAGCGATACTGGCCGCAGCGCCTGCCGGCAACGCAGCGCAAGCGATGACCCTCTCGCCGTGGAGCCTGGGCGGTGGCGGAATGACGGGCGACGCCTCGGGCGGCAATCAATAAATAAATCATAATCAACTCACCGATTCTTAGTCTTGCAGGAGACGGAATGAAAGCCCGGGTCTTTTTATCCTCATCGCTGATTGCACCGATCATCGTTCTGATCCTTTGCTGCTCCAGCGCCACGTTTGCACAGACCACAGCACAGCCTGCAGCGCCGACCTCCGCACAGGTTGGCACCGGAACAATTCGCGGACAAGTGACGGACCCATCGGCGGCGGCCGTGGTCGGCGCCTCCATCATTGTGACTGCGGCTGACGGAACCAGCCTGGCTGCGACTACGAATCGCGATGGAGTCTTCGAACTGAAAAACGCGGCGCCCGGAAAATACACGGTGGAAGTAATCGCGAAAGGCTTCGCGCTTTATAAGAACGACGCGGTGCAGGTGGCTGCCGGCCAGATTCAACAGCTCAATGTGTCGCTTACGATCGAAGCGGAGCAGCAGCAGGTGACGGTGACCGGCGAGTCGGGCGCGGTGGACGTCAGCCCGACAAACAATGCTGGCGCGATTGTGATCAACGGCGCGGCGCTGGATGCGTTGCCGGACGATCCCGATGAGTTGCAGACGGACCTGACCGCGCTGGCCGGACCTTCCGCGGGACCGAACGGCGGGCAATTCTACATTGATGGTTTCACAGCGGGGCAGCTGCCGCCGAAATCCGCGATTCGCGAAATCCGCATCAATCAGAATCCGTTTTCGGCGCAGTATGACAAAGTGGGCTACGGCCGCATCGAGATTTTCACCAAACCCGGCACGGACAAATGGCACGGCGGTTTTTCGGTGAACGGGAACGATTCGGCGCTCAACACGCGCAACCCGTTTTTCAATTCGAGCGAGGCATCGGGCACGCCGTATCCCGGCTATTACTCGGTGCAATACAGCGGAAATATCGGCGGGCCGCTGAGCAAGAAGGCTTCATTTTTTTTCACGGAGGATATTCGCGACATTCACGACCTGGGCATCGTGAATGCGCAGGTGGTGAATCCGACGACGTTCGCGGTGACCCCGTTCAGTGCGGCGGTGCCCAATCCCAGAACGCGCTACAACCTCGGGCCGCGCCTGGATTACGCGGTGACGAAAAACAACACGCTCACAGTACGCTATCAATATTACCGGGATAGCGAAACCAATGAAGGCGTCAGCGGCTTTGCCTTGCCGTCGCAGGGCTACAATTCGCTGAGCACCGAGCAGACGCTGCAGGTGGGCGACACGCAGATTTTTGGCACGAAAGTGGTGAACGAAACGCGCTTTCAATATTTGCGCGACGAAAGCACGCAGACCCCGCAGAGCAACGCGCCCACCGTGGTAGTTCCACTGGCATTCACCGGAGGCGGGTACAGCGGCGGGCTCATCAACGACAACACCAACCAATACGAATTTCAGAATTATACTTCGGTCCAGTACACCAAGCATTTTTTGAAGTTTGGCGCACGGCTGCGCGGCGCGACCGATGGCAACAGCTCGACCGGCGGATTCAACGGGACGTACGTTTTTCCTTCGGTCGCTGCGTACATTGCCACGTTGCAAGGCACGCCTTCGGCGAACCAATTCACTGTGACCGCGAACCCGGCAAACACCACGCTCTCTGCCAATCCGTTCGTGCACGTATCGCAGGTGGACGTGGGCTTGTACGTCGAAGACGATTGGCGCATTCGGCCGAACATTACGCTGAGTTACGGGCTGCGCTTTGAATCGCAGAACAACATCAGCAATCACGCGGACTGGGCGCCGCGGTTGGGATTTGCCTGGGGAATTGGCGGCGGGGGAAAGACCGCGCCCAAAACGATTCTGCGAGCCGGATTCGGAGTTTTCTACGATCGCTTTACTTTGCCCTATGTGTTGGAAGAGGACCGCTTGAGCGGCACGAACCTGGCGGAATATGTGGTACCCAGCCCGAACTTCTTCAATTCGAATCCTGGCGCGCCGCCGTTGCTGACGCCGGGTCCGACGGAATTGTTCACTTCGTATAAGCCGAATCCGAATTTGCACGCGCCTTACGTGGCGCAAACCGCGGTCAGTGTGGAACGGCAACTGACGAAGGTTGCGAACCTGAGCATTTCGTACCTGAACTCCGTGGGCAACGACCAATTGCTCACGAACAACATCAACGCGCCGAACAATCCTTCGGCTAACTATCCTTATTATCTGAATCCGGCTGCCGCCACACGTTTGGTACCGTTCGAGAATATCTATCAATACGAATCGGGGGCGATCTTCCGGCAGAATCAGCTGTTCGTGCAAAGCCGGGTGCAGGCGGGGCAGAAGGTTACGCTGTTTGCTTACTACGTGCTGAATTATGCGAACAGCGACACCTCGGGCGCGAACAGTTTTCCTTCGAACCCTGCGAATATCATGCAGGATTACGGCCGGGCGTCTTTTGATACACGGAACCGATTTTTTCTGGGCGGATCCATAGGGCTGCCATGGGGATTGCGCCTCAGCCCATTCATGATTGCCAGTTCCGGCTCGCCTTACAACGTGACCTTGAGCCAGGATTTGGTTGGCAGCTCGCAATTGAATCAGCGGCCATCGTTTTCGACCGCTCCGGCTGGTGGCGCCATCGTAACGGTTCCGGGGTTCGGCACTTTCAATACGTTGCCGGGCGCGAATGCAGTGCCGATTCCGGTGAACGCGTTTACAGGGCCGAACCATTTCACGCTGAACCTGCGCCTGGCGAAGACGTTTAATTTTGGGCCGGAGAACAAGGGCGGAGGAAGCGGGGGCGGAGGGGGTGGCGGCGGAGGTGGGGGACGCGGAGGTGGCGGGCGCGGAGGCGGCGCGAATCCGTTCGGAGGCGGCGGGCCGGGAGCATTGGGCGGCAACACCTCGACGAAGCGTTACAGCATCACGCTGAGCATTAATGCACGCAACCTGTTCAACGACGTGAATTTGTTGAATCCGAGCGCGGTTTTGAATCCGCCGCCGGTTGCGGGCGGTAGCGCGTCGTTCAACGCAGCGTTTTTCGGAGTTTCCAACCAACTGGCCGGCGGACCATTTTCCTCGGGCGCGGCGAATCGGCAGGTTTATTTGCAGGCGGGGTTTTCGTTCTGAGGAACGTCGAGTCGGCGCCGCTGCCAACGATTCTCGCGTTTTCAGATCGAGTCCAAAGCTGCGGTCCCCCAAGACACCAGGCTGTTCGGCAAAAAGCAGATCCCTCGCTACGTCCCGCGCCCGCCGAACTGCGGCGGGAAAGAAAAAGCGCGGGAGTCCGTTCGGGATGACCCGCGATCTTTTTTGGGGGGAACGGAGAGGCGGCGCACCCGATGACTCCACTGGCGTGCAGGCGGGGCCGGTTTGGAGCCGGCGTAATCGCAAAAAACACGACAAAAACGAGCGATTGATTTGAGGTCGGCAGCGGGAGCGGGAGGGTGAAGGCGTGAAGTTGCGCCGCACTCCACATCTTGCGTCCTTTTTGGGGCTTGAGCAGTGCCCCGACTCACGCTAACAGATTTGACGATCGTTGGGTATTCGTAGAAATACTTACGCGGATCAGCGATAGAAAAGAAGATCCAAGTCAAAGGCTCCCAGCTGAAGCTCGCCGCTACAAAGTCAAAATCTGAGACTGCGCGCACGTTTCCGCTTCAGCTGGGCCGGCGGAAGGGAATTGGGGCGTTGCGTTTGCGCTTGGCGGAGGATTGGTGCAGACGCTCGCGGGCTTGATCGGCCCAGGGGCCTGTCGGCGCATAGCGCAAGTAGAGCGCCCATTGTTCGTGAGCGGCTTTGCGTTCGCCGCGCTTTTCGTAGGCTAGCGCGAGGTTGAAATGGACGTCGGCGTGGGTGGGCATGGCGCGAGCGGCGCGGCGCAAATGGTCCACGGCTTGGTCTAGTTCGCCGAGTTCTTCGAGAGTGCAGCCGAGGTTGTAGCGCGAGATGCCGTTGAGCGGATCGATGTGCACGGCGGCGAGGAAACAATTGCGCGCGTCGGTGAGCTGGCCGAGCTGGTAGTACGCGACGCCGAGATTGATGTGGGCCTCGATCCAATTGGGCGCGAGGTCTACGACGCGCTGATAATTTTCGATCGCCTGAGGCAGGGTCTCGGCGCGAGTCTCGCAATCGAGAGCGGATTGGAAGAAATCTTCGGGCGTGGGGCCGACCATGGCGCGCAGTCTTGCCGGCTGACGGGCCAAGTCAAACGGGAATGCCCACTGGCGCAGAAATGGATTGAAGGGACGTTCCGAGCCCGGAGGAACTACGTGAACTTCGCGGCCGAATTCGACGAGGCGGAGTTCCTGGATCGGGACGGGCGCGGCGCCAAATTGCTTTTCCATCAGCGCAACGGCGCGGCGTACACGATTGGCGGGAACGTGACTTTGGGTGATGCGTTGGATGGATCGGACGGCTACAAGGTCGCCGAAGGTGTAGAATCGCTCGCCCCAGCGGGCTTCGGGACGCACTAAGCGCAAGCGTTCCCAGTAGCGAAGACGGTTCGGCTCAAGACCCAGGATGCGCCCCACTTCAATTCGCGTATATCGCTGCGCCAATCCGCCCGTCCCCCGCTTACCCTGTGGTGCTTGCTGCGAAAGATTATGCACCTGGTGTCAACAGTTGGCTATGGTACTCGGTTGTGGATAACTTCGCGGGGTGGGTGGATCGCGCTGCGGATGAGGAAGGTCAAAGGCACCACCGATGAACGCGGATGAACACTGATAAAGGCATTGAGGAACGCGAGCGAAGAGCAAAGATTTAACGCAGAGGGTGCCGAGAAAAGCGACGGCGGAGGATGTGCCACAGCGGCACAGAGACACAAAGTGAGGTGGGCGAGGAGAAAACCTTGATCCAGGAAGCCAACAGTGGTGCGCTTCGTCTTACGTTTTATGTTGGCTCTTGACTGGACCAGTGTTCGTCTGTGGTGACTTTCACTGGGAGCCTGATTCGCCGGGGACACGACGCTGGCCGTCGCTATAGCGTACGTGTGGGGCGATAACCAGAAGAGGACAGGCGGTTGCGTGGCGTGTGGGGCTTGTTAGACTTTGAGAGGCAGTCGCCCGCCACCATGCCTCTCGATACCGCCGAACGATTGTATCTGGACCGCCAGGTCACCCTGGCTCGAGCCATTTTTGTGGCCCTGGCGCTGGTGGACTTGATTGAAATGGCTCCGGTGGGCGCGCGCACGGCCGCGGCGATTTTTCTTGTGGTGTATTTGCTGCTGGCGCTGGCGGTGCTGGGGTACGAGCGGCTCGCGACCGAGACGAACGTTACGATTCCGTTGGTGGCCGACTTCGTGGCTTTGGCGGTATTCCTTTTTCTGACGACCTCGGTTTCCGCGTGGTGGTTCCTGTTTTTGTTTGTGGTATTTGCGTTGGCGACGCAGGGCAGTGGGCGCGCGATACTGGCGCTGGTGGGTGTGGCGACCGCCGGGATCATCTTTCGCGTGGGGATGTCGGAATTGACTGGGTGGCACGGCGCGTGGCATTGGGTGACGATCGGGCTGGGCACGGTGATTTCCGGGCTGGGCATGGGATTCTTGGGCGCGCGAGAACGCGAGCACCTGGAGCGCCAGCAATTTCTGGAAAAAGTTTCGCGCTTGCTGCAGTTTGACAGGGGATTGACCGAGTCTGTGCGGCAGGCGTTGGGCGAGATTGCCCTGGAATTTGACTGCGAACAGGCTTGCCTGGCGATTCGCGATGAGGAACTGGAGCGGCTGTTCGTCTGGAAGATTCATCCGAACGACCGGGAGATCGGCGGGCCGGAGACGCTCCCGCTTTCGCGCTCGGACACATTTCTGACGGACGCGTTCGAGACATCGTTCTGCTGGGAATTCAACGAGGGAGTGGGAACCGGATTTGGCTGGGATCGTCGGAGCGGACAGATATTTCGCAACTTGCCCGCGCCACCGGCTTCGACACGCGAGGAATTTGGCGCGCGTTCGCTGCTGGCGGTGACGATCGAGGCGGGCGGGCGGCCGACCGGGCGCGTGATGTTGATCAATCCCGATCGTGCAAGCGGAACGGTCGGCACTGTCGGGCTCAACGGGACTCAGCCGTCGCGACGGCGATTTACTCGCGGCGAGCTGCGGTGGTTCGAACAGATCATCCGCCACGTGGGGCCGCCCCTGGAGAACGTCTTTCTAATGAGGCACTTGCGGGCGCGCGCGGTGGAATCGGAACGCAGCCGAATATCGCGCGACCTGCACGATGGGATCTTGCAGACGCTGCTGAGCTTGAACATTCAGCTGGATGTATTGCGCCACAAGTTCCCGTGGACGCCGGAGCAGGCAGGCAAGGAATTGGAAACATTGCAAAAAACCGTGCAACAGGAAAGCTCGGAATTGCGTAGGATGGTTACAGACCTACGGCCGCTGCGCGTAGAAAGCGCGGATATGCGCGAGCTGATGCTGGGTTTTGCGGAACGTTTTCGCAACGAAGCGGCGATGGCGGTGGATTTATTTATCGAAGACCGGAATTTGCGATTACCGGACAGAATTTGCCGGGAGCTTTTCCAGATATATCGTGAGTCACTCAACAATATAAAAAAGCATGCGAAGGCGAGTCACGTCGTGGTAAAACTAGGGCAAGATGAGGCGAAGGTGTCTCTCGTTGTGGATGACAATGGGCGGGGGTTCAGCTTCTCCGGCAGATACAGCAGCGAGGAGCTGGACCGGTTGCGACTCGGGCCAATTTCGATCAAGGAAAGAACCAGGGGCGTGGGGGGGACGCTAACGGTGGAATCGAATCCCGGGCACGGGGCGCGTCTGACGGTAGAAATCCCACTGAATTAAAATGACGAAAGCAAAACAGGTGATTCGCATCCTGGTCGCGGACGACCATGCCATTTTCCGTGATGGCCTGCGCAAGCTATTGGAGGCCGCCGACGAGATTCAGATCGTCGGAGAGGCTTCGAATGGCGTCGAATGCATCAAGATGCTCACCAAATTGAAGCCGGATATTCTGCTGCTGGATCTTCGCATGCCTGAAAAGGATGGCCTGGGCGTGCTGGAAGAAGTGAATTTCGATTCGCTGCCGACGCGGGTGATTGTGCTGACGGCTGCGGAAGATGACCGCGACGTGGTGCGCGCGATGCGTCTGGGAGCGCGCGGCGTGGTGCTGAAGCAATCGGCGAGCGATCTGCTGGTGAAGAGCATTCGCAAGGTATCCGACGGCGAAATCTGGCTGGATAACCGGATGACGGCGGAAGTGATTGACGCGTTCAAGAAATCGGCGGAATCGGGGCAGCGGCGGGAAAAGCCGCTGTTGAGCGACCGCGAGAAAGAAATCGTGCAGCTGGTGGCGCAGGGTTTTCGGAATCGCGAGATCGGCGAGAAGCTCTTCATCAGCGAACAGACGGTGAAAAATCACCTGCATAATATCTTCGATAAATTGGGCGTCTCCGACCGCCTGGAACTTGCGTTGTATGCCATCCATCACCGGTTGATTGACCAGACGTAACCGGCAAGCGCGGCTTGGCTTCTTCCCTCTGTTTCGGATCTGCCCCTGTTGCTGCAATTCACTTCCACGAACTTTTCGCTATTTTTTCGACTCGCAACCCATTCTGCGCGAAAAACGTCTAGAATATTCTTCGGTTGAATCATTCACGATGAGTGCGGCGAGCCCAAGCACGGTGAGCGATGAATCTCCGCGGATCTTTTCGCGCGAATTGGTGTTGATTCTTTGCGTGCTGGCGCTGGTAGTGCTTTTGGCGCTGACGGCGTTGTTTTCGCGGATGTACCACAAAAAGATACATACGCTGGCAGACGCGATGTTCGCGCAAGGCGAAGCGGACGAGCAGGCGGGGCAGGTGAAAGCGGCGCTGACGGATTACCGCAACGCGCTGGCGTACAATCCCTCGAATCCGCTGTTTCAATTGCATCTGGCGAAGGCTCTGGCAGCCGCCGAGCGCGGGGAGGAAGCTCGTTCTTACCTGCTGAATCTGCTTTCTGAATCGCCGGGCAGCGGCGAAGTAAACCTGGAGCTGGCGCGCATCGCGGCGCATAACAGTTCGCTGGCAGACGCGATGCGTTATTACCAGGGCGCGATTTACGGCGAGTGGCACAGCGATCCGATTGCGATGCGTTGGCAAGTGCGCCGGGAACTTTGCGATTTCCTGCTCAGCCGTGGCGCGGTGAAACAGGCCGCTCCAGAAGTAATCGCGCTGCAGGAGAATACTCCCGCGGGCGATCCGGCGCGGCTGAAAATCGTGGCACAGCTGCTGCTGCGCACACAGCAATGGAATCGAGCGCTGGAGGTGCATCGCACGTTGCTGGCTGCAGACCCGAACGATGAAGAATCGCTGGCGGGCGGGGCCCAGTGCGCGTTCGAGTTGGGCCAATACGTGACGGCGATGGAATATTTCGATCGGCTGCCGCGCGAGAGGCGCGAACAACCGGATCTGGCGTATCGGTACGATATGACGCGGCGGATATTTGCGGCGGATCCGTTCTTATCCGGGCTCTCTGCCGAGGCGCGAGCGCAGCGGGTGGCGGGTGCGCTGGCGTTGGCGCAAACGCGAGCGGAGAATTGTGCGCACCAGACGGGCCAGTCGCTAGAACAAAGTCCGCCGCAGACAGACCTGCAGCGAGTCTACCAGCAGGGCAGAGACTTGCAGCAGGACTGGGCTCCGCGATACCTGGAGCGATTTCCGGATCGGCTGGACGCGGCGATGGCCTACGTATTCAGCGTGGAGAATGCGTCGGCGGCTGCATGTGGGGAAGCGCAAGGTGATGATCGCGCGCTTTGGCTGCTGGGCCGCAGCCGGTCTGTGGTGAACCAGTGAGCGAGGCGCCCGTTGTATCGGTAACAGTCCCAGTCGAAGCCGTTGCGCCCGCTATCGTTGACTCGCCGGCGGCGGGACAGGAAAACGTCCGCACGCGTTGGGAATCGTGGATGCACGCGGTTTTCACGCTGCGCGAAGATAGATTCTTCCTGATGCTGGCGGTAGTCATCGGCGTGTTTTCTGGCCTGGTCGTAGTGTGTTTCAGGCTGGCCATCGAATGGACGCAGATCACGCTGCTGGGTGCGTCATTGTCTCCTTCGTTTCCGCGTGTTGTGCTGGCTCCGACGATTGCGGGGATTGTGGTGGCGTTGCTGGCAATTCATGTGTTCTCACGCGTGCGCGGCAGCGGAGTGAATCAAGTGAAAGCGGCGATGTACATTTCGAATGGCTATGTGCCGTTCGGCACGGTGATCGGAAAATTTTTCGTCTGCGCACTGGCCATTGGCAGCGGGCAATCGCTGGGGCCCGAGGACCCTTCGCTGCTGATGGGCGCGGGGATTGCATCGCTGCTGGGCCGGAGTTTGCGGCTGTCGCAGGAAAAACTGCGCCTGATCGCGCCGGTGGGCACTGCGGCGGGGCTGGCGGCGGCGTTCAACGCGCCAATTTCGGCTGTGCTGTTCGTGATTGAAGAGGTGATCGGGACATGGAGCGCCGGCGTGCTGGGAGCGATCGTGCTGGCGGCGGTGTCGAGCGTGGTGACGATGCGCGCGTTCCTGGGGCCGGACTCGCTGTTCCGCGTTCCGCCGTTTCGATTGGCAGGGCCGGGCGAAGTTCTGGCATACGCCGCGCTGGGAGTGGCGGGAGGCGCCGCTTCTTTGCTGCTGCTGAAATGGATTGTCTACGCGCGACCGAAGATGCAGGCGCTTCCGCGCTGGACCGAATATTTTCAACCGGCCGCAGCAGGATTGCTGATCGGACTGATCGGCATACGCTTTCCGCAGGTGATGGGCGCGGGGTATGCCATCGTCGACCAAGCCATGCACGGGCAATTTGTGTGGCAATTGCTTTTGTTGCTCGCCGCCTTAAAGCTGCTGGTTACCGGATTTTCGTTCCTGAGCGGGACGCCGGGCGGCTTGTTCGCACCTACAATTTTTATCGGGGCGATGCTGGGCGGAGCGGTGGGTTCCATCGAGCATTATTTTTTTCCCGGGCTGACGGCGACGATCGGCACATTCGCGTTGGTGGGGATCGGGACGCTCTTTGCGGGGTTTCTGCGGACGCCAATTACTTCCGTGTTCATGGTGATTGAACTTTCTGGAAACTACACGGCCATTCTGCCGGTGATTATTTCCACCATGATTGCCTATGGAATTTCCCGGGCCTACCAGAAAGTTCCACTGTTCGATCTGCTGGCCCGCCAGGATGGATTGCTATTGCCCTCGATTGAGGAGCGGCGCGAGATGACGTCGTTCGTCGTGGAGGATGCGATGCGGACGGACGGCGTGCTGGTGGCCGAGCCGGGCGAACACATTGTGGAGGTTGCGCGGCGCGCGGAGGCGAATCCCGAGGCGGCGCTGTTGTTGCGCATGCGTCCCGGAGAATGGTGGCTGCTCGACCGCGATGACGTGCTGCGACTCGCTCCGGATGCGGCGCGCACGACCACGCCGATTCATGCTAAATCCAAGGGACCGATTCCGTATCTTTTCCGCGATCAGGGCCTGGCCGAAGCTCTGCAGGTGATGGGTGACTGGCCGGTGCTGCCGGTCGCCAGCCGTGCTGACCTGGCGAAGCTCGAAGGCATACTGACGCTCGCCGATACACTGCACGCATTCCGCAAGACTCCGAAAGAAGAGGCAGAATAGGACCAGCCAAGTAATACCTTATTTTTCAGTAATTTAACAACGACAGGACTAGTACTTGTGTACCAATTCAGGCTACGCGAATTGAGGCTTTAGCTCTATTGGTTCTCAGGCGCACCAGCCCTACTCTAGATGCGTACTTAGGGAGGTAGTGTCCTGTGGCTTTAAAAGAGCGACGTGCAACGCGGCGATTTCTGATGCGGCTTCCGCTGACCGTTCGCTGGACTGACGAAAGCGTCGTTGGCGAAGCTGCCACAGAATCGCGGGAAGTTAGTTCCCGCGGTCTGTATTTTCACTTGCCCAAAGGTTTGAGGAGCGGCGCACCGGTCGAGATTGTTATGACCTTGCCGCATGAACTCACTCAAGCAGGTCCGGTGCGCGTCCGGTGTCTCGGGCGTGTGCTGCGGACCAGTCCCGAAAATTCGGGCGAAGTGGGAGTGGCAGCAGCGATCGAACGTTACGAGTTCATGCGCAGCAGCGAAACAGCAGCATAACCAGTTTCTTACCCAGACCCTGCGGAGATGGGTGAGAATGCCGGGAGACTCGGGTCCCTCAGCCTCGTCTCCCGGTTCCTTTTTTGTTTAACGACTGATCGCCTGGGAGTCGTCGGTTGCAAGCCCACGCCTGCGATTCTCTTCTCCGCAATTCGCAAGCCCTCATCTGAATTCCATCGTACGGAATGCGCCGCGCGAAATCTGGTTTAATCGAACTCGCGGCGGGGCTGCGTCTGTTGCGCGCCGACTCGGCCTGCAACGATCTCCGCTTGCGCGTAATTTTCGGCGCGAATCGGCGCGCCGGCCAGACGACGCAGCATCGCCAGCTGGCCAACATGCGTTAGGGAATCGGCGATGGCGCCCTGGAAGAGTTTCTCCGGTGGGCAGGAGAGCTGGGCATCGGATGCGAGGTAATCATCAAGGGCTTTTAATGATGCGAAGAAGCGCTTGGTGCCCTCGTCCCACGGAAGCGGCTTCGAGTCGTGCCAGTCCTGTTTGCCATTGGCTTGCGTGAGGGCCCAATCGAGCAAATCTGCCAGATGCGCGAGGATCTGCCCGCTGGCGCGCGTGGTATCGCTGGCGCGATATTCGGTGAAATTCGGCGGAGCGCCTCGCATTACCTTTCCGCCGCGGTAGGCTAGCGTGGCGAGTGTGTGACGCAAAAGTTGACGGCTGGATCCCGGGGTCGGGCGTTCGGGTGTAGGGTCCATGGTGGCTGGATTATAAGGCAAATTATCGGTTTGTGGCGAAAGTGAAGGGCAGCGGCAAGGATACGCATAGACCGATGCGTGCTTACGTATCTATACTCATTCGATGCAATCGGCCAGCGCACGTCCCGCTATGGATCGTCCCGTCTCGGGACATCAGGCTGCGGAAAATCCACCTACGGAATTGCTCGGAGCGTTGCGGCGTTATTGGGGCTACGATTCGTTTCGTCCGATGCAGGAGCGCATCGTGCGCAGCCTGCTCGGCGGGCAGGACGCTTGCGTGGTGATGCCGACGGGCGGCGGGAAATCGTTGTGCTATCAGTTGCCGGCGGCGCTGCTGGCGGATCGCACTGTGGTGGTGGTGTCGCCATTGATCGCGCTGATGCAGGACCAGGTGGCGCAGCTTGGTCAGATGGGAATTTCTGCGGCGCTGTTGAATAGCACGCTGGGCGCGAAGGAACAGGCTGAGGTTTCGCGCGACGCGATCGCCGGGCGTTATCGCTTGCTGTATCTTTCGCCGGAAAGATTGGCGCGGGCGGACACCATCGAGTGGCTGCAGCGCGTGCCGGTTTCGCTATTCGCGATTGACGAGGCGCACTGCATTTCGGAGTGGGGGCATGAGTTCCGTCCTGAATACCGGCAGCTGAGTTCGCTGCGTAAGCATTTCCCCGATCGTCCGATTGCGGCCTTTACGGCTAGTGCGACGCGACAGGTGCGGCACGACATTATCGAGCAGTTGGCTCTGCGCGAGCCGCATAAATATATTGCGAGCTTTCACCGTGCGAATCTGCGTTACGTGGTGAAGGAATGCGGCGCGCAAGTGCAATCTTATTTGCTGGTGCGCGCGCTGCGAGCGTATGCCGGCAGCAATGTGATCGTGTATGCGCCGACGATTGCGCGCGTGGAGGAAACGGTCGCGTATCTGGCGGCGGAGGGAATCGCGGCGATCGGCTACCACGGCAAGATGGATAATGCGACGCGGCGGCGCAACCAGGAAAAGTGGATGTCTGACCAAGTTCCGGTGCTGGTGGGGACGGTGGCTTTTGGATTGGGAATCAATAAGGCCGCGGTGCGCGCGGTGATTCACCTTTCGCTCCCGAAATCTATCGAGCAGTATTATCAGGAGGCTGGGCGCGCGGGGCGCGACGGCCTGCCTGCGGATTGTGTGCTGCTGTGGCAGAAAAAAGACGCGGGGTTGCTAGCGCATTTTATCGAACAGCTTACCGATCCCCAGGAACGGGAACGTGGTTGGCAGCGCTATCACATTATTCGTAATTTTGTGGAATCGAAGCGTTGCCGGCATCGCCAGATCTGTTTGCATTTTGGGGAAAGCCCGAAGTGGGCAACGTGTGGAGCTTGTGACGCGTGCGGCTGCGAAATCGGATGGCTGAGCGCTCCGGTACCAGCGCCGAAGTCGAAGCGGCGCGCGAGGCGTTCCGCGGCGGGGGTTGCTGCCGCGGCTGCTGGGGCGGCCTCAATCAAATTTACACGCGGACCGCGCCCGGGCCGGGACAACGAGTCGCCGGGGTGTTCATCGGCGGCGGCGGTCGGCACGCCGGGCTTAGGCTGGTGGGGCTCGGCGCGGAAAGGGGAGAACTCGGCAGCGGGTAGGAGTGTGACGCCGGGATTTGACCCCGAACTGCGCGAATATTTGCGCGAATGGCGGCGGGTCACTTCGAAGCAGCTGAAAATGCCTGCCTATATCATCATGCAAGACGCCTCGCTGGATCATATTTGCCAGGTGCGGCCGCGCTCGCTAGCCGACATTCGGAAGGTGACAGGATTCGGCGAACGTAAGACGGAAACGTGGGGCCCCGCAATTCTGGAGGCGCTTGAACGATACCGCAACGGAGAGCGAATTGTGAAGGACCCATCCGATGATTGATGGGAGCGGCTGGCGCGACGGATTCAGTCGCTGGATTTGTCGGGCGGGAAGCGCGTAGTTGTGTGTCCTGCGAATATCGCCGAACCGTGTAATGCGGAAGCCGCGGGTTTCAATGTAGGGCCGGCGGAACCGTAGGTTATCGCATCGCGGGTTTTAGCTAGCGGCGCGGCGTCGAGAAACTTCACTGCGTTGCCGTCGCGTTCGATTCCCAGTTGCGTCCATAGCGCGGGGAGATCCACGTTATAGGGCTGGTCCTTCATTTTGGTGTAAAGATTTTGCAGCACCGGCGCGCCTGTCGCTTGATCGCCGATCGTTAGCGCTTTTTCCAGCTCCCAGTCGTGGCTGATGTCGCCACCCGCGTTCAGGATTCCGCGCAGCGCGTCCTGTAGACCTTTTTTATTGCCGGTTTCGCGGTGGATCTCGATGTCCGCCAGGAAACAGAATAGCGCGCCGCCCCAATAGGTTCGTCCCCAGGTGTGGGTGTGGTCCAGGCCCTCGTCTCCCTCGGCGGGGAGGCCCTGGTGGAGGTCGCGCATTACTTCGAACCACATTTGATTGGCGTCGAAATGGCGGGCGCGGACGCGCGCGATAGGCTCGACGTAGGTGGCGATGCCTTCTTCGATCCAGTGGTGATTATCGGCGACGGAAGGGAAGGATAGGTGGACCATCTCGTGGGTGAGCATCCAATCGCGGGCGAGATCGGAGAACTGCGCGTCCTTGCCGATGTGAATGGTGATGAAGCCGCCATTGTCGCGGCCAAAAGTGCGGCCGCCGCGCACACCTTTTCCATCGGACGGGACAATGCGGAGCAAAAGTTGCGGAACAGGGAAGCGGCCGTAATACGCAGTGACGGATTCGGCGGCCCAGCGGACCCACTTCATCAGGTCTTCTTTCGACGATTGCATCGCGCCCTGCTCAATGTTGACGTCGATGCGCGAGTTGCCGATGATTATCGTGGAGGTCATTTCGTCAGCAGGAAAAGCGGTGGCGGAGGCGAGCCAGACGATTGATATGGCGAGAATCGCCGCGCAGAAATTCCTGGCGAGTTGCGAGCTGCGCCGAACCGATTGTACCGAGCCGCTGTCCATATCCCATTGTGCGACTCGAGAGGCGTTAAGCCAAGGACGAACCTGGGTCGCCGCGCAGCGTTTTTCGCGCGGCGCGATCCAGCAGGTGATCCAACGAAATCTTGCCGGAGCCGAAAATCAAGATCAGCAGGCCTACAAAAAGATAAACGAAGGAAGCGGCATTCTGAAATTTGTCGGGATCGGAAATGAAAGAGAGCAGCGCCACATGATCCGCCGTCCAATAGGCCGTGAACATGTCTATCGTCAGGCCGAGCGCCGCGATGCGCGAAAGCAAGCCCAGCGCCAGCAGAATTCCGCAAACGAATTCGAATGACGAGACGAAGGTAGCGGTGGCATGCGGCGCTGGCAACCCCAGGCTCGAGAAAAATTCAGTTACGTGAGGCAGGTTATGTAATTTCGCCCAGCCATTCTGGGAGAGTTGCCAGCCCCAGTACACACGCACGAGTAGCAGAAAAGGTGACTGCAGGCTGGAAACGGCCTTCAGGAATCCGTCGTACAGGCGCAGAATCTGACTTCCAGCTTGGCTCATTTGGTGCGGCGCTCTCTTTCGGCCGGCGCCTAGTGCGGCGCGGCCTTTTCATTTTTCGGGGATTTTTCCAGGCGGCAGAACCAGCCGAGCGCCGACCAGGTGTGGAACCATTTTTCAATCTGGGCGGCGCGATCCGCGACAGCGATCGGCGAGCTGCGCCACGGCGATTCGATTGCAGCGTTCAAGGATTTTCCGGCATGTAACGCCGATAGGATGGCAAATTCCTCGCGGTCGAGGTGGCGGAAATAAACGTCCTCCTCCAGGCGGTGCACGGCCAAAAATATGGGGCTCGGCTTGAGCTTCGCGACGGCGCTCGCGCGTTTGCGTTTGTGACGCTCGTTGAAAGTGTTGCTGGCGACGTCCAGATCGCCCGAATCCTTGCGAACCTCGAGCAGCAATTCGTCCACCGGATAGCGCAGTGCGAGCAAGCTGACGTAGGGCTGCAGTCGCAACTGCAGCTTGGCGGGATTCACGCCCGCGAGATCTTCGGGTTTGAGCGATGGCTCCCTGAGGCCATCGAACGCTTCGATGTCGGCCCATTCCAGGCGAGCCATATCCAGGGCGAGATTTTGCCGCTCGCCCGCCCAACTCGGATGTTTCTCGAGCCAGTTTACCAAGCGCGAACCAAGATTGCGCAGCGTGAAAGATTGCGACGGGCAATCGATCAGATACGCTTTGGCCATGGCATCGAAGCGGCGGCCTCCGAGCACGGCGCGCACACCCGGAAAATCTTCGGCGAAAGCGGCGAGCACGCGGAACCAGTACTGGCGATTATAAATTTCCAGGCGTTCGAAGGAAGTCAGCCGGTCGTTGGGCTTGATGATTTGCGACGCGACGGCGCGCATGGAGCGGCCATCGGGCGCGACCGGACGCATGCGTTCAGAATTCGTCAGCGGAGTCATGACGGCGCGAGCCATGCGGCGTTGCAGGTTCAGAAGTTTCATACGGCGGCCGCGAGCGAAGCGCTGGCGAGGAAGCGATTGGCCTTCCGAGCTTCGTCGTGCACCTCGTCGAATGAAGGGATGCTGTCGTCCCATTCGAGCAGCGTGGCGGTATGGCCCACGCGTTCGATAGCGCGCGCGTAAAGTTTCCACACCGGATCAATCACGGGATGATCGTGGGTATCGAGGATGTACTTGCGATATTTCGAATGCCCGGCGATATGGATTTGCGCCACGCGTTCCCCCGGGACGCTATTGACGTAGGTCAACGGGTCGAAGCTGTGATTCTGCGACGAAACGTAGATATTGTTTACGTCGAGAAGAATTCCGCAGTCGGCGCGCTCGGCGACTTCGTTCAGAAATTCCCACTCGGTCATTTCGGAGACGTGAAATTCGGCGTAGCTGCTGACGTTCTCGACCGCCACGGGAATCTCAATGAAGTCGCGCACCTCGCGGATTTTCTGCGCGGTGATGCGGGCCGCTTCAAAAGTGTAGGGCATGGGCAGCAAGTCGTGCGTGTAGCGGCCATCGACGCTGCCCCAACAGAGGTGGTCGGAAAGCCAGGGAGTCTTGGTGCGCTGGACCAAGGTTTTCAGGCGCCGCAGATGCTCGCGATTCGGTCGTTCCGCGGAACCGAAGTACATCGAGACGCCGTGCTGCACCACCTTGTACTGTTCCAGAATTTGATCGAGGATGCGCAGCGGGCGCCCGCCATCAATCATGAAATTTTCGGATATGATTTCGAACCAATCCACCACGGGCTTGCGCGTAAGAATGTGGTAGTAATGCGGGGAGCGCAAACCGATCCCGATTCCGTAATCTGTGTGGCCGTTAAAGCGATTCGCAGGCATTCCCCACTCCGTTCGATGAAGCGAAAAGATGACGCGGAAAAGTGTCGAGGGCCGAACATTGCGTGCCGGCCCTCAACACCAGACCGTTGATACTTGCTGCGATCGCCGATTCGGCGAGTGTTACTCGGGCATCTTCGAGCCGTCGGTTGCGCAGCCGCCCTTGCCCTTGCAAGAGTTCTTGCCTTTGCAGCCGTTGTCGCTCGATTTACAACCGCCCTTGCCCTTGCAGGAGTTCTGACCCTTGCAAGCATGCTTTTCCTTCACCTTTTTGTCCGCTGGCGCCTGGTCGGACTGGGTGGCGGGATGCATGCCGGAGAGAAGGTTGGAAGCCTGGATGGTTGTGGTGGTGCCGGCGAGCAAACCAGCGAGCGCTGCGCCAGCGATTAGGGCCTTCTTTGACTTTGTCATTTTCCCGAATTACCTCCTGTGAGTTTGAACTTCAACCACACCTGCCTCTACTACGTCGCAAAAACGGGTTTTGGATTGCCTCTTTCGGTTATTCTGGACTGGGTTGGTTCTAATCCCCGGCGGTAGCCCGGGGGCAGGGGCAGCATAACGCCGGGAACCCTATGTGACAACTTTTCTTTTGCGACGACCCCGGGTGTCCGATTTCGCGCGGTGGGAAGGCGCCTGCTGCTGGAAAATCCCACGAGCGAACGTCGGGAAAACCCTGCCGGGCTGGCTGCGTGTGTTGGACTGCGCAGGAGTAGATTCGTTATCTCATTGCGAACGAATTAAATGCGGGATGAATCGAGTGCAGCTTCCGATCGGCTTCTGTGTGCGCCTGCGGAGACTTTTGCGATTGACGGCAGGAGCGAAGTCCGGTAAGGTGTCATTTGCATGTCGAATTGTTGCCAGATGCGGTGTTGTCCATGCGCTTGTTGCGCATGTTGTATGGCGCACCAGTCTGGCGATAGGAGATTTGGGACTTAAGTCTTGATCCAACTTTAAGTTTCCAAGCCCCACCCGCCAGAAACACTGGTTGGTGGGTTTTTTGTTTTTAGAGGCCATTTTTTTATGAGCGAGATAAAGGAAACCAAGGCACAGCGCGTCGAGAGGCTGAAGCGAGCAAAGAATGCGTGGGAGTGCATCGACGAGATCCGCGAATTTGCGCGGCAGGGGCATGCCTCGATTCCGCCGGAATGGCTGGGGACCTATTTTCGTTCATGGGGAATTTATACGCAGGGCGATGGGCAGGGAGTGATCGGCGGCGCGAACGGCGAAGGCAAGGCGACACCTTATTTCATGGTGCGCATCCGGATTCCGAACGGAATTTTGCGCAGCGCGCAGTTGCGGGCCGTCGCTGACATCGCGCGGCAGCATGCGCGCGGCGTGGCGGACATTACCGTGCGGCAGAACGTGCAGTTGCATTGGGTGACGATCGAAGCGTTGCCGGAGATTTTGGACCTTCTGCATTCGGTAGGGCTCACGACCACGGGCGCATGCGGCGATGTGACGCGGAACATTACGGGCTGCCCACTCGCGGGAGTGGATGCGGACGAAATCTGCGACGCTTCGAGTGTGGTTCTGGAACTGAACCGGCAATTCGTCGGCAATTCCGAGTTTTACAATCTGCCGCGAAAATTCAAGGTTTCGATTACCGGTTGCCATCTGTGGTGCTCATATCCTGAGATTAATGATGTGGCTTTGACTGCGACTACGCGGCGTAGAGGTGGTGTGAGCGAGACGGGATTTTCGTTGCGTGTGGGCGGCGGGCTTTCCACCGATCCGCATTTGGCTTTGCGACTGAACGCGTTCGTGGCTGGGCACCAGGCGGCGCAGGTGGTGCGAGGCGTCGCGGAGATTTTCCGCGATAGCGAAGTGTTGCGCGAGAACCGCGAGCGGGCTCGATTGAAATTTCTGTTCCTGAAACACGGTTGGACGGCGGAGTCGTTTCTGGCAGAGCTGCACGGGCGCCTGGGATTCAAACTTGATCCCGCGGAACCGGAGCATGTGCCGGAAGACGCTTATCGCGATCACGTGGGGATCCACGCGCAGAAGCAACCGGGATTTTCCTATGTGGGCGCGTCTGTGTTGCGCGGGCGGATCAGCGCTGATCAATTGCGTTTGGCCGCAGAACTCGCTGAGCGTTATGCGGGAGGCGAGATCCGCACCACGATTATGCAAAACCTGGTTCTGGTGAACGTGCCGAGCGAACACGCGGCAACCGTGGCGCGAGCGTTGGACGCGGCGGGCCTGCCCGTGGCGGCTTCGCCGTTTGCGCGCGGGACCATCGCCTGCACGGGATCCGAATTCTGCAAGCTGGCTTTGACCGAGACGAAGAGCTTCGCGCGTTGGCTGGTGGAAGAACTCGAAGACCGCATTCCAGGTTTTGAGGAGCAGTTGAAGCTACACATTGCCGGATGCCCAAATAGTTGCGGCCAGCATTGGATCGCGGACATCGGCCTCGAGGGCAAGAAAATCAAAGTGGGCGGCCAGATGGTGGATGCTTACTACTTCTGCGTGGGCGGGGCGGTCGGCAAGTTTGCCGCGATCGCTCGGCCTGTGGGTTACCGTTGCGCTGCGACGGAAGTGCCGGAGGCGATCGAACGTTTATTGCGCAGTTTTGACGAAGAGCGCAGCCCCGGCGAAAACTTGCGGCAATTCTTTGCGCGTCATACGAACGACGAGATCCGCATGCTCCTGGCGGGGCAAATCGCGGAAGCCGTGGCACGGGACGTTTCAGCGGGTCCCGTGCCGCACGGGATTGAGGGATAGGCGATGCCTCTGTTTCCCATTTCGCTGAAATTGCGCGGACGGCTCTGCGTGGTGGTGGGTGGCGGCGTGGTTGCGGAATCGAAGATACAGAGTTTACTCGCGGCCGAAGCGCATGTGGTGGTGGTGGCGCCGGAAGTTACGGAAACGGTTGCGGCGTGGGCGCGGGCGGGGCAGATCGAATGGCAGGTTAAGGCTTTTGCGACGGACGATTTGTGCGGGGCATTCCTGGTCGTCGCCGGAACTTCTTCGCCGCAAGTGAACCACGAGGTGTTTCAGCAATGCGAGGCGGAAGGAATTTTGTGCAACGTGGTGGATGATCCGGAATTCTGCCACTTTTATTATCCGGCGGTACTGCGGCGCGGCGCTTTGCAGATCGCGATTTCCACTGAAGGACAGAGTCCGGCGCTGGCGCAGCGGCTGCGTCGCGAACTCGAAGCGCAGTTCGGGCCGGAATACGAACAGTGGCTGGAATGGCTGGGCGCGGCGCGCCGATTTCTGCGCAGCGAAGGAAAAGATCCCGAAGAAACGAAGCGGCTCTTGCATCAGCTGGCGAGCGAGGAAATGTTCGAGAAGTTCTTGCGCGAAGGCGAGAGGGAATTGATCGGCAGGAGCAATTCATGAAGGGCAAAGTTTATCTCGTCGGCGGCGGTCCGGGAGATCCCGAACTGCTCACGCTGAAGGCGACGAAAATTCTGGCGCGGGCGAATATCGTGCTGCATGACGCGTTGGTGAGTCGCGAAGTGCTTGCGCTGGCAGCCGCTGGGGCGGAGCTGATTGATGTGGGTAAACGCTGCGGACGGAAATTGCTGACGCAGGAGGAAATCAACGCGTTGCTGGTGTCCTACGCGACCTCGCATGAGGTGGTGGTGCGATTGAAAGGCGGGGATCCGCTGCTTTTCGGCCGCGCGGGTGAGGAGATCACGGCTTTGCGCGAAGCGGGCGTGGAGTTCGAAATCGTTCCGGGAATTACTGCGGCTTTCGGCGCCGCGGCTGCTGCGGGATTTTCGCTTACGGACCGACGCGTTGCTTCGCAGGTGCTGTTCACGACGATCCAGCGCGACACCGATAACCGTTCGATTCAGTGGGGCGGAATTTCCAGCACCACGACGCTGGTGCTGTACATGCCGGGGACCGATTACGCGCGTGTTATGGAACAGTTGCGCGATGCGGGGTGGCCGGACGACATGCCTTGCGCGATTGTGTCGCATGCCTCCGGAAAAGATCAGGAGATTCGTTCGACGGTTCTCGCCAAGCTCGGCGACGAAGCGACTTTGCCTGCGCCTGCCATCATGGTGGTCGGGCGTGTGGTGGCGGAAGTCGCGGAAGAAATTAGCCGGGAATTTCGCATCGGGCCGGAAATCGCGGGCAGAACTTCCCATCCAATGGTGATTTAAGTCTCGCATTTTCCGCAAATAAAAACTGAGAGACGCTGCTCGAGCTTGATGGTGAACTTTTACCAGCGACGCTGCAGAGCCGCGCCAAATCGCGCGTCGTACATGTGACGGATCGCGGCCATGGCCTCCGCGCTGAGCGGCGGCAGGCCTGAGGCGCGGCAGTTGTCCGCCACCTGATCGGGGCGTTTGCCTCCGGGGATGGCGCAGGTGACCGCGTCAAACATCAAAATCCAGCGCAGCGCGAACTGGCTCATGGTGACGCCGGGGGGCAACAGCGCGCGGATTTCTTCCACCGCTTCCAGGCCGGCGTTGTAATCCACGCCGGAAAAAGTCTCGCCTACATCGAACGCTTCGCCGTGGCGGTTGAAGTTGCGATGGTCGTCCGGTTCAAACGTGGAATTGGGGCGAAGTTTTCCGGTGAGCAGGCCGCTCGCGAGCGGTACACGCGCTAGTATGCCGACCTTTTTCTGTTGAGCTTGCAGAAAAAACTGATCAGCAGGCCGCTGGCGGAAACAGTTGAAAATGATTTGCACGCTTTGGACGTTGGGACACTCGATGGCTTGCAGCGCTTCGTCAACTTTTTCCACGCTGACGCCGTAGTAACGCAGCTTGCCGGATTGCACCATGCGATCGAGAATGGCGAAAGCTTCGGGCTGGAAGTACAGCTCGGTCGGCGGGCAGTGAAGTTGCAGCAGATCGAGCGCATCGGTTGCGAGATTGCGCAGGCTGTCGTCCACCCACGCGGTGAGATTTGCGGCGCTGTAGCCGGCGACGGACTGCTTAGGCAGCCGACGGCCCGCTTTGGTGGCGACGATGATGTCCTTCTTGTAATTTTTCTTCAGGTTGGCGATCAGGCGCTCGCTGCGGCCGTCGCCATACACATCGGCTGTGTCGAAAAAATTGACGCCGCAATCCACGGCTTTGCGCAGGCCTGCCATGGCCTCGTCGTCGGAAACATGGCCCCACGAGCCGCCGATGGCCCAAGCGCCGAAGCTGATTTCTGAAACTTTCCAACCGGTGCGGCCGAGCGCGCGATATTCCACGTTGAATTCGCCTCCGAATGGGGCTGAGGGCCGGGACTCAGGACTCGACGACCTGCTGATAGAGTCTGTATTCCTCGCTCATAATTGACGCAAACGGGCGCAGCGTCAAGCTGCTGCTGTCCGTCTTCACGATCCAATCTTCCGAAGACTGGGCGTAAGCCGCGGCCGCGTGCAATTGCTTTTTTGTGATGCGCTCGGGAATATTTCCCACTCCAAAAAGCGCGATGGGGCCGCGCAGCAGCGCCACGGTGTCGGGGTTCTTGGTGTCAACCGGTTCCAAGCTGAGCGGCATTTCCATTTCCATCTCGATGCGATCGCCATCTTTCCAGATGCGCTGCACGGCGAGAAACTTTCCGGGCGTGACATCGCTTTGAATGCGGCTGCCGTTCACGGCTACCGTGGTTTTCGCGCCCGCCCATTTGGGTATCCGCACATTCAGGGTGAAAGTCTCGGGCCGCGCCAGCTTGAATTCCAGCTGCGTGGTATTTGTTTGCGGAAATTTTGTCGTCTGCGTGAGCGTGACCGGCGTGCCGTTCTGCGGCCAGGAAAGCGTCGACGGGAGGAACAGGTTGACGTAGATGCCGTCCTTGCTGCGGAAGTAGGAGCTGATGCCGTAATCGGCGGCGAGCTGCGGGAACGTGCCGGAGCAGCAGGGCCACTTGTCCTTGTAATGGACTTTCTTTGCGGCATTGTTGTAATCGGAATAGTAGAACGAGGTGCCGTCGGGCAGGATCGGCCAAGCGCCGGCAATCGTGTTGTACAGGATGCGCTCCATGCTGTCTCCATAGCGCGAATCGCCGGTGACGCGCAGCAAATAGCGCGTGATTTTGAAATGGCCGTACACGCCGCAGGGAGTTTCGAAGCTGGAGTGCGTGAGGCCCAGGCTCTGCCAGAGGCCATCGCCGCCGGGCGGGACAAACGCTTCGTCCGGGCCCCATCCGCCGGTGACGTAACTCTGCTCGCTGACCATGCGAAAGCCGTTGGTGGCGGCGCGCAGATATTTTTCGTCGCCGAGCACCAGATAGGCTTGCATCGCGGAACTGAGCGCGTTTACGTGACTATAAGCGTGCTCGCCGGGGAGGACGTTCTGGTTTTCCGACAGTGGATCAAAGTATTCCTTCTCGATGAAGCGCACGGCGAGATCTTTGTAACGCGGGTCGCCGCTGCGCTGATACGCGAGGAACAGGTTTTCCGGCAGCGTGTAGGTTTCGTCGAAGGTGTAAGCGATGTCCTTGTGGAAACGCGCGCGCTGTTCGGGGCGGCTGAGCGCTTTTTCCGGCAGATGCGGCAGCACGGCTTGTGTGCTGCTCCAGAGGACGTCGAGCGCGGAGGTATCTCCAGCGAATTCGTGCGCGTCAATCAAGCCGCAGCAGGTTTTGTCGAACGTGTACGCTGGCAGCCGATAGTCCACATAAAATTTTCCGGCCGGATCCACTGTGGCGCCGTAACCGCGCACCAAGCGCTGCACTTTTTCCTGCGTGGGCTTGGAGCCGGTGACGGCGTAGGCGCGCGCGAGTCCCGAGAGATATTGCCCAAAACTGTGTCCGGGGATGAAGGCGTGGAAATTGTCCATCGCGCTGAAGTCATCGGCGTCGTCGTACCAGCCGCCCATGTCCGGGCCGATCGCGGTGAGGCCTTCGCGCTTGCGAAATGGTTTCAGCAGCGCGTCTTCATCGAGGTGCAGGTATAGATCGTGATTTTGATCGAACTGGCGGCGGAACGGGCTATCGAGCAACTGGACCTGGGAGTACCCGAAGGTCGAAAGTTGAGGAGTGATTGCCGCCTGCGCGGCTGGAGCCGAGGGTTTGGCCCACGTCGGGATGGAGCGCACAGCGAGCGCAGCGCCAGCCGTAACCGCAGCGTTCGCAATGAATTGGCGCCTCGAAGTCTTTTTCATGATGTGGTCTCCTGAGATTGCGGTGCCGCGGCTCGCCTGAGACCGGTTCCCGTGCGAAGCACGCGGCTGGCTGGATCGACAATATCGAGAAAGCGTTTACCCTTCGCTTATACTGCCCGCCAAAGCAGCTTGTCAAGCGGGCGATTGGTGGCGCGTTTCCTGCTTTGATCGTCACCCGACAAACGATTTGCGTGAAAATCGAGCCGCTGCGGCGCGAGCGAGCTATTGC
Source organism: Acidobacteriota bacterium (assembly GCA_013289715.1). GTDB lineage: Bacteria > Acidobacteriota > Terriglobia > Acidiferrales > UBA7541 > Palsa-295. Next base: position 42,737 of record JABCZJ010000012.1, on the reverse strand, counting down.
TTGGGCGGCTCGGCGGCGTCCGGCGCCGGCTCGCTTTGGATGTAGAGCTTGTAGCGGTTCGTGGACGCTTCCTGTTGTTGCGACTGCGCGCGCAGTTCGGCCAGGCGTTGCACCAGGCCCGGAACCTCGCCTTTGGGATCATTTATTTTTCGCAACGCCAGCAGCAAGTGGTACACGGCAATCTGGTCGCTGGGATTTTCGCGCAGAACGATGCGGCATTCTTCGATGGCTTTTTCGTTTTGGCCGGATTGCAGATAGAGATTGCCGAGCACGTTGCGCGCGAGCGGGAAGTCGGGCTGAAGTTGTACGGCCCGGGACGCTGCTTTCAGCGCGTCGTTAAATTCCGGGCTGCCAACCGCGGGCCCGCCTTGCGAAATGATTTCGGCTTTCAAATAATGGAGGAACGCATCGCTGGGATGAGCTTTTAGTTCCGTCTCCACGGTCTTCAGGGCCTGGCCGAGATTGCTGGACTGCATTTGCGCGAGGCCCTCGGCGACGGCTGCGGACGCTTGGCCGGGATCGAGCCGGTTGGCGGCCTCAAAGTCAGCTTGCCCTTTTTCCAATTGGCCCATTTGAATGTAAAGAATGCCGCGGGCGATATAGAGCGGCGCGGCTCTTGGCAGCTGCGTGAGGCCGGAATCAATCATTTCGACGCCAACCTGAAACGATTCGTGCTTGTAGGACAGTGCGGCGAAGTCAACGTAGTACTTCACCTTGCGCGGACTTGCCACGATCGCCTGCCGCAGCAGACTTACCGCGCGGGGCGTGTCGCCGGTTTCCTCGTAGGCCGCGGATGCGAGGTCTAGAGCGTCAGGGTCTGGATCGCTCGCTTCGAGCAGCGGCTGCAGAGTGCTGAGGGCGTCTGCGCTGTGTTGCGCAGTGAATTGAGCGACGGCGAGGTTGTAGCGCGCGTGCGGATCGTTTGGCATTAGCGTCAAAATTTGTTCGAAAACCGGGAGCGCATCGTCCGGCTTTTGCAAATCCATCAGGCATGCGCCATACTCTTCCAGCGCGGCTGGCTGGGAAGCCAGCACCTGACCGCTCTTCTGGAAATGCTCGACTGCAGCGGCGCATTCGTGTTTTTTGTATGAGAGTGCCGCGAGCATCGCGTGAACGGTTGGCTCATCGGGCCGGACTTTTAAAATACGATTGAGGAGCGGCACGGCTCGAGCACTGCCGGCTTTGTATTCCAGTTCGGCGGCGCCTTCGAGCGCGGCCAGATAATCCGGCGAGATGGCGAGGGCCTTGTTGTAAGCGGCCAGCGCTTCGCGATCGCGGCCGAGGTGGGAGAGGGCGATGCCTTCGAGCGTCCACAGTTTGACGTCCTTTGGCCACGCCTGAAGCTGCGTGTGAACCAGCGTCAGCGCTTGTTCGTTGTCGCCTGCGCGCAGGGCCGATTGAATCGCGCTGATGCTGCTTGTATCGGCACCGGTTTGGGCGCTTGCCGCGGCGGCGAAAATCGCTAATAGACACAGCGCGAATGCGCTTCGCGGCAAAAATAGGACCTTCAGTCTGTGGTGCTGCGCGCGCTGGCGAAAATTGTCCGGTTGCGATTTGCCCTGGAAAAGTTTCGCGCTGATGCGGTTTACCATGCGATTCGTATGAGCGATACGCCTTGGCGCGGCAACGCAAATTGCAGATGAGCGGCGCCGCGATCGAGTGATATCCATGCCGGAGAACTCAGCAGCTGCAGTTGTCCTGCGTCTTGCAAGTCTTGATATTGGACGGGCGACGGGGATTGCGGCGAGCCCATCTGTTTCCACACCGCGAACGAGTTGCTGTGATGCGCGTCAATGCGGAAATGTTCGCTCAGCGCTCGCGTTACGTCGGGCGGCAGGCCTTCGATTGTCAGGTCAATCGGCGCATCCGGAGCAGGAAGATTGTCATCGTGATAATTCCAAATCAAGAGCTGGATGCCATGATCTGTGCGAGTGGCGATCGCTTTGATGTCCGGTCTGGCGCGCACGCCGTTGAGTACGACATCGTCCGTTGGTAGCGCGGCGGAACTGGTCACCTGCAGGCGTTCGTCGCCCAGCATTCCAAGCATTCGGAAGGCGTTCAAGACGGGCTTGTCTAGTCCATTGGAAGCCAGTTCGCGGAAGCCCGCAAAATATGGCTGGTCTTCAAATTCAAATGACCAGGTTACCGCGCCGAGAAAATTCACGTGCTCGCTGCTGGCCAGCGCATAAATGCTGTTCATCGCCTCGGCCGTGTACGAGGCGAACAGCTCTCCATTGCGGTAAGCATTCTGGGGATTTTCCTGCGCGGAACACGCGGCGCATCCTTCGGGGTCCGATTCACCCAGTACGATCGGAGTTTGTCGCCATTCTTTAAAAGACGCGACGATCTGAAAGCCGTTCTTGATTGCTGTGAGCTGCCGCGCGATGCCCATCTGCACATGATCGCCCAGCCATTTCGGCGAACCCTTGGGATGGAAACTGACGAACCGCAGCGGTGAGCCGGTTTTTCCTGTGGCGTAATCGGTCTGATGCGCGCAGTGCTCGAGGAACTGGCGCAGGAATTCGGCCGCATGCGGATTGCCCGGGCCGGTGCTGTCCGGGCCTCCGATGCGGGCTTCTGGAAACGCGCGCAGAACTGCGTCGGCGGTGAAATCGTAAAGCTTGAAATATTCCTCGGGAGTGCCCTTCCAGTAATCGATATCCGGTTCGTTCCAGACTTCCCACAGCCAGGTTTTTACTTCCGCGTCGCCGTAACGCTCGCGCAGATGACGGGTAAATTGGAAAACTAGCTCCGACCACTTGGCGTAATCGCGGGGCGGGTAGGCCCAACCGGTATAAATCGAACCGATCGAACCTTTCGGAAAATTGTGGCGATACGGCTCAGGATGCGTGGAAAGCGCTTCGGGCATGAAGCCAATTTCGACGATGGGTTTGATGCCGGCCGCGTGAAAGGTGTCGAAGATGTGATCGACGATCGTCCAACGGTAAACAGGATGGCCGTCCTTGTCTTCGGTGTACGCGTTGGTCGAGCCCCACTTGAGAGAAGCAGAGCCGTCGCCGCTGGTGAGCAGATTGTGCACGCGGATGTAGACCGGCGCGGAACTGAGCGCGGCCAGTTCACCCAGAAGTTTTTTCCCGTTCGGTGCGTAGGTGTAGTTGGGCTCGTCGTAGCCGAAATAATTCCAGATTGGGCGGAGGGCGCCTTCGGATTGGTCCGCGCGCACGTGGATCGTCACGCTATCCGGAGCTTGCTGCGCGGAGGAAAAGGAAGGCCACAGCAAGCAGAGCAGCACGAGCAGGAACGACATGGCGAGGATATTTTTCATCGGGTACCGTGACTGGCCGCGAGCGCCGCAACCACCACGGCTGCTGCGGCGATGTCTTCGCATTTCCTAAGACGAACGGTTTCGCTGCTCGCCCGGTGTTTCTGCCGGCCCCATGGACTGCTAAGGTACTTTGTGTTGCTACTTATCGCCGGCCTTCTGCACAGTGAACTTGTAGATCGAAGTGGAGTGCAACGTCTTTCGCGGATGCAGGACGGTCGAAGGGAAATCCTTCTCATTGGGCGAATCGGGAAAATGCTGCGTTTCCAGGCAGAACGCGGAGCGGTAGGCATAGACTTTTCCATGCTTGCCGTGCACGGTGCCGTCCAGGAAGTTTCCGCTGTAGAACTGCACGCCCGGTTCGGTCGTCGAAACTTCCAGAATTCGGCCGCTCTGCGGGTCATACGCGCGCGCGGCGAGACCTAGTGAGCTTGGCGATTTTTTGTCGAGCACCCAGTTATGATCGTAGCCTCGGCCGAATTTCAACTGCTCGTCGGCCATGTTGATGCGCACGCCAATCGCCATGGGCTGCAGGAAATCGAAAGGTGTGTTGTGCACGTCCTGCAGTTTGCCGGTCGGGATGAGCGTCACGTCAACGGGAGTGAACTGGCTGGCGAACAGAGTGAGCTGATGCTGCAGAATGTCGCCGTTGCCTTGGCCAGAAAGATTGAAGTACGAGTGGTTCGTCAGATTAAGTACTGTGTCTTTGTCCGTTGTCGCAGTGTAATCAATTCTCACCGCGTTCTCATCCGCAACCAGCGTGTAAACGACTTTGACGAGCAAGGTTCCCGGGAAGCCTTCTTCCCCGTCTTTACTAGCGTAGGTAAGCTCCAGAGCTTCGCCCGCGCTGCTGGAAACATCTTGCGCCGTCCACACGCGCTTGTTAAATCCGCGCACGCCACCGTGCAGAGTATTCGGGCCGTCATTCAGCGGCAGCGTGTAGACGACGCCGTCCAGCGTGAATTTTCCGTGCGCGATGCGATTGCCGTAGCGCCCGATCGTGCCGCCGAAATATGCTTTGCCGTTCTCGTAGTCCGCCGGAGTGTCGTAGCCGAGCACCACATCGCCCAGCTTTCCATCACGATCCGGAACTTTCAGCGAGACAAGCGTGGCTCCGAAGTTGCTGATCGCCGCGGTCATTCCATACTTGTTCGCTAGCGTATACAAATCCACGCTCTGCCCATCCTGTATTTTTCCGAATGCCTGCTTTTGCATTTTCGATTTCGCCTCTGCAGTGGGATAAGGCAGCGTCGTTACGGCGCCCAGAAAAAGCAGCGCTGCGACCATCGCGGGGATCCTTGCGTTCCGTATCGCCATCATTGTCTCCTAAGACTTCTTTGTACGGTCCACACTAGCGCCAATCGGCGCGAAAGAAATCGCAGAATGCGCAGTTTGTGACCCGAGCATTACGGTGCAGCTGGCGGGAAAGTTTGGCCCGGCGTTGAACATGGAAGAAGGCAGCCAGGCGTCGAGGTAGTCTCCAGGAATGTGAGTCGTATTCAAATCGAGCGCGAATCCGAAAATGTTTGGTAAACGTTTTCCTTCGCTTTATACTGCGCGCCGCCGCGGGTGTCAAGCGGACCCCCGCCGGACTGCCAACCCGGATATAATGCCAAAGTACCGATTCGACAGATGAATTTCACGCGTCGCTCATTCTTTCAACTATCACTGGGTCTTTCGCTGGGCGCATCGGCCTCTCGCCTGTTTGGCCAAGGGATGTCGCCCCATGCCACCAAGGCGCAGCCCCGCTCGGCGCCCTCGGGCCGTCCCTTTTACGCACATTTCACCGATGTTGCGGCTGCGGCCGGCCTGATGGCACCCACGGTCTATGGGTACCCGGACCATAAGGACTACATCTTGGAAGCGGTCGGCTGCGGCTGCGCCTTTGTTGACTACGACAATGACGGCTGGATGGACATTTTCATCCTGAGCGGCACGCGCATGAACGCAGCGCCCGTCGGGGCGACGAACCGCCTCTATAAGAACAACCGCGACGGCACGTTTACCGACGTGACCGAAAAGGCGGGGTTGCACGATCTGGGCTGGGCGTCCGGGGTGTGCGTGGGTGATTACAACAACGACGGCTTCGAGGACCTCTACTGCACGTACTTTGGACAGAACAAGCTGTATCGCAATAATGGCGACGGCACGTTTACCGACGTCACCAAACAGGCCGGCCTGCTAAACGATGCACCGCGTTTTGGCGCGGGCTGCACGTTCCTTGACTACAACCGCGACGGCAATCTGGATCTGTTCGTTTCTAACTATGTGCAGTTTGACCTGAAGCGCGTGCCCAAGCCCGGGCAGAACAGCAATTGCACGTGGAAAGGTGTGGATGTGGAGTGCGGGCCCCGCGGCCTGCCTCACGGTGTGCATTCTTTGTATCGCAACAATGGCGACGGCACTTTTACGGACGTGAGCGTGCAAGCCGGAATTTCGGCGCTGCGAGGAAGCTACGGCATGACGGTGATTTCCGCGGATTTCGACGAAGATGGCTGGCCCGATATCTACCTGGCGTGCGATTCGACGCCCAGCCTGCTTTTCATGAACAATCACGACGGAACTTTTCGCGAAGAAGGTGTGATCCGCGGAGTAGCGCTCAGCGAAGACGGCGAGGAACAAGCGGGAATGGGCGTAGGCGTGGGCGATTACGATCTCGACGGCCACCTGGATCTGTTCAAGACGCATTTCAGCGAAGACACCAACGGCCTGTATCACAACGATGGCAAGGGCAATTTTGTGGACGTGACGCGTGTGGCGCGGATCGGCGTGGAAAACCGCTATGTCGGTTGGGGCGCGGGCATCGTGGACTTGGACAACGATGGCTTCCCGGATATTTTCATGGTGACGGGCAGCGTTTACCCGGAACTTGAGAAAACGATGCCGCAATTCCCCAATAAAACACCGCGCGTGGTGTTTCGCAACCTGGGCAATGGGACGTTCGAAGAGCTGCTCGATGGAGCAGGACCCGGTGTTGCGGCCCCGCATTGCAGCCGAGGATGCGCCTTTGGGGATTTTGACAATGACGGGGATATCGACGTTCTGATCGTCAATCTGAATGAACCGCCGTCACTGTTGCGCAACGATCTGCGCGGCTCAAACCACTGGCTGAAGCTGAAATTGGAGGGCACGAAATCGAACCGCAGCGCGATCGGCGCACGAGTGGTGGTGCGCTACGGGAAAAAATCCCAGGTGCAAGAGGTCTTGAGCCAATCGAGCTTTTACTCTGTAAACGATACCAGGCTGCACTTCGGGCTAGGCGCTGCAAGGACCGCGGACATCGCCATCCGCTGGCCCAGCGGGGGGCAGGAAGAGCTGAAGGACGTTGCCGCCGACCAATTGATCGTGGTGAAAGAGGGGACCGGAATCGTTCCCGGGCAGGGCTGGTCCAAGCCCGTCGAGTAACTCCGGTAAGCGCTCCTCTGCCAGCGAACTTTAGGTTCCGTTAACGCCAACCGCATGGAAGAGGCCCGCCGCCGAGCCGTTCTAGATATGTCCGTAACGCAAAAGTACTATTGCATCCAAATTTCTGCTTGACACGATTTGAGAAACGGATGTAAATTGCGCCCAACAGTAAGTAAACGTTTTCTCTGAACAGTGGTGGAGCTGCTAGCATTTGCTTTCTCGGAAGGGAGTCTCGCGGTTGCGGCCATGCCGGTCACCGGCGGTGGGCCGTGGCGGCTGTGCGATGCGTTTTCCGGGCGGGCCAAATTCGTGAGAATGCCAGTGGGGGGATTGGAATGAGATTCACAACTGCTTTGCGCTGCTTCGTCGTGTTCGTTTTTGCAGCTTTTTCTGCCAGCGTTTCCCTTGCACAATTCAGCGGCGGCGTCACCGGTGTGGTGCAGGATGCCAGCGGCGCGTCGGTGCCGAAAGCCAACGTCGTGTTGGTACAAGCCGGCACCGAAGTTACTCGTGCCGCGGTGAGCGACGCAAACGGCGGATTCAACTTCGTCAGCCTTGCGCCTGCTAACTATGAATTGAGCGCTGAGGCAGGCGGATTTGCGAAGACGGTCTTGAAGCTCACGCTCGACACGAACCAAACCCTCAGCGTGACGATTACGCTGTCGCTGAAGTCGGTAGCGACGTCAGTGGAAGTGACCGAGCAAGCGCCGGTTCTGAATCCCACCGAGAGCCGCAACCAGATGACACTCGAGCATCAAGCGGTGGATGAGTTGCCGGTCGCAGGCCGCAGCATCGTAGGCTTGGCGACTCTGGCCCCGGGCGTCACGGGATTGGGCACCGGTACCGCGAATGCGCCGGGCTCAAACGTAGATAACTACTCGACGGAGACTGCGGTAGATGCCAGCGCGAATGGTCAAGGCGAGATGTCCAACATGTGGGTGGTGGACGGCCTGGACGTCACCAGCGGAATCCGCCAGGGCATTCTGAACCTTACTCCCAATCCTGATTCGGTGCAGGAAATGGGTATCCAAGTAAATACGTACTCCTCCGAATACTCGCGCGCCAGCGGGTTGCAGACGGTGATGACGACCAAGTCCGGCACGGATCAATTCCACGGTTTCGCCGCGGACTACTATTCCAACCGGAACATGTACGCACTGACTCAGTCGCAGCACGGCACTCCGTACTTGCCGTTTCACGGCAACAACATGGCCTTCGGTATCGGCGGTCCAATCATCCCGCATCACCAGTTTTTCTTTTTCTTTGACGTCGAACCGCTGCGCGAGGCGCAATCCACCACGCAAAGCGGACTGACTTTTGCAGATCCGGCGTTCACCTCGTTCGCAACGGCAAACTTCCCCGGCACGGTAGGGACGGGGCTGCTGACGACCTTCTTACCCACAAGCCTGAGAGGCACGACGCTTTCGCAAACTGCTCAACAGTTCTTTTTTCCGGCGACCGGAGTTTGCCCGGCCGGCCAAACGACGATTGCAGTGGGTGCTGCGGCAATGCCTTGCACTCTGCCGTTTATTGACAGCGGCAACTTGAGCGCGAAGGCGGTCCGCAATGGGACGCAGTACTTCGCGCGCGTGGACAAGTACTTCAGCAAAGACCGCATCTACGGCAGTTTCTATCGAACAGTTCTCACCTACGGCGCTCCGGGTGCGATTCCGCAATTCTCAGCCGCGAGTAACCAAAACTGGGAATACGCGTTCCAGGCGAACTGGACGCACACGTTCAACGCCAACACATTGAACGAAGCGATTTTCGGCGTGAGTCGTGTTGAGGGTACTCTGGGTAGCGGGGCAGCCGTCTATACGGTCCCGAACATACAGGTGGGAGGTATTAACACTGAGAACGGCGAAGCTTTTGGCGCCGGATTCGCGCAGGGTGACTTTATCCAGAAAAATTATCACTGGCGCGATGTGCTGACCCACGTGCAAGGCGCGCACACCCTGAAGTTCGGTGTAGAAGGCTGGTACGGCGAAGACGTCGAGCCTTTTCAAGGGCCGTATTCCACCCCGACCTTCAGATTCTCAGATTTGACCACTCTGATTCAGGACAGCGCCATTAACGAGACTGGCGCCATGTACAACCCGATCACCGGTGCGCCAGTATTGTGGTCGTGGAACGCGCGATCCCGCACCTGGGGCGCGTTTGCCATGGACGTCTGGAAAATTAAGTCGAACCTGACCTTGACGCTCGGCGTTCGTTACGATGATTCTGGCAACCCCTGGTCGGACAGCCCGACGACGGTTTTCGGGAATTTCTACCTGGGACCCGGACAGACGTTTGACCAGCAGGTCGCCAATGGCTTCGCCAAGCAAACGCACAACGCCTTGAACCACGCCGTGGATGGCCTGATCAGCCCGCGGATTGCGGTCGCGTGGGATCCGACGGGCAAGGGCGTGTGGGCAGTTCGCGGCGGATTTGGGATTTACAACAACTGGCTGACCTCGGCGAATATTCAGGAAGAATTCCGCGGCAATCCTCCGGGACCCGTGCAGCCGACCTTCCTGCCCAACGGCGTGCCAGGCGTTTCCGACCCGCTCATATTCGGCCTTGGCAACAGCAACAAGCCGCCGTTCGGCTTTCCGACTCCCGGTTTTACCGCAGGTCTCAATGGCCAAGGAGGAATTACGGGCCTGAACTTCGGGATCGGCGGTATCAATCCAAACATTGAATCGCCTCAGGCTGCAATCTGGTCTGCAACGGTGGAACGCAGTTTTGCAAAGAACCTGGTGGCTAGCGTTGGTTACACTGGTTCTCACAGTTACAATCTCGTTGGCGCGGGCGATGTGGCCGGCAACGTGTCGTACGGGGTGAACATCAACTCCTTTGCCGACGACTTGGTGATAAACAACAGCCGGACTCCGACCCGGCTGAACCCCAGCTTCGGTGCGATCACCTATGCTGACAACAACCGCTACGGAAATTACGACGCCGTGATCTTCGACCTCCGCGGAAGGTTTTCGCACGGGTTCTTCGACACGTCTTACACACATTCTGAATCCAAGGACGACGCCGGTGTGTATCCTACGGCGGCTAATCCGGCCCAATATTACGGGCCGTCACCTTGGGATGCGCCGAATCGCTTCTCTCTGACGCTGAATTACCAGCTCCCGGGAATGAACGGCGGGCAGGGTTATGTCGGCCATTTGACCGGCGGATGGGGAATTACTGGAACCAGCATCTACCAGAGCGGTTATCCGTTCACGGTCATAAACCAGCACCCGTTTGAACCGGTCTGTGCCAACGCCGGTGTCACGTGCCCCTCACCTGGTAACCAGATTACCGGTCTGGCACCGAACAGCGGAGATTACAACGCGGACGGCACCAATTACGATTACCCGAACGTATCAACTTACGCGCAAGCAACGTCCAGGGCCGCGTTCCTGAACGGAGTTTTCACCCCTGGGCAATTCACGCAACCGGCCATCGGAACCGAAGGTAACGAGAAACAGAACGCGTTCCGCGGACCGAACTTTGCGGAAACGGACATGGCAATTTACAAAGACAACCGATTCAAGGAAAGATTTAACTTCCAGATCCGGTTTGAGTTCTACAACCTCTTTAACCGGGTCAATCTCGGCACCATGGATACAGACCCGCTGGATGCGAACTTTGGCAAAGCCACCGGTCCGCAGTTGCTGCCGCGGTGGTGGCAGATCGGCGGTAGATTTACGTTCTAGTTTGTCCACCCTGGAAAAGGGCCTGCGGCCTCCCCCAAGGACGCAGGCTCTTTTCGTTTTTTGAGCCTTTGTTTCGCCTGATCTCGCGCCGAGTTCCGGCGCACCCCGCCTAACACCTGCATCTTCAGCCGCTAAAAAGTTGGAACTTCCCGGTTCCGGCTGCTGAATGCTCCCTGGCGAGCAGCGTGGGTCGAACCCTGTCCGGGGATTGATGAGGCAACTTATCTTGAGCAAGGCAATCGGCGATGGCTGAATCGTTCATGTCGAGTACACGACGATCAATCGAGAGTACTCCTACGCGCGGGTGCGGCGTCGCAACGCGGAAGTCATTCCGCCGCAGCAAATTTGGATTGCTCGTTTGTGCAGCCTTCGTGCTGCTTGGAAGCGCGCCGCTGCTGAGCCAGCAGCAAGGCCCGACCATTTCGGTGAATGTGAAGCTGGTCACTATGTTCGCCACGGTGCGCGATAAACATGGCGCGCTGATCCGCAACTTGACCAAGGATGATTTTGCGCTGGAGCAGGATGGCCATCCGCAGACGATCACTTATTTCGCGCCGGATTCCGATCTTCCCCTTACTCTGGGCCTGTTGGTGGATACCAGCATGAGCCAGCGCCGCGTGCTCGACCAGGAGCGCGACGCCAGCCACGCTTTCCTCGATCATTTATTGCGCGAAGATAAGGACAAGGCGTTCGTGATCCACTTCGACCACGAGGTGGAGTTGCTGCAGGACCTGACTTCTTCGCGGCAGAAACTGGAAGCGTCGCTCGATCAGCTGGGCAGGCCGCAGTTCTCGCAAACGAGCGGAGGAGGTTCGTCGGGCGGCGGCGATCCCGATAGTGGCGGCAGCGGTGGTGGTGGCGGTCGTGGCTCGCATGGCTACGGCGGAGGCGGCACTTTGCTGTACGACGCAGTGTATCTGGCGTCTGATGAGCTGATGAAAAAGCAGCAGGGCCGCAAAGCGCTGATTATTCTTTCCGATGGCGTGGATCACGGCAGCAAGGAAACTTTGCGCGACGCGATCGAAACAGCCGAACGCTCGGACACTCTGGTCTATTCGATCCTTTTTGCCGATCAGGAAGGATATGGAAATGGCGGAGGCTACGGCGGCGGGCACATGGGCGGAGGCGGCATGGGAGGCGGTGGAGGACACCACCGCTATCCGCAGGAATCGCGCCCAGATGGAAAGAAGATTTTGCAGCAGCTGTCGAAGCAGACCGGCGGACGTTTCTTTGAGGTTACGAAGAAGGAGACGATCGAGCAGATTTACGCCGAAATTGATGAAGAACTGCGCAATCAGTATGCACTGGGCTACACGCCTGTCAAAACCGACGCCGATGTGGGCTACCACAAAATTCAGCTGACAACCAAGCAGAAGGACGCGACGGTACAAACGCGGGAGGGCTTTTACATTAATCGCTAGCTGCGTGCGCGCGGCTCAGGGGCTCGGCGTTGCCGCAGCCGGAATCTGTTGCAGCGCCAGGTACGCTCGGCCGAAAGCCGAATGCTGCGTGCCGGGAGCGACCGCGACCACCTGAACCGTATAACGTCCGGTGGGCAGCTTCTGCAGCGGCAAACTGATGCGGAACGATACGGTGTGCGTTTTCGCATCCAGTTGCGCGGGTGGAATCAGCGGAGTGGCGTTCATCTGGATGCCATTGCGCAGGAACACCAGGCCGGCGCGCAGCGCATTCGGATCGAACGCGCCATTTTTATCGCCTTTTTCCGGATAGTACGCCTGCAGAAAGACGTAGAGCGTCTGCCCTTGCGTGAAATAGTTCGTCACGCTGGGAATAATTCTCTGTCCTTCCATGTCCAGCGGCGAGCTTGTGATTCTCGCGCGCACGCCTTGCCCTTTGGTCGCGACCTCCGATGATTTCTCGATAGGAACGAGCTGGCTGGAAAGCAAAACGGAGCTGAGCGTCACTTTCTCCGGCTGTGCGGCCGGCACCACCAGATTCTGCTCGAACGTACCAATTTTCCCCGACTCATTTTCGCGCGCCACAAATTTTAACCGGTAATTTCCCGGCGCCAGAACCATTCCGCCCTGATACAGCAAATTGCTGTGACGGACCTGCTCGAAATGCTCGGCGTCCAGATTCACCGTAATCGTATCGTGCAGTTGCGCGACGATCTGGCCTGCGGGCACCGCGCGCACTTCCACCGCAAAATCGAATTCCGCGTGCTGCTTATTGTGTTTTTGCGCCCAATCGAGCGCGCTCGAAGCAATTTTCGCAGCGATGGGAACGTAGGCTTGAGTCGAGCTTAGCCGGAAGATTCCGGTTTCGACAGCCACCGGAAGTTCGACGACCGGATGATCGGAATTAATAGCGTCGGCGAGCTGCTGATCGCGATCCTCTTTCTCCAGATGCTGAAAATCGCGCGGCGCATAATATCCGTCGCGGTAGCGCACGTGGGCGCCGGGCACGTTGACTTTCACGCGAATGGCTCGCCAGCGGCCGTCATGCTTCACATCGGCGCCCAGGTTGTAGCCGACCAGATAGTATCCGCCGTTGTCGCGCTCGATGGCGGGGAAGGCATCGCTCAGATCGCCCAAATCGAAAAAGGCTTTGCCGCCCGTGTCGGTGGAAAGCGTCGCGAGCGTGTCGCGCGAGTCTTCGCGCTGGTCGGTCTGATGGAAGACAGACGCGCCGGTAAACATCGAAGTTCCGGTCGCGGCGTTCACGGTGGTGTCACCGCCCGGCGGCGCGGCGAGCAGACCGCGCGAATCAATTGAATAAATGGAGACGTCGGCCCGATTCGCGGCGTCCGTCGCGGCGCGCAGTTGCGTGCGATTTTCCTCGCCGGTCTGCGTGATTCCGCCGGTGAATTCCACCAACGCTTTTCTGCCGGGAATTCCGCCCAGCACGTCGGCGAGTCCTTCGACTGCTTCAAGCTTCTGATCCGTGTTGAATACGTTGAACTCGGTTTCATCCGGCGTGTAGGCCGCGCCGGTATATTCCTGGACGTCGTATTCGCCATTGGTGGCCGCGGCATAAAGAGGGCTCGCGAGGTTCGCGGAATTGTCCGGCGTCAACAGCGCGATCGCTTTATGCAGCACGGTGCGATCGTTCGTGAAATTTGCGAGGACGTTGATGCGCGTTGAGAAAACGACGACCGCGACGACGTCGGCCTTGGTCATCTGCTGCTCTACGAATTTGTCGGCCGCATCGTGCGCGCGCATCAAGTCGTCGGTTTGCATCGAAGTGAGATCGAAGAACAGCACGATGAGGCGGCGGTCGCGCAGGGCGTCGCTGATCGCGTCGGCGGAAGGCGCATTCGGCCCTTCGTTATCAACCGATACGACGATCGGCTTGTCGTCCGTTGCTGTTGCGGTCTCGATTGCTTCGATGTCGGCGTAGGAAAAAGAGGTGATCGCCTGCGGTTTGCCTTCGTCCGTCACAGTAAATTGATTCGCGGTCAAGTTTTTGATGGGCTTGCCGGATTTGTCGGTGACTTCGACGTCAATGCGGACCAGGTCAGAAGAACTGCGCAACACGGAAGACGGCTGGTGAGCGGCCTGCTGCGCCGGAGTTTGCTGTGCAGGTGCCGGGGTCGGCGCGGGTGGCGCGACGACCACAGGCGCTGACTGGCTGCCGGACTGTTGCTGCGCTTGGGCCGACGAGGGACCCGCACTCAGCGCACCCAGCAGCCACAACGTCGCGATTTTGTAAGCGATGTCTCTCATCAGAAATTAAACCTGGCCATCACGTCCATCGTACGCATCGAACCGGCGCTCGTCACGCGCCCAAATGAGGACGATCCTAGCGTGGCTGAAATCCCCGAGAAGGCGGGCGTGTTCGTCAGATTCTGGACCTCCCAGCGAATGTCCAGATGATGGCGCTCGCGCGGGCCAAAGCGAAACGATTTCGCGAGCGACATATTCCAACTAAATTTGCACGGTCCTTCAATCGCACCGCGCCGCTCGTCACCGTACGTACCGGCCGCCGGCGTCGCGAAAGCGTTGGTATTGAAAAATGCGAGCGGCGAGCCGCCGCAGATGCCCAGATCCGGATTGGCCACTTGATCGGGCCGCAGCGAGAAACTCGCTCCCGTGCCGTTGTCTGATTCCGTGCCGCCGAGGTAAGCCGTGATCGGCGTTCCGGTTTGCCAGGTGATGATATTTTGCAGCCGCCAGTTGCTCAGCGCGTGCTCAGCCCAACCGTGCGTGGCGAGGCGGTGATGTTCGCCGAACGGAAGTTCGTACAGATTCAGGAAGCGCAATTGGTGCCGCACGTCAAACGAAGAAAGGCCCCGCTCCGCGGCGTAATTGAGGTCCTGCTGCACCACGACGGGCGAAGTGCCGCCGATGGTGCTGGCATTGTCGAGCGATTTCGAAAACGTGTAATACGCCTGAAACGAAACGCCGTGTGTGAAGCGATGCACGACGCGAGCCTGCAGCGCGTTGTAAATCGAATTCGCGCCGGATTGATCGTAGTAAAAACTGTTGGCGTCGGGAATCTGCAACGAAGTCTGCGTGTCCAGCGGGCTGGTGCCCAGCGGCGCGCGATTCGGAGCGCGCAACAGGTCGAGGTTCGTGCCTTTCGTCCCGGTGTAAGTCAAATCCAGAATCCAATTTTGCGAGAAGGAAGTCTCGGTGCCCAGAGTCCAGATCTGCGCGTAGCCGTCCTTGTAAAAAGGATTTACGCCACCGCGATTGGTGATCGTGCTGATGCTCGGGAAACCATCCTCGAGGGTCAGCGTTTGCGTGCCGGAGGTGATCAGATTTTCCGAAGTGGCGAAGGGCGGCTCGTACGAAAGATATTTCTGCGCCAGCGAATTGTAAATCGCAACGTTGTAGAAAATCGAATAGCCGCCGCGAATCACGGTTTTGGGCTTGATCCCGCGCGGCAGCCAGGCGAAGCCGATGCGCGGTGCCCAATTTCCGTAATCGCCGTGGATCAGCGCGCGCGGGTACGGGCCATGGAACGAACCCACTGTGCCGGGCGTCACCACATCCACTGCCGTGGCGGTGGAATTCAGGTCGAGGTTCGCGATCTGGTTGTACTTGTCCACCGCCGGCGTCGCGACTTCGTAACGCAGCCCGTAGAGCAGCGTAAATTGCTTGGTCATGCGCCAATCGTCCTGCGCGTAGCCGATAAAATCCCAGCTGCGCAGATAAATGTTCGGCCCGAATTGCACGGTGGTGCTGTAAGGCAAGCCGAGCAGAAAATCGGCAAGTTCGTAGTAAGGTTCGGTCTGCGGCGTCGCGGGGACCGGCTGGCCTGTGGCGGTCAGTTGCGAAGTCATCACGCCCGTGAAATTAAATGACCCGCGCGGTACCGGATTGGCTTCCGAATTCAACTCGATGCGGCGCATCTCGCCACCTACGGTCAGCGTGTGCTGCGCATGAACCCACTTCGCGCTGTCGCTTACGCGCAGCGTCTGGTTGCGCACCAGCGAAGGCACCGGATCGTTCAGCGCAGAGAAGCTGGTGAAATTCACCTGCGGAATGCCGTAGGTGAGCGGCTCGGTAGAAACGCCGGTAATTCCCAGGTCCCCCGCGACATTGTTCACAAAGGAATTGTCGCTCAGCACACGCGCGCGGCTGCGGCTCCAGTTCAGCTGCGTGGTTTCCACCAGGTGCGAGGTCCAGTTGTGCGACAACCCTAGCGTGACGGACTGGTTCAGCGTGGATGAAGTGCCCGCCGTATTCAGAAAATTGCCAAATGTATTCTGGCGCTGAGAATTCAGGTTGTACCCGCCGTTCAGGCTGAACTTGGAATTGATCGTGTGCAGCACGTGCAGGTTCAACGTGTCGCTGTTGATTGGCACCGTAGTCTGCAGCAAATAATTTTGCACCGTGCCGGGCAAATTCGGTATGGGATAGAACGCCAGCAGCCCGGCCGCAGCGGTATTAATGGTGGGAATCTGGCAGCCATTGCCTAGCGGGGTTCGCGGACCGCTGAAATTGGAAAAGGGATCGTACAGCGTAATTCCGAGGCCGCAGAAATTGCCAGTGCGTTCGGCTGCGGTGGGCACGGTCGAATAGTTGTCCAGCGCGCTCGATTGCGTCTCGTGCTGGTAGTTGACGAAGAAAAACGTCTTGTCGCTGCCATTATAAATGTGCGGAATTTTCAGCGGCCCGCCCAGGTTGCCGCCGAAGCGTTCGTCGTAGTGGCTTGGTTTCGGCACCGGATTCCCGGTGATCGAGTATGGCTTGGCATCCCAGACGGAATTCTCGTAGTGATCGTAGAAACTGAAGCGAATGCGATTCACCGCCTGGCGATTTAATCTTCCGCGCCCGCCGAACATTCCGCCTCCGCCGCCACCTGCACCTCCGCCGCCAGGAGCTCCGCCGAACATTCCGCCGCCTCCTCCTCCGCCGCCGGGCCCACCAAAGCCGCCCGCGCCGCCGGTTCCTCCTCCCGCACCGCCACGTCCGCCGCCCGGACCTTGTCCGCCGGGTCCACCTTCTCCCGTAGGATTGCCCGGGACCAATCCGTTAGGTCCGAATCCTCCGGGCCCGTTCCCCGCGAGGCCCTGGCCAACGGTTCCCTGCAATAGAAATGAGTCGGAAGTCGCGCTCGGACCGGCGCCCGAAGGCAGCTCGGCCGCGATTGGCGTTCCTTCATTCGCGGGAGCGTTCGTGGCGCCGGTCGCGCCGCCGGCACCTTCGTCCGTAAGATCGGTCTGCTCGAATCCACCGCCGGCGATGCCGGCGCGAATCGCGTTGCTGACGCCCGCAGGCACCTGGCCTCGTCCGCCGCCACCTCTGCCACCGCCGCCCGCACCTGCGCCGGCACTTGCACCGGTCCCGGCATTGTTGTTTGTCGCGTTGCCCGACGGCCGCGGATTACGCGGCGCGCGCGTTGCTTCGGGTTTCGCGGTCAGCTCCGCCACGGTTACGACGCGCAGGACGATCGGAATGGGCCCAGGCGGCATCACTGGAATCTCCACTACCAAGGACGCGTTCGCGAATCCCAGCTGGCTGGCTTCCATGCGATAAGACCCGGCGGGGATTTGCGGAAATTCAAACTTGCCGGATTCGTCTGTCCAGCTCAGCCAGGCTTTATTCGTTTCCGTATTGACCAGATGCACCGTCGCAGCAGGCACTGGCGTGCCTTCCGGAGTGCGCACCAACCCTCTGACCGACTGCAGCGGGCTCGAAGGTTGTTGCGCCCAATTCAGGTTTCCGGCGGCGAGCCAAAATAGAAACAGCGCCAGTACCTTCCCTTGGTGGCGATTAAGAATGACGATCCCTCGAGCCGATAAGCTTACGCGACGTGCCGGTGATGCTAGGACGCTGCCTGCGCCATCCCCGTTTCCCGCGACGGTGGTCCTGATCCATTCCGCGGACGCCGCACTGGTAGCCTTCACACTTTCATCGTGGGCGAGCCGGCCCGTGGAAGTACCGCTATTGTAGTAGTCAAGCGCTGCCACTTCTCGTGAAATCTGAAATCCCGCGCCGCTAACTAATTCAGTTTCAATGTCGCGAGAGTTCCAAATTTGCCGGACGGCGGGAGGGCATAAGTGGCCTCAACAAAGCTAATCGGAGGGGAAGGGAACTACTCCCAAAAAATTGCGGAACTTTTGCCAGGGAAAAGCAGAACTAGCGATAACGTAGCGCGGCGCAGCGGCAGGGAAGCACCATCAGTCGAACGATTATGAACGCTGATGGCAACCCATGCAAATTCCGACTGCATCTGTTTAGTAAAATCGCGGAGAAATACGGGTGATGGGGCGTTGGTTGATAAACTTTAGGTTAACAAAGGGATATACCTCAAGAACGGTCGTCCTGGCATGCGCGTTCATGTTGGCGCTCGCCTCCGCCAGCATGGATCGCTCGGCGCAAGCTCAGGGCGTGCAAACGGTATTGCATGCGCGCGGCAGGGTGTTTCCAGACGTGGGTCGCGGCGCTGAAGCCATCGAGCGTGATGCCGCTGGTCATTATTATGTGCTGGCGGTCCCGGCCAGCGTCATCTGGATTTACAGCGAGGACGGCCGACGCATCGGACAAATTCCCAATGCCATGGTAGCCAACGCAGCGATCAAGTACGCGGTGGATTTCGACCGTGATGCAGCCTCCGGCCGAATTTTCGTTGCCGATCGCGGTGCGAACGCGGTGAAAATTTTTACGGCTGACGGAGCGCTCGAAGCCGCCGTCCCGGTAAACGCGCCGATGTCCGTGGTCGCGCTCGCAGGCGGTGAATTCGCGGTAGTCACGCTGCGCAGCGACCATCTGGTGCGCGTGATGAACGAGCACGGCAAATTGCTGCGCAGCTTCGGCAACATCGCCGATGCAGTGAGCGATCCAAGCCAGCTCACGGTGCCGGCGATCAGCGCCTCGGCGGAAAATGCACCTGGCTATTCGACGAGCGCGCCGGCGGCCTACGCCATGGATATCGGAAAGCTCTATAGTGGCGCGCCGGGCGAGATTTATTTCGCGTTCACTTCGCGGAAAGATCCCAAATTTAGAAAATACGATCGCTTCGGCTATGCCGGCTACGAAGCGGAAGTTTCCGCCAAGGAATTGATTCCGGATATCAGTCACGATAATTCCCAGGTGCAACTCGGCGTGCGCGTTTCGGGAATGGCCGCGCCGGGCGAAGCGTTTTCGTTTGGCAGCATGTACTCGGTCGGCAGCAGCGCCCCGGGATTCACGGTGAACGGCGGACATGGCGCAGGCGGCCGTCGCGGCGGATCGGCAACGCCTGGCGGCACCGGCGGCGCGGCACCCGGCGGTTCTGCGGGCTCGCCAGGCGCGGCGAATCGTGATAGAGATAGCGATAGCGATGCGGCGGCAGGCGGCACGACGAGCAGCGCGACGGGTTCAGCAGATGGCTCCGACCTCAGCGGCTCATTATCGGCGAACAGCAACAACGGCGCGTCGTCCAGTTCCAGCGCTAGCAACAGTCCAGACTTCAGCGCGCTTCTCGGCGTGGGGGGACCGGGAGGAGGCTTCGGAGCGCCGGGAGTTTTTGGTCCCGGAGCCTTCCCCGGCTTCGGCGGTGGGTTCGGCGGATTTGAACATCATTCGTTTGGTGCCGAAGGCGCGGCTGGCGCTGCAGGCGCAGGTGGCGCGGCCGGTGCCGGCGGTTTCGCGGGCGGCCATGCAGGGGGGCCCGCGGGAGGCGGCGGAGTGGAAAGCCCCGGTGCCGGCCACGGCGAGTACGGCGAGCGCTTCGGCCACGGTTTCCGCCAAGAGGGCTTGAACAGTTTTGCTGGAGTCGTGAAGTTCACCGAACGCGAGCCCAATATCACGGTGAAACCAGTGATTCGCGCGTTGGGCGTGGATCGCGCGAGCCAGCAGGTGTGGGCCACCATCGGCGACATGCTGCTGCGTTTCGACCGCGATGGAAATTTGATGGACACATACCGCGTGGCGACGCCGCAGGGCGCCGCGCTGCAGCCCGTGGCAATTTTGGTGGAGCCCGATCGCATCCTGCTGGTTTCCGATCCCGCCGGGATTTACGAATTTGCCCGCCCCGACAAACTGCCAACTCCCAGCAAGCAATCCCTCAAAGCCGAGCCTGCGTCGCAGTAATCGTTCGCGCACAAATCCCGGCTACCGTGACGCCCGGCATTTTTTCACCCCATTTTTTCGCGCCACTCCGTCACACGCCGCAAGTCTGGGCCATAACAACAATCCGTTCGTGGATGCTTAGCCGGTGAGGAATGTTTTTGTGAAGCGAATCGCGATCCGGCGCTGGCAGGTCTTGCGGGCCGTTCCGGTGAGAATTGCTTCGCGTACGCCGTTCTTGAGTAATTTGGCAAACTGCTCAGGGGGTACCGGCCGGCTGAAATAATAGCCTTGCGCCTCGTCGCATTTCTGGTCTTGCGGGAGTGTCAGCTGCGCTTGCGTTTCCAGGCCTTCGGCCACCACCCGCAGCTTGAGGCTTCGGCCCATGCTGATCACCGCAGTGACGATGGTGCTCTCATCGGCGGTGCCGGTGATCTGGCGTACGAAGGACGGATCGATCTCCGGAGCGTCCACCGGAAATTTGCGCAGATAGCGGAGGCTGGAATAGCCGGAGCCGAAGTCGTCCACGGCCAATTGTATGCCGCTGGCTCTTGGCGCCTTGAGCATGGACTCTGTGGACTCCGCGCGTTTCAACAACACGTTTTCGGTGAGCTCGAGCTCCAGAGATTTCGGATCCAAACCTGTATCGTTGAGGATTGCAAACACTCCGCCCAGAAAATGCTCGGCGCGGAACTCCATCGAGGAGATGTTCACCGCCATCGTGGTCAGGGGCAGACCTGCGTCCAGCCAGGCTCGTGCTTGCCTGCATGCTTCACGAAGGACCCAGTTGCCGACCGGCAAAATAAGGCCGGTGTCCTCTGCGACCGGAATGAATTCTGCCGGAGAGATCATCCCGCGCACGGGATGCGTCCAGCGGATTAACGCTTCCGCGCCGGTGATCTCACCTGTTCTTAGATCGACTTTCGGCTGATCGTGCGGATTTGACTCTTGACGCTCCACGGCGCGCCGCAGGCTCTCCTCAATGGATTGCCGTGCCACCGCTCGAACGTTCATGGCCGGCGTGAAAAACTGATAGCACGGATGCCCATTTTCCTTCGCCTGATACATCGCAGTGTCCGCGTTCTTGATGAGCGTCTCCGCGTCCAATCCATCGTCGGGGTAGACGCTCACGCCGATGCTGGTCGGCACATGCAACTCGTGCAGGTCAATGGAATGTGCCTCGGCCACCGCGTGCAGCATTCATCTGGCCGTTATGGCGGCGTCTTCGGAATGTGCCACTTCCGTGAGGAGTACCACGAACCCGTCACCGCCCTGACGACTTACGGTATCCGAGGCGCGCGCACATTCCACCAGACGCTTGGCGATCGACTGCAGAAGTTTGTCGCCTGTCGGGCGGCCGAGCGAATCATTGATATGTTTCAATCCATCCAAGTCGAGGAAAAGAACCCCGACCTTATTACGGTTCCGCTGAGCGAAGCCTATCGCTTGGCTAACCCGGTCGTTCAGCAGCATGCGATTGGGCGGCGATATTGTCTTGCTCTAACGCGGCGTTGGGAAGGGAACTGGTACTCCGCGTGTGGCCCTGAAGGCTATAAGAAGGCAGCCAGTAGTCACGGCGGTCTTTTGGAAGGGAACTCAATGCCAGTGACAGGATTCAGCGGGGTCAAGCTGCGTTTGCCCTCTGGTGTCGCAGAGGCCATCAGCAGTGCGCCCTCACCTGTGACAAACGGCGTTATCGCAGATGTCGGCTAACGCGCTTCGACCTGCATTCGCGATTTCATCAGTACGACAACGTAGGGATTCCATGTAGACAGCACGTAGTAGATGCTCAGCTCGGAACCTTGCACCTTCGTCCATCGCTCCACGACGTACGGCGCATACGCTCCACCATGAACAGCCTGCGGATTTGCCTGGCCTTTTCCGATGACGGGACCGGCAAGCTCATCGTCTGGATGTGACTGGGGATCGTGGATAAATTTGCCAAGAGCGCCATCACGCGCCGCATTGAAGATGATTTGGGGCTCGCTCCACGGTCCCCAGGGCGTGCGGGAATACGCGAACAAGATGCCTCGCGGCGCCGGGTCTCGACTGTCGTACGTCAAAAGCCACAATCCAAGGTCCTTGCACCGCGTTACGGAAAGATCGCCCATCGTGCTGTTTTGCACGATGGCCGTGGCGTCCGATTCCTTCTCGCTCCACACCGGAGCACTCCGCGCGTCCAAACCTGCGAAATAGCGCGTCCCTTTACCGCTTTCGAATTGTGCCGCTGGCACGATGGACAAATACGCGTCGCTCTTACGATATGCGCCTGTACCCCATACGAGGATGAACGGCCCGCCGGAAGGCAGTCCAGTTATGGCTCCGGGCGCGCTGTGCAATGAAAACTTGACGAAGTGCCCGGCCGGAAGCTGCGAGATCGTGCGCAACGGTTGGAAACTTGCAGGCGGCGTGAATTTCGTGAGCACCGAGCGATCCGTCGCACGATCCTCGGTGTGGTTGGTCGAAACAGCTATATAAATTTGTCCGCCGAGGCTGATGCCTGCCACCGGCACTTCGAACGCTCCCATGCTGATCCCGGGCGGCTGTATGGTCAAATAATCGCCGCCGGACTTGAGGAAATCCAATCGAACGCCGCTCTCAGGATTGACTGCATCGGTTGTCGCGATCGTGTCGAGCGCGTGGCGCAACCGTCCCACGGTGTCACCAAACAGAAAATACACTCGACCGCCGTGCTCGAACGAATTGCCTAAGTCCGTGCCTTCAATCCCGTAGCGCGTGACGGTTTGGCTGAGCGTCGGTCGACGTAATTGTTTGTCTTCCTCACCCAGAAGTTGTTCAACCTTGGTAGTAGAACCGGCCAAGTAACGCAGCACCGGTTCCGCCGACGATCGCACAGCGTTGAGTTGAGGATTTGCAGGGAGTGCGTCCGGACGAAGAATAGGCGCGCTGGAAGAGAGCTCCGCGAGTGGTGTCCCTGCGCTCAGCAACAGTCCCAGTGCAACTCCCGTTAGGAGTTTCATGGCGAGACCTCCACTCTTCCCAAGTGAAGCGCGAACCGAGTGCAAGACAGATGCGGATTCCTTTTTCTGGGAGGAATTTATCTTGAATCCTCCGGGCTCACAAGCGCTTCGGAGTCAGCGTATGGGGTCGCGGTCCCACGCTGTTTTCTGAGAGGCCGACAATCCGTGAGTTATCGAATGCTTTTACTGCATGCCGCAGGCGGGAATAGCATCGAAAATCTTCGCTAGACTCGAACGTCTGTGCTAGACTCGGCGCCATCGCAGTTCCTCGTGAATCCGTTATGGCAGGAGGTACGTGATGTCTCTCACTGGCGCTGTTCCTTCCCCCCAATTGAAGCTGGATGTCGAAAAGGCGGCAGCGGACGCAACCGTACGCTGCACGGGTCGAATTACTTCAAGTACCGCCGAATTGCTTAAGAGTACCGTTCGTCCTCTGATTCCCGAATCCAAGCGCATCGTGATTGATCTCACGAATGTAAGTTTTCTGGACAGTTCGGGGCTGGGGACGATTGTCGGGTTTTGGGTAAGCGCGAAGAAAGTGAATTGCAAGCTGAAACTCGCCAACGCGAATCAGAAGATCATCGACTTGTTTCTGATGTCGAACCTGGCACCGATCTTCGAGGGTCGGGACGAGTATCTCGGGGCTACACCCGACTAGGTGGCGTCTCCGCGCGGTCGCTCGGGTCTGTCTCGCTAAGCGAATCGAGCCACTTGACTGATTATCGCTGCCAGCCCGATTGGTCGGTGCAACTCTATCCAGTCGGCAGATCCTTACGTGATTCCGCCCCACAACCGATGCGCCGCGCCGCTTCCAGTTGGAACCTGACAGGCTAGTGTTACGTCTGCATCGCCGCTCTGAAACCACCTTAGCTCTTGAAAGTCATCCCAGCTAATTTCCAGCCAATATCGCGCCGACCCGTTGAGTTCGCCCTTCGACTCGGAAGGTAATGACTCGACTAGCGCTCAATCTTGGCATCGCCAGGTTTTGGGACGTCCGGGGAAAGAGTGGAGGCACGCGTCCCGATAGCGACGTCCATGGCTGTGTCTTTCGGGAATTCAAGCTCACGTCCGCGCGCTGTGAAATCCGAATAGATCGACATGCTCGCTCCAAACGCGCCGATTGCCATGCCCAGCGGATGCGAGTGAACCAGGAGGCCGATCACGATGCCGACAAGTTTGAAGCCCCCGGCGCCTCCCGCCACCCGGCTGCTGGTGTTCCCGTTCACGTCGCCGTTGCGCGCGTCAGGATCACCGCGTGCGGATAGCAATGCCAACCCTACGGAGATTCCAGTAGTTAGATACCGGGTCTTGGGCGTGTCGGCCTCAACTCCGCCTTCTGCATCGAGCTTTACGTCCTGTCCTTTGGCGGCCTGCACGCTCTGCAAGCTGGCTTCCACTTTTTCATCGACGCCGTCCGGCAATGCAAGCTCGTGGAACACCAATCGAAGCTGTCCCGTGCGGCTCAGCCGGCGCGCTGGGCGAACCTGCAGCACGGCGCCTTTTAGGCGGCTTCCTTGAGCGAGAATCAGGCGGTTTCCATCAAACAGAGGTCTCGTTAGCACCGCCTCGATTTCGTCGCCCTCGTGCGCCGTCGCGGAGCTCAGCCCCGTCGTGAGTCGCACGTGCACAGAGCTACCCGGAGGCGGCGGCTCGTTGAGCGAAGCCGCAATTTCCGGGGTCAAAGGCTCGCTTCCAAAATCGAGCGGCTCCTCAAGTTCAGCGAAATAGACGCTGCCGGCATCGATAAATTGCGGATGGACGGGGAGCTGGGCGATGCCATAGCGAATGATCTTGTGCATTTTGGCCGGCTCGTGGACCTGCTTCATCGCACTGTCCCATTGCCGCTTGGCTTCTTCCTTTGCTTGATCCGCCTTCTCCGAGGCAGCGTCTTTTACGCCCTTTTTTTCTCGGGATCGGCAGCGGTGGCGAACTGGATCACCTGTCCAGAACCGGGTGTGACGATGGGTTGGATCGGAATGCGTCGACCGTCGCTCGGTTCGAGAGCGTCAAATTTGATTTGCACTTTGCGAGCAGGAGTGAACTCGGCGTTCAATGCATCAAGCGTGCGCCTTCCCGCAGAAACACCTTCGAGCCCGGTGATTTGGCCTGAAACCTCGGTTCCTACCGGCACCACGAGTTTGTCAAAAGCATAGACGGGTTCTGCGACCCGGCCGTGGACAGCCTGTCCGACTTTCTGAATTCTCACTTCCCGGTCCAGAACCACCTGCACGGCAGTCCCCTTTGGGACAGTGAGAGGGACGTGGTTGGGAGCTCGCTGGAGGAATTGACCGTATCTACCCAGTTCCTTCGCAAATGCTACAATGTTTTCGCAATTGTTGAAACGCTCGATGGCCATCCACTTGAATCCGTTCGGATGTCGCCAAACTCGGCGGGTTGCCATTCGCAGCTGCCTCCCTGCAGAGTGTGTGCGTCAAAACTGTCTCAGTTTTGGGATTCACTCCATGGCGGCCAAATTGGACGGGCGGAGCAACAATTCTGTTGGGAAGTGCTTTATAATCATTGCGTACTTCATGTCGGGGCGTAGCGCAGCCTGGTAGCGCGCCTGCCTTGGGCGCAGGAGGTCTGGAGTTCAAATCTCCACGCCCCGACCATTTACTTCTTTGTTTTCAATTCACTCTCACTGGCACCAACTCAGTTGAGCGCGACTAGGTGAATCGTCGGCCCATGACCGAGGGCAACACTAGCTCTGTGAGGTGGCCCAGCGCGGCGGTAACAGTGGGAACCGACAGCTTAAGGACCTTGGCCATCGGGCCAATTTTGATGAGAGGGTGCTCTTGCATGAACTCGCGGACGCGTAGAGCCGATGCGGTATTGCGACCCAGCGAGTGGATCTTCTTTCGATCAGCTTCGAATAGGTGAAGAATCTGAACCGCCGCATTGGCCGCCTGGCGCGCCGTGATCTCCGTGCCTTCAAGAAAAAAGCTGAGCCATTCTTCCCCAACACCGTCCGTGCGAACCCGCTGGAGCAGATCATAGTAACGATCGCGGTAAGCCGTGAAGTAGAGCCTGAGATAGAGGAGGGGCTTGGGTAAGGTAGGCCGGTTCACCTGCGATACGCGAGCTTTGTTATAATCCGCGGAGATGACGGCTCAAAATCGCTCCGCTCAATTCATGCCATCTCCGTATCCAGTTTTCGTTTTGATCATCGCAATATGTTGCGCCTCCGTCTGTGCGGGTTACTCTGTTCTGACACATGAAGCCATAATCGACGCCGCATGGAAAGACGACATCGTGCCCACGCTGCTCAAGCGCTTCCCGAGCGCGACTCCTGACGAACTGCTCCAGGCTCACGCATACGTTTACGGCGGCGCGATTATTCAGGACATGGGTTACTACCCTTTTGGCAACAAATTCTTCAGCGACCTGACGCACTATGTCCGCAGCGGTGATTTTGTACTCGCCCTAATCGAAGAATCCAAAAATCTGAACGAATACGCTTTCGCCCTCGGCGCATTGGCGCACTATGCTGCGGACACCTCGGGCCACCCGCTGGCAACCAACCGTGCCGTTGCAATCATGTATCCCCATCTGGAGAAAGAATATGGACCCGTCGTTACCTACGAAGACCAGCCCTCGGCCCACATGAAAGTGGAGTTTGGTTTTGACGTGGACCAGGTAGCCAAGGGACATTACGCGCCCAAGGGCTATCATGACTTTATCGGATTCGAGGTCTCCAAACCGGTTTTGGAAAGAGCGTTCGCAAAAAATTATTCCCTAGAAATGTCCAAAATCTTTTTTAGCGTGGATCTGGCAATTGGCAGCTATCGTCACGCCGTCTCAACCGTTATTCCGCGCACCACCAAGGTCGCATGGCATCTAAAGAGAAATGAGATCCAGCACAGCGACCCGAGTGAGACCAAGACGAAATTCGTTTACAATATTTCAAATTCCGGTTATCGCAAGGATTGGGGCGATGTTTACGAAAAGCCCGGTTTCTTCGCGCGCTTCAAAGCTGTCATCCTGCGCCTGGTGCCGAAAATCGGTCCATTCAAAGCGCTCGCGTTCAAGCCGCCCCCGCCGGATGTGGAACAAATGTATATGCACAGTTTCAACGAAACGCTGGACCACTATCGGGCGTTGCTGCTTGCTCAACAGGGAGGCAGACTCCAATTGCCAAACGACAACCTCGACACCGGAGGAATCACGGGACCAGCAGACTACCGACTGACAGATGAAACCTACGCAAAGCTGCTGGACAACACGAGCGGCAAACCAATTTCGCAAGCTCTACGTCTGAACATTCTCGCCTATTACGCTGACCCAGATAAGGAATTCGCAACTAAGAAAAATCCGGAAGCTTGGCAGAAAGTTCTCGATCAATTGAGTAGTTTGAAAGCCAGACCCGCTGATGTACCCACCCGCTGATTTCATGTTAACAGCAAGGTTGGAAGGAAATCTTGCCGGCCCGTACCGTTAGGTAGTCAGAGACTAGAAATCCAGATGTACGATTAGGGTTAATCAGGACCTACCCGAGTCAGCGGGTTCTTTGCCAACGAAACAAGCGCGTCACCAAATATTTGACTACCGCGTCGCCCTGGATTATCTGCTTTTCTGTAGAGAGTTTGATGAAGGCAATCTTCCTATTGCTCGCGCTTCTCCCCTGGGCGGGTTCAGTGGCCTGCCAAACAACTCCCATCCTTTTCCAGCATGTCCGTGTATTTGATGGCCTCCAGGTAATTCCCAGTACCGACGTTCTGATCCGAGACGGTCGCATCGAGAATATTGGCCAGGACCTGAAAGATCCCTCCGCACAAATCGTCGATGGAACCGGCAAAACGCTATTGCCGGGACTCATCGATTCCCATGTGCATGTGCACCGGGCGGAATCGCTCCAGCAGGCGTTGATCTTTGGAGTGACGACCGCGTTCGACATGGCGATGCCTGCCTATCGCATTTCCGAACTCAAAAACTCTGAGATAAGCAGCATGGCTGACTTCTGGTCAGCCCGCGAGCTGGCTACCGCTCCACGCGGACACGGTACGGAATACGGCCTCATAATTCCCACGACCACCAGCCCCAAAGAAGCGCAGGCGTGGGTTGATGACCGCATCGCGGAAGGATCGGCTTTCATCAAGATCGTCTACGACGATGCCAGCGAGTATGGATCCCGGCGGATATGGCCCACCCTGAGCAAACGAACGATGACTGGCTATTATCGCCGCGGCGCATAAACGTGGCAGGCTCGCCGTGGTGCAGATTGGCAGTCAGTGGCAGGCGAAGGACGCAATCGAAGCGGGCGCTGACGGGCTCGCGCATCTTTTTATCGGAGCTTCGTGCGATCGCAATTTTGGTGCGCTCGTCGCGGCGCATCGCGCTTTCGTGATTCCGACATTGGCGGTCTTACATAGCATTTGCGGCACCACTGCTTCGCGGAGCGAACTGATCTCCGATCCCTATCTCAGACCGTTTCTGAGACGGGACAATGTCGCGAATTTGAAGGAAACATTCCCGTGGGGTTCTCGCCTCGTTTCGTGCGCAGGCGCCGGCGAGGCCATAAAACAGTTGAAGGCCGCACGGGTCCCTATTCTGGCGGGTACAGACGCGCCAAACCCTGGCACCACTTATGGCGCGAGTCTGCACGAAGAGCTTGTGTTGTTGGTTGAGGCCGGACTCACGCCAACCGAAGCGCTTATTGCGGCAACTTCCGCCCCCGCACTCGCATTTCATGTGTCCGACCGCGGACGCATTGTCCGTGGCCTGCGAGCCGATCTCGTCCTGGTCAACGGGAATCCGACCGAGGATATTTTGGCCACGCGCAATATTGTTACGGTTTATAAGGCAGGAATTGAAGATGACCGCGATGCTTATCGCGGGATGGCCAAAATATCATCGGCTAGCCGCCGACTCGGTCCTTGATAACTCCAGATTACCGTAACCGGAAAGTACGAAAATCCACTTGGACGGTTAGGCGTTACCGGAAATCTCTAACAACGTCGGCTCTGTCAAGATATTTATGAGCGCACTTCTCCGTTAGCGAGTATTCCGCCCTTCGGGCGGGGATTTTCAAGGCATGGGGTCTTTCGATCCGATGGAGGATGGGCGGCGCAAGAACGAGCTCTCACGCGCCCGTTGATCGTCTCGATGAGGCTACCGGGATATCCCTCGGCATGGTTGCGTCCCCGCAGGCCCGCTTCCGTTTCGCCCGGCAAAATCGTTGTAATTCCGCAACGAGCTGCCGCTGCTCAACACCCGGTTTGCCCGTGACTCCGCCGGAATCCAGATCGGCCAGACCCGAATCGTTAGTTGTGATCGCCTGGTTTCGACAACTATCTACGCTATTTGGGGTCTGCCAATAAACGAGTTGTACACGTCAGGCCCTTGCCGCCCATTGATCCGATATCCGTCCGAGGCAAATCTTAGCGTGATTTTTCGGTCAAAAATTGAGTAATCCGCCGGGGTTTGATCGTATACAGGATATATGTTGGCTCTTCCCATGACATTGAATACGACAGCCGAAACCGAAACCGAAACGGCAAAGATTGCGCGAGGCTTACGTGAGAGGGATATGGAGCTTCTTGGAGACCTGGTGGAGCGCTGTCAGCATCGACTGGTGCGCTACCTGCTATACCTCACCGGGAGGCGAGAGTATGCCGAGGACCTTGCGCAGGAGACCTGGATTCGCGTGCTGCAACGGGGCAGCCAGTACAACGGGCGGCAGCGGTTCGATCCATGGCTATTCGCGATCGCCCGCAATTTGGCAATAGATTACCTCCGGAAAAAACGAAAAGCGGTGGCATCAGTATCCTTGCCAAATGATCGCGATGCAGTGCTGTTCTTACCGTCTTCCGATCCTTCCCCATTCGAAGCCGCGGCCCGAAGCGAAGACGCAATGCGTCTGGCCGGCCGGCTGCAGATTCTGCCACCGCTGTATCGCGAGGCTTTGCTGCTGAGGTTTCAAGAAGACCTGTCTCTTGCGGAGATGGCTCAGGTCTTGGGCGCCCCTACTACAACGGTGACGTCCAGAATCTATCGCGGTCTTGCAGCACTGAGATCCGCGTTTGAGGAGGGTGATTCGCATGGAGGGTGACAAGAGATTTCGCGAGCTTATCGACAGGTCTTTCGTAGAAGAGGTTTCAGAGGGCGAAAGACAGCTCATCCATGACCACATCCGCGACTGTGATGGTTGCAAGCGATACCTCGAGCTAACTACGCGTACGATTCGGGGGTTGCGGGAATTCACCTTTACGAGTGAAGCAGATTCGAATGCCCAGGTCCGTGAGATTCTTGCGCATCATACCGAGACAATGCGCCAGCACAACGTGCAATTCAAGGTCTGGGCTGCATTTGCTGCAGCGCTCTCGATGTCACTTGTGGGATCGGCACTTGTCTACCAGGTGGCCAAGCTCCTGACGGTCCCAATGCATTTCGACACTGCTCAAGTCCAGGGAGGCGTGCTCGTCTTTTGGCTGCTGCCATCTTTTTGCTCGGCCTTACGTCTGCTCGCGGCGCCTGGTGAGAATAGAGGTGTTGCATGACACAGCAATCGGCGGTGCTTTTGATAGCGTTTTTGGCCGGGCTTGTAGTTGCGGCTGTCTTATTGGGAACCGCAAGACGGAATGTTCTACCCAGGTCTGCAATGGTCATCGCAGCACTGGCGATCCCAATTTGGGTAGTCTATTTTGCTTCCAGCCAGGGTCGTTCCTTACTTGCTTCCAAAGGATTTCTCAGTCCCATGCCAGAAGCGCTTTGGTTTGGCTTGACGTTTGGCGTCTTCACCGCGGCGTTTTTCCTTGCCCTCGGATATATTTATGGGGACGCAAAAAGGCGTCAAATGCCCGCTTGGGCCTGGGTGATTGCCGCTTTCCTCATACCCAATTTGATTGGATTCATCCTTTATTTTGTGTTCCGAGGGCCGCTCCTTGGGCCTTGCAGTTCCTGTGGCAAGCCTATTCGAGGGGGAGAAGCATTCTGCTCACACTGCGGATGCTCGCAGGGTTCCAGTATCGGACGCATCACAGCTGACAATCGCACAATCTGACGTAAAAAAGGTGGTAATAACCTTGCATCGCACAAAACGGAGGACGGTATGAAACGTGAGCGCGCCTTACAAGTAGTGTTGGTGTTGGTGGGCTTGTTTTATTGCTTTTGGGGCTATCTCCTGTTCGACGAACTGTGGCACTCTAGGTGGCTTAGCGGGCATAGTGACGTCATGCCGATGTTCCTGAGCCTTAACACGACGCTTGGGGTCTGTCTGTTGGTGGCCGTTAATCAGCCGGCCAAGCATCGCTTGATGATCGCCTATGGGGCGTGGTCAAGCCTTGCCCATGGGTTCACGATGACAATCATGTCGGCGCAGGCCGTGGCGCACGGGATGCACAGGAAGGATAGCCCCCAGGACATTGTGATCTTTGGCGTGATTGGAGTCACGCTGCTTGCACTCCTCCCGGCAAAACAACCATCGCCGGCCGGCGCGCCTATCAGTGAGCCGCGCCTTGCCGAACGCTAGAGGACCTGGTCCACCGCCGCGCGCATACCGAGATGCAGGGACTCCTCACGGAAGCGCGGCGATTCGCTTCGTTGACTATATGTTTGGCCTTGCCGCTGTGTTAATTCTGCATTGTCGGCTAACGGGAGCAATCCGTTTCATCCATCACGCCGCCCCCTGGCGGCGATTTTTCCGCCGTTCCTTCGCCGCGTCCAACCCCCGATCCCGCTCGGCTTGAATCTCCTGCTGGTGGCCGGCGAGCATGTCCTTTGGAGTGATGTAGCCGATGGCAATGTTCAGGCGAACGTTGTTGTAATGCCCCACAAAACCCTCTAGCAGGCGCCGTGTATCTTCCAGCGACAGCGGCGTTCCCGGCCGAATGCACTCGCCTTTCAACGACTTGTGCCAGCGCTCAATCTTGCCGTTCGACTATGGGTAATAAGGGGAGGTTCGGACGTGCCTCATGCCCGAGATGCGAATGAACTCCTTGAGGTCGCGAGCGATGAACTGCGGGCCATTGTCGGAGATGATTCGTGGCTTGGCTTCCAGGTACTTCTCCTTGGCTCGCTGCAGGATCACTTCGACATCGGTTTCTCGCATAGACTCACGCAGATCCCAATGCACGAGGAAACGGCTGAATCCATCCAGAACGCTACACAAGTAGTAGAAGGTGCCGCGCAGGCCGATGTAGGAAATGTCGATATGCCGGTGCTGATGGGGCTGCAGCGGCTGCTCGAAACCGGTTTATGCGTTTACCAGACTAGGTCCGTTCTAGAGCAATCCGCCATCGTTCACTCACCGAATCAGTGTGATTCGGTAGTCGTTTGGCGCTAGTGTGGGTGTCGTATCCAACCCTCGAACAGGTGACCGAGGTGGACATCAGCACTCATCCTGTACTTACGGTAATGGCGATTGCCGTCGCGGCCTCACTGCTGGCGGAAATTCGCTACGGCACCGTTCGAGTGCCGGTCGTGGTCTGGGAGATGATGTTGGGCCTCGTCCTTGGACCCAAGTATTAGGGTTTGTGCGACCCGATAGATTGCTGGAATGGTTGGGCGGCGGCTCGCAGCGAGATGACGTCACGCTGATGGCGATTCGCGTGCGGGAGGATGCGAATTAATAGCGACGCCGCGGAAGAAGAATCAAAAGCTCCATTCTTTCAAAAGCAGGATGGATGGGCGAATTTAGAAATCCAAGGTAGAAAGCGCTCGCGGGCAGCGAATCGAGCTGCGCTGCCCGCGAGTTCCAAACTGCAAGTTGCGAGGACTATTTTGCCGCGATCACGTAGTTCACCTTCTTCGAAGTCCCGCCACCTTGCGGCGGGTTGAATACCGTGACTGCCACGGTTCCCGCAGCGGCCACGTCCGACGCCGGAATATCAGCGATCAAGACGCTGTCGCTTTGGAAGATCGTGGTGCGGTCCGCTCCGTTCCAGCGCACGACTGCGCCCGGAACAAACCCGCTGCCCTCCACCGTCAATTGGAAATTCCCATTTCCAGCTTTAACTGCGGGAATGGCTGACGTCGCCACCGGAATCGGATTCGGTCCCACCGAGGGCTGAGTCTGGCTGCTGCGCAGCAAAACCAAATCGTTGGTGTTGGTCTGGTAGTTCTGGTAGAGCAGCGCGAAACCATCGGCACCCCAGCGCAACAGCGCGGTTGCAGTTGTGATGTTCGACGGCAGCGGGATCGAGCCCACCTGAGCAAACGATTTCTGGTCAAACACCAGGATGCCGCCCGCTCCGTACCCAAGGCCGTAGCTGAGTCCGACGGCCGAGTCAGGAAGAAAGTCATAGAAAGAGCCTCCCTGCGGGAACATGTAGGTTCCGATCGTCTGATTCGCGACCGGATCAAACACCAACCCTGACGAGGTGTAGATGTACTTGCCGTCGCAGTTGAACTGGCTGGCAAAGCCCTGGGGCGCGGACGAATCTACGTTCACTTCCAGATACGTTTTTTCCTGAATAACCATTCTCAAAAGCTGTTGGCCGTTCGAGCCGTAAAAGGTTTTGGGATCGGAAAGGAAGCAGAGACTGGAGACGTTTACTTCAACCGGGTATTGGCCCAGCGTGGACACAAGACTTCCGTTTTCCACCAAACCCACGCCGGCCTGACCGTACTGCGTACCCAGGCTAGTGACATATTGCTGCGGCTTCCCGGGCACCACGTCGATGAAAGATGCGGTCTCCGGATAGCCTGTTGATAGCGCCGCCAGAGATACGGACGTACCCAGTTTGCCACTGCGGATTTTGACTTGCTGAACGGTATCGGCTTGATCCAACCCGGCGTACAGCAGCGTGCCGTCGCTGGAAAGACCCAAATGGTTAGGTCCGCCACCCACGGCGATCGGTGTGCCCATCACCTGCGTTACCGGATCGATGCTGACGATGGTATTGGGATTTACCGTTGCGTACGAGCCAATCGAAGCATAGAGCTGCTGAGTGTAGGGTTCGTAGACCAAGCCGTTGGCATTGATCGGCAGGTCCTGATACACCGAAATCGGCGTGCTGTTCGAAATTCCGCCGCCCGGCGCCGGTGTGACTACCTGAACGAGAAGTTCCCCCAGGTTTTTCAGCTTGCCGACTGGAACCTTGGCGGATAGCGCCGTTTCACCAAGATAGGTCGTCGCGAGTTGCGTGCCCTGAACGCTGATCCGCGAGGTCTGGAAGAATCCGGTGCCGAAGACCGTGATGGCTTGCGCCGGAGATCCTTGCAGAATCGCATTCGGGCTGACTCCGGTGGTCGAGGGAGCCGGATAGGCGGTGAGGCCGTTGCCCATGACGGTCACGGTCTCCGGACTATCCAGCGCGTTGTCGGTGAAGGTTAAGGTTCCAGTAATCGGTCCGGCGACGGTAGGATGGAAAGTGACGTAGATGACGCACGCTTGTTGCGGCTGCACCGCGGCGTTGCAGCCTTTCTTGTTCACGGTGAAATCCGCCACGTCGTCGATCGTCACCGCCGAAATCTGTAACTGATAATCTCCCTGATTGAAAATGAGTTCTGCAGCGGGCAAACCAGTCTGTCCCACCAGCTGGTCATCGACGTGCAGCGGATTATTCTCGAACTGCACTACCGGTGCGACCGCCTGTCCGGACATTTGCAAAACCAATGGCGTAATCGGCGCATTGTCCGAAATGGTCAGAGTTCCGGTGAACGTGCCTCGCGCCGTACCTCGGAAAACAACACTCACGGTGCACGACAACCCCGGCGCAACCGCAGTCTGGCAGGTATTCGTTTGCTTGAATGGGCCAGTGACGGCGAGATGCGTAACATTTAGCGGTGCATTCCCGCAGTTCGTCAGCGTAATAACCGACGGCGGAGAATTCTTATTCACTTCCGAATAGAACTGGAGCGAAGCCGGACTGGGGCAGGCCCCGGGCGCCGCCACGCTCAGATCGAACTTGGTAACAAACGCGTGTCCGATTTCGTCGTACGGCGGTGGCGGCGTCACGGAGGTCTGAAAAGCGCCTTTGGTAGTCGGGAGATCAACGTCGTAACTCGTCCCCGTAATGTAAATGTCGCTCGGAGTTGCGGGATTCACCGCGACTCCGGCAGCCTGAGTCGCGATCGATCCGGAAAACAGCGTGGAGAACAGCAGCGCCGTTCCGGTCGAATTGAATTTGGTTACGTAGGTTGAACTACCATTCCCGTATTGCCCGGGCGCAATCGTGCTCTGCAGCGGGTTCAACAGCGGAAATCCTGAGCTGGCCGTGTAGCCAGTCACCACTGCGTTCCCCGCGCCATCGAGCGCAATTCCTGTAGCGTAAGTCTGATATGCGTAAGTCGGACCACCCAGAAAGGTGGAATAAACCAGCACGGTGCCGGTCGGATTCATTTCCGTTACGAACGTTTGGCCGCTCGGTTGACTGCTTGGAAAAGTCGTGTCGAACGCGCCGGGCGTGGTGGGAAAGTCCATCGAAGTAGTGTTGCCCGTCATGTACAGGTTCCGGCTGGAATCGAGGGCCAAACCAGTCACCTGGTCTCCCTGCGATCCTCCGAGATACGTCGAAAAGATTAGCGCCGAACCATCGGGTTTGAGTTCGCTGGCAAAACCCATGGTGCAGCTGCCGCAGTACGGTTGAGGGCCGGTGTAGGTGGATTGATATGCGCCGGGCGTAACGAGCAGTCCCAAACTCGCCGCACCGGCCAAGTAGACATCGCCATTCGAATCAACTGCGATGGCCGTCGCATTCGCAGGGAAGTACACTGAGGTTCCCTGAAGTTGCTGTTGAGGATCGGCGCCAATCGTGGTGGCGAAGGTCAATGCACCGGCAGACGTGAACTTGGCGACGAACAGAGCGTCGGTCGCGTATGTCGGGGGAACGCCGATGACGTTTGTCGGAGGCGTGACCGGGAAATCGCTTGAGTCGGTTTGGCCGGAAACATAGACATTATTGGCGGCATCTGTCGTGACTCTGGAACCGTAGGATCCGCTCGAGCCGCCCAAGTAGGTGGAAAAATTCAGCGCAGACCCGGTTGGTGAGAGCGAGGTAACGAAGCCTTCGGGCTGCGGATTCGTCAAGGTCTCTACCGGGTTCTTGGTTGGAAAATCGGTGGAAGAGGTCCAACCAGTCACGATCGCATCGCCTGCGCCGTCCACCGCGATGGAACTCGACTGATCGTAATTCGATCCACCCAGATAGGTCGAATAAACCAACGCGGTGCCGGTGGCGTTCAGCTTGGTCACAAACACATCCGGACCATTGCCACAGCTGTCGCACGCCGCCTGATACGCGTTCGCCGTCGGGAAATCGGTGGAGAAGGTATAGCCGGTGATGTAGGCGTTGCCCGCCGAATCGAGCGCGATGCCTGCGGCAGCAT
Source organism: Acidobacteriota bacterium (assembly GCA_013289715.1). Lineage (GTDB taxonomy): Bacteria > Acidobacteriota > Terriglobia > Acidiferrales > UBA7541 > Palsa-295. The sequence goes on along the minus strand of JABCZJ010000012.1, from coordinate 6,649 downwards.
CGGTCGAGCTTCCAGCCACGTAAGTCGAATAACTGAGCACCGGGTCGATGATCAGCGGAAGCTTTTTGTCATAGGAACCGACGTTAAAGGCCAGCTCGTTTTTCTTTAGCCGGTAACCGCCGCTGACGTCGATATCCTGGCCGTCGCGGACTTGATAAATTCGCGGGGCCGAAAAACGCACGGTACCGCTGCCGCTGAGAAATTCAATGATTACGCTGCCGTCGGCATTCTTGCGGATTTTCCGGCTGCCGCTGATGTCGAGCGCGATGGCACGATAGTCCGCTCCCGGTTGCACGATGAAATCGTGTTCGAGCATGCGCTGGTTGCCGTAGAAAAGCAGATCGACGCCCGGGTACAAAGATTTGTAGCGAACCTGCGAGTAGTTCTCGACGTTCGTCCGCCATTTCGCGGGATCGTTGCCCAGAAAATAGTTGCTCTTGCCCGGCTGAATATCGAGCGGCAGGATTTCCGCGGTCGGATTGGCGTTCGCAAAGCGAATCTTGAGTTCGTCGGATCGCTGGCCGGCGGGATTCTTGCCATCCTTCGCGCGCGGCTTGGCCACCGCGCGCAGCACCGCTTGATTCTGCTCCAGCAGAAGCAACTGGCCGGTCGAGTGTGACAGGAACTGAACCGGGTCGCCGGCCTGCCCGCGATTTGGTTCGAAAGCCAGAGGCAGATCACCATAGTGCTGCGCTGCCGACGGCTTGGTCAGCGGCGACGCTGGTGCCGTTGGCGCAGACGCGCTATCGGACGATTGGGCCCGTGAGCAAGCTGCCGCAGCAAAAAACAGTACGACCGCGCAGGCGTGTGCCAGCAGAATACGGTTCAAGGTGCGCACGGGACTCTCCCTGTACAACTTTGGGTGTAGGCGTGAGAACAGGAGCGCCGCCCAAGCCGCGACCGGCAGCTCCTTAGCGCGGCATAAGCTAGTCGTTAGGTAAAGTTTTGTCAAGTATCAAAACTGGGACGAAATATAGTCGTTTAGGTACTAGACCGTAACTATTAGGCTCCGCGCCAGGTTTTGCTGTCGGGCAGATCGATCTCGAGGCTAGGGTCGCGGGTCCAGCTACGGGCATCGTTGCGGCGGCAATTCAGGAGGCGTGCTCTTTGTTTGGTGAGCCATTCCAGCGGGAAAGGCTGCTTCGGCAGAGCAAATTGAAGGCCATCGATTCGCTACTGCTCAATTCGCTCGATAAAAAGTTTCGTGAAAACATCGCTAGCGAAAATGGCGGATTTGAAGCGGCGGCAGATAGCTACGCTGTAAGAGTTGGCAAATTGGCCCGGGCGTGACTCCATCGCGGGTACTCCAGAGGGGCCGCCCTTTTATGTTGAATCGCGAAATCGGAAACTGGGATTTCCCTTCTCCGGTAAGAGCGTTATCATCTGAATTTGATGGTTGTACAATAAAAGCTGGGCCTCGGCACGCAGCTCGCGCTAGGGGCGCAGGAAACACAGCATGCAAACAGGTTTTCTCATCTTGTCGCTTTCTAAATCCCTGCGGATAGCTTTGCGCTTCGCCACGGTCACCCTCGTTATCTTAGGGCTATTCGATTGTTCGCCATCGCTCGGGCAATGTCGTAATTCGACGATGGCGGAATTTTTTAACATCGGAGTGCTCCAGGGAAAGGCGTTCGTCGGCGAGCGCCTCGACGTCCAGATCCGCGCGCGATCGTCAGGAATGGATCGAGTCGATGTTTATAAGGAAAAGATCAGTAGAGACGGCGAGGGCCGAATTCGGATCGAGACGCATTTATTTTCCAAAATAGATCAGCAAGAGACTCGGAAAAAAGTAGAAATCGGCGATCTCGATTTTGCTTTGCCGGAAAACGAAATAAGTCACTACATTCAATTGATGGACTGCGATACCAACCGGACGTTCCTGGTTAATCCGGACCATCACAAAGTGGCAGTAACGGAGATAACGAAGCCGGCTGCGGCACAACCTGCTGTGATCCCTTATCGCGATGAGCTATTCCATCAATTTGCGAACGTTCAAAACCAGGATCTGGGACTGAAGGAAATTGCGGGAGTACGATCCCATGGCTTTAGACTCGTGCAGCCGGCACGCACAAATGATCCCGCCAAGCCCGTGACGGAGCATGACACAGAGGTGTGGATCTCACGGGAATGCGCTCTGACGCTTAAGCAGATCGTTCGAAAACCCGAAGTTGACTCATTGGATTTTATGACCGTCTTGAGCTTCCATGAAGAAGAGCCAAACCCCGAAACTTTCGTAGTGCCGCCAGACTTCAAGGCTGAGATAACGACGAGGAGTTCTGGCAAAGTTAACGAGAGTCCGTGACGGACGCCGCTGGCATCGGACCTACTGGGTAGGCCCTGCGCTGGAAAGCTTCCGGTCTGGATTGACAGCATAACTTCGACCTGACTCCTGATTTGTCGCGTTACCGGTAACTTGGGCGCCGCAACGACCCGCACCCCTAATCGCGTTTTGTTGCACTACTTCTTCGGGCGCGACTCGGGCGGCACCAAGCCTGCCACGCGGTAATAAACCGTGAGCTGGCCGTAGATCTCTCCTGAGTGCTCGACGAAGCCATAGGCGAAATCGCTGATTCGTGCCTGTTCATTTTCGAACGGATCCACCACTAGGTCGGACATGCCCTTATCGCCTTTGGCTTTGATCGCCGCGGCCCCGTCTGCGAATGATTTCTTCACGAATACAACCACGTCAGATTTAGTTTTGAATTGGTCGCGTTTGGGATCGGCCATCTCAGGCATCTTCTGACCCTGCAGTGCATTAATGAAAAACTCGTTCGCGTGAGCAGCGTGGATCAGTCGCTGGGCAAAAGTCCCCACCGCGGGCGTCGGCTTGAAATCGTACTTGTCATCAGGGAAATCTTCCGCCATCGCGATCAGTTTGCGTCCGATGTCATTCCACTGTGCGAGCACGGCTTCGGACGCGCTCGGCGCCGGCTTTGGCGCCGCACCCTGCTTTGGCATGTCCTGCGCGTGCGCTGCTGTAACCAAAATACCGGCGGCAACGATCCGTAGAGCAAGTAGACGTATGCTATTCGTCTTCATCGGCTATTCCTCCTGTCACTGTTCGTTGGGCATGTTACAGGAGTTTGGCCAGCGCGAAAACCATCGTTTGGGTGTGGCGCGTCATCCGAGGACGCCGAAAGTGTCAGGTCCCGATAAGCCCGGACTGCGTCTTCGACGCGTCGCTAGTGCCAGTAACTTGTCCAGAATTATTTGTTGATTCCAGAAAGCTTATCAGACAAGTTCCTGGAGAGTCGCGTAACCGGAAACTTGCCGGAGGGTCTGCGCCTCTGTTTCCGATAACTCATCCTTTAGGCACAAACTTATGGGCAGTGGTGTCAAAAAAACAGGCGAACAAAAATGCACCGCTGTCACCTCCGCCGTGCAACGTGGATTGGCATGGCGGCGCATGCGATCAGGAGCCCTAAATCATGGGAATCGCAGTTGGTGGAGGTAAACGCGGACCGGTATCGGATCCCAACATTGTGCCGTTGATTGACGTGCTGTTGGTGTTGATCATCATCTTCATGGTGATCACGCCGGGTGTACCCACTGGATTGCCCGTCCTCGTTCCAACGCCGCAATCGAAACCCGAGCCAGTCGATCCTCGCATCATTGTGGTTCAGGTGATGCAAGACGGAAAGCTCATGATTAACCAGGACCAGTGCGACTGGGACGCTCTTAGCACACACCTTTCCGATATTTTCAAGGATCGCGCCGATAAGGTGGCCTTCTTGAAAGGTGACGAAGAGGTCTCGTTCGCACAGGTGGCACGTGCGATTGATTTGATGCGCGGAGCGGGGATCGATCACGTGGGCCTGATCACGCCTCGGAGCATCGTCGGAGAAAAGGCTCTTTAACGGCTAGGTCTGCCCGAATAGTCGTAACTGGAAAAGTCAAATTGCCTGAAATCCACTTGGACGGACTTTCACGCGCCCTCGATAGAAAATCAAAATTTCACTGAGTGTTGGCCAGGAACGCGGGAGGGTCGGGAATGCGGAACTTCCAAGCCATACTGTGTTGCCAGCTTCTAGCAAACTCCTTCGGTTCCATCCGGCGTAGGATTCTGCCGCTCCTAGCGTCCAGTTCGTACCCAAGGACCTGACACATGATTCCGCCCATTGAAGAGCTGCACGTCACTTCGGCTATCACAACGATTCGAGCGGAATCCCCATTCCAATCTATTGCGAGAACACCAGCGAAGTCTGGGTCTTCGGCGACCTCAGCGCAATTCGAAATCGGCGGTGGGGCGGCTTTGCACGGCGGGAAACTCCGCACCATGTCCTTTTCGACATCCTGTTTGATCCTCCTAGCTCCGAGAGCAGGCTCGTCCAGAAAGAAAACGGCGAAATCATCCGAACCGTTGGCGTTGTTGTTACCGCTGATGAAAAAAGCCTTTGAATCGGGAGACCAAACGACTTCATTCTCGACGCTCGCGACTGGCTGGACGTGACCTCTGACTTTTCCGAGCGTCGTCACATCCAACGAAGCAGTTTCGACGTCGGGGAATTCGGGATTTGTAGCGTAAGTAACCGCGACTACGCTTTTGCCGTCCGGCGAAAGTATTCGCAGCGGCTTGCATTCCTTAAACCGTCGGCCGCAGCCCGCGAAGAAAGCCACTCCCTTCTTCGACCAAATGCCTTTACCGGCGGTCGAGCTTGCCGCCGCAGGGATCATCATTAACGTCGAGATTGCGGGCGCTAAAGAGCGCAAAACGTGTATTCGGAACATGCCTGGGAGAAGCTTACACCTGGCGCTGCGGCGCAGCCACCATGCCGACCCGCTTACATCCGAACACTAACTCCTGATAAGCACACAGCGCAGTCATTTCACTCAAGTATCTTTCCGGATAATCGGACGTGCCCATCATCTTTTATGGAGTCAAACATATCTTATCCTTCCGCATTTTTGTAACCGACCCTTAGCAAACAACTTATTTGGCCCAAAGAACGGAGATGAAGGTGCTGTACGCGTTGGCGTGTGAGGTTAACCCATCGATTAGCGGTCTCCGAAAATTTGACAGAAGACTGGAGTTGAAAAATGCGATTGCGATTTGAGAAGTACCTCCGACTTGCGGTTTCGTTTATGGCTTTGCTGCTCTTGTTACCGACTCTGGTGTTGGCGCAGAGCGTGATAACAGGGGGCCTGACTGGAATTGTGACCGACCCTTCAGGTTCGGTAATTGCGGGTGCCGCGGTGAGCTTAAAAAACCAGTCCACAAGTGAGGTCCTACCTGCGGCCACAGGGCCGACGGGCGCCTATCAATTCACGCTACTCAAGCCGGGTATATACGTCGTATCGGTGTCGCTAACTGGCTTTAAGCAAGTGAGTGAGACAGTCGAAGTTCTTCTCGGGCAAACCGCGCTGGCCAACGTCAAGCTGGAAGTTGGCGCTACTTCGGAAACCATTACGGTCACGGAGCAAGGCGCGTTGCTGCAAACCGAAGACGCGAACATCTCCTCGAATTTCGATACGAACCAGATTCAGAATATCCCGAACCCTGGCGGCGACATTACCTACGTGGCCCAAACCGCGCCGGGCATCACCATGAACAACGCGACAGGCGGCGGCTACGGCAACTTCAGCGCCTTCGGTCTGCCAGGCACCTCCAACCTCTTTACCGTCAATGGCAATGACTACAATGATCCGTTCTTGAACTTGAACAATTCAGGTTCGAGCAATTTGCTGCTGGGCGGCAATGAACTTCAGGAAGTTGCGGTGGTGAGCAACGGTTACACCGGACAATATGGCCGTCAGGCCGGCGCTCAAATCGATTACAGCACGAAATCCGGCGGCAACACTTTTCACGGCGACGCGGTTTACAACTGGACAGGCCGGGCGCTCACTGCCAACGATCCGCTCAACAAAGCCACCGAGCTTAACCAAGGCTCGCCTAATACGAGACCATTCGAAAACAATAACCAATGGGCTGCAAACATCGGCGGCCCTATAAAAAAAGACAAAGCGTACTTCTTCGTGAATACGGAAGGAATTCGGTACATCTTTGGTTCAATCGAGAATGTCAGCGTGCCCACGCCAGCGTTTGAAAGCTTCGTGCAGGGTAATGTTCCTGGGGATGCGGCGACGCAGGCGTTCTACAAGAACGTATTCAGTCTGTATAACGGCGCCCCCGGGGTCGGCAACGCAAAACCAAATGCCAACAGCTGCCCGGGATTCGTAACTGCGCCAGGGGCTACCGGTGGCGCCTGCACCGAGAACTTTACGGAGTCCGTATCCAGCGGAAACAAGGAATGGTTGCTGAGCGGACGCGTCGACTACAATTTAGGGGAAAACGACAAGATTTTCGGGCGGGTCAAATTTGATCGGGGAGTGCAGCCAACCTATACCGACCCGATTAACCCTACGTTTAACAATTCGAGCATTCAGCCTCAGGACGAAGGCCAGTTGAATTACACGCACATCTTCACACCGACAGTTGTGAACAACTTCATCTTCTCCGATTTGTACTACCAGGCGGTTTTCGGCAATTTGAACCCGGCGTCGGCGCTGGGCCTTTTTCCGGGTAACCTTGAATTTCTAGTGGATGGTGCATTGACGCCACTGGGCACCGGCTCCGGCAATCCCAACGGATTCGCCGCGAGTTTCCAAACCCCGCAAGGCCGCCATGTGGAGCAGTGGCAGTTGGTCGACG
>JABCZJ010000011.1 GCA_013289715.1 Acidobacteriota bacterium | reverse complement strand
GGTGAGCGTCGCGGTGTGGAAGTCCACAACACCTCGCGTTGCGTGGAACTCGAGCAACGCTTTCCGGGACTAATTCGGGCAATCGTCAACGCGCATGCCATCCAGTCAAGGGACGAAGAGCAAGGAAAGAAACGTGCTGCGCAGAGAACGACCAGGCGTGCGCTGAAGAATAAGTAAAGAACCCGACTCTTTCACCTCGATCCATCCGACCTCCTCGTTGTGCATCGGGTATACCGGGGCGCGGCTCCTCAGAACGCTCACTCCGTCAGGGGTCATCGATATCGGGAAGTCGGCATCTCGTCAGGAAATCAAGCACCGACGAAATGCGCGCTTGTCGGTACAAACCCGCGTTTCGTTGACGCCGTAAACGTCCGTTCAATTTGAAACAGGAACCAGTTCCAGATCCTTCGCCGTAAGGATCTGCCCTTTCGCATTTCGCACTTCGAGTCTACGCACGGGTTTTCGGGTGCGCTTGTCCAGAATCTGAAAACGTTTCTCTCCGCGGGAGAAGAGATATAGCCCCTCTGCGAGCCAATCCGGGAGCGGCTTCGCGCAAGTAGGGGGCGAATCACAGAAGGAAAACTCCCGGCGCCGATGAATTCGCCAAACTTCGTAAGAGCTTCATCGCGAAGTGATCTGAATGCTGGCTTACTGCGATGAGTAATGTCAGGTCGGCTTCTCGCCAGCAATCCTACGGTCATGGCTATAGCTTCGCGATCACATCAGGGATTGTTCTCTCCTTTCTACGAGTTCACCCGAAACGCCACTCACCTTCCGGTCGTCTGCTCAGCCCATTCCGGATACCTAGCCCCTTCGATCCTGATGTTCGAGGAGGCACTTTCGATGGCACGGAGGTCTTCAGGTGTAAGGTCGACGTTCGCCGCTCCGAGGTTTTCTTCCAGGCGATGCAGCTTGGTTGTGCCTGGAATCGGAACGATCCACGGCTTCTTGGCAAGCAACCAGGCAAGCGCGAGCTGAGCAGGTGTCACCTTCCTGTTTTCCGCGAATTTGCTGAGCAGATCAACCAACGCCTGGTTAGCTTTACGGTTCTCCGGGTTAAAGCGTGGGATGGTGTTGCGGAAATCCGTGTTATCGAACTTCGTATCTTCGTTGATCTTGCCTGTCAGAAAACCCTTACCAAGCGGAGCAAATGGAACGAATCCGATCCCGAGTTCTTCCAGCGTCGGCAACACCAATTCTTCCGGCTGCCTCCACCAGAGCGAGTACTCGCTCTGAAGTGCGGTGACCGGCTGAACCGCGTGTGCGCGACGGATCGTCTGCGCTCCTGCTTCAGACAGGCCGAAGTGCTTAACCTTACCTTGCTGGATGAGTTGCTTCACCGCTCCGGCGACTTCTTCGATCGGCACGTTTAGATCGACACGATGTTGGTAAAACAGATCGATCGCATCCACCTTGAGCCGCTTCAGCGACGCCTCCGCGACCTTCTTGATGTGCTCAGGGCGACTATTTAAGCTGTTCCACTTGCCTCCGTCGTTAGAGTTCGGCTCCCAGCCGAACTTCGTTGCGATCACCACCTGATCGCGGAACGGAGCAAGAGCTTCGCCGACTAGCTCTTCGTTCGTGAATGGACCGTACGCTTCTGCGGTGTCAAAGAATGTGACACCGCGTTCGACTGCCGCTCGAATCAGCGAGATCCCGTCCTTCTTGTCCATGGCGGGACCTAAGTTAAAACTCATTCCCATGCAGCCGAGTCCGATCGCTGATACTTCCAGGTTGCCGTTTCCAAGTTTGCGTTTCTGCATTGTTTCTCCTTCGCGGTGTTTCTCTCATCTCAAGGCTAAGGCCGAGCGCCGTGGAAGCGGTATTCTGATCCTTCCGATTCATTGCCTATTCCTGTCGCTGTTCACGATTTCGTGCCGATCGATTGGCGATTCAGCGCTATTCTTGATCCACGAAGGAGCACATCGTGCTACACGCGCGAAATCAGAGGATTACAAACAAAGAGCACTCCCCACGCGTAGCTGAGTTCAGGCAAGAACTGCGGCGCAAGATTGCCGCCCACGCCCCGAAGGCAGGAGCGCATGCAACCGCGATACGAGGCCTCACCCTGTACCGGCGAACGGCACCGAGTCCTTGCTATCCCGCAATGTATGAGCCCAGCCTCAACGTCTTCGTTCAAGGGCGAAAGCGCATAACCCTCGCCGGAACCACTTACCTATGCGACGAATCGACATTCGTCCTGAGCTCCATTGACGTGCCAGTCGTCAGCCAAATCGTCGCAGCAAGCGAGGACGTGCCCTTGCTGTCGTTGCTGCTAAAACTCGATATGGCAGTAGTCCGGGAAATTCTCAGCCATGAGGAGTTCCATGCACCTGATAGTTCATCCCCAGCTCGCGGCATCGCGATTGGGAAAACGTCCGTCGATCTGCTAAAGCCCTATTGTCGGCTTATGGACCTTCTTGACGCTCCAGAGGACATCCCGTTCCTTAGCAACCTGATCCAACGTGAGATCGTGTACCGCTTACTCCGAGGACCTCTCGGAGAGCGGTTGCGCGCGATCGCGACGCTGGGCGATCAGAGTCACAGAACAGCGAGGGCGATCGCCTGGCTCATAGCCAATTACACGAAACCTTTGCGTGTCGAGGACCTCGCAGGAGTTGCGCGCATGGGAATGTCAACTCTTCATCATCACTTCCGCGCGTTGACGGCGATGAGCCCACTGCAATATCAGAAACAGCTTCGATTAGTTGCCGCGCGAGAACGAATGCTGGTGGAAGGGCTCGATGCCGCGAGCGCCGCGTTCGAGGTCGGCTATGAGAGTGCGAGTCAGTTCAACCGCGAGTATAAACGCTTCTTCGGTCAACCGCCGATGCGGGACATCAAAGTGCGTCGACTCGCCGGCTCCGCAATGGTCAGCGACTAATAACCCTACAGGTCATGCTGTCCGGATGGCTAATCGGAAGGTATGCGGGTTCCATGGTGCGTATTCGTCCGGAGAAGTCGGCTCGTGTTTGCCAATGCGACTGCAAGAACGGGATTTCGACTCTCGCCCAAGTGCTCACCACTCCGCTACGGTCTCGCCTTCCCGAGGGGTACCTCTTTATCGCGATTCCGAATGATAAAGGACGTTCATCCCCAAGCCGAGCTCGGATAAGAAATTTCATCCAGTGAGGTACACACGGGGCACACCGTGCGAACAGGCGATGGAAGGCCTTTTCTTTCAGACGGAAAGGTTGGCTGGGGCGGTTGGACTCGAACCAACACCGTCCTCATTAACAGTGAGGTGTCCTACCAATTGGACCACGCCCCAGCCGTCCCTAGATTGTAAACGGGATTGGAATTTTTCTTCCCACGCATTTTTATATCGACTGGATTACGCAGGTTAGCGAAAACGCGGTGAGCAAGCAGCACCAGCAGAATGAAGACGCCCCCGCCGTTTTAGGCCCGTATGAAAAATATGAATATGACGGGAGAGGCCGAGGGAAGGAAGCCGGCCCAGCCCTCAATCCCCTAAAGGGATCCTCGGCTTTCCTTCCCTCTGACGTCCATACCCATCGCACGCCGGGAACCAAACTCATCCTATTGAAAACACAGCCTTTCCGACTTTCGCCCCCAAGTAAAAAATCCAAGCTCCAGGGCAAAATTTCCCCCCTCGTCACCGTCATCTCTAATTGAGTTCGATTTATTTTCGTACGCGCGCTGCTCCTTGACCGAACCGTTGCCAGCTTGCTATGTTAGTAGATTACACTGGGCGCATTTTACCCAGTGTATGACGTTGCATCCTGTAGGGAGCATCCCATCCCAACATGGGCCTGAAAAAAATCGTTATCCGGGGCGCCCGGCAGCACAACCTGAAGAATATCCATCTGGAAATACCCCGCAATACGCTCACGGTCATTACAGGGCTTTCCGGTTCCGGCAAATCCTCGCTCGCTTTTGACACTCTCTACGCCGAAGGTCAGCGCCGCTACGTCGAATCTCTCTCTGCCTACGCTCGTCAATTTCTCGACCAGATGGAACGCCCTGACGTCGATTCCGTCGAAGGTCTTTCGCCTTCCATCGCCATCGAACAAAAAACTACCACGCGCTCACCGCGCTCGACCGTCGGCACCATCACCGAAATTTACGATTACCTGCGCGTGGTTTACAGCGCCATTGGCTCACCGCACTGCCCCAATTGCGGCAAGCCCATCACGCGCCAATCCACCGAACAAATTGTGCAGTCGGTGCTGGCATTGAAACCCGACGACCGCATCATGGTTCTCGCCCCGGTAGTTCGCGGCCGCAAAGGTGAATACAAAAAGGAACTCGAGAAATATGCCAAGGAAGGCTACGTTCGCGCTCGTGTGGATGGCGACCTCGTCAATCTCGACGAGCCCATTCCGCTCGACCGCCGCAAGAATCACACCATCGAAATCGTAGTGGATCGCCTGCTGCTGAAAAATGGCATCGCGCAACGCCTCGAGCAGTCCGTTGAAACCGCGCTGAAGCTCACCGGAGGGCTCGTTACCATCGTCGTCGTTGGTGGAGAGGAGCACGTCTATTCCGAGAAACTCGCTTGCCCCGATTGCGGCATTTCCGTTCCGCAACTCGAGCCGCGTTCCTTCAGCTTCAATTCGCCCTACGGCGCTTGCCCGGAATGCCACGGCCTAGGCTCGAAATACGATTTCGATCCTTCCAAAGTAATTGTGGATTGGACCAAGCCGCTCTTCGAAGGCGGCCTCGGCCCCGGTTCGGGCTCGACGTATCTGCAGCGCACCATGCGTCTGGCCGCTGCGGCCTACAAATTCGATCTGGACACGCCCTTCGAACAACTTTCGCGCAAAACGCAGAACTTGATTCTCCAGGGCAATCCCGCCGACGGCAAGAACACCAAGGAACTCAACTTTCCGGGCCTCCTAGCGCATCTGGAATCCAATCTCGAAGAATCGAAATCCGACAATTACCGCGAATGGCTTACGCAGTACATGTCGCCTGCTCCCTGCACCGCGTGCAACGAGCGCCGCTTGCGTCCCGAAAGCCTCGCCGTGAAAATCGCGGGTCTCTCCATCGCCGATTTCACCGAACTGCCGCTTACAGCCGCGCGCGCCGCAGTAGATAAAATCCGCGCCAAGCTCACCCTGCGCCAGCACAAAATTGCCGGACGCCCGCTCACCGAAATCGCCGAGCGTCTGGAATTTCTTCTCAACGTCGGCCTCGGCTACCTCACCCTCGACCGTTCGGCCGCTACGCTTTCCGGCGGTGAAGCCCAGCGCATCCGCCTCGCCACTCAAATCGGCTCGCGCCTGCGCGGCGTGCTCTACGTGCTGGATGAGCCGTCCATCGGCTTGCACGCTCGCGACAATGGCCGCCTGCTCAATACGCTAGAAACCTTGCGCGACCTGGGCAACACGGTTCTCGTCGTCGAGCACGACGAGGAAACCATCCGTCGCGCCAATTACGTCGTGGATCTGGGCCCCGGCGCCGGAAAAGCGGGCGGATACCTAGTCGCCGCAGGCGCGCCCGCCGAAATCGCCGCCAATCCGGGGTCACTCACCGGCCAATACCTCTCGGGCAAAGTAAAAATCGCCGTCCCCGAAACCCGCCGCAGCCCCAACGGAAAATCGATCGCCATCCTCGGCGCTCATGGCCACAACCTGAAAAATATTGACGTCACTCTGCCGCTAGGCCTAATGACCGTCGTCACCGGAGTCTCCGGCTCCGGAAAATCCACGCTCATCAACGACATTCTCTATCGCGCCCTCGCCGCGAAACTCTATCGCTCCATGGAAAAGCCCGGCGCGCATCGCGCCATCACCGGCATCGAACACATCGATAAAGTCGTTCAGATTGACCAGGCGCCCATCGGCCGCACGCCGCGCTCCAATCCCGCCACCTATACCGGCGTTTTCGCGCCCATTCGCGAGCTTTACGCCATGCTTCCGGAATCTCGCGAACGCGGCTATCGACCCGGCCGTTTCAGCTTCAATGTAAAAGGCGGACGCTGCGAAGCCTGCCAGGGCGACGGCCAGCGCCGCATCGAAATGAATTTCCTACCCGACGTCTACGTCACCTGCGAAGTCTGCCGCGGCAAGCGCTACAACGCCGAAACTCTTGCCGTGCGTTACAAAGGCCTCTCCATTTCCGATCTTCTCGATCTCCCCATCGAAGAAGCTCTCAAAGTCCTGGAAAACATCCCCGCCATCCAGATCAAACTCCAAACTCTGGTGGACGTCGGTCTCGGCTACGTGCAGCTCGGACAATCCGCCACCACAATTTCCGGCGGCGAAGCCCAACGCACCAAGCTCGCGCGCGAACTTTCCAAGCGCCAGACCGGCCGCACGCTCTACATTCTCGACGAGCCCACCACCGGCCTCCATTTTGACGACGTCAAAAAACTTCTCGACGTCCTCAACCGCCTCGTCACTCTCGGCAACACGGTCCTGATCATCGAACACAATCTTGACGTCATCAAACAAGCCGACTGGATCATCGATCTCGGCCCCGAAGGCGGCGAAGAAGGCGGCCGTATCGTAGCCCAAGGTTCGCCCGAACAAGTTGCCCGCGTGAAAAAATCCTACACCGGACAAATTCTAGCCCGCGCCCTGAACGGCAACGGCACCAGCGCAAACGGCGCAAACAAAAAGTCCGTTAACGAGCAGTAGTTCGGGGCGCTGCATGCCAAGCCAATGCTGCAGACCTCGCGCGAGTCTTCCGTAGGGGCGCGGGTCTCAGACCCGCCCGCCGCGGTCACGCAGCGACCGTGCGTCCTGTTCTTGAAACCAGGCGCCGGCAATTTTTCGCCCGGCGCCGAATGAAGTATAGTGAACGAGGATAATCAACATCGCTCTCGAATGACCTTCGACGATAACAATCCCCCGCAGTCAGACCCCGCGAGCTCCTCAGAGCCAACGCCGGAACCTCTCAGCCCCCGTCTCGAAGCCTCCATCACGCCCGGCTATCTGGGCCCAATCGATCCGCTGCTCCCTGAAGACCTTCGCGTCCCCTGGGGCTGGATGGACTTACTGTTTCTGGTCGCCGTCGCCATCTCCGGAACATTCGTAGTGAGTCTGCTTCTCATCAAAGGTTTCGCGATTGCGGGCGTCAGCTTTCGCCAAGTCCAGGATGTCGCCGGTGATAGAAATCTTTTCCTCATCCTGAATCAAGCGCTGTTATCCGTTGTCTTGCTCGCCTATCTCGCCACGCAAATGCGTCACAGCTTCCGCAAGCCTTTCTGGCGCACCGTCGGCTGGCGTAACCTGGAAACCGGCCATACGCCCCGCGCGGCCGCCTACCTCGGATTGATTTTCAGCGGTTGCATGCTCGCAATCCTGGTGACTATTTCTTCCTCGGCGTTCAAGAACAACGCCAAAATGCCCATCGAACAATTTTTTCAAGATCGCCGCAGCGCTCTGCTGCTCATGTCACTTGGCGTCCTTCTCGCACCCGTGCTGGAGGAAACAATCTTCCGCGGTTACATCTATCCCGTCGTCGCGCGCAGCTTCGGCATCAATGCCAGCGTTCTCATCACGGGCACGTTGTTCGGATTGCTGCACGCATCACAGTTGTGGGGCGGCTGGGCCCAAATCGCCCTGCTGGTCGTCGTTGGGATCGTCTTCACCCTCGCCCGCGCCCGGACGCATACCGTCGTCGCCAGCTACCTGCTGCATGTCAGCTACAATTCATTCCTGTTTCTGGGTTTTCTCGTAGCCTCGCACGGCTTCCGTCATTTCCCCGCCGCGCCGTGAACGCAGCCACTTCAGCGGAAAGCGCTTGCGCGCGGGGATTCTAGCCACCCGCCACTGATCGACAGCCACTGCCTTTTTCATCAACCAAGCCTTTCCAGTTCTACAGCTCGGAGCAAGCGCCGCGAAGATGCCGCATCGCCCCTCCCGAATCACCCTGCGAAGAAGCCTCGAAAATCAGCTACAATAGAAATTTGTGCGCAGCACTCAGCGCGCCCCAGTAACGGAGACGAAAGCGTTGCACACGGTCGAACCCATTCAGTGGACACCCGCAGGCGTCGTGATTCTCGATCAGCTCAAGCTGCCGTCAGAAGTCGTCCATCACACCTACACGGATTACCGCGACGTCGCCAAAGCCATTAAGACGATGATCATTCGCGGCGCTCCGGCCATCGGAGTTGCCGCGGCCATGGGCATCGCACTGGGCGTGCAACATTCCGAAGCCAAAACGCTCGAGGATTTGCGCGCCGAATTTCCCATCATCTGCGAGACTCTCGCGCACACCCGCCCCACTGCTGTGGATCTTTTCTGGGCGATAGCCCGCTTCAAGCGCCGCTTCGACGAACTCGCGCCAGCCGCATCGCGCAATGGCGCAGCCGGCCTGGATGGAATTCGCACCGCCATGGTGCAGGAAGCTCTGCTCGTACACGAAGAGCGCCGCGCAGGCGATCGCTGCATCGGAAAATTTGGCGCCGCGCTCATGCCCAAATCCGGCCGCGTAATGACTCAATGCAACGCCGGCGCGCTAGCCACAGCCGGAATCGGCACCGCGCTAGGCGTGATCCGCGTAGCGATTGAAGAAGGCCACCAGATCGAAGTCCTCGTTCCCGAAACGCGCCCGTACCTCCAAGGCTCGCGCCTGACCGCGTGGGAACTTCACGAGGATGGCATCCCGCTCACACTAATCACCGACAACATGGTCGGCCATTTCCTCCGCACCGGCGGCGTCGGGGCCGTCGTAGTCGGCGCCGACCGCATCGCCGCCAACGGCGACACCGCCAACAAAATCGGCACCTACGGTATCGCCGTCCTGGCCAAAGAAAATGACATTCCGTTCTACGTCGCCGCCCCCATCTCCACCATCGATCTCTCGCTCCCCACCGGCGACCAAATCCCCATCGAAGAGCGCTCCCCAGCAGAAGTTACGCACGCAGCGGGCATCCGCACCGCCCCAGACGTCCGCGCCGCCCACATCGCCTTCGACGTAACCCCCCACCGCTACATCACCGCCATAATCACGGAAAACGGCATCGCGCACGCACCCTTCGCCCCAGCCCTGAAGGACCTCGTCCAGCGATAACGCGGCACCCTAGACGTTGCGATCCTTGCTCCGCGCAATTCCCGCGAGTCGCCCGCGGAATCCTCGCCGCAACTTCAAAATCATCCGCCGACGCTGCTTTAAAGTGGTATGATTCGCCTCAATTAGCTGGGTGAAGAGTCCTATGACGCGACTCGCTCCATTCGCTCTCGGTCTTTGCTGTTTTGCGCTGCTCCCTCATCACGCGTTGGCACAGCGCGGGATCGCAGGCGACACCAACACCGTCAGCGTGACCGGCACTGTTTTTTCCGATTCCCACAATCAACGGGTTTCTCAAGCCGCTGTTCGCTTGTGCGACAGCGGCGGCAATCGGGTGGCGGAAACGATCGCAAATGACTCGGGAGAATTTTTCTTTCGAGGCATTAATCGCAACACGTATATCCTCTCGGTCAGCGCTAACGGTTTTCAATCACAGGACGTCCATCTGGACCTGAGCTTTGGGTCCGACCGTGGCATGTCCGTATTCCTCAAGCCTCTTCCCAGCAATTCCCCTGCGCCGGCCCCCGCATCGAGAGTCTCGACACACGAGATGTCCATGCCGCAGAAGGCTCGCGACTTGGTCGCGTCGGGCGAGAAAAAGATCTACCAGGACAAAAATGCTCAGGGCGGCCTGCAAGACCTGCAGCAAGCGATTTCCATCGCTCCCGGCTACTACGAAGCGTATTACCAGGCCGCGATGGCCTACGTGTCGCTGGGCAACTCTGCTGACGCGGAAAGGGCCTTTCGCCAGTCACTTGATATCAGCAGCGACAAATACGGTGAGGCCGCGGTCGGCCTTGGCGCTCTGCTGGTAAATAAGGGAGATTCCGCCGAAGGCGAAAAAGACATCCGCCACGGGATCGAATTGAACCCCAACTTCTGGCTGGGATACTACGAGCTGGGTCGGGTCTTGCTCAATCAGAAAAATTTCGCCGGCGCTGGGAAAGCCGCCGAGCAGGCCCGCTCACTCGCTCCGGCTTCCCCGATTGTTTATCGCCTGCTTTCGAACGTGCATCTAAACGAAAAGAATTACTCCGCGCTTCTGCTGGATCTCGACGCCTACATCAAGCTCGATCCCGATAGTGCGGCTGGCCTGCGCGCGAAAGAGCTCCGCACCCAGGTCGCACAGAAGTTTGGAGACGCAAAGCCACCTTCGACGGGTGACTCGCCAACTAAGTAGCCGAGCTTAGACGGCCGCTACGATTCACCTCTGGCTCCTCGCCTTCCACTCAATCACCGAAGCTCCTACGTCGCCCGGCAATCGCATCCCACACGGATTATAGCGAAGCCGCAGACCAGCCGCGAAGTGTGCCAGTCGATCGGGATAGGGGGAGCAGTCACCTGCTCGCCCCTCCCACACCACGGTATAGGCGGGTCCGCATACGGCGGTTCAGCAAGTTGAGCCTTTACAGGCCGGAGGTTCGAGTCGTCGTTCGCCACAAGGGCTTCGCCACTCTGCAGGTTTCCGTTTCGGCTTCACCGTCTGCTGAACCTGTAAAGCTCAGCCGAAGCTGATTGGCTGGCGCAGTGCCACCCGCGAGTTCTACGTTCTACTACTCGCTCTCACTGTTTGGGCCTTCCTCACTGGCATGAGTACTACGCCCACTGCTGACTTCTGCTGCTGGATCAGGGTGAATTGCTCCACTCTCAGTCACGAATTCATGACGTGCAGCAGATCTCCCGAGATAAGTTCGACCACTTTCCGCGCGCAACCACCGAATTTACGCTTTGCGTCCTTGATAGATATGGGCTTCGCGATCACGGGCCCGCTCGCCCGACACTCACGCCTCAGATTCGGTTCTTGTACATTGGCTCGCGCTTTTGCTCCACACTTCCTTCAGACCCCGCCTCGCGGCGACGCCCTTGCGCTTCGCTATCACTTCACCTCTATCAGGTTGTGAAGAGGACTTTTACCTCCAGACTATCGAACGTGCTCGGCGTACCAATAAAAAAGGGCGACTCCGAAGTGTCGCCCTTTTTGCTGCTAACTCCCGAAAGGGAGGTTAGAAGATTAGCTTGCCCTGAATCTGGCAAATCCTCTGGTCCGTCGCTGCCGCTGCGAACGCCCCATAAGGAGACGTCGGCATGGTCGCCGTGAAGATGGTGCTACCGAACGGACCGATTGCGCCGCTGGTGTTCGCGGACGCCGTGCCATAGTTCAGGTGGTTCAGTACGTTATAGGCGTTGAAGCCGATTTGGAACTTGAAGCGCTCGGTCAAATCGAACGTCTTGCGGAGGCTGAAATCCATTCCGAAGAAGCCCGGTCCGATGAACGCGTTCCGCCCAACCACGCTGTTCGTGAAGTTGGTCGAAGGGGCAAGGACGTTGTTACCAGTTCCGAAACAAGGAGAGAATGGCGGGCCCGCCAAGGAAGCCGCGCAGGGGCTGCTGTTCGAGAAATTGCGCTGTGTGAATGTCGAGGCCGGTTGCCCGATGATTGTTGCACCCTGCAGGTTGTCGGCGGATTCGAATCCTCCCAACGTGGCCCCATCGAGAATGCTGAACGGGAAGCCCGTGTGGAAGAAGACGTTGCCCGAAATCTGCCAACCAGCAACGGCCAGATTGGTAATACGATTTTCCGACTTGAACGGCAGCGCATAAATGTAATTCGCGCTGATGTTGTGGCGGATGTCGTTGTCCGACGAGGAGTAGCCGGCATTGGGGTTGAACGGATTGACCTGGTTGAGAACGCTGTTAATGACGCTGAACGGGTTGATGCCACCATTCGAGTTGGCATCGAGCGAGTGGGAGTAGGAATAATTGAAGCGTCCCGAAAGCCCGTGCCAGTCGTTCTCCATGATCGACACGGTGATTCCGTTGTAATTGGAGTGGCCGGCGTTCGTCAGCTGCGTCACGGTGCCAACGCGTGGGTCGGGCGCAGTAGACGGCAGACCAGAATTGGTGAAGCCCGCACCGATGCAGTTAACCGGGTCGCAGAAGGAGTTCAGGAAGGGGTTCTCCATCAACTCGTCAAAACCGTGATTGCCCACGTAATTGATGGACACAGAGGTGGTGCGAGTAAGAGCGCGCTGAATCTCGAAGTTCCATTCAAGGTACTTCGGGTTCAAAACCTTGCCCGCGGTATCAGCCACGTTGGGAACGATCAGATTGCCCGTATTCGGGTTAACGCACTTGCCGTTGATTCCATTCGCGGCAGTCGCGTAGGTATTCAGGTTTCCACCGGTAGTGAAGTTCGAAGCGAAAACGCTGTTGCAAGATTGCGCGACGTTAACGCCGCTAGTGGGGAAGGCCGTTGACGAACTCGGCTGCAGGTCAAACGCCAGAGTGCCCGCCCCCACGTTCCACGGATTCACCACTGGGAAGTTCGTTGTGTAGTTGCCCAGAATTTCACCGGGATAAAGGTCGGTGAAGAGACCAACCCCGCCGCGGATGACAGTCTTGTCACCGATTGGGCTCCAGGCAAAACCGAAGCGGGGTTCGAATACAACCGCCTCGACGTCTGGCAGAATCTGCTTCAAACCCGTCTGGAAAGTACCACCCGGGAACGCCGCATTGTACGGGACATCCGCGCCATGTGGCGTTTCGTTGAACGGCGAAATCGGCAGCGTGGCGCAATTATGCTGACAAACGCCGCCAGAATTGCGATCCGCACGCAGGGTCATGGTGAGTTTCAGCTTCGAATTCACCCGATATTCATCCTGGAAGTACAAGCCAAAGCTGTAGAAGGCAAGTGGTTGACGCGGTGTGGCGGTGAAGTTGTACAACACGTTACCGCCGCCAGGGAAGCTGTTGGCTGCATTGGACGGCAAGAAAACCTGGTCGTTGGCGAAGCCCAGTAGCGTGGTGTTGATTGCAGGATACTGCGTCAGGGTTTCAGAGGCATAGTCGCTCACGTCGTCCCGGCGGAAGTTTACTCCCATCTTGAAGGAATGATCTCCCTTGGTGACGGAGAGGTCGTCAATAATCTGCCACTGCGTTACGTGGCGCCCTTGAGGGTATTCGAAGCCGGCCGCAAAGCCGCCGGGGTTTCCCGAACCGGTGCCGAGCGCAGTCGTAGCGGAACCATCAACGAAGGCGATGTTGCCAGGAAACAAGGCCAGAGCCGCCGTCGGATCCGGGTTGCCGAAGATCGCCGCGTAGTACAGCACCGATCCGATGAAGTTGTTCACCACGTTCGGGCTGAACAGGTGCGTATAATTCAGCTGCCCTTCGTCCTGGGGCTGAACACTGCTGTCGTTGAATGCTGGATTCACGGAATCCGTGTATGTGGGTTGTACGCCGCGGTCGAACTTTACGCGACCGAAAATCTTGTCCTTGTCGCTGAAGGAATAATCGACCCGTCCGCTCAGCAGCCATTCTTTGTTGCCGTTCGAAACGGATTGCGTGTAACCCTCCGTGCACGCTCCGGGTGTGGCTCCGCCGGGCTGTAACGCCGCGGGAAGAATGGCCCCTGTAATCGGGTCACTTATTATGCCCCCGGCGCCTACCGCGTATCCGAGGCAGCTCCCGGCTGGATTGGTCGCACTGGCGAGATTCGGCTGTGCCTTGCCAATGCCCAGCGAGTTGTTGTAGAGCGAGAACGCATTCGTATAGAACGCTTGCGTCGCGGCGTCCTGCGGAACGTTGGCCAGCGTATAACTCTGAAACGCCGGCGTCATCAGCGTCACCTGATGCACGGAACCGAAAATGTACCGGATACCCTCGGTGTTCACAAAGAAGAAAGCCTTATCCTTCTTAATAGGACCGCCGAAAGCTGCCGCCCACTGGTTGTTATTGGCGAACGGGCGCGTATTCGGTGCGCCGCCGAGTCGCTCACCCAGCTTGTTGATCGGGTCGTTCGCGGTCAATTCCCGGCCGGTCCAGAAATAAACCAGGTCGCCGTGATAAGCGTTGCCGCCGGACTTCGTTGAATAGTCAACCTGGGCGCCCGCCTGACGGCCGTACTGGCCCGTGTAGCCGTTCGCGACGATTGCGACTTCTTGCATTTCGTTGCCGCCGAGGAGCAGGTTGCTGGCGCCGGTGTTGTTCAGGTTCAGGAACGGATCGTTGTAGTCATTCCCGTTTACGGTAAAGAGGTTCGCATCCGCCGGCAGCCCGAAAGCACTGAAGTTGCCGTAGCCGCCAACCGTCGAGTTGTTCGCCACAATGCCAGGCGCCGAGTTCGCGATGTAAGTGACGTCGCCGCCGGGGTTCGGCGTTTCCGTCATCTGCCGAGCGTCGAAGGTCGTCGTGATGTTCGCGTCTTCGGTCTGCAGCTGCGCGGCTTGCGTCGTCACTTCTACCGTCGTGCTCACGCTTCCTGTTTCCAACTTGATGTTCACTGCAACGATCTGCCCCAAGACCACATCTACACCCGTCGCTGACGTCTTAAACCCTTGCTGCGTCACTGACAGGGTGTAGCGGCCGGGCTTCAACAGCGAGAAACCGTAAACGCCGCTGGAGGACGACGTAACGGCCTGCGCTTCCCCACTCGCAGAGTCCGTCAGCGTTATCTTCGCGCCGACGATTACTGCGCCAGTTTGGTCTGTGATCGACCCGCTAATTCCGCCGGTCACCACGCTTTGCGCGGCGGCCATGAATGGCAGCAACAACGCGAGCAGTGCAACGATGCAAAGCGGCTGCTTGAATCGCATTTTTCTCTCCTCGTTTCGTCTAACTTTGATTGGTTGGGGCGTAAATGTTTACCGCGACACGTACCAACGACGCCAAATCTGTAATGATCCCCACCCTCCTAACGCAAGGGAATTGCCATCCTAGGATTAATATTAAGTGCTTTACGTAGAATAATATAGGAGGGTTACACGTTTTCGGAGGCACCGGTGATATACGTGTTTTGGAATATTGGTACGATATTCCATTTCTCGGATGCGAGGCGCATCTTGTGCATCCGAGTGAAGACAACCGGCCAACATGCGGCCTGACACCTCGACCGGCGTGCCCACTAGTGCCCATAGATGATGGCGGGGATACTTCGCAGACACACCTTCGCAAACAGGTGAGTTCGAGAAATCCCAGGATTCTGGAGGTATCGGCAGCCCTACGAACGCAAGCCGCTCGCTCGCTATTGCTCTGGCGCCTTAAATACTAACTGTGTGCCCTTCTTCAACTTAACATCGCTCACCCCGGACTTTACGACCGAATACTGCTTCTGGCTTTCTACCGTCGACGCGAGGCTCATTCCCCGTATTCCATACACACCAACGCTGGTGGCCATCAGTTCTCCCCCGTTGCCTAGGTTCCTATTGTCAGCCGCAACTGCTGAGTTGATGTTCGTCGCCGCCATTCCTCGCCCATCCTGCAACGAATCGGTAGAAACGGTGGCCGCAGGGGCCAGCGCTTGAATCTTTACGTTAAGTGTCGCCGGCGATCCCCCTTTCGGCGCCGCTTGATCGAAAACGATGACGATTATCGAAGCGGAACTGTTGCTGAACGTCTGCACTTGGGTAATATGGCCGCTCAAGACCGACCCTTTCTTCAGTAATACGTCATGTCCCGGTTTGACGTCCCGGGTAGTTTCGGCCTGCACCATGTCTCCCGGCTTATTCCTGCTCGCGTCCAAATCCGTGTCGAGCTTCGCAACAATCCCCACACTGCTCGGAATATTCAGAGCCGGCAAAGCTGCACTCGATGGTGCGCTAGTCTGCGCAATGCTCGGCAACGCCACCACCAGGGCCGCCATCAGCAAGATTCCTGTGCGTATCATTTCTATTTCTCCTGAGGCGTTTGCGCGAAAAACCGTGGGCGCTCGCCGCTATTAGGCATCACGCGCGAGCTTAGCAAAAGGCTACGGAGACAGCAAGCGGAGGAACATATTAATCACTTTGGTGATTACGCGTCGGTAACATTAACGTTAACGAATGTTACTTTAAAGCTTGTATGTATATAAAGCTGCTTGGTACCCCGCAGGGGCTTGTCTGGCTGGCCCAGTGTCATCGTCACCTCACCCAGTCTCTGACCACCGTAGCAGGCGGAGCGGCGAGGCCGCCAGTGGAGCCACCGGAGAGGCTCCCCCGCTGCTTACTGCAGGCTCGCGTTGCGATTCCATATTTGCGCAACGCTTCTATGCGAAACGCCATATACATGCTTCGGTTTAGATTTTAGAACTCGGATAACCCATATACCGAGCGGCATGCCTGCCTCAATTAACTGCCCTATTATCAGTAATATAAATACATTCTAGGTTGGCAGAATCGTTGCAATCGTCCTTCCGGGGAGTGGGCGAATTTTCATTCTTCGAAAAGTCACGTGACTCTCAGCCAGGGCAAGCCCGCTACCTCAAATCGCGTCGAAACAGGAGATCGAGATATGAGATACAAGCAGCCTTTTGGGCTCGTCGCCTTGCTCGCGGCCCTGATGCTATTGGCTCCAGGTATGGTAGCAGCGCAAAGCACCGTCACGGGCGCTATCAGTGGCACGGTAACCGATTCGTCCGGCGCCGTCATCTCGGGCGCCACAATCAGTTTGAAGTCCAACGACACAGGAACTGTTCTGGTCGCCACATCGAGCACCACGGGCACTTACCAGTTCACGCTACTTAAACCGGGCAGCTACACTCTCGCGGTGTCGCAGTCCGGATTCAAGCAACTGGCGCAGCCCACCGAAGTGCTCCTCGGTCAGATCACGCTCGCGAATATTAAGTTGGACGTCGGCGCGACCAGTGACACCGTGACCGTCACCGAACAGGGTGCGCTGCTACAGACCGAAGACGCCAACATTACTTCGAACTTTGACACCAATCAGATCCAAAACATCCCTAACCCTGGCGGCGACATCACCTACGTGGCACAAACCGCGCCGGGCATAACCATGAACAATGCGACGGGCGGCGGCTACGGCAACTTCAGTGCCTTCGGCTTGCCCGGTACCGCGAACCTGTTCACCGTCAATGGCAACGATTATAACGACGCCTTCTTGAACATAAATAACACCGGGTCGAGCAACTTGCTGCTCGGCGGCAATGAACTCCAGGAAGTCGCGGTGGTCAGCAACGCTTACACCGGCCAGTACGGCCGCCAGGCAGGAGCCCAGATTGACTACTCGACCAAGTCGGGCACCAACGCATTCCACGGAGACGCTGTGTATAACTGGACGGGACGTGAACTCACCGCGAACGATCCGGTCAACAAATTCTTCGGCAATCCGCGACCGTTTGAGAACAACAACCAGTGGGCGGCGTCTTTGGGCGGTCCGATTCTGAAGGATAAAGCGTACTTCTTCGTGAATACCGAGGGAATTCGATATATTTTCGGTTCAATTCACACGCCCAGTGCGCCCACCTCATCTTTTGAGAGTTTCGTGCAGGGCAATGTTCCCGCCGATGCAGCAACGCAGGCGTTTTACAGCAACGCCTTCAAGTTGTACAACGGCGCTCCGGGAATAGGCAATGCCACACCCAACGGGCTTGCAACCAATTTCAGCGCTACCAGTCCGCAGGGACCCGGAAGCTGCATTGGGTTTCCATTTACAACCAATCCCGCTACCGGCGCAACGACCGCAATTATTGGACTACCCGCCAGTTTCCAGCCGGGCGGCGCCAATGCTGGCGAATGCACCGAGTCCTGGACGCAATCCGTATCGAGCGGCAACAAGGAGTGGTTGCTGAGCGGTCGTGTGGACTACAACCTGGGTCCAAACGACAAGATTTTTGGACGAGTCAAGTTCGATCGCGGAGTTCAGCCCACCTACACCGACTCGATAAACCCGGTGTTCAACGACCTCAGCATTCAGCCTCAAGATGAAGGGCAATTGAACTACACCCACGTGTTCAGCCCGACGGTGGTGAACAGCTTCATCTTCTCCGACCTGTGGTATTCGGCGATTTTCGGAAGCTTGGCTCCAGGTCCATCACTCGCCCTGTTCCCAGGCAACTTGGCCTTTTCCGATGGTTCGTTGACCGCCCTCGGAACGAGCTCTGGTAACCCGGGTGGTTTTGCAGCGGGCTTCGGATCCCCCCAAGGTCGCAACGTGGAGCAATGGCAGCTGGTCGATGACTTGTCCGTCGCGCGAGGGAATCACGGATTCAAAATGGGCGTCAACTTCCGCCGTGACGACATTAGCGACTACACGGCTGCGATACAGACCCTGTATCCGGCGGTCAGCACAAGCTTGTTTGGCTTTGCCAACGATGCGGTCGCGCCGAGTGGTTGCAGCAATCCGAACAACCCGCAGTCTCCGGTATGCGGCAGCGTCGCCTACAACTTTGCGGTACACAATCATCAACCCGTTGCGTACTACAGCGTCGGGTTCTACTTCCAGGACGAGTATCGCGTGAATTCCAAGCTGAAGCTTACCTTGACGCTCCGGGCCGACCGGAACTCCGGTGGAGTCTGCCAGAACAACTGCGCCGGCCTCCCGGTTACTCCGTTTATCGATATGTCGCACGATCCGACCGTTCCTTACGATGTCTCGTTCCCGACCGGAAACAAGACCATCATTCCCGGCATCGAGAAGGTCGTGTTCGAGCCGAGGCTCGGCGTGGCATGGACTCCAGTTGGGCAGAATACCGTAATCCGAGCCGGCGTCGGTCTGTTTACCGACCTCTATCCCGGCGGCATTCTGAGCTCCTACGACACAAACTTCCCGCAGGTGAATCTTTTCAACGTGCCGACAGGAAGTGTAGCGTTCGACACGCTCGCACCGGGCAGCACCGCATTTCCGACCAGCGGCGTAAGCCTGGTGACGGAGTGCAACGCGGCATTTCTGTCGAATTACAATAGCGGCGGCAACTATGCCGGTTACCAAACCGCAGCACTAGGTATCCCGGGTCAATGTCTCAACGCGCAGGGCGCCCTTTCGGTGCCGACACTCAACGACGTGAGCCGCAATCTACAAAACCCGAAGTATGTGGAGTGGAACTTCGAAATTCAGCACACCTTCGGAGCACACACCGTGATTTCGGCGAACTACGTAGGCAACCACGGGTACAACGAACTGATCACCAACCCTGATGTAAACGGCTTCGGTTTTGGCAACCTGCCGGCTGCAGCACCGGATCCGCGCGTCGCCCGCGTGAATTATCTCTACAGCGGTGCAGTATCGAACTACAACGGCGTGACGTTCTCGATCCAGGAAAACCAGTGGCACGGGTTGAGCGGCCGCTTCAACTACACGTACTCACACGCACTGGATGAAATCTCGAATGTTCCCGACGAGCCCTTCAGCGTGATCACCAGCATCGGTGCGAGCGGTACGGGGCAGATCGATCCCTACAACCTGAGAATGAATTACGCTTCGGGAGATAACGACGCGCGGCAGCAGTTGTCCGCCAGCTATCTTTATCAGCTGCCCTTCAAGAGTGAAAACCGCCTCGTCAACGCCGCCATCGGTGGCTGGATGATTTCGGGCACGTGGTTCTTCCGCACCGGATTCCCGTTCAGCATGTTTGACGGCGCAACAAGTGGTGGCTTAGCCGGAAACAATCTTTCCGGAGCTGAAATCATGCTACAACCCACGGCGGCCTTCACGCAGAGAAACTTCTCGCACCCGGGAAACTGCCCGGACCTGGTATGCTGGACGATCGCAGATTTCACTCCCAGCACGAACTTCGACGGTCCCGTAGGCCGCAATGCGTTCCGCGGACCAGGCTTCCTGGGCGGCGACTTGAGCGTGCGGAAGAACTTTGCGATCACGGAACGGATGACGTTTCAACTCGGAATCAGTGCGTACAACTGGCTCAACCACGCCAATTTTGGCACGCCCTATCCGAGCACGAACGCGAGCATCTTTGGGCAAGCCGTGCTGACGCAGACACCACCAACATCACCTTACGGGGCGTTTGCGCAGGCTGCGACCGACCAGAGGATCGCGCAGATCACAGGCAAGTTTATCTTCTAACTCAAACCAAGAGCGGAGAGCAAAAAAGGCGGCCCTTCGGGCCGCCTTTTTTTATGCTCGCGCACGTTCTTGTTCCGGCACCGGGTTTCTGCTGGCGGTGACGAATTGAAGCGCGCCCCCCGCAGTTAGAGGATTCTTCAGAAGTACGCGCACGGATCGCGCTGGCAGAGACCGGGTGCGAAGTCGGTTTACGGGTCACTGCGGCTGCGCTTTGCATCTTATTCGCGCGCGGTTCTCGTGCCTCATGCGCAGCCACGTCGCCACGGGATTCATTTACGATGCGGGACAATACTGAAGGAGACCTGCGACAGCATAAGGCAGCCGAGGCGGCTCCCTGCCGCCTCACCGCTGTAAGAGCACGAGCCCTAACGAGCGCGCGTGCTCGGCGGGAACCGCGCGATCAGTCGCGACTGACTCAGCTATTGCGAAAAGGGTTTGCGCAAGGCTTACTGCGCGTCCGTAACCTTGCCTTTCATAAATGTGACCTTAAGATCTTTATACACATAAATCTGTTTGGTACCCAGGTTGAGGATCTTGTCCGGCTGGCCCAGTATCGCAGTCACTTGGTCGGGCGTCTGGCCGATCTCCACCGTAGCGGGCGGCGCGGGCGGCGCGGCTGGAGCCGCAGCTTCCGCAGGTGCCGCTGCTGGAGCGTCCGCCGCTGCGGGCTGTTGAGCCGCATCGCCGCCTGCCGCAGCTTGCTGCTGGTTGCCGCTGTCGTCCGACTTCTTTGAATCGTCCGCGTCAACTTTCAAAACTTCCGCGACCATGCTCAACACCTGATCCGAGCTTGGATTCGTGCCCTTAGGATAAATAAACTTAAGCGTCGAGTAATAGCGAACGTCTTGATACGGATCGCTGAACAATGTGAAAACCACACCATCGACCTGCAGTGTGATAGCCGTCACCCAAAATTTCTCTCCGGTTACAAATTGCCGACCCTGCACGGTCTGCGGCGGCGGATGTCCGATCATGCTGCCAAAGCCCTGCAGCTTCTGATGTACGCCATACGCTCCCTCGGAGAGCCTGCCACCGCTGTAAGTATTCTGCGGCGGTATTTGCGTCGAGGTGGGATACATCAGCAGCTTGTCTTTCTGCAGAATCAATACAGAGCCTGCGGTGACGATGTCGCTCTTGTCGTCCGTCGGTTTCGTGATCTGGTACTTCGCTTCCAGTTGGCTCTGCAGCGAACCCTGCGCTCCCGCCGTGAACCATGGAAAAATTCCCGCAACCGCCAGGACGGCTATTTGCATCCGAATCGGAAGTCTGGCCTTCATTGATAACTTCTCCTTGGGCGTAGCATGCCCTGCGGTGTTTTTTTCGGAAATTGTGAAACCGGTGTTTGCCTTTTTTTACTTCTCAAGAAGCTGAATCGCGAGCGTCAGCGGCTTCCACCACTGACGCTCCGATCCCGTTTTCCGCTTCACGGTGTTGCGATTCTCGCACCGCGACCGTCAACTTCGCTCTTTTAGTCGTTGCCCTGACCAGTGGTCCCGGCCTGCGCTTGCACGTCAGCTTCGGCCTTGTCCGCATCCGCTTGCTGCGCATCCAAGTCAGCCTTCACCGACGTATCCGGCTTCACTTGGCCATCCGGGTTGGCACGGGTCTTGGTGTCGGGAGCTGCCGGCAGTCCGTTCTTCCCTTGGTTGTCCGCCAGCGTCTTGAGTCCGGAATCGAGCTGCTCGCGGAAGTGGTTGTGCATTTCCTGCAGATCGTCGACCGCCACCGACACTTGCGATCCCGAAGCGCAATCTGATTTCTGGCTTGCGCTGACCAGCACCTTCACACTCTTGTTCGCGTCCGGAGTGTCTTCAATTCGCGTCACCACGTCTCCCGCGGATAGCGAGCAGTCCTGTCCATCCGGCCCTGTCTCGTTGAGCACGTCGCTGACGATAAACGTCCGGTGGTTGGGATCCAACGCCGCAGGCGTCTCTTCCGGCGGGTTTGCGTCAGCCGACGTGTCTGCCGCAGGTGCTGCCGCTGCCGCGGGTTGTGGTGCCGCTGCGGCGGCCTGCTCGGCCGCGAGTTGAGCCTTTACCTCATCCGCAATCGCCTGTTTCACCTCAGGCGTAAGTACGACTCCGCCTCCCCCTCCGCCTGACTGCCCGGCGTCTTGCGTTCCAGAATCACTCGCCGCCGCTGCGTTCGCATTCGCCTCAGCTTGAGCCGCGTACTGAGCTTGCAAGTTCTGGCTGATCACGTAGTCCGTCATCCACAATGCCGCGCTGGCATACACGGGGTAGGGATTGAAGTAGTAACCGTAGTATCCGAACCACGGCGCTCCCCCCCAGCCCCATCCGTACGCGACGGGCGCAGCCCACGGATTGTAGGCCCAGCCGTAGAATCCCGGACCGTAGTAGTAAGGCGAGACGTAGCCGTAGTAGTAGCCACCATGGTAGTAGCCACCGCGGTATCCATAGGCATAGTATCGGCCGCCACGGTAGTAGGTTCTTCCCATATAGCGGTGCCCATCACGTCCCCGGTACCCACGTTCGCCATAGCCTCCGTGCCGCCCAGTGTTGACCAGCCGGCCGCCACCGGGACGCGCCGATGAGACTCTCGAGGTTCCGTGCGCTCCGTGAGTAATCGTGGCACCCTTGGACGTCTTGATAGAAGTAACGTGGCCACTGGCGTTAACGCGCGCCGTATTGCCACTCTTCGTCGACACAGTCTTGGTCGCTGCGTGCGTGCTGGCTCCACCCTTACCCGCAGTGTTCGTCGCACCCTTACCACCTGCGGCAGCCGTCGTGCCCTTGCCGCCAGCCGTGGTCGTCGCGCCTTTCCCCGCGGTCGTCGTCGTGCCCTTTCCCGCAGCGGTCGTCGTCGCACCCTTGTTAGCGGTTGCGGTCGTTGTCTTGCCAGCAGCCGTCGTTGTCGTCTTGTTAGCCGTCGTAGTGCCCTTGTTGGCAGTGGTCGACGTTGTGGTCTTATTGGCGGTGGTCGTCGTTCCCTTGTTCGCCGTGGTGGTTGTACCCTTGTTGGCTGTGGTAGTCGTTGTACCGTGGTTGGCGGTGGTTGTTGTTCCCTTATTCGCCGTGGTGGTTGTGCCGTGGTTGGCAGTGGTCGTCGTACCGTGGTTAGCTGTGGTTGTGCCGTGGTTCGCGGTGCTCGCGCCACCGGAACCGCCGCTAGGATGTGAGGCAGGCGCTGAATGCGCGGCCGGAGCAGGGGCGGAGTGTGCCGCGGGCGCTGGGGCACTCTTGTTCTTCTGCCCCCAAGCCAGGCTGGGGACCGTAACCAGGCTCAGGATCAAGAGCCATTTTGCTAGGATGCTAAAGCCGGGCCGAGTTAATTTCATCGTAACTCTCCTCTTCGTGTGAAATTCTGTATGTCACCCTACCGCCGAGAACGCATGATCTCTGTGAGAATTCCCTGGCTTCTTCCCCGTACAGGCTTCCCCAACCTGTTACCCCACGACATCAACCGAACTGGATAGCACGAACTGCAGCACGTACCTTTGTCAGCAGTTGTGCCACCACGAGCCTGAAGGATTCCATACTGCTGAGAGAATGATGGGTTTGCTCCACATGAACGCCGCGCCGGCTCGTGCCGGAATGGTCCTCCACCTCGCATTGCGCAAAAGCATATGAAAAACCGTCATTCCCGGGGAGGAATACCGGCTCGCCCGCTGATTCCGGTCCGGGCGTTCCGTGAAAAGTTTGGCACCACGTCGCAGGCATTGGCCGCATTCTTGATGATATAGCCTGGGAAATCGGCCATTCACCGCAGCCGCATTACCAACCTTATGAGGTTGAACTCAGTCTTCCGGAGCCGCCGAGAACACCCTGCCGGGCGGTGAGAGAAGACCACAACAACCGGCGCACTTTTACCAGCCCTCACGCACAAACCTTGCAGAGGCAGTTTACCCGCTACTTCCGGTGCGAATGATAGCCTGTTGTGCAAGAACATAGGCCCGCCGCGCGCCTCTGTCAAGCTCGGAAAATCACGCAGGTTCGCCATTCGCCAGCTTCGCCGATCCAGCAGCGCTAGGCGACGCTCCTGTTCAGCATGCCCTTTCACTCTGGCGCAAATGTCGTAGAATGTCGGCAGCTTTCGGGCTTTCTCCAGCAATCGCTCTCGGACCGGCAGAGGCCAAATGACCGACGACGTCACTGGCGCACGGAAAGGCGACTATCTCATCCTCGGCACTCTGGGAGCCGGAGGTATGGGGAAGGTCTACAAAGTTCGCAATACGCTTTCCGATCGCGTCGAGGCCATGAAGGTTCTGTTGCCCGATCTTTCCGAGCAGCAGGAACTCGCGGACCGTTTCTTACGCGAGATCAAAGTTCTCGCCAGCCTGCATCATCCCAATATCGCAGAGCTGCGCACCGCGCTTACCATCGGCAATCAACTGGTGATGATCATGGAGTACGTCGAAGGCACCACGCTCGCCTCCCGCCTGCAACAAGGTGACATGCGCTACGCGGACGCGCTCGCGTGCTTCGACCAAGTGCTCGCCGCGCTCTCCTGCGCGCACTCGCAAAGAATCGTGCATCGCGACATCAAGCCCGCCAACATCATGCTCGCTCCCTACGGCGTCGTTAAGTTGATGGACTTCGGCATCGCGCGCTCCGGCAACGATATGGGCCTCACGATGACCGGCACGACGCTCGGCTCCGTCGCCTACATGTCACCCGAACAAGTTCGCTGCGAACCTCTCGACGGTCGCTCCGACCTTTATTCCGTGGGCGTCTCATTGTATGAGACCATCACCGGCCAGCGCCCCTACGTGAGCGACAACAACTTCGAAGTGATGCAAGCGCATCTGCAAGTGCCGCCGACGCCGCCGATTGACTTGAAGCTGGATGTTCCGCCCGGGCTGAACCAGCTGATCCTGATGGCGATGGCCAAGAATCCCGCGCAGCGTTTCCAGACCGCCGACGCGATGCGCGGCGCCCTGCGCAGCGTCGCACCGGTGCTCGGTGAACCGACTCCGTTTGCGCCGGAGATTCCGGAGTCAACGCTCGACATGTCGGCGCAGCAGACACCTTATCCTGTGCGGCCGAGCACTCCGCGTTCGGTGACCGCGCGGCCCGTCGCGCAGCAGCCAATCACGGCGCGTCCGGTTACGGCTCGTCCTATTACAGCGCAGCCCGTTGCGGCGCCGCCGTTCTCGCCTACTCCATCGTCGGTGCCGCTGGCGCCGACGATTCCGCTCTCTGGTTCGGCACATCAATATCCGCCACCGCAGGTTGCGATGGCAGCGGCTGCACCGGCGGTGGCGCAAGCGAGCGCCGGCAATCGTCGTGGGCTGTACCTGGCTCTCAGCGCAGTAGCCGTGATCTTGGTGTTGGTTGCTGCGGCGTTCGGCGCGAAGCGCTGGATGGATTCGCGCCCGTCGGATAGCTCCGCAACTGCGCCTGCGGACAATCCTGCGCCCGCTGCCGCGA
This sequence comes from Acidobacteriota bacterium, assembly GCA_013289715.1. Taxonomy (GTDB): domain Bacteria; phylum Acidobacteriota; class Terriglobia; order Acidiferrales; family UBA7541; genus Palsa-295. Next base: position 159,632 of record JABCZJ010000011.1, on the reverse strand, counting down.
CGCCTTCAGCGGATGCGACGCCTGCGTCGGTCGTGTCTAGAACGCCGGCTGTCCCCGCAGCAGACTCAGCTCCCAGCAAACCGGCGATTGATGCGAGCGCGAAACGGCGCTCGCCTCCGCCACCGGTCGCGAAGAATCCTTCGCCGCCGCAACAGGGCATGCCGCAGCAGGCTGTGACGCAGCCAGTCGCGCTGCAACCGAGCACGCCACAGCCCAGCGTGGCTCAGCAGCCAGTTCCCGCGGCGCAACCTGCGACTCCCGCGCAACCGGACCGTCACGCAGCGGAGCAGTCCACGCGGAAGACCGTGGCTTCCCTCGCGCAGCTCGCGGCATTGGAGCACGAGGAGTTCGACGAGCTTGAGGCGCGCGACAACAAGGCGAACGCACGCATCGCGGCATTGCCGCAGCAGCCCGGCGCGGACGTCGCTGCATCGCAGCAGAACGCAAGCAACGAGCTGGGGCTAGCGCAACGCGCGCTGCAACATGGCGATGTGCAGAATGCACAGAAATACATGGAGCAAGCGGACGCGGAGTTAAACAAGCTGGAAAAGTTTCTCGGACACTGATTTTGGTTTCCTCGCACGCGCGACGGCAGTGGTAACGACGAAGGATTAGCGCAGAGGCGCGCGGAGAACGCAGCGAAACCAAAGCCAACGGCTGCCCGGTTCGATGAAACCGAACCGGCCGCTACAAAGTCAAAGGTGACTGCAACCGCGCCCAGCTAAAGCTGGCCCCTACCTAAACCAATTCAAACGCTCGGCCGGCGCGCGTTTCTGCCCAAGCAACCGAAGCTATTCTTTCGAGACGTTGACGAAATATAGATCGGTGGCCACGTCGAATTCGTTTTTCTTCAGCGGGGTCTTCAGCGTCTGCCAGTAAGTTGTGGGCTGAATAATTTGCCAGTCGGTTTTCTTTCCCACGCGAATGGGCATGGCGAAATCGGGTTCGTCCGCTTGCCAGCGATAGTCCACCGTGCCGTCCGCTTCGTTGAATTTCAGCTCGAGCGTGGGAATTGCGGTGTGGCGCAGATACTGATCGAACAGTGGCGTTAGATCCATTCCGGTCTGCTGGTTGAAATATGCCACCACATCTTCGGTCATGATGTTCTGATATTTAAAATGTTGGTAAAAATCGTGGATCAACGCGAACCAGCGCGCATCATCGTTCACCACGCTGCGCAGGGTATTCAAGAAAAGCGCACCCTTGAAATACATGTCCTGCGGCGGCGTGGCGGCGATGCCGCGCTCGGCAATGATCGGCTCCCGGTTCTGCACCTTTGACCTGTAACCGTTGACGTACTTGATCGCGTCTTCGTGCCCGAAAGTGTATTCGACGTAGAGAACTTCCAGATACGTGGTCCAGCCTTCGTGGATCCACATGTCCGAGCGGTCCGCGGCCGAGACACTGTTGCCAAACCACTCGTGCCCGCTTTCGTGGATGATGATGAAATCGAATTTCGGGCTGACACCCACGCCGGTCCAGTCGCGGCCCAGGTATCCGTTGCTGAAGTGATTGCCGTAGGTGACCGCGCTCTGATGCTCCATGCCGGAGTAGGGCACTTCGATGAGCTTGTAGCCGTCCTTCTGGAAGGGATACTCGCCAAAATAATGTTGGTAGGCCTCGATCATGCCTTTGGCCTGCACGAATTGTTTTTTCGCTTTGTCCAGATCTTCGGGCAGCACGTAGAAATCCAGCGGCAGGTCGCCCAGATGATCGGAAAAGTGCACGTAGTTGCCGATGTTGAGCGATACGTCGTAATTGTTGATGGGATATTGCACCAGCCAGTCCCAGCGCGTGTAGCCGTCGCCCAGATCGGTCTTGCCCATGAATTTTCCATTCGAGACATCCACGAGGCCGTTGGGAATCGCGACGCTGATCTGCATGTTCTCGACTTCATCGCGCCACTGATCTTTGTTCGGCCACCAGACACTCGCGCCAATGTCCTCGCATGCGGTGTAAATCCACGGACGGCCGGCAGGATCTTTGCCGAACGTGAAACCGCCGAAGCGGGCCGTCTGCAGCGGATGTCCGGAGTAATAAAAATCAATCGTGTATTCCTGCCCGGCGTGCAACGTGTCCGGGAAGTCCACAAACACTGCGCCGGAATCGCGGACGTATCGGAGCGGAGCCGCGCCGAGAAGAATTTTGTCTATGTCGAGAGCGGGATGCAGGTCGAGCTGGATGCGCGTTCCGTCCTGAAGCATCTTGAAGCGAATGGAGTTCTTGCCGCTGATGGTTTGCTTCTCCGGATCGACGCGCACATCCAGGTGGTAGGAGAGCAGATCGTTGTTTACGCGGTATGGACCGTAGGCGCCGCGCAAAGCGTTCGCCCGCGTCGGAGCGGCTGGCGCCGGCGGTGTTGCGGTTGCCGCCGCGGGTTGCGAAGTTGACGGAGTGGTGGCCTGGGGACTCGCTTGAACCGAGGCGCCCGCGGCTACAAACATCAGAAATACAGTGAGTTGTGCCAACCGATTGCAGAAACTCGAGCCGGTCATACTTTAAACTCTCCCGTGGGCGTAAGCGCCGGGTGCCATCGAAAAAGTAACACGGGGAGAATGGCAACGCTAGCGCGCGGGGATTTCGGGACTTGTGGTTGGTGACATGCGAATCGTGACGGGCAAATCGGCGGCAGGAGGTGTCGCGGAGCAGCCAAAAGGCGACAAAAACTGGCGATTGATTTGGTTCGCTGGTGATTGTTTTCAATGACTTGCAATGGCTTTCGATTTTGTTTCGCTAGCGATTGATTTGAGCTTGAAAGGAGGCGCGCGGGGAGGGTGGAACTGTGAACCCGGGCCAGCTGAAACATGTGGCGTCCTTTGGAGGCGTCAGTAGTGTCCCGACCGGCGTTAACACATCCGGATTCGCAGCGATATTCGTAGAAAGACGGAGATGGAAAAGGACAACAGAGCCTCTCGGCCAGCGTGCTGTCGATGACCATGGTGTAGCGACCGTAGTTGTTTCAGCAGTGCGACATGAAGACCATGGCGGCAGGTCCGTTCAAGACCAAATGTCTGGCGGTAATAGAAGAGGTGCAAGCCAAGCAGGAAACGGCGGTGATTACCAAGCGTGGTAAGCCGGTCGCGAAGCCGGTGCCGGCGAGCGCCGGGACGGATGAAATCTATAATTTCATGAAGGGCAAGGGCAGCGTCACAGCAGATGTGGTTTCGCCGGTGATTTCCGCGGAAGAATGGGGCGAGCTCAAGCGATTCCGCTGGACACGCACGTAGTGGTCTGGCCGGCGTTCGACCAAAAGCAGATCTCCACGCGGGCCAGGGCCGCCATTGCCGAGGCGCGCAAGAATGCGGACGGCCTGGCGATCTGCGATATCAGCTTGCTGGAGTTCGCGACACTCGCGAGCAAGGGGCGCATTCGACTCGACGTCACCTTGGAATCTTTCCTCGAGGAAGTCGAGTCAGGTTTCGTCGTTCTACCCATCCGTGGCAGGGCCTACGCGCGCGCCATGGGATTTCCCGCAAGCTATGCCAAAGATCCAGCCGATCGCAGGATCGGAGCGACGGCGTTGGTCGGGGGTCTATCGTTGCTTAGCGCTGACCGTGCGATTCGGCGCGCAAGAACGGTGCAGAGGATCTGGTGAGCGTGATGCTGCCGAGTGAATTGGGGAAACCAAATAATTACGCGGGAAAAGGGCGGGGGGCCCGCCCTTCTTTGTGGCTTCGAGTTCCAGCTAAAACAGCAGCTTCAAGGCAAATTGAATCTGCCGTGCGGAGCCGAAGTCGCCCACGGGGAACCGCGTGCTGAGAATCTTGCCGAACGCGGAGCTGGTTACGGTGTTGACGGGGTCGCCGAAGTTGGGATGGTTGAAAACGTCGAACATCTCGGTGCGGAATTGCAGGTTGAACCGCTCCGTGATTTTCGTGTTCTTTACGATGGAGAAGTCGGTGTTGACAAAGGCCGGGCCAGGCAGAGAATCGCGTCCGGCGCTTCCGGGATGGCAACTTCCGGGGACGATCGGATAGACGTTGTTGCCCGGGGCTCCCGGAGTCGGGTTCTCGGGGGTCGCGCTGAACGTGCAGGGAACCGCATAGGTGGGATTCGTTACATCGGCACAGTCAGGAATCGCTGGCGCTTCACCGGTGAACGGTGCAGCGAACGGCTGGCAGAGCAGTGTGTTGCTATAGAACTGCGCGGGCCGGCCGGTGCCGGAAACGGCCCGCAGTTGATCCGGCCGCACGGTGAGTGACGAGCCGGGCGCCGGACCAATGATCAGGAGCGGCGTAATTGGATTGCCGTTCTGGGCCATGGTCACCACGCCGAATTGCCATCCGGCGACGAGGCGATTGCCTTGGAACGGCAACTGATAGAAGCCGCTGACGACGATCCGGTTGCGCGTGTCGAATTCGGAGGAAGCGTAATCGCCGCGTGGATTGTAAACGTTCTGAACGGGAACGGCATCGCCGGAACTGACCGAGCTGTAATCGAGGGAATGCGAGTAGGTGTAGGCGGCCAGAAACTGGAAGCCGTGGGAAAGATGTTTATTGAGCGTGACCCACAGGGCGTTGTAATTGGAATTTCCCGGACTGAAAATTCGAGTGATATTGCCGACGGCGCACGGTGGATTGGGAGCCGCGCACTGGGCGGGGAGAACCGCACTGGTGAGCGGCAGAGTGGTATATGGGCGCGTGTCGATGTAGAAACCGTCCCTCACGAACGGTTGATTGAAGTTGCCGGTCATTTGCAGGTGCGTGGCCTTCAGACCTACATAGGCGACCTCCAGCCCCAGTGAAGGGGTGAGTTCGCGTTCGACGGTGAGATTCCAATCCTGCGCGTACATATTGTCGAAATTCGGATCGATCGCGCTGGGACCGAGGCTGAGGCCGACGATGGAGGCGGAAGGATTCTCCAGGGTGATGGCGTTCGTCGCGGAGTTGACGCTGACGGGCACAGCGAAGGGCGGATTGCCGCTGAGAGGGCTGACGATGTTGGTGGTAGGGTCCTGGCTCAGGATGGCATAGGCGGCGCGGATGGAAGTCTTGCCATTCTTGAAGGGATCCCAGGCGAAGCCGACGCGGGGTTCGAAGTTTTTGTTGTTGGTGTGAAACGGATGGGACGCGGGAATGAGCGTGCCGGTAGGGAGATCGAAATTGGTGAAGCGGGCCAGGGCTTCGGATGGAGTGGAATCCCATTCGTAGCGCAGGCCGAAATTGATGGTGAAGTTGGGCCGCCATTTGAAGCTATCTTGCGCGAACACACCGTAGGACGGCTGCAGGATGCGGTCATTTCCAGCGCCGAGCAAGACCGTGAAGGCGGACGCCTCATCGGCGAGGAAATCCGTCATGGTGGGATAGGTGAAGCTGCCGACGTTTTCGGCGATGTTGTTGTTGTAGGCGCGACGGATTTCGCCGCCGAAGGCCATGGAGTGACGATCCTTCAGCCAGCTAAGCGTGTCGTTGACGACGACGGTGGTGTCGCCGCGGCCTTGTGGTTCGGCCGTGGGACCGCCGAAATCCATGTCGCCGGAGACGTTGATGTTCGGTATGCCGACGCCCACGGGCGCGCCGGGGGGCAGCCCGATATCGAAATCCGCTGGATTCAATGCAGTGGGCGTAAAGATGAGGTGAATGCGGTTGTAGCCCAGCCGGATGGTGTTCGCTAGCGACGGACTGAAAACGTGGTCTTCGCCAATGGTCATGAGCTGACGGAAGCCGTTGCGGGTATCGCCGAAGCCCGGGATATTGGCCGCAGCGGCGCCACCCTGGGTCGGTTCCTCGCGGAGATCCTTCTGCATGACGTAATAGAAATGCAGCTGGTCACTTTGGCGCAGCTGCACGTCGATATCTCCGGAGCCCTGGTTCAGACTGACGTTGGCAAGAGCCGCACCGCTAAAGCCGTTAAAGTTCGCGGGAATCCCGGTCTTGTCCGATCCCTGGTTGTTCGCCGCGGGGATGAGTTTTAAGAGGCTCAAAACCGCTGGCGAGGTAACCGTGGCGATCTGGTTCTGGCTGGGCACGATGGCGCCGAGGGTGAGACCTTGATGCTGACGGATGCCCTCGTAGGCCAGGAAGAAGAAGACTTTATTTTTCTTGATGGGGCCTCCGAAGTCGCCGCCGAACTCATTGTGTTTGAAGGGAGCCTGCGGCGTACCTACCGCATTGAAATAGTTGCGGGCATCGAGCGCGTTGTTGCGGAAAAACTCGAAAGCTTCCCCGTGGTACTCGTTGGTACCGGAACGCGTGGCGATATTGACGATGGCGCCGGCGTTGCGGCCATACTGCGCGGGGAACGTGGAGTTATCCACTTTGAATTCTTCCAGCGTGTCGAGAGGTGGCTGGAAGGTGACCTGGTTCTGCACCGGATCATTCAAGTTGATACCGTTAACTAGCCAATTGGTGGTGTCTTCCCGCTGGCCGGCGGTATTGATGGCGAACGAGCCTTGGCCGCGCAGCGGGGCGGTGAGGAAACCATTGGCTGGGGGCGTGACAGTGCCAGGAGTGAGCAGGTTCAGATCCACGAAGTGGCGTCCATTCAACGGGATTTCCTGCACGGTTTTGGAATTGATGACTTGCCCGACGCCGGTCGTGGAAGTTTCAATCAAGGGAGCTTCGGTGGTCACTTGGACCTGTTGGGAGACCGAGCCTACGGATAATTGAAGGTCTTTGGTCACGGACGTAGCGACATCCAGCCTGAGATCGGTGACGATCAGCGTCTGAAAACCGGCCTGCGTAACCGTGATTTGATAATTGCCCGGCGGCAGCGAGGGGAAGACATACAGCCCCGCGCCATTGGTTTGCGTGTTCCATTCCTCGGAGGTTGCGGCGTTCCTTAGGATGACTTTTGCCGACGGGACGGCAGCGCCCGAGGCGTCCGAGACCGTACCATTGAGCAGCGCGGTGGACTGCGCGTCGATGACCGGGCAGAGAGACACTGACAAGATAAATAGCAGGATAATCAAAGCGATTAAGGTACTGGGAAAGATACTGCGCACTTTCTGAACGTTCATTGCTCCTCCTGGTCCGCGAGACGAGGCAGGATCGAGCTGGCGTTTGCAAATCAACGACACCTGTGACACCGATGCCGATGAGCCCCGCCGCAGCTGATTACACAGGGAAACCCGCCCAACATCGTCTTCAAGACAACTAGACGTACACACCCATCCGAGCGCATTTGGGATGCGCCTAACTCTCTGGCATTTCGCAGGCAATTTCCTCGCCATCGATGCAGGGACATAGCTCTACGGGTAAGTGACTGTCATGATACCATCTACGGAGACCCGATCGGAGGTGGGAATGTCCGCGAGCGGAAGCGCATACAAATATTTGTACGCGCATTCCAATTTTTGGAGCCGGCGAAGATTTCCACAGGCCCATAGGGCTGCGCAAGACGAGCCGTGACTCAGAAACCAGCGGTTCGCGTGGCGCTGGACAGTGAATAACGCTACGGCAATGCTTGCAGCTGCATACCGTGTTCCCCTGATGGCCGCCTCATTTGGAATCGGCAATACTGCGCCCGGTTAAGAAGCTCGCGACGAGAAGATTGGCGTTTTGCCAGAGCGAGAATCGTTGTCGCGCGGGCGATGCGCCGAACAGAGGAACACGATGCGAACGATCCTGTTGATAGTTCTGGTCCTGCTGATTCTGGGGGCGCTGCCCACGTGGCCTTATAGCGCGGGTTGGGGTTACTACCCGAGCGGAGGTTTGGGGCTGGTGTTGGTGGTTTTGTTGATTTTGGCGGTGCTGGGCAAACTGTGAGGTGGGAGCATGACGCATCGATCGGGTGAGAGAGTCGCGGCGGTGCTGACGTTTTCCGGAGCTATGATTCTGGCGCTGGGATCGTTCGGGTTTTTTGTAGTTAGCGTGATGGTGGCGACCGGGGACGAGCGCGGAGAGCCGGTGTCCGTAGCGATCGCCGGGATGGCAATCGGCGGTGGTTTCCTGTTGCTGATTCTCGCGGGAGTGGCCGGGTGGGTGGCGATCAACATCGGCGAATTGCGCGAATGGGCGCGGACCGTGTCGCTGGCGGCGTTCGTCGCAAGCGTAGAGGGAAAATTGCACGGCGCGTTGATTGCGGCACGCCACGCTGAAGATCTTCTGCGACGGCGAGCGCAAGCATCGACATGGGCGTTGCGCCGGTGAGCGGAATAACAAGCCGCGTTCGTGCGAAAGAATTATTCCCAAGCTGTGATACCGCCAACTAATCTGCTTCGCTCGGCGTTGGGCTGATTCCATGCCCAACCGTGTCGCGCTGCTTTCCTTGCAAGCGTAGGCGCAGGCGGTCGAACTCCAGATACACAACCGGAGTGGTGTAGAGCGTGAGCATCTGGCTGAGGATGAGTCCCCCGACAATGGTGATGCCGAGCGGCCGGCGCAGTTCGTAGCCGGTGCCGGTTCCCAGCGCGAGCGGCAGAGCGCCCAACAACGCAGCCATCGTGGTCATCAGAATCGGGCGGAAGCGCAACATGCACGCTTCGAAAATAGCATCGCGCGTGCTCTTTCCTTCCTCGCGCTCCGCTTGCAGAGCAAAATCAATCATCATGATGGCGTTCTTCTTCACGATTCCGATCAGCAGCACAATGCCGATGATGGAAATGATGTTCAGGTCCTGTTTGAAGAGCATCAGTGCGAGCATCGCGCCCACGCTGGCGGACGGCAGAGTGGAGATGATCGTTAACGGATGGACCAGGCTTTCATACAGGATGCCGAGAACGATGTAGACGGCAAACAGCGCCGTCACGATCAGCCAAGGCTCGGTGCCGAGCGATTGCTGATAGGCCTCCAGCGTGCCGGCATAAAAACCTTGCAGCGTGGAAGGCGCGCCGAGCCGCTTTTGCATCTGGCTGATGGCCTGCGTCGCGTCGCTCATGGACACGTTGGGCGCGAGGTTAAAGGATACGGTGACGGAAGGAAACAGGCCGGTGTGATTGATGGAAAGCGGTGTGGTGTTCGCTCGGCCTTTCGCGACGGCGAGCAATGGAATATTGCCGCCTCTGGCGCTGTGAAGGTAGATGTCTTTCAGGTTTTCGGGGCTTTGCCAATACTGCGGGGCGACTTCCAGCACGACGTAGTACTGGTTCAGCTGTGTGTAGATGATGGAGACTTCCGATTGGCCGAACGCGCCGTACAGCGTTGCATCGAGCGATTGCACCGTGAGGCCGAGCTTGGCGGCGGTGATGCGATCGTAGTTCAGCAGTTCGTCGAGGCCGCCATTTTGCTGGTCGGAGCTGACGTCTTGAAGGCCGGGGAGTTTCTGCATCGCGGCCAAAAGAATCGGCGCCCACTTGGAAAGCTCCTGCACGTTGTCCGATTGAATCGTGTATTGATAGAGCGCATTGCTGGAGCGGCCGCCGATGCGCAGGTCCTGCACCGCCTGCAGGAACGCGGAAGCGACGGGCAAGGCGTTTAACTTGGGGCGCAGGCGGTTAATGATGTCGGCGGCACTGACTTTGCGCTCCGCCAGCGGCTTCAGCGCGATGAAGGCGGAGCCAGTATTGGTCGCGCCACCACCGCCCGTGAACGCGATTACGTTCGCCACGGCGGGATCATTTTTGATCACGGCGCCGATTTTCTGAATGGAAGTGTTCATCGCTGCGAAGGACGCATCTTGCGGCCCTCGCACCGATCCGGAGAGCGCGCCGGTATCCTGCTGCGGGAAAAAGCCCTTGGGAATTTTGATGATCAGGACCACGTTGAGCGCGATGGTGATGAACAGCACGACGAGAGTCAGCGCCGGATTGTCCAGGACCCAAGTCAGGGTCCGGCGATACAAGGAAAGCATCCCGTCGAAGAACTTCTCGCTGGCATTGTAGATGCGGCCGTGCTTTGCATGGCGTTCGTCTCGCAGCAGGTAGGCGCACATCATCGGCGTGGTAGTGAGCGAGATGAGCATGGATACGACGATCGCCGTGGAAAGCGTGATCGCGAACTCCCGGAAAAGGCGGCCAACGATTCCGCCCATCATCAGCAGCGGAATAAAAACGGCGATGAGCGAAATGCTGATGGAGAGGACCGTAAAGCCGATTTCTTCCGCGCCTTTGAGCGCCGCGGCAAAGGGCTGCAGGCCGTTTTCCAGATGACGCGCGACGTTTTCCATCACCACGATGGCGTCATCCACGACGAATCCGGTGGAAATGGTCAGAGCCATGAGCGAAAGATTGTCAATGCTGAAGCCGAACAGATACATCACCGCGCAGGTGCCGATGAGCGAGACCGGGACAGCCACGGCCGGAATCAATATGGCGCGGACGTTGCGCAGAAAGACGAAGACAACGAGAATCACGAGGACGATGGAAATCAGCAGGGTTCTTTCGACGTCGCCGACCGAGGCGCGAATCGTGGTGGTGCGGTCGAGAACCATGGTGATATCAATGCCCAGCGGAATGGATGCCTTGATAAAGGGAAGTTGCGTGACCACGCGGTCCACGGTAGAGATAATATTGGCGCCGGGCTGGCGAAAGATGATCACCGTGATCGCGCGCTTGCCGTTCAAATAGCCGGCCGCGCGGACGTTTTGCACCGAGTCAAGCACCTCCGCAACATCGGAAAGGCGCACAGCCGCGCCATTCTTATAACCGACGATGATCGGCTTGTAGTCCACGGCCTTGGAGATCTGGTCGTTGGCGAGAATGTCGGCCGTCACAACGCCGTCGGAAATTTGACCTTTGGCCAGGTCGGAATTTTGCAAGCTCAGCACGGATTGCAAATTCGCGAGCGTCAGCCCGTAGCTGGCCAATTGCGTGGGATTTGCCTCGACGCGCACCGAGGGCAGCGCGCCGCCTCCCACGCTGACCTGGCCCACGCCCTGTATCTGCGAGAGCTTCTGCTCAATGACGGTCGAGGCGGTGTCGTACACACTCTCGGGACCGTACTTATCCGAGGTGAGGCCGAGGATCATGATGGGCGCGTCGGCCGGATTGACTTTGCGGTAGGTAGGATTCGACGGCAGGTTGGCGGGCAAATAAGTGCGCGCTGCATTGATGGCGGCTTCGACGTCACGCGCCGCGCCATCGATATCGCGACTGAGATCAAATTGAATGGTGATGGAGGTGCTGCCGAGCGTGCTGGTGGAGGTCATCTCCGTCACGCCGGCGATGTGGCCGAACTGGCGCTCGAGCGGGGTGGCGACCGAGGACGCCATGATCTCGGCGCTGCCTCCGGGCAATCCTCCACTGACTGAAATAGTTGGAAAATCAACTTCGGGCAGCGGCGAAACCGGGAGCACCTCGAATGCAACCGCCCCGGCAAGAGCGATCGCGAGGGTGAGTAGTGTTGTGGCGACCGGCCGGTGAATGAACGGCGCGGAGATGTTCATGCGGGGCCTGGGGCTTCTGCGTCTGGCGCGCCGGCGGCTTCCTGCTTTTGCGATTTGCTCGAGAAACGCTGCGCCAGATTGTCAAAGAAGATGTAGATGACGGGCGTGGTGTACAGCGTGAGCGCCTGGCTCAGCAACAGCCCGCCGACCATTGCGATGCCGAGCGGTCTGCGCAACTCGGAGCCGAAACCCGTTCCGAGCGCCAGGGGCAGGCCAGCGAGCAGCGCGGCCATGGTGGTCATCATAATGGGACGGAAACGCAGCAGGCAGGCTTCGTAGATCGCGTCCGTGGAGCTTTTTCCGCCCTTGCGCTCTGCTTCCAGCGCGAAATCCACCATCATGATGCCGTTTTTTTTCACGATGCCGATCAGCAGGACGATGCCGATGATCGCGACCACGCTTAAATCCTGGTGAAAGAGAATCAAGGCGAGGAAAGCGCCGACACCGGCAGAAGGCAGCGTGGACAAAATCGTGATGGGATGCACGAAACTTTCGTACAGAACGCCGAGCACGATGTACACCGTAACGAGCGCGGCGAGAATCAGCAGCGGTTCATTGGCAAGCGAATTCGTGAAGGACGCCGCAGTGCCTTGAAAGCCCGCTTGCAGGCTGGGGGGCATGTGCATGTCTTTTTGTGCTTTGTTGATTGCGGTGATAGCGTTGCCCAGCGCGGCATTCGGCGCGAGATTGAAAGACGCGGTGATGGCCGGGAACTGGCCCTGATGCGTAATCACCAGCGGCTCCATGGTGTTCTCAAAATGGGAGAAGGCGCTGAGCGGTACTGCGTTGCTCATGGCCGAACTGGTGGCGCCTGCGGAGTTTGCGCCGTTGCTCGACGAAGAAGAGGAAGCGGGAGAGAGCGCGTTTGCAGGAGGAGTAAGCGTGTTCGCCGCGGGAGTGTAAAGCGCAGAACCGGTTAGCGCGTTGGAACCTGCGGAGGACGAACCCGATGACGCAAACGAAGTAGAAGCTCCGGCGCCGCTGGCGCCATTCGACGCGCTGGACTGGATGTAAATATGGTTCAGCTTGTTGGGATCCGTCTGAAATTGCGGCTGGCTTTCCAGAACCACGTGGTATTGATTCACTTGCGTGTACATCGTGCTGATCTGCCGCTGGCCGAACGCGTCGTACAAAGTGTTGTCAATGGTTGCAGGCGCGATGCCCAATCGCCCGGCGGTGATGCGGTCAATGACCAGGGTCACGGCTAGACCTCCCGGTTGCTGATCGGTCGCGAGGTCCTCTAGTTCAGGCAGCTGTTTCAGCTGGTCCATGAAGCGGTTGGTCCAGAGGTTCAGTTCGTTCGCGTCGGAATCTTCCAGCGTGTACTGGTATTGCGTACGGCTCACGCGGTCATCAACGGTAATGTTCTGCACCGGCTCCATGAACAGCTCGATTCCCTGCACTTTGTCCAGGCGCGTCTTCAGCCTGCGGATCAGGTTCGACGCGCTGATCTTGCGCTGCTCCAGCGGTTTCAGATTGATGGACATACGGCCGCTGTTGGTGGTGACATTCGTGCCGTCCGCGCCGATAAATGAAGAAATGCTTTCCACAGCCGGGTCTTCCATCACGACCTTGGCGAGTTCCTGCTGCTTTTCGGCCATGGCTTGCGAGCTGATGGAGGCGGGCGCCTGCGAGATGCCCTGGATTACGCCGGTGTCCTGCACCGGGAAAAATCCTTTCGGGATGATGACGTAAAGAAAGATCGTGAGCAGGAGCGTACCGACCGCGACGAGCAGCGTAATCGTCTGATAGCGCAGAACAAATTTCAGAGTGCGCCCGTAAAACGCGATCATGTTCTCGAAAACACGTTCCGAAGCTTTGTAGAAGCGCCCTTGCTGGTCTTCTGGCGTGTGCCGCAGGATTCGCGCGCTCATCATCGGTGTGAGCGTGAGGGAAACCACGGCCGAAAGCACGATGGTGACAGCCAGCGTCACCGCAAATTCGCGGAACAGGCGGCCAACGACGTCGCCCATGAATAACAGCGGAATCAGCACGGCGATCAGAGAGACGGTGAGCGAGAGAATGGTGAATCCAATTTGCTCGGCGCCTTTGAGCGCCGCTTCCATCGGCGCATCGCCCGCTTCGATGTAGCGCGAGATGTTTTCGATCATCACGATCGCGTCGTCCACGACGAAACCGGTAGAAATCGTAAGCGCCATCAGCGACAAGTTATCCAGGCTGTAACCCAGCAGGTACATCACCGCCAAGGTACCGACAAGCGAGAGCGGCACGGCCACCGCGGGAATAATGGTGGCGTAGAGACTGCGCAAGAAAAGGAAGATGACCAGCACCACCAGGCCGATGGTCAAAAGCAATTCGAACTCTACGTCGGAGACAGACGCTTCGATCGCGGTTGTAAGGTCGGTGAGCGTCGTCACCTGAATGCCCGTGGGCAGATTGGCTTCGAGCTGCGGAATCAGTGCCTTGATGCTTTTCACGACGCTGATCGTGTTCGCGCCGGGTTGGCGTTGCACATTCAGAATCACCGCGGGCGTCTGATTCATCCACGCGGCCTGAGAATTGTTCTCGACGCCATTCACGATGCCGGCAACGTCGGTGAGCATCACCGGGGCGCCGTTGCGGTAAGCAACGACGACATTTTTGTAATCGGTGTTGGTGACCAACTGATCGTTGGCGTCAATCTGGTAGTCCTGCCTGGGACCGTCGAAGTTTCCTTTCGCGGCATTTACGCTGGCGGACGTCAGCGCGGTACGCAGGTCTTCCAGGTTGATGCCGTAGGACGAAAGCGCCGTGGGGTTCGCTTGAATGCGCACTGCGGGCTTTTGTCCGCCGCTGATGGTTACCAGGCCGACGCCATTGAGCTGCGAAATTTTGGGCGCCAGGCGCGTGTCCACCAGGTCTTCCACTTGCGGCAACGGCATCGAGCTCGAGGTGATCGCGAGCGTCAGCACCGGAGCGTCGGCTGGATTCGTCTTACTGTAGGTCGGTGGCGCGGGCAGGATGGACGGCAGCAGGCTTTGCGCCGCGTTGATCGCCGATTGCACTTCCTCTTCGGCGATATCAATGCTCAACGTGAGATTGAATTGCAGGACGATGACTGAAGTGCCGCCGGAGCTGGAGGAAGTCATCTGGCTCAAGCCTTGCAGCTCGCCGAATTGACGCTCGAGCGGCGCGGTTACTGTGGTTGCGACCACCGTCGGGCTTGCTCCGGGATAAAACGTGAGGATCTGAATGGTGGGATAGTCCACTTGCGGCAACGCGGAGATGGGGAGTTGCGTATAGCCGACGATGCCGACCAGCAGGATTGCGGCCATCAACAAAGACGTGGCCACCGGCCGCAAAATAAACGGACGAGAGGGATTCACGGAGCGCTGCTCCCGCTGGCGCCGTTCGTGCTGGCGGGGGGCGGCGGATTCGAAACCACCACCGCAATTTTGTCCTGCAACTTATCGAAGCTGCTGTTCGCTAACACATCTCCGGGGCTGATGCCGTCAACTTGCGTTTGGCCGCCGTTCGTCACTCCCACCTTCACGCTGCGCATCTGCGCGACATTGTTTTGAATCAGGTACACGAACGATGCCTGGCCGTTCTGTTGAATCGCGGACGACGGAACCAGCGTGACGCCCTGCAACGTATTCACAAGCAGGCGCGTGTTCACAAACTGGTTGGGGAAGAGCGCATCGTTCGTGTTGGCGAACACGGCGCGCCCTTTCACCGTGCCGGTGGTGGTGTCAATCTGGTTGTCGAGCGTCAGCAGTTGGCCGCTCGCAATTTTCGTTTGGGCTGTGCGATCGAAGGCGTCCACGCTGAGTTTGGCCTTCGCGCGCAGGCGATCTTGCACAGGGCCCAGACTGTCTTCCGGTATCGTGAAAATTACGGTGATGGGCTCGAGCTGCGTGATGACCGCGAGCGTGGTCGTGCCGGCGGTTTGCACCACGTTGCCGGGATCCACCAGCCGCAGACCTACGCGGCCGGCGATGGGCGCGGTGATGTGGCAGTAATCCACCTGCACCTGATCGAAATCAACCGTTCCTTGGTCGTTCTTTACCGTGCCTTCGTTCTGGCGCACCAGTTTTTCCTGGTCGTCGAGAATTTGTTTGGCGATGGCGTTGCGCGCCCATGCTTCCTGGTAGCGCTGCAGATCCATCTGGGCTTGGGCGAGAAGATTTTCGTCCCGCTCGAGCGCGCCTTGCGCTTGCATGAGCACGGCGCGGTAGGTGCGCGAGTCTATGTCAATCAACGGGTCGCCCGTCGCGACGCGTTGGCCTTCGGTAAAGTGCACGCCGAGGATTATTCCCGTGACCTGCGCGGTGATCGAAGCCGTGTACACCGGAGTGACTGTGCCGATCGCGTCCAGATAAACGCCGATATCGCCTTTTTGCGCCGTGGTGGTGGTGATGGAGATGCCGGCGGGGCGAACCTTCGCGGCCGCGGCTTTTTTGGCGTCTTCGTGGTGGCGATAGATCAGGAAGAGCGCAATCCCTAGTACCAGCAGTGCCAGGATCCACCAAACGAACCGCGGGCCTTTGTGCCGGGAAGCTGGCGGAGCGGATGCAGGAGCGGCCGGAACGGGAGGAGTTTGATATTCAGGGATGGATGAGGGGGTGTTTTTTATCTCGGCAATAAAGAGCTCCTGTCTGCTGTTGGGACGGCCTCCATGGTACTGCCGCGGGGCGCGTCTCCAAATACAATAAATCTTGTAGCGGTAAGGCTAAGTAGATTTACCGCCGTGGATCACTAGAGCATTTTCACGGCCACACGGTGAGATTTTGGCGCGCGATAGGCGAGGTCGAAATCAGACGCGTTGGCGGCTCTAATCTACTCTGTTGCTTGCCTGCCGACCGGGACGCGCAACTTGTCGCTCGCGAAGGCTACCGGCCCTGCATAGGACGCGCGAATCGATTTACGCACGGCATCGTCCCGGCTTAACACGTCGGGCGCGAGATGGCTGAGCAGCAAACTCTTTACTCCGCTATCGCGCGCGGCTTCGCCGATTTTTTTTGGCGGTGTATGCAGATCATAGAGCTGCGAAGGAGACGCCGGTGGGTCCAGCACGGCGCAATTGAAAATCAGCAGGTCCGCGGACTTCGCTAATTGCGCCAGATTCGGCAGGGCGGACGCATCCATATCTCCGGAGAAAACCACGACGGCGTTTTTGTACGAAATACGGTAGGCCACAGACGGGCAATCGCCGTGATGCGTCGCAATTTCTTCCACCACTAAGCCCTTTTCATCCACAATTTTGCTGCGCGGGGAATCGAGCGCGATTGGCAGGTCGCGCACCGTGAACGATTCGTCCGCGCCGAACGTCTTCTGATACTCAAAGGCGCCGCCTTGACCGACCAGCAAATCCACAAAACGCGAAGTCTTGGGAAATTGTCCGGCCCCGTCCGGGCCAAAGATGCGATAGACGATTGGTCCGTCGGCGCTGAGTGCGCGCGCGTTGAAGAAAGCGGCCAGATCCCCGCTGTGATCAATGTGCAGATGCGTCAGCAAGACCGTATCGACGTTGTCCAGGTCCAGGCCCAATTCTCCAATCCGCAGAAAAGCTCCCGGCCCTGCATCCACCAGGATCCGCGGCGTGCCATCGAGCAACACGATAAAGCTGGACCCTCCCCTGCCGAACGGCCGTGGCCCGCCCGAGCCGAGCACCACGACTTCCAATGCAGGATTTGCCGCAGCGCACCGCGCGCAAGTGGGGAATAAAGCTGAAACGAACAGAGTGATTCCCAGCAGCAGCGTCTTCATCGCTTTTTATTTTCTCCTAGTGAGCCGTCCGCGCCGCGTCTCGCTGGCGTCAGAGTAACAGCCGCTGAAGCTTGATACCTCAACGATTTTGTGCACTGCTCCGGGCGATGTCTGACTCGCTGCGTCCGTGCTAATTTGGATCGCGAGTAAAAAGCTTCGCGCCCTGCGGCGCGTCGCTAATGAAATCGAAGATGCCACGTCACGGGCACGTCCAGGAGGCAGCATCCTTTTGTGGACTTGACTGACTAAATTCCGCAGTGTGTAATGTGCCTCCGGGCTCCCAAGACCACGAAGGGTCACAATGCCATCGAAGGGGAGCGCACAATGACAGCCTATAACCGAGTGGTTTCCTTTTGTGCAGCACTCCTGCTTCTCATTGAGTGTGGCGCCACAACATCCGCCGCTCCAAAGGCGAGCGCAGCTCCCGGCAAAGCGCAGCTCACCGTTCTCTATGATGCATTCGGTAAAACATCCACGATGGCGAAAGACTGGGGCTACGCTGCGTTTGTCGAATACGACGGGAAACGGATTCTGTTCGACACCGGCAACAACCCTGAGATTCTTGCGCAGAATGCGAAAGCGAAGGGCGTCGACTTCGCGAAGCTCGACTTCGTGGTGATGTCGCACCGACACGGCGATCACATGGGAGGACTGACCTATCTATTGAAGGTGAACCCCACCGTGAAGATCTACGCACCTAAGGAGGGATTCGGGGTTTACGGTTCCGACCTACCGAGCAGTTTTTATCGCAAGGACGAATCGCTCCCTCCGGAACAGCGCTACTACGACGGCGCGCCGCCAGAAGTCATGCGATTTGGATCGGCGTGGCCCGGAGCCAACCTTCAACTTGTCGACAAGAACACCGAGATTACACCCGATATCCATCTGATCGCGCTGGTGTCCGATAAGCCGGGAACGCTGGAATTGCGCGAGCTGTCGCTCGCCATCAATACGCCCGACGGCATGGTTATCGTGGTTGGCTGCTCGCATCCCGGCATTGACAAGATTGTCGAAGCGGCCGGCACAATCAACCCACGAATCCACTTGATCGTCGGCGGCTTTCACTTGGTGGTGTCGAGCGACGCGGACATCCAGAAGATTGTTACGGCCCTGCACGACAGATTCAACGTAGAGTACGTCGCGCCCGGCCATTGCACCGGCGAGCCTGCCTTTACGGCGCTGAAGAAGACGTTCGGTGATCAGTATCTTTATGCTGGACTCGGTACAACATTGGCGCTGACTGCTTCTCAGAAGTAGAGGTTGATTCCCGTCATGCCGGCATAGTTCGCAAGTGTTCGGCAAACCGGAACGAATCGCCTAAGTCTTGATAAACGCTTGCCGGACATGTGGAGTAACACCATTTCTCCTGTTATTCGTTCGAAACGAGCTAAGCGTATCGGTGGAAGTGATTGCAGACAAACTAGCGAGGAAATGGGGCGCCCGGAGACCCGCCGCGGCGGGGAACTCCCGACCCTCTGGTTCGAAGCATCGCCGCAGCGTCCTCTATCCGGCTGAGCTACGGCAATCGGTTCTCAGCAAGAATTCGCCTAAGTTCCTCGCGGCCCTTGCCGGTCTCTTGATAACGTTCGCGCCGCATCGCCCGGGCAGGGCTCGCGAAAGCCTCTTATGTGCCAATTCCCACGGACCACGGGGTTTCGTCGAGATGCTCACATCCGCGTTGTGTTGTTCGAGCCGGCAGAGGAGATCCGAAGTGAATCCCGTGTAGAAGCGGCCCGTCGCTCTGCTTCGCAAGACGTAAGTTGTGAACATGAATGTGAATGGCGCGCCCAAGAGGACGATTTTAAAACTTTTCTCGACGGTTTTGCCGCTGCCTTTCCGCGGAACGATTTCCCCTGATTGAACCTCCCAGCCACTTCGAAGTTGTCCGGAAGCCAAGGGGCTTGCGCAAGGAAGTCCAGTCAGCTAACATGGGTTAGCTAAGGAGCTGCGATGAGTGTCGTCACCATTCACCAAGCCAAGACAAACCTTTCTCGCTTAATTCAGCAAGCTTCCGAGGGCGAGGAAGTGATCATTGCGCGCGGGTCAAAACCTGTAGCGCGACTCGTTCCGGTCGGAGAGGTAAAGGGCAAACGCCAGCCAGGGTCGTGCAAAGGCAAATTGCAAGTTGGACCGGAGTTTTTTGAGCCTCTCCCGTCGAACGAACTGTCAGGCTGGGAGTAGTCTAGTTGCGAGCGCTCCTCGATACGCATGCTTTGCTCTGGTGGCTCTCCGATGACCCAGCACTAACGCGGGCCGCTCGAGAGCTGATCGCAGAAACCAAGAACACGCTGATCGTAAGTGCTGTCTCGGCTTGGGAAATTGCGATCAAAGTCAGGCTGGGAAAACTCCCGACTGCGAGTGACCTGGCGGCGGATTTCTCTGGAGCAATGGAACGCGAAGGTTTTCAACTACTAGCCATATCCGCAGACCATGGTATTCGCGCCGGACTCCTGCCTGGACCTCACAAGGATCCAGTCGACCGAATGCTCATTGCTCAGGCCCAGGCAGAAAATATTCCAATCATAAGTAATGAAATATGCTTCGCAAGCTATGGCGTGCGGAGTCTTTGGTGAAACCTTCATCAACTGCGTGCCTTGGCCAACGGCTGTCACCAAGGGAGCTCAATTCAAGGGCTTGGAAAGGTGTTTCTTGAATTGTCGAGCGAGAGTTCTAACCGAACGGAAGGCCATTCCTCTCCCTCATTGAGCGTAAATTTTTTTGCGGGATGGCGCGCCCAAGAGGACGATTTTAGAACTTTTCTCGGCGATTTTGTGGCATGTTTGCCACAGCTTGAGTCCCATTGCTGGATTGCACCTATTGCATGATTCGGCTCCCCTCGTTGCAGCGTTGCGGCGTCGTGTTCCCTTGGGCCAGTGAAGTTAGCGGCCCTCACTACGGCTCTTATTGGAAATAGATTCCAGCTGACCTCTCCGAATTTTGGTGAATTGACGAATTTGCACTCTCCCATTCGGCATGTTGGCAATGATCTGGAGTTCTCCGCCCATTGCTTCAATGATTTTACTCAAGGTGCTGATGTACATGTCCGAGCGTCTTTCCATTTTGGAGATGGAAGCTTGTCGGACGTGAAGAGTGTCCGCAAGCGATTCCTGAGTCAGGTCCATGGCCTCACGGAGCTCAGCAAGGCCCATTTCTGAGATCATTTTCTTGGCGGCTTCTTCGCTGCGAACGCGTGCTTCGCGAGGCATTCTTGCTTGAAGTTCTTTGAAATTCTTTGCCATTGCTATTTTCCCTCGCTTTTGAGCGTGTCAAGATGCTCGTCGTAAAGTGCGTCCGCCATCGGAACAAACACATCATACCAACGATCATTTCCACTCTTATCACCACCGATCAACAGGATCGCACATCGGCGCGGGTCAAATGCAAAGAGCACCCGATACGGTCTACCTGAATGTTGGATCCGAAGCACTTTCATGTTCGGATGACGAGAAGAGTGAATAAGATCGGCATGAGGACGAGGAAGGCTGGGGCCAATCTTCTGAAGTAAGATCACTTTGGCGTTCACGTCCACCTGTTCAGCCTCGCTCAGACCATCCCATCAGTTAGAAAACTCGTCTGTAAATTCGATCTCCCATTCCATAGAAGGAATATAGCTCAGCGGCTATACTCTGTCAACGACAATCAGAGTTGCGATGGGCGAACTCGCTCGGGAGCGTGAAAAGTGGGTAGTTTGTTGAGAACGAATTGGAGATTGCTGACAGAATCGCCGGAGGAGAATAAGCTCTCGAGGCTTCCTAGGCAAATCGAGAGAGGCGCAGCGCGCCCCATACCTGCGCGCTTGATCATGTCGGCCTCGCTCGATTCCGTGTTCTACTTCACGATTGGGGTGGCGCGCCCAAGGGGACGATTTTAGAACTTTTCTGGGAGAGTTTGTGTCAAGTTTGCAACAGTTTGGCTGCCCTTCGGAATTGAGACTGTAGATCTCGCTTACGTCTGCCCGCCCTAGATTCCGCGGCTTCGGTAGTGTGCACTATCCGTTCTGCCACATTAATTAATGAGCTTCACATTTTCTCCTGGTGCCTGCAGGACAGGCAGTGTTGAAGGGCTGTTTTTCCTGTAATCGCTAATTCTCACTTCCAGAGATGGCCGTGCAGACTCTCTTTCCTCCGCGCTTATCAGGCCCGAATTCATTAATTTCTTTCCGAGTGCGTCAAACAGTTTTTGCTGTTGAGCAATGAAGGCGCGCAAACTTGTCTGGTATGTACCTTCGTCGTGCCACGTCACGGTCTGTTCCACATACGATCGAACAGTAGGGTTTCCAGACGGCTCTGAGGCAAGCTTTGCCAGGAAGTGTTCTCGTACCGTGTCTCGGTTCAGCTCAAACATCTTTGAGCTAGCGCTTTCGTCATCACTGCGGTCGAGGTATGCCGAGTCTACTGTGCGTACGTAGAACGCTGGGTCGGTGCCATCTTGAAGCAATACGTCGCCCGTGACCACACTTGTTGTGTTTCTGACAAAGTAGCTTCCAACCGGCGGCCAGCCTGTCCTGACTGGAGGTGCGCCAGAGGCGGCGCAATCACCCCCCGAACCTACTGCGCTACCTGCACCGCTGTTTTCACTCACGACGGTAATATGCGCGTGAACTGTCAGGCCTGCGAGAACCGCAGCCGCAAAATCAGAGGAATTCCAAACAATCAACAAGTTCCCGGCAGCGAGCCAGGCTCCACTGAGTTTGTTTTCCGTCCTAAAGATTTCCAGTAGGCTGTTTGCGGCTTCCGGACCGTCATGAGAAAGAAAAATCAATGCCTGTGCGGGAAACTCCGGGTACAGTTTCGCTGCAACTTCCGTGGAAAGCCCCCCTCGCATTTGAATTATGGCATCTAACACGGCCAACATCGCGTCGTGCTCATCGCGTTCCGATGAAGAGTGCCACGATCCCGTGACGGGGTACCCCTTCACCAAACCAATCAGTTGAGGAAGAAGATTCACCTGCTTATCTCGCAAGGCGAGGTACGTCCCCCATGCGCGCACGCGCGCTTCGTTGCTGCCCAACCACTCCGCGGCAAGCTCGACGGAATGTTTTTCCTGGGATTGGACGATCACCGCCGGGTCATCCTGTGTTTGTGCCCGCACTGTTCGGCTCGAGAAGGCGATCACGGCGAGCGCGAGGCATCCTACAAAGAATCGGCGCAATCCGTAGGACATGACAACTCTTGGATGTGAGTGCGCCAACACCGGTTGCTGGCGCGCTCCTTCAAAGGGGCGTCTCTTATGTTTCATAGCGCGCCCGGAGAGATTCGAACTCCCGACCCTCTGGTTCGAAGGAGTCGGGGGAAATTCTAAGTCGTGCCTGTGTCGTCGCGTCCGGGCCGCCGCTTTGCTTCATGCGTTCCAACTCTGTTCCAAGAAATCGAAGGAATTCCTAGCTTTCCACAGTCGCCAGATTCAACCGCCTGCTGCCACAGCCCTTTCCCTCTAGTCCGAAGGCTCCGAGAGCCTTTGTGACCACCGCCGTCAGCCATCTGGCGACACGCCCAGCCATGAACCCGGGCGTTCCTTCTAATGCCAGGGCGACAACCAATCCGTTTTTACCGACAAGGCCGATTTTGCTGACCGAAATTACGTCGTTGCTGTAGGCGAGGTCGGAACACAGCATCCAAATTAATCGCGCTCCTGTCCTCACGCTGTGGGCCGCGCAAAAGGTGGAACTCGACGCCTTGCACGTGGATGGGGGACCGAGGTAAAAGGAGCAGGCGGATGAAGCTGTGGAGCGACGAAGCCGCGCCACGCCGTTGGTGCAGGATTTTCCACGCGTATCCGCACAGTAAAGGAGCACAGGCGTCGAACGCGGAATATTGGTATGGGCGGAGATTTAATCGTCCCACAGTAGAAGAATGGCAGGCGCTGGTTCAGAGTCCCTCCTGCTGGTGACGGAGAACAAGTGCCCGCCTTGAACTGAATCACAATGGCATTTCTGGCTCGAAGAATCGCTTGGCTAAACTACACGAGGTTAACGTGCCGTCTGAGTGCCAGAAAATCTGCGTGGACAATGATTTCCACGATGCCTCTACCGTCTGAATAAATGAAGCAATCTCGTCGCGGAGCAATGCGGGCCACTTCTCTTAAACGCTCTCTTGCGTCTTCAAGGTCTTGAGCCGATTCTATCCAGACTGGTTGGGCACCCGGAGAGTCGGTAAAAATGTCGAAGGGCGGTCGCATCTTGCCTCCGTTGAATGCCAGTCTTTAGTGGCAGCCCGAAATCACAATTTCCAGCCGCAACCTTCACACTTAAATTGCTGCTCGGGCTTCGCCTTCGTTGCTGTGCTTCCGCAGTGCGGGCACTTCATCGTGCAAATGTGAGTCATGACTCCCCTCGAGAATTTCTCATTAGGACGGTTTGTTACTGGTACAGCGTTACTGATTTAGGCGGGAACCCGAGAATGCCGTCAAATGATGTCGGCCCATTCTCTGGATTGCCTTGCCACGACGCCCTTTTCCTCCGAGTAAATGAAATATTCTCCCGGAGAAGTTAGGGCTAAGCGAGCCATCCGTACCTTAGCTTCCCTCAAACCTACGACTGTCGCTATCATCAGCAGAGCGCCCCCTGGGCGTACTTTGAAGATATCGAACGTGGAGTCCATCGTGCTTTCCTCCCAACCCGACATCTCGATGGGACGACGATATTGAGCTGGATATGCATTTGCGGTTCCACCGACTCGATGGAGAAGTTAGCCCAGCACAATCAGGCGGTTGAGTTCCGGACCGTTGCATCAAAAATCATAGCGGGCACCGGGAAATGAAGTAATTTTTTCCAGCGAGATTGCGATTTGTCATACACGGGATACTCGTTCCGGATACAGCAAACACCGTATGCTGCGCTCCTATTGGTATCCACAAATCAGAACACCAAATTCGGTCCGTTGAAGATTGGTTCACGTACCCGATAAGATTTTCCGTTTACAAGGGTGCTCTCGCAGGCGCGGCAATCAGCGGTGACTTCCACGCGCAGCATGTCTACTGCAAGGGTTACCACGACGGAGCGGAATCTGGCAGGTTCCACGGTCATCTGGATGGAGTGCAAGAAGCCTTGAGCATCGAGCAACACACCTGCGAATTAGAAGAACAACTTCGCGACGCGAATCATCAGGCATTGGTTGAGCCGTTCCACGGAAACGCAGGTCGCAAGAAATAAACGGGTGAAGACTTCGACGCAATCGTCGAGCTAGCGTAAGTGCGTGCTGCCGCCAAGCCTTTCGACCAATGCTTAGAGCCTACTTCGACGAGGGAAACGACGCCAAGGTTTTCTTGATGGGCGGATGGCTCTCAGACGTTGCGGAATGGGAACAATTCTCTGAAGAATGGGCGACCGAATTGAAGGCTGCACCAAGCATCGAGTATTTCAAAAATAACGAAGCGATGGGGCTCAAAGGCCAGTTCGCAGAGTGGACAGAGGAATGCCGATACCAAAAGTTGCTCGCCTTTGCGCGAATAATAGCCAAGCATGAACTCGTTGGCTTTGTCGGCGGGGTAGGGCTCGCCAAATTCACAACTCTCTTCGGCGGCAGCATTCTTCCAAAGAAGACGCTCCGAAGCATTCTTAGGTACACGGAGCCGTACCACTTCGCCTGTCAGTGCGTGATTTCCATGACGCTTGGATACCAAGTCCTAGAGGCCAAGAATCTGAGCGAGCGAGTAGATTTTATTTTCGATGAAGGCGTCAGGTTCCTTGATGATTGTGCCGCGAACTATCCAAAACTGAAAAGCGTATTGCCCCCTGAGGCAGCGGCTATAGCGGGGACTGTTGGTTCTGAAAATGACAGATGCACTCCTGCGCTTCAAGCCGCCGATTTGCTGGTCGGCCAAGCGTTGTTGAATTTGAGAAGCGAAAGGGATAACAGTTGCATTGAGATTCTGACGGCTAGGAAAATAAATCAGTTCGACTGCCTAAAGCCCAATCTGGCAAGCATCCCGAAAGCCGTTGACCGAGTGAATGTGGCTTGGGATGCGAAACGGCGACGGGGGTAGCAGCATCCATGTGCGGAGTCTATTTCACCCCGAAGGGCAACGCACGTAAGGAACGTTGGTCAACTAGGCTGTCTCGTAATGCTTCTGCAATTTCAAACGTGCTAGAATCGCGACGCGTTTGGGGAGAACTCAAAATGTACAAGCGCACGGTACTCGCATTGCTTGTGATTTCCGTCACGTTGTCTCTGTCCGCCGACCGAACACCCGCATTTTAATTCGGCGGAAAACGTCTGTTTGTAGGCATGACAAAAGCAGAAGCGGTAGCGGTACTTTCGGCGTGCTGCCAACTTTCCCCGCCTGCCGACTCTGAAAACGCGAAACTGGCCCCCGACGCAGGAAAAATGCTCGGCCATTTTATTGTCTCGAAGGATGATACGCCGCGTTTCTTCGGGTCTATCTTTTTTGCTGATGGAAAGGTTGCGCGTATCACTCGCCCGCTCGATGCTGACAAGTTCGACCCGTTGGGCGATGACGTTGTGGCGTTCGCACGAACACTTGACCGAAGTCTCGCGACTGAAACTACTGACTCACACGCCGTTTTCATCTCTACGCGCCACGAACGTTTAAGCAATGGAGAGGGGGAAGTCCTGACTTTCTCGTTCCCGAATGGCCGAGCGGTCGAACTACAAATCAGTACTCTCGATACTCCATCAAAGGAAACTGGTAAGCGAGATGCAGCAGGTCTGGACGAAATTCTGCAATCGCCACGGTAGTAGAGTCCTGCTTAGGTGTTGACCCTCTGCCGCGGCCGAAACTAGCCCTGATTCCTAACGCCTCAGTCGGCGGGTCCACAACCTGTAGTCTGCGGACCCCCTGAACGCAGGGCTTCCGAGTTCATAAGATTCAGTGACTTGCGAAGACCTGAAAGAGTCCCCTTTCGGACCACCCGGTACAATGTACGATACCGCGACCTAATCGGGGGTTGGCCGAATTTAGTTGGGAAGAGGTTGTGCGGTTTCTGCCATGGAATCCGCTGTGCTTCGCACCTTGCTACTGACCCTGTCGGGGTTTGTGCATTTCCAAATCAGCGGATTGAGTTCACTTATGTCGCGGCATCCCCTATACGCTATCAAGCAATCGAAGTTGAAGGCCCGCGCCGCCTGCTTTTGGTTCTCCGTCGCCAATTGGCCTATGAAGATATCGCCGTTCCAGGTCGGCTGCACATCGCGCCCATGTGGATTTATGGCGAAGTCCGTGCACGGGATGTCCATTCTATCGTTGCAGAAGCTCTCTGTGACGTGCACTACTGGGCTGTTTTCCTTAAATACATTCGATGTGAGGCCCGTCATCACGGCGTCTAGGCGCTCATGAAAAACTGAAACGATTACCTCAATCTCAGCTCGTTTGGCCAGTCGTGGAACGGATAGAACTCGATTGCTAAACACGAATCTAAATTGGCAAAGGTTGCGGTCGCAAGTCGTCTCGGCTAGGTATCTGCGGTATTTCTTCGTGAACGCGAGAGCAGCTGCGGTAGGGTCCGGGGCTCTATCTAAGCTCTGCGTGTCTGCAATCAGTTCTGTGGTCCGGTGCACCACATAGCCCCTGCATATGGCGACGAAACCAACGAAGAGAAGAACTGCCGCGCAGACCGCCGCCAGCGATTGCTTGGTAGACATTCTATCCAATTGGACACCACTCTAGGCGATAGGGTGCCCAACACCAGCAGTAGCGCCTGATTACCGCAGTAATCGTACATGGGACTTTTCAAGTTCCGATTACGCGACGCAATCAGGCACTGAGAGTAATTTGTTGTGCTGAATTAACATGCTATAGAATCACGACGCCATGCCAGTCCCCTCTAACTCAGGAACTGACGACATTATTCCAGTGCCCAATGTCGTGCCCGTCGAACAAATGAAGGGCGAGGATGATGAGGACACAGCATTCCTTCGGGAAATGCTTGAAGAGGCAACAAACTACATCCGCTCCTTTTCTTGGTGCGATTCGGTTGTCGGTTCTTATTTTGCTGGTGGCGTGGGAAAAATCTTCGCCATTTTTCTTTTCAAAATAAGTTCTAGGCGTTCTGATGTGGACCTATGGGAATGGATTTTCGTGGGAGATGTTCCGCCTGCATACCTTCCTTTGGAAGACGCTGGTTCAAGAATGCAAGCTTTCGAGGCATACCTTGAAGGGATGAAGAGGTGGGTAGCGCTTGCCCGTGAAGGACGAGAACCTGAGCCTGAAGATTGCTGCCCTCCCGTAAATGTCCCGGCGACTCCTGAATGGGCAGAAGCGCTGGACGGAAGACTGAGAACGTTGACCGAGTTGGTCAGACCTTATTTCGAATAGCAGAAAAGTGGAGGCTGGTATCCAAGTTCCGGTTACGCGACGAGTCAGACACAACGCTATTTCCGCCGGAATGGAACGCAGTTAAGATGCTCCACAGAAATTGGAAGGATAACCGTGACATCGTTCAATGGGTTGCCATTTTGGAAGCGAGCTTTTTTAATCAATGCTGTCGCTATTGTTGGCGTGTTCACAGGATTTGCTTCCGCCGGAGTCCAGCTTCCGACCATTCTGAAGGCTCGCATTGCGGTATTCACGATTGCGTTGATGAATTTCATGCTTCTTGTTGTCCGTCCACGCATCATTTCACAGAAAAATAAGGGTGAGGCGACGGCACACCCATGGAGCGTTGCATACCAAGTCCTCACGGAGCGCCCTTTCGTCGTCGCGCTTCTCATCCTTCAACTCTTGGGCGTGTCGCGAGCCACGGCGACTAGCATCGTATTCGTAGAAACTTCCACGAGCGCCTATGTCCGCGGCATGGCGAATGCACAATCCATGAGTCTGCGTTTGATGGGCGCTGCGGTCCTAATGGGAGGCGTTGCAGCGTTGTGGATGCTGGGTGCCGTCGGCCTCTGGCGAAGCCGTCCGTGGGCTTGGTGGCTAGTCCTCGTGCTGAACGGGCTGGCCGCTGCGATAAGCTGCGTTTTGCAGGTATTGAAGCCAGATGAGTTCTTGCTCGACCCCGCCGCTACGACCGCCGTAGTGCTGTTGTTATTTCGGTCCGTGAGAACGGAATTTCGCGGCGGCCAGACTGCGAATAGACTGCTTGTCGGATGATTTTCAAAATCGCAGGTAACGTTGGTCCCAGTACCCAAGTGATTTCCGGTTACGCGACGCGCGTTTTCTTGAGGAAGTGAGCATCCGCCGCAGGGCGGCTTCGTTGTAACGTTCTTACCGGAGAAGGGGAATCCCTAGTTTCCGATGACGCGACAAACCAGGACTTAGATTAACTTGCTGCCCTATACTGGACTGAGATAGTGGGTTCTGCTTCCAAAACGCTTTCCATTGGTGCAAATGCATGGAAGTTGGCATCGAATTCCAATTGATTTGGCACGATAACGACGTATTAAATCTGCGCGTTTCGGCTTGGAAGGGCGACTTTGGAGGTGTCGCTGAGATTTACGAAGGGGTCGGCGACTTACACGTTGCTGCTTCCAATCTTCGCGGGTTTCCCAACAATCCCAGCGACCGGCGCGAAATCGTCTATGGGAATTTCGACAGAAAGTGCGCCGCCGGTGGTGTGAGGATGAGGTTTCATTGTGTGGACGGCGCAGGGCACGCTTATGTTGAAGCCAGCGTCGATTCAAACTATAAGAGAGGTGGCACAATTCAAACCGTGCTCCTTGCGATGCCTGTCGAAGCGGGGGCAGTCGATACATTTGTCTGCGAACTGGAACGGCTCGAATCAGAGCGTTCAGGGACTGCTCTTTTGAGAGGGAAAATAGTTAGTTAGCGATTCTGCGAAAAATGAAACCAGACTTCGCCCAATACGGATTCTGCCACCAAGAGAATCTAATAATGGCGTACATCGGCGGCTCCCAGGCTCATGGTGCAAAGCTTGGCGAGACCGATGACACTGACTGGTATGGACTCTATGTTCCGCCACCCAATAAGGTTCTCGGCCTTGAACGTGAGGAGCATTTCGTCTTCACCACTGGCGGCAAACTTGGTGGCAATGGTCCATCCGATGTGGATGTTTGCCTTTACACTTTGATGAAGTGGGCCGGGCTCGCGGCCAAGGGAAATCCTTCAGCTTTGCATTTTTTATTTGCCCCGCTCGAGTTCACGACGGATACATGGGAGCGGGTGGCGGTTCGGCCTGAACTCTTCCTTGCAAAGGGCCACGTGAAGCCGTTTCTGGGATTCGCAGACGACCAGATGAAGCGATTGCTCGGTGAAAAAGGGCAGAAAAACGTTCACCGTGCTGAACTCGAAGAATTGCACGGGTACGACACCAAATATGCGATGCACGTCATTCGGCTCTATGGAGAAGCCAAAGAGTTGATGGAGAACGGACGCATCACTCTACCCAGACCAAACAGGGACGAACTGATAGAAATTCGCAAGGGTAAGTATTCCCTGACCGAAATTCAAGAACTCGGTCGGCAATTGGAAAAAGAAGCCCTAGCTGCTCAGACAAGTTCTCCACTATCGGACACGGTGGACCGAGAGGCAATCAGCAATTTGCTGACAGACGTTCAGCTTCAACTTTGGAGCGAGTCTTCACTAGGTCCTGGTAAACGTTAGCGCTTTATCGGACGCGCGTTTTCTTGAGGAAGTGAGCGTCCGCCGCACGGGCGGCTTCGTCCTATCGCCGTTGCTGGAGAAGTGAAAAGGTCCCAAAATCACATTTCCGATAACGACCGATCGGGACTTGAACCTGGATTCAAGGGGCCAAGCTTCACTTGGCTTTGCGAGGACTCGACGGACCCCAGATTGAATCTACGGCATCCTGATACTTATTGCCCCCAACTAACTGCAACGCATTTTCGTAATCGCCGCCAAAGTCAACTCGCGTGATTTCGTTTAGCCGGTAGGTTTCCAGCTCATCGTCCCAAGACGCGTCAGGGCCGATTTCGAGAAGCGTCACGCGTCCCCTGCCTAGGTCCACTACACGTCCGACCCAACACGCACCGGCATCAACCTTTTCTCGGTGAATCGTTACCAAGGGGAATGCTCTGTTAGCGGTCCGCAACAGGTTCTCAAGGCTGCTGACGTCTACGCGGGGTTTCTTCGGGAATCGTATCCCGCGTTTTTTTAACACCGCCTCGTGGAACTGAGCAAACTTATCAGGCACTCGCAATTTCCGTATGTCCGCCAAACGATAGCACTGGTACCCGTTGGGTCGAATGCCGTCCGAAACCAGCGCGATAAGAAAAAACTTCGGACCTATACCGAGAACGTAGCCGCCAACCGTTCCACGGTCCAGCGCACTAGCAAACCTTACGAACAACTTCTTGCGAAGCGCGAGCGCCAGTTGAAATTTCTTCTTTCGCATGAAAGGGAGATTAGCTCCACGACAAGTCTAACGCAATAATCTCTAGCTCCTGATTTACGCTGGTGCTTTACCGGATGCGCGTTCTCGGTGAGGAGTGAGCGGAGGCGGGGGAGTTCTGCGCGCGTCCGGTAAAGCCGATTACGACGCTGGAGAAACGTCCGCCGCCGGGCGGGTTCGTTCTGACGCATTTACGGTCCACTGACACGCCGGGCTGTCGCGACCTGCTCGACTTGCCGAGCAGATTAAGTGGGCTGCCTAGACCACGCCGATGCACGTCACTCCCGAGTACCTTTTCTTTCTTGAACCCACCAGACAACAGGCCTATATTTTGCAGATGCGTCACCGACCGGTCCTACTTCTGCTGGCCTGTCTATGCGTTTGCAATCCAAATGCAGCTGCCCAGTCGTCTGCAAGGCTGGACTCATGCTGTCCTCCCACCCCCTCCTGCGAAAACCCCAACGGAATTAACAAGGGGCACGAATCCGCGAGAGTCGTTATTGACGATGTCACATTCGACGGGCCGGTTCAGTTGGCGAACACGAATCTGGAACCACTTCTGACTTTGAAGCAAAAAGAATATGACGACGATTCCAAATGGCTCGATGATATTCAAGACGCCACGAGAAGTGTCTGGGGGCGCCAAGGCTACTTCAAGGCCATGGTAAGTGCTAAAGCTGTGCCGCTGGGAAGCGATGCCTCGCGTAAGCATTATTCGGCGGTCATCCACGTGGATGAGGGCCTTCAATATCGCCTGGGAAGTATCCAGTTTAGCGCCATGACGGACTCGGACTATGACATTCATGAGAACTCCTCGGGGATGAGGCTTATTCGGGAGAAGTCGTCGGCTTTCGACGATTTGGGTCCGGGAGACCCAGCGCGTCGGCCAATTTTCCCACGGGAAGAACTGCGAAGTCTGTTCCCGTTGCAGGAGGGAGATATTCTAGACGCGGACAAAGTTAGACAAGGCTTGGTCGCATTGCAAGACCTGTATGCCGACAATGGGTACATCGATATTATGGCAACGCCAATAACAGATTTTGATGATGAGCATCAGCTCATTTCACTTCAAGTCCAGCTCTACGAGCAAAAGCAATATCGAATCGGAAAGCTCGCAATTTCTGGTCTAGATGCCAATACGAAAAACGCACTGATTTGGAAGCTAAAGTCGGGAGATATTTTTAATTCTCAACTGTTCGCGGCGTTCTTTAAGGACAACGAATCCCTTTTCCCTGCTGGAACCTCCCCGTCCAATAGCTCCCAAATCGCCCGCAACATGAAGGATGGCACTGTCGATATAAACTTCAAGTTTTCGCCCTGCCCACGCCAGTAACGCTGATTAGGCGGCTGCTCAAATCAGAATTTATCGGGAGTTAGGAGTCCTCGGAGAGCCGCGTTCCGTGCGTAAGCATGATGCGCCTCGGGCGGCTTCCTTCAAGTCGCTGTATCGAAAGCGCACAATCCCGCCGCGCCCGTGTCTGCACCTTGCCTATTCGCGCTTCCGATACAGCACTAGGACTTATGCGGACCTAGCCTTCGAAGTTCGGAGTTCGCATTCGAGACTGATTTGAACTCACCCTCAAGAACACATAGAGTCTGCGTTGGGGGAAAGCCTAAATGGGCCGCCAAGTACAAATCAGCATTTTGCAAGAAGATGTCGAAGGATTGCTGGCGCAGATAAAACGTCAACACCGCGTCGTCGTGGTGAAACGAGATGACTTTGAGTCTGCGGTTGTTGAACCCTTGGATTCGCTGCCTGCAAACACAAGCGAAACGCTTATCCTGTGGAATCAAGAATTGCTGCCGCAGCTGCAAAGGAAACATATCTCCAAAGAAACGGGTGGGGACTATTATCGCGTCGCTGAGTCCGCCGAACCGGTTTTGGAGTTCACGGGTTCATTCTTGGGAGAGTGGCGCGGTCGGGCTTCGCTCACGCAGGGCAGAATTTACGGTATTTTCGACAACAAAAGCCAAGAGTTCCTGCGATGGTATGAGCAGATTGTTCGCTATATCCGCAAGGCATTCGTGCGGAATCCGGCCTCGCTCTCAGGATATGTAGGGCCGGCAGCGTACGACTGGTTTCTGCGAGGCGGCTTACTCTTGCCAACTTTCCTTCCGCCAGAAACAGATGAGTGGCGCCAATTCTTCGCAAATGAGGATTTGATTCGTGCTCGGTTGAAAGGGGCCTCTGATACCGAGAAAAATTTCTCAAGCCCTAATTAACGTTAGCGCCTTGTCGGACGCGCGTTTTCACGAAGAAGTGAAATCGTGCGCAGCGTCCCCCGCCGGGCGGCTACGTCCAAACGCCGGAACCGGAAATGTAGCTCATGGTTCCCACATCGGCGGTTTGCGGACCCACCGGGCGCTGCCCCCTAGCTCTTATCACGGAGTCTGCGCAACCGGTGGAACAACTCTTCCAGTTGGTGCCGGTCAACCGAAATCCACTCGGACCATACGGAGTCCTTTTTGTGTGCATACCCTAGGAGATTATTCAGTGAGTTGTCTACGGCCCTATCCACTTCCTCAGACGAAGCAGTTGGTTCCGGCCACGCATCTGCAATAGCGCGGACCTCGCTCCGCTCCAAACCGAAGAGCGTATGAAATTCCCAGTCCGGAAAGAACGGACCATCCGCCGCAGCGCGAAGGACCTGCGCCACAATGGCCGCCTCCACGCTCGATAGACTGTTGGATTCCATGGACCAAGTATACCCAACGTCCGCGCGAATGCATTCACTCCCGATTAAAGCTAGCGCTCTATCGGACGCGCGTTTTTGCGCAGAAGTGAAATCGTGAGCAGCGTCCACCGCGCGGGCGGCTTCGTCCAAACGCGGTAAAGTGGGTTTCAAGTCTCCGATTACGCGAACAAATCAGGACTTGGGAGCAAGGCACGTTGCAAACGTCAAGAACGGCCACCCTCTCACTCATCCTTCAAAGCCCGCCCTAAAAGTCGTCTGAAAAAATGTATCTGAGCAAATGCGACGGCAACACCAGTAAAAAGCGAGATAAGGTCGAAATAATCAGTATCTATACGCCAGCGAGACCACGTATGGGGGCGTAACCACATTGCTCCCGTCACACCAGCAAAGAGAACTATAAGAGACCCTGCGTGGATGCACACGAGTAGTGGCAGCTTTTGCCTAACCGCCCTCTCACCGAGGCTGAACCCCTTCGTCCCCATCGATTTTATCGCTCGCCCCGGCCCAGCATCGCAAAATACGAAAAAGAAGACGAAACCTGTGTACACAACGACCGAGGCGATTTGAATCTGAAATGGGCTGTCTCTGAGGGCAATAAAAACAAGCATCGTTGCCAGAAACATTAAGGGGATAACAATGAACACTCCCAATTCTTTGAAAAGTACAAAGCCGGAGACTCGCGTACGCTCGGTATCGCCGTGGGTGTCAGGGCGACGTTGCACTAGGGGCACATCGCAATCGGGGCAGCGGTGAACGTGAAGCAGATACTCGGCTCGGCATTGGGGGCAGAACATGGAAAGCCGCGACTGTAACATACCGCCCGATAAACGTCAGCGCTCTATCGGACGCGCTTTCTCGCGAAGAAGTGAAATGGTGCGAAGCGTCCGCTGCCGGGCGGCTACGTCCTAACGACCTATCAGGCACGAGAACTAAATCTCTAACCGATTCCGCATTTCCAAAGATAAAGGCATTTCGCAGACCGGACTTTCTTGAGGTACTCGCAGATGCATACCGGAGAGAGATGGTTTGTCAGCGTGACGTGGTTCTCCGAAAGCGCCACATCTGGAGCGCGTTCGACGACTGACGCGGGCTTACATGGGTCCGGACCTGTGCAGGCGTCAGACGGAGCATCAAGTCGGAAGGCGTAGAACAGATGGTAGGGCGTCAGTTCTTCAATGCAGTGGAGGCACTGAAACTGTGATTGCTTCGCGCTGCTCAAGGCGGCTTGCTGGAGCAGGGGGTTTCCGCTAGTTACCATCGCCGACTCGACACTCCCGTCCCTACGAACGTTCAACTGCAATTCGATGTCGCCTGTAACATGCGCCGTCAAGGCAATCGGAGGGTAAACGGGAGGGGACAACTTCATTAGGACCGCCGCGTTTTGTTGAGTGATTGTAACGGTCGGGCTCTGCGCCAAACATGAGTAAGCCCCGCCGAACAAAATACTCAGTAGCCAAAGACTTCGAATTGAACGCGGAAACCAGCTCATGCGGGATAGTTTAACTCCAAAGTCGGCCTTGTTTGGCCAATCTGATAAACGTCAGAGTTCATCGGACGCGCGTTATCGCGAAGCAGTGAAATTGTGCGCAGCGTCCGCCGGGGGCGGCTTCGTTCAAACGCCGTTGCCGGAGAAATGAAATCGGTGCGAAATAACATCTAATAAGGAACCTCGTCGGTAGTTGCCTGAAACCGAGCAAGATGGTTATTCGCAATCACGAGGTTGGATTCCCCAATCACCCGAGTTCCAGCCCCATCCTCCGACATTGTGTTCGCGTCTGTACTTAGTCGCATCCGGCATTAGTTCGCAAAGCGAACGGCAACCCCGTCCATTCCAGAAACATTGGAGGTTGATGTCACGGGCTGCGGCTAACTCCTCGGGAGTACTGAGCGGAGTCACAGAGGTGAGAATTCCTTCGCCTGTTCCATTTCCGAAGTGCAAATGAGTCCACCGGGAATCGTATCGAGACGTCATGCCGGGCAAGCTGTCTGGATGTCCGTTCCAGAGGGAAGCGGGCATGTCAGCCGCGTAACGCCAATCCACCATCAACCATTCATTTTCGCCTTCAATGACAAGGTCACCTGAAACTGACGCGACCTTTCCGTCTGTGAATCTAACGGAGCCACTAACCGTCCAGCCGCGCAGTTTGAGACGCCTGCGCCAATTTCCTAGTCGCAAGAATGTATCTCCGTAAGCACCCCCGACCCAGTTTGGGCCGGGAAGAGGATGCATCAAGTGCCACGGGTCGATTCTCATTATGTATGCGTCATTTTTCACACCGAATACTCGGTCTGGACGGAACCCACCGTTACTCTGAATGAATGGCATGACGGATGCTTCCGATTGGCCGGGTTGGAAAGTTTTCAGTTCATCGAGGAAAACCGTTGCTCGCCGGTATTCGAGCGCCTGAGTAGCTCGGGCGACCCCGTATAGCATGAGGCAAAGTACCGACAGGACGGCGAGCGTCCACCCGGCTACTCGCACGCTTTTCTGTGCGAGGCCGAACCTCGCACGTTGTGGGAATAACCTCATTTGGTCTCTACGTGACTAGACACACGATAAGAGAAAAAAGTTCCACGTCGCCGTCGATAATCGCAAGCGTTGTTCAATCGTGGAAGAGTCCGGTTACGCGACCCTCCAGAAACTTGTCAATTAAGTTCCCTGAAATCAACAAATCCGTTTGGACAAGTTTCTGGCAGCAGCGACGCGTCGAAGACCCAGTCAGGGCTAATCGGGAGTTGGCCCACATTTCAGTAGTAGAATCGTGACGATAATGAAGCGCACCTGTCGAAATCAAGGCACCGGAAACTCACTATCAAAAGGTCGCTGCCTTACACTCATCGCTGTGGTCTTTGTCGCTCTGCTAACAAAGGCCCAAGACAGCGTGACACCAAGCGAGCAGGAACAGTCTGGTTTCGGTCGGGAGCAAGTCGGATTTGTACCTATCCTGCGGCCAATTGCAATCCCTCAATCCGCGCTGGACGTGATGAGCGAAGATGACATCGTTGCCCAGTGCGTGAAATCGAAGAACTCAGACTTTCGCCAACTCCCAACTCAGTGGTTTGTTGCGGCAGCAATCCATCTACATAGCTCCGCGGAGACTGATTTGGTCATTGTGCCGCGAATGCTATCAGGTGAGCAGGATGGGAAGAAATCCGAAAGCGGCTGCTGGGATGGCATCAAGAATGGCCCGTTTTGGATTTTACGCAAAGTTCGTGGCGGATTCATCGTAGTCCTAAGCAAAAGTGCGGACGGGCTAGAAATTCGCCCGACAAGGTCGCGGGGCGTTCGTGATATTTGGCTGAGTTGGATTACGTTTGATGCCATCGGTGTCATGCCTATGAAATTCGACGGCAAGCGGTATGTCGTCGCGAAAAATGCCCCGGTCATCCCTAAACGAAGCGGCTAAGCCGTGGCAAGCGTTAGCGCTTTATCGGACGCGCGTTTTCGGGAAGAGGTGAAAGTGTGCGTAGCGTCCGCCGCCGGGTGGCTACGACCTAACGCATTTACCGTCCAGGTGGATTTTCGTAGTTTCCGGTTGCGCGCCTTATCGTCCAATGAGGAGTGTGTCCGTGACTTGCCGGAAAACTATATAATGCACCCCTTTATTTCCGCCTGAACGAATAGATTCGCGTAAATCTCCGACGAGGCTTCCGCATGAAGCTAGAGAACCCGGACTTTCAGCTTCTTTATGATTCGCTGTTCGCTATGGCAAAAAAGCTGCTGCAGACGCAGGGGGCATTCCTGCCAATCGGCAGAATTGTGTCCCCCGACGGAAAAATCGCTTACGTTATAGCGAATACGAAAGAAGAGCAGCCCGGCGCACATATCGCTTTGCAACTCCTTGAGTCTGGCCTTAGAGATATGGCGGCTAAGGGTACTTGTCGCGCTGCTGGCATAGCACTTGACACTCGGCTCAAAAGCGGCGATTGGAAAGATGCAATCTGGATGACGTTAGAAGAAACAGCCGGCAAATCTCAGAGTTTAATTGTGCCCTACGCAAAATCGTGGATGGGCGGATTCAAATTCGCTGACCCCTCTCCGGGACCGGAAAATCACCGAATCTTCGCACCAAAACAATAGCAGCCGCGTCATTCCTACCGCCTCACAATAACGAGTAGCGCTCGTTCGTTTCAAGCACCTAATGAACGTTAGCGCTCTATCGGAGGCGGGTTTTCGCGAACAAGTGAAATTGTGCACAGCGTCCGCCGCGCGGGCGACTTCGTTCAAACGCATTAACCTTCCAAGTGGATTTCGAGTTTCCGCACGACAAATCGGGCGCTATTCGGCCAAATATCGTCTAACATGAGCTCACGTGAGCGAATCGAAACACAGTCTCGATGTTCAACTCTTGCAGGCGAAATGGGTCCTCGGAGGTGTTGAGCCCGAGCAACTGGTACAGGCGGCGGTTTTGGCACTCGAACAAGGATTCGACGGGACCGCTTTGCAGCAACTGGCCGGACTATCGCACCCGGCCACTCGGGATTTAGGCACGCTGCCAGCAAGGGCATTCGCGGAAATGGGATTGAAACCGGCCAGCGAGGATGAGGCTGTGTCTATTCTGCTCGACCGCGACGAACCCCGTACGAGTGCCGTCATTTCAAACTTTCGACACGCCTTTCCAGACTTCTTGCAGCGTTGGCGAAAATACATCGCTTACGAGGGCGGCAATTCAAGTGGCTCGTATATCGACATGGGCGAGGTCGTGGATTTTGTCGTCGAGGATGTCTACGAAAAAGGAAACCTCGACGAGACGCGCCGAGCTTTTCAGTTTTTGGAGCAACAACTACTTGGTGCTGACGAAGAAACGAAAAACCTGATTGGTCTTGGCTTCTTTGAGACCCTCCAGTGTTTCGCTTCTTGGCGGCAGGGTGGCAATAGAGTCTACGAGCAGTTTCTCGGCCCCATGTCGAGAGAAATATGGGTGGACCTGCAAAGAATGTGGGCCGGCAAAAGTGGCCTAGCGGACGTCATTCGTGCAGAACGAAAAGCCAAAGAACCGGGTAAATCCTGATTGACGCTCACCGGTAAAGTGGATTTTCCTAGTTTCCGATTACGACTAAACAGGAGTTAGGAGTCGGTGTAGAGTGGAAGTGATGGAAACACGGCTTATGCGTGCTTTGACTCTTGCCATGGCGATGTTTGTTCTAGGCATCGCCAATCCTCGTAGTGCTCTCTGCCAGAATGAACAAGGCCGCCGAAACGATTGTGCCGTTAATGAAAACCTAAAGATAAAAAAGTCAATTTCGGGCACGTACACGGAAGAAGCCACAAGGAAGAATGTCGAAGGGACAGTAGTTCTGTGTTTGACAGTCGATGAACACGGTAAGGTGACGGATGTCAGTCCGATTAGCGGGCCACAGGAGCTTTTGCAATTATCTATGGATGCCGCACGGCAATGGGAGTTTGAAGCGCCTCCAAAAGCGCCCGCAAAAACGCAGCTTCAATTGACGTACAGCTTGACGAAGGCTTGCCCCGAAGGAAAAGGGATGGACGGGGGCGACATCATCACAACAATAGTGCCGACCGAAGAGCATGAAGGCGACCTGAAAATTCTTGGCAAGTTGGCCCAAGCGTGGCCTCCGTATCCCGAGGCAGCCAGAGCGGAGCGGCGTCGAGGGCAGCTTTACCTTTCCATTGTTGTGAATCCAGACGGGAGTGTCTCGGATGTCCACATTATTAAGCCTCTGGATGAACTCCTCGATAAGGCAGCGTTGGAAACAGTTCGCACTTGGAGATTCAATGTTTCTCCGGGTGGGAAGCCAACCCGATTCTCTCTGACGCTGAGTTTCCGCATTCCGTGCTTAGACGGTGGATGATATTCACACTTTGTGCTTGGTAAACGCATTAACCGTCCAAGTGAATTTTCGTACTTTCCGGTTCCGCAACTTATCAGGCACTGCGGCTGAAATTGCAGGGAGCGCTAGGTCCTACCGAAAATCATTCGAGCGATTAATATGGCCAATCCCAATCCCATCGTCAGCGTGAAATAATTTAGCGCCAAAGATTTCGCCGACGACAGATAATCTTCATATCCGGGCTGGCCCTTATTCTTGCGAAGGAGGGTCCTGATTGTGGAAGCCTTCGCCAGGAAGTTCCACGACAGACCCAACACCGCGCCGACGAGAACCGCAAACAGCGGCCACCAACGCGAAAATATCTCACGCTCGTGAGTACGCAACAGCACTGCCGAAAAGTAGATTTGCGTTAGAGCGAAGAGCATACCAATCGTGCACTGCCAGAACACACTTGTCGTCAAGAGAGGTTTTTCGCCCAAGAACGCTAATTCCCAAGGCTTCAAATTTTCATGGTTCGTGGACACGACAGTTCCTTTGCTCGCACGCTGCGTACGCTACCCGCATATTACACGGAACTTTACCTTCGAGGAACTAGCCGTGGAGAACAGGCATTATCACACGTTAGTAGGCTAGTGCCTGATAAACGCTAGTGCTTTACCGGATGCGCATTTTCGGCGAGGAGTGAACGGAGGCGGGGAGTTCTGCGCGCGTCCGGTAAAGCCGTCTGGATGTGGCAGCCCGGATTTTAGTGGGAAAGCTTCTTGTCCACTACGAGGCCGAGAGCGACCGCGAAACACGGTACTTCGACCAGTACGACCGCGAGAAACCACGTGTTATGCCACTCGGTGGACCTCTGTAGCACGGCGATGAATCCAATCACGTGAATCACGAGGAGACCCAAAAAGGTAATCCAGAATTTCGGCTGCCGAAGGTGCTGTTTGAATTGAACGCAAATGCACCAAATCAGGAAGCCCGTCCAATAGCACAGTGCCGTCCAACGCCATGGAATGACAATTCCGGTCCTTGCCACGATAAAAGCAATCACGGCGAGAACAACTAGGCATCCAAGCGCAATTCCTACAATTTTAAGACATTCTCGAAGGACGGACCCGAGGCGCGACGATAAGGACTTGCGTTCAGTTGCGGTCGGATTTAGCACGCTGTACGCAGCCTATAACAACAGTGGAAGTTGACGAAGACTTAACTGACCACCAGTTCCTCTGCTGAACAGGCAATTCCGTACCTTCCTACAGGATTTCCACAGACACGGAGACGCAGGCGACCAACCGTAACGTGGACTCGCAGGTCAGGCAGCAGCCTGCAAATTACCTGTTTCGGTATGAGGAACTGCTTTTTCTAGATTACCTGCGTGCGACTTCGGTCCGCGAGCTTCATTGGTCAAACGGCAGACAGTAGCTCTGGAGACGTGGTATTTCTTTGCAACGCTGGTCAGCGACATCCCTGCGAGGCGGTCAGCAACGACTTGTGCACGGTCAATGTCGAGTGGAGCCCGTCCGATTCTTCTTCCTTCCAATTTCGCTCGCCGCATTCCAGCTCGAACTCTTTCCACGATTACACTTCGCTCCAGCTCCGATATCGCTCCGACGATTGTTAACATCGCACGACCAAGCGGTCCTGACGTGTCAACGTTTTCGCGTTTGCTCATAAATTGTATGCCGAGATGATTCAGCTCGTCCAACACATCCAAGAAATGCCGGACATTTCGTGCGATGCGGTCAAACGCTGCGACGAGCACGATATCAAAGCGGTGTCGCCGAGCATCGGACATCAGCTGGTCGAGTCCAGCCCGTTTCGACTTCGTACCAGAAATTACATCGGTATACTCGCGCACGATTTCGTATCCGCGCTGCTTCGCCATTTCGCGCAGGTCGAGCAACTGTGTTTCAAGATGCTGGTCTCCCGTCGAAATTCTGCAATACAGTGCTGCACGTTTTTTCATTTCAGTTCCTTCTTCCTCAAAAGCAAGTACGCATCAATAGCGCGGCGAACCAATTCTGCGACGGGTGCGCCGGTTTTCCCGGATAGCTTCTGGAGCTTTGCCAACTGCTCTTCCTTCAAGAACAAGGCTGTCCGTTTCATGAGCCGACATGGTATCACACAGGCATACATATGTCTACAGCAGAATTCGGGTCATCGCACCTGCCCTGCCGGCTTTGGGGGTATTTCTTCGCGTTGACTTGCCGGAATACGCAACCTAATATCTGCCCAAATGACGGATTCCCCATCTCCAATCGGCCAGACCGTCTCGCACTACCGCATCATCGAAAAGCTCGGTGGCGGAGGGATGGGGATTGTCTATAAAGCGGAGGACACCAAGCTCCACCGTTTCGTTGCCTTGAAGTTTCTTTCTGATGGCTTCGCGCCAGACTCCCAATCTCTGAGCCGCTTCGACCGCGAAGCACAGGCCGCTTCCGCCCTGAACCATCCCAATATTTGCACCATCCATGAAATCGGCGAACACAACGGTCAGCCCTTCATTGCGATGGAATTCATGGAAGGCAGCACGCTGAAGCACCGCATTTCCGGCAAACCGCTCCAGCTTGAAGAAGTACTGGAGCTGGGGGTTGAGATTGCGGACGCACTGGATGCGGCGCACGCCAAAGGAATCGTCCATCGCGACATTAAGCCTGCCAACATTTTTGTCACCGAGCGCGGTCACGCTAAGATTTTGGATTTTGGTCTGGCGAAGCTGACACTGGCTGGCGGCGCTGTCAATCTTTCGGCGATGCCGACAGCGAGCGAGCCAGAAATGCTCACTCGTCCGGGCACGGCAATAGGCACCATCACGTACATGTCACCGGAGCAGGTGCGGGGCGAAGAGCTAGATGCACGCACGGACTTGTTTTCGTTTGGCGTGGTGCTCTACGAGATGGTGACGGGCGTAATGCCTTTCCGGGGCGAAACCTCAGGCGTGATTGCGGAAACAATTCTGAATCGCACTCCAGTTGCGCCGGTGCGGCTGAATCCCGACGTCCCGCCCAAGCTGGAAGAAATCATCGACAAGGCGCTGGAGAAAGACCGGAAGCTGCGATACCAGAGTGCATCGGAAATTCGCACAGACTTGCAGCGGCTGAAACGCGATTCCGAGTCGGGACGCGTATCCGCCACGGCCGCAAGAGTCGAGTCGAAACCGGTGGCGAAGTCTGTTCGGTTTCGATGGATGGTCAATGTTGCAGCAATTTTGGTTGTCGGGCTGGCCGTGTGCGGCTGGCTATTTTTCTCGCGCAAGGCCCATGCGCTCACGGACAAAGACACCATTGTCCTCGCTGACTTCACGAACGCGACCGGCGACCCGGTTTTCGACGGCACGCTGCGGCAGGGGCTTTCAGTGCAGCTTGAGCAGTCGCCATTTCTGAGCATTATCTCTGACCAACAAATCCAGCAGACCCTACAAATGATGGGGGAGAAGCCCGATGCAAGACTCACGCCGGAGATAGCGCGGGAACTCTGCCAGCGAACAGGCAGTGCGGCAGTCCTTGACGGTTCGATTGCGCAGATTGGAGCGCAGTATCTCCTGACCCTCAAAGCTCTCAATTGCGTTAGCGGAGAATCGCTGGCGAGCACGGAAGCTCAGGCGAGCGACAAGAGCCACGTGCTCGATGCTCTGGGAAAGACAGCTTCGGAAATTCGGAACAAACTGGGCGAATCGCTCAGTACTGTCCAGAAGTTCGATACCCCTCTTGAACAGGCGACTACGCCGTCGCTCGAAGCGCTGAAAGCCTTCAGCTCGGGTTTTAAAATTCATACTACTGGGGATGCTGCGGCTATTCCGTTTTATAAGCACGCCATCGAACTCGACCCGAATTTCGCACTCGCCTACGCCTGGTTGGGCGTCTCGTTTAACGATATTGGTGAACTCAGCAAGGACATCGAATCCACCCGAAAGGCATACGGCCTGCGCGACCGAGCGAGTGAGCCCGAGAAGTATTTCATCACAGCTCGCTTCCATAAGGTGGTTACTGGAAACTTGGAAAAGGCCGAAGAAGCCCTCCTGCTTTGGATACAGGCTTATCC
The DNA here is from genome assembly GCA_013289715.1 of Acidobacteriota bacterium. Taxonomy (GTDB): domain Bacteria; phylum Acidobacteriota; class Terriglobia; order Acidiferrales; family UBA7541; genus Palsa-295. The sequence goes on along the minus strand of JABCZJ010000011.1, from coordinate 116,867 downwards.
CCGCTCTGCGCTGCCGCATATTTACTTGGCGGGAGCAATCTACCCGGTCACTGGCCAATATGCGAAAGCGATTGAGCATGGCAAGGAAGCAATCCGTTTGAGTCCGAACTTTTCCCCCTCCTACGCACTCCCGATGTTTGACTACATCGCTCTGAATCGCCTCGATGAGGCGAAGGCCACCTACGAGCAAGCTATCGAACGCAAACTGAGAAACGGTTTCTTTCCTCTTCTCCTGTATCAAATTGCTTTCTTGCAGAACGATACGGCGGGAATGGCGCGGCAGGTAGCGTCGGCGGCGGGCACGCCGGGAGTAGAGGACTGGCTGCTGGGATTGGAAGCCGACACCGCGGCCTATTCCGGGCGGCTCCGGGCGGCACGGGAGTTTTCCCGCCAGGCGACGGATTCCGCCGAACGGGCAGGGGAAGAAGAAGCTGCTGCAACGTACTCCGCCGCGTCTGGTCTGCGGGAAGCCTTGTTCGGTTACGCAGACGCAGCACGGCGGCGTGCTAGTTTGGCAATGAAACGTCCGGCGGGCCATGATGTGCAGTGTGTCTCTGCGCTTGCGTTGGCATATGCCGGGGACGATAGGCAAGCACAAGCCCTGACTGCCGGTTTGGCCCAGAGCTTCCCGGAGGCCACAATCGTGCAGTACAACTACCTGCCGACCCTCCGTGCGAAGCTTGCACTCAGCAACGGAAATACCTCTGAGGCCCTAGAGAGTCTCAGAGCCGCAGCGCCGTACGAGCTAGGACAGACGACATACAGTATTTACCGTTGTACAGTCATGTATCCCGTGTATGTGCGTGGAGAAGCCTATCTAGCCGCGCATCAAGGGAGCGAAGCCGCCGCCGAGTTCCAGAAAATCCTCGACCATCGCGGAATAGTGTTGAACGAACCCATCGGCGCACTCGCTCAGCTTCAAATCGGCAGAGCGTATGCCATGCAAGGCGACACCGCCAAAGCCAAGGCCGCCTATCAGGATTTCCTCACGCTCTGGAATGACGCCGACCCCGACATTCCTATCCTCATCGCTGCGAAGGCGGAATATTCGAAACTGAAATAAATATTTTCCGCAGGTAGTAGCCTTCCAGCGTGTGGAATTTTCTTGCCGTTCAGAAAGAAACAATCACGCTTTGGCACGGGCGCTAGTGCCGATGAAGTCGCTCGCAAGGACTTCCTGCTCGGTGATGTGCGGCAGGCCCTCACAGCAAGCCAGAAAGCGCGAGATGGCCTGCGTGAGAAATAAATTGTTTTCGCTGGCGCGAATCGCCAGTAAGGACTCCCAGAGAGCGACCAGCGTCACCTCCGGTGATTCCGATTTTCCGGAGGCCAACGCGAAAACGCCACGGTATCCCCCTTGCTGCCGTGCCAATTCGACAACGGAGGACAGGGTATCCTGGAAATCTTGAACCTTACCCGAGCGAAGGTGGAGTTGCCAAACGCGGGCATGCATGGCGTCCTCCGTGAGGCGTACCGTAAGGATGTTGGGGAATGGTACACCAACTCCGAACGTCCTGGGCAGAGGCTGCGATTTAGCGGAAACTGGCAATCGCTTGGGCCTCGTCTTCAGCACTAGGGATTGCGTCCAGCAAGTGCAGCGTCTCCAGAACCAACCTCACATTTCCACGCGGTCGCAGCAATTTCAGACTCGCGCCTCGGTGCTGGAGGGACACAAACGCCCGCACGATGGTACTGATACTCGAAGAATCCAACTGCGTCACATCGGTCAGATTGACCAATATCTTGTCGGTTCCGTCGTCAATCAGCTGTCGCAATTGATTGTTTAAGATATCGTTAGCGCGACCAATCGTCGCTTTTCCCTGGAGGTCAACTACGACGACATCGGTGGCGTGACGGAGAGAGATTTGAAGGCCCATAGCTGCACCCTCCGAGCCGAACGCAACAACGCTTTAATTTCACGACCCGTTTTGATTGGCTGCATTATATCCCTTCTCATCGAGTTAAACCCAGCGCTGTAGTTGTTTAGTTTTTACATCGAGAGAAACGGTCAGTCATGGTCCAACCGAATGTTGGATAGGTGGAGCGTGGGCGGGCTGTTCGGGTGGTTCTGGGAGTCCCCAGAGGTTGCCGCCCGTGAGGGAGAGCGGTTCGCATGTCGCACTTCAGCAATTTCCAGACTGCAAATGCAGCCCGAGGTGCCGAACGACAGGGCGTTCCCCAAACCCACACACTCTCGCATGTCTAGTTCGCAGGTTCTGTTGCGCCCTTACTCATCCTTGCTAACACCGACGCGACGCGTGTCATTTCGCCGGCGAGCTTGTCGAGCGTTTCGTTGAGCAATTTTTTCACAGCTGGGTCATCCGCGCGAGCAGTCCGTGTGGCGAAACGATGCACAGGCACCAAAGACGCAGAACGCCTATCGCACCGTTGACCTCCACCCAGACGTGGCGGAGCTGCTTTCCGGCTTCGTCGGGGACCGCAAGAGCGGATACATCTTCTGCACGAGCAGGGGAAAGCCGCACGGTCAGAGCAACATCCTGCGGCGCAAACTGCACCCGGTTCTAGAAAAGCTTGGAATCAATCGGTGTGGTTTCCATGCCTTCCGCCGATTCCGCAATACCTTCTTGCGGAACTACACCTCCTGCCCGAACGGACTTCGCAATTTCTGGCTGGGATGGAGCGGCACGGACATGAGCGACCACTACGACAAAATCCGCGAAGACGCGGTCTTCCGCCGCAAAGTCGCGGAGCGTGTAGGCATCGGATTTGAACTCCCGAAGCCTCCAATTGTTCCAAGCGTTGGGAATGTTCCAAGCTCAGGCGACGAAGTGGAGCTTGCAACAGCGTGAACGTAAGGAAGTAAGTGGCGCGCCCGGAGAGATTTGAACTCCCGACCCTCTGGTTCGAAGCCAGATGCTCTATCCAGCTGAGCTACGGGCGCGTGCCGTCATCTTACCAAAATTCGCGGGTCGCGAGGCGCGCCGAGATGCGGGTTTCCGCTGGCGGCGGAGCGAACGAACCGTGACGGTGACACCGGGAGCGGCGGCAGGGATGACGAAAATCACTGCGCGGCAAGCAACAGGGTTTGGCTGCGAGCACAGGCTGCGAAGCGGTGCGACAATGCAACGGAGAAATCGTGGAAGGCGGGGGGAAATTCGTGGGCCTGGGTAGACTTGAACTACCGACCTCACCCTTATCAGGGGTGCGCTCTAGCCACCTGAGCTACAGGCCCAATTTACAGCAGGGAATATCTTACGCGATTTGGCGCTCACGTCAAACAGCGGCGCGACGTGCGTTTCGCGTCCGGTCGGCATGATTCGACCGGTGGACACACGCGACGACGTAAACACGCGCGCGGAATCGCGAGCGTCAGTGGCACGGCAATCATAAGAAAACTGCGATCGGTTGCTCGCAATTCAGGCTGTGAATTGGTCGCGCCGAATCAGATGCTTGCTCTTCTGTGGTGAAAGCTCGCTCGCGAGCGGAGAAAGATCCGCAGAGACTGGAAGTCGCCACGGCGATCTTCGAAGCGTGCCTACGAGGAAGGCTTGTCAGGCACGGGGGCTGTAGCGAGAAAGTCGTCGCGGAAGCGGGCGGAGTAGGAATCGAGCAATTCCGCGATCCGTTGCGGTTTGGGGGCGCGCAGGATAAATCCCGCGTGATATTTCTTCGTGATGCGCTGCGCGATTTCGGGATCGTTGTAGGCGGAAGTATCCGGGGTTTCCTGGCGCGCCAGCGAAAGCACCACGCCGGCGTAATCGCGGCGGCGCTTGGGCAGCACGTACGGCAACTTGCCGGATTTCGTCTCGATGCGCGCCCACTCGCGCCACAGATTCACGCCGCTGGCGGCTTCGACGGCATCTGAAATGTAGGCACCGCCGACGCGCGAGGCAATTTCGATGAAGTAGAATTTTCCATCCGTATGGGCGCGCAGAAATTCGGCGTGCGTGACGCCGCGCACCAGGCGCAGCGCCTCAATCAAATCGCGATTCATCTGCTTCAGCAACTTTACTTCAGGCGCCGTGCGCAACAGCGTGCGCGTGGTAAACACACCTCCCTGGTGAGAAGTATCGAGCGGCGGCGAGCCGTAGGCGTGAGCTTCCGCGAAGACCACTTTGCTTTCGGAGACAATGCTATCCACGTGGAAAACATCGCCGGGAACGAATTGCTCGAGCAGATAATGCGATTGCTCGTCGCCCAATTGCTCGAGCAGCGGCCAAAGATCGGCGGCGGCGTGAATTTTCTTCATGCCGATGCCAGAAGCCTGCGAACGGGGTTTCAGGAGCCACGGCGGATTCACGCGAAACATGAATTCATGCAAGCTGGCGTGGTTGAGCACGTGGATAAATTCCGGAACGTTGATGCCTTCCTCTTTCGCGCGGCCGCGCATTGCCAGCTTGTCGCGAAAATGGCGCACGGTGGTGAGGCCCATGCCGGGGATGCGCAGGTGTTCGCGCAACGCGGCGGCGTTTTCCATGTCGAATTCGTCGAGCGCGACGATGCGGTCAATCGGCTGCCAGCGCGCCATGTAACTGACGGTGTTGATGATCGCCCAGGTGGGCAGGTCCGGCGGCATGTAGAACATTTCGTCGATGGCTTCGCGCGGCCAGTCGCCGTCGCGGAATTTTTCGACCGTGAGCAGCAGCACGCGGCAGCCTTGTTCCTTGCAGGCGCGCAGGAATTCCTGGCCTTTTTCGTAAGAGGTGATGCAGAGAATTGTCAACGGGCGCGCTTCGGGCAACGATTGCCTCCGAGAATTGCGGCGAGTTACAGGCCGCGATCGGCAATTGCCACGCTACAAGTGGCGCACTAAAGTGCGCCGTTACAAAATCAACTTCTTACGTTCCCAGCAAGTAAGCGCGGATTATACTGCGGACTCCCCGGCGGGAAATAAGAATTGCAGGAATGGGCCGACGCGCTCGGCCCAGGCGGCTTCGTTGTGCTGCGCGCCGTCAATCACTTCGAAGTGCAGGTCGCGGCCATCCTGCCAGCCTCGCCTGAAAAGCGTATCGCGCAGAGCGGTGACGTTTGCGACGGTGTGCGTGTCTTCCTTCGTGCCCACGTCGAGCCAGATGCGTGGGCGGGCTGCGAGCGGCGCGTGGGCCGCAAAATCAAGAATCACGCGGCGGTTCCACCACACCGACGGGGACAACACGGCGAGCTTGCCGAAAACCTGCGGATACTTCAGCCCGAGATAAATCGTCAGCAGGCCGCCGAGCGACGAGCCGCCGAGACCGGTGTTCGCAGATCCCCCCATCACGCGGTATTTCGATTCGATGAACGGCTTTAATTCTTCCACCAACAGGCGGCCATATTTATCAGCCTTGCCGCCGCCCAGTTTCTGATCGCGGGTTGGCGTGTATTCGTTGATGCGCTGTTTGCCGGTGTTGTAGATGCCGACGATGATCAGCGGCGGAATCGCAGCTTGGGCGATCAGCGCGTCGGCCGTTTCGCCCACGCGCCAGTACATGCCGGGAATAAATGAGGTGGCGGGATCAAAAAGATTCTGGCCGTCTTCAAGATAGAGCACGGGAAATCGCAGATCCGGACGTTTTTGATAAATGCCCGGCAGATAAACGACCAAGTCGCGTTTCTTGCGCAGAAAACGCGAGGGAAAGTTATCGTGTTTCTGCAATTGCCCCGGGCCAGCGGCGGCGAGTTCGGCGGTCAGTTCTGGGGCAAAGGGCAAATGCTGTTCCTCCGATTATCGTGCGGCACGGATTTCCTGGGCGCGCGCGATTAAAAAAACAGCGCAACGGTGAGCCGCGCCCACATCTATATTACCAGCGGATTGCTGCAGAATCAGACCTTCAGGAAAATGCGCTTGCGCCACAGGAACCACAGCAGAATCCAGCAAAATATCACCGCGCCCAAGGAGTAGATCAACGATGCGTTCGGCGGGCTGGCCCCGAGCGACACCAGCTTGGCCTGAGCCGCGTCGTGCCAGCTCAGACTGACTCCGTCCGGCTGCTTTACGGTGAAACTGTAGCCGGGACCGTACACCAACGAATCGGCCACGAAGCCCGCGATCGCGTTCATTCCGAAAACGAGAATCGGAGTGGTCCATGCGCCGCGCCAGCGCTTGATTTCGAGCAGCCAATACAGCACGGCGAGAAAAACCAGCGCGAATCCGCCGGTGAAGACTGCGAATGAACTGGTCCAAAGATTCTTGTTGATGGGAAACCAAATGTTCCACACTTCGCCGGCGGTCAAACCCAGAATTCCGGCGAGCAGCATGGCGATTGCTATTGTCGCGGGAGCTTTTCGCGAACGCAGCCAGTGGCCGGTCAACACCCCTAGCAAAGTGGTCGCAATGGCTGGGATGGTGCTGAGGATTCCTTCGGGGTCGCGAGTGCCATCGAAGAGATGTCCCATGAAGAGTTTGCGATCGAGCCACGCCGCGAGATTTCGATTGGGGTCCATGAACGGAATGTCGCGGCCCGGAACTCCGAGACCCGGCACCGGGACGAAGCGCAGCAGCGCCCAATATCCGAAGAGGCACGCTACGATAGCAATGATTTGTCCGCGACGGTCCGACCACAATGCCAGGATTGCCGCGGCGAAGTAGCAGAGTGCGATGCGCTGCGTCACGCCTTCAAAGCGTAAGGCGTGGAAATCCACGCCGATGAAAGGCGAGGCGTTCACGAAAAGGCCGATGGCGATGAGCAGCAGGCTGCGCACAAATACATGCAGCAGGATCTGCCGGCGCGAATCACCTGTTTCGCGGCGCTTCGCGAACGAGAAAACCATCGAGACGCCCACCAGAAACAGAAACGAGGGGAAGATGAAATCGGCCGGGGTCCAGCCGTTCCATTCGGCATGCGCGATGGGCCAATAAGCTTTTTCGTCGCTGCCGGGATTGTCCACCAGAATCATCCCGGCCACGGCGAGGCCACGGAAGATGTCCAGACAGATTAAACGCCCGGTCGAATTGGCATTGGCGGCATCGGCTTCGTTTCCCGGCGCGGGCGGCGCGAGCGGTTGGGTGGTGGACATGTTGCGGGCTAACTATAGAATTAAGATGGGCAGCGGTCATCTGAAAATTGCCGGCCCCACGGAGGATTCTTTCCATTCCACGCTCACGCAAACGCCGTATAATATCGCGCGCTCCATGCACTCGTCCGCGTTCGCGGAGGCCGCCTGCGCGCAGGAGCAACATGAAAAGGGAATATCACCGCTGGTATTCGCACCGCCTGGGAATGGAATTGGGCGTGGTTGTGTACGGACACTGGGGCCCGCCGCTGCTGGGATTTCCCACGAGCGCGGGCGATGAGTGGGAGCTCGAGGGGCAGGGCCTGATCGGCAGCCTCGCACCGCTGATTGACGCTGGGCGCGTGAAATTTTTCAGCCTGAATTCGGTGAACTGGGCGGGGTTTTACAATAAGGGCGCGCATCCATTTCATCGCAGCTACGTGCAATCGCAATTCGATGCGTACGTGCGCGAGGAAGTGGTTCCCTTCGTCTGGGACAATTGCCAATCGCCGGGTATCGCGATTTCCACGATGGGCGCTTCGTTCGGTGCGTACCATGCGGCGAATACTTTGTTCAAGCATCCGGACGTGATCCGGCACTGCTTCGCGCTTTCCGGGGTTTACGATATTCGCGGATTCATGAGCGGGATGTACGACGACAACACCTATTTCAACAATCCCGTGGATTATCTGGCGAATCTTTCGGATCCGTGGATTTTCGCACAGCTGGCGCAGTGCGACATTCATATCGCGACCGGCAACGGCCCTTGGGAGAACAGCGGGCCGTCTTACCGGCTGTCGAAGATTTTGGCGGATAAGGGGATTCGGCATTCGCTCGATGATTGGGGGCCGCAGGGCGGGCACGATTGGCCGTTCTGGAAGCATCAAATGTGGGAATACGTTTCTAGATTGTTTTGAATTGGCGCGCGTAGCTCACGCGGGAAAGTCTATCGCGCCACAGAGGCACAGCGAGAACCGGGAGAGATCCTTCGGCCGGCTTGAAGCAAAGGCGTCAGCCTCAGGATGACGATGCTCGTCGCATCGTCAGAGGCGCCCCGGCTCTACCGGGGTAAACGCCGCGCGCAGAGAAAAACCTTGCGATTTAGCGATGATCCGGCGCTACGCCAGGCCCAGGCGCGCCAGCATGTAGCGGCCTTTTTCGATCACTTGTTCTTCGTCAATCCACACGTCGCAGCGGCGGGCAAGAACGTCTACATGCGTGCGCGAACTCCACGCGGCGTGGGTTTGGCTGCCGTAGGGATCGCCGAACGCCAGATGCACGCCGGGCAATTTTTCATCTTGCAGCAGCACGCCGATCATGTCCGACAGGCTGAGGTTGGTGCCGAAAGCCAGCTCGCCGACGCGGTCGCTATTTTCATCGGTGTGGCAGTAACTCCAGAACTCCTCTTCCAAATCCTTGCGCTCGCAGGTGGCTTTCTGCAAACGCCCGGCTTGAATTTCCAGCACCAACGGCGTGCGCTGCAGGTCGCCATACTTGCCACAAAAATGGTCGCCCGCCGTGCCGTCGCACACGAAAGTGCCATCCACTTTCGCCGGCGTGGTGAAAACTTCTCCGGCGGGAAGATTCGACCAGTAACGGCGGCTGATCAGCCCGCTGGTCTTCACCCAATCCAGCGCGGAATCGAATGTAGCGACGAGCGAGGTGCCGGCTTCGGTGCGCACCGTGAGCGAGCGCGCGGAATGCATGCGCTGCAGAAGTTTTTCGCTCAGGCGATCCACCATCTTGTAATCCGCGCGCATGCCCTGCTGCATGATTTCAGGCGTGACGCCGATCATGTGCGCGTAGCGAATGTGGCGGCGCTCGACGACTCCCACAATATCTTTGCGCGCGCCAAGCTCGCCTTCTTGCGGCTGCATGCAGAGGATTCCGGCGTCGGCGCGGCCGAGCGCATCCAGAACTTGTTGCGGCGCTCGTTTCAGCGGTCGCGGCGCGAGATCCTCAAGCAGAAAGCCCTCGCAGATCGCGCTGCGTTCCTTCAGCGCGGCGGCCAGACTCGCTGCCACGGCCTTGCTGGCGAGATCGGCGATCAGCGCCACGCGTTCGCCCGGCTGAATCGCGAGACAAGTCTCAACGGCGTTGCGCGCGCCAGATAGCAGCTCTGGTTGTGCAGGTCCAAAATCCATCCAGATATTGTAGATAGGGTCGAGGAGTTTTGCTATTGGATTGAGCTATGGCCAAACAGGCAGTTTTTCAATGGCAGTTTACGAATTTGGTCAGTGCCGGCTGGCTGGGCGTTCTTAATGGTCATTCTAGCTGCAAGAAAGGCTCAATTCCACTACTTGCCTAATCGCGGCCGGTTTTCCATCAGGTCCGATCGCTGGTTTTAGTCTCCATTCCTTAACCGTATCAACTGCCTGCTGCGTCAATCCGAAAGGTAGACCCACTTTCACTCGGATGTCCTTGGTGTGTCCGTCCGGCTCGACCGTCACTTCCAGCACCACGGTGCCGCTAAACTTACGTCTCAAAACTTCCTCGCTGGATGGAAGCACCGGACAATCGATACACTCCGGATAGGAATAGCCACGTTGACCTGGCCTAGGCAAAGCTGAAAATTCATCCTTCACTCTTTCTACAATGAGCGGCTTGAGGTCGTCACTACGAGGTATGGAACTCTCGAACTCGAAATATCTTTCGGCGAAAGGGCTCAACGGATATGCGTCCACGGTGAGCTTGAGGCCCCCGACGCTGTTCGAGAGTTTGCCGTAGATCCAAGCGTCCACCTCAGTTTGTCGCACAAGCCGGCTTGCAGTCGCTACATCGTGAAGGTTAGCAAGTACAAGCCCGTTTTTCTTTAGCATTCCGAGCAGTTCCGAGTAATCCTGGACGCGAACGTCTTGTCCCGATCTAGCCATGTACGCACGAAAATCCGCAGCAAGCGTTTGACCTATAGGGTCCATTCCATCTGGACCAACGAAATCAAAAACTAACACCGTCTTCGGCTTTGCTTGCGCAAGCGAAGCCGACATCTGGCGAGCGATCGTGTCGACTTGCGGTGCTTGTACCAGGAGAGGCGAAGCTATCAACAAAAGAAGAAGCGCACCTAGCGCAGCTCGGATGCAGTTGGGTTGGAAGCGACAGATTGCATTGCACGTCCCTCAGCGGGCATTATGACTCTTCAAGCCGAACCGGCCACGCAGATTAATGCGGTTATGCGGAACGCTATGATTTTGGTTCAACTACGAAGCTGGGGACTTGGCCGCCGCCCGACGTTACGTTGGCTAGGCCTGTGGAGCTTAGGCGCGTGAGGCAGCCGGCCATTTTGCCGCGGAAGATGTAGGGGGCGAAGTCTACTAGCATGTCGCGCATCTGCACGCCGTTTTCCGTTTGCATGGGGAAAACCTCGCGGCGGATGGCGATGCGTTCCTGGACGACCCAGGCGCTATCGCGATCGGCGAGGGCGCGATCGAGCGCGGCGTCCCACTGGCGCTCGTCGTTTTCCCACCCGAGGTGCACGCCTGTGCCGCCGTACTCGTCATTCGGCTTCAGGACGAAATTCTCGCGGCGGCGGCGCACGTATTCGAGCAGGCCGAAAGATTCCCCGTCGCGCGTGGTTTTCGTGTCAGCGAGCAGGCGTGTCCAGGGAATGTGGCGGCGGATCAGTTCGCGCTCGGTGGTGCTGAAGAGCGTGGAGTTTTGCTCGTCGGTAAGCACGGCAAAAAACGCTTTCTTGTGCGGGATTTTGCAGCTGAACGCGTTGGCCACGCAAACCGCGCCGGAAGTGTAAGCATTCACCAAGGCCGCGCATTCGGCGCTGCGCGCGACGATGTCGTTGATCAAAACGCGGCGATAGACGAGATCAATACGGCGGCCGAAAGCTGTGAGGCGGCCTTCGGCGAAGACCAGAGCGCGGGGGTCGGCGAGAATGGTGGTGACACCTTCCTTCTGAAAATGCGCCTGAATGATTTCGAATTCGCTCCAGGTGGGAACTTCGCGCCAGTCCACGATGGCGATCACCGGCGGCGAGGCGGATCCACCCCATTCGCGATAACTTTCCAGCAGCGCGGCCAGCATCAATTGCATCAGCGGAAATTTGCGCACGGTGTAATGTTCCGCGAATCGCTGCATCACCGGAAGCGCGAGAAAAACGTTCGCAAGAGTTTCCGCGTAGCCCAGGCCAGCGGGAGATTCCGCGTTGTATTCCGCGAACTGCAGCGAATCGGGCAGCAGAAAAGCATCGAGGCGCGACGCCGTGCTGGATGCGCCGTAACGCGGATTGATGCGCGCGAGGCGCTCTTCTTCGGGCCGCAGCGCCGATTGGGCTAGCAGCCGCGGGTCGGCCAGCGATTGCTTCACGACGCGTTCGCCCAGCGCCGCGATGGCTTCGGCAACCGTGCGGACACGCTGCTCGTCTTCGGCACCAAGAAAAAATGGGCGCAGAAACGGGCAATGGATGCGCTCACCGAAAGTAAGGCGCTCCGCGCGCATCCGTGCGTTCAGCTCGTCGAGGAATGCGGGAGCCAGCTCGACGTCCGGCCGCAGCAATCCGTGCCACACTGCCGCCGGAGTTTGCGCGGAACCAGGCTGCGAATGAGAAGCAGGGGCCAAACCGCTCATGCAGTCTTGGCTCCCGCCGTTTTTTTCCCCGGCGTGCCGATAAATCCCGCCGCCCCCGCGCCAATTCCCAGCATTTCTTCCCAGCGCGGCCATGGGTACGTTGGATCACCGGTCAAGGCGCGATCAATCACCAGGCGCGCCATGCGATCCACTACGTGCGTGAAATAAAATTCGGTGATGCGGTCGTGTTCGAAATCGGGCGCGGGATTCAGGAAGTCAATCGCATAGGGAACACCATCCTGGATGGCGAATTCGATCGTATTCATTTCGTAGCCCAGCGCTTGATTGATGGTTTGCGCGTCGCGCACCACGCGCGCGCCCACCTCCGGGGAAAGATAATTGTGCTCAACGAGGTAGCGCCGCTCGCCAGGATCGTACACCACCGGAAGAATATCCATTTTGCCGAACGTGAAGCAGCGCACGTACTGGCTAAAATCAATATTTTCCTGCAGAGTCATGCAGGTCGGGCCGGTGCCGTCGTACGCGGCGATCAGCTCTTCGCGATTGTGAACCTTATAGACCTGTTTCCATCCGCCGCCGGAGTACGGCTTCAGAAACGCAGGCCGGCCCACGTGATCGAGTAGTGCGTCCCAATCAATCGGATAGGTGAGGTTGCGCAGGGATTCGGAATTGATGTCCACCGTGGGAGGATAGGATTTTTGCGGCAGCACCACGGTCTTCGGAATGGCCAAGCCGAGCTTTGCAGCGACGGCATAGTTGAAGAATTTATCGTCGGCCGTCCACCAGAAGGGATTATTGATGACGTATGTGCCTTGCAGCACGGCGTGCTTCAGATAGGCGCGGTAATATTCCACTTCGTGGGAGATGCGGTCCACGATCACTTTGTATTGCGCCAGCTCGCCCATCACCGTGCCACCGAGCTTCACGAATTCAGCGGTGATGCCGTCTTTCTTGCCCAGCTCGTTTACCTTGTCAATAAACGCTGGCGGGAAACTGTATTCGCGGCCGCAGAGTATTCCGATTTTCATGGTTTGCCATTCCTTTCGTATGAATGCACAGTGATTACAAATTCCAATTCAATGGAGCGGCGCTAGGACGATTGCGGCGCGCCGGCGGCGGAGCTTGTCGGCACGGACACGCCTTCGCGGGTTTCCGCAACGATGTGGCGCACGACGGCCTGCAGGTCGCCGGTTTCCTTGTACACGCGCAACTGGCGCTCGGCGCTGGTGCCGTGGCGAAAGATTTCGCGCGTAGGCTCGAGCGCAGCGCGGCTGCCGAGTTCGTCCAGCACATCGTCTACAAATTCGAATAATTCTTCGATTAACACAGACATCGGCACTTCCGCTTGCTTGCCGAAATCAATCAGCTTGCCTTCGATGCCCCAACGCGCGGCGCGCCACTTATTTTCTTCGATCAGCGCGCGGTGGTACATGCGGAAACCCATGTTCCGCGTGTACAGGCGATGCAGCTTCACGACGATGGCCTGCGTGAGCGCCGCAATAGCGATACCCTCATCCACACGCGTCACCACGTCGAAAATGCGAAATTCCAGCGTGCCAAACGTGGGATGCGGGCGCACGTCCCACCAGATTTTCTTGGCGTTGTCGATGCAATGCAGGCGCACGAGCAGCTCGACGTAATCCTCATACTGATTCCAGGAATTCAAATGATCCGGGATGCCGGTGCGTGGGAAGCGTCGAAAAACCGTGGTGCGGAACGATTTCAGGCCGGTGTCGCGGCCCATCCAGAACGGTGAGCTGGTGGAAAGCGCCAGTAGATGCGGCAGAAAGTAGCGCGCCATGTTCATCAGGTCAATCATGGTGGTGCGATCGGGCACAGCCACGTGCACATGCATGCCGAAAATCAGCAGTGACCGCGCCAGCTGGCCCATTTCCTCGACGATATTCTGGTAACGCTCGCCGGGAGAAATCACCTGATCGATCCAGGAGGAAAATGGATGCGTGCCGGCGGCGGCCACCTGCAGGCCGCGGCTTTCCGCGGCGCGCACCAGTTCACCGCGCGTGCGGCGCATGTCGGCATCCAGCTCATGCACGTCCGCGCAGATTTTGGTGCCGATCTCGATGATGGATTGATGCATCTCGCGCTTCACTTGCTCGCCGAGGCCGGGCGAGGATGCTTCCATCAATTCGCTGACGTGCGAACGCAGCTCGCCCGACGCAGGATCTACGATCTGGAATTCTTCTTCGACACCAATCGTGAACCGGTGACTCATGAAAGGCCTCTTCCGGTCGGGGATGCGAGGACGTCGCGGGGGGTATCATACTCCAGTTGGGGCCGGATTGCGGCGGGTTAGCGAGGGGTCAAAAGATTTAACGCAGAGGGCACCGAGCAAGGCTTGGAGAACGCGGAGAAGAGAAAGCAAAGCGAATTCAAAAGATTTAACGCAGAGAAAGCTGAGCCTCAGGCTACTGCGGGCAAGCAGCGCCGTTGTCCACCCAGGCCTTCATCGCGGCCACAAATTCCGGACGGTCGAGCGGCGGCAGTGTGCGTCCTTCGCCCGGATTCCAGCCCCAGCCAACCAGATCGTCCGAGGAAACATGCTCGATGATCTGCGCGAGACTGCGATGGCCGTTCTTCGCCGGATCTTTCAGCTGCCGGCAAAACTCGCCGGCGGTTTCGCCCTGAATCACCATCTTCATATTGGCAGGCGGCAGCGACCATTTCGGATTGCCCGGCGGCATGTTGGCGCCCGGAAGATTCGCAACTTGATGGCACGTGCTGCATTTCATCCCGTAAACGCCCTTGCCATCCGGGCCGCGCTTCACATCCTGAATGTGCACGTGACCATCCTCGCCTTGCAACGGCGCGTCGCCGGAGGGATGGCAATTGCGGCAGCGCGGAGAAGCGAAAACGGTCCATGCGCGATTGAAAGCAGCTTGTGCGGCGGCAGCGTCCGATCTCGCGGCGTTGTTTGTTGCGGTGGACGCGGCCACAATCGCATGTACCGAACTCGACGAAGTGGCGAGCGCGGCCTGTTGTTGTGCGAGCGCTGGCAGACACGCGGCCAGGACCGCCCAAACAACTAACGCAATTTGCATTGGCCATTTCTTAGCGAAGCTTTTGCTCATGTTCGCACCCTCGGCATAAACCCTCACGCAGAACGCAAATCTTCCGGCTTGATCGGCAGCCGGCGAACGCGCTTGCCGGTAGCGGCAAAAATCGCGTTCGCCACCGCAGGCGCCACCGGCGGAACGCCCGGCTCACCGACACCGGTGGGATGTTCGGTGCTCGGAACGATGAACACCTCAATCGTGGGCGATTCGAACATGCGCACCATCGGGTAATCATTAAAATTGCGCTGCTGCACGCGGCCCTTGTCGAGCGTGATTTCGGTCTTCAGCGCTGCCGTAAGCCCGAAAATAATTCCGCCCTCCAGCTGGGCCTTCACTGTGTCCGGATTCACGGTGCGGCCGCAATCCACCGCGGCAACGACGCGATGCACGCGGACTGTGCCGTCTTTTTCCACGGAGATTTCGGCAACCTGCGCGACGTAACTATCGAAGGAAAAGTGCGTGGCGATTCCGCGCGCGCGCCCGGCCGGAAGCGCGCTGCCCCAATTTGCTTTTTGCGCGGCGAGATCGAGCACCGCCAGCATGCGCGGCTGTCCTGCAAGCAACGTGCGCCGCAGCTCGTAGGGATCCTTGCCTCCCGCATGAGCCACTTCGTCGAGAAACGCTTCAACGGAAAATCCAGTGTGTGAATGGCCGACAGATCGCCACCACTGCACAGGCACTTCGTTCTTGGGAGTGTGCAAATCCACTTGCAGGTTCGGAATCCCGTAAAGAATGTCCGCGGCGCCCTCGACGGATGCCGAGTCGATTCCGTTCTTGATGCCGTAGGATTCGAACATCGTGCCCGCCATGATGGATTGGCCGACGATGGTGTGCGTCCACGCGACGGGATTGCCGCTCGCGTCCAGGCCGGCAGCAAAATGGTCGTACCACATTGGGCGATACCAGCCGCCGCGAATATCGTCCTCGCGCGTCCATACAACTTTCACCGGCACTTTCGCGGCCTTGGCAACTTCTGTAGCTTCCGTGACGAAATCGCAGGAAGGATTGGCGCGTCGCCCGAATCCGCCGCCCAGGAGCGTGGTGTGCAGCGTAACCTGCTCGGGCTTCAAGCCGGCCACTTTTGCGGCAGCGGCGCGATCGCCGGTCTGAAATTGCGTGCCCGTCCAAATCTCGCAGCGATCTTCGTGCAAATCCACGACGGTGTTGAGCGGCTCCATCATGCAGTGCGCAAGATAAGGAACTTCGTACTCCGCGGTGATGGTTTTTGCGGCACCCGCGAGAGCTGCGGCAGGGTCACCGACTTTTCGCGCGACCAGGCCGGGAGTTTTCGACAGCGTGGAAAAGTTCGCCCGCATTTCGACGGTGGATAGCGCGGCTCCCGGCCCGTCGTCCCACGTGATTTCCAGTTTTTCGCGGCCAAGCTTCGCGGGCCAAAAGCCTTTGGCAATCACCGCGACTCCGGAAGGAACCTGCACGACGTTCACGACGCCGGGAATTGCCTTGGCCTGGTCCGCGTTGAAGCTCACAACTTTTCCACCAAAGACCGGTGCGCGCGCGACCACGGCCGTCAGCATTCCGGGAATGTACACGTCCAGGCCGAATTGCGCCGTGCCGTTGGTTTTCGAAGGAGTATCCAGACGATGCACGGGCTTGCCGACCAGCGTGAAATCCTTGGGATCCTTCAGCGGAATATCTTTCGGCGGCGCGATCCTCGAAGCTGCTTCAGCAAGGCTGCCGTAGGACGCGCGGCGGCCGGTAGCCGTATGGATCACGAATCCCTTTTCAGCGCGGCAAGTTTGCGAATCGACGTTCCAGGATTGCGCCGCGGCAGCAATGAGCATGATGCGCGCCATCGCGCCCATTTTGCGGAAGCGATCGTATTCGGAATTTGTGGTGGTGCTGCCGCCGGTCATCATCAAACCGAAAACAGTGTGGTTGTAAACTGCGTCCACGGGAGAAGATTCCACACGCACCCGCGCCCAATCCGCTTCGAGTTCTTCGTTCAGCAGCATGGGGAGCGATGTGTAAATCCCCTGGCCCATTTCCGAGTGATTGGAAATCACGGTGACGGATTCGTCGGTGCCGATGCGCACGAAGGCGTTCAGTGCGACAGGTTTCGCGGCTGAATCGGCGGCGCGCGCAGCAGGCACGAACTCCGGAACATAGAGGCTGATCAGCAGCCCGCCACCCAGCGCAGCGCCCGCCTTCAGAAATTCGCGGCGTTTCATTTCCGTGGCGACGCTCACTTGGCACCCCGCTGCTTGCTGATTTCAGCAGCGCGATGAATGGCGCGGCGAATGCGCGGGTAGGTGCCACAGCGGCAGATGTTGCCGGACATCGCTTCGTCAATATCTTCGTCGCTGGGCGTGGAATTTTCGGCGAGCAGCACCGCGGCGCTCATGATCTGCCCGGACTGGCAGTAACCGCACTGCGGCACATCAATTTCAATCCAGGCCTGCTGCAGAGGATGTGTAAGGTCGGGCGAGATTCCCTCGATGGTAGTGACTTTTTTTCCTTCGGCGCGAGAAACGGGCGCAACGCAGGAGCGCACGGCCTGGCCATCAATATGAACCGTGCAGGCGCCGCACAGCGCCATGCCGCAGCCGTACTTCGTACCAGTAAGATTCAGCGAATCGCGGATTACCCAAAGCAAAGGGGTGGACGGAGGATCTTCCACGGTGACGGGCTTGCCGTTGACGGTGAATGAGATCAAAGAGCGCCTCCTTGCATTCGAATAGGATGTGAGCGTTTGGATGTATCGAAATCACGGTACGATGCAAATGAATGCAATTGGGCTGGGGGCTTTCTGGCGCAAAGGTGAGCCGGCCTGCGCGCAACGATTATGTGACAAATATAGATTCCGGGCAACCGGGACGAAAACTTCGCCTGGAGCATTCCTGACGCCACGAAAATTCGGACGACTAAAGTTTGTTGAGCCCGTCGAGCGCGGCCACTTTGTAAGCTTCCGCGAGCGTAGGGTAGTTGAAAACCGTGTCGCGGAAATATTCGATGGAGCCTCCGTAATACATCACGGCCTGCCCGATGTGAATAATTTCGGTGGAGCGCTGCCCGATCACGTGTACGCCAAGCAGCTTGCGCGTATTGCGGTCGAACAGCAGTTTCAACATGCCGCTTTCATCGCCCAGCATCATGCTTTTGGCCAGCTCGTTGTATTTCGCGATCCCCACTTCGTAGGGAACTTTCTTGGCCGTAAGTGTTTCTTCCGTCTGCCCGACCATGGAAATTTCCGGAATGGTGTAGATGCCGTAAGGAAAAAGCTCGGGCATGTGTTCCGAAGGCGCACCGAACATGTGGCAGCTCGCCAGGCGCCCCTGCTCCATGGAAGTGCTGGCCAGCGCGGGAAACCCGATGATGTCGCCGGCCGCGTAGATGTGCGGCACATTCGTCTGATAGTGTTCATTCACTTTAATTTTGCCGCGCTCGCCGGAGTCCAGGCCCGCGGCTTCAATGCGCAGTTGATCGCCGTTCGCCTGGCGGCCCACGGCATAGAGCAAAGCGTCCGCCTGAACTTTCTTGCCGCTCTCAAGTTCCGCGAACACGCGATCGCGCTGCGGGTCAATGCCCACGCGTGTGACTTTCTCGCCGAGGCGAAACGTAGTGCCCATCTGCCGCAGATGGTACGCGAGCGATTCAATAATTTCGCGGTCCACGAAATCCAGCAGCGTGGGGCGCTGGTCAATCAAAGTGATCTCGGTGCCTAGCGCGGCAAGGAACGATGCGTATTCCAGTCCGACCACGCCGGCCCCGACCACGATGAGTTCGCGCGGCAGGCCTTCGAGAACCGTCAGACGGTCGGTATCCACGATGCGTTTGTCATCAAATGGAATGTCCGGATTGCGCGCGGGGCGGGTGCCGCAGGCAATCAGAATGTGCTCACCGTGAAGCACGTGTTTGTCCGTGTCGCCCTGAACCTCGATGGTGTTCGGGTCTGTGAATTGCGCAGTGCCTTGAAAAATCTGTACGCCGTTGCGCTTCAGCTGCGCGCGAATCACTTCAGTTTCGCGCGAGATGATGGTGCGCACGCGGAAGGAAAGGTCCTGCACGGAAATATCGTTCTTGCCGCGATAGTTGTCGCCGTAGAAGGCCTTCACGGCGTTGCCGGTCAATTGAAAAATAGCTTCGCGGACGCTCTTGCTGGGAATCGTGCCGGTGTGCACGCAGACGCCGCCAATCATCAACGTGCGATCAACCACCGCGACCCGCTTGCGCAGTTTCGCGGCGCATATGGCGCCCTTCTGGCCCGCGGGGCCGCTGCCGATCACGATCAGGTCAAAATTATTCTCAGGCATTCGCTCACCGCTAATTATTCCCGAAGAGTCATGAAAATGGAATCCGGCGCAGCATCACGACTGCAGTTTCGTGACAGGCGTATTGGCTGCGCATGCAGGGCGCCGATCAAAGGTCCAGCTTCTAGCGCACGGAGGGAGCCGAAGTGCGTTCCAGAATGATCTTGCCGCCGAATCTTTACGGTAATATGAACGAAACTAGGATACTGAAAAATTGCGTCGCGCGCCATGCCGGGTGCGCGAAGAGGTACACGGTCCGTCCCGCCGGCAGGAGTGCGGACGAAGCTAGGAATTAAGCGCGGGAGGGTGCTGCGTCCGACGAGTCCCGATATTTTTGTGTCGCGTAGCCGACGATGAGGCCTACCAGCCCGCCAGGCAGCATGATTTCAAAGTAATACTTCCCCTGCATGTGCGCGATGAAGAACGCAAACAACAGCCCAACGCCCAAGCCGAACAGCACGCCGAGCGCGAGCGAGTGCACCTTGCGCGCGAAGACGCCAATCAACACGCCGGCCAGCAATCCTTTGCACGTTGACCCGAGCACGATGCCCGTCAATTGCGGGCGCACCTCGGGTGTGAACCACGAAGTAAGCCCGTCGAAAATGCCCAGAATTCCGCCTAGGATCAATCCATACGTGATTTTGTTCATTGCGTGCCTCCGGGGCGCAAGCGTGCTGCCGTCGGCGCATTCAGCGCGGCAAGCTAAGCTAACGCAATCAGATCAATTTCGACGCGAAAGTCGCGCGGCAGGCGGGCCACTTCCACCGTGGTGCGCGCCGGCGGATCCTTCGGAAAGTAGCGCGCGTAGACTTCGTTCACCGCGGCAAAGTCGTTCATGTCCATCAGGAACACACCCAGGCGCACGGCGCGATCGAGCGACGATCCGGCTGCCTGCACGATGGCCTTCAAATTTTCCATGATGCACTCGGCTTGCTGCGCCGCATCCCCGGTGAGCGCGTTGCCCGTAGCCGGGTCGAACGCCGTCTGGCCGGAGACGAACACGAATCCGTTGGCTTTGATGGCTTGCGAATACGGGCCAATCGCTTTGGGTCCCTTTTCGGTAAAGATCACTTCCCTCACAAACCCTCCTTAAGGCGGAAGCTGGAGAATAGAAAAGAGCAAAGGGAAAGACCAAACCCCATTTCGCTGGCTGGTACCCTCGTGCTGGATGGGCGGCCTATTTTCCATTTTCGCCTTTCCATTTTCACTTTTCTACTTCTCCGCTGCGTAACGGTTGCGAAAGCCCTGCGGCATTCCCGTGCTGTAAAGCCACACGCGAAACGGCTCGGCCAGATTCTTGCCCGTGGTTTGCTCCAGCGCCGCGCGCAGGTCACTGAAGCCTACTTCCTTGCCGCGGAGCAATGCAACCACCTGCGCCAGTCCGCTGCGCACTGGCGCTTCGCCATATGCGTCTTCCAGCGCGATGAAAAACAGGGCAGCCTTGGCTGCGGCGATGCGCCTGCGCGGGAGGGGATCGTAGAGCATGGTTGTAATCACCGACTGCTCGGAATTTGGCGTTCCGGCGGATTGCTTCACTCCTGTTTCGTAGGCATCCAGAAATTGCCGTATGCGGCGGCGCCGCGCGGGCTCGCCGCCGCTCGCTTCGTCCACCACGATCGTGGCGTAATTCGGAAGCCCTTCGCCAATTCCCACCGCGGCGTTCGGCGCGGGATACATCTCCACTCCGAACCAGCTGTGCGCCAGGGCCTGGTCGATTTCCAGCGTCAGCTCATCGCTCTGGAAGCCCAGTGCCAGCGCGCTGGAATTCACCAGCGCTCCGCCGGGAAAAGCCGCCGCCGCGCTCTGATTCTCTTCTCCGGAGCGTGCGCGCAACTCCGGGGATTCCACAATATGGGGCCCGGGGATATTTTTATCGAGCGGGCCGAAATCTTTTTGCAGCGCGGACCACGCGGCGGCGATCCGCTGTGCCGCAGCTGTAGGGTTCCCTTGAAGCGGCTGCAACGTCCAGAAGGAAACATCGGATTGGTCCGCCGATGCGACGCGCGCGGAGGAATCTGAGTAGCGGCCGGCCACGATGTAGGCCGGCAAATCATCCTTGCGCAGCTCGAAGCGGTATTCGGTTTCGCCGCCCGCCTTTTTTCGGCCCGCAGGAGCACCGGCCGCGAGGATAAGAAAATTGTCGGGCACGCGAACGGTGTAATACGTTTTTGGCGGCCGCTCCGGATAAGGAGCCAGCACGCGGTCCGGCGGCTGCGGCAGGGGAACCCATCCTCGCGAACCAAGGTGAAAATTGGCGGCTGCCAGCGTAATGCGCGAGCCTTGCTCGACCGGCGCCACAAAGCTGTAATCGATCTGCAGGCTGCGTTGTTCCCTGCGCGCCCACGGCGGATCGCACGGCAGCCGCAGCGTGTCCGGGTGCTCCTGCTGCAATTCCGGCGAAAGTTTTTCCGGCGTCACTTCATGGCCATTCCATTCGACGTGCAGGTTGGTTCGCCCGTAGACTTTCTCGTCTGGAAAAATGACGTCAATGAACGCCAAATCGCTCAGGCCCGTATTTAGCAGCGTATCGCTGGTGCGAATTTGCAATTCGGGCGGCGGCCCGGCTTTGAATCGTACCTC
Source organism: Acidobacteriota bacterium (assembly GCA_013289715.1). Lineage (GTDB taxonomy): Bacteria > Acidobacteriota > Terriglobia > Acidiferrales > UBA7541 > Palsa-295. The sequence goes on along the minus strand of JABCZJ010000011.1, from coordinate 95,476 downwards.
GCGCGATTCTTTCAGAATTTTGTAACCGGGAGCCAGCGGCACGGTGCAGCTGGTGGCGCAAAGCAAAAGGACCACAGCGGGGAGCAATCCACAAAGCGAACGCGGCGCGACGCGAATCAAGATGCAAGGATTCTAGCCGCCAGGGCGGAAAATAGAAAAGAGAAAATGGAAAAGCGCCCCGGTTCTTGCGCGTGCGATGAGAATTCAAGCGCGGCAGGGCCGAACCCTAGGACGCCGCAAAGCGCCGCAAAATCTCAGCATCCGTGGAACCATGGCGGCGCATCGCGATGATTTCGGGCGCTGCGGAATCAGGAATTCCGCGGCGCACCAGCTCCAGCAAAGTGGCGTTATCAATCCGCATGTTCCGCAATGTGCCGAGTGACGCGCCTGAAAGCACCGGCGTTCCCGATGCGTGATGCCGCGCCACTTCCAGCACAATGGCGTCAGAAAGCCCCGCCAGGTGCATCGCTTGCAGCTCGCCGTAACCCAGGCCCAGCTGGTCCATGCCGGCCAGCGCCAGCACGCTGCCTTCGCTCAGGCCCGACTGATGCAGAGACGCGATCGCATCACCCGCCGTAAACGCCTCGCCCCGGCCGTGAAAAATCTGCAGCAGCGTAACGCAATCCGCATCGGTAAGGCCGGACTGGCGGACTTTGGCAATTTCGCCGACCTCCGCGGCAGTGATGTGCAGCGTTCTCAATTCCTTGATGGTGCTGTAATTCATTCCGACGTTGTCGAGCGGTTTGGTATCGAGAGGAGTCAGACTCTCACAAGCGATCTGCGAAAACAGGGCCGCGATCACTAAAATCGCGGTGAACGAACTTCCGCGGTGCACAACGCGGCCCAATCCGCGGGCGGAACCGATTTCCGCGACGGTCCCCATTACCTTCATTGTACCGAGTGAACGGCCGCGCTGAGCGCCGTGACGCGGAATGATTACCAGTTTTCGATGATTGGGGCCTGCGATAACACGACGAACGCGCAGAGACGACGATTCGCGAGGCAGAATTCAGACGTTGTAAACGCGCTCAATATCAAACACCCCGGGAATCCGCTTCACTCCGGAGAGAATGCGTTCCAACTGCTTGCGGTCCTGCACGTCGAGCGCGACTTCGATGCGCGCGCGCAAATCCTGGCCGCCGCTCTCAAACGTGCGAATGTTCGCGCCGTTGTCGCTGATCACGGTAGTAATGCTGGCCAGCATCCCGGGACGATCCTCTGTGAGAATGCGCAAGCGCACAGGAAAAGTCGCTTGCGTCTGTCCCGCCCATTCCACGGCGATGCGGCGCTCCGCGTCGTAGAGCAGGTTCTGCACGTTCGGACAATTTTTCCCGTGCACGGCGATGCCGCGGCCGCGCGTGACGTAACCGATCACGTCGTCCCCCGGAATCGGGTTGCAACATTTCGAGCGATAAACCATCAGATCGTCGTGGCCGCGCACCAGGATCGCACCGTCGTTCATGCCCAGCATGCGCTTGACGGTGTCCACGATCTTCGGCTGCTTGTCTTCGGCGGGATCGGTGAGCGGCTGGCCGCTGGCTTTCGCGAGCACTTGGCGCGCGGACCATTTTCCGTAGCCCAGGTCGGCGTACAGATCGTCAATTCTTCCGCAGCCGTACTCGGAGGCAACGCGCTGCCAGGTTTCCGGCGCAATTTTCTTCAGCGTGATGTCCGCCTGGCGCGCTTCCTTCTCCAGCAGGCGCTTGCCGACATCTTTGGCCTGCTCGCGCTCGTGCAGATTGATCCACTGGCGGATTTTGCTGCGCGCACGCGAAGTGTGCACGAAGGAAAGCCAATCGCGCGATGGCTCGTGGCCTTTCTGCGTGATGATTTCGATTACGTCGCCGTTGGCGACGGAATGGCGCAGCGGCACGATCGCACCATTCACTTTTGCGCCGGTACACTGATGGCCTACTTCGGTGTGCACGGCGTAGGCGAAATCAATCAGCGTGGCGCCGCGCGGCAGCACCACCACCCGGCCCATCGGCGTGAATGTGTAAACCTCTTCGGGATAAAGGTCTACGCGCAGCGTGGAGAGAAATTCGCTGGGCTCCTGCATTTCCTGCACCCACTCGATCAGCTGGCGCATCCACACGATGCGCTGATCGTCGGCGCTGGAAGTTTCCGTGCGCCCATCTTTGTATTTCCAGTGCGCCGCGACGCCTTGCTCGGCAATGCGGTGCATGTCCTGCGTCCGGATTTGCACTTCAAACGCCTGGCCGCCGTGGATCACGGTGGTATGGAGCGATTGATACAGGTTCGGCCGCGGCATCGCGATGTAATCTTTGAAGCGGCCCGGCACCGGCGGCCAAATCTGGTGAATCACGCCAAGCGTCGCGTAGCAATTCTTCACGGTGTCGGTGATCACGCGAATCGCAAGCAAGTCGAACACCTGATCGAGCGTGCGCTGCTGCTTCTGGCTCTTCAGATGCAGCGAATAGAAACGCTTCACGCGCGCCTGCACTTCGGCGGGGATGCCCGTCTCCACCATTTTGTCGCGGATGGAATCCTGCACTTCCGACAGAAATTTATCGAACACCTTCTGCTTGTTGGCGAGCTTCTTCTGCAGTTCGAAAAACGCCTCGGGTTCGAGGTAACGGAAGGAAAGATCCTCGAGCTCTCCGCGAATCAAGCCCATGCCCAGGCGGTTCGCAACCGGCGCGTAAATATCAATCGTCTCGCGCGCGATGCGCTGCTGTTTTTCCGAATCCAGATATTCCAGCGTGCGCATATTGTGCAGGCGGTCGGCGAGCTTGATCACGACCACGCGCACGTCGTTCACCATCGCCAGCAGCATCTTGCGAACGTTTTCCGCCTGGCGCGCTTCGGGCGCGAGCAGATCCAGGCGGCTGATCTTGGTTGCGCCTTCCACCAGCCGCGCTACATCCGCGCCAAAGTGTTCCGAGATCGTTTCCAGCGGAATTTTCGTATCTTCCACCACGTCGTGGAGCAGCGCGGCGCACAGAGAAGTCACATCCAGCTTCATGTCCGCAAGGATGTGCGCCACTTCCACAGGATGGGAAAGGAAAGGCTCGCCGGAGAGGCGCGTCTGCGTCTTGTGCTGCTCCGCCGCAAAATCGTAAGCGCGGCGCAGCAGATCGAGGTCGTCGCCGGGACGATTGCGGCGCACTTTGTCCGTCAGTTCGACAAAGCGCAGATCCACAGTGCGGCGGGCAGCTTGCGAAATGGCAGGTTTACTAGCCGGCTCCATATACCATTATATTCTCAGGGACCGCCCCACTGCGAGCCATTCCTGTGGTCGCTACCAGGCAGGTTTTCGAGTCCGCGACTTGCCGAGAGCTAGACTGGATTCTCAAGACGGCTCAGTTGCTTTTCCTGCGGAAAAAGGCCGGGGCCGACATGCCGAGCCCAAGCAATAGCGAGGCGCCGAGAATGAATGAAGACCAAAATACCAAGTAAGATTTTGAACCTTGAACTGCGGCAGGTGCCAGTTCCGAAAGACGGGCCAAGTGCCCAAGTTCGGAACGTCTCCGAAAAGGAATACAGGCACATCGTATGCGGCGGCAAGGAATAGCAACGCTATGAAAGCCCAGCGCTCTCCCCTTCGAAATGGAATGAAAAGTATGATCAACCCGACGACGGAAATCGCCAAACGCGCAAATCCTGCCTCATGCACCCAATTCTCGTAGCTGAACATGTAATGAAGCTCACCGGCTGCAATCTGAGCACGCTCCGGCTGCACAAACGGAATCACATAAAGCGTGCTCCATAGTGAGGATGAAGCTGAGTGCAATAAGGACAATTGAAACACGCGTGAGGGATTTCACCGATGCACTCCTTGCAACGTAGGAGTCGTTGGCGCGTCATTCTTGCGGGGACGGCTCGGGGATTGCCTCGCCGTCTTTTCGCGGATCGGAGGCACCGTAGTTGACTCCGGTGGAAATATCGCGCTGCACAGCCTGTCCGCCGCCGACGATGGCGGAGTATGCACCGTGAAGTTTAATCTGATGACCGCGCTGGGTAAGGCCGTCACGAACAGCGAGCGGAATGCGATCCTCCAGATCCACATCGCAGCCCGCAAAAGTTAGCTTGCGGAACCGCGCGGCTTCCAAAGCTTCTTGAATATTCATGCCGAAGTCCACGACGTTGGAAACAAATTGCGCGTGCGCTTGCGCCTGGTTGAAGCCGCCCATGATTCCGAATGCAATCCGTTCCTGCCCGTTGGTCATGAATCCCGGAATGATCGTATGCAATGGCCGCTTGTGGCCAGCAAGCTGATTGGGGGAATTGGGGTCAAGGCTGAAAAGCCCTCCGCGATTTTGCAGGGCAAAACCGGTTCCATCCGCCACCAGGCCCGAGCCGAACTCAGCATAGTTGCTCTGAATGAGGGACACCATGTTGCCGTCGCTGTCGGTGACGGTGAGATAAGTTGTATCGCCGCTGGTCGAAAGATCCGGTTTGCCGGGGAGCACATCGCAATTCGCCTTAGCCATATCCACTAACTTCGCGCGTTGCGCGGCGTATTCCTTGGAGAGCATTCTTTGAATGGGAACCTGGCTGAACTTTGGATCCGCAACGTAACGGTACATATCGGCGTAAGCCAGTTTCTTCGCTTCGATCATTGCGTGCAGTGCGTCGGTGGAGTTATGTCCGAAATGTGCGAGAGAAAAGCTTTCCATGATGTTCAGCATTTCCAGCGCGGCGATTCCCTGCCCGTTCGGCGGAATCTCGTAAACGGTCCATCCGTGATACGTGGTCGAAATCGGCTCGACCCATTCGCTGGAATAATCGGCCAAGTCCTCCAGCGTCATGGTGCCGCCGAGCTTGGCGGATAGCGCCACGATCGTTTTCGCAATTGCACCCTTGTAATAGGCGTCTCTGCCGCCGGACGCGAGCGACTCAAGCGAATGCGCGAGATCAGGATTGCGGAAAATCTCGCCGACTCGTGGCGAGCGACCATCGGGCAGGTAGGTTGCCGCGGCATTCCTATCCTGTCTCAGGATATCCACCGCGTCCGCCCAATATGCGGCATCCCATTCGGGCACGGGAAAACCTTCGCGAGCGTAGTAAATCGCCGGGGCAAGAACTTCGGAGAATTTCTTCGTGCCGAAACGCGCCAGCAGTTTTGACCAGCCATCAACGGCGCCCGGAACTGTGACCGACTGAATTCCTTCCTGCGGCATTTTCGCGATGTCCTTGGATTTAAGAAATTCGATAGAGAGTCCCGCGGGAGCCCAACCACTTGCATTCAACCCATAAAGCTTTCCGGACTTCGCGTCGTAAACGATCGCAAAAAGATCGCCGCCGATTCCGTTCATCATCGGCTCAAGCACGCCCATCACCGCGTTGGTTGCCACTGCCGCATCCACCGCGTTGCCACCGTGGGCCAGCACAGTCGCTCCAGCCTGCGCAGCCAACGGGTTTTCCGCGGACACCACGCCCCTGCGTGAAAGAACCATGGAGCGGCCTTGCGTGCGGTCCTGCGCACCGGCCTTCGAAGCAGACACCATCATCGCCAGCGGAAGGAAGGTTATGCAAAACGCCACGCCCATGAAATCTCTCATGTGTCTCCTAGGTGAAACGGCAACGGCTGTAGAAGCGCCGGACTGACCTTCGAGTGACAGACTCCATGCAAATCCAACGAAAGCCTAGTGTGAGCAGTGCACGATGTCAAACTCGGAAAAAATGGAGGAGGATCTCACACCAAAATGGATTTGCCGATTCGCTTCAACGTCCGCCTGATCGGCTTGGTAATGAAGAAACCGATCCATCGCTCTGCGCACGCCGCATTGACACCCAGCCGCTGCGGAAGTACCGTGACTGCCGGGACGCGGGGCGGAAAATTGAATCCACCAGAATTTAAAATTGACGCGACGCCGCAGCCGGAAGGAATCTTCGCGCGCATCCGCTTGCTGGATCAAAGCCTGACGTTTTTTCTGGCGGTTCTGATCCTGATCATCTTCGTGGTCTTTCCGCTCGCCGGCCTGGGATGGCTGGGGAAATTCATCGTTGACCTGGTGATCTCGATTCTGCTGCTCTCTGGCGCCGTAGCGACCAAGCGCAGCCGCACGCTGACGATCCTGGTGGTCCTGCTGACGATTGCGGGCCTCGCGGTGCACTGGACCGGCGCTTACGTGCCAAAGTTCGGGCATCCCATACTTGAAGCGGTTCTACTACTCTCCTGCCTGCTCGCATTCGCCCTGATTACCCTGGTTCAGGTGTTCAGCCCCGGCGCGATCAACTTGCATCGCGTGCTGGGAGCGATTGCAGCCTACCTGCTGATCGGCCTGGTGTGGTCGTACGCCTACCTCCTGGCGGACCTGCTGGTTCCCGGCTCGATTCACCCCACTGCGAGTGTGCAGGAAGCAGTGTCGCCCATGGCGAGGTACGTGTATTTCAGTTTTACCACGCTGACGACGCTCGGTTACGGCGACATCGTTCCGGTGCATCCCATCGCGCGCACTCTGGCGGTTTGCGAAGGGCTGATCGGCCAACTCTATCCCGCCGTGCTGATCGCCGGGCTGCTGGGCATGGCGCTGCAGCCGCAAAAAGCTCCCCCAAGCAAGCCGTGATCGATCCTAAAAAGTCGTAGCGCTGTAAATCGGCGCCGCCGGCGCTCTCGTCACTTTCCCTTCTCTACGGGATAGCCCTTCTGAATCCAATCCGTATTGAAATCGTTCGGCAGAATCAGCACGCGCAGATTCGTAAAACCCATATCGCGCATGGCCACAAACGCAGGCCGCAGGTTGGGGCAATGCGCCAGCGGGCAGCAGCCGCAATACAAGACTACGTTCGTCGCCTTGGGAATCGTCTGCGCCCACTTCTTCAATTCCGCAAGCCCCTGGTCCGTGGAAGCAGCTCCGTGAAACACGGCATGAGGAATGTGCGCGCCCAGATATAACGGACGAAACCCCACGCAGACCACAGCAGGCTCGTCAGGATGAGCCGGCGCGGCAAGTTCCTTTGCGAGATCAGCAGGCTGCACCGTTTGCGACGCCGACCAAGGGTCGTCGCCGTCTTCGGCGTGGGAGGAGCCCGCAGGGCGCGTCGCGCGAGAATTCGAAACCAGTAGCGCCAGGAAAAGAAGGCAAAGCAGCGCCGTCACCATGCCACGAGTCATTGTCATCTGAGATTCCCCCCAAGCCGTTCGCGACACAGACTCACTCATCGTAATCATCACAATCCAAAAAACAAAAACCGGCGGGTGAGAAAACCCGCCGGCTGTAAATGCTGTGTCGAAAAACGTCACGCCTAAGACGTCGGCTGCGGCGCCTCCATTTTCCGCTGCTTGATGGCCTTGACCTTGTCCACCAGGTCGTCGGCGAGCTTTACGTCGGCATCGCGCGCTTCAGCGGAAGTCTCCATATCCGCTTTTTGCCGATAGAGCAGGTTCAGGTAAGCCATCGCGTCGTCGTAATCCGTGCGCAACTGCATCGCCTTCTGCAGGCTGGCGATGCCTTCATCCACGACGGTGCCGTATTTTTGCTGGAACGCGGTTGCCAGCGCGGGAGGCGCTGGATCCGTGTCCCGGATGGATTTCTTGGCGGTCTTGTTGTACTCCTCACGCATGTCCCGGTTGCCGCGGAAAGCAAGCGACCAGTCAATCACACCCACCCAGTAATACGGTTCCGGATCGTCGGGTTTCAATTGGATGTGCTTCTGGTGGTAGCTCTTCGATTCCTCCATCATCTTGGGATCGAACGGCGGCCCACCGGCCATGTTGTACAGAATCGAGCCCAGCCCATCAATCGCGGAAAGATTAGCCGGATCGTTGGCCAAGATGTCTTTAAACTCCTGCGCCGCCTGTTGGCCATTGCGAATATTTTCAGGGGAAGGAGCGCCCGGAATATATTGGGCGGAATAAGCAGTAGCCAAATACAGCCGCGCGTTGGTCAGGCCCGGATCCAAATCCTTCGCGGTCTTGAAATCTTCAATGGCCAGATCGGTCTGCCCGGCCTTATACGCTTGCACGCCCTTGTTGAGCTTGTCGCGCGCGCGCAGCTTGTCGCAACCACCGCCTGCGACGACTGCGGCCACTACCACGGCAAAGAGAAAAACTGTGTGAGGCTTCCGCTGCATCCCTTGCTCTCCTTGATGAAGGCTGCGCCGAATTCGAGAGAAACCGCGAGTCCGCGAAGTTTTCGGCGCTGGCGGCCGCCGGTAGTGGGCTACTGCCCGGCTTCGATCTTCGCGGTAATCAGGCCGACGTTGTCAATCCCCGCGCCGCGCATAATATCAATGGCGCGAGCCACCTGTGCGAATTCCACGGCGTCGTCGCCCTTCACGAAAGCCACTTTCTCGGCGCGCTGTTTGAAGATGTCTTCCAGGCGAGGACCCAGAGCGTCCCAGGTCGTATCGTCCTGGTTGATCATCACTTTTCCGTTGGAGGTGACTTGCACGACGATGGTCTTCGCCAGCAGCGCGTCATCCTGCTTCTGGTTCGGAGGAGTCGGCTGCGGCACCAGGGCATCCAGCCCCTGGGGAATCGTAGGCGTGATCACCATGAAGATGATGATCAGCACCAAGAGCACGTCAATTAGAGGCACGATGTTCGGTTCCGACATCGACCCTTTACTGCCACCAACTGCCATTCCCATGGGAAAACTCCTTATTTTCTACGCGCTAAATCTCGCGCCCAATTCTAAGTACCGGGCGGAGGTGGTGGAGGAGCCGCTCCATTCTTGGGGCGAATCTTTTCCGTGAGCAGGCCGAGGTGATCCACGCCGGCGGCGCGGACTTCGTCCACGGCCTTGACCACATCACCGTACTTCGCGCGCGAATCGGAACGCACGAACACGGTCTTGTCCAGGCGGTTGGCGATCAGGTCCTTGATCCTGGTGGTGATGTCGTCCAGGCCCACCGACGTGCTGCCCAAATACATCTTGCCGTCACGCGTGACGGCAAGAATGATGGCGTCGTCCTTGTCGGCGTCCTGCAGATCCCGGGCGTTATTCACCTTGGCCATATCCACCGAGACGCCCTTCTGCAACATGGGCGTGACCACCATGAAAATGATCAGCAGCACCAGCATGATGTCCGCCATCGGGATCACGTTCGGCGCGGCCATCACCGGCGGTGCTTTGGGCTTGTAGGCCATGGCTTACTTCTTCCCGCCGCGGCGTGTGATGAAGTAGTTGATCAGCTCCATCGAGGAGTTGTCCATCTCCACGTCGAAGGCTTCCACTTTATTTGTGAAATAATTGAACGCCCACACGGCCGGAACCGCGACGACCAAGCCCAGCGCGGTGGTGACCAACGCTTCAGCAATACCGCCGGCGACCGCGGATAAACCGGTGGCCTTCGACGCGGAAATGCCTTTGAACGCGTTGATGATGCCCATCACCGTGCCGAACAGTCCGACGAACGGAGCCGTCGAGCCGATGGTCGCGAGACCGGAAAGGCCGCGCTTCATTTCGGCGTGTACGATGGCGACCGAGCGTTCCAGACCGCGGTTCGCCGCTTCGATCACTTCTTCATCGCCCACCTGCGCCGAAGCTGCCTGGAATTCAGACAAGCCGGTCGCGACTACCTTGGCGATGTGGCTCTTCTTGTTGCGCTCGGCGATAGAGATCGCTTCGTCGAGCTTGTTGTCTTTCAGCGCGCCCGCCACCTGCTGCACGAAAATCCGTGACTGCTTGCGTGCGGCGCTGTACATCAACGCGCGGTCAATCATGATACCGATCGACCAGGCGGACATAATGAATAGAATTGCTACGACGGTTTTGGCAGGGATACCCATGTTGTGCCACATGCTCACCAGGTCCCAGCCTACTTCACCCGTTGGCTGCTGAAACATCACCACACCGGCAAAAAGTAAATTCGCAAGCATTATCTGTTCCTCCGTTCCTGTGAAACGACCAAGGCAGCAAGTTTCTGCCGGTCGGATTTTATTTCCGCTCCACCCCAGCCCCGCGAAGGACTAGTAGCAAGCCTAGCTTTAACCGCCCAAAGTAAATACGACCGAAATTGTTGTGTCTACTTCCACCGGTTCACCGTTCAGCAAAGTGGGGCTGTAGCGCCATTGATGCACGGCGTCCATCGCATTCTTCATCAGCAGCGGAGGACCGGAAATGTAGGTCAATTCCTGAATCGATCCATCCTTGGCGATGACGGCATGCAGAATCACCGTGCCGGAAATGTGCGCTGTCTTGGCAATCGGCGGGTAGAGCGGAGTAACCTGGCGAACCAGCTTCGCCGCCGCCACGTTGCCGCCTACACGGATGCGCGAAGGGGTAGCCTTCGGCGGGGGAGGCATGCCGCCGCCCGAACCACCGATGATGCCGCCCAGCACGCCGCCGGCCTGACCACCCGGCACGCCGCCCGGGACGCCGCCGACCACGCCGACCGCGCCAACATCCGGCGGCATTTCTTCTTCCTTAATCATTTCCACTTTCTTCGGGACCACCGTCGGCGCCATCATCTGGCCGTTATGAATCAGGCGCACTACGGGCTTCACGATTCTTTGTATCGCCGCGGCAGGCGGAGGAGGTGGCGGCGGGGGCGGCGGAGGCACCAAGAAGGTAGTGAGCAACTGTTTGGGCAAAGCTTCCGTATAGATGAGCGGAATTAGAATCAAGATGCCCAGCAAACAAGCTTGAATGATGGCCGAAAGGGCCACCGTCCAAGAGTTGTTCGTCCTCTTCGGATTGGCACTGGATACAACTAGATCGTCAAACATGGCGCCTACCTCCTAGCTGCTGCCACCACGCGCTTATCGGCTGCGGATCCGGCGCGAACGGCAGTTCCCTGACCACGATATTTGTTCCAAAGCACCACTATGGGCGCGGCAATACCGAAACTGGAGTATGTTCCTACCACAACTCCTACCACCATGGCAAAAGAGAAAGCACGAAGCACCTGGCCGCCCATGAGGAAAAGTACCAGGACGGTTAGGAACGTTAATCCACTGGTCAATATCGTACGTGAAAGAGTCTGGTTGATGGCCTTATTCACGACGTCGGGAAACGCCTCGCGCCGCATCAAACGCTGGTCCTCGCGCACGCGATCGAAGATCACGATCGTATCGTTCATCGAGTAGCCCACGAGCGTCAGCAATGCCGCGATCACCGTCAGCGAAATTTCATAATGGAAGAGCGAGAAGAAACCCAGGGTAATGAGCACGTCGTGGAACACGGCGATCACCGCCGCGGCTCCGTAAACCCACTCAAACCGGAAGGCAATATATATCAACATGCCGCCCAGCGCATACATCGTCGCCCAGAAAGCCTGATGGCGAAGCTGCGCGCCAACTTTCGGGCCAACGATCTCGACGTTGCGAATTGTAAAGTTGCCGAGTACGAAGCCGTTGTTCAACGTGTTGAGCACCGCCGGCGTTACGCCATCCACATTTTTCAACTGGTCGAAGCTGGTGACGATGCCGCTGTGGTCGGCGTCGCGCGCAGCCAGCAGTCGCTGCGCCAGCTGATTGTAACGATCACCGGCAGCCGCGCCGAGCGCCAGCGGATCTTTCTCAGTCAGTACTGCGGCCAACGCTTCCTTAGTGATGGAATTGAAATCCGGCTTCCCGCCCGCATCGGCCGTGCCGAACGCCTTGTGCAGCACATTCAAGATCGCTTCCCGGCCGGCATCCAGCGTCGATTCATCGCTCTGACCTTTTTGCTCCAGGCCGATTACCACATCGTTCTGCGAACCGCCGCCCAGCACGTTGTCGCTGATCGTCTGGATCGTGCTGTCGTTCAGCCCGGCGGACGAAAGGCCCTTGCGAATCTGATCCAGCGGCGCCGGGCCCGCAAACCGCACGTAAACCAGCGTGCCCCCGCGGAAATCAATGCCGTAGCGCATGCCGCCGTTCTTCAGAATCGAGGCCCAGCCCACCACCAGCAAGATCAATGACAGGGCGGCGAAGTACTTCGCCTTCCCCATCCAGTCAACGTTAACGCCCTTGAATAATTCCATTCCGATACCTATCCACCCTTGTTTGACACCGGACCCGCCAGGTTAGTTCCCGGTCGCCGGTTTCGCTAATCCCGTTTTGGTACTACAGACCTAAGTCTCATCTCTACAACGAGCACCGCGCCCTTTGAAAGCTCGCCTTCACCTACTTCGGCGGGCCGCCGACACCAAACCGCACAGGCAAGATTGCCTATGCTACCGAAGCGCTCGTCAGATACTGAGTTCCGCCTGACGATCCTTGCGCGACAAATGCCAGTCGAAAATCGCTCGGGAAACAAAAATCGAAGTAAACACGTTCGCCAGCAAACCGATAATCAACGTAATCGCAAACCCTTGCACCGGCCCCGTGCCAAACAGCAGCAGGAACGCCGCGGAAACCAGCGTTGTCACGTGCGTGTCGATGATCGTCCGGAAAGCATTGTGGAACCCCGAATCCACCGCCGTGGCCGGAGCCTTGCCGTTGCGCAATTCTTCGCGTATGCGCTCGAATACCAGCACGTTGGAATCAACGCCCATGCCGATCGTCAGCACCACACCCGCAATTCCGGGCAGCGTAAGCACCGCCCCGGCAATCGCCATGAACGCCACCAGGATGATCAAGTTCAGAATCAGGGCCACAACTGCATTGACACCACTCATCCGATAATAGATCACCAAAAATATCATCACCACGATCAGGCTGCCGATGGAGGCCCGCACGCCCGCACGTATCGAATCGGCCCCCAGCGAAGGACCAACAGTGCGCTCTTCCAGATACTTGATGGAAGCGGGCAGCGCGCCGGCGCGCAGCACCAGCGCCAGATCCTGTGCGGATTCCTCCGTGAAATTCCCTTCGATCACTCCGGAGTCATCAATGCGGCTGTTAACCACGGGCGCGCTGTAAACCGAATGATCCAGCACGATCGCCATGCGGCCCTTCGGCGACAACTGCGACTGCGCTTCCGTGAAAGGACCAAAGCGCGTCGCGGCCGAAGTCGAAAGCTGGAAGCGCACCTCAAATTGTCCGGGATTATTTCCATTTGGAGCCGGGCTGGCGCCGCGCAAATCCTGGCCAGTGACGATGGGCGCGCGATCCAGAATGTAATAAACCGTCTGCGTCGGGTAACCGCTCTGCGCTTCCGATTTGCCGGGCACAATCACGGTTCCCGGAGGCAGCACGCCGCCCTTCGCCGCCAGCGCCGCAGCTTCCGAAGGATACGGTTGATCGTCGGCCACGCGATTCAGCGTCAGCTGTCCGCCCGCCTGAATTACCGCCTTCGCGCGGCTCGGATCGCCTTCGCCGGGAAGCTGCACGAGAATTTCGTTGTCGCCGCGGCCGGTCGTCGCGATGGTCGGCTCGGTCAAGCCCAGCGCATTGATGCGGCGCGTGATGGTTTCGAGCGCCTGCACCATGGTCTCGCGGCGCAGATCAGCGACGACCGTAGGCCGCATCGTCAAAAGGTAGCCGTTCACCACGCCAGCGGCGGGCGCCGAGGTCCAGTCGCTAAATTGGGTGGAGATCAAATCGCGAAACGCGCCGGAGGTGTTCGAATCAACGTTGTCCACCTGAATGTGCGTGTCGTCCACGCGGCGGATATCTCCCACGATGATGTTTTTCTCGTGGACTTGCCTGGTGAGCTGATCCACGGCCTGGTCGCACCGCTGGCCGATGGCTTCATCCACCTGCACTTGCAGTACGAGGTGACTGCCGCCCTTCAAATCCAAGCCCAGCTTGATGCGATCCGCGAGGTTAGCCTTCACCTGCGTCAGCGAGGTAGGAAAGGTAGGTAATCCCAAAAGACCATACAAGCAGATCACAATGACGATCAGTATGAGAACGAACTTCCATCTGAGCTGGGAATTCATGCGGGCTGCCTAACTCTCCTTCGGTGGTTCTGCTTGCATTCCCGCAATCGCGTTGCGGGCTACCTTCATTTTCACTTGCTCGGCGATGCGCAGTTGCACCGTGTCGCCTTCGAGGCCGACAATCGTGCCATAGATTCCGCCGTTGGTGATGACTTTATCTCCGTTTTTCAGATTCGCCAGCATTTCGTTCACTTTCTTCTGGCGCCGCTGCGCCGGCAGGATCATCAGAAAATAAAAAATTACCATGATCAGGATCAGCGGCAGGAACAGCGCTATCCCGCCCGGCTGCGCTTGCACCCACAGGCCAAGTGCCAGGTTCGCTGAAGCCAAAATAGAAATTGTCACAATCATTATGCCTTTCCCTCGTGCGCCGCGAGTCCAGCTGCCGAGGGCGATTCCGCCAGGACGGACAAGCTCGCCGGGGGCGGCAAGCCGGAAAACTCGTTCACCGAAGACGCTGCTCCGCCCCGCGACCGCGCCCAACACCTGCTTGGGTTTGTCTTATTTCAGACGAGCCTGAAGGTCAGAGCGGAACTTTTCGAGCTTCCCAAAACGGATAGCCTCGCGAATTTTGCGCATTATGTCAAGGTAAAAGTGGATGTTGTGGTGGGTGTTCAAAATTGTCGCAAGAAATTCACCGCTCGTTGACAGGTGCCTCAGATAAGCCCGCGAGTAGCGCCGGCACACCGCGCACTCGCAAGTTTCGTCAATCGGGCGTGGATCGTTCGCGTATTGCGCGTTCTTGATCAGCATCCGCCCCTGCGAGGTATAAAGACAGCCGTGCCGCGCGCTGCGCGTGGGTAGCACGCAATCCATCATGTCCACGCCCAGCGTCACATAATCCGGAATTTGCTCCGGTTTGCCCGTTCCCATCAAGTAGCGCGGCCGCTCCGCAGGCAGCCGCGACGCAGCGACGCCTGCCATCTCGCAAGTGCTCGCGTGCGGTTCTCCAACAGCGAGGCCACCGATCGCATAGCCCGGAAAATCCAGCTCCACCAGCGCGTCCGCGCTCTCACGACGCAGCGCCGCATGCGTCCCGCCCTGCACGATGCCGAAAAGCATTTGCCGCGCGGCGTCTCCGTGCTGCGCAAAATAATCGCGCGAGCGCCGCGCCCAATCCAGCGTGCGCTTCGCTGCATCGCGGGCGCGCTCTTCGGTCGCCGGCGCTTCGATGCACTCATCGAGCACCATCACGATGTCCGCGCCCAGCGCGCTTTCGATCTCCAGCGCTTTTTCAGGCGAGAGAAAATGTTCGGAGCCGTCCAGATGCGAACGAAACCTCACGCCTTCGTCCGCCACCTTGCGTAATTCACTGAGGCTGAAGACCTGAAACCCGCCCGAATCGGTGAGAATCGCGCGCGGCCACGCCATGAATTTGTGCAGCCCGCCCATCTGGCGGATCAATTCATGTCCGGGACGCAAATACAAATGGTAGGTATTCGAAAGCAGAATTTGTACGCCGAGGTCTTCCAGATCCTGCTGCGTCTGTCCCTTCACGGTAGCCGCCGTGCCCACCGGCATGAACGCCGGCGTATCCACCACTCCGTGCGGCGTAGTCAGCCTGCCGAGGCGCGCGCCGGTAGGATCCGTCGCGAGCACTTCGAACTTGAATCCCGCGTGCTGTGGCTCCATCCGAACGAGTGTATCAGGAGAAAGCCGCGACCCACCCAACCCTGATACCGACGAAGACGATCCACACGCCCACGACCGCAGCCAGGGCCATCCCGAATGAGATTTTCTTCGGATCTGCCGCTCTATAACCAATGGCCATCAGAATCAGGGTCCAGAATGAAAACAGATCTAGCGAGCTCAGCAGTGTGACCAGCCATTTCGGAGAATCGTCGGACATAAGCGCGCCAGGATTTGACGCGACGAGATTCTTGACGTCAACGGTCGAAGGGTCCTTAAGAAACAGCACCAGGATTCCCAGTAGACCTGCTAGCGACGCAGGCACCCACGCGTATGCGAAGACCGCCAGAGACGTCTTGAAAGTGATCTTGGCGCCAACCCCGAGATTGAATGCAGCTAAAAAGATCGCGCCGGCAGCGACCGCGACGATGAACGGAAATAGAACGTTGATGGCGTACACAACGTACGGAGTGAATTTCGCTCGCGTGTTGAGCACGTCGTCGCGTTTCTCAGGCGGCAACTGTTCCAACTGCTTCTGCGCCTTGGGGCTGCTTTCGATCTCCCTGTCAAGTACGGTCCGCCATCCCACGCGTTGCGTGATCACAGTAGTGACCGCGATACCGACGAAGACAAGCAAAATTATTGGCAGCACCCAAGTGGGCCGCCGCATGATGGATTCAAAGGTCGGCTTTGGACTGAACAACACGCCGAAAATTCGGCCAAACGAACTATCAGAACCAGTCGTCGCCGGAGAGGTTGCGGGAGAGGGAGTTTCTGCGCTGGCCATGCTGGTTTCCTCCTGGCCCAATCAAAATGATCAGCGGTACGGCTCTCTGGCTAAGTACGGCTGGCTCAAGCAAAAGTTTCAGTGTGGAGTCACGGTTTAACACATTGCGGAGAAGATTGTCATCAACAGGAGGACAGCAGCCAAACCGGAAGCTGACGATGCGAGCAACGCTGCAAGCACACCGAGCCTGCTATGGAGTGCGGGATCTTGTGAATCGCGCTACAGCGCGATTCACCCTGAGATCCGGCTGCGCCGGATCGAAGGGCCGCCGCTTTCGAAAGCGAGGCTTGCCTCGCGTGTACCAGGCGCGATTGGCAATCGCAGTCGACGAACCGGCGCCCGTCCCAATCGCACGAAACTCACTCCGGAATTTCGGGCACGGCCGCAAGTAAAGCCTGCGTATACGCATGCTGCGGCGCCTGCAAAACCTGCTCCGCAGTCCCAATCTCAACAATCCGGCCCGTCTGCATCACCGCCACGCGCGAAGCCAATTGCGCCACCACCGGCAAGCTATGCGAAATCAACATCAACGTAAGCGAAAATTCCCGCTGCAAACGCGCCAGCAATTCCAAAATTTGCGCGCCCACGGAAACATCCAAAGCCGAAACCGGCTCGTCCGCAATCACCAGCTCCGGCCGCAAAATCAACGCCCGCGCAATCCCGATGCGCTGCCGCTGCCCGCCGGAAAATTCATGCGGATAACGCGTCACAGCGTCGCGGCCCATTCCCACAGCCTCAAGTATTTCCGCCGTCCGCGCGCTCCGCTGTTCGCCGGAAAGCTGCGGCTCGTGAATCGCCAGCGGCTCGGCCACAATGCTCCCCACCTGCATGCGCGGATTCAGCGAAGCGATGGGATCCTGAAACACCATCTGCATCCGCCGCCGCAGCGAACGCAATTTCGCGCCGCGCGCCCCCAGCCAATCCTCGCCACGAAAAAGAATTTCACCGGAATCGGGTTCCACCAACCGCATCAGCATCCGTGCCAGCGTCGTCTTGCCGCAGCCGGATTCCCCAACAATCCCCAGCGTCTCGCCGCGCTCCAAGGTAAAGCTCACGCCGTCCACCGCCAGCGCGCGCCGCGCCGATTGCGTGAACGCGCCGGTGGAAACGGAATACGCTTTGCTCAGCGCGCGCGCCTCAAGAAGAATTTCGCCCGGCATTCCTACATTTTCTCGGCGGCGATTTGGATTCCGGTGTTGATCATGTAGAGGGCGGGCGAAGCGCCAGGCTGGCACACGTCTGCGGGCTCAAAGCGCGGATGAAAATTCGAGCCATCGTCAGCAATCGAAGAAACCATCAAATCGCGCACCTCGATGTATTCCGGATCGCTTGGTTTCCAGCCGGCCACATGCATCCAGTGATCAAAAAGCCGCGGATGCTCTCTGGTCTGGGTCGCGGTGATCCGCAGACCGGCGGCAGCCATCAACTCGCGAAATTCCGCAAGCGTCAGCGAACGGCAATGCGAATGATCGCGAATCCATTCGATGCGGTGATTCAGCGCGCGCACTTTCGGATCTTCCGGCACGATGATGTCAATCAATCCCACGCGCCCGCCGCGCTTCACCACCCGCGCCATTTCGCGAATCACCCGCGCCGGATCGGAAATGTGATGCAGGCTGTAACTCGTCACCGCCAGATCCAGCGAGCGCTCCGCGAACGGCAGCGTCTGCGCGTCGCCAATCGCAAAACCCAGTTTGTCGAGCAATCCGTGTTGCGCGGCACTCTGACGCGCGCGCTGCAGAATCGCCGGCGTCAGGTCGTAAGCGCACATCCAACGGACGTGCTTCGCAAATCGCAATGCCAGCGTACCGGGACCGCATGCAAGATCCGCGGCCACGTCCCCCGGTCCAGCCGCGACCAAACGCGCCAGCAATTCGGCTTCGGCCACGCGTTCCGCGACGGCGTAATCACCGAAAACTTCGGCGGTCTTCGTGAACCGTTCGCGCACCAGCGCTTTCAGTTCGTGGTCGCTCACGCTGGCGTGATTCGGCAACCCTTTCGGCGAATCGTCCGTCGCGCTCATGAAACGAGAATACACCTCGCCTCGTGATTTTTGTTTACCGCGCGAAATTCCGGCACCGCCGCATCGCACTCCTCCACGTGATGCGGACAACGCGGCGCGAACGCACAGCCCGGCGGCAGCGCTTCTAGAGACGGAACCGTGCCGGGAATCGGCACTAATTTTTCACGTGTCAATCGCGGCGCCGCGCGCAGCAGTCCTTCCGTATAGGGATGCCGCGGCGCGCGCAATACTTCTTCCACCGGGCCTACTTCTACGATGCGTCCGGCGTACATCACCGCGACGCGCGCGGCAACTTGCGCCACGACTCCCAGATCGTGCGTGATGAAAAGCATCGAGAGCTGCAGTTCGCGCCGCAATTTCGCCAGCAGTTCCAGAATTTGTTTCTGCACGGTGACGTCGAGGGCGGTAGTCGGCTCGTCCGCGATCAGCACGGCCGGCCCGGCCGCCAGCGCCATCGCGATCATCACCCGCTGCCGCAGCCCACCCGAAAGCTGGTGCGGATACTGCCGCGCCCGCCGCGCCGGATCGGACAAAGCCGCGCGCTCCAGCGCCTCCAGCGCGCGCCGGTGTATTTCACTTTCACCCGCGCGCGGCTCATGCACGCGAATCGCTTCTTCCACCTGCGCGCCAATGCGCAGCACCGGATTCAGCGCCGTCATCGGCTCCTGGAAGATCATCGCGATTTCGCGCCCGCGCAGCTCCCGCATTTCGTGCTGCGAAATCGCCAGCAAATTTTCGCGCCGCGCGTTTCGCACGCCGCCGTTCTCACTGCCGGCGCGCAACTTCAACCACGCTTCGCCCGTATGCCGCGCCCCATGCGGTTCCAACCCCATCAACGCCAGCGAAAGCATCGTCTTGCCCGACCCCGATTCCCCCACAATCCCGAGCGTCTCGCCCTCGCCCAACGTGAACGAAACATCATTTACCGGCCGCACCCACCCGCCCGGCGTCGGCAGCTCCACGGTCAGTCCGCGCACCCCAAGGCTTGTCGCCATGGAAACATGATAGCCGTACGCGCTTGTCGTGGCGAAAAATTACGCTACCATTTTATATGGTTGCACCGCCCTGTCCTCTCTGCCATGGCGCCACCCGGTTCGCGGGCGATAAACCCTATTGCCCCAGTTGCGGCTGGAATCGCGATGCCGCCATCGTCAGCGTCCGATCAACCGCCGCTGCCGCGCCGATCGGCATCCTCATGATGGCCGCGTTCATTTTTTTCATCATTCGTATCGGGCATTTCCGCAACCCGTTTCAAATCGCGATTTTCGTCGTTTTCCCCGCTGTCGGGATTCTCATCAACTACTTCGTCTCGCGGCGAACCCGCGCCAGGTTGGAGGCGTTTGCCGCGCCGGCGATGCGCGCCGCCACGGTGCCAAGTAATTCATTCGCGCCGTCAGCCGCTGTCGCTGCAAAATCCAGCGCGGCCATCGCACCGAACGCGCAGCAACAGGCTCTGCTCAGGACTTCACGCCCGCGCGAAATCCGCATGTCCACGCGCGGACGCATCAGCATGTCGGTGGCGCTCCTGGCAGTTCTTGGTTTTGCAGCAATGTTCGGCGCGCATCTCTACACGGTTTGGGCACGCAAGCTTTCCTTCGCGGTCTTTACACCCGGGGATTGGGTCATGGCCGCTATCGTCACGATTCTGCTGCTTCTTCCTTACGGGATGTGGCGCCAGCAAGTGCGCGAATGCGATTTGTTGGAGAATGGCGAAGTCGCTCTGGCGACCGTGGTGAGCGAGTGGAGAGGTGACAAGGACCAATCGTCCATCGAATACGAATTCAAGGACTTTCAAGGCCAAACCCGCAGGGCTAGCGGTTTCGACTACACGCAAAAACTCTTTGCAGGCATGCCCGTCGCCGTTTTCTACGACCGCGACAATCCCAAGCGCCAAATTCCAGCCTGCGCCACATACCACGAAATCGTCACTTAGTCTGACTGCTCCCCGCCGCTGATCGAAATCTCAGCGCTTCGCAACAGGAATGCAAAAACGCAAAGCGGTGTGCGTGACTGAAAAACTACAAACTTTATTGTCGGTCAGCCCCGCGGCTTTTCCCGCAGCGATCACATCAATTTCACGGATGTTTTTTTGGCCCTTGGGGTACACCACCCAAATCGCGCCGTCTTTCTGAATCGAGCGCCCCAGCGAACTCAACTGCGCCAGGTCCGCAACCGCCCCCGCCGAAAAGAAAATCAGGTCGGCACCGTCCGGGCGTTTCCGCTGCGAATATTCCGGAACGCGCGCCCCGAGGTCCGTCAGAAATTCCGCGCCCTCCACTCCGAGCACCGCGATCTTCTGCCCCGGCTTCACTCCCAGCTTATCAATCAGGAGCCGATGTGAATAATCGCGCTCCGGCTCGCGCTGCTTTGTTGAACTTCTCCGCGGCATGGCTACTTTTCGCGTCGTCATTTTTCGATCGTCACCGGCTGGCCGAATTTTGCACCCAATGCCTGAAGATATTGTTCCTGCGTGCGCGAATAACCGAGCACGTATCGCGCTGCAACACGAAAAATGGGATTATAAATTTCGCCAGCCTCGGTGATGCGCACCAGCGAGCTGCCGTCCTTCATGGACGAGATCTCGTACGTCCACGTGCCGCCGAAAGGCAGTTTCGAATCCGCGATGCGCACCACCAAAGCTCGCGGCGGCACCATCGCCATCACTTCGTAAGGAATCGATCCCCCATGATTGTCATATTCGCGCCACGATGGCTTCCCGTTCACCGGGCGAAGCATCTCCACCCGCGTCACGTCCTTGCGCCAGGCGGGAAATCCCGAGTAATCCGTGATCACCTGCCAAATCGCGTCGGGCGGCTGGCGGAAGCGCGCGGCGCTCGTGGAGATGTGCTGCTGGGGCAGGAATGCACCGACGGTCACCACCACCAGTATCATCAGCACCAGCAGCGCGACGACTACAAAAATTGCCGCACGGATTGTGCGCATCACAATCGGTCCTCGCGTCGTGCCTTCGGATTCCACAAATCCCTGCCTCCAAGCGCGCGCATTATACTTCGATTTACCCCTGCCAAAGATTGGCAGATAATGCGCTGCTACTAAGTGCGATCGACGCAAGGAGGGACGAAGCCATGCTCCCCGGGCTAAAGGCGGCGCTGAATTATCATCCGCTGTTCGTACATTTTCCCATCGTGCTGTGGCTCGCCGCGCTGCTATTCCAGATCTTCGCAGTCTGGCGCACGAGCGACGAGTTGCAGCAGACGGCTTCGCGCTTGCTCTATCTCGGCACGCTGGCCGCGATCATTACCGTGATGACGGGCCTCGCCGCGCAAAATTCCGTGGCGCCAGGCGAAGCGCAGCGCGCGGTAGGAATACATGAAACGCTTATGCTCACCGCCACCAGCCTTGCCATTGTCTTGTGCAGCTTCGCGTTTTTCATGCGCAACAATTTCCCGCCGCATCTGCGCAAGGTGCTGCTGCTGGGCTTGGTGGTCCTCGGCGTGCTGCTCACCATCGGCGCCGACCGCGGCGCGCAACTCGTCTACGAATACGGCTCCGCGGTAAATTGGTCCACCGCGCAGCAGCAAAATTAGTTACGGGAGCCAGCAAAATGAAGAAGCCACGCGAATCAAAACGCATGAGCGATGAGGCAGTGAAGGAAAGTACCGGAAAGACGTGGCCGGAGTGGTTCACAATCCTGGACAAAGCCGGCGCCCAAAAAATGCGCCACCAGGAAATTTCCGCCTACCTAAAAGCGGAGCACAAAGTCGGCCCGTGGTGGTGCCAGATGATTGCCGTTCCCTACGAGCACGAGCGCGGCCTGCGTGAGAAATTTCAGAAGTGCGACGGCGAATTCGCCGCGTCCGGCAGCCGCACCCTCAGTGTGCCCCTCCGCAAATCCTACGACGCCTGGAGCGACGAAAAGCTTCGCCAGCGCTGGCTACCCGGCGCGGAAATCGAAATCACCACCGCCACCAAAAATAAATCCCTGCGCGCGAAATGGAACGGCGGCCAGAGCCGCCTCAGCGTGAATTTCTACCCCAAAGGCGCGGGAAAGAGCCAGGTCGCAGTGGACCATATGAAGCTAGCAAGCTCAAAAGAGTGCGCGAAGATGAAGACGTATTGGTTCGAAGCCCTGAATCGCCTGCAGAGTATGTTGGAGACATGACCGCAACCACAAGTATGCTACAACGTTATTAGTTCACATGCCGAAGGATCTACGGTTGCATTCCAGCTCATCAAATCCCGCCGGCACTGCCGAACAAATCGACAGCGCAATTGTTTTCGGAGCAGGCGCGAGTTTGCCCGCACTGCCGAGTCAACAGGGACTCGTTGACCGACTTCACAGCGCGCGTCCTCATCCAAGAATCGCCCTCGCACAGCGATACCTGCGACGGGTGTTTCCCGGTCTTCCCAATCCGACGATTAGATTCGAGGACGTGGTCGGTCCGCTCGAAATTGCTGAGGCGGAGGAGCACTGGTTTCATTTCGCCGGCACAAGTTCCGATCATCGAAGGAGGTTGGTAACAAACAAAGCAGTGCTAGATTCTTTCGACACGTGGCTTGCTATGTCGCTAGATCAGGAAACCATCCCCAAACCTTCAAGTTCCAGGCGAACTACCGAAGGGGACCCTGCAACGATAGGCTTCCAAAGGTACGACGACCCATCGACAGACGGCATCTTGCGTCATGCAAGGCTGGTCTACCTTTTGTCGCAATCGAGTTCTCTCAAGACTACTGGTTTCCTGTCCCTGAACGATGATGTGCTCCTCGACCGAGTTCTATATGCGTCAGCAGGTGCGAAGACATGGATATTCATCGGCTATAGCTTGCCGCTGGCTGACGTCTGGATGCTCGGACTCGCGCAAGCTTGCCATCCGGGAGCATACCTGTTGCTGATCGGCACATACTGGTCGCAAATATCGATACGAATGTAAAGGACAGGATTGCGTTGCTATTTCCGCACTTGGATTTTCGTTGCGAAAGCTTCGAAGCATGGATAAACGGTTGCCTGCGGAATGGTCGATTGCAATCACCGGAAATAAAAATAGGGGGCCCCTCCCGGGGACACCCCCATTTCAGTATAGCAACCCCGTTGCAGTCGGTTTCCCAGCTGCTGTCAATGCTATCCGCTGTCGCGTCTAGTAATCGTTCGCGGAGCCTTCCAGGAACGCGCGCAGCTTGCGCGACCGCGAAGGATGCCGCAACTTTCGCAGCGCCTTCGCCTCGATCTGCCGAATGCGTTCGCGGGTGACGGCAAACGACTGGCCCACTTCTTCCAGCGTATGCTCGCTGCCATCATCCAACCCAAACCGCATCTTGATCACTTTCTCTTCGCGCGGAGTCAAAGTCTTCAGCACCGAAGACGTCTGCTCCTTCAGGCTGAGGTTGATCACCGCGTCCGAAGGCGAAACCACCGCCTTGTCCTCGATGAAATCCCCCAGATGCGAATCCTCTTCCTCGCCGATCGGAGTCTCCAGCGAAATCGGCTCCTGCGCAATTTTCAAAATCTTGCGCACCTTCGCGACAGGAATATCCATGCGCTTGGCGATTTCTTCCGAAGTCGGCTCGCGCCCCAGTTCCTGCACCAGCTGCCGCTGCGTGCGCACCAGCTTGTTGATCGTCTCGATCATGTGCACCGGAATGCGGATGGTGCGGGCCTGGTCGGCAATCGCGCGCGTGATGGCCTGGCGAATCCACCACGTTGCGTACGTGGAAAACTTGTAACCGCGCCGCCACTCGAACTTGTCCACGGCCTTCATCAAGCCGATATTGCCTTCCTGAATCAGGTCGAGGAACTGCAAACCGCGATTGGTATATTTCTTCGCAATCGAAACCACCAAGCGCAAGTTCGCTTCGATTAATTCCTTCTTCGCCTGTTCCGCTTCGGCCTCGCCGCGAAGAATCACCTGTAGCCCGCGCTTCAATTCCGTCGGGCTTACTTCGCTGGCCAATTCAATTTCCGCCAGCTCCTGCTTGCGCGCCCGCAGGTCCTTGCGCGCCTCGGCCTGCACGTCCGCCTTGGAAGCGTCCACGCGCCGCTCGAGCTTTACGATTTCACGCTCGAGGAAATGCACGCGCTCCACGGTCTGCCGGATTTTTTCGATCAGCCGCTTCTTCTCGAGCGGGTTGAACTCCAGCTCGCGCATGCGATTCGACATTTCCACGCGCGTGCGAGCCAGTGCGTAGCGCGCGCGCAGGTACGGCCGCTTCTTGGACTTCGCCATGCTGCCCAGCTTCGATGCCTGCTTCAGCGCCAGCAGATAAAGCTTCGCCACGCGGTCAATCTGCTTCAGTGTTTCCTTGGTCTTCGCTTCGATCTTCTCTTCGGTGAGTTCTTCGTCGTCGAATTGAACGATTTCCTTGATGGAGCGCGAACCGTTGCGCAGATCTTCGCCCACCTGCAAAAGTTCTTTCAAAATCAACGGAGCGCGCGTGATCGTCTTCAGCACCAGCAGCTGTCCGCGTTCGATGCGCTTGGCAATCGCCACTTCGCCTTCGCGCGTCAGCAACGGCACAGTGCCCATCTCGCGCAAATACATGCGCACCGGATCGTTCGTCTTCTCGAGCGACCCCGGAGTCAGATCCAGTTCGCCATCTTCCGAAGCAACCGCTTCGGTATCTTTCGCCGGCTCCGGGGAATCCGAAGCATCCGCGGCGGCCAGCGCCACTTTCGCGCTCGCCAGGTCTTCGTACACATCAATCCCATAGCGCTCAAACGTCGAGAGCAAATCGTCAATTTCTTCCGAGGAGTGCACCTCGGGCGGCAAAATATCGTTCACCTCATCGTAGAGCAAGTAACCGCGTTCCTTGCCCATGGCGATGAGTTGCCGTACCTGATCGTATTTTTCTTCCAGAGCTACCGTCACACTTCCTCCCTCGCAGAGGTCAGGCGATGCGCGCAAACAGGTCCGCAAAATGCAAAGCCGCCGTGGTGAGACACCCCGGCGCACTGCAAATTAGCTGCATTTAAACGGTTTTTTAGAACGAACTTTCGAACCCGTTGCCGATTCCGCGCCCGTGCCGCCACGCCCGCGCCTGCCCTTGCACATCTATACGATGCGCGAAACGTGCCGCCCGTTTCCTCCAAAACCTTACGAATATACAATATCACCCATGCCAGCGTCAACGAAGTGCCGTAAGTTATTGGTCAGGCAGGATTTTAGCTGGCTCCGGCTCCCGCTCGCGGGACAGTAGCCGCAGCAGCTCCATCCTCCGAATTACCAATCTTTTCAGCTCTTCCGCTGCCGGGTTCGCTTCGATCTGCCTCTGCAAATCCGTCAGTTCCTGCGCTACCGGCCTATGGCGTAGAAATCCCAGACAGCTTTCCGCGTCCTCCCAAGTTCCTTCCGGCAACGTTTCAAAAAGGATTTCAAAGAACAGCCGCCGGTCCTTGTCGTCAAGTGTCGCGGCCACCGCAGCAGCGTCCGGTTTTTGGCCCGACGCGATTGCCACCACCAGCGCCTCGAATATCTGTCGTGTCTCGAGCCCACGGTGCAATTCCGCCGACGCTATTTCGTGCGCCAATTTCTCGCGAAATTCCACGGCTTCGAACAACATGCGGATTAATTGCCGTTCCGCGCGTTTTACTGCCGGCGTCAGCAGCTCGGCCTTGGGTTTCACTTCGCTCCGTCGCTCGTCTGCCGCGCGACGCAATGCCGCGCGTAACACCGGCTCATCCACCCGCAATTCCGAAGCGATGCGCGTGGCCCATTCCGAACGCAGCAGACGGTTCGGCAGTCGCTGCACGTAAGGCATCAGAAAATTCAGCGCGGCCACTTTTCCCGCCGCGGTCGTCCGGTCCATCAACCGCGCGCGCCCAATCAGATAATCCAGATACGCTGGCGCTTGCGTCAGCAATTTCTTGTAAGCCTCCACGCCCTGTTCCTTGATGAACTTGTCGGGATCCGCCCCGCCGGGCAGCGCCAGCACACGCACATCAAATTCCTTTTCCAGCAGCAGGACCAGCGAACGCTCCGTTGCGGCTTGCCCCGCCGTGTCCGGATCGTAATTCACCACGATGCGCCGCGTGAATCGCGCAAGCAGTTTCGTCTGCGGTTCCGCAAGGCTCGTACCGCAACTCGCCACCACGTTGCCCACGCCGGCGCGTGCCACCGCAATCGCATCCATATATCCTTCGACCAGCACCGCGAAATCACTCTGCCGCAGCGCTTCCTTCGCGCGATCCAGGTGATACAGCACCCCGCTCTTGGAATAGATCGGCGTCTCCGGCGAGTTCATGTACTTCGGCATGTCGTCGCCCATGGCGCGCCCGCCGAAAGCAATCACTTTCCCTGCCTCATTCGAAATAGGGAACATGATGCGGCGCCGAAAGCGATCGTAGAAACGTCCGCTCGGATCGCGCCCAACCAACCCGCAAACTTCCAGAATATTGTCCGGATATTTTTGTTTCAGAAACCGCGCCAAAGCATCGCCCGCCGAGGGCGCGAATCCCAAGCCGAACCGCGTCACCGCTTCGCGATTCAGCCCGCGGTCTTCCAGATATGCCTGCGCCACTTTGCCTTCCGGCGTCTGCAGCAAGTGACGCGCAAAGAATGCCGCCGCCTCGCGATGCATCTCAACCAGCGCGGAACGCTGCTGATTTTCCTTGCGCTCCTCCGGCGACCGTTCCCGCGGCTTCGGAATCGCGATGCCGCACTTTTCCGCTACCGTGCGCACCGCTTCCGGAAATGGCGCTTTCTCCAGCTCCATCACAAACTGAAAAACGTCGCCGCCCTTGCCGCAACCGAAGCAGTAATACATCTGCTTCACCGCGCTCACGCTGAACGACGGAGTTTTCTCCTGGTGAAAAGGACACAACCCGCTGAAATTCTGCCCGCTCTTCTTCAAACGCACATATTCGCCAATCACGCGAACAATGTCCGCCTGCTGCTTCACCCGATCCGCGAATGATCCCGCTTCCGCCATGGTTTAAATCAGGAAATTAGAAAAGAGAAAATGGCAAATCAAACCACCATCACTCGATCGATCGCTGCTGTGATCAAGATAACTCATCTTCCGCCGCAGCTTTTAGATTTCTCGTCGCCCTGCTATAGCCGTGCACCAGTTTCATAGCGCTTATGGCCATGGCCTCAAGCTCCTCATACTTTTCTTGGCGAATGTAACCAGCGTCGAGCGCGGCCGTCAAATGATCCCGAAGCTCATAGCGAGAGCCGCGGCTCTGTCGGCAAATTTTCCTGATAAGAGTAGCGGCTATAGCCTTCGCCAAGGTTTGCGGTAACGGAACTCGCCCCTCGCTTGATTCGACTGGAGAGCCCATATTTTTCATGTGATGGAAATTCCACAACCACCCGATAAATCTCCCGGCGCAGGCTGTCGGCGTGCTGCCACGTGTCCCAATCCGTGAAATCGGAAATCTTCTCCTCGCCCGTGCGCGGCGCAGCCGCCTCGCCATTTTCACTTTTCCATTTTCAGTTATGACTTCAGCTCTGCAATCGTGATGGCTTCTCCGCCGCGATCCGCGGCTTCATGGTGGATGCTCTGCACCAGCGGATGCGCGGTCAAAAACGTCGCGAGCCCGCGGCGCAGCGCGCCCATTCCATGACCATGAACGATACGCACCGACGGCCTGCTCGCCAGCGCCGCTTCATCAAGGAATTTATCTACCCGGTTCGCCGCTTCTTCCACCGTGCAACCAATCACATTGATTTCATCGCCAGCCGGTTCATCACTCGGTTGCGCGTGAACTGTGACGCGAGCCGATCGCCCCGCGACCGTCATACCGGACATCGCGGCCTGCGCTTCGTCCGCAATCGCCAACACATCACTCAGCGGAATACGCATCCGCAGCGGCCCCGCTTCGATTTCCGCATTGCGGCCATCATGTCGCCGAAAAATCACCGGCTGCTTGAAATTTTTCACCACCACGCGCTGGCCAGACGAAAGCGATTCCGGCGCCAATGGTTTTCCCGCCGCCGGAGCCGCAACTCCCAGATCCGCCTGCGAGCCGGCCAAAGTTTCCACCACCGCCGCGTTCGTATCAGCACGCGCGTCAGCGCCAATTTTTCCCAGCCGCTTGCCTGACTGTTTCTCGATCTGCGTGCGCAAAGTGCGGTCGTGAATATCGCCAGTGAGCCGGGCCACTTCCGTTTCCAGCCGCTTCTGCGTCTCCTGAAAATTTCGCTCCAGCTCGGCAATCCGTTTTTTCTGCCGCTCCACCCACTCGGTCTGCAGCAATCTCCTTTCGCCTTCCAACTGCGTTAATTCCTCGCGTGATTGTCTCTTGATCTGCTCCATCTCATCGCGGCTGCGATGCAGGTAAGCAATCAGGTCGCGCGCCTCCCGAGATTCCGGCGTCAAGCTCGCGCGCGCATGGTCCACCACTCGAGCCGGCAAACCAAGCCGTCGCGCAATTTCGATTCCGCTCGATGTGCCCGGCACGCCGACCAGCAACCGATAAGTCGGCCGCAGATTTTCTTCGTCGAATTCCATCGCCGCGTTCACGATTCCGGGCGTCGTCGAGGCGTAAGACTTCAGCCGGTCGTGATGCGTAGTGGCAATCGTCAGCGAATGCCGCGCGCGAAATTCCTCCAGCAGCGCCACGGCCAGCGCCGCGCCTTCTTCCGGTGCCGTGCCCGTGCCCATCTCGTCCACCAGAATCAACGAGCGCTCGGTCGCCACGTCCAGCATCGCTTTCAAATTCACGATGTGCGCTGAAAACGTCGAAAGGTCTGCAGCGATCGACTGTTCGTCCCCAATATCCGCCAGCACGTGATCGAAAATCGGCATCTCCGCGCGTTCCGCCGCCACCGGAATTCCGGATTGCGCCGAGAGCGCAGCCAGCCCCACCGATTTCAGCGCCACCGTCTTGCCGCCAGTGTTCGGCCCGCTGATCACCATTACCGTTTCCTCGCCGCCCAGCGCCAGAGAAAGCGGCACAGCCTTCCGCCCCAGCGGGCGCAGCTTCGCTTCCAACACCGGATTGCGCGCGGAATCCAGACGCAGCGAATTGCCGGCCTGAAACACCGGCATCACGCAATCAATCTCCCGCGCAAATCGCGCCCGCGCGAAAACAGAATCCAGATGCGCAATCTGCTCTGCCGCCGCGGCCAGCGGACCGCGATCCGCGCGCATCCGTTCCGAAAGCTCCGTCAGAATCCGCGCAATTTCCACCAGCTCTTCTTCAGCGAGCTGCACCAGGCGGTTATTCAAATCGATCGCTTCCAGCGGCTCGACGAACACCGTTTGCCCCGTCGCGCTCGCGCCGTGCACCACGCCCGGCACGAGGCGGCGATCCGAAGCACGCACCGGAATCACGAAGCGGTCGTTGCGCAGGGTGACGTAATCCTCCCCGCTCGCCGCGCCGCCCGTCTCACCGCGCGCGCGCAAAATACTTTCCAGCGAACGCTGTATCGTCGCGCGCCCCTGCGCAATGCCCGTGCGAATGCGTCGCAGCTGCGGCGAAGCTTCGTCGCTGATTTCACCGTTCGGCAGAATCGCGCGCCGAATCGCCGTCGCCAAATGCCGAAAATCGCCGAGAGTCGCCGCGCGCGCCGCAAGCTGCGGATGCTTTGCCGCGTCGGCCTTAAACACTTGGCGCAACGAGCCCGCGATCTCCAGCAACGAACTCGCATCCAGAAATTCGGCGACGGAAAGTACCGCGCCGGGAACCACCAGTCGCGCAAGCCACTGCTCCGGATCCGCGAACGAGCCGAAACCTAGCTCCGACCCGGCGCGCAAATAACCAACCGCCTCGTTCACCAACACGAATTCCGTGTCAAGCGCCCGAACATCGTGCTGCAGAGCCAGAGCCTCGATCGCGCGGCGTCCCGGCACACAAGTGCTGTAGCCGCCGACGAACTCTTTCAATTGGTCGAATTCCAGAACCCGAGCTGCTGAACGCGACACGAATCCCTCAGCACGACGAAGTTAAATCACACCATTGTAGCCCGGTTGCCTGTGGGAATCAGCGCAGCGGATTCCACGCCGAGATTCCAGAATCTCTGTCGGTCGTGGCGTGCGAGTCTGTCTCGCAACGACTACCTCGCGTCAAGCCAAGGTTTCGCCTTTTGCCGAATGGGCAAAGAGCGTGTCATCCCGAACGGAGTCCCGCGCTTTTACTTGCCGCCGCAGTTTGGCGGGCGCGGGAAGCAGAGAGGGATCTGCTTTTTTGCGGAATCAGCTGAACAATCTTTGTAGATCTTGGCCTCAGCCGCGACCTGCCCTCAGCGAAGTCACCGCGGCCTTATTTCTTCTTCTTGTGCTGTACCGGAGCGGGCGAACCGAGCACCTCAACCATCGCCACAGCGATCGCATCCGCCGCGACGGTAGCGTCGCGCCCTCGCTGCGGATTGTTATTTCCAAATATCGCAAAAATCAGCCGCTCGCCGCGCAATGTAGTGGCAAAACCGGAAATTGCTCGCACGTGATCTAAGGCCCCTGTCTTAGCCTCGATCCGGCTGGCCGCAACCGTGTCCTTCAGCCGCGTTTCCAGCGTCCCATCCACTCCGGCAATCGGAAATGTCGCAATGTAATCCGCGCCCCACGGCTGCGCCGCATCGTAACGCAGCAGTTGCACCATCGCTCGCGGCGTGATCAGATCATCACGGGAAAGCCCGGAGCCATCCGTGAAGACGACGTCGCCATCGGCAACTCCCACCCTCTTCAGAAAATCCTGCTCCACCCAGATCCCCGCATCCGTAACTCCAAATCCCTTTTTCTCGTGCGCCACCGCGCGCAACAGCAATTCTGCGTGCAAATTCTGGCTCACTTTGTTCGTCACGCGCACGATCTCTGAAAGCGGCGGAGAAATATGCACCGCGAACACAATCGTGTCCGGAGCGCGCGGCACCGGCGCGGGACCAAGCACCTCATCCGCATCCGGATAAATTTCCGCCGGCGCCGCGTGCTGCACGCGAACCGTGCCAGTGATCCGCACTCCGCGCGCTGCAAAAACCTGTTTCAATGCGAGCGCCGCAGTTTCCGCCGGATCCGGCATCGCAAGATCCAGCTTCAGCGGCACGTGTCCCAACGGTATCAAGCCGCGCAGCAAAAGAAATTGCGGCCCCGGCTGGCTCACGACGCCAAATTCCGGCTTGCCGTCGGCCACACCAGTCGTAAGTTCGTGCCCGAACGAGCCGATTGCCGCAGCCGGTTCGACAGTAACGCTGGCAGGATCGCCGACGCGAAGGCCGGGGCTAACTTCCACGGAAATGGAATTGTCGTTGAACGCAATGGCGCTCACCGGCGCGCCAAACGTGAAGTAAAGGTCACCCACGCTCCATCCCGGCGGATAAGGATCGTAGGGATAGTAGCTGTCGTCCGCGACGATATCGCCGTCAATCTCCTTCAGACCCTTGGCGATCGCGTCATCAGCCATCTGCGCCAGAACTTTTTCCGCCGGACCGTCGCGCTCGACTTTCCCGGCGTAAGGAAATTTTCGATTGGAGAGATCCGGGTCCCCGCGCCCCACGAAAACCAGATCGCCCCGCAGCCTGCCATCGTCTCCAAACCGCCCCGCGGACTCCAGCGTCGTGCGAAATTGATACGTTGGCCCCAGTGTCGCGAGCGCCAGCGAGGTGGTGACAATTTTCGCGTTCGACGCGGGAGTAAAAAAACGATCGGCGTTGAGCTCATACAACGCCTCGCCGGTATCGCGATCCGTCACCAGGATGCCCCACAGAGCCTTCTGCGCGTGCGCTTCACTCAGCGCGGCATCCACACGCGCACGAAATCGCGCCACATCCGACCGCGGCTTCGCAACGCGCCCTGCGCTCGATCCTTTTTGCGCGGAAGCAGGAGCGGACGCCGCTGGCGCCGCTTGTTGGGCCGGAACGCCAACAGAGGCGATGCCAAAAATAGACAAGCAAATCCCCAGCAAGGCCGCCGCGGCGAAACGCCAGCATCGCGAGCGCTGAAAAAAATGCCGCCGAATTTTCAAACCAAGCCTGTTCCTCATTGGCACACTCGCATCGCGCCAAAATTATATGTCATCCCTCGCACTCATGCGGGAAGCTCCGCAGAAAGGTTGCGAATCCCTAACAATATCCATATGATTGTGAGCCACCCTAGGAGGGTACATCGTATGAAAAGCAAAGCTCTCTCGGCCCTACTGGTTGCTGCATTGATTGGCCTTCCCGCCATTTTCAGCCCCGCGCTCTCGCACGCGGACGATACCACTACCGATCAAGACCGGATCAACAGTGCCGGAAGAGTTCTGAAAGAAATCATGGACATCCCCGACGACATTCCCCAAAGCCTCATCGACAAAGCGGACTGCGTCATCGTTTACCCCACTGTGCTCAAGGCCGCGTTTATTGTCGGCGCCAGCTACGGCCGCGGTGTGATGACCTGCCGCAGCGGTGAACATTTCCGCGGTCCCTGGAGCGCGCCGTCCATGATGGCTCTGGAAGGCGCCAGCTTCGGACTGCAAGCTGGCGGCCAGGCAACGGACTTCGTCATCCTGGTGATGAACGACGCCGGCGCCAACGCCATACTCGCCAGCAAGGTCAAGCTGGGCGGTGACGCTTCGGTTGCAGCTGGTCCCGTTGGCCGAAATGCCGCCGCGGACACGGACGTAACCCTGCGCGCCGAAATGCTCACCTACTCGCGCGCCCGCGGCCTCTTCGCCGGAATTTCCCTCGCCGGCTCCACCGTACGTCCGGACAACGACGCCAACCGACGCATCTACGGCAAGGACGTCTCCGCGCGCGCCATCGTGCTGCACGGCGCCGTGCGCCCCACCGCAGACGCGAAACTATTGCTGGATACCTTGCGCGCCCACAGCCCCAAGAACTTGTCGAAGTAAGCGTCCCCGCTTCGATACTCTTCCCGCGCCGGAGGCCGTGCCTCCGGCGCATTTTTTCCTGCTCTCTGTGACCACTCGTTCTGCCAGCCCCTCGCCGGCACATACGTGATTCCCAAGTGACCACGGTCCAATGTTGACTATCGGTCGGAGTTGCCCTATAGTCAATGAAGGTGTCCTTGTGAAAACCGCTCCGCTACTCTCTGGTCCTCCGCCGGTCACGGCCGCGCCGCGCCCCGGCCGCCGCGAACGCCATCGCGCCGAAACTCGCGATCGCCTCTACCGTGCCGCTCTCGCCCTGTTTGCCGAACGTGGTTTTCTGGAAACTACCGTCGAGGACATCACCGAAGCGGCCGATGTTGGAAAAGGAACCTTTTTCAATTATTTCCCCACCAAGGAGCATATCTTGGCCGAATTCGGTGGCCAGCGCACCGCTGCGGTAGAGCGCGCACTCCAGCAAGCACGTGCGACAAAAGGACCCGTGCTGGACGTGTTCCGGGAACTGGTAGGCGACGCCGTCGGCCAAGCCGATAAAAGCGCCGCCCTGCTGCGCGCAATTTTTGCGGCGCACGCTTCTTGCACTTCCGTCCGTGAAGAACTGGTGAAGCGTCTCCACATCGGCCGCCGAATCCTGGCGCAGATTTTCCTGCTGGCCCAGCAGCGCGGCGAAATCAGGGGCGACATCGCGGCCGTTGACCTGGCGCGCATGACACAACGAATCTTCATGGGCGTGACCATGAGCTGGGCCATCAAGCCGGAATCCACGCTGCGCAAGACTTCCGAGGAGATTTGGGACTTGATCCAGCCGAGCCTCGTACCCGCGGAAGTGCGAACCGTGCGAAAACGAGTGCGGCGGCGCCGGGCATGACCGGGCTGGTGCCACTTTCGACGTCTGATCGCAACTTCGCAGAGTCTTGGAAACGCTCCACTTCATCCAATCCACCACGTTCCGGGCAGGAGGAATCTGTGATCGTTCGACCGGTGCATTTCATCATTCTTGCCATCTTGCTTTGCTTGGTCGCCGTGCACACGCCCGCGCAGGCGACTGCCGGCCCAGCGCCTGCGCCGACTGCAACTTCTTCCAGTGGCAGCACCGCCAGCAGTGCTCCCGCCGCTCCCCAGGCGCAAAGTTCGTTTCAAGGCAGCGTGCCAGGAAAATTGGAACCCGGCGTGATCCAGATTTCCATGCAAGATGCAATCGACCGCGGCCTGAAAACCAATCTCGGCCTGCTGCTTTCGGAACAGGACATCGGTTCGGCACGCGGTGAACGCTGGAAAAAATTGAGCTCGCTTCTTCCAAACGTCACCACCTCCAGTTACGTGGACGCTTCACAGGTAGACCTAGCGGAATTCGGGTTCAACGCGATTCCAGGCGTGACCATTCCCACCATCATCGGGCCTTTCGCCTATTTCGATTCGCGCGCGTACCTGACTCAATCCATGCTCGATCTGAACGCCCTGAATAACACGCACGCCGCGACGCAAAATATGAAGGCTGCGCAATACACCGCGAAGGATGCGCGCGACCTGGTGGTCCTCGCCGTCGGCTACAATTATTTGCAAGCCATCGCGGACGCTTCGCGCATCGAATCCGTCACCGCGCAGGTGAACACCGCGCAGGCTCTCTACAACCAGGCCGCCGATCAAGTGAATGCCGGCACTTCCCCAGCAATCGACGGGCTGCGCGCTCAGGTTGAATTGAAAACGCGTCAGCAGCAGCTTATCCAGGCCAAAAATGATTTCGCGATCCAGAAACTCACTCTGGCGCGCGTCATCGGCCTCGCC
This sequence comes from Acidobacteriota bacterium, assembly GCA_013289715.1. Classification (GTDB taxonomy): domain Bacteria; phylum Acidobacteriota; class Terriglobia; order Acidiferrales; family UBA7541; genus Palsa-295. The sequence goes on along the minus strand of JABCZJ010000011.1, from coordinate 60,814 downwards.
CCCGGCCAGCAATACGGCCTGACCGATAAATCACCCTACGAACCGTTCACCGCGATGTCGCTCGAGGAAGCGCTGCAGCGCGCTTACACCTCGCGCTCCGATTTTATGGCCGCCAGCGCCACTTTGCGCGCTGCGGAATACACGAAAAAGGCAGCCCGTGCCGAGAACTACCCCACGCTGTCCTTCAACGCCGATTACGGTCTCGCCGGCACCACTTCCACGCTGACCACGCACAGCGTCTTCGACGTGCGTGGCACGCTGAACTTCCCCATTTTTCAGGGCGGCAAAGTGCAGGGCGACACGCTGCAAGCCAACGCGCAACTCGAGCAGGCACGCCAGCGCCTGGAAAATATTCGCGGACAGATTGACGCGGACGTGCGCACCGCTTTCCTGAATTTGCAGTCTTCCGCCGAGCAGGTGGAAGTCGCAAAAAGCAACATTGACCTGGCGCAGCAGACTCTGGACCAGTCGCGCGATCGCTTCGCAGCCGGCGTCGCGGACACGGTGGAAGTCGTGCAGGCGCAAGAGCAAGTAGCCAGCGCGAACGACAGTTATATTTTCAGTCTCTATAGTTACAACTACGCGAAAATTTCCCTGGCGCGCGCCCTGGGCCTCGCTGAAGCAAGCGTAAGAGAATATTTCAAAGGAAAATAAGCCATGCCCCAGCAAACGGAAATCCCGGCAAATCCTCCCGCGGCGGAAAAGCAGCGTCCCGACGAAACTCATTCGGCCTCGCCGCCGCCCGCTCGCAACGAAAGCTATTTCAAACTGCATCCGCGCGCGCCCATGTTTCTGGCGATCACCGCGTTGGTGCTGCTGGTCGGCGGCTACTTCACCTTCCGCTATTTTTCCATGTACGAATCCACCGACGACGCCGAAGTGGACGGCCATCTCATGCCGCTCAGCGCGCGCATCACCGGCTACGTCATAAAAGTCAACGTGGACGACAATCAGTACGTGGATGCCGGAACCGTCCTCGCCGAAATTGATCCGCGCGATTATCAAGTCGCGCTCGACCAGGCCAACGCCCAACTCGCCGACGCCCAAGCCACCGCGCAAGCTCTGAATATCAACGTCCCGATCACCTCCGTGAATTCCGATAGCCAGATTTCGTCCACGGAAGCCGACGTCGATAATGCGCGCGCCGGAATTTCCGTCGCCCAGGATCAATTCACCGCAGCCAAAGCCCAGCTCGATCAAGCGCAAGCCAACGACGTGAAAGCGCAAAACGACCTCATTCGTTACAAACAGCTTGTGGACAAGCAGGAAATTTCGCAGCAGCTGTACGACCAGGCTGTCGCCGCAGCCAAAGCGAACAGCGCAGCAGTCGCTTCAGCGCACGCTTCGGCCACTGCCGCGGAGCAGCAAGTAACTCAAGCCCGCAGCAGGCTCGCGCAGGCCGATGCGAATTATCGCAACGCGCAAACTGGTCCCCGCCAGGTAGCTTCCACGCGTGCGCGCGCGCTTTCCGCCGACGCCACCGTGCAGCAGAAACAAGCCGCGGTCGAGCAGGCGCAGCTGAATCTTCAGTACACGAAAATCATCGCGCCGGTGAATGGCGTAGTCAGCAAAAACGCCGAAGTGGGCATGAACGTTCAGCCAGGCCAGCAACTCTTCGCCATCGTGCCACTCGACGAAGTCTGGGTCACTGCGAATTACAAAGAAACTCAATTAAAATACATGCGCCCTAAACAGCCGGTGGAAATTACGGTGGACGCCAACGGCCGCGGATACAGAGGTCACGTAGACAGCATCGCCGGCTCCAGCGGCGCGCGCACCAGCCTATTGCCACCGGAAAATGCCACGGGAAACTACGTGAAAGTAGTGCAGCGCATCCCGGTAAAGATCGTTCTCGACCCGGGACAAAACAGCGATCACCAACTTCGCCTCGGCATGTCCGTCGAACCCAAAGTCAAAGTGAAATAAATTGAGCGCTGCGGCAATTCCGATGGATTCCGCCTGGCGCCCGCGCCCGGTCATCAATCCGTGGATCATCGCGCTCACCGTCACGCTCGCGACGTTCATGGAAGTTCTCGACACCAGCGTCGCCAACGTCGCGCTGCCGCACATCGCCGGCAGCCTTTCCGCCGGCCAGGACGAAAGCACCTGGGTGCTCACTTCCTACCTGGTTTCCAACGCCATCATTCTCCCGATGAGCGGCTGGTTTTCGCAGCTCATCGGCCGCAAGCGTTTCTACATGTCCTGCGTCGCGCTCTTCACCATCAGCTCGTTTCTCTGCGGCCTTGCGCCCAATCTCAGCATGCTCATTGTTTTTCGCGTGCTGCAAGGACTCGGCGGCGGCGGCTTACAGCCCAGCGAGCAGGCAATTCTCGCCGACACCTTCGAGCCGCGAAAGCGCGGTATGGCTTTCGCCGTCTACGGCATGGCAGTGGTGCTGGCCCCGGCCATCGGCCCCACGCTCGGCGGATGGATCACTGACAATTTCAACTGGCGCTGGATTTTCTTCATCAATATTCCCGTCGGCATCATTTCGCTGCTGCTTACCAACGTGCTCATCAGCGATCCTCCCTACATGAAGAAAGGACAACGCACCGGATTCACGGTGGATTATATCGGCCTCGGCTTGCTCGCGCTCGGCCTCGGCGCCATGCAGGTCGTCCTCGACAAGGGCCAGCGCGACGACTGGTTTGGCTCAAACTTCATCGTCGTCATGACCGCCATCTGCGTGGTCTCTCTCATCGCTGTCGTTATCTGGGAGTGGCGCCACGAACATCCCATAATCGATTTACATTTATTCAAAATCCGTTCCTTCGGCATCGGCAACATGCTGATGTTCATGGTGGGCTTCGCGCTGCTTTCCAGCACAGTGCTGCTGCCGCAGTTTTCGCAGGACTTATTGGGCTACACGGCGCAAAGGGCGGGCCTCGCCTTGATGCCCGGAGGTATCGCGATTATTTTATGCATGCCGTTCGTCGGCTATTTGCTCGGCCACACGGACGCGCGCCGTCTGCTTTTATTCGGACTCACCATGGTCTCGTTTTCCCTTATCCACATGACCAATTTCGACACCGCAATCGATTTCCGCACCTTGGCGACCGCGCGCGTCTTTCAGGCCATGGGCCTCGCATTTCTTTTCGTGCCTATCAACACGGCCGCTTACGCCTTCATCCCGCCCGGAAAAAACAATGCGGCTTCCGGACTCATCAACCTCGCGCGCAATATCGGCGGCAGCGTCGGCATTTCCTTCGTCACCACCATGCTCGCGCGGCGCGCGCAAGTGCATCAGTCTAATCTGACCGCTCGGCTCAATTCCGGAAACGGCCAATTCCAAGCCGCTATTGCGAACACCACGCACATGCTCATCACGCACGGCTCGAGCCCCTCCGAAGCCGCTCGTCAAGCGTACGGTATCATCGCCTTCAATTTGAACCGGCAAGCCACCATGCTCGCCTACGTCGACAACTTCTGGATTCTCGGCTGTTGCGTCGCAGCTATGATTCCCTTCGTCTTCCTCATGAAGAAAGTAAAACCCGGCGGCCCGATGGCGGCACACTAGCAGGCGTTTCATGAATGCGGGACCCGGAAGGTCGGGGCCTCAGCCCCGCCCTCACGTCCCGCGGCGAAACGGGATTTAGTCCCTGAAGCCATTCTGCTCGACGACAGTTGCATCCTGCTGAGATCGCCTGTAGGCTCCCTCTGGCGCTAACGATGTCTGTACGAATCATCACCCTCGAACGCGAATACGGCAGCGGCGGCACGCTCATCGCCAAATCTCTGGCTGAACGCCTCGGCTGGAAACTCTGGGACGAGGAAATCACCGCAGAAATCGCCCGCGCCGCCAATATCGACCAGCGCGAAGCACAGCGCTGCGACGAGCGCGTCGATCCCTTCCTCTATCGCCTCTTCAAAGTTTATGCGCGCGGCAGTTACGAACGAGCGCTCGGAATCGGCGGCTCCCGGGTATTCGACACCGATTGCATGGTCGAAATGCTGCACAAAGTGATTGACGACGTCGCCTCGCGCGGCAATTGCGTCATCGTCGGCCGCGGCGCACCCTATTTTCTACGCAACCGCCCCGACGCCTTCCACGTTTTCATCTACGCTTCCGACGATGAAAAAATCCGCCGCATCAAATCCATTGGCAAAACGGAAAAAGAAGCGCAGCTACTGGTCGCCGAGGTCGATCGCGACCGCGCCGAATTCATCCGCCACTATTTCGGCAAGCAGTGGCCGCACCGCCCGCTCTACAACATCATGATCAATTCACAATTCGGCGACGAATTCGTAATCGAATCCATCCTGCAAAATGTCGACGCCCTAGAAAAACATCAAGCCCTGCACGGCGTCACCGCCTAGCGCATTCCAAACCGAGCCCACCACCGGCGGCGCCATCCTCTAAAAAATCCTGGATCTCGAAACACTGCAACCGGTGAAAGTAATCGAACGCGATCCGCGCGCCGTCGGCTTTCCTGTGCGCAGCAAACCATGGGCAGAGATGGCCTGAAAGTCGTCCGCGATGACAGGAGAATTGGACGCCGCATCCCGGTTCTTCCAGGTATCCCACTGGGTGATGAGCCGCGCGAAGATCGCTTCCGTCATTTCAGGAACCGAATCCTGCCGAGCCATCTCCACCCTGTTCCTTTCGCTCGCAGTTTCTGAGCCGCCACGACGCTGCTGAGCACTAGGGCCGCTACTTGGTTTCGCCCGGCTTGAATAGCGGGTTGTAGATGATTCCCAGGATGTTGCCGAACGGATCGCGCACCTCACCGACCAGCATTCCGCCGCCCACGTCCTGCACCGCTTCCACCGGCGTCGCCCCCAGATCAATCAGCCGTTTGTAAGCCGCATGTGCGTCTTCCACGCCCCAGTACGCAACGCCCGCCGCGGCCCGTTTTGTTTCCGCTTTCGGCGCGGGCACCAACCCGAGATCGTACCCGCCAACGTTGTACCCCACGTAAAATGCGGGCTGATCAAAATAAGGCTCGATGCCCAAGGCTTTGCTGTACCACTGCTTGGCCTTAGCCATGTCCTGCACTTCGTATTTCGCCGTCCGCAATCCCAAGAACATCGCGTGCTCCTTACCAGCGCTTTGCGCATATCCAGCCGTAGACGTCGCAGCCGACACATCGACGCGCCCGGCAAGATACGCGAACAAGCATAGGAATGCCACAATCATCGTAATCGTGGAAACATGCTTCAATTTCACACCGCGCACCGGCGTAAATTCGACCGGCGCGACGGTCGCGGCGACAGTCTCCGTCGGCGCCGCAGAGGATTTCCTGCGCCTCCGATTCGCCGGCCTCGCGGTGGATCTTATGCGGGGCATGGTTCTCCTCCCTGATTGAGTCCCAGCTGCAACTGTGGCGATTTCCACGAGTGGTTCGCGCCCCGATCCGGACGCGAGCCCAAACCATATTTCTTGCGCAAATTCTCCACCCGCGCCGTGATCTCCTTGCGATAACCGTCCGGCGCGTTCCCGTGGCGCCCATACCAAGCGCGATACTGCCGCGAGAGCTTGGGAAATTTCGCGTCCAGGAAAGGCAGAAAATGTTTCAACGACGCCGGCATCAAAAACAACACATTCCCCGCGAACCATTGAGCCTGCGCATCCCGCGCCCCGCGCGCCAGAGCGTCTAAATCCTCTGCGCGATCCGTAATCCCCGGCACAATCGGCATCGCCAATACACCCGCAGCAATTCCAGCCTCTCGCAACGCACGAACCGCCTCCAAGCGCAGATCCGGTCGCGGCGCGCGCGGCTCCAACAATCGTGCCAGCCGACTCCGCAGCGTCGTAATACTCAGGTTCACCGCCAAGGTCGAACGCTGCGCAATGCGCTTCAGCAGATCTATATCCCGCAGCACCTGGTTCGATTTTGTGGTGATGGAGACGTTCAAGCTATCGCGCTCCGCCATCTGCTCCAGAATCGCCCGCGTCGCTCCGAACTCACGCTCTGCAGGCTGGTAAGGGTCCGTGGCAGTTCCAATAGCAATGTGCTCGCCCCAGATCTTCTCGTTCGCCAAATCGCGCCCCGTGAGCGGCCCTGCATCCTGCTTCACGTAGATCTTCGACTCAAATTCGTTCCCGTCCAGCTCCATATATTCATGGGTGTAACGCGCATAACAGTAGTGGCACCCAAATTCGCAACCGCGATAGGGATTTACGGTCCAGCGAAAAGGAACCCGCTCCGAGGCGCAGTGATTCAGGATCGAGCGAACCGGCAGTAGAAAATACTCCGTGCCGCGCTTGGCATCTGCGCAGGGGGAGGAAGCGGCGAGGCGTGCAATGCCGACCAGTTCCGTAGCGGGCTTCGTTCTCTGGCTAGGTGCCAGAGGGGGCGCGGAAGCTTCGCACGGTGACTCACAGTTGCCGTGGCGAGCGGCTGTGGGGAATAGGGTGAGACTGGTCTGCTTCGCACGCTTCCGAGGACGTTGGAGCGTCGCTGGTGTCGCACGAAGAATGGGAAAAGTGGCCATTGATTGCCTCGCCGCACGGCAGACAATATATTCGCCTTTTGTTCGCTTTGTCAAGCGCTATTCTTCGCTTTCTTTTCGCCTGTACGTCCAGGCAGGCTTCGCTCTGGAAACCCGGCTTTCGGACAGATGCCCCCAGGGGCTATGGTCGATATACTGCTAAAGACACCCCGATTCCGCTGGCAGGAACTGCATTGGCAGAAGTTGGCATCCTGATCATTGACGACGATATCGTCAGTCAGCGCGCGCTCAAAAACGTCCTCGATTCAGAGGGTTGGCGCGTGCGTATCGTCCCGCTCGCTTCGGCGGCGATGCTGGAGCTCGCAAGCGGCCAGTGGAGCCTCGTGATCGTCAATATCGCGATGACCGACGTCCGCGGCCCGCTCTTCAACATTCTGAAAGACCTCGCCCAAGGCGATGCCGACGCGATCGAGGGTACAGAACTAGACACGGCCCGCCCGAAGCGCATACGCGTCCTGTTCCTTGTCCCGTTGTTGGCCGCTCGCGATGCCCAACCCATCCTTGAAAAAGAGGGCCTCCCCTACCTTCTCAAGCCGTACCATCTGCACGACTTCCTAGAAAAAGTCGGCGAACTGCTGGTAGAAGCAGGCGCCATCGCCGACCCCATTCGCAGCATGAGCGATTTTTCCGTCACCAGCAGGAAGCGCCGAGGCCTGCGCTCCGCCCAGCGCGGCCGCCGTAGCTCCATGTTCGCCTCCCGCGACGACTACCAGATGTCCGAAGAAGAGCTCCTCGAATGGGAACGCACCGAAGAGGAAGACCGCAAGAAGCGCGAAAAAGAACTCAAAGACCGCGAACATCTGTAATTTTCGCGGCAACTCCCCGGAATCCGCAGAGGCATCAGTAAGAATACGCAGCGCCGGGGCCGGATTCCGGCGCAGCACCACCTCAGAAATCCTGCAAGGAATCATCCGATGCCCGTTCTCACTGTGAAGACTCGCGCACGAAGCGGCACCTGCGCAAACCACGAAGGAGAACGCCATGCATCCCAGCCACAAACTCATCTGGATTCCCAGTTTGATAATTCTCGCGGCCCTGGCCGCCGTGATTCTCTGGACTTTTAACTCTTCGCCGCGCGTCCTGGCCGAATCCGAACTCGCATCGGGCCCTGCTTCAGCTTCCGGTTGGCGTCTCGCTGAACCCGTCACCTACGAAACGCTCACCGTCTTCCCGGTGCTGTCATCGCAAGAGGCGTACACAGCGGACTTTGAAACCCTCGATGCAGCGATCGCTTCCGGTGAAGCGATCGTCGCCGAGCAAGGCGATTACATGCGCCGCTCCCGAAGTGGCGTCGAAACCGCACCGCTGATTTCCAGCGGCCCGCAGGTAAACCAGCTCGTGTTGGTCAATCGCGGCAAGAAACCGTTGCTGCTCCTCGCCGGCGAGGTGGTTTCCGGCGGCAAGCAAGATCGCATCATCGGCAAGGACCGCATCATTCCAGTCGGCGCAAAGCCGTTGCCACTCGATGTCTTTTGCGTCGAGCACAGTCGCTGGACCAGTGGCGGCGACACCTTCGCCGCAGCGAAAACCATGGTTCATCCCACCGTGCGCGAACAAGCCGCCGTTGATCAGGACCAGAGCAAAGTCTGGGCTGCGGTTCGCGGTGATACCGCAGCAGCCCGCGCGCAGTCGAGCATGTCGTCTAACCTCGAACTAACCGCGCCGCAGATTTCCTCGCAGCAGCTTTCGCACGTGATGGCCTCGGCCGCGCCCACCGAGGGTTATCGCAACATTTACCAGTCGGCAGCCGTGGGACCGTCCGTGGAAAATTTCGCGCTGGAAGTCGAGAGGCGTTTCAATCGCGCCACGTCCGGCCTGAAAGGCGAGCATGTAGTCGGCGTGATCGTCGCATTCGGCGGCGAAGTCGCCTGGAGCGACATCTTCGCATCCTCCCAACTCTTCGACGCCTACTGGTCGAAGCTGCTGCGCAGTTACGCGGTCGAAGCGCTCACCCGCCCAGCCGCCCGCGAAAAAGTATCGTTCGAGGACGCCCGCGATTTCCTGCGCCCCGCCAGCGGCCACGTCCGTGAAGAAACCGAACCCGGCGTCTATCGCTGGCAAGAACGCAGCCAAGGCCGCGAAACCGAAATCCAACTCGAAGCGCTGGAGCCCAAGCCTCCCCGAACGCTCCACTGGCTGAAAGTCCTGCGCACAAACTAGGACCCGCAGCCTTGATCGATCGTGAATTTCCTGTGGAGGGGAGTTAGACCATAGGGGCGGGTCTCAGGCCCGCCCCCATCGCGCTACGAAAACAACCGCACCTCGCTGCGATCCGCCGTCTCCGCCAGCAACTCCGCAACAGTCTTCTTCAAGACCGGATGCACCCCCCCAGGTGCGATCTCGGCAAACGGCACCAGCACAAACCTCCGCTCCGCCATCCGCGGATGCGGAATCTCCAAATCCGCCTCACGCACAACACGCGAGCCGTACAACAAAATATCCACATCAATAATTCGCGGCCCCTTAGGCGCCACGCGCTCCCGCCCCATCGCCCGCTCGATATCAAGCAGCGCCCGCATCAACTCGACAGGCGCCAAATCCGTCTCCACCTCCACCACACAATTCAAAAACCATCCCTGCGCCAAAAACTCCACAGGCTCGGTCTCATACAACGAAGACCTCCCAACCACGCGCACGCCATGCTCCGGCAACTCCGCAAGCGCCCGCGCAATATTCCCCGCGCGCGCCCCAATGTTCGATCCCAGCGATAAATAGATTCCATTCATATGCGCCGGAACATTCTAGCGTGAAGCAGAGAGGTTCCGCCGCTCATACGCAGAGTGCGCAAGGAAAGAATGGATGTCCGTTGTTTGCCGCGTAGGTACTACGGAACGTCAGGATACGAAATCTCCAGAAACGAGTGAGGCGGCAGAATTCGCACACCTTGGAACGGATTAAGCGCGAGAAGATCCGCGTTCCCGGAGACTAGGTAGTCTGCATCGCCGCTCACGGCAAACTCGAATCTGCACCGCCACATCAATCCACTGGGCCTCGCGTGTTACCGCAGCGATGAAAATCCGAATGTCTTCCTCATCAAAATACCGGCGCAGTTGTTTTCTGCCTAAGACCTCATGGAGCTCCGCAAGCGTCGCAAACGATAGCAGTACGTTACCTTTGCGTAATACGAGATCGAGGGATTTTCGGGGCTTTGAACCAGCGAGGAGCAGTGCGCTTACAAGTACATTCGTAGCGAGGACGCAACGCAACTACGCTCCCTTGGGGATGGAGTCCAGCATCTCCGGAGTCAGTCCCCGCGCCTTCGCCTGCTGTCGAACCTCATCGAGGATCTGCTGCAGCGAAGGATATTCACTGCCCGCAAGCTCGCGGAGCCAAAGACTGAGAAGCGCCTGAATCTTCCGCTTCTCCCCCGGTCCGGCGCTGTCGGATACGCGCGCTGTCTGCGGGTCCAGTCGAATGGTACTTGTCGGCTGAGCCATTGTTGTTACCCGGCTCCGTTCTACTGCAACAGCGTTCGGGTCGCCGCGGATTCGAAGGCTGATGCACTCTGCGCCGCTCGCTCGCGTGCGCGCGCTTTCAGCGTTTATGCAGCTGTATTTCCCCTCAGCTGAAAAGCCCAGGCTGGCGGCGCGGTTCATCCAATCCAAAATGTTTGTAAGCCAGCGCCGTCGCGACACGTCCGCGCTGCGTGCGATCCAGCAAACCAAGCTGCATCAAATAGGGCTCGTAAATTTCCTCGATCGCATCCTCTTCCTCGCTCAGCGACGCCGCGATCGTGCTCAAGCCCACCGGCCCGCCTGAATATTTCTGAATAATCGTCAGCAGCAAGTTGCGGTCCACTTCGTCCAGCCCGTGATCGTCCACGCCCAGCATCGCCAGCGCATCGCGCGCCACGCCGATATCAATGTGCCCGTTCGCGCGCACTTCCGCAAAATCCCGCACGCGGCGCAACAGCCTGTTCGCCACGCGCGGCGTGCCCCGGCTCCGTCGCGCAATTTCCGCCGCGCCGGATTCGTCCATGGTAATTCCCAGAATCCTCGCGGAGCGCTGCACGATCAGCAGCAAGTCCTCCGGCGAATAAAATTCCAGCCGGTGCACGATGCCAAAACGCGAACGCAGCGGCGCCATGATCAACCCCGCGCGCGTCGTCGCGCCAATCAGCGTGAACGGATTCAATTGATACGGATGCACGCGCGCCCCGGGCCCCTGCCCGATAATCAAGTCCACGCGAAAATCTTCCATCGCCGGATACAGAATTTCCTCCAGCGACGGCTGCAAGCGGTGAATTTCATCCAGAAAGAAAAAATCCTGCGCCTCCAGCGACGTAAGCACCGCAGTCAGATCGCCTTTTTTCTCCAGCAGCGGCCCGGAGCTGACCTTGATCGCCGAACCCATCTCATTCGCCAGAATTTGCGCTAGCGTCGTCTTACCTAGCCCTGGCGGCCCGTATAACAACACGTGATCCAGCGCTTCTCCGCGCGAACGCGCCGCTTCCACCGCAATCTGCAGATTCTCCTTCACCCGGTTCTGCCCGATGTAATCCGAAAGCTGTTTCGGGCGAATGCTGGCCTCCACGCGCGCATCTTCATCGAACGCTTTCCCAGAAATAATTCGTTCCCGGCCGTCGCGCATTTTTCCAGCCACGTGATTTTCTCCACCGCTCGCCGACGCTGCCGATGTCGCCGCGCGTTCGCGAGCAGCAGCAGCCGCGGCAGCACCGTCGCGCTCACTCTTTATCATTCACCCTGCCCCGCGCGCTGCGATTTCTTCATCACCGCTCCGCCCAGCATCTGCAACGACGCGCGCAGCAAAGTCTCAAAATCGTTTCCCACCGTCGCCCGCGATTGCGCAATCGCCTTCTCCACTTCTCTCTCATCGTACCCGAGATTCACGAGCGCCGACGCCACATCGGATTCCAACTGCGAACGCGTCGCCGGCTTCCCCGCTTCCGGCACGTCCACCGCCGCCAGTTTATCGCGCAATTCCACCACCATGCGCTCGGCCGTCTTGCGTCCCACGCCGGGAATGCGCACCAGCTGCGCCAGATCGCCCTTGCGAATCGCCGGAACCAGCTCGTCCAGACTCATGCCCGAAAGTATTTTCAACGCGAGCGAAGGTCCCACGCCCGAGGCGGAAAGCAGCAACTCGAAGCAATGTTTTTCACGCGCCGTAAAAAATCCGTACAGCGCCAGCTGGTCTTCGCGCACGTGCGTATGAATCAGCAGCGTGGTTTCCGCGTGCATCGCGCCCAGACTGGTGAACGTGGATAGCGGAATGATCACCTGATATCCCACTCCGCCGACGTCCAGCAGTACCAGGTTGGGGCGCTTATCAATCAGCTTGCCGCGGAGTGATCCAATCATGTCCAGCGATTATTGATTAGGGGCGCAGGTGTGTCAACGCGGCAGCAGCCAAATTGTACTGGCCCCAATGAACCTTGCTGAAACATTTTGCCACGCGCCTGCGTACCAATATTCGGAGGCGGGGATTTTTCCGCTCATTCGCGCCCAGCGCACACTGTCCGCTTTCGCACGAACAGTGTTCGCTTCCGGTTTTTCTCTTCGCAATATTTCTCTTCTGTGATTTTTTCCAAAAACATTTTGTATTTTGCTCTCGCCGCGCTCACCTCCGCGTCTAAGCACGTGCGAGGGGCAAACACATTTCCGGGAGGAACAAAATATGTCGCATCGTTCAATGAACCGAGTAATGACCGTGTTCGCAGCGCTGGCAATGCTGGTGGCTATCGCCGCTCAAACAACTCCAGCAAAAGACACCAAGGCAGGCGTCACCACCACCATGAGCCTGTTGAATCCCGCCACCTTCGCCGGCAAGGAATTGAAGCCGGGAGATTACGCGGTGTCTGCCGATGAAACCCACGTGCGAATTTCGATGAATGGAAAAGTCGTCGCCGAAGCGCCCGTGCAGTGGAAAGACGAAACCAGCAAGGCCAAGTACTCGGCGTTCGTCAGCGAAGGCAACAAAATCACCGAAATCCACTTCGGAGGCAAGACACGATTCGTAACCATCGCAGAGTAGCGGTTCGCCGCAACAAGCCGGCGGGGAGCGGTCACCCATGCGATCGTTGCCCGCCGGTTTTTTTTCAGCCATCCACGCAGAGCACGCTCCGCCAGCCGATCCACTTTCTGATGCTGCATTGAAGCGTCCACCGAAGTTTTCGTTTGCCACGCTCGCAGCAGCCATGATATCCGTAGTTCTGCGAATGAACTTCCAATCACAGCTTCGGCCCGCGATCCTCCGCGCACAGCGCAGCACGCGCTCACTCGCGATGCCGTCGCTTTCGTATCCCGCATGCCATCGCAACCACGCGCCTTTCATGCCCGCCGCGGCCATTGCGCGAATTATTCCTATTATTAGGAGCGGATAACGGCCGGCGCCCAGCTTCCAGTTTCATGCGCCACAGGCCGTTACCCGCAAAGGGCAACGGCCTTTACGTTTTTTAGGGGGCAACAAAATGAATTCCAGCGCCAAGAAAACAAAAGGGCAAACCAAAAAGCCCGCCGCGGCAATCACGCTGAAAACAATTCAGCAAGCCGCCAAACGCATTCGCAATTCCATCTACGTCTCGCCCTTCATGCGCTCGGAAACTTTTTCGCAGCTCACCGAAAACTCGCTTTTTCTGAAACTGGAAAATCTGCAGATGACCGGCTCATTCAAAGAACGCGGCGCGCTGAATCGCATCCTGCTGCTCACTCCAGATGAACGCCGTCGCGGCGTCATCGCCGCCTCCGCGGGCAATCACGCGCAGGCCGTCGCCTATCACGCCACGAAACGCGGCATCGCTTCGCAAATCGTGATGCCGCTCACCACCCCTCTCGTGAAAGTCTCCGCCACGCGCTGCCATGGCGCAGAAGTAATTCTTTGCGGCGCAAATTACGACGAAGCCTGCCAGGAAGCGCTACGCCGCTGCGCCGAACAATCTCTCACCTTCATCCACCCTTTCGATGATGAAGCGGTAATCTCCGGCCAAGGCACCCTCGGCATCGAGATGCTCGAGCAAGTGCCCGACTTGCACGCAGTCGTGATCCCCATCGGCGGCGGTGGCTTAATCGCCGGCGTCGCCTGCGCCGTGAAGGAAATAAATCCCAAGATCAAAGTGATCGGCGTACAAACCTCGAAGCTGCCGTCCATGAAAGCAGCGGTCGAACAAAACGCAATCGTCACACTGCCTGCGGAAAAAACCATCGCCGACGGCATCGCCGTCCGCTCCGCAGGCGTGCTCACCTTGCCGCTCGTCCGCAAATACGTGGACGAAATCGTCACAGTAGATGAAGAAGAAATCGCCAACGCCATTCTGCTTCTGCTCGAAAAAGAAAAAACACTCACCGAAGGCGCGGGCGCCGTCGCCGCCGCCGCGGTCCTGAATCGCAAAACCGCGCTGGCGGGCAAAAAAGTCGGCGTGCTGATCTCCGCCGGCAATATTGACGTCACCCTGCTAGCCCGCATTATCGAACGTGGCCTGGTGAAAGACGGCCGCCTGGTCCGCCTGCGCATCCATCTCCCCGATCATCCCGGCGCGCTGGTGCGCCTCTCCACGGTAATCGCCGAACACAAAGTAAATATCGTGGAAACCAGCTTCAATCGTTCCTACTACGGGGTCGTTTTAGGGGATACCGCGATAGACATAACAATGGAAACCCGCGGCCCAGAACACATCGCGGAATTAAAAGCGGCGCTAGAGGCCGCAGGCTACTCCCACGAACGTGTGCAATGAGTCTCAGCGAGGAGGATTTTCAGGAAGGAATGTCAGGAAGGCCAAATCCGGAAGGGCGGGGCTTCAGCCCCTGAAGCTCGATCGCCGCAGCAAATTCGCGCAACCTCTCTTACTGTCGCGCCCGATCGTTCTTCACAGCCTCTTCCACCAACGCCTCAAGCTCCCGCCGCGTCAAAGTAATCCGCTCCGTATTCGCCGCGTTCTCCGAGGTAACCGGAAATTCCGGCCCCGCATTAGGCGCCGTCTGCAAACCATAACGCGCCCGCGCCGCCACCAATTTCTGCACATCGTTGCTGGAAAGCAGCACCTGCTTGCCAAGCATCTCGGTCACCAACGCCACGCGCGCAAAATGCTCGGTCGTCTCCATGCGGAAAAAAGCGGTCATCAAATCCTGCCCGTAACTCACCACTCCATGGTTCGCCAGCAAAATCGCATCGTAACCATCCACAAACGGCGCAATGCTGTCCGCCAATTCCGGAGTTCCCGGCGTGCCATAAGGCGCCACAGGCACGCACCCCAGCGAAAGAATCAATTCGCATAGCAGCGCTTTATTCAGCGGCACTCCTGCGGCAGCGTAACCGGTCGCCGCGGGCGGATGCGCGTGGCACACCGCGTTCACATCCGTGCGGTGCTGATAAATCATCAAATGCATTGGCAGTTCAGAGGAGGGATTGCGCCGGCCCGAAACCTTCTTCCCATCCAGATCCGTGATAACCATATCTTCCGGCGTCATCATGCCCTTGCAAATTCCAGTCGGCGACGCCAGGATGTGCCGAGGATCCAGCCGCACTGATAAATTCCCATCCATCGACGCCACATACCCGCGGTCATAGATCCAGCGCCCCACAGCGCACATATCGCGCCGATGCTCGTCTTCGTTCTTCAGTGCTCCGGGCAAAATCGATTCAGGAAACACGTTTCCTCCTCGACGAACTCCGGGCCGCCAACCGCCCAACCTGGCCTGCTAGACTGGCTAGGCGTAAATGCCGCGTAGCTTCAACGCTCGGGCCACCCGGTCAATCGCGACAATATATGCCGCGATGCGGTTGTTCACCCCATGCGTTTCGGCGTACCTTACCACCTGTTCGAAGCTTTGGTCCATCACATCTTGCAATCTTTCGTTCACTTCACTTTCCCGCCAAAAGAACCCCTGCCGGTCCTGCACCCATTCAAAATAGCTGACCGTCACCCCTCCGGCGTTCCCCAGGATATCCGGAATAATGAAAATCCCCTTGTCCTCAATGATTTTGTCGGCGTGCGAAGTGGTGGGACCATTCGCCCCCTCGCACAAAATCTTGCATTCCACGCGGTTGGCATTCCCCGAAGTGATCTGATTCTCAGTCGCCGCGGGTACCAGAATATCCGTGGGATGGAACAGCACTTCCTGCGCGGTCTGCTTATCGCCGCCCCCAGGGAATTCCGGCAATGGTTTCCGCTGCCCGTACACCCAATCTACAACTTTCGCTACGTCGAACCCCTTGTCGTTGTACAGCCCGCCGTGAATATCCGCGATACCGATAATTTTGTACCCCGCTTCCTGCATCAGAATCGCCGCCTGCGAACCTACGTTTCCGAATCCCTGAATGATCACGCGGCAACCTTCGCGCTTCATGCCTAGTTTTCTCAGCGCGTTGTTGCAGCACATCATCAAACCGCGCCCCGTAGCTTCCTTGCGCCCTTGCGACCCGCCTAGCTCCAGCGGTTTGCCCGTCACCACCGCGGTCGTCGCCTGTCGCACGTGCATCGAGTAGGTGTCCATCACCCACGCCATCGTCTGCTCGTTCGTGCCGATGTCCGGCGCCGGCACGTCGCGCTCCGGGCCGAACCATTCGCTCAATTCCGCCGTGTAGCGCCGCGTGATGCGCTCCAGCTCCGTCTTGGAAAGCTTCGTGGGATCGCAAATCACGCCGCCCTTCGCCCCGCCAAACGGAATGTTCACCACAGCGCATTTCCACGTCATCCAAGCAGCCAGCGCGCGCACTTCATCAATCGAAACGTCCGGCGCAAAACGAATCCCGCCCTTGCCTGGACCGCGAATCGAAGAGTGCAGCACCCGGTACCCGGTGAAAACCTCCACTTTCCCGTTGTCACGCGCGATCGGAATGTAAACCGTGATTTCCTTGCTCGGATATTTCAGGTAACTGTAAATTCCCTCCTCCAGACTCAGTTTCTGCGCCGCAATCTCAAACCGCGCTTCCGCGGACTTGTACACATTCAATTCATCGGATGTAACCGCAGACATGAATTCCTCCAAAAATCGCGCAACTGTTCGCCGAGCCCCCAGCGAAGCAAGTGGATTTTGTATGATTGACGATTACGAAAAGCGTCCGCGCCTCTCGCCGCCACGCGCCTCGCGCCCCTATTCCCCTGCGCGCCCAACGTCCAGACAGCGTCGGCCAGTATACGAACCTGCCGCGAACGGTGCAAGAAAAGCATTTCGCTGGCGACAGTTCAATTGCAAATTATGCCTATGACGCCGAAGTCGATTACCTGCAAGCAGTTGACGAAGCGCACGGAACGCCCCGTTCGCTCATCCCGGCCCTAGAAGCCAGGTGATCTCGACGATAGAATTTTTTACTTGACATAATGTAGCTTATAGATTACATTTGTAATGCCTGAGAGTCCTATGACAACCACAACTCCACGAATCTCCAGCCATCCAGCCCGCGCTTTCTGGGCAGTTCTCGGTATCGGTACCGCGATCGATATCACGGCCGGCTGGCTGCTAAGACAGCCGGGTTACAGCCCTCAAGCCCGCGTCCTCTTCGCACTGCTGCCAATACCCATGAATCTCGTTCTCGTAGCCCTGATCGTGCGCAGGATTCGCCAGCTCGATGAATTCCTGCGGCGCGTGCATTTGGAGGCGGTCGCGATCGCGTTCCTGCTAAGCGGCGTGGCCGTCTTCATCTACGGCTACTTGCAGCAGGCGCAGGTCGTGCATCCGCTCAACTTTGGCATCGTCTGGATTTTCATGGTCGTGTTCTACGGCATCGGGTACGTGATTGCCGCAAGGCACTACCGATGAAAACCCGGCTGCGCGTGCTGCGCGCGGAAAAGGAGTGGACTCAAGCGCAGCTGGCCGAGGCCGTCGGAGTTTCACGGCAAGCAATCATTGCCATCGAGAACGGCAAGTATGACCCCGCGCTCCCGCTCGCTTTCAAACTCGCGCGTGCGTTTGGCAAGAATGTGGAAGAAGTGTTCGTCTGGGAAGATGACTCGCTTCAGGAAAAATGAGCAGTCCTTCACATGGAGGAGCAACATGAATCGGATCTTCGTTGCGGCAACACTGGCGGCACTCGCAGTCACGGCAACTTTCGGCAAGCCCGATCGTGCCGAACAGAACAAAGAAATTGTCCGCAAGGTCTTCACCGATATCCTCTCGCAAGGAAAGTTCGAACTGACGCCGGAAATCTACGCCAAAGATTTCGTGAATCATGGCGCAACCAAAGACATCGGCCTCGACCAAGCTCAAGCCAGCGATCGCGGCTGGCGTGCCGCATTCCCCGACCTGGAAATGACCATCGAACAAGAAATCGCGCAAGGCGACTATGTCACGGTTCTGTGGCGAGGCCGCGGCACCAACACCGGCACAGGCAACGGACTAAACGCCACGGGGAAAAAAGCCGACGGCCGCGGCATCAGCATCTTCCACATAGCAGACGGCAAAATAAAAGAAGAATGGACCGAATACAGCGGCGTGCTAATCCTTCAGCAGCTAGGCCTCATGCCTGCACCCCAGTAGCACATCGCAGTGCGTAATTTTCGACACGGCGCTGGCTATCGTTGCTGCAGTCGTGCTCTGCAATTTCGCTTCTGCGAAAACAGCAGGGCATGTCGACCGAGCCGGATACCCTCTAGCAGAGGCTCACGCTTTGCCGGCGCGTTCGATGAGGCTGCGCAGCACAGTTTCCAGCGCCACACTTCCCTTTCGCGAGCCGACCTCGCCCCGCTCGAACTCGATCCAACCTTCATTGAAGCCGTCGAGCATCTGAATGCGGGGCGTAGGATTCTTCGTCCCCTGCGACAGGAACAGCGTCCCCCAGGTCTCTCGCGGCACCGCTTCCATTTTCACCGGACGGCCAAGCAGACGAGCAAATGTCGCTGCGATCTCATCGGGTGTCACGCGATGGGGTCCTTCGAGTTCGACAACTCTGCGTCCGTTCCACGTCTCGCACAACAGCGCGGCGGCCACGCGCCCGATGTCCGCCGTCGCGACCATTGGCACAGGCTTATCGAGCGGCTGCAGAAAGCTCGGAATCACGCCGCTACTGGTAGCCGGCGCCAGGTCCCAGCTGGAGTTCTCCATGAACCATCCCGGCCGCAGAAAGGTAATTGGCACTGGCAAATCGCCAAGCACGCGTTCGATGATGGTGTGTTGCGTCAACAGATTCGGTTGCATGGCCTGCGCGCCGATCGTCGAAAGATAAACGATCCTGCTCGGACGTGCCGCTTCAAGCGCCCTTCGCAACGTTTCAGCAATCACCCGTGCCTCGCGAAAATCAGGCGACGGATCGAAGTTCGGCGGAACCAGGACGAATACACCTTCCGCGCCTCGAAACGCCGCTGTGAGCGCCGCCGCATCATTAATATCCGCGGCCACAACTTCGCAGCCGCGCTGCGCCCAAGCTCCGCACTTGCCGACGTCACGCGCCACCCCGCGCACATGCTGCTTCGCAGCCAACAGGTTGCGTGCCACCTCCCCACCAACGTTCCCCGTAATTCCGGTAATCGCAAACATGTGCTAATCCTCCCCACAACCAGTCATAGCAATTTCGCTTGCCGGGCTCTGAGTGTAGACGCAGCGCGAGTTTTCCAACTTACGGCGACTTTGCAAGCTCCGGCACCACGAATTCATTCAAGTACTGCACCAACTTCTCGCGATTCTTGGCGCGATACGCCCCGTAATCCAGCGTGATTTCCTGGTCCGCGCCATTCAGCAGCACGTAGGGTTCGATCATCTGTTGATGATACAGCCGCAGCAACAGCTGTATGTTTGCGTCTTTTCCGATCGGGCTGTTCGCTGACTTCCCCGCCGTTTCCTCGGCGACTTTTGCGGCAGTCGTCAGCGCGTCAGTTTCTTCCGCCAGGGTGTGGCGATATTGCGCCGCTTGTGAGAACTCCTTTTTGAATCGTTCCTGGTGCCACAAGGCCCTTGTCCCGCTGTACCCCAGCCAGACCGCCGCGATGTCCGCCGGCTGATCCGGATTAATCGTGATGTTGATCTTGTTTTCGCCGTTCGGCGTGGCGCTGCTTCCCGTTTCAATGTGCACGCGCTGCAGTTTCACATGACAAGCGTTGGCCCATGCAGCCAGCCCCCGCCACGGGATCGCGTTGTACGGCTCCGCGACAATCGCTTCGATGTTCAGCGACCGCGCGACGCCGAACTCGCCCTGCTTGGTCAACATGTCCGCGTGATAGCGGTACGCCGTCTCGCGATTCGGGTCAATGTGCGCGGCGCGGTCGTACCATTCGCCCGCCTGCAGAAATTTCTTCGCCGCGAAGTAGGAATCGCCCACAAACAGCGCTGCCCAGTAGGACTTGGGATCAAGATCCAGCGCGTGCGAGTAATTCTTGATCGCTTCGTCAAAATCCTGCTTGGCGAACGCCGCCTCGCCCGCTTTCATCGCCGCGTTCACCGCGCCGTTTTCCGCGAATTTCACTTCGCCGTTGCTCGGCAGGTTCTTCAGCGTGTCGAGCAGGTTCTCGGCCAGCTGGCTGTGGTCTCCAAGCTGCCGTGCTGTCTCCAGCAGGGCCTTGGCCCGGATTCGTTCTTTTCCGGCAGCATCGGCATCCTGAAGTGTCGCGGCATGGTCGATCAGGCATTGCGCCAATCGCTCCAGCACGACCGGATCTTTAGGATTTTTCTGGGCGAGGTCTTCAAACAGAGGGAGAGCATTAAGCCAATCTTGCTGTTTCGCCAGCGCCATAGCCTTCGCGCGCTCGGTTGCGTAATCGTCGCCGCTCGTTGCTTGCGCTCGCGCGCTACCGCTCACTACCGCGATGGCAAGCAGCGCGACGCACGCGGCCCGTTTCCAACGATTTGCTCGCATAGTTGCCTCCGGCCACGGCACGTCAAAACGATTTCGCGGGAGTTTTTTGCGTCCGCCGCAGTCTGCTTTTTCCTTACCATCCAGAATAAAAATGAGCCGACAGGATCGTCGCGCATTAACGAATCAAATAGGCGCTCGATTTGGCCGGTATTCCACACTACTTCGCGTTGAATCGTTGGCATCAGATATTTCTTTTCGTGGCTGTTTTTGATCGCTTCCTTGATGGTGATCGGTGTTTGGAATGCCATAAGCCTCCAAGAAAAGCCAATGTCGGAACACGACCTGACGTCGCATGTCAATTGCGACGGGCCTTATGATAGTACCCCGCCTTGTGACGCACGCGGTCTTTGACACCGACGTTCGAGTCCAACACTTATTACACTCGCTACTCCGTTGCGCGGTAGCGAGTTGCACCAGGAGAGAGGCGGTGCGTATGGGGGCAGGCAGAATGTGGGTCTATGGTCGTGCATCGAAGACGATTTTCAAGTTTCGCGGCCGCTGTGGACCGGAGAGTTTTCTCGCACGCCGTCTACTTCACGCGCGCGTCGGGCGCTTCACAAACTCTTCCAACAGCAGGCGCGTCAAGCGCGCCTGATCGTGCCGCACCACTCGATTGTGATGCAGCAAATCGCCCGTGATGTACCTCAAGCCCATGCGCCGCAATTCCCCGAGCGAGTTTTGCACGGGCTCGGCGCCCTGTGCGCGATAGCGGCGCAGCAGCCGCTCCGGCACCGGCTTGCGATTCACCACTACGTAGTCGAACAAGCCCTTGCGGCTGTGTTCGTAGATGGCGCGGACGTGGTCAGCCACTGAATAATGCTGCGTTTCGCCCGGCTGCGTCATCAGGTTCGCGATGTACACGCACACCGCACGCGAATGCGCGATCGTCTCGCTCACCTGTTCCACCAGCAGGTTCGGGATAATGCTGGTGTAAAGCGAGCCGGGCCCCACCAGCACCAAATCAGCTTCGCGAATCGCTTGCAGCACTTCCGGCAGAGGACGCACACGCCGCGGCACCAAGTGAACGCGGCGGATTCGTTTCCGCGAACGCGAAATGTTGGTCTCGCCGCGCACGATGGTTCCGTCTTCGAGTTCGGCCTCCAGCGTCACGTTCTGCGCCGTGGAAGGAAAAATCCGGCCGCGAATCGCCAGCACCTGTGAGGAAACGCGCACCGCTCGTGGAAAATCGCCCGTTACATTTGTCAGCGCGGTTAGAAACAGATTGCCGAAGCTGTGCCCCGCGAGCCCGCGCCCTGCGGGAAAGCGATACTGAAACAATTTCCCCAGCAGGTGCTCGTCCTTCGAAAGCGCCACCATGCAATTGCGTATGTCGCCCGGAGGCAGCACGCGATATTCGCGGCGCAGTCGCCCGGAACTGCCGCCATCGTCCGTGACCGTGACGACCGCGGCGAGATCCGCGATGGGCAGCGGCGTGCGCACTTTTTTGCGCGTGGCCACATATTCCTTCAGCCCGCGCAGCACCGTGGAAAGTCCCGTGCCGCCGCCCAGCGCCACAATACGCACCGGAACAGTTCGCAACTGCGCTGCATTTTTCACCGAGCGATTTTCACCAAGCGAGTTTCACCCGCAATCAACACAAATTTTTCACAAAGATTTGCAACGGAAAGTTTCACGTCGTGAAGTTCCGGACGAACACGCGCAACTCAGCCCGCCGAACCGTCTCGCTCCGGGTACAACAATTCCGTGAAGCGCGGGTCTTCCTGCAGAAATGCGAAATCTTCGTCGTTGCGCGCGTGGTAGCGATTTTCCGGGCGGAGCTGTATCGCAACCTTGAGATTCTGCATCGCCGATTCCGCTTCGCCGGTGAGGCAATCGAGCGCAGCCATGGCATAAACGATGTGGTCCGCTTTCGGCGCCGATTTGCGCGCGCGGTCCAGGTGCTCGCGGGCTTCGTCCCAGCGTCCCAGGTTCATCAGAGCGACGCCCTGGGTGTAATGCTCTTCCGCGGACTTCAGCGCCGGAACCGGAGGCCGCGTAATGCGCTGCTCGCAGATGCGTATGTGCATCTGGGCGCGGTCGCCCAGCTCCTTGCTGGGGCCTTCCAGGACGCGCTCCAACGACTGCTTCGCGCGCTGGAACTTCTGCTGTTGGAAGTACTTAAGGGCTTCTTCGTAGAATTTCAGCTGTGCTTGCTTGGCGGGAGCGTCCGGGTCCGGAGGCAGCGCGACGGCTTTTGGCTTCGCGCTAGGCTTTATCGTCTTCTTTTTCAGCAGTTTGTGGCTCTTGTGGGCGGCTTGGGTAGCCCGGATCGTGCGACGTTTCACGGTCACTCTCCGCGAAAAACTATAGGGAACATAGCAAAGTCGCGCAGGCACGTCAATGCGGCGATGTAGCTGTGAAATGTAACTGTGAAATTTGGAAGAAACATCCAAACCGCGTTCCGGGAGCACCAAAAGGGTCACCGGGCGGCCTGTCGAAGCCCAGCTCCATTGCCGCCACACGCGTTCTACTGCATTTGCCATCCGCAAGCTTCCTCGACTCGATTGCGATTTTCCGGAACCGGTGCGATTATCGGCATTTGTGCTTCTCGGCTTGGGAGGTCGCCTCGATGCCCTATTATTTCGAGTTCGACCCGGAGAACCGAATACTTCGAGCGCGCTTTGAAGGCCCGGTCAACGACGAACTACTTAAGGAATACTATGGCCTCGCCGGGGAGTATCTCGCGCGAACTGCCGCACGTGCGGCTATCACGGACCTGTCGGCCGTGACTTCCCTCGAGGTGTCTCCCCAATTGATTCGGGAATTGGCAAGCTCGCCGCCAGCGATTCTCGATCGGGAGTTTCCGCGCTTCGTCGTTGCGGCTTCGCCTCCGATCTTCGGGATGGCGCGCATGTTCGAGTTGGGAGGACAGGATACACGGCCCAATCTGCACGTGGTTCGCACGATGAAACAGGTCTGCGTGATTCTTGGCGTCCTCGATCCCAAGTTCGAGCCGATTCCGGACTGAACGTTCCAGGTGGAATCAGGAGGCGCGCTTCGCGGCGCGGTGCCGTATCTTGCCCAGGCTCTTGTTCAGTACATGGTCCCGTTTCAGGAATGGCAGCACCGGCGCCTGGCGCTTCTCGATTCTGCTACGAGCCTTCGTCAGACGGGCGGTCGGCCCGAAATTCTCGATGGCACGCTCCAGGGTAGCGATCGCGCTGGCGCGTCTGCCGGCAGCCACATACACCTCCGCCAGATTCAGGTGAAATTGCGGCTCTTTGCCCTTGAGCTGCAGGGCCGTCTCGCAAAGGTGGGTCGCTTCATTCCACTTCTTTTCCGCGCGCGCCATTGCTAGCCCAAAAAAGGAAAGATAGTAGGGATTCTGGGTTTCGATTTCGACGGCATTGCGCAGATGGGGGAGAGCGTCCTTCGGGTACCCGTTCTTCAGTAATTCGACTCCGTCCTTGAACTGGATCAGCGCATCACTTTCTTTCATGCTTGCACCTCCGATGGTTCCCGGTCGGCTGGGGGGGCCGGGAGGTTTCGATCGCGGCCTCGCAAATCGGCTGGCATTCATGAATAGGTTAGAGAAAACCGACGATAAAAACTACTGGCCAGACGGACAGGTGCAAGGCCTGGCAGGATTTAGAACCCCGGCGGGCGCTCGCCCCCTACATTGAAGCTGCGCTCTAGCGCGAGGCCGGCGCGACCCATCGTGCCCTCGTCGAAGAGGCGTCCGATGAGGGTGACGCCGTGGGGGACGCGGCGCGACGGCGAGAACTGTGGCAGCGGGTTCTGCGGATCCGGCGCCCAGTCACTGCGGGCCTTCGAAACCTGCACGAATCCGGCGCGCAGCGTGAGCGAAGGATGTCCGGTGAAATTGGTGATCGTCAGCATCTCGTCGCGCAACGACGGCACCAGCAGTAAATCCACTTCGGTGAAAACGCGCGCCATTTCCACCGCCACTTTGCGCCGCAAGCGGTCGGCCTGCACGAAATCCACCGCAGAAAGGAAACGCGCCTGGCGGAAGGAATTGGGCCAGGCGTCCGGTACCTGCATTTTCAGCTGATCTAGCTCGTGATCGAGCGTGATTTCTTCGAACGCGGCGCCCGCTTCGGCGAACAAAATCAGCGCCAGCGAATCGTACGGCCAGTCTGGAATGGACACTTCCACCGGAACCATGCCGACTTTTTTCACAGTCTCGAGCGCTGCGCGATCAACCTCCGTCGAGCCTCTGCCGCTCATCCACGCGGGAAAGTATCCGACGCGCAGGCCTTGCACGCTCGCGCCGGAATCGAAGTCGAGCTTGCTGGGAACGCTGTCCAAATCTCCGTCGTCGGGACCGGTGATGGCGTGCAGCACCAGCATCGCGTCTTCGACGCTGCGCGTCATGGGGCCGAGTTTATCGAGCGACCAGCACAGCGTCATCGCTCCGGTGCGCGCCACGCGGCCATAAGTGGGCCGCAATCCGGTGACGCCGCAGCGCATGCTCGGGCTGACGATGCTGCCGCCCGTCTCGCTGCCGATCGAAAAACCCACTAGTCCCGCGGCAGTCGCAGAACCCGGACCGGCGCTTGAGCCTGACGCGCCTTCTTCGAGCAGCCATGGGTTCATGGTTTGGCCGCCGAACCAGACATCGTTGAGCGCGAGAGCACCGAGGCTCAGTTTCGCGATCAGCACCGCGCCGGCTTCGTGTAGCCGTTGCACTACCGCTGAATTTCTCGTCGGGATGCGATTGCGGAAAGGTTCGGCGCCGTAGGTCGTCGCAATTCCAGCGGTGTCGAGAAGATCCTTGCCACCCCACGGGATGCCGTGCAGCGGCCCGCGATATCTGCCCGCGGCGATTTCGATGTCCGCTTGTTTGGCTTGCGTGAGCGCCAGGTCGCGCGTCAGGGTGATCACGCAGCGCAGTTTGGGGTCGAAGCGCGCGATGCGGTCGAGATAAATATTTGTTACCCGCTCGGAAGTGATTTGGCGCGTTTCGATCCAGCGCGAGAGCTGCGTCACGGGGGCGAACGCGACGTCCTCGTCGCGCTTGGGCAATGGACCCGCGTCGTTCTTGCTGCGAATGAATAGGTCGCGCTCCGGACCTGCTTTCATTCCTGGCAGCACCGGATCCCAGCGCGAAGCCGGCGAAAGTGTTGACTCCAGCACGACTTTCTTCGGCCCTGTGCGCCGTTCGTACAGCGCTGCCATGGAATTGCGCCAGTTGCCGGCAGCTTGCGCGCGCTCGGCGGCGGTCATTTCCACGCGCACCAATTTTTCGGCGTCGGCGAAAGTGTCGGGCGAAACCACAGGTCCCACCGGGGGAGCGGTGCCGAAGGCGGAGGGCGTGCCGGGCGGCGGGTTCCCGGCCTGCTGGCCCGGTGATGACGTGGCAGACTGCGGCGTTGCGGCCCGCGAAGCTGCGGGCTGCGCCGCCACAGATTCTTGATCTTGCGTGCTTAATACCGCCGCCGCTCCGAACAACCCAACCGATGCATCCGCCAAAAATTCCCTGCGCGACTTCGCCATGCTTCCTCCACTGCGACTCTGTGTCGTTGCGCTTGTGCCCCACAGTTCTAACATCACCCGCCTGGGGATAGCAAAAGCGCGAGCGGCGGCGCAACGCAGTCGTCGCGCCGGTTTCTGCAAACATGGCTTTCCTGTTCCGGCTCGAAAATCGTTTCTCTTCTGTTTTCATGCGATTGCAAGTTTTCTCAATTTGGTCCATTGCGGTTAGAAATTTGTGGAGGCGATTGTTGAAGTGGGGTGCGGGCGGCAAAAAGGCCGGAAAACTGGCGATTAGAAAATGTTTTCTCGTTTGTTGTGAGTGACCAGCCCGAGTTCTTCTACCACGGCGAATGACGGAGTCTACATCAGGTGATTAGTGGACGTAATTGATGGCAACGGCGGGGGTGATGGTGGTGGGGGTGTTGTGGCCGAGGGCGATTATGCGGGTGCCGACGAGGACGCCGATGGTGGGCTTCCAATTGTATTCCAGGGCTGGGGCGAAGCCGATGGCGTCGCTGGAGCCAGAGTTCAGCTGGATGTTGGGCGGGGTTTGCGACGCGTCATAGCCTGTGATTCTGGTGTTTGCGGTGTGGCGATAGGTGGCGTCGAGCGCGAGCACCCAGTTGCGCGTCAGGCTGTATTCCCAGGCGGCGTCTACCAAAGTGGAGGCACCGGGCTTGGCGTGTCCTTGGAATCCTGATGCGGTGCCGTACACACTCGCGCCCGCTACGTTCGCATAAGTGGAGAGCGATTGCGTGCCATTCAGGCGCATGCGCAGGATGCGGCCGTTGGGCATCCAGAAATAGGTTTGAGAGTTGAGCCCGAGAATGGTGGTGTAGGCGCCGGCGCCCAGGCCGTTACTGGAGCGTTGGCCGAGCTGATCGTATTTTCCGCTGGGGAATGTTTCCTGCACCATGAAAGAGATTGTGGGCAGCGAGTGGTGTTCGTGGAACTGCGTCAGTCGGTATTGCGCTAGCACGGTGACGTCGCCCAGGCCGACGCCGGAGCTGCTGAGGCCGTCGCTGACTTTGTTGTAGCCGAAGGTGGGGATGAGTCCGATGGTGAATCTGTTTTCAAGGCCGTATTCGATGTAGGTGAGCGAGCCGAGGCCGTTGGTGTGTGGGCTGATCTCATCGTAGAGGTAAGGCTCGACGAGGAAATGTCCGCGGGGAAGCGTGGAGGCGTTGTTCGCCAGCATGGGGCCGGTCCACCAGGCGTCGCCTAGCTGCTGGCGATCGGCGGAAGGTGGCGGCAAAGTTTGTGGCCCGCCGATGGATGCGGCTGATGCGTCCGCTCCGCCGGATTCGTCTTTTTGTTCTTGCTGCCCGCTTTGATCCGGTATTCGCGTGTCCACTGCGATCCAGTTTATTTCCCAGTTTTTGCCGCCATCGTCGGAGAAGGCTTGTTCGAAGCGGTAGGAGTTCGCGGTGATGTCCGAGAAGACATTGCGCACCAGAATCATGCGGCCCTTGAACGGCTCCTGATCGTAAAATTCGCCGCGTCCGCTTTGGAATTCACCGACCGTGGGGACGCTCATCGAGCCGCCGGCGCTGCTGGCGAAATTCAGGCTCCATTGATGGGATTCCGGATTGTAGAGCCGCAGCGAGAGGCCTTCGATGTGGCCGGTAGGGCCGTCAACTTCCAGTTCGACGAGATTGGCGCGGCCATCCCAGATTCTGCGGATGTAGGATTTGCCATCGTATTCGATCCACGTGGTTGAGCCGGTTAACGGATGTTGCCGGCGCCGTAGGTGCGTCTTCCAGGTGCCGATTTCGAAGTCGAAATCGTGCTGGCCATCGCGCGCGACGGCAGCTTGTTGAACATTTGTCGGCGTGGCATCGGGATTTTGCTGCGCTCGCAGATGCAAGGGCTGCGCGGCCAGCGCAACGACGCAGAGCAGGAGATAAGGCCGGATATTTTTTGGCGCGCTCATGGTGTTTCTCTCGCACCTCCAGATTAATGATGCTCTGGCGCCGTCGCTATCTGGTTCTCGCGCGCAAAGTACTTCGGAACCGGCTAAATTGGCATCCTCGACGAAAGCCTTGTCCCATCTACGGTGATACAGACCAGGCTACAACTCCGAGAATGAGTTCGGTGTGACTCCGATGGGCCGCGCGTTTGCGAGCATCATCGTTTCACTGCTCAGCGTAGCCAGCGCAGTCGCGAGCGGGGAGTGGGGTCGAGCACAACCAGCTCGGGTGCTTCGCGCAGCAATCCTGTTGCAAGTAGCGCTGGCAGCGCGCGCTCTTCTTCCGGTGTGAAGCTCGCCTGCAGCGTTCGGCTGTCTTCAAGGACGCCCAGCCAAATCAAAAAAGGCCCGTCGGTCCGGACCGGAAGTTGCGGGAAATTATTCTTTGCGTCGAGCGTAACCAGCACGCCGGCTTCGCGCGCGCCCGAGGCGCGATAGGCAGCAAAGACTGGTTCCGCAGCTTTCGCGAAGGCCTCCACGCCGTCCGGTTTCAGCGCAAATATTTGCGCCACGACCACACCTGCTGCGCCACCCGCTTCGGTTACAGGATCGACAGACGGCAAGACGATGATGCCGCGATCGGGAGTGAGCGGGCGCAGCAGCAGAACATTGTCGGAGTCGTCGATAAAGCTGTTCATCAGCTCCCGATGCTCCCTCCAGAGCGGCCCGTAATAGAAAGCGGCATTCAGCACGGCGCGAGCATCCATGGTGTGGAAGCCGCGGATCCAGGTAAAACCGTTCTGTTTCTTGCGCTCGAAGAATGACCCTTCCACGATGGCGCCCTGCTGCTCAAAAGCTTCGGGGAAATAGCTTTCAAAATACTGCGCGAAATGCTGACGGGCTCCGGGCTTGATGGAGTAACGGCGAAACTCGATGGCCTGAAAATCTCTCAAGTTGGCGGCAGGATCGATCGTAGTTTTCTGCGTGGATTGCGCGCTGCGAGCCAGAGTGAGATTATAAATACCAATCACCGCCAGCAGTCCGATTACGAGTCTTGTGGGCATTGTTTCTCCCTCCCTTTCCTGTGGGATCCGGTATCGGCAATCTCGCGGATTTCAGCGCGCTTTGTCGGCGGCGTCGCCTACGCGCGTTTGGTCGGTGATCCAGTTTACTTCCCAGGTTTGGCCGCCATCTTCGGAGAAGGATTGCTCAAAGTGGGGCGTGTCCGTGTTGATCTTTGTCCAATCATATCGAACGAAGATGGTTTTGCCGTTGATCGTGTCCTGGGTGTAAAAGTCGCCGTGTCCATTCTTGAATTTGCCGATTTGCGGAGGGTCGGGCCTGCCGGTTTTGCTGGTGGCCCAGTTCAGGCTCCACTGATGGTTTTCGGGATTGTAGAGACGCACGACCAGGCCTTCGATGTGGCCGGTGGGATCATCGGCCTCGAAGGTGTCCAGTTGGGCGCGGCCGCCCCAAACCTTGTAGCAAATGCCGGTGGCTGGAAATTCGTGCCAGGTGGTGGAGCCGGTTAGCGGATGCATGAGGCGCTTCACGCGATAATTCCACGAGCCGAAGAGCCCGTCAAAACCGTGTGGTCCATCCTGGTCTGTGGCGGTTGCTTGCGAGCCTGCGGAATTCGTTTGGGCAGCCGCAGGTGCTTTGGCGGATTGATCGCTTGTGCGCGTTTGATCGCTGATCCAGTTCACTTCCCAGGTTTTGCCGCCGTCGTCGGAGAACGATTGTTCGAAGTGGGCGGAATTCGCGGTGATGCCTGACCACACATAGCGAATCAAGATCATGCGGCCGTTGAAAGTGTCCTGGCAGTAAAACTCGCCGACCCCATTCTTGAATTCGCCAACCTGCGGTGGGCCGTCGAACATCCCAGCCTTGCTGTTCGCCCAATAGAGATTCCACTGCTGGGCTTGCGGATTGTACAGACGCAGAGTCAGGCCTTCGACATGCCCGGACGGTCGGTCCGCTGCGAATTCATCCATGTTGGCACGGCCCTCCCAGAGCGCGCGGGCGACGACGGTGCCGTCCAGTTCCTCCCACGTCGTCGAGCCGGTCAAAGGATGCATCAGGCGCTTCAGGTGGATTTTCCAGGTGCCGATCTCGAAGTCGAAATCGTGCTGGCCATCGCGCGGCGTTGCGGCTTGCAGCGCTGCGGGTGCGGCGCCGGTTGCGGCTTGCGCGAGCGCTGGAGCGGTTGGCAGCAGGCAGGCCAGCGCGCACAAAGTACTCAGCAGAAAACACATTGCGATACGGCGTGGTGCGATCATCATTTCCTCCCCATCACAGCTCTTTTTCACAGATCCCTGCGATAAATGATGAAGCCGGATTTTTCGGCGACCTTATCGTAGAGCTTCATTGCGGTTCGGTTGGTTTCGTGCGTTTGCCAGTAGACGCGGCCGGAGCCGGCTTGTGCCGCGCGGCGATAAACTTCCTCGATGAGCGCGCGGCCGACGCCCTGGCCTCTGGCGGATTCGACGGTGAACAAGTCCTGAAGGTAGCAATTGGAGCGCAGGCCGGTGGAACTGCGATGAAAGAGGTAATGCACCATGCCGACCAATTGATTTGCGCGCTCTGCCACCATGGCGCAGATTGGCTCGTAACCATCGAAAAAGCGCGACCAGGTGAGATTCGTGATTTCTTCCGGCAGCGCGGTGATGCCTTGGCGGCCGTAGAAGGCGTTGTAACCGTCCCAGAGCGGTTTCCATTCGGCGAAATCGCGTCGCTGCACGTCTCTTACTACGATCTTGCCGCTCATGATTTGGCTCGCGTCAGCGTGGCGACGAAGTTGGGTTCCCAGGATTTGCCGCCGTCGTCGGAAAAGGATTGCTCGAAGCGATGCGAGTCCGGTGTGATGTCGGACCAGACAACGCGCACGAGGATGGTTCGACCGTTGTACGGTTCCTGATCATAGAACTCGCCGCGGCCATTCCTGAATTCGCCGATGGCGGGCTGGGATACCGTGCCTTCTTTGCTATTGGAAAAAGTCTGGCTCCACTGATGCGCTTCGGGATTGTAGAGAAACAGGGTGAGGCCTTCGAAGTGGCCGGCGGCGCCATCGGCTTCGATTTCTTCCAGCTGGGCGCGGCCGTCCCATACTTTGCGGATGACGACTGTGCCTTCCATTTCTGTCCAGGTAGTCGAGCCGGTGAGCGGATGTTGCAGACGCTTGATGCGCGTGTGCCAGGTGCCGAGGTTGAAGTCAAAATCGTGCTGGCCGTCGCGCGCCATGGGGGCTTGCTGCGTCGCTGGCGCGAGCGGCACGGCGTGCAAGATTGGTGGCACGGTTTGCAACAGGCAGCCGAGCGCGCAGAGTGCGAAATAACTTCCGATGCTCCAGAGCAGTTTCATTTTCTTCTCCCGATATTGGATCGTCGAGCGACGGCTTGCGCGCGTCGCGCCGGCGGCGGCGAACTGCGCGCTGCGCCGCTATAAGATTGACGCGGCTTGTGGTATTTTGCTATGGCCACTTTTTATGCAATTGGTGATACCACTTTCGAGGCGGGGCGAGCCGCTGTTCCGGCAGGTTTACGCCGGACTGCGCCGGGCTATCCTTTCCGGCACTTTCCGGGCTGCGGACCGGCTGCCTTCCACGCGCGAGCTGGCTGATGAGCTGGGGATTTCGCGGACTGTGGTGCTGCTCGCTTACGATCAACTGATCGCGGAAGGATTTGCGGCCGGGCGCGGCGGTTCCGGGACGTATGTATCAGCGGGATTGAGTGGCGGCGGCAGCCGGCCGAAAAGAAATGTGCGCGCCGCGAAGCTGCAGCTTTCGCGCTACGGATCCACAGCCGACGCTCTCGGCTCGAGTGTGGATTTTCCCGGCCGGCGCTCGGTACCGCTGCGCTACGATTTTGCGTATGGCGGACGCGGTGACGTGGAAACTTTTCCGTATCAGATGTGGCGGCGGATTTTGCTGCGGCACGCGCGGAAGGCTCCGGTGCGGCAGTTGGACTACGGCGTGGCGGGAGGAAGTTTGTCGTTGCGCGAGGCGATTGCGCTGCATTTGCGGCGGTCGCGCGCGGTGATTTGCGATGCGTCGCAAGTGATTGTGGTGAACGGCTCGCAGCAGGCGCTGGATTTGATCGCGCGCGTGTTGATTGAGCGCGGCGATGCTGTGGCCGTCGAGGATCCGCAGTATCAGGGCACGCGGGAGGTGCTGCGCGCGGCGGGAGCGCGGCTGCAACCGGTTGCCGTGGATCGCGACGGGTTGCAACCTGATGCGCTGCCGAAAAATGCGCGCTTGGCATTCGTCACGCCTTCGCACCAGTTTCCCACGGGCGCGATTCTGCCTCTGGCACGGCGCCTGGAGCTGCTGGATTGGGCGCGGCGCAAGGCTGCGATCGTGGTAGAGGACGATTACGACGGCGAATTCCATTACGAAGGTCAGCCACTCGAGTCTTTGCAGGGGCTGGACAGCGAGGGGCGCGTCATTTACGTGGGGACGTTTTCGCGTACGATTTTTTCAGCGCTGCGCATTGGGTACTTGGTCGCGCCGAAATCGCTGGTGGCGGCTTTCACCGCGGCGAAGTGGTTGTGCGACCGGCACACCGCGACGCTGGAACAGGAAACGCTGGCGGAATTTATTTCCACGGGCATGTACGAGCGGCATTTGCGCCGGGTGAGGCGCAGAAACGCGGCGCATCGAGCGGCGCTGCTGGAGGCGATTCGGGAACATTTGGGAGAGCGTGTGGAAGTGGCTGGCGACGGTGCCGGTACCCACGTGGTGTTGTGGCCTACCAGCAAACGCATTGCGGAAGATGCGGTGATTCAGAGCGCCGCAGCGCGCGGCGTGGGCGTCTACGGAATTTCCGGATATTTTCTGGCGCGGGCTGCGAGGGCCGGGCTGATGCTCGGCTACTCGCGGATGAATGAGCAGAGTATTCGCGAAGGCATCCGCCTGCTGGGTGAATCGTTCGCCGGTTTGGGAGGTTAAGTTAGTGATTGCAACCCTCTGTTCCAGTTTGCAGTAATTGAAAGTCTGACCAATTTGGTTGGGACGGTGACCTCCCGCCCGAGCTAAAATGATATGATCAGCTATGCTGGAGTCTTGCGCAGTGCGGCACTTCGCGTGATGTTGTAGATGTTTCTGAATTTCGCTCTCGCGTGGATCAGGAATATGGAAATTACCCTCAATATCCCCGACGAACTGGCACGACAAGTGACTCCTGAAGGGCAGGATCCCGCACGGGTTGCGCTGGAAGCGCTGGCGCTGGAGGGCTATCGCACGGAGCTGCTGTCGGAGTCCGCAGTGCGCCAGATGCTGGGCTTCGAAACTCGGCTGGAAGTGCACGCCTTTCTGAAGCAGCACCGCGTCTTCCTGCATTACGATCTTGGCGACCTGGAACAAGATCAAGCCACTTCACAAAAGGCCCGCGCGAAACTGCTCGACGAGAACGACTCCGATAAGCAACACGTGGAATGATCGTTGTCGCCGACACCTCCCCGATTAACTACCTGATTCTCATCGAAGAGATCCACATCCTCCCAAAGCTGTACGGCACCGTCGCAATTCCGGCTGCGGTGCGTGACGAACTTCTGCGCCTGTCAGCGCCCGCGATGGTTCGTACCTGGATCGGCCAACTACCGAGTTGGCTGGAGGTTCGCGTTCCTGAGAACGCGCCCGACGCGTTGCTCGCCAAGCTGGACCCAGGCGAACGTGACGCAATCCTCCTAGCGGGAGAACTCCGTGCCGATCGGTTAATTGTCGACGACCGAGAAGGGCGGCGCGAGGCTGAAAAGCGGGGCATCGTTGTGATGGGAACGCTGGGCGTATTGCAGGAAGCCGGATCCCTAGGGCTGCTGGACCTTCGAGTCGCCGTGAAGCGTCTGCAAGAAACCAGTTTCTATCTTGCGCCTGAGGTATTGGCGCGACTTTTGAAAGACCAGCCATAATTTGGAATATTCGTCACCAATTAATCCGGTTGTGTGTGTCGAAATCGTGGGTCCTCCTTCGACGTGTAGGTAGAGGCAGGTAACACGCTTCTGGAAGGGGACAAGACGATGCGACACAGATTCTTCGGACCGCCTAAATCAATCGCAGGTGCGGCACTTATTGGGCTGGGGCTTTTTATTCTTTGCGGGAATCTGCCGGACGCCGCTGCGCGGTTGAGCCGCCTCGCCGGTATTAGCGCTGACGCGTCCCAGACGTTCGAAGAAATGATCGCTATTGTCTTAGCCGCTTCGCACGTGGTTCAGTCCTATCTCTTTGATCGCGGGGAGTTTTTGCGGGGCCTCTGCGGGATATTGATATCATTCTGGCCGCTGTTGCTGGTAATCGCCGGAATGTTCTTGACGGGGACGACTCCGCGAGCGGAGTCCAGGAATTTCCCAAAAAAATATACGGGAGATGTCGATCTAACCGACGTTCGTTCGACGCATCAGTAGAGCAAGGATCCAGCGGGTCAGGATCATCTGGGATCCGGTGCTAATCCAGATAAAGGGGCGAGTGCGATGCGAGTTATGGTGATGGTGAAAGCCAGCAAGGATTCTGAGGCGGGGGTTATGCCCGGTCCGAAGCTGCTTGCCGAGATGGGGAAATTCAATCAGGAGTTGATTCAGGCGGGTATGTTGCTCGCGGCTGACGGGTTGCATCCCAGCTCGAAGGGCAAGCGGGTGAGGTTTTCCGGGCAGCAACGTACGGTAATCGATGGGCCGTTCACCGAGACCAAGGAGCTCGTTGGCGGCTACTGGATATGGCAGGTGAAGTCCATGGATGAGGCGGTGGAATGGCTGAAGCGCGCCCCGTTTGATCGCGAGACCGAGGTGGAAATTCGCCCGGTGCTGGAAGCGGCCGATTTTTGCAAGTGAGAACGCGGGATGCTTTTGCGGCACAGTTGCTGGAATAAAAGGTGTGGCTTCAAAAAAAGTTATTTCGACCTGTCGATTTCTTGAATACTCGTTCGACGTGTAAGTAGCGGCCAGCTTCAGCCGGTTGAGGCCGGCCGGGAACGCGGCCCGGAATCTGAAACCACCAAGGAGATGTGACGATGCGATACATGATGATCGTAAAACATAAAGAAGCACAAGGCATGCCGCCCAAAGAATTAATGGATGCCATTGGGAAACTCACCGAAGAGGCAATCAAAGACGGGACGCTGCTCGGGAACGGCGGGCTGCTTTCGACCGCGGCAGGCGCCAGCGTGCGGCTTTCCGGCGGACGGGTCACCGTGACGGACGGACCCTTTACCGAAGCCAAGGAAATCATCGGCGGCTATGCGCTGTTTGAACTGAAATCGAAGGAAGAGGCGGTTGCGGGAGCGGTGCAGTTCATGGAGCTGCACAAGAAATACTGGCCGGCATGGGAGGGCGAGACCGAGGTTCGCGAGATGATGATGCAGCAAGACTGCGCGGCCAAGAAATAAGGGCACCTGCTGCCACGGACAGCCCGGAAAACGCAGCGCATTCGCGGCGCGTTTGCGAGGCGGCGCGGTTCGCTTGCGCGATGAAAGCGAAGGTGGTGTGATGGGTAGCCGTGACGGCTACCGACACACATCGCGCTATTGATACAGTTTGGCGGATTGAAGCACCCAGGCTGATCGCCGGTCTTGCGCGAATGGTGCGCGATGTGGGCGTTGCCGAGGATCTGGCGCAAGATGCGCTGGTCGCCGCGCTGGAGCAGTGGCCGCAGTCTGGTGTTCCGGATAATCCGGGCGCTTGGCTGATGGCCACCGCCAAACATCGCGCCATTGATCATTTCCGTCGCAGCGCGCGGCTGGAGCGCAAGCACGCAGAGCTGGGCCGCGAGATGGAAGAGAAAGAGATGACCGTGCCCAATTTTGATGCGGCTCTCGATGACGATGTCGGCGACGATCTTCTGCGGCTGGTCTTCATCTCGTGCCATCCGGTTCTGCCGAGCGAGGGGCGTGTGGCGCTAACGCTCCGTTTGCTGGGAGGGCTGAGTACAGAGGAGATCGCGCGCGCGTTTCTGGTGCCGGAGCCGACCGTTGCGCAGCGGATTGTGCGGGCCAAGCGCACGCTGGCGGAAAAGCGCGTGCCGTTTGAGGTGCCGCGAGGCGAAGAGCTTGCGGCGCGGCTTTCGTCGGTGCTCGCCGTGATTTATCTCATTTTTAACGAGGGGTACTCGGCGACCGCCGGTGACGATTGGCTGCGGCCTGGGCTTTGCGAAGATGCGCTGCGGCTGGGACGCGTGCTGGCGGGGCTGGCGCCACAAGAGCCGGAGGTTCACGGCCTGGTGGCGCTGATGGAAATACAGGCTTCGCGTTTCGGAGCGCGCGTGGACGAAGCGGGCGCGCCGATTTTGCTGCTGGAGCAGAACCGCGCGGCGTGGGACCAGCTGCTGATTCGTCGCGGGTTCGCGGCGCTCGAACAGGCCCGGGCGCTGGCGCCTGTTGCGCAAGGCCCATACGTGTTGCAGGCGGAGATTGCAGCGTGCCACGCGCGAGCGCGCACGGCGGAAGAAACGGACTGGCAGCAGATTGTGAAGCTGTATGAGGCGCTCGCGCGGATCGCGCCATCTCCGGTGATCGATCTGAATCGCGCCGTGGCGGTGTCGATGGCGTTTGGTCCGGCGGCGGCGCTGGAAGTGGTGGAAGCGCTGGGTGCAGAGCGTTCGCTGGAGAATTACCATCTGCTGCCGAGCGTGCGCGGGGATTTGCTCAAGAAACTGGGGCGACTGGCGGAAGCGCGCGCGGAGTTTGAACGCGCGGCGGGGCTAACTCGTAATGCCCGGGAGCGTCAGCTGCTGCTGGCGCGGGCGGAGGCGTGTGGCGCGGGCGCAACTTGATCCGGGTCGGAATGACGAGCCGAGCGAAGGTGCTCGGGTGTGAACGAGCGGCGGATTCCCGGAGGTATTCGGCTGCCGGGCGGATCGCAGCCAATGCACTTGGCCGGGAAATCGCATGACAAACCCTCGCCGATACAATAATTTTGAGGAATGGAAACCGTGCGCGTGGAATTGCCTTCGACCCTGCTGGAGGCGGCAAGTCTCGAGGATGGTGGCAACGTCTCCCAGGCCGCCGCTCGCTTACCGGCGCTCGAGCTTCATCCTGAAGATAAGGTGTCGCTGGAGCGCGCCGCCGCGCTGAGTCAGACGCCACTCGCTGCGTTCATGGAATTCGCCGCGCAGCACGGGGTTGCGCCGCTGCGCTACAACTAGGAGGGTTTGGACCAGGAATGCCGGTCCTCCGCTCACCTTAAAGCGTGAACAGGATGGGCCACAGCCTGGCACTCGGTTCCGTTCGAGCGCTCTTATTGCGGACCGGCGCTTCGAGCCTGGGAATTTCTCGCCACATTTCCGGCGGCTGTTGATGCGGCCAGTTCGCTTTGCGTCATCGTTACACCCATGTTTTGCAAATGCAGCAGAGCGGAACGGCGCACTGCATCGGCGCTGAGCTGCCCCAGACTCTCGTCTGCGAGATCCCGTGCGCCGGTGGCATCGGGGTCAACGGCCACATCGAATCCCCGGACCAATGCCTCGCGAGCGGAAGTGGAAAGGCACATGTGCGTGTAAAAACCAACGATCAGGACGCTCTCGGCCCCAATCGAACGCAACCACTCCTCCAAGCCTGTCCCAGTGAACGCGCCAAAGACATCCTTTTCAAATCGTTTCTCGGGACCGAAACCAAGTTCGGGACCGAGTCCCGGCGATGGTTCCGCGCCCGACGTCCCGGGCACAAACGCGCGGGATTCCGCCGGTTTGTTGTAATGGATGATCCAGGCGATTGGCAGGCGAAGCTGCCGGGCTTGTTGTACTCGAAACCGAATGTGCGCAAGCGCATCGGCGTGATTGGGGACGGGTCGCAGGCCGCCCGCGGCGAATTCATTCTGCACGTCAACTACGATAAGAGCTTGCATGCTTGGATCCTCCTGCGAAATATATTAGGACTATTCATTTGATGCTACAATGAAAATCAGCAACATTCGACAAGTGCCGAAATATTTTCGGTATGACGAGGTTTCCTTGAGTTTAGACAAAAAGGATTTCGCCCTGATCGAAGCCTTGCAGCAAAACGCTTCCCGGCGTCTGGAAGACTTGGCCAAGATGGTGCATCTTGCCCCCTCCTCCGTTCACGACCGGCTGCAGAAACTGGAACGCGTCGGAATAATTCGTCAGTGGACGATTAAGCTCGACGCTCCCGCTCTCGGGCTGGGCGTGCTCGCGTTCGTCGGGATTCGTGCCACGAAACCGTGTTCCGAGTTACTGGACGCGCTGCGAGCCATTCCAGCGATCGAGGAATGCCATTCGGTGGCCGGGGAACTTAGCATGATGCTCAAAGTCCGTGTTGCCGGCACCCCCGCGCTTCTGGAACTGTCCGACCGTCTACGCGCGATTCCCGGCGTGGAGCAGACGGAAACGACGATCGTGTTAAAAACGCAGATTGACCGGCCCATCACGCTGAAACCGCCGGAGGCATCGCTGTGATGGGAACACCGGGCGTGTTGCTGGAAGCCGCGAGTTTTGGGCTGCTGGACCTTCGAGTCGCTGTGAGACGCCTGCAAGGCACCAGCTTCTATATTGCGCCAGAGGTGTTGGCACGCCTCTTGAGAGAGCAGCCTTAAACCAGAATCCGCACTGGTCGGATAGGCCGGTGTCACGTTGCTCGGGCAGTGATTTATGAGATGGGTTGGATTTGCGGGGCGGCGTTGACAGGGGGACTTGTGGCACCTAGAATCGCGGCCACGTGGGATGACGGTTTGGTTTGGGTTCGGCTGGGTGAGAGCTGAACCTGCTGGTCCCGCTGGAGACTGCTTATCACGCCTGCGGCTTTGAAACCAAAAATTGCTGTGGTGGATGATGACGCGCGGATGCGCGGGAGCATTGTGGCGGCCTTGCGCTCCACTTTTGAAGTGGTGGAGGGCGCGAATTACGAGGCTGCTTACAAGCTTTTGCAAGAAGCTGGGTTGGACGTATTGCTGCTGGCCGTGCCGATGGAATCGGGCGGCCTGCGCGAGTGCACCGAGCTGCTCAGTCGCCTCGCGATCGGAGACATTGACACTCTGGTGATCGTGCTGAGCACGGACCAGACGAAGGCGACGGCGCTGAAAGTGATTGACGCCGGCTGCCACGATTATTTTATTCAGCCGATTGATACGGACGTGCTGCGGCTTTTGCTCGAACGATCCATCGAGAAGCTTCACATCCAGCGTGAGAACCGCATCCTGCGCG
The DNA here is from genome assembly GCA_013289715.1 of Acidobacteriota bacterium. Taxonomy (GTDB): domain Bacteria; phylum Acidobacteriota; class Terriglobia; order Acidiferrales; family UBA7541; genus Palsa-295. Next base: position 22,139 of record JABCZJ010000011.1, on the reverse strand, counting down.
AGGAGATCAGCCGCAAGAATTCGCTGGGAGATTTGATTGGCGCGACGGACGCGATGCGGCATGTGTTCGATTCGATCAAGCGCATGGCGCGCGCGACGACCAACGTGATCATCCGCGGCGAAAGCGGCGTGGGTAAGGAACTGGTGGCCAAGGCGCTGCACGAGCAGAGCCCGCGACGTAGCCGGGCTTTCGTAAGCGTGAACTGCGCGGCGCTGCCCGAAGGATTGATGGAGGCGGAGCTTTTTGGGTACGAGCGCGGCGCGTTTACCGGTGCGGTGGCGACGAAGGAAGGGCGCATCGAGCTGGCGCATCAGGGGACGCTTTTTCTGGATGAGATTGCGACGCTGACGCCGCTGCTGCAGAGCAAATTGCTGCGCGTGCTGGAGGATCGCTCGCTGAACCGGCTTGGCGGGAAGAAATCCATTAAGGTGGATTTCCGGCTGGTGAGCGCGACGAATGAGGATCTAGAAGAAATGGTGCGGCAGGGGCGCTTCCGCGAGGACCTTTATTATCGGATTCACGTGGTGCCTATTTTCGTGCCGGCGCTGCGCGAACGCGTGGAGGACATTCCGGTGCTGGCGGATTATTTTGTGAGTGTTTATTCGGCGGCGAACGGATTTCCGGCGAAGCGCATCGCGGATGATGCCGTCGCGGCGATGAAGCGCTATGCCTGGCCGGGGAACGTCCGCGAGTTGGAGAATGCCATTCAGCGCCTGGTGATCATGACGGATGGCGACACCATCACCGCGAAGGACCTGCCGGCGGAAATGACGCAGGCGGTTGGACGCGAGTATCGCAACCGGTTCCAACTCCCTGCTGCGGGGATCAAGCTGGACAAGGAAATGGAAGCGTTTGAAAAGCGCTGGGTGCAGGAGGCGCTGGAACAAGCCAAGCATGTGAAAGCGGATGCTTCGAAACTGCTGGGAGTGGATCGCAATCGGCTGAATTATCTGTGCCGGAAGTACGATCTGTGATGGAGCATGGTGGATGAAAGCGCCCGCAGCGTCGAAGCGGCGGATCAATTCGAAATTCGCGCGCTTTCGTATGCGAATCGGCCGCTCCAGGCTGCATCGCTACGGCGTGTACGCGCAGGAAGACATTCCAGCCGGCCGGCGCGTGATCGAATATACCGGCAAATGCCTGACACTCGAGCAGGCGGTCAAGATAGGGCCTCCAAAAGACATTTACGTCGCGTGGATTACAGCCGCTAAGTACGTGGACGGCGCGCGGGGTGGCAGCGGCGCCGAGTTCATGAACCATTCGTGCGCGCCTAATCTGGCGGCGCGACGCATTGGCCCCCACCTGTACTTGTACAGCCGACGGAGGATCCGCGCCGGGGAAGAACTGACCTGGAATTACCATTATCCGATCAAGCTGAAGCGCATTCCGTGCCATTGCGGCGCGCCGTGGTGCCGGGGAACGCTGCGGTACTTAGTCAGGTGAGGATGTCGGGTTGCGCTGCGCCGTCGGTACGCGGGATGGACCCACGAGTGGCCGCGGAATTCAGTTCGCATGGAGCGGGCCTTGGTTTGTGGAGCGTTCGGGCGGGCAGGGCGTGAGCGGAGGGCAAAATGAAAGGTCCGAACCCGAAGCAGCGCTTGATCAATCCGAAAGCAGCGCGGTTTCGTCTGCGAATCGGGCGCTCGACGCTGCATCGTTATGGAGTGTTTGCGCTGGAGGAAATTCCCGCCGACCGGCGGGTGATCGAATACACGGGCAAGCGGATCACCCGGCTGCAGTCGTGGATGATACCGGCTCCCAAGGACATTTATATCGCGGGCATGAATTCCCGCTGGAGCGTAGACGGCAGAACGGGAGGAAGCGGCGCTCAATTCATTAACCACTCGTGCCAACCCAATTTGGAGTGGCGGTGTGTGCGCAGCCGTCTGTACTTTTACAGCTGCCGGAAGATACGCGCTGGTGAAGAGCTAACGGTGAAATACCGTTATCAGGTGAAGGTTAAACGGGTTCCCTGCCACTGTGGCGCGCGCAGATGCCGAGGGACGCTCCGGCTCATTTTCAGCTGATGCTCGCAGGCACAGGGCGCCCGGGGGATGAGTTCGCCAGAATCGCGTTGAAATTCTCAACAGAGAGTGAAGAAATTCAACGGGCAGAGAGCCAAACGAGGCGGGCTGAAGCAGCGGAATCGCTGAAAAGCCAACGAAAATGGGTTTTCGTGGCGCGGAAAAATGGATGTGGACTTTGGCGAGTGCTTTGCATATAAGGGCAGCGGTGCCCAGCTGGGCAAATCTAGCTAGGGAGAAAATAATGGCCAAGAAAGCGAAGAAGGCGTTGAAGAAGTCGAAGAAGCTGCAACCGACCAAGCCGCTGTTTAGTTTCAAAGATAAGTAGGCCCGGTTTCGTTGGCAGCAGCGCGGCTTTGCAGACGGCGCGCTGTGAAGAGAGCATGTTGCACTGCAAGCGGGGCTGCTGCCGTCAGGCTGGCAGCCCTTTCTTGTAAGTACCTCGGTTTAGTCTCCGCAGTACCGCCGCACAGCTGCCTGCTCCGATGAACTCCGCGTGAGATTGAAGGTTTCCTGGGCGATCGCGTTGAAATTTTCAACAGGCGGTGATTAATTCAACGCTACTGGAGTATGTCACGGGATGCGTGCGGATTGGGCGAAGCGCGAAGTCTCACGAATTCAGTACGTTGCGCTAGAGCGGAGCGCCAGCGAAGTTTGGCGATTCCTTTGCATGCAGGTACGGCGATGCCCAGCAGGGCAAATCAAATGAGGGAGAACAAAATGGCCAAGAAAACCTTGAAGAAGGCGAAGAAGATCGAAGCAACGAAGCCCTTGACGGTTCATGCTTTCTCGGGGCTGGGGAAGAAGTAAGTCCAGATTTTCACGGTCGGGAGCGCGTTGAAACGCACGACGCGGCCTGAGAGAAGCATCTCGAATGGCAAGCGGGCCGCTGCCGACGTGGCAACGGCCCTTTTCGAGACATGGCAAGCGCGGTGGGCAGAGTCAGCGGGAATGTTCAATTCATAGAGGGAGATTGGGTCATGGAAAAGAAATCGAAGCCGGTAAAGGGTAAGAAGACAGCGCCCGTGAAACCGCTAATGAAGCGCGCGGACTTGCCGGCCGTGAAACCCTTAATCAAGTTCTAGAACCATTCCAGAGTTTCTTCGGTTGGGCCCCTAGCCTTATCGGAGATTGACGTAGCAACACCCCCAAGGGCCGCCGTCCCAGGAACGGCGGCCCTTTCTTCTTTTCTGGGCTGCGCGACGACGTACCGGTGTCGCGACGATCTCAAGGCGGCATCAGCGATTGCAGTGCCAGCACTGACGTATTAGGGTGCGCCGCCACTGAGGCACCATCAGAACCAACGGCAATTGCTGCCCGGTCCCACAGAACGGGACCGGCCGCTACCCTTCGATTCGGCACAGCCGAATCTCAGGATGAATCGTCCTGTGGGGCGATTCACAAATTCAAAGGCAATGGCTACCAAGCTTGACTGCGCGCCCAACGCCACGTGGCGCGGGAAGCTTGCCATGTCAGCGAACCACGCTTGCCGGAGACCTTCGCGGTGCCGGTCATACCTTCGCGCAGCGAGCCATCCGGGTTCGCGAATTCCACATCCACGGCGAAATAGTTGGTGAGTTGCTGGCCTAGGCGCTCGAGGTCTTCTGTTTGGGTCACGGGGCGATCTAAGGCGGAAGCTGGGTAGATGCGGTCAACTTTGCCGCAGTAAGTGCGGAAGGGGAACGGAACGACCTTCACTTTAACTGCCGCACCCTGTTGGACGTCCTGCAAGTCCCAATCGCGGACCAGGAGGCGCGCTTTCATGGTGGTGCGATCGACAATTTGGGCGAATTCGTCTCCCGCCGCGAGGAATGACCCGGTCTTTTGAGCAAGGCCGCCGGTGGCAACGACGCCGTCAATGGGGGCGCGAATTTCCAGGGCGGCGGCGCGTTTTTCGGCTACTGCAAGTTCCTGCTGGAGGCGGGCGCGGTCGCGGACGGCGTTTGCGGCGGTGTCGAAATCAGAGCGGTCCTGGCCGTTGCGGAGTTGGCTGCTGGCGAGGGCTAATTGGTGGCGGAGGGAATCGGCATCGGCCGCGACTTCGGGATTCTGGAGAACCGCGAGCAGCTGGCCGGTCTTTACGATATCGCCGGGTTTGACGAACACAGTCTGGACTTGGCCGGGGACTTCGGCGCGGACGCGGGCGGACGCTCCGGGCTCGAGAACCAGAGCGGTGGAGACGGATGAGGACACCGGAGGAATCAGAAGCAGGAGCGCCAAGCCCAGTGCTCCGGCTTGTTGGGTACGGGTCATTTTCCAGGCCATATAATCCTCTCTCTTCTGGCGCAGCCAGGCGCGCACGGTGGGTAGAGCCTGCTGAATTCCCTTCCTTGCGAAAAAATAAATGACGACGAGAGTGGCGAGGTAGCCCCATCCGTCGCCGAGTTTGCTGACCAGGACGTTTTTCGCGAACACGATCACGATGACGAGCAACGCATTGCTGTAAACGATCGCAGAGACGCCGAAGAGAAAGAAAATGCGGCGCTGTCGCTTGCTGGCGGGGGGAAGGTCAATATCGTGGCGGAGCAAATATTTCTGCGCCCAGGCGCGGAGAAAAGCAAAGGATTCCTCGCGGAGATTATCAACATTCAGGAATTGGGAAAGCGCGTAGTAGCCGTCGGCTTTGATTAAGGGATTGAGGTTGAGGAGCGCACCCTGAATGCCGCTGAGGAGCATCATTTTATAAGCGACGTCGTTCAGCACCGAACCAACCGGAGAGAAATACCAGACCACGCCGGACAAGCCGCACAGGACCAGCTCAATCCAGATGCCCGCGAAGATGACCCACTGGCGCTGCGAACCGCGTTTGAAGAGGAGGATGTCCGTGGTGTCCGTATAGAAGGCCGGAGTGAAATAGATGAGCAGGAAGCCCATCTGGTGAACGTCGCCGCCGAAATGCTTGCAGGTGAGGCCGTGACCCAGCTCGTGGATGCCTCCGAGAACCATGAGAAGAATCCAGAACATCCAGATGTCGTAAGCGCTTTTGCCGGCAAAGGTATAGAGGGCAGAGGTGTCGTGCTGCACACGAGTCCAATCGGAGGCGAGTAGATAGCAGGCGACGATAAAAATGCCGATGGAGAAAACGACAAAGCCGGTTGTGAACATCCAGCTGAGGTAGGGATCCATCTTGGCGAGGGTCTTGTCCGGGTCCCAGGCTTTGAAGGACATATAGAGGACGCTGGATTGATCGACGCGGCCTTTGCGTTCGTCGCGGATGCGTTCCAGGACCGCGAGATTTTTTTCGCCGACGGAACGCTCCCACATGGCGGGCTCGATGCTGTCGAGGAATTCGAGGACTTCGGCTTCGCTGAGGGGGGAATCGGGATGGCGTTCGGTTAGGGCGTCGGAAATTTCGAGCGCGGTGCGGCTGCCGTCGCAGAGTTCCAGGACGCCGTATTCTGTGGCGCCGTAACGATTGTAGGAATTGGTTTCGAAATTTTTTACGACGTAGCTGGTTTCGCCGGCGATGACTTGTTCGCTGATGCGCAGGTCGGTGCGGAGTTTGGGGCGGCGCAGGCCTTTGGCTAGGACGCTGGAGACTTGCAGGCTGGTGGGGCCAAAGCGCATTCAGTTTTCTCCGAGCCGGATGATTCAGAATGGTTACGGCAACGCAAAAACTACGGCGTGGTGCAAATTCAGAGACAAATTCAAATACGCCCGCCTGAAAAACAGGCGGCCGCTACAAAGTCAACGGCAGCATCAAGGGCAAAAGCAAAACCAACGGCTGCCCGGTCCCAAAAAGCGGGACCGGCCTCTACAAATCCAACGGCGACGGCAAAAGCGAAAGAGCCGGCGGGACGCCGGCGCTACGAAATCAACGGCAGGTGCAAAGGCCAGCGGCGTCATGGATGCGGCGGTGGATTTGAATTTGGATTTGATGGCGGCGCCGAGTGCGCTGCGGTGGACCAAAGGACTTTTACGGCCATGCCGGGGCGGAGATCGGAAATGTTGGAGCCTGTTAGTTGGGCCAGCACATCGTAGCTGTCGCTGGCGGCGTCGATAGTGGGGCTGACTTTTGTGACGCGAGCGGTCAGGGCGCGGCTGGAATCTTCGACGAGGGAAAGCTCGATGGGAGTTCCTAGCGCCGGGCGGCGTCCGGAGGATTCCGGCACCTGGAATTGGACTTGAAGCGGAGAGAGCTGGCTGACGCGGAAGCACTTGTCGCCTTTGGAAATGGCCTGGCCTTCGCGGATGTAGCGGCGGACGACTACGCCGGAGAAGGGAGCGTGGATGCGGGTCTGATCTTCTTCCAGTTTCAGGCGATTGATTTCGGCGTGGCCGCTTTCGACCAGGGCTTCATAACCGTGCAGGTCGTATTCGGCGGCCTTGGCTTCGAATTCGGCGGCTTCGAGGTCCGCGTCGCTGGAAAGACCGAGTGCGCGAAGCTGCTGCTGGCGGTGATAAGCGGCGGTTTTGGCTTTGAGTTCGGCTTCTTTGTATTTTTTGTTGTTTTCCTCGACCTGCAGATCGGAATTGGCTTTGATGAGTTCCATTTGCAGGCTGCGGTCGTCAATCTGGCCTAGAACGTCGCCGGATTTCACGGTGCTGCCTTCGTCGTGGTTCAGCGACATGACGAGGCCATCGCGCTGGGAGGTGATGTCCACTTGATGTTCGACGGTGAGGACGCTGAGGATGTCGCCAGCGTTTGTGGGTTTCGGTGGGGCGCTTGCGGGAGCGGTCGCGGCGGGTGGCGGAGCGGGATTCGGGCTGGAGGCGACGGATGAATTATCGCAACCAGCTGCTGCTAGCGCCAACGCGGCGACGAAAAACAGGTTTGCACTTCTGTTCATGGTGAATCCTTTGCGCGTACGGTTTTCTGGATGCGGCACGGGAGCGGCGCTCATGGCAGATAGCTCCATACTTTTTCCCAAAGCCAGCGAAACGGAGAGCGCAGCAGAGTGTAACCGACGGGATACCATCCGCTTTGAAACCAGCCGCCGGCAGTGTGAATTCTGGCGCGGCCGACCATGCCGTCGCGCGCCATGCCGCCGGGGTTATTGAAGACGGCGCGCACGACGAAGTATTGTTCGCCGGCGACGGCTTGGGTTTGCGCACCCATGCGTTCGACGGAGCCTTCGAAGGTAGCGGTAGGGAAGGCGTTGAGCTTGAGGGCGACTTGGTTGCCGGGATGCACGAGTTCGAGTTCGGCTTCGGGCACGCTCATTTCGGCGGCGATGCGATCCTGGCCGACGATTTCGGCGAAACTATCTCCCGGCTTGACCATTGATCCGGTTTTTTCTTCGACTTTCGGAGTGATTACGATTCCGGCGATGGGCGAGCGCAACTGCGATGCGGCGACACGTTGCTGCTCGAGTTGCACTTCGGCATCGTGCAGGTCGGCGCGGATTTTGGCCTGGCCCGCGGCGGAAGGATCGTTGCGAAATTCGGCTTCGGCGAGTTCGCGGCGGGACTGCCCGAGGGCGGCTTCGGCTCGCGCCAGTTTTACGCGATCTTCGCCGTCATCGAGTTGGGCGAGCACTTGGCCTGCCTGCACTGCGTCGCCTTCGTGGACGAAGACGTGTTGGACGACGCCGCCATCGATCGCGCTGACCATGCGGCGTTCGGCGGGCACGACGGTGGCATCGGTGCCGACGCGCAGAGGCCAGGGAACCACGATGAGGAAGGCGACGGCGAGAGCGGTGCGTTGCGCGTAGAGCGCCCAGCGACTGCGCGGCATGGCGGCGAGAAATTTCTTTTTTCGCTGCGAGAGCGGCTGCAGGAGATTGGCGAGCGGGACCTGTTGATAGAGCTGTGCGTTGCGAATGGCAACGGTGGTTTGGTTGGCGAGGATGGCTACGGTTTCTTTATTGTTGTCGGTGAGAAAGTCGGCATCGCTGCTGAGCAGAGCGAGAACGCCGAGGGTGCCTTGATCGTCGCGCAGCGGCAGCGCGTAAAATCCATTTTCCTTGCGTTCTTCCAGAAACGTAACGATCTGGGCGTGGGCTTCTTGCGGCTCGACGTGCCAGCCGTCGTCGTACAAATCCGCGGAGACGGCGCTTTCCTGATCCGCGACCCATTCGAGGCGCGTGCGGAGATCGCTCATTTCACGCGTCTTCGGAACTTCGGTTTCGCCGGAGAGGGCGCCGAGGACGAAGCGGCCGCGATCGAAGAATCCGATGACGCAGCGATCGAAGGGCACAACGGAAGCGGCCTGCTGCACCACGGTAGAGAGCACGTGGTCGAGGTCGAGGGTGGAAGTGATTTCTTGCGAGATTTTGAGTAGCGCATCAAGGGCGTGGACTTTGCGCTCGGCGTCGAGGAGATTGGCGTTGTGCAGCGCCACGGCGGCTTGTTCGCTGATGGAGGAGAGGAAAAACAGGTCGTCTTCGTTGAAGGGAGTGCCATCGGCTTTGTTGACTAGCTCGACGAGACCGAGGACGTCGTTTTCTTTGCGGAGCGGCGCACACATCCAGGACTGGATTTCGAATTCTTCGCAGGAGCTGATGCGTGCGGCGAGGCCGGGCTCTGCGGAGGGGTTTTCGACTAATTTTGGATTGGCGGATTGGGCGATTTCGCCGAGCAGGCCTTCGGTGAGGGAAACGCGCGCGTCGTCTTCGACGGTGGGGTCTTCGCCGATTTTTTTTGCGAGGTAGAGATCCTGGGAGCCGGGGTCGGCGAGCCAGACGAGGCAGGCGCCGGCGCCCATGATGTCACGAATCTTTCCGGCGACGACGGGGAGAAGGACGCCGAGTTCGAGAGTGGAGGTGAAGGTGCGGCCCAGATCGTAGAGCGCGGTGAGACGTTCCAGGGTGAAGAGCTGCGCCTGGCGCTCGCCTTCGATGGCTTCGAGGTTGGTGAGCGCGGAGCCGGCGAGGCGGCTGGCCTCTTCGAGAAAGTGTGCGTCTTCAGCACTGAATTCACCGGCGCGTTTGTTGAGAACTTCTACGACGCCTTCGCTGCGCTGGGCGCCGGGCAACGAGACTACGATGGCGGATTTGACGCGGGCGCGGCTGGGTTCGTCGAGATGCTCGAAATCATCGGCGACGACTTCCTTGCTGCTGACGCGGCGGGTCTCGGCGGATTCGTAAACTTCGCTGAGCAAACCTTCGCTGACGGATTCCTCCAGCGGAGCGAAACGCTCACCGGGCTCGTTCCAGCGCGTGCGGCAGACCAGGCCTTCGGCGGCCTTGGAGGAAGCGCCGTTGGTCCAGACGAATACCGCGCGAGCGCCAAGGGTGGCGCCGACGCGCGCGGCAAAAGTCTTCAGGAGGGTGTCCTGATCACGGCAGGCTAAAGACACGCTCGCAAGTTCAAAGAGCGCGGAAAATGTTTCCATGGTTCTCCCAGGGGTAGGGGGACATTCGCTTGCTGGCGGCTGGCGTCACCCACGCCGGCGGCAGAAGTGAATGGGCGCAGCCTAGCAAATCGGGAGAGTGGACGTCAAGGAAGGGGAGCGTGCTGGGCGCGGGGCGAGACCATGGCAACGGATTACCGCTGCGACGCAGAGTGCGCAGAGAAAGGCGACGTCAACTGCGAGGAGCCGATGCGCCTGGCGTGGCGGCAAGCCGGGGCGCAGCAAGCAGCGCGGCTGACGTGTCACAGTGGTGCGCGCGATGTGACGAAACATTTCGTTCGTTGACATCGTATCAACTGCTGCACGGCGATATCTGCGCGGCAATATCGGGTGGGAGTTCGGCGCGGCGTTGTCCCAATTGCGAACGGTGTGCGCGGATGGGGAGGATGAGGAGATGGGAATCTACGGCGATCAACTGAGGCAAGTTTTGCGACGGTTGGGACGGGCGCCCCTGTTTACGATTATTACGTTGGTCACTCTGGCGGTGGGTGTGGGCGCGAACACGGTGATTTTCAGCGTGCTGGAAGGCGTGCTGCTGAAGCCTTTGCCGTACCCGCATCCCGAGCAGTTGATTGGAGTGTGGCATACGGCGCCGGGGGTGGGGATAGCGAACCTTAATGTGGCGCCGTCGATTTATTTTATTGATCGCGAGCAGAACACTACGTTTCAGGACATTGGCGTGTATGACGGCGATTCGCTGAGCGTGACGGGAGCGGGAGAGCCGGAGCAGGTGCGCGGGCTCGATGTGAGCGATGGGACGTTGCCGATGCTGGGAGTGAAGCCGGCGCTGGGACGGTTGTTCACGCGGGAAGACGATTCGCCGGGGACGCCGGATACGGTGCTGCTTTCTTACGGATATTGGCGGCAGAAATTTGGCGGGGCCACTTCAGTGATTGGGAAATCGATTACGGTGGACGGAAAGCCGCGCGTAATGATTGGGGTGTTGCCGCAGGGATTTCACTTTTTGGATTATGAAGATGTGTCGCTGGTGGTGCCGTTCAAGTGGGACCGCAGCAAGACAAAATTGGGGAACTTCAGCTACGAAGCGATGGCGCGGTTGAAACCGGGAGTTACGATGGCGCAGGCGAGCGCCGACGTGGCGCGGATGTTGCCGATCGTGAACCGGAGTTTTCCGGCGCCGGAAGGTTTCAGCGCGAAGCTGTTTGAACAGGCGCACATCGCACCGAATTTGCGGCCCTTGAAGCAGGACGTGGTGGGCGACGTGGGGAAGGTTTTGTGGGTCTTGATGGGATCGATCGCAATGGTGCTGCTGATTGCTTGCGCGAACGTGGCGAATTTGCTGCTGGTGCGCGTGGATGGACGGCGGCAGGAACTGGCGATACGCGCGGCGCTGGGAGCTGGGTGGGGACGCATCGCGATGGAATTAATGTTGGAGAGCGTGATATTGGGATTGCTGGGAAGTTTGCTGGGATTGGCGCTGGCGTATGGGGCGTTGCGGGCGCTGCTGGCGATAGCGCCGACGGGGTTGCCGCGAATTCACGAGATCGGGATTGATTTGCCCGTGCTGCTATTTACGTTTGTGATTGCACTTTTTTCCAGCGTGCTGTTTGGTTCGATTCCGATTTTCAAGTATGCGGGGGCGCATTTGAATACGGGCTTGCGCGAGGGAGGGCGGGCGCTGAGCCAGAGCCGGCAGCAGCATCGCGCGCGCAATGTGCTGGTGGTGGTGCAGGTGGCGCTGGCGCTGGTGCTGCTGATTTGTTCGGGGCTGATGATCCGGACTTTTCGCGCTTTGATGCACGTGCCGCCGGGATTTGCGCGGCCGGATTCGGTGCAGACGTTCCGATTTTACGTGCCGGAAACGGAGATTGCGGATAGCGATCGCGAACGGCTGGTGCGCATGGACCAGGAAATTCTGGCGAAGCTGGGGGCGATTCCAAGCGTTTCGTCGGTGAGTTTTGCAAGCGCCATTCCGATGGACGGCCATAACTCGAACGACGTCTTGTTCGCCGAAGATCGCGCTTATGCGGAGGGAGAACTTCCGCCGATCCGCCGGTTCAAGTACGTTTCGCCGGGATTTATGGCGACGATGGGGACGCCGCTGGTTGCGGGACGCGATATCACCTGGGAGGACACTTATCAGAAGATCCCGGTGGCGATGATTTCTGAAAATTTCGCCAAGGAATATTGGCATGACGCGCGCCATGCGCTGGGCAAGCGCATTCGCGTGGCCAGCACGGATGATTGGCGCGAGATCGTCGGAGTGGTGGGCGAGGTGTACGACGACGGCGTGGACAAGCCGACGTCCAGTTCGGTCTATTGGCCGGTGATGCTGGACCGGTTCGAAGGACAAAAAGAAGACGTTCGGAGGGGGATTGCGTTTGTGATCCGCAGCCCGCGAGCGGGGTCGCAGGCTTTTCTGAATGAGGTGCGGGAGACGGTGTGGTCGGTGGATCCGAATATCCCGCTGGCGGACTTGCACACCGTCGGTTATTTCTATACGAAGTCCATGGCGCGGACTTCGTTTACCTTGGTGATGCTGGCAGTGGCTGGGGGCATGGCTTTGCTGCTGGGGATCGTGGGGATTTATGGAGTGATTGCGTATTCGGTTTCGCAGCGCACGCGGGAGATTGGGATTCGCATGGCGCTGGGGGCGCAAAGGAAGATGCTCGTTGGGATGTTTGTGCGGCAGGGATTGTGGCTGACGGGTGTGGGGATTTTCTGTGGATTGGTGACGGCGTTTGCAGTGATGCGGTTGATGTCGTCTTTGCTTTTTAACGTCAGCCCGGTGGATCCGGTTACTTATGGGGCGGTGACTTTGGGAGTGGTGGTTACGGCTTACTTGGCTTGTTATTTACCTTCGCGGCGGGCGGCTACTGTGGATCCGGTGGATGCTTTGCGGGCGGAGTAGTTTGTGGTGTCCCCTTGATTGGTGGGCGTAATTCGGTTAGCTTTGCTGGGCTGAACGAGGGGCATCGTGAACATTGGTATTCGCAAGGCGGGGCGCGCCACGATCCTGGACCTGGATGGGCCGCTGAAACTGGGGGATGCTGAGGAAGCGTTTCGCAATCAGGTGCAGCAGTTGATTGATGCTGGGTCGTTGCACGTGGCGGTGAATCTGGCGGGCGTGACGGAGCTGGATAGCTCGGGGATTGGGGCTTTGGTGCGGGCGTTTACGACTTTGAAGAGGGCTGGGGGGAAGGCTACTTATTTTGCGGCGAATAAGCGGGTGATGATGTTGTTGAAGATGGTGAGATTGGATTCGATTTTGGATTTGGCTGAGGATGAGGCTACGGCTTTGACGCGGATTTAGGTTGTTGCTTCTTCGTTTGTTGACACCCTTCCTGTTGTGAATTCCGATTTTATTGGGCTTTGGGGAGACGACTGCTTGCAGCGGGGCGTGCGTGTGTGCGGAGGGGAAGTCGAAAGATTTTACACAGAGGGCACAGAGGAAAAGCGGAGGAAAATCTGAGAAACAGGAAGGTGTGAACCGCAGCGGCGCAGAGTGCGCGGAGAAAGGCAACGGCGAGTCAGCGATGCGCGGTCTTGCGAGGTGGGTAATGCTGCGTCTAAACCCCCACCCTTCCCATAAAACAAAGGCGGGAAGGATAGGGCACCCGTAAAGTCAAAAGCAAATTCAAAACCAAGTTCAAGACCAAGCTCAGAAGAAAGAGCACAGGCAAGATTGCCCATGCTGGCTCAGCGGCGGTCGAGGGCTGGGTGGCGGACGTCGCGGCCGGCTACGAAATAGATTACGTCTTCGGCTATGTTGGTGGCGTGGTCGCCGATGCGTTCCAGATTCTTGGCGACTAGGATTAGCTCGAAGGCGGCGAAGACTTGGGCGCTGTCTTCCATCATATAGGTTAGGAGTTCGCGGAAGAGCTGGTCGCGGAGGCGGTCTACCTGATCGTCGCGGCGGAGGACGCTTTGGGCTAGTTCTTGATCGCCGCGGACCAGGGCGTTCAGGCTGTCGCGGACCATGGCTTCGGCTAGTTCGCTCATGCGGGGCAGGTCAACGTAAGGCTTGACCTGCGGATGGCGGAGGATGCGCGTGGCGGATTGCGCGATGTTGACGGCTTGGTCGCCGATGCGTTCGAGGTCGCCATTGATGCGGGAGACGGCCAGGAGGAAGCGCAGGTCGGCGGCCATGGGTTGCTGGGTGGCCAGCAGGCGCTGCACGCGCTCGTCAATTTCGATTTGCATCTCGTTGATGGCGTCTTCTTCGGAGAGGACGACTTCGGCGAGATGTTCTTCGGCATCGAGGACGGCGTGCACAGCCTGATGGACGGCGCGCTCGGCGAGACTGCCCATCCAGAGGAGGCGCTGTTTTAGTTCTTCTAGATCGTGATCGAAATGGCGTTCCATGGTTCCTCGGTTCTTGTACTGCACTGCAAATCAAAACTTGTCTCGCGACTGCAACATCGCCGCCGCAACGGCTGAATTGGTTGCAGAGTCATCAGCGGGCACGGCCTGCCGTGCCCCTACGACTTCAACGTCAAAGGCGCCCAGCGAAAGCTGACCGCTACAAAGTCAAAGGCAACTTCACGTATGTCCGCCTAAAAAGCAAAAGCAGGCGGCTGCGACCAATTCAGCAGCGTAGTACAAAATCAAAAGCGGGTGTGCGCAAACTCGCGGCTTTTTAGCCGAACCGGCCGGTGATGTAGGCTTCTGTGCGCGGATCGGTCGGCGTTGTGAACAGCTTCGATGTTTCGCTGTGCTCGATCAGATGGCCATCCAGCATGAAGGCGGTGAAGTCGCTGGCACGGGCGGCTTGCTGCATGTTGTGGGTGACGATGGCCATGGTGCAGCTGTCCTTCAGATGGAACATCAGCTCTTCGATTTTTGCGGTAGTGACGGGATCGAGAGCAGAGCAGGGTTCATCGAGCAGGAGCACTTCGGGATCTACCGCCAGGGCGCGAGCGATGCAGAGGCGTTGTTGCTGCCCGCCGGAAAGAGCGAAGGCGGATTTTTTTAGATAGTCCTTCACTTCGTCCCAGAGGGCGGCGCGGCGCAGGCTTTGTTCGACGAGATCGTCGAGGCGGCCTTTGTAGCCGTTGATGCGCAGGCCGTAGGCTACGTTGTCATAAATTGATTTTGGAAATGGATTGGGACGTTGAAAGACCATGCCTACGCGGCGGCGCAGGCCGACGACGTCGAGCGCGTGAATGCTCTGGCCGTCGAGCAGGACTTCGCCTTCGACACGCGTGTTGCGGATGGTTTCGTTCATGCGGTTCAGAGTGCGTAGAAATGTGGATTTGCCGCAGCCGGAAGGCCCGATGAGAGCGGTGACGCGGTTGGTGGGAATTTTCAGGTTGAGGCCGAAGACGGCCTGCTTCGGGCCGTAATAAAAATTCAAATTCGCAATCGTCAAGCGCTGTTTATGCTCGATCGTTGGTGAAGTTGTCTTTTCCATAGGCACCGGATCTCTAAAGGCTTTTGCTGTTAGCGCGGGTTGAGGTGATCCACTCACAATGTTGTCCTTCGTTCTACTCTTTGCGACTAACGATCTCGACCATGCCCTCAGCGGCGAAAGCCGCTTTACCTGGACGGCTGGGCCGAAGCCGTGCCCTGACGAAAATCAACAGTCACCGCGAACTGCGTAAGTGCGACTAAACCGCTTTGCTGCGCGCCAGGATGAAGCGGGCGCCCAGATTTGAAACCAAAACCAAAGCTAACAGAACCAGCCCTGCAGCCCACGCCTGCCGATGCCAATCATCGTACGGTGCCACGGCGTAGGTGTAAATCATAACCGGGAGGGAGGCGATGGGTTGTCCCCAGCCTTGACTCCAAAAGCGATTGCCAAAAGCAGTGAAGAGCAACGGGGCGGTTTCGCCGGCAACGCGCGCTAGCGCGAGTAACATGCCGGTTAGGATGCCGCCGCTGGCAGCGGGTAGGACGACCGTCGCGATCGTTTTCCATCGGCTGGCGCCCAGGGCCATGGCGGCTTCGCGCATATTGCCGGGGACGGCGCGCAGAAATTCTTCGGTGCTGCGCACGGTGATGGGAATCACCATGATGCCCAGAGCCACACCGCCGGCGAACGCGGAGAAATGCTTCACGGGCAAAACGAAGAGGGCGGAAGCGAAGATGCCGATGACGATGGAGGGGACGCCGTTCAGCAAGTCCGTGGTATAGCGCACGACAAATGAGAAAGTCTTTCCGCCGAACTCGGCGAGATACACGCCGGCGAATAAGCCGATCGGCAAGCCCATGACCGCCGCAAGAAATAGCAGCTTCATAGTGCCAACGATGGCGTTGGCCATACCGCCGCCGGTTTCACCGACGGGTTTCGGAAGCTGCGTAAAAAAATTCCAATTGAGCGACGTACCGCCATTCCAAATCAAATACCCGAGGATCAAAAACAGAACCGAGACGACTGCGAAAGCCGCGATGCCGGTGAGAGTGAGCATCACGTAATTCAGCGACTTGCGCCAGACGATGCGCCGCGAACTCATGCGGGACGGCCTCCGCCGCGTTCGGTGGCGACGATCAAAATACGCGCTAGACCGTTTAGGATGAAGGTAATCAGAAACAGCACCAGGCCCAATTCGATCAGCGCGCTCAGGTACAAATCGCCGGTAGCTTCTGTGAATTGATTGGCGATGGTGGAAGCGATGGTATCGCCGGGCGCAAGAAGAGACGTATTAATCACAGCGGCATTTCCGATGACCATGGTGACAGCCATCGTTTCGCCGAGAGCGCGGGCGAGAGCCAGGAACACGGAGCCCATGATGCCGGTGCGCGCCCAGGGGACGACGACTTGCCAGGTGGATTCCCAGCGCGTAGCGCCGAGGGCCATCGCGGCTTCGCGCTGTTCGCGCGGGACGGTGAGGAGAACTTCGCGCGAAACGGAAATAATGAAAGGCACGACCATGATGGCGAGAACGATTCCGGCAGTGAGAAATCCGACGCCGTAATTTGGTCCGCGGAATAGGGCGCCGACATAAGGAAGGTTGCCGACAGTATGGATGAGCAGCGGACCGAAGGTGGTGCGCATCAAGGGCACGACGATGAATATTCCGAGTAAGCCGTAGATGACACTGGGGACGGAAGCGAGGAGATCGATCAAAAATGAAATGGTGTCGCTGACGTTCCGCGGAGCGAGCTCGGAAAGGAAAATGGCGCTGGCCAGACCCAGAGGGACCGCAAGGAGCAGGGCCAACACGGAAGTGACCAATGTGCCGTAGATGAAGGGCGCGGCGCCAAAATTATCGAAGTTGGGGTCCCAGACTTTGGTCCAAAAAAACGCCCAACCGAAATGCGTGCGTGAAAGGTGGGAATTTATCCAAAGCTCGTAGACCAGCAAGGAAGTAATCAGGAGGATGGCGGCGGCAAACGTAAGAGTGATGAGGTGAGCGATTTCATCGCCTCGGCGGAGACGATGAAGGAACGCACGAGGTCCGGCTTGGGGGGGAACCTCGTGCGCGATCGTGGTGGCGGCTGCAGACATTATGCGACTTACTGAATCAGCGAAATTGCCTTGGTCTCCCTCGCGACCACTGCCTTGGGGAGCTGTGCGTAGGACAAACCTTCATTGTAATTTTGGCCGTCGGTGAGCATCCACTTCAGGAAGTCCTTGATGGCGTCGCGCTTGGCGGCGTCCTGAATTTGCGCGGGAATCAGCAGCCAGGTGAAACTGGCGATAGGATACACGGTTGGTCCGGCCGCATTGGTGATGGAAACGCGGAAGTCGTCCGGAATGTTTTTAGCATCGGCGGCGGCTGCGGCGGTGACGCCTGCCAGATCGGCCTTCACGAATTTTCCGGCGGCGTTCTGAACTTTGCCGTAGGGAATATTATTCTGCACGGCGTAGATCAATTCGATGTAGCCGATCGCATTGGGAGTTTGCTTCACGAGACCGGTGACACCTTCGTTGCCCTTGCCGCCCAACCCCACGGGCCAGTTGACGGACGCAGCGGCTTTGCCGACTTTATTTTTCCAGTCGTCGCTGACCTTCGCCAGAAAATCGGTCCAGATGAAAGAAGTGCCGCTGCCTTCGGAGCGGTGAATCACGACGATATCGGTGTTGGGAAGATTTACACCAGGATTCGCTTTCGCAATTTCCGAATCGTTCCACTTGGTGATGGTGCCGAGATAAATGCCAGCGAGCGCTTTCTGCGTGAAATTCAATTCCCCGCTTACGCCCGCGATGTTGTAGGTGGGAACGACCGCGCCGAGCACCGTAGGAAAATGCAGAACCTTGACCTTGAACTGTGCCAGCTGCTCGTCGGTCACCGGAACGTCGGAGGCGCCGAAATCAACCGTGCCGGCCTGCAACTGGCGGATTCCGCCGCCGGAGCCGATGGATTGGTAATTGATCTGAAGATTGGGATGTGCCGTGTGGTACACGTCAAACCACTTCGAGTAAATAGGATAGGGGAAAGTGGCGCCAGCGGCGTTGAGATTGATTGTGCCGCCTTGGGCTGCGGCGCGCGGCGCGGTGAACGCCATCGAGACCATCATGAGCCACACAACCAGTAAGGCCTTTTTCATGTTCAGGGATTCTCCTGCATACCATTTTTTGACTGCAATGTTACAGGGGTGTTACATCGGCGCGAATTGGGAGTGAAATAAGCGCGCGGTCCGCAGGAAAGAGGAGGCGCAGCCCCGGGGGTGTGGTCGGGCCGCGCCTCGCGGGTGGTTGGGACGTGGTGTGCTGCTTCCGGCGCTAGATGATGCAGCGCAGGAACTTGTGACGCTAAATTCGAAGGCCGCCGGTGCAGGCGAACGGCTGGTGCGACGGCGCCACGATATGCCTTCCAACCCGTTGTGATCCTAAATGGCACACTTGAATCGCAGATGAGCGGGCTGTGAAATATCAATTACTCCGCCGCTGATGAGGCGGGGCCGCCGACATTGAGTTCCATTTGCTTGGCGCGACCGTGGCGGACTTCCAAGCCGCGCACCCAGAACAAAATATCTTCGGCGATGTTGGTGGCGTGGTCGGCGATGCGTTCGAGATGCCGCGAGGCGAGGACGTAGTGGAGATTGGGCGCGGCGAGCGCGGGATTTTCGGTCATGCCGGCGAGTAGAGCTTCGAAAACCTGGTCGCGATACTGGTCAACGACATCGTCGCTTTCGAGCACTTGGGTGGCTAAATCCACGTTTTGATAGATGAGCGCGCCCAGGCATTTGGAAACCATGGCGCGTACGGCGGTGGTCATGGGCTCGAGTTCTACGGGAATGTGGACATCGCCCATTTGGGAGAGGGAGATGGCGCGTTCGCTGAGGTTGACGGCGAGATCGCCCATGCGCTCCAGGTCGTTATTGATTTTCAGGGTGGCGACGATGAGGCGGACGTCGGTATCGAGCATTTCGCCCTGGCGAAGCATGCGGATGGCGTGCTCGTCGATCAAGATTTCCATTTCGTTGATGCGGGGTTCGGTGAGGAAAACTTCGCTGGCCAGACGTTCGTTGCGTTCGAGCAGGGCCCAGAGAGCGCGATTGACCGAGGCTTCTACTGTGCGGGCTTGGGAAACCAGATAATTCACCAGCACGCTTTGGAATACACCTTCCGTACTTGTCTTGGTGGACGCCACTTCGAACCGCCTCCTGCAGGTCGCCACCCTGCACTTGCTTTAGTACCGGCGTGTACATCATGGGTGGGGGAGATTGCAAGGGTGTAAATGATAGGTAAATATCTGAAGATACGCTAGAAAGCGCGTCGCTAGCGCTTCTCAGGCAGAAAGTGGACGCTGCAGGGAGGCAGCAACCTGTGGCACGGTCTCAGGCGGCGACCTCGTGGCCAGCTGGGGCGCAGCCCCGCACCGCGGGATCCCAGGATGAATCGCGCTGTAGCGCGATTCACAAGCAGCGCCCCGGAAATTTATGTGGGGTGTATGCGAATGAATTTCTGAGTACTGACTAGGAGTCGAGCGGGAGGGAGAAGGAAAATCTGGAGCCTTGGCCAACTGTGCTTTCAACCCAGAGTTTGCCGCCGTGGGCTTCTACGATGTGCTTGGCGATGGACAGGCCGAGGCCGGTGCCGCCGGCTTCGCGGGAGCGTGCGGCGTCTACGCGGTAGAAGCGCTCGAAGATGCGTTCGGAATCAGCGAGCGGGATGCCGATGCCTGTATCGGCGACGGTGACCACGGCTTCGCGCGGGCCGGCAGTGGCGCTGACGGAGATGTGACCACGCGCGGGCGTGTATTGGATGGCGTTGTCGAGAAGATTTTGCAGCACGTCGCGCAGCAGGGCGGCATCGCCACGGACGGCGGGAAGTTGCGGCGGGACTGTGATTTCGAGAGTGATTTCCTTGCGGTTGGCCTTGAGCAGAGTGGTTTCGGTGCAACCTTCGATGAGTTCGAGCAGGCTCACGGAGGAAAATTCCACTTCCATTTTACCGGCTTCGATGCGGGCGAGTTTGAGCAAATCGTTGGTGAGGCGGGCGAGACGAATGGCGTGATTACGAATGATTTCCAGAAAGCGGCGATTGTTTTCCGGATCGTCCAGAGCTCCTGCGAGCAAGGTTTCGGCAAATCCCTGAATGGCGGTGAGCGGCGTTTTGAATTCGTGGGACACGTTGGCGACGAAATCCTGACGCACGCGCTCCAGGCGGCGCAGTTCGGTGACGTCGTGAAGAACGACAACAGCTCCAGAAGGTTTTGCCTGCGGGTCGCGGCCGGATGCAGGAGCGTCCAAAGCTTTTACGGGGGCAGCGGTGATGGAAAAACTTCGGGTTTGCGTGATGCCCATGGTGATGTCGCTTTGCAGGCCTTCATCGCCGCGCAAGGCGCGACGAATCAAACCTACCAGGTCAGAATTGCGCACCACTTCGATGAGCGGGCGCCCTTCGGCGTTGGCGGATTCCACGATCAGGATTTCCGAGAACGCGCGGTTGTAGAAAACGAGGCGCTCCTCGGCGTCAATCACGGCGACGCCTTCCACCATGCTGCGCAGGATGGCGCTGGAGCGGTTGCGTTCGCCGCTGAGCAGGCGGATTTCGCGGTCGAGCCGTGCGGCGGTCTGGTTGAGCGAGTCGGCGAGATCGGAAAGTTCATCGCGCGGGCCTTCGCGCAGCAAGGGACGGAAGTCACCTTCGGCAATGCGCTGCGAAAAACGCTGCAGGCGCTGGACGCGCGCGGCGAATATGCGCGCGAAAGCGAAGGAGACCAGACCGCCGCTGAGCAGCACGACGAGGGTGGCGATGAGCAGCCTCTGGCGAAGTTCGACGAGCGAGAGGTCGATTTGCGAAAGCGGCACCGCCAGGCGGACTACGATCGGATCGCTGCCGGCGCGGTCATAGCGCTGGGCGCGGTAAACCAATTCGCGGCCGAAGGTGACGCTGCGATGGACGGACTGTCCGGTTCCGCGCGCGAAAGCATCCTGAACCTCGGGACGATTCGCGTGGTTTTCCATTTTGTCCGCGTCGGCTTCGGAATCAACGAGGACGCGGCCGGTATGGTCAATGATGGTTACCCGCGCGCCACTGCGGGCGGCCCTGCCGGTCCAGTCGCGCAGTTCGGCGGGGTCGTCTGACCGAGGAGGATTTGCGAGGGTGAGGCTGAGAAGCGAAGCAAGTTGATCGTTGGCGGAACGGATGGCCTGACTGCGGATGACGCGAGCGGTATAAAGTTGCACGGCGAGTAGAACTACCAGAAGCAGGGCGCCATACGTAAGCCCGAGCTTCCAGAACAGTCTAGCTCGCACGGGTTTCGAAAAGGTATCCAGCGCCGCGAATCGTCTTCATGAACACGGGGTGCTGCGGGTCCAGCTCGATTTTTTCGCGCAGGCGGCGAACGTACACATCCACGCTGCGCGGGGTGACGAAGCGCTCGGTGCCCCAGACGGCATCGAGCAATTGATCGCGAGTGAAAACTCGATTGGGGCGGGCCGCGAGAAAATAGAGCAGGCGAAATTCCAGCGTGCTCATGGGCACGGGCTTGCCGGTGCGCGTGACGCGGTAAGCGGCGGGGTCAATGCGGAGAGCGCCGATTTCGACGGGCTTTTCCGAAGGAGTGCCGGGTTCGGCGCGGCGCAGCAAAGCTTTGACGCGCGCGACGAGTTCGCGGGGGCTGAATGGTTTGGTGACGTAATCGTCGGCGCCGAGTTCCAGCCCCACGACGCGATCAGCTTCTTCGCCCTTGGCGGTGAGGATGAGGATCGGAATCCTGTTGAGCGTGACTTCCTTGCGGACTTCCTTGCAGATCTCCAGACCGGAAAGTTTCGGCAACATCAGATCGAGGACCAGGAGATCCGGCGCAGCTTTGCGAATCTGGGCGAGGCCCGTGGAACCGTCGCCGCTGGAGGTAACCTGGTAGCCGTCTTTTTCCAGGTTGTAGCGCACCAACTCTACGATGTCTTTGTCGTCTTCAATTACCAGAACACGTTTCATTTGGGTTGTTTCTCGGTGGTCGGACACAAGATACGGGAAAGCGACCCTCGGAAGCAAGGAGTAGAGGGGGGCTCGTGGATTTTTTAACACAGTATTAACAACGTGTCACATCGGTACGCCGCGTCCCGCTTGAAACATCCATTCCGCTTTCGGTTCGCCAGACCCTGCTCGACACGTCTGCCATTCCGCTGATTACAGGTGTGTTGGTGTGGAATCGAGGCATGCACTTTGGCCACGCGTCTGCAGGTCTATTAGCGGCGCGGTGCGAGTTCGTGAACGCGCCATCGGGGAGTGCCGGAAGGCCGGCGGGAGGTACGGCAAATGGACGCCTCTGTGGAACGTCAATTGGATCCGGCACGCCGGAGTATTGAATCGCGGGATTTTGAGGCGGGGTTGCGGCGGAAGATTGTGGGACAGGACGAAGCGGTGCAAGCGGTGGTGGACTTGTACCAGGTGTTTCGCGCGGGACTGAATTCGCCCGGACGGCCGGTGGGGAATTTGCTGTTCTTGGGGCCGACGGGCGCGG
>JABCZJ010000010.1 GCA_013289715.1 Acidobacteriota bacterium | reverse complement strand
TCGCTTTGCGATAAAGCAATTGCCGCAGTCGCTTCTCGACGGGACCAACGAGTACTTTGAATCGGTACTTCGGACACCAGACGAAGTGATACTTGAGCGAGTAAAGGGCAGCGATGCTGACTCTGTACCGATTGTCAATCACAGATCGAGCGTAGCACGGAAGTTAGAGATATGCAGGAAATCGCACAGGAGGAGGACCGCATTCCTCTGCCCGCTAAAGCGAGCAGTTCCCTGCGGTTTTTAATCTATGGTTTCAAAGCTTATGCCGTGCAGGGCCAATTATGAGCAAGATTTCCTCTGACGATGTCCGGGCTGAAGTGAAAAAGTTCTGGGATTTCCTCTCCCGAAAACTGAAATCTCAATTCGCGGAGATGTATCTTTCCTCGGCAACCGTTTTTGCGGCCGACGCGCGGCGGATGGAACTCGCACGCCTGATGCTGGTGCGGCGTGAGCGCGAGCTATTGGGTTCTGCATCGTTCGTTGCTGCGAAGCTCGGCTCGATTGACGTGCAGCCTCTCGGAGCGAACCTGGCCATAGCTTCTTACCCATTCCATTTGTCAATCACTCGGACGCGCGCCGGTGGCAAGCGCTATCAGTCGGAAGTCCCCTGCGGGCGCGCCACGCAAGTCTTCCAGCGCGATGAAAAGGGCGTCCTACGAATTATTCACGAACACATGAGCTCGGCCGAACCTGTTTCCTCGAAAGAGTTGCCACCAACGGATCCGCCCGCGCGGGTCTGATCAAGATCCGAACCGCGCTTACCCCATTCGCTAGCTACGCGGAACTTATCGTCGGACCGTTCGGTCGGGTCCTGGTTAGTGATCGGAAGCTGATCCACCAGCTGGTGTCCGGGCGCTAACAGTCGGCGTCGACGCACTGCGAAGGCCGATGATGGCATGATAGCGCCATGGAATTGGCGGCCAGGACGCGGTGGATTTGCGAGCAGGCACGCGGCGTGGGGTTTGGTTTGTGCGGCGTGGCTCCGGCGGAGGCTTTTCCGGAGCTGGCGCAGGTCTCTGCGTGGCTTGAGCGCGGACATGCGGGCGAGATGAATTACCTGCGCGATGAGCGCCGCCTGGATCCGCGTCTCGCGCTCGACGGCGCGCGCAGTGTGATCGTGGTTGCGTTGAATTACAATGCACCGCAGCCTTATTCCACCGAACAGGCTGGCGTCCACGATGCAGATTCCCCGCGCGGGTGGGTTTCGCGCTACGCCTGGGGCGACGACTACCACGAAGTGCTGCGCGAAAAGCTGAATGTGCTTGTCGCGCGGATGCATGCCCGGTGGCCCGAGCCTTTCGAAGCGCGCGCTTATGTGGACACGGGTCCGGTCATCGAGCGCGTGGCCGCAAAATATGCCGGGCTTGGCTGGCTCGCGAAAAATACCTGCCTGATCAACGAGCAACTCGGCTCCTGGCTGTTTCTCGGCGTCATTCTTACTTCGCTGCAGCTGGAAGCCTCGCTGGCACCGGGCGAGCCCCCCGCCGCCGATCTCTGCGGAAATTGCACGCTGTGCCTTGATGCCTGCCCCACGCAAGCATTTGCCGCGCCCTACGTGCTGGATGCGCGGCGCTGCATCTCCTACCTCACGATCGAGCTGCGTGGCGCAATCCCGGAAGAGCTGCGGCCGGCGATGGGCAACGCCGTCATTGGTTGCGACATTTGCCAGGATGTGTGCCCGTGGAATCGCAAGTCGCCGGTGACGACGCAGGCGGCATTTCAGCCGCGCCGAATTGAGCCGCAAAGCGAAAATGGAAAGGAGAAAATGGAAAATGGCGCGACGCTGTTTGCGCCGGAGCTGGAGTGGCTGGCCTCGCTATCGCAGGAAGAATTCAGCCGTATTTTTCGCGGCAGCGCGGTGAAACGCGCGAAGTGGCGCGGCCTGGTCCGCAGCGCCTGCGTCGCGCTGGGAAATGCGCGGATAGCGCACGGCTCGGAACACCGCGGACGCATCGTGGCGCTGCTCGAACGCCTCGCCGCGTCGGATGACACGCCGATCGCCGAACACGCTCGGTGGGCAATGGAACGCCTCGGCGCGCCGCATGCTTCGCCGCAGGGCTCTGATTGACTTGCTGCTGGGCATTCCGCTAGCGTAGCGGCGCACGCCGCAGCGCGCCATCGCAGGCTGCGCGGGAGGCCGTCGCATGAATTGTTCTCACTGGGCGCTTTTCGCTCACACTCTCGGGCCGCAATTCAATTTTCCGCAAGGTTCTGCGGTCGAACTGATCATGCTGCGCTGGCTGCATCTCATTTTCGGAATCATTTGGATCGGCCTGCTTTATTTTTTCAACCTTGTCGGTTTCCCCACTATGAAGCAACTGGACGCGCCCGTGCGCGGCAAAGTTTTTCCGGTGCTGATGTCGCGCGCGATGGGCTGGTTTCGCTGGTCTGCGCTGATTACCGTGCTGGTGGGGCTGCGCTACTATTTCACGATTCTTTCCGCCGACGCGCTAAATTCCGGCGATCCCGGGCTGACGCTGCGCTGGTTCGGATGGTGGCTGCTGGTGTGGCTGGTGGCGTACGCGCTGATTTATCCATTGCAGTTGCCGAGCAAAGGTCTACTGAACAATCCCGCGCTGCGCGCGATTGCGATTGCCGCGATCGTGGTTGCGGCTTGCTGGATCATTCTTGATCTGAACAGCGGGCCTGTGGTTTCGAATGCGCATCTGTGCATCAGCGTCGGCGGCGGTCTCGGTTTTCTGATGCTGCTGAACACCTGGGGCGTGGTGTGGCGCGCGCAGAAAAAGCTGATTGCCTGGACGCGCGCCAGCGCCGAGCAAGCCGCGCCGATGCCCGAGCAGGCGGCGCGTCTGGCGCGCTGGGGATTTCTGGCCTCCCGCGTGGGCTTCTGGCTGTCGTTCCCCATGCTTTTCTTCATGGGCGCAGCGGAGCACTACCCATTCCTGAGCAGCATCGCGAAATGAAGAAGCTTGTACCCTTCGGTTACTTGGGCGCGTCCTAACTGACAGCACTGGAGACCGCCATGAAACCAGCCGCTCGCTCCGGTTTAGCCATTCTTCTGGGAACGTTCGTCATCTTGGCGTTGATCGCGCTTCCCGCGCTCGCTTATCAGTACCCGCTTTCGTCTTCCGACATTCGCAATGCCTATCTGCTCGGCTACGCGAAGGACCTCAATACCACCAATTTCTTCGCTGCGTACGTGCGCCAGCTTCCGATGCCGGAAACGGGTCCGCACGTTGCGAAAATCACTCTCAAGACGCCTTACGGACAGATCGTCGAACTGGGTCAATCGGCTGTGAATGCCGACGTTCAAGGAGCTGAAGAAGAATACGCGACCAGGAAATTGCCTTTTCTCGTGCAGGTGGGCGTTGACCTGACGCCCACGTATCCTGACGCGCCTGCCTCGGATCCCGCGGCGCCCGGCTTTGCTTTGCCTGATTTTCTACGGGATTTCCCGGTCCGGCTCGTTCAAGACGACAAAAAGATTGGCGAGCAATCAACGCAGGTTGACCTGCTCTATTCTGAAGGAGCCTCCAACACCTACGAAGTTTCCGGCGCAATCATCGAATACAGATATGACCCGGAGAAGATCGATCCGGACGATGAAGTGACCATCGTAGTGAATACGCCGGATGATCAGGACGTCGAAACGACATTTGATCTGGGGCATCTACGATAGGCGTGCTACGGCGGCTCTATGTCGCGGCCTGCGTAGCTCCGCTTTCGCGATTTACATCCAAGAAGAGGGGCGATTACGACCGCCAGCGTAGCGTGATGGGGCCGCTCATGGGATGGCGCGGCGGTTGGCCGCTGCGCAGCGAATCCTGGTAGGCGGTTTTCAATTCGAAATACCAGCGGGCCTGGCGGTCGGCGTCATCAATCAACATCATGCGGTCCTCGTATTGCAATCCCAGCGCCTGCTTTTTGATCACTTCGGTGTCCTGGCGGATGAAGCGCGGGCCGAATACATGAATGATGAACGAGACGATTGGAAACCACGGCAGAATATTCCACGCGGCGCAGAAATCCAGGCGGCAGAAATCGCTACGGATGGGCGTGACCGTGGTGCGGCTGGAAAGCCAGTAGCGGCCAGCGCGAATTTGTTCGAAGCGTTGATTCGGCAGCACGAAGTCAATCATGGTGGTGGCTGGTTCGCCGGTGAGCAGCTTCAGAATTTTATAGGGAGCGCTGTTGGCCGAAGGCGCATGCGGGCTCATACGAAAGCCGTTGGGGATCGGCTCGAATTTTTTCTCTTTGTCGCGAATGCTGCGCCGTGTGCGCCACCACCAGGCTTGATGCACGAACGGCCCGTGCGCGGGGTCCATCAATCCGATGATGGCCTGGTCCACACCGCACGGCAGGTCGGCGTAAAGGTGCGCGATTTTGTAGCTCTTGCTGAACGTCGGCAATTCGGGTGACGGTGGTGGCAATTCCGTGAGTCCGCGGCCTTCGGGGTTGGTCATGTACGCCCAGACGTAGCCGTCGCGCTCTTCGCACGGAAAGCTGCCCGCGTAAATCCGGTCGCACTTGAGTTTGGAATCTTCAGTGAGCGATGGAATCGCGCGGCACTGCCCGCTGTGCGCGTCAAATTTCCAGCCGTGGTAAGCGCACTCGACGGTCTTGCCGTCAAATTGCCCGAAGGAAAGCGGAAACGCGCGGTGCGGACACACGTCGCGCAGCGCGAACGGTTTTCCGGCGGGATCGCGGCCCAGCACCAGCGGCACGTCCAGCAGCATCGCGCGCACCAGCCGGTGCCGCCGCACCTGTTCGCTGCGCAGCGCGGGATACCAGAATCCCCACAACATATCGCTCGAGCGCGCGTTCGTGCGCGGAGAAGTGTTTTCAGTCATGGATGGGCGAGTATCGTAGTACACCCCGCTTCTGCAGCAAAGGGCGAGACGCTCGAGTGATCGTTCTACACAGCATGTCCCGGACTCCACGCAATGCGTCGCTCCCACCTGTCTATCCGCTTACTGGTGAGCAAATTTCGGAACGGCCTGTGTCGTGCTAGCTCCCTCGAAGCACGCCATGGGGAGGAAGAAGAGATTTCAGGAAGCTGCAAACCGATTCTGCTTGCTGTTCTATTTCTTGTTGTCCCGGCGAACTACGCGGCACGCTCAAACTCTGCGCCACTGTCTCAACAGGTTCGTCAGCAATCGGATCGTGCAGATGCAGGCAAAGCGCAACCGGCGAAGTCGATCGTCTACAAAAACAAAAAATATCGCTTCAGGTTTTCTCTGCCGAGAAGCTGGAAGGGCTACGCGCTTATTGTCGAGCAATGGCACGGCAGTTCCGATCAGAAGGGCCCCGAAATATTGATCAGGCATCTGCTGTGGACAGCAGCGAACCCGCATCAAGACATTCAAGTCATGGTATTCACGCTTGCGCAATGGGAGCTGATCGATCAGGGTGAGCCGGTTGTTAGTGCTGCGCCAGTTGGACCGGGCGAGCTGGGACGAAATGCTAAATACGTGCTCGCGGTACCGCCCCGGTATTCCGCGGCTGGTCTCCTAGGATGCGATGACGTGATTGAAATCATGCAGCAGAATAGCCTGCATCCGTTCTGATCCTGCGGGCTCGGGCGTATGGGTACGGCGACTGGCTCTTCGAGCATCTGAATCGTAAAGTAGCACATCAACCGGAGAGTAATGCGACACGCGGCTGTATCTCCGGTTTGACTGGTCGCTGTTTTGCGGCTATTCTTCTGCTGGTGATGACTGCAATGTTCGCCGCGTTCTATTAGCGATACCTCTCGACCCCGCCCGGGGCCGCGCTTCCAGGTTGTTGTGTAATTTTCCGATTTCGCTTTTCTGTTTTCTGCATCTTTGAGGTATCGCCATGGCGAATTTGACGCTGTTTCAAAAACTCGAAAATATCGAGTCGAGGTATGAAGAGCTGACCCAGCAGCTTTCCTCGCCCGAAGTGCACAACGATTCGGCGCGTTTCCAGAAGCTTGCCAAGACGCACGCGGATATGGCCGAAATGGTGGCGAAATACCGCGAGTGGAAGGAAATTGAGAAAGGCTTGCTGGGCACCAAGCAAATGCTGGTGGAAGCGGAAGACGCCGAATTGAAGCAGATGGCACACGACGAAGAACACGTGCTCGAAGGCCGCCGCGAGACCGTCGAGCGCGAGCTGAAATTCCTGATGCTTCCCAAAGATCCCAACGACGACAAGAACGTCATCCTGGAAATCCGCGCCGGAACGGGTGGCGACGAGGCTTCCCTTTTCGCCGGCGAACTTTTCCGCATGTATTCGCGCTACGCGGAAACGCAAGGCTGGAAGCTGGAAATTCTGGAAAGCTCGCCGTCCTCGATCGGCGGCATGAAGGACGTGGTCGCCGCAATCCAGGGCAACAAAGTGTATTCGAAGCTGAAATATGAAAGCGGCGTGCATCGCGTGCAGCGCGTGCCGGCCACCGAGCAGCAGGGACGCATCCACACTTCCGCCGCCACCGTCGCAGTGCTGCCCGAAGCGGATGAAATCGATATCAAGATCGAAGCCAAGGATTTGCGCATTGATACGTTCTGCTCGTCCGGTCCCGGCGGGCAATCCGTGAACACCACCTATTCCGCCGTGCGCATCACGCACATTCCCAGCGGCCTGGTGGTTTCACAGCAGGACGAAAAATCGCAGATCAAAAATCGCGCCAAGGCCATGCGCGTGTTGCGCGCGCGTCTTTATGAATTGGAGCAGAACAAACAGCACGAAGCGATCGCGGCCGAACGGCGCGACCAGATCAAGACCGGCGACCGCTCGGAAAAAATCCGCACCTACAATTTTCCGCAGAACCGCGTTTCGGACCATCGCATTGGCTTGACCCTGCACCAGCTCGACCAAGTGATGGAAGGCAAGCTGGGACCGATCGTGGATGCGCTCTCGACGCATTACGAATCCGAGCGCCTGAAACAGGAACTAGTCGAAGCGTAAGCCCAAGTGCAGGTAGCCTAGGCAATCCTGCCTGTGCGGTTTTCCTGCCGACATTTCAAACTGGCTGTGCCCCCGACCATCGTGGCAAATTCGAATCCAACCAACGTTCTCGCCGCGCTGAAAGAAGGAATGGCCCAGCTGCGCGTCGCGCAGATTCCTGCACACACGCTCGCCACCGAGCTGTTGCTGATGCATGCGCTGGGCCGCGATCGCGCATGGATCTACAGCCATGCGGAAGAATCAGTCGATCCAGCGACCGCAGAGAGATTTTTGGCTCTCATCGCACGGCGCGCGACCGGCGAGCCGGTGCAATATCTCATCGGCAAACAGGAATTCTGGGGCCTGGAATTCGAAGTCACGCCCGCGGTGCTGATTCCCCGGCCGGAAACCGAGCACCTCATGGAAGTGGCGCTCGCGCGTCTGGGCGAACGCGGGATCAAGATTCACATGGACACCGGGGCGCCGCGCGAAAAATTGCAAGTGGCGGACGTCGGCACAGGCTCGGGATGCCTCGCTGTTGCGCTTGCCTGGGAACTGCCGCACGCCGAAGTGTTCGCCACAGATATTTCCGCGCCGGCACTCGAAGTTGCGCGCCGCAATGCCGCGCGCCACGGAGTCGTCGAACGTATTCATTTCTTGCAATGCGATTTGCTCAGCAGCCTTGCGTACGCCGATCCGAGCAACCTGGGGGCGCGGCATAGCGTGCCCGCGTCAGGACAAGACGTTTCGCACTTCGATCTAATCGTAAGCAACCCGCCGTACATCGCGCGCAACGACGCCGCCCTCCTAGAGCGCGAAGTCCGCGACCACGAACCACACTCCGCCCTTTTTGGCGGTCCCACCGGCATCGAAATGTACCAGCGCCTGATTGACCAGGCGCGCGACCTGTTGCGGGACCGCGGCATCCTGGTCCTCGAGTTAGGATTCGATTCCGCCGAACACGTCCGTAAGCTTTTCGATGCGCGGCATGGGTGGACCAATGTCGCTATCACGATGGACCTGGCGGGCATCCCGCGAGTCCTCGCCGCCGAACTCGCCCGCTAGCTTGCGCGAAACATTGTTTGCCACTCCTGACGCGCAGTGATTTAAGCTGAGCCCTGCTGCCATGACCAAGCTGGCACAATACCGTGCGAAGCACGATGCGCCGCTCGCGATCGCAGCGGACGCTTGCGGCTCGATTCTGCACGTTGATATGGACGCGTTTTTCGTTTCGGTGGAACTGCTGGCGCGTCCGGAGTTGCGCGGGAAGGCGGTGATCGTGGGAGGCCAGCGCGATCAGCGCGGCGTCGTCACATCCGCGAGCTACGAAGCGCGAAAATTCGGCGTGCATTCCGCGATGGCGCTGCGCACCGCCGCGCAATTATGCCCGCACGCAATATTTCTCGATCGTCACCACGAACTCTACGGCCAATGGAGCGATCGCGTGGCCGCGATCCTGGGGAAATTTTCGCCGCTCGTGGAAATGGCTTCGATTGACGAAGCCTATCTCGACCTCGCCGGCACAGAACGCTTGCACGGGCCGCCACTCGCCGCGGCCCACAAACTTCTGCAGCAAATTACCGCGACGACCGGCCTGCCGTGCTCGGGGGGATTAGGTACGACGCGCCTGGTGGCGAAAATCGCAAGCGAGCAGGCCAAACCGCGCGGCTTGCTGTGGGTTCCACCGGGCAGCGAAGCAGCATTTCTCGCGCCCCTTGCCGTGCGGCGCATTCCTGGTATCGGCAAAGTCACGGACGAGGCCTTGCGCGCCCTCGGCATCGAAACCATCGCCCAATTGCAGAATGTTTCTCTCGAGCGCCTGGAAGATACATTCGGACAATGGGGCACGGCGCTATTTCGCAAAGCGCGCGGCATCGATTCCTATGAGTTTTTCGTCGATGCCGAACCAAAATCGCTTTCGCACAATCAGACGTTCGGCGAAGACACGCGCGACCGCGTGCTGCTCGAATCCACGCTGAGCTACTTGTGCCAGAAAGCAGCCAAGCGCTTGCGCGATGCCGCGCTGCATGCACGCACGGTTACGCTAACCGTGCGTTTTGCGGATTTCACGACGATCGCGCGCAGCCACACGCTGGCCGAGCCTTCCGATCTCGATACCGTATTTCTGAAAGCTGTCCGCGAACTTTTTCAGCAAGCCTGGAACGGCAAAGTCCTGCTGCGGTTGGTGGGTGTCGCGCTGACGTCATTCTCGGCAGGCTCGGCGCAATTCGATCTGCTCGATCCGGAACGCCGTGAAAAACTCGAGCGCCTGGCGCGAGCCACGGACAAGCTGCGCGACCGCTTCGGATTTTCCAAAGTACAGTTTGGTGGCTCGCTATCCGTTCGCGATGATGACTCCGAATCGTAATCTCAAGCAAGCTGCCCTGCCGCCCGCCGTGCCGGACAAATCAAATGCATCGTTCCATCGCATTCGGTTTCTTGCCTTATAATCGCAGCTCGCATGTCCACGAATCCCCCGCACCCACAAGCTCCGAAACCCAGCGTCGTGCAGCGGTTGCGCGCATTCTGGGCGCGTTTGACGGAAGGCTTCCAGCTCGAGCAGCTCTGGGGACAATTCAAATCCGAAGCGCAGGCTGGCTATGTCCTCTATTCGAGGGATGTGGACTGGGAAGCGATCGGGCGCGAGAAATCGAAATTCAAGCGGATCCTCCTGTCCGGCTGGGCGCTCTTTCAGGCCATTCTGATGAAGCTTTCGCCCGCGCGGCGAGTGCTGCTGGTTTTCGCGCTCTTGCTACTGGTTTTCCATCCGGACGTAAGCTGGGGACACAACGAAGTCAATTTAGATTTTGTCTGGCTCGCCGCCCTGATTCTGTTCATGCTGCTGGCATTGGAACTGGCCGATCGCGTCACCATGAAACGCGATCTGGAAATCGCCCGCGAAATTCAGCAATGGCTCGTGCCCGGCGAACCGCCGCAGATTCCCGGCATGGATATTGCGTTTGCGACGCGCCCGCAGAACACGGTGGCAGGCGATTACTACGACGCGTTTCTGCGGTCCGTGCCGGAGGCGGGCGCGAAAACCCCGTCGCTCTTGGTCGTAGTCGCCGACGTGGCGGGGAAAAGCGTGCCGGCGGCGCTGTTGATGGCGACATTTCAGTCCGGCCTGCGCGCGCTCTCCGCAACCCCCGCGACTCTCGATGAGATCGTCTTAGGTTTGGAGCGTTACGCTCGCGCACACAGCCTGGAGGGCCGCCGCTTCACCACCGCGTTTATCGCCGAAATCGATCCGCCAACACGCGCGATGCGCTACATCAACGCGGGGCACAACTACCCGATCCTGCGCCGCGCATCGGGTGCGGTCGAGCGACTGGAAATCGGCGGCCCGCCATTTGGAGTGCCCCTATTTACAGACAATGAGATTGTTTATGGCGTGGGTCGCGTCCAGCTGGAGCCCGCCGACTTGCTTTTCATTTTCACCGATGGCGTCGCCGAAGCGGTGAACGAAAACGGCGAGGAGTTCGGCGAGCTGCGGATTGTGCCCGCGATTCTTTCGATGCCTGCGGGCACTGCCGCGGCCGTTCTGAATCGCGTGATGAGCGACGTAAACACTTTCGTGGGTTACGCGCGGCAGCATGATGACATCACCGCACTGGTCCTGCGGATTTTGCCGTAAGCAGGCCCGTGCCTTTCCGCAGGATTTCACTCCGCACGGGCGCCAGCCGCAATCTCAAAACTTCCAACCCAGGCGCGATTCCCTCATAATCGCGGCATGAGCGCTCGCGCATTCGCGGAACACATTTGCCGCACCTTGCGTTCCGCAGGCCACCAGGCCTATTTCGTGGGTGGATGTGTGCGCGATATTCTGCTGCACCGCGAGCCGGCCGACTACGATGTCGCCACCGATGCCACTC
This sequence comes from Acidobacteriota bacterium, assembly GCA_013289715.1. GTDB lineage: Bacteria > Acidobacteriota > Terriglobia > Acidiferrales > UBA7541 > Palsa-295. The sequence continues at coordinate 180,667 of JABCZJ010000010.1, read as the reverse complement.
CTGAGCGTGTGGAGCAAATATTTCCGAACAGCCTGATGGTGGGTGCGAAGTTCGGCGTCGTTGTGGTGCTGCAGGGGTCAGAGACGGGCGACCGCGCAGAAAGCGGCTCCGCCACGGCGGAAGTGGCGACTTTTCGTTCGGATGTGGGCTATAGCGACGGGCGCCACCCCGATCAAGTGGTGTATGCCTCGTCGCCGCAGGAAGACGTCCAGCGCCGCGACTTCACGATCAACGGCCTGTTGCTGGATCCAGAAACGAACGAAGTCCTCGACTTCGTCGGCGGCCGAGACGATCTGCGCGCCGGAATCGTTCGGGCCATTGGCCGCCCCCACGAGCGTTTCCGCGAAGACAAATTGAGGATGCTTCGCGCCGTGCGTTTCGCCGCGCGATTTGGCTACGCCATCGAGTCGGAAACCCTGCGCGCGATTCAGAGCCTCGCTCCTGAGATTGGCCAGGTCTCCGCCGAGCGGCTGCGCGATGAGTTGACCAAGCTGCTGACCGAAGGCGCAGCACGGCGCGGTTTTGAATTGCTCGATCAGACCCGTCTGCTGCGGGAGCTTCTTCCCGAGATTTCGCGGATGAAAGGTGTGCAGCAACCACCGCAATTCCATCCCGAAGGCGACGTGTGGATTCATACGCTGCTGATGCTGGAAGGCCTGCCGCCAGGATGCTCGCCAGCCCTGGCGTGGGGCGTGCTCTTGCACGACGTGGGCAAGCCTCCGACGTTCGCGCCGCCGTCTGGACCGAATGGTCGCATCCGCTTCGATCGTCATGTGGAGGTGGGCACGCGGATGGCCCAGGAAATCTGCGAACGCCTGCGCTTTTCAAATGACGACAGCGCGCAGATCGCGTCCCTGGTGGCCAATCACCTGCGCTTCAAGGACGTCCCGCAGATGAAGCGCTCGACCCTAAAGCGCTTCGTGCGGCTCGACCGTTTCGACGAGCACATGGAGCTGCACCGGCTGGATTGCTCCTCAAGCCACCGCAACCTGGAGAACTATGAGTTCATGCGCCGTTTCTTGGCGGAGACGCCTCCTGAGGAGGTCCATCCAGTAAGACTCCTGACCGGGGACGACCTCATCAGCCTGGGTTTCCGTCCCGGGCCGGAATTCAGGGAAATTCTGGAATCGGCCGAGGATGCCCAGCTGGAAGGAAGTATCGAGACTCGCGACGATGCCCTCATATGGGTGCGAAAGCACTACCAAGCACCCACGATATAGCGTAAGGCGATTATTTTGAACACTATAATGGAGCTCATGCGAATGGATATTGGTATCGTCAAAAGTCTTAGTGTGGTATTATAAGGTTGTCTGCTAGGTGGCGGCGAAAGTTGTGGAAATCTTTTCTCGCCTTTCTGCATCTAACCTTCATGGCAGCCGATTAGCTGCCTGATGGGTCAACTTGCTTTATCGGCCCAGGGAGAAAATGGTGACCAAATCCAATCGAGTTATACCGCATGAACTGCCTATTCTTCCCGTCCGCGACACGGTCCTGTTTCCGGGGGCGGTCCTGCCGCTGCCGGTGGGCCGCGAGAGCTCGCTTGCCTTGCTGAACTCGCTCGAAGGGGGCGAGAAGATCCTGGGTGTGGTGGCGCAGCTGGATCCTCGCGTGGAGGCGCCCACCGGTACCGACCTGCACAGCGTCGGCACTTTGGCCAAAGTCCACAAAATGGTGCGCATGCCCAACGGAAACGTAGTCGCATTTCTGGAGGGGATTGAGCGAATCCGCGTGATGGAAGTGCTGGGTTTCACGCCGTTCATCAAAGCGCGCGTGGAATCGCAGCCGGACCTGGAAGATCAACGAGACGCCGAATTGACTGCGCTCGAACGCAACGTGCAGGAATTGTTCCGCGAAGTCGTCGCGCGTTCGCCGCAGCTTTCCGACGATCTGCAAACCGAAGTGATGGGTATCGATTCGCCCGGGCGCCTGGCGGACTTCGTTACTTCCACGCTTCCTTCGCTCAGTACCATGATCCGCCAGGAATTGCTGGAAACTTTCAGCGTGCGCAAGCGCCTGGAAGCGCTGATCAGCGAACTGACCAAGGAACGCGAAGTCCTGGATCTGCGCAACAAGATTCACGATCAGGTACAGGAACAGGTAAACCAAAGCCAGCGTGAATTCCTGCTGCGTGAACAAATGAAAGCAATTCAGAAGGAACTCGGCGAGTCCGACGACGGGCAAGCTGAAATTGATGAATTGCGCAAGAAGGTTGAAGAATCCGGCATGTCCGCGGAAGCCAAGAAAGAGTGCGACCGCGAACTAAAGCGCTTGGCGAAGATGACTCCGGCATCCGCGGAATATATGGTGGCGCGCACGTATCTGGAATGGATGACTTCGCTGCCCTGGAATAAAACTTCCGGGACCGAGGACATCAACATACCCAACGCGCAGGCCATTCTGGACGAAGACCACTACGACCTGGTGAAGATCAAGGAACGGATCCTGGATTACCTGGCCGTTAAAAAATTGCAGCCGGGTATGAAGGGACCGATTCTGTGCTTCATCGGGCCTCCGGGCGTGGGCAAGACGTCGCTTGGTAAATCCATTGCTCGCGCGCTAGGCCGCAAATTCGTGCGTATTTCGTTGGGCGGAATGCACGACGAGGCGGAAATCCGCGGGCACCGGCGCACCTACATTGGCGCTTTGCCCGGTCAGATCATTCAGGGCATTCGCCGGGCCGAGACGATGGACCCCGTCCTGATGTTGGACGAGGTAGACAAACTCGGCCGCGATTTCCGCGGCGATCCTTCGGCTGCGCTCATGGAAGTGCTCGATCCGGAACAGAACGCCACGTTCCGCGATCACTACCTGGACGTGCCGTTTGATCTCTCCAAGGTGCTCTTCATCGCGACGGCGAACTGGCTGGATCCGATTCCCGAGCCCCTGCGCGACCGCATGGAGATCATCGAGCTTTCTGGATACACGGAAGAGGAAAAAGTCCACATCGCGAAAATGTTTCTGATCGCCCGCCAAGCCAAGGAAAACGGCCTGGCGCTGGGTGAGCAGATCGAATTCACCGATGAGGCTTTGCACGAACTCATCCGCCGCTACACGCGGGAAGCCGGCGTGCGCAATCTAGAACGCGAAATTGGCACGCTGGTTCGCAAACAGGCGCGGCGTTTGGCGGAGGGCAAGACGGACAAGCTGGTCGTTTCGCCCGAAGTGATTCGCGAAGTGCTGGGCATTCCCAAGGTGCATCTGGAAAAGGAAGTGGAAGAGCGGGTGCTGAAACCGGGAGTTTCCGTCGGACTGGTTTGGACTCCGGTGGGCGGAGACATCGTCTTCATCGAAGCGAGCAAGATGCGCGGCGGGAAGACGTTCACGATGACCGGCCACCTGGGCGACGTGATGCAGGAATCCATGCGAGCTGCGCTCACCTGGGTTCGTGCCAATACCGAGCGCTACGGGATTGACCCGGACTTCTTCCGCAAGCAAGACATCCACATCCACGTGCCGTCGGGCGCGGTACCGAAAGACGGGCCGTCCGCGGGCGTGGCGATGGTCACGGCACTGGTAAGCCTGCTGACGGGCAGGCCGGTTCGTCCGCGCGTGGCGATGACTGGAGAAATTTCTCTCTCCGGAATCGTACTGCCCGTGGGCGGGATCAAGGAGAAAGTGCTGGGAGCGAAGCGCGCCGGAATTCGGGAAGTCATTCTGCCGTCGGAGAACGAGCCGAACGTGCTCGAGGACTTGCCGGAGGAAATGCTCGAGGGCATGAAGGTGCATTTCGTACGCACAGCGGAACAGGCGCTCGAAATTGCTCTGGGCAAATTCGAGAAAGCCGTGCGGCCGGTAACCGGCGGCCCGCTCGGCGAAGATCGTCCGCCGCTTGCCGGACCGATTCACTAACTCCCCAGAAAGCGATAAGAGGCAGCCAACCAGAGGCCCGGGAGCATTCCTTCCGGGCCTTTTCCTTTTCGCGTACAAAAGGCGTTTCCCCTTGCGGCGCGCGGCGCAATCGCGTACAGCTTGAAAGTTTCCAATGCCCTATCGCCCAAGAGAACTCGTGGTGCGCGCGCGCGAAGCCGCCGCACGATTGCTCGCCACCCTTGACCACAATGAGATGGTCCCGCGTTTCCTGGATATGTATGCGGCGGAAAATCGCCGCCCCGGACGCGCGGATCAGCCAGCACATTACCGCGATCAACTCGAAACCATCCGCCGCGAAGCTTTGCTCGCTATGGTCCTGCGCGCCGAAGCGGCATTGCCCACGCGTTTGCAAGTGCGCGTGACGGTGCGCGAGACGAAGCAGCGGCCGAAACCAAAGAAAGGGAAAAAATCCGCCAAGGCGAAGCGTGCAAAGAAGAAAAACGCACGAAAACCAGGCATGGACCTGGCGATCCCTCTGCTCGATCTGTTCCGCGAGGAATTTTTCGTCGCGCTGGGCCAGGCGCTGCGTTGGACGGACGAAGACGCGCAGGCTTTTTGGCACGACTTGGAATGGTACGAAAGCCTGACGGCGAACGAACCGCGCCGCCCGGCAAGACGCGCCATCGCCTCCGGACCTTTCGTGGACCGGACGGCGCTGCTGCTGGATCCCTCCCTGATGGAACAAGCCCGCCGCGCCGCGGCAAAGTTTCAGCTGGAATTGAACGCCGCCGCCGATCGCGTGCTCCGCGGCGTCTTCTCACGCCGCCGCGCAAACTGATCCCGCGCACGGATCGGAGCAACCGCGCCGGACAGCGCGCGCCAGCTTACGGCCGCGCTTCGAGCACGATGTTGAAGGGAGTCTCGGTTGCGCGCCGCACCCGTGTGAATCCTGCTGCATGAAGCACCTTCGCAAGACGGCCCTCGCCCGCTTGCGCTCCCAGGCCCAATCCAACTTCCTGCGAAAGTGAAGCGGGAGTGCACAGCATGGTCGAAGCAGAATAAAACACGCGCCCGATAGGATTCAGATTGTCCTCAAGCTTGTCGTTTGCGAACGGCTCGACGATCATCCACGTTCCGTTGGGAGCGAGTGTCTCCAGCACGTGCCGCGCGGCGCCTTCGGGATCACCCATGTCGTGCAGGCAATCAAAGAACGCCACGAAGTCATAGCCCTGCCCCGGATACTGCTTCGCGGAGGACACTTCGAATTTCACGCGATCGGAGACACCCGCCTTCGCCGCAGCTTCTCGCGCCAGTTCGATCGACCCCGCGTGGTAGTCAAAGCCAACAAACGTGGATTTCGGATAAGCCTGCGCCATCAGAATCGTGGACGTTCCTAATCCGCAGCCGACATCGGCGACGCGTGCTCCCGCTTTCAGTCTTGCTTCGGTGTCGCCCAGCGCCGGAATCCATTCGTTGATCAAATGGCCGCGGTAGTTCGGGCGGAAGAATCGTTCGGTCCCGACAAAGAGGCAAGCGTCGTGTTCGTGCCAGCCAACTCCTTTGCCGGTCTGGAATGCGGAGGTGATTTTCGGAATGCCCTTAATCGTAGCTTCCACCGCCTGAAAAAATCCAGGCAGGAAAACGGGGCTGCTTTCGTCAGCCAACGCCAGCGCCTGCTCCGGTGGCAAAGTGAAGCGACCGGTAGCGGCGTCATAGCTGATGAATCCGCCCGCGGCCTGCGCGGAGAGCCACTCGCGCACATAGCGCTCGGTGGTATTGGTTTTCGTAGCGAGTTCGGCCGAGGTGATCGGTCCTGCGCCGGCCATGGCTTTGTACAGGCCTAGTTTGTCGCCGATCACGATGAGCGCGGTATTGATGGCGGCGCCCATTTCACCGACGGCCTTCATCATGAATTCGTGCAGCTTTGCTTCGTTTACTGCTTGTGGTGCGGTAGCGGACATGTACGTACCTCCTGCAGGAGCGTTAACCGGGGAACGCCTAGGGAATTCCGCCGAGTCTATCGTTGCGGGGTAGAGCAAGTCAATTGCGGAAGGTTATGCCACTCGCGCGGCGATTTTGCTATCCTCGCGCCCGTGCAGATCCTGTTTTATATCTTGGTCATCGCCCAGGTTGCCGTGGGACTGTATTCACTGTGGGACGGTTTCGCGTGGTTCCAGATGGTGCGGCGGCGATTGACCTCGCACGCAGGCTTCTACACGCCCGCGACGGCGTTGATCTGTCCCTGCAAGGGTAACGAGCGCGGACTGGAAGAAAATCTGCTGGCGCTGACGCGTTTCGATTATCCAAACTACGAAATTTATTTCACGCTGGCAACGAGTCTGGATCCCGCGCTGAAAGTAATCGAGCGCGTGAAGGCAGCGAGCCAGAAAACCGTGCATATCGTGATCGCTGGACCACCTACGGACTCCGGAGAAAAGGTTTACAACCTGCAACGCGCCGTCGAGGCCTTGCCGGCCGATAAATTTGAAATGCTTGTGTTTACGGATTCCGACGTGCGCCTGCCGCGCACCTGGCTCACGAAGCTGATTGCGCCGCTCAGCGACGGCCGCATCGGCGCCACCACCGCCTATCGCTGGATCATTCCCAGCGGGTCGGGCATGGAATCGCTCGCGAGCTGCTTTGCATCCGCATGGAATGGCGCGGTCGCGACCATGCTCGGCAAACCCAGCGGAAATTTCTGCTGGGGAGGTGGCACGGCCATTCGTAGCAAGACATTTGCCGATGTGAACGTCCTCGAGGCCTGGAAGGGCGCGGTCAGCGATGATTTCGCGATGACTTATGCGCTCGAATCGGCCGGAAAACCCATCATTTTTTGTCCGGAGTGTTTCGCCGCCACGCTGCATCCCTGGACCGGCGCGGAGTTGCTCGAATTCAGCAACCGCCAGATTCTGATCACGCGCATCTATTCGCCGCGCCGCTGGCAATTTGGAGCCGCCGCGCATTTGAGTTATTCGCTGACGCTTCTCTATGCGGTGTACGTGATCCTTTACAGCATGGTCGACGTGGACCCGTGGGGCCAGCTCCTGCTGCTCACTCTCGCGATTCCGTTGCTCGCGGCAATGAAGGGCGCGATGCGTACGATCGCCGTGAGCGAAGCGATGCCGGAATCGAAAGCAAAACTGCAGGAATGGAGTTGGGTGTGCCCCGTACTCGCGCCGCTGGTGCCATTTTTATTTTCGTGGAATTTTATTATGTCGCTGCTGACCAAGAGCATTCGCTGGCGCGGGATCCGCTACGAGCTGGTGACGCCCAACATGACGCGCATTCTCAAACGCTAGGGCTCGGCGCCGTTTCGGCCGCAGGTGCGAACGCCCGCTGAATGCGGCCCAAATAATAGCCTGTTGCGGCCCCTGCAGGGATTGTCAGCCACCATCCCGCACGCAAAACGTTCTCCGCGCCGACCAGCGGAAACCATATCGCCGCGTAATCCGACGGCAGCAAATGCGCCGCGCGCCGGCTGCCAATTCCCAGCGCTGCGACCAGCAGCGGCGCAAGAATCGCGCCCGCGACCGCCCAGTGCATGGGCGTCTTACATTTTAGCGCCAGCATGATTCGGCGCAGCAGCAGACCAAAAAGCAGCGCAGTCGGTGCTCCGAACAAGTACCCGTAGACAATCAATGTGAGAAAGCCCTCAGTCGCTTCGCGCGCCAAGTCCGGTGACGGGACCAGGATCATGTCCAGGCACCAAACCGCCAGCACCATGAAAAAACAGCCCAGCACCCATGCCGCCAAGTAATAAATCAGGCTGCCGCGGCGGGTCATATTCGTCGCTGGATGTTCGGGAAGTCGAGCCAGACCTTAACTCCACAGAAGTGCGAACCTTCCGTGCAGATGGGCGTGGAAATTCCGGCGCGAAGATGGCAGGGAGGCCCGATGTACCGCGCGAGTTCAGGAAATACCGCGCGAACTTGTTCGACCTCTTCGATGGAGGATTGATAGATCTCTTCCTGCGCGTTGAAACATGTGCGCATGGTCCATTTGTGCAGCAGGTGCAGCAGCGATCCGGACTCCACCAGGCGAATCGCCTTGGCGTTCGGCAGCAGGTACAGCGCAAATTCCGGCGCCACTCCCCGGTCGAGCAGTTCGTTTTTCGCGGTCCAGGCTTCTTCCATCGCCGCCTGATAAATTTCCAGCGCCCGCGGATTCTCTCGAATCAGCACCGGCGTGATGTAGTCCGGCGATCGCGTATCCGCGAGCGTCAGCAGCGGCCGCGAGCCGGGAACCATGCGATGGCGCTGATCCTGGCTATCGGCGGTGTGGCTGATCTTTTTTGCAAAGGTAAAGCTCGCGTGTTGTAGCGGCCGCATCAGCGGCGCATGAACGCCAATGTTTAGAGTCTCGCGCCGGTAAGAATTGCGCGCCGGATTCAACATGCGGTCCAGCGCTTCTGCGTCGGGACACTCGGCGGTCGTTAAGCCCACGACGGCTCGATAGGCGTCCGCCATCACGGCAAGCGCTCCCGCCGAATAATCCACAAGCCGGGACATTCCTCCCGCAAGCTTCGCGTCAAATTCGCGTGCAAACGCTTCGCCGTTTCGCGCGTTTAGGAGCCATTCCGGCGGCGCATCCATCGGCTCATTGTCGAAGCGATCGAAAAATTGCGGATCCACTTCGCGGACACGCCCGACCATTGCGCCGATCACGTGCCGCGCTTCGCTTGGCGTGTCGCTGGCCGCTTGCATGCGATACAAGCGGTGCAGCACGATTCCCGAAATCGTGTGCACCATGGTGGTGAACGCCGCCACCGGCAAGACGTAGCGCGCCACTTCAATGGCGCGTTTTTCAGATTGCCGCTCGACCTTCTGCACGCGCTTCGGATGAGACATCGAGCTGAGGTGCCAGATGTCCGCCAGTATTTCGTGAGCCGTCGGCTCCAGCAGGCGCGTCAGCTCGCGATAGTGTTCCCAGGCGCGCGCCACTGCCTTTTCGTAAATCGCCCGCTCCGCTGCGCCGAATGCGCGGCCGTCACCGGGAATATAAGCCTGTGCGCGGTCCAGTCGGACGTAGCGCTGGCTCTGCTGCTCCGAATTGTAAAAGGGATGCGCGTGCAGGAAGGACCACACAAATTGCCGGCTGATATTTTCCAGGCCAAATTCGAAATGCGCGTGCTGGTAGACGGTGTGATGCCCGCCAAAATAGGTTGCGGACCCGATCATCACCCGCTGCTTGTCCGTGACTTCTTCCGGCACGATCAGCCGGGGCGAATAGCAAGTGCGCGCCGCCGCAATCGCCGAATCGAATCCGTGCGCGAAATAATTGCGGAGAGTGACGCGGGGCGCCGCAGTCTCCACGGGCGAACCGAGTGGAGCATCGGATGAATGGGACAAATGCGTGGCCATTGCTACGCGGCATTGTACACCGCGCGCATGGGTTTCACTCCAGCCGAACCGCAGTGTAAAAAAATTTAGGCCCCGAGCCAGAAACCCGGGGCCTGTCGGATTTTTGTCCTGCCGCCGCTGCCCGCGCGTTACTTCTTCATCGCCGCAGCTTTGTCGGCGTATTTCTTCGTGAACCGCTCCACGCGGCCCGCCGTATCAACCAGCTTCTGCTTGCCGGTGAAGAACGGATGGCAGTTCGAGCAAATTTCCACGCGGATCATCTGACCCTTGAACGTGGAACGCGTGTCAAACTGGTTGCCGCAGGCGCAATGCACCTTCACGACGTGATAATCGGGATGGATTCCTTCTTTCATGGTGCTCCTATCGGCCAGCCGGTCTGCGCGACTTCTCGAAACGAGGCTGCACCGTCGCGTCGCTAGGCTAGCGGGAAACTCCCATTATACGGCAGGCGAGGTGATTTGCCAAATGCGCGCGGTAAGGCCCGGTCGCTCCCGGCCCAAGTGCGCGGCTAAGACACAAACGCGCAACCCACTCGCGCCCGGCCACCGTCGACTGGTTGCGAATTGGTCTTGCGCAGCACCACGCGCACGGGTGGCAGAATCGGCACATGCAGGACGGCGTGAAATTGATTGGGGACGTCTTCAGGGTTGTCCAGGAGCAGTGCCACACCGCCATAGCTCAGATCCAGCACCGCGGCTGTCTTCTCGTTCACATCGGTCAGGATTGCGTAGGCCTTGGTGCCGGCCAGTGAGACGCGTTCCCATTTGCGAGCCTCGGCATACGGAGCGGTGGGCCGCTGGGGTTCGGCTGGCTTCTGAAATGGAGTTGGCCGTGGCGCGGCTTCTGTTTTGACGGGCGGCGTCACGCTTGGGGGACTAACCACCTGAGGAGTCGCAGGCGCTTCGCGCTGTGCCGGCGCCGTGGGGGGAACTTCGCGCGCTGCTTGCGTCTCCAGCGGGATGACTCGTGCTCCCGGGCGTCCGGAATTCTTGAGCTGATAGAGCCGCTGGTCGGCCAGGTTCATCAGCGCGCTCTTGGTTTCGCCGTCGTGCGGATGCACCGCCACGCCGAAATCCAGCGTCACGCCGATATCCATCTTCAGCGGTCGAATATCCGTTTCGTATTGCGTACGGATGCGGCGGCACAACGTGATGGCCTGCTCGGGGTCGGTCTGCGGCAGAAGCAACGCGAATTCATCGCCGCCGATACGGAAAGCAAAATCCGATGCGCGCATCGTCTTGCGCAAGGTGGTGGCGGCGAGTTGCAGCACCTGGTCGCCCTGCAGGTGTCCGTGACGATCGTTCACTTCCTTCAACTTGTGCAGATCCAGAATTACGATCGCCAATTGGTGGCCGTAGCGTTTCGCGCGGTTTAATTCCTTGTCACAATATTCGTCGAACAGCCGGCGATTGTAGAGACCGGTGAGCGCGTCGGTAGCGGCATTGATTTGCAGCTTCTTGAACTCGTCGTACTCCATCAGGATTGGAACGCGCAGGAAATTCGTCGAGGCCAGCACGTCCACCAGCGCTGTTTTCAACGAGACGCGCTTGCCCAGATTCTCGGCGAGTTCCCGCCGGCGCAGCAGGATACGTTCCCAATAGTCATTGCTCTGCGCGTCGGTGAAATCAATTTGCGCGATGGTGCGGAAAAATTGTCTTAAAAATTGGCCGCGAGCCGATTCGTCGAGCGCGTCCAGAGTCTCCACCAGGAGATCCAGGAACGAGTCTTCGGCCGAAGGCTGCGGCTGAGAAGCGTCGCCGGTCTGAGACATCGATGGGTTCCGCAATAGTTTTATTGTTCCCTGTGAACAGGGACACTGCGGGGGCAGAAAAGTACTAGCACGAGAAAGCCCAATCCAGGAAGGGGCTACGGATCGCAACCCAGCCTACAAGGTTCTATAAACAATGAGGTTATGCGCGGCAAACACTTCGCTGCGGGAGAAGCAACGCCGCACTGCGCCAAGGGAGGTAAAACCGTTCCACTTTTCGCCTTTGGCCCACCCCAGCGAACTACTCGAGCCGTGCGCAGAGCTAGCCGATCGGCTTCAGGAACTCGACTCCAACAAGGTGCACGTCGCCGGCTTCCTGCTGACGCTTCACCCTGGCTTGGATCGGAGGCATGCCAGCCGGAACCAAAGCCGAAGAGGTGATCGAGGGCGCGGGAATTGTTAGTGTCACAATTTCGCTGACTACGAGCGGCCGGGGACACGTAATAAAAGCCCCTAACGCGCTGATATCAAGGGTTTTAGCAAGCTCCAAAAACTGCTCGCCATGAGCATCCTTGCCACGCACGAACAGCGGCACTTGCAGGTTTATACGCTGAAATCTCCGACGCTCGTCATACACCGGCGACAGTCCCGCTCGGTGTTGGATTGCGCCTTCTCGGATGGCCATTGGTACCCCAGTTTTAGTACTCGCTCTTTGAATCGCAATTTGAATGCAAGTGCGCGAGCGAATTGCATTTTGTATAACGCGTGTTACAGCAATACTTTATAGAGTGTTTTTCTTGACACGCTCACGTGACCGGTAGTCGGAAGTGTAAATTAACTCCCTAACATTTCCAACATTGTGCAAACTAAAACGCATTTACCATTGACACGATTTGGGGCCTTTGCGAGCATGAACATCCACGACCTCGTCCCTGGTAATGCCGACTGGTGCGCGAATGTGGTGTGTTTGCAGCCTATCGCGCGCCAATCCTAGGGGAGCAATTTGCCGAAAAGCGCTACAGCTGACCAGCAGGCCAATAACCAGCAGGTGCTGCAGCTGGTCTCCAGTCTTTTGGATGCTTTTGACCGCCCTTTGGTAGTTACGGACCGCTCCGGAAAGATTCTGTTCACGAATTTCCATGCCCAAGAACGATTGAACGCGAAGGGCCTTAGCGCCAAGCCAGATCTGAACTTGTTCGTGGACATCCTGCATAGCGATCGCCAACAGATTCTCCAGCAACTCGAAGCAGGCGAGCAAGAACTCAATATGCCGATTGATTTCGCGAGCGAGGTCCAACGCGCGCGCGTTCGTTGGTTGCCGGAGCCCGACTGGCTGGTGACTTACCTCGAGCCAGCTCCGCAGGAGGCTCCGGCGGACGAAGCTGAAATGCGCCAGACCGTTCAGGAACTGATGCAGGAACGGGAGATCACCTATCGGAACTTGCTGGCCGCCTACCTTCGATTGCAGGAAGTCAACCGCCAGAAAACCGTGTTCCTGGCATCGGCAGCGCACGAATTAAAGACGCCACTCGCGGTCATGAAGGGTTATTACGACCTTCTGCTCACGGGCTCGCTTGGAAAACTCGATGATCGCCAGAGAGATATTCTCCTGGAGTCCAAAGAAAGCTGCGATCGCTTGATCCGGCTCGTTTCCATGTTCCTGAACTACTCGGCGCTGGAAAGCGGCAAACTCATTCTGCAGCTCCGGGAAAACGATCTGCGCGACTGCGTGAAAGATCTCACTTGCCGCTGGCAGGATGCCTTCCAGCGTGCCAAGGTCCGCCTCGATATCCAAATTCATCCCGAGCTGGGGCCTTTCAAGTTCGACTATCAAAAAGTGCAGCAATGCGTGGCAAATTTCCTCGACAACGCGTTGAAGCACACCCCAGCGCAAGGCTGTGTAACCTTGATCGCGGAACCGCACTTCTGGGAACGGCGCATTTCCGAAGCAGCGCCTTCCTCGGACCGCCGTCGGGGTGGTCGCAATCGTCCGAATAGCGTGCTGGTCTCGGTGTCCGACACCGGCAGCGGAATCGCGGCCGAGTTTCACCAGGAGATTTTCGAAGAGTTTGTCCGCGTCGACCCGTCATCTTCGGGGATGGGCTTGGGCTTGGCCATCACCAAGCGCTTGATCCAGGCGCATCGCGGTAAAGTTTGGGTGGATAGCGTAGTTGGACACGGGAGCTCTTTCTCGTTTCTTCTTCCGACGAACGCGGAATAAGATAGTAGATGAACTGGAACCGCACTTTTCGGCTCCTTAGGAAAAACGATGGCTGACAAAGAAAATATTCTCGTCGTAGATGACGAGCCCAGTATTCGAAAATATCTTCAAACACTTCTCGAAGTGGATGGCTACGGCGTCGAGGCCGTTTCCAGCGGCAAAGAGGCGCTTGAGCGCATCGGCACCGGTGAGCGTCCCGATTACATTGTTCTGGATGTGCTGATGCCGGAAATGGATGGTCTGGAGACTCTGCGTCAACTGATGCAGATCGACCGCACCCTCAACGTAATCATGCTCTCCTGCTCCAACGAAGTTACCACGGTGGTCGAAGCCATTCGCATCGGCGCGCTCGATTATCTGACCAAGCCGTTCGAAAAGCCGGAACTGGATGCCGCGTTCTTGAAATGCCGCCAGAAAAAAGAACTGCGCTCGGAGAACAAATCGCTCCGCGAATATTGCGAAGCGCTGACCGAAGACCTCTCCTTCCTGGCCGCCAGTCCGCAAATGCTGAAGATCCGCCAGCAGGTTTTGCAGATCGCTCCGGTGGACGTTCCCGTTTTCATCAGCGGTGAAAGCGGAGTCGGCAAGGAAGTGATCGCGCGCATGATTCATCTCCGTTCCACGCGCCGCGTGCAGCCGTTCATCAAAGTGAACTGCGCGGCGTTGCCTGGCGAGTTGCTGGAATCCGAGCTCTTTGGCTACGAGCAAGGCGCTTTCACCGGAGCCGTCCGCGCCAAGCCCGGCAAATTCGAACTGGCCAATAAGGGCACGATTTTCCTGGATGAAATCGCGGAAATGAGCCCGCACCTCCAGGCGAAGCTTCTGCACGTACTGCAAGATGGCCAGTTCTCACGCCTCGGCGCCCGCGCCGTGGTGAATGTGGATGTGCGAGTTCTGGCGGCCACCAACGTGGACGTCAAAGACGCCATGCGCTCCGGCCGTTTTCGCGAAGACCTCTACTACCGTTTGAACGTGCTTTCGATCCACATTCCGCCGCTGCGCGAACGCACCACCGAAATTCCTCTGCTCTTCCGCCATTTTCTGGCGAAGTACAGCGAGAAGTATGCGAAACCGGCGCCCGATCCTTCCAAGCATTTGCTCGAAGCGGCGCTGCGCTACCCGTGGCCAGGCAATTTGCGCGAACTCGAGAATTTCGTGAAGCGCTACGTAATCTTGGAAGACGACGAAGGCAGTTTCCGCGAGCTTCTGGAAATGACCGGCCAGCAACATCGCACCGCTCCGCGCGAAGAAACTCCTCCGCCGAAAGAACAGGGGCTGAAGGCGCTGGTTCGCGGATTGAAGGACGAAGCCGAGATGGAAGCGATCGCTGACGCACTGGAGAAAACGAATTGGTGCCGCAAAGACGCGGCGCGCATGTTGGGCATCAGCTACAAGGCGCTGCTGTACAAAATGCGGCAATTCAATCTCGATTCTGGACGTGGCGCGCGTTCGGCGGCGGCGAAAGCTGCGCGCGAAGCAGCCGCAAAGGAAGCGACGGCGAAAGAATTGGAAGCAAAAGAGTCGGCTCCGGCGATTCGCGGATCGTAGTTCCATCAATGCAAATTGACGAAATCAACAAACGGCTGCCCGGTCCGCGCTAGAAATTGGCGAGGTCGGGCAGCCGTATTTCTGTGCTCGCAGTCTCAGAAATTGACACACCGTACGCAAACGTACTAGTCCTACTACTGTTGCAAAGAGTTGCATATCTAGAGCACATTCAGCGAAATAGCACTACCCATCTGCCCTTGGCATGGTCTAGTATTCGCTCCGAAACGGGGCACGGGCGATGCCCCTCGTGGGGGGATCGATTTTGAGCCTCCCGGTCTGAAACTCTTAACAACGCTTGTCACTGTTTTCAAAGGGTTTGCCTCCTCACCTGGACCCGGTTGCAGCCAGAGGCGATGGAGGCGGCCTGGTTGGGCGCGAGCCACAGCTCTTTGCAGTGGAGCCCACCTTTGGAAGAGCGATTGCTGCTTCAAGTTGCGGGGAAGTGTTGCACTTCAATCTTGGCATGGAGGATCAGTGGGGATGACGGAGCGTCGCATGGCACGCCGGTATGATTTATCCTTGCCAGTAAACGTTCGCCTGCCGATCAATCGAGAGCCGGGTACGCACAACGGTCAGACTCGCGATATCTCGACGCGCGGCGTTTACTTTATGATGGAGAAAGATCTCGCTCCCGGCACCGAAGTTGATTTCACGCTCACTTTGCCGGCGGAAATTACACGCGGCACCGAAGTCTTCGTTCGCGCGCACGGACGTGTCGTTCGCGTGGACAAACAGGAAGAGGACGCGCGTGAATCGATTGGAGTAGCGGCCGTAATTGAGCGCTACGATATTATCCGCGGAGAGGCGTCACCGATTTAGAATTGTTCTCTGCGGTGCGAGCCATGCTGTCCGTCTGCTTCTGTTCGCTATGGCTTTTCTGTCAGAGCCGAAATCGCCCGTCCGGGTGCGCACCGTTGCGCTGCGCACACGGACATTTCACTCCCTTCTCACGCATTCGTCTAATTTCGGTTGCTTTCTTCACTTGAAACGCCCTACCATCCGCTCCAGTCCCCCCGGCTAGGAGGTTTCCATGAAAGTTGCGGACTTGATCGCTTCCCGCCGCGATGTTTATTCCATCGCTGAAGACACCACCGTGCACGATGCCGCTCGCTATCTGCGCGACAAGCAAGTGCGTGCCGTCGGCGTGTGCGACCAGCACGGCGTGCTCCTGGGCGTCGTATCGCAAAGCGATGTTTCCGACAAAGTCGCTGCCGAAAACAAGTGCCCGGCCTGGATGCGCGTTTCGGAAATCATGACGCGGCAACTGGTCAGCACCACGCCCGAGACCTCGCTCGAAGATTGTTTGCGGCTGATGGAACAACACGGCATCTATCATCTGGTGGTTCTGGACCATGCGAAGGGCTTTCGCGGAATGATTTCCGTGACGGACCTGCTGCAGCTGTTTGCCTCGGACCAAAAGGCCCGCGCGGACATGCTGGAGGCCATGATCTTCCCGCAACGATAAGTCCTAAGAGTCTGGGTCGGTCTCCCTCTTTTAGGGCAGGACTCGCTTCCCAATTCGGTTCCGCGCGGCGCCATTCCGCGAATCCGCCCGCAGCAGGGGTCATACCGGCGAGGAAGACCACTTCCCGAAAGTGCCTAGCATTTTCTGACGATAGTACCGCTTTTCGCCCTCGCTCAGCCGTTTAGTACTAAAACGCGCAAAACTGCGGATTGACCTATCTCTCTAAGAAACAGTCAATTACAGAAACCCGTGCGCTGCCGCCCATGAACTTGGCGTACCAACGCTTTTCACAAGTTTGGCGGTCGGTGTGCAATATTCTTCTCGGGGGCGCGGCATAAGCCCTACTCAAGCTCACTGGACACTAATGGCATCCGCCGCTGAAGCAAAGCTTGTACCGCTTACCCAGAATGGCGAATTACCCCCTGCACACATCTATTTTGGTCCGTCCGAGGCCATGCAAGCTGTCCGGCAACGTGTCGAACGCGCCGCCGGGCTCAACGTTCCCATACTCGTTCTGGGTGAAAGTGGCACCGGAAAGGAAGTTCTGGCGCGCTTTATCCACGAGCGCTCCCCTTGGAATCAGGGTCCGTTTGTCAAAGTGAATTGTCCGGCGATTCCGGCCACCCTGATCGAAAGCGAACTCTTCGGATTTCAGAAAGGTGCGTTCACCGGCGCGCACGCCGCCAAGCCCGGCCGCATGGAACTGGCGCAAGGCGGAACGCTCTTCCTCGACGAAATTGCCGAGATCGATGCGAGCCTGCAGGCGAAGCTGCTGCACATCCTGCAGGATGGCCATTTCACCCGTATCGGCGACCACGAAGAAAGGCGCATGGACGCTCGTGTCATCTGCGCCACCAACCGCCTGTTGCATCAGGAAATTGCCCGTGGGGGCTTTCGCGCCGATCTTTTTTACCGTATCAACGTGATCACCATCACGTTGCCTTCCCTGCGCAACCGGCGCGACGACATTCCCTACCTCGTCGATTATCTCCGGCAACTCTTCAACCGCCGTTTCCAGCGCGAAGCCGCGCCAGTCTCGCGCGAAGCGTTGCAGTTGCTACAGCAGCGCGAATGGCCTGGGAATATCCGCGAGCTCGAAAATTGCATGGCGCGCTACGTGATCCTCGGCTCGGAAGAAGCCTTCCATTCCGACCGCGATCCGTCCGCCGAAAAGAAACCGCTGCATATTTCCTACGAGATGAATGAAGAAGGAAACATTCCGCTCAAGCACATCGCGCAGCAAGTCACGCGCCGCATGGAACACGACGTCATCTTGAAAGTCTTGCAAGCCAATCACTGGAACCGGCGCAGAACCGCCGAAGTCCTGAAAATCAGTTACCGTGCGCTGCTTTACAAGGTCCGCCAGGCGGGCCTCCCTGCCAAGCGGCCCGCCCGCAGGATGGATCCGTCCGACGGCGAACTCTCCGAATCCTCCTAGAGCGGCTCGCCTTCGGTCCTGACTGCTGAATCCAGGCCTCCGAAAGCGCCTCGTGTGGCTGGGCTTGCCGGATTCCAGAGGCGTCGGCAGACAACCTCCGCCTGGCGCGCCTGGAAATTCAGGCCATACGCACCCGTGTCTGGTATGAAATCCGCTCCTCCATCTTTCTTGCCCCTGCGCGCCAATTCCGCTAGCCTTAGCTACGATGGTTAAGGCGACCGCAAACTCCAAACTACTAAAAGTCTGCATTCTTTCCCCCCACCCAATGGTGCTGGAGGAATTTCGCCGTTTGCTCGAGGACTCCCATTTCCAGCTGGTGATCCGCCAACTCGATTCCATGCTCGCTCCGGACCTGCGCAATCTGGAAGTACCGCGCGCTTCGGTCTACGTGATCGACGCGCACGCGGCGCGGCAAGCTACCGGCGCATTGCTGGGCAATATTCTGGATCACAATGCGGCCGCTCGCCTGCTGGTTGTGGGCGACAATCTGAAGGAAGCCGACAGCTATACGCTGCTTCGCCAGGGCGTGAAAGGCATTCTGAATTACAAGGAAGCGCGCGAGCAGCTTCCGCGCGCGCTGCCGCTGGTCGCTTCCGGTGGTTTCTGGGTGCCGCGCGAAGTCCTCTCACGCTTCGTGGATTCGATTTTGAGCACGACCCAGGGGCGCCGGCTGCGCGGCGATTCCCCGGCCGAATTGAGCCGCCGCGAGCAGGAAGTCCTTGCCGGCCTGCTCGAAAATCTGGCCAATAAAGAAGTCGCCGACCGCCTGCACATCTCCGAACGCACGGTGAAGTTCCACGTTTCAAACCTGCTGGCCAAATTCGGCGTTCGCCGCCGCGCAGACCTGATCCTGCTGTGCTACCAACGCCGCGGAGCGGGCGTTTAGTTCCGCAGTTCGAATTACCGTCGTCGCTCTGCTGGTTGTGACTCCCGCTTCGTTACACTGCTATAATCTTTCTCCTGCATCCTCCCTCTGTGGAGTCTGCGTGCAAATCATGGCTACGTTTTCGCTTGAAAATTTTGGCTGTCGGGCCACCGAAGCGGACGCTGCGGCGATGCGCCGTGCCTTGCGCTCCGCCGGATGGACCATGCGCGATCAGCACGACTCCGCCGACGTGGTGGTGCTCAACACCTGCACGGTAACCTCCGCCGCGGATTCGCAAGCGCGCGATGCAGTGCGCAAGATTCATCGCGCGCATCCCGCCGCGCGCATCCTGGTTACTGGCTGTTATGCGCAGCGCGCGCCGGAAGACCTCGCGCAGCTTCCCGGCGTTTCCTGGGTCGTCGGAAATTCCCATCAGACCGAGATTCCCCGTCTGCTGCGAGAAATGTTTGCACCGGGCCCAGGCCACGCCGACGGCTCTGTCGCTGATTCCCCCGGCGAAATCTTGGATCGCACGCCGGCGCGAGATTTCGTTCCTCTCGCCGCCCTCGATACCGAACCGATGTCGCTCGCGCGTGGCCCAGCCAAAATCCTCACCGGCGACATCTTTGCGCAAACCACCCTGCAGGTTAACCCCCGGGAAGGCATCCCCGCTGATCGCACCAGGCCTATCCTGAAAATTCAAGACGGTTGCAACAATCGCTGCTCCTATTGCGTCATCCCATTCGTTCGCGGACGCAGCCGCAGCCTGCCGCCGATCGAAGTACTGGGAGAAATTCAGAAGCTCGTTGCAGCGGGCGCGAAGGAGATCGTGCTTAGCGGAATCAATCTCGGTTCGTACGGGCGTGATCTGGCGCCGCGTGTGGAATTGGCCGATTTGGTCCGGTGTATTCTGAATCAGACCGCGCTCGAGCAGCTGCGCTTCAGCTCCATCGAGCCGCAGGACATTACCGAAGATTTCGTTGCGCTCGCGACAGCCTCGCCGCGCATCGCTCCGCATTTTCACGTTCCGCTGCAGTCCGGAGCAGATCGCATTCTCCGCGCGATGCATCGTTGGTATCGCGCGGCGCACTACGCAGAACGCATTCAGCTGATTCGCAGCGCGCTGCCGGACGCCGCGATCGGCGCGGACGTAATCGCCGGTTTCCCCGGCGAAACCGATGAAGACTTCGCCGCCACTTTCGCTTTCATCGCGCGCCTGCCATTCACCTATCTGCACGTATTTTCGTTTTCCGCGCGTCCCGGCACGAGAGCGGCCGATCTCGGTGCGCCGGTTTCGCTCGCTGTCACTCGCGACCGCGCACGCGCCTTACGCACTCTCGGCCAGCAGAAGGCCGCAGCCTTCCGCGAGCTGCAAACAGGACGAACGCTGCGCGCACTCACCCTGGCTCGCGGCGGCGCTACCTGGACCGAAGCGTTGACGGGAAATTACTTGAAGGTACGCGTGGAAGGCCCTCGGCCCGCGAACCAATGGTGCGAAGCGCGCATCAACTCCGCGCAAGAAGCGGCCGCACGCGAGGAAGCGCTCAGTTCTCGAAGATAACTTCGGCCAGCGCGAGATTTCCGCTGTGCGTAATCGTAAGTGAAATGTTTTTCACACCCAGCCGCGCGGCGCATTCGCCCGCCACCCCATGCAGCCGTAGCGAAGGTTTGCCGGTCGGCTCGCGCATCACTTCGATATCCCGCCAGCGCACGCCGAACCGCCAGCCCGTTCCCAGCGCTTTCATCGCCGCTTCTTTGGCGGCGAATCGTCCCGCGTAGCGCTCGAATTTGCCGCGGAAACTCTCGCAGTATGCAACCTCAGACGGCGTGTACAGCCGCTCCAGAATCGGCGCGCCGTGCCGCGTCAGCGCCGCTTCGATTCGGTCAATCTCCGCGATGTCCAACCCCAGGCCCACGATCACATGCGCCTCGCTTCCCCATGGTCGCCAGCAATGCAAATTCTGCGCCGCAGCGGGATTATACCTATAATGATTGCGCGCCGCGATTTGGCGTAAGCCTCGAACATTCGAATATGCCCACTCGTCTTGCCAAGAAAAAAGTGCCGCCGCGGAAAGCCAGGGCGAAGACTCTAGATCGCCCCGCCCCGTGGAAGTTGCGCCGCAGCGGTGGCTTGCAGATCCTTGAATCGCCGTCGCTCGCCCGCAGCACTTGGCTCACCCATGGTTTCAGCACACGGCCCGGCGGCGTCAGCGAACGGGCAGCGAATCACAGCGCGTCAGACGCGAAGCAACAACCTGCGGCGGAAAAAGTCCTGAACCTCGGATTCACGGACTGGGATTCGCGCGGCCACGTACTGCAAAATCGCGGGGAGTTCTTTGCAGCGCTCGGCGCGAGCAAAATGCGCGTCGTTGCATTGCGCCAAATCCATTCCGATATCGTGCACTTGGTTAGCGCGGCAGATCTGCCGCAGGGCGAACAAGCCCTGCAAGGCGACGCTCTGATCACTCGCGAGCCCGGCGTCCTGCTGACCATCCAGAGCGCCGATTGCATTCCCATCCTGCTCGCCGATACCAAGCACCGCGCGATTGCGGCGATTCATTCGGGCTGGCGCGGCACCGCACAGCGCGTTGCCGAAAAAACGCTGGGCCGCATGCAAATGGAATTTGGCACCCGCGCACAGGATGTGGTCGCCGCGCTGGGCCCGGGTATAGGCGGTTGCTGCTACGAAGTTGGCCACGATGTCGTGAAGGAATTCAGCGCAAAGTTTCCCAACGCCCCCGATTGGTTAACGGGCCCAATCGATGCGCTCGAAAATAGCGATGACGATCCCAACTGGCTCCCCTGGCTAACCATGCGCCCGCCCGGACACGCGCCGCCCGCTCCTTGCGCTCATCTCGATCTGATTGCGGCGAATCGTGCTATTTTGGCCGGCGCGGGCGTCGCACGCAAAGATATTCTTTCATCTGGCTTCTGCACCGCGTGTCGCGGCGATCTTTTCTTCAGCTACCGCCGCGAACACAGCACCGGCCGGATGATGGCCGCGATCGGCATTCGTTCATGATTGGCAACGAGCTCGATGTTCTGCGGGACTACCGCGCCGGAGAAATCTGGGGTAAGGCCGACGCCGCAGCCGCTGGCGCCGCTGATTCCAGCAGCGCCAGCTGCCCGCAAGCAGCCATCACATCCTGGCCACGGGAGTAACGTACAAACGCTCGCACGCCTTTCTCCTCGAGAATTCCGCGAAATTCTTCGATACGCGCCTCAGCGGGCTTCTGGTACGGCAGCTCTCCCGGATTCCACGGAATCAAATTCACTTTCGCGCGCAGACCTGCCAGCAGTTTCGCCACGCGCCGCGCATCTTCCGGCGCATCGTTCAATCCGCCCAGCAGCACATATTCAAACGTCAAATGTTCCCACGGACGCAGCGGATACCGCGCGCACGCCGCCAGCAAATCTTCGATCGGATACTTGCGATTGATCGGCATGATCTCGTCGCGCTGCTCGTTCGACGAAGCATTCAGCGAAATCGCCAGCTTCGGCCGCACTTTTTCGCCGCCCAGCCGCTCGATGCCGGGAATGATTCCGCTGGTCGAAAGCGTGGTGTGCCGCGGCGTGATCGCCATACCATTCGGGTCGAGCAGGATTCGCAGCGCTGCCATCACCGGCTCGTAGTTCAGCAGCGGTTCGCCCTGGCCCATCAGCACCACATTCGTCTGCGGCCTCAGGCGGGCGCGATTTTCCTCCAGCGCGATCAGCACCTGCCCGATAATTTCTCCAGCCGTGAGATTGCGGATCAGCCCCAGCGTCGCCGTAAGGCAAAAATGGCAATCCACAGCGCAACCCGCCTGCGTTGAAATGCAAATCGTCTGGCGATTTTCTTCCGGCATGAACACTGCCTCGACTGTCGCCTGCTTGGTGGCCTTCCCCGCGCCGCTCGCATCCGCCGCCGGCAGCGTCAGCACGTAACGCACCGTGCCGTCGCTTGAGCCGTAACGCCGCACGATCTGCGGCAGCGCGATCACAGTCTCGCGCGCCAGTCGCTCGCGCAGCGCCACCGGCAGATTGCTCATGTGCGCGACGTCAAACCTGTGCTCGGCGTAAAGCGCGCGGTGAATCTGCGCGCCGCGATAGGCCGGTTCGCCAAGCGTTTGCATAAACGCCCGCAGTTCTTCTGCTGATTGGCCCAGCAGATTCAGCGGAAGGTGGGAGTGGTTCGCAGGCATCGTACGATCATGATAACACGCGCCCGCGCGGCGATTTTTCGACGCCAGCCCAGCCGCGCAGCGATATAATAGGGTGTTTGAGATTCGCATGCACACGCAGCAGGAGGCGCGCCGATGAGCACCGTGACGCCAACGGATAACAGAAAGCTGATGGAACTGGTCGCCATTGATGAATGGGTGAAGCAGCTCGGCGCCATTCCCGAAAAAGAATTCACCATTCCCCGCGTGCTGGAATTCACCGAGCGCAAAGCCATCCAGCCGGAAACTCTCGCTCCCTATATTTTTTACGCCAACAGCCATTACACCCGAAATCTGATCTACAAATGCAAGCTCTTTGAAATCCTCGCGATCTGCTGGAATGTCGGACAGGTCAGCCGCATCCACAATCATCGCGATCAGAATTGCTGGATGGTCACGCCCCTCGGCCGCCTGCGCGTACAGAATTTTCGCGTGGAAAATCGCGACGCCGCGCACGGTAGCTGCAAGCTGGTCCCCTCCGATTCTTACATCATGGACGCGACCCATCCCGCCGTGGTGCGCCCCGAAGAGCCCGTGCACCAGGTGCAGAATTTGCCGGAATTCAATCAGCCCTCCACCAGCGTGCACATCTATTCTTACCCCTACGATTCCTGCGAAGTGTATTCCATGGATAAAGGCGCGTACGCCGATGTCCCGCTGCATTATTCCAGCGAATACGGAAAGCTCTCGCCCGACGAAAAATTGGCCTAGGTCCGCTGCCGCCGGGCGCTCTCACACCAAGTTCCTAACGCGCTCCGCAAATATGTACATCCTCGTATGGTTCATCATGCGCAATAAAACAATCGTCGTATCCATGACATTTATAGCCCCACCATGCCACAATGGAACCAGACAACAACATGCCTGACAGAAATCACAGGGTCCACACGGACGCCCTTCCGAACGGGCTCGTCGTCATCACCGAGCCGATGGAGCACGTGCACTCCGTTTCCGTAGGCATTTGGCTGCGCACCGGCTCGCGCTGCGAACCGCCTGGCCTGAACGGCATTTCGCATTTCATCGAGCACATGGTTTTCAAAGGCACCACGCGGCGCACAGCGGAAGATATCGCGCGTGAGGTTGACAGCGTCGGTGGCATGCTCGATGCGTTCACCTCCAAGGAAATGGTCTGCTTCAATACGCGCGTTCTCGATGAACATCTGCCCAAAGCTTTCGACGTGCTCGCAGACATGGTTCTCGACCCAAAATTTGCCGACGACGAAATCGATCGCGAAAAATCCGTGATCCTGGAAGAAATTCGCATGACCCAGGACAATCCCGAAGACCTGGTCCACGAACTATTCACCCAAAATTTCTGGTCGCCGCATGCTTTGGGCAAACCAATCCTGGGCACGCCGGAAACCGTCTCCGCCTTCACTCGCGATACGCTGCGCACCTGGTTCAAGCAAAGATACGCGCCGAACAACATGGTCATCACCGCCGCCGGCCATCTGACGCACGCGCAATTGGTGGACCTGGTTTCGGAACGCTTCGCAAAAGGCACCTCGGCGAGCGAGGACGCCGCGGAAGCTACCCCGCAGCCCGCTTCGCACGTCACTCTGCGCACCAAGCACGAACTCGAGCAAGTCCACATCTGCATGGGCGTCCCGGCGCTGCCCATGACCGATCGCCGCCGCTTCGGCGTCGCGGTGCTCAACAACGTGCTCGGCGGCGGAATGTCTTCGCGCCTCTTCCAGAATATTCGCGAGCGCCAGGGCCTCGCCTACGCAATTTTCAGCGAACTGAATTCCTATCGCGATGCCGGCGCGCTTTCGGTTTACGCCGGCACTTCGCTGGACACGGCTTCGCAGCTGGTCCGTTCCGTACTCGATGAATTCCGCCGCCTGCGCGATGAACCGCTCAGCGCTCCGGAACTGCGCCGCGCGAAAGATCATCTGAAAGGCGCCACGTTGCTTGCTCTCGAAGGCAGCGGCCAGCGCATGAACAGCCTCGCGCGCTATCACATGTACTTCAAACGCCACTTCACCGCGCAGGATTTGATCGCCCTGCTCGAAAGCGTCACCGTGGAAGACGTCCAGCAACTCGCCCGCGAATTCTTCCAGCCCGGCCGCATGGCGGCCTCCGTCGTCGGCAACCTGAACGGCTTCGAACTCACCCAGGAGCAGCTCGCCATCTGATTCGCTGAATTCCCGCAGAGTGTCAACCCGTTATTGGCCTATGACCTGGTTTCTCTTGCGCGACTTCGTATTGACGCCAGCGCGGCACTTTGCCATCATCCCCTTGCGGTGTCGCGCGCAACCGTTCGTGGTTGTTGACGCGCTTCGCGGGGGAAGCGTATCTCGTTTCGCGTATCCATTCTGGCGTCGGGCAGCACGGGCAACTCCACGTTGCTCGAATCGGGGTGCACCACTCTCCTGATTGACGCCGGGCTCGGCAAAAAAGAAATGTTGCGGCGCTTTGAAACTCTCGGCCGCGCGCGCCCCGAAAAAGTTGACGGCATTCTCGTCACCCACGAGCACAGCGATCACTCCAACGGTCTCGCGCAAATGTCCCGCGAGTGGAAATGTCCCGCCTACCTCACCGCCCCGACTCATCGCGAAATTCAAAAAATGTATGGCGACGGCCCGAAAACCAAAATCGAGCGCGTCGAATACATCCGCCCCGGAATTCGATTCGTAATCGGCGACATCGAAATCACCGCATTCACAATTCCGCACGACGCTGCCGACCCCGTCGGCTACGCCTTCTGCGCCCACGGCAAGAAAGTCGCCATCGTTACCGACCTCGGCTACATGCCCGAGCTGGTAAAACATCACCTGCGCGAAGCCGACTTCCTCATCCTGGAATCCAATCACGATCTGGAAATGCTGAAGGTCGGCCCTTATCCCTGGTACATCAAGCAGCGCGTGATGAGCCGCACGGGCCATCTTTCCAATTCAGTTGTCAGTGAATTCCTGGCGGATTCCGAAGTTTTCGATGGACGCGCGCGCCACCTCGTCCTCGCGCACGTTTCCGAGCAGAACAACACTCCCGACCTAGCCCGCATCTGCGCCGAAGAGGCCCTGGGCCGCCGCCCGGGCGAATTCGCCTTTCGCGGCACGCTGCACGTCGCCTCGCAGCGGATCCCCCTCGGCCCCTTCGAACTGTAGTTTTTACGGTTCCACCGCTTAACGGGATTCCTCCCGCGCCGCCAAGCTGCTGTAGAACAAATCGTGTACAACGCGCGTTCGCCCCGTCTCCAGGTCCGCGTCGCGCACAATCGCGAGCCGCGCGTCGAATAAGTTCTCGGCGTTCATGGCCACTCCGGGCGCGACTTCGATCTGCACCAAGTCCGCGCCGCGATGCCCTTCGTCGGCTATTTGCTGCAAACTGCTGCACTGATAACACACGCCTGCTTTATTGATCAGCGCACAAAGCCCATCGTAATCCTCCATCATTTTTGCGCGCCCCGCAGAAAGCCGGTGGCGGAATACCGGCTCGGAAACGCCCAGGATTCCTGCCGCTTCCTCCCCGGTAAATCCCAGAACTTCCTTCAGCATCAGCGCGGCCTGTTCTTCCGGGGGCAGCGTACGCGCGATACAAGAAAAACAAAACGCGATGTGCTCGCGAATTTCGAAGCTGAATCCGGGCTGCTGCATCAATGCGGTGATCCCCTCGACTCGCGGCGGATCAGCGAGAGCTTCTTTCTCGCCGATCGCTTGCGCGTCCACGTGCCAGCGCTTCTTCGCCCGCAGATGGTCCAGACAAACATGCGTCGCGATGCCGAAGAGCCAGCTTTTGAACCGCGCTTCACCTCGATACGTTCGTATTCCTTCCAGCACCCGCACCAGCACGTCCTGCAACAAATCCTCGGCGTCCTGCCGCAACATCACCATGCGGTAGATGTAGCCGAAAAGCGGTTTGCGCCACGGCTCCAGCAGCGACCCGAACGCCAGACTGTCTCCCTGCTGCGCTTTTTCCACCAGCTGCGTTTCTTCCTGCAGCGCGATTTCCGGCAACGGATGCACGGCCATTTTTCTCTCCTGAGAAATGATCGAGCCGCGCCAGTTTACAACGAGATTCGAAACTGGCGCGGCTCCTTGCTCCCTTGCGACGATCTACGACTGCATCAGCGGTTGTGCCAGCTGCAACCGGTTGCCCGAAGGGTCGCGGAACGTCGCGAGCTTCACGATGCCCGGAATTTCCTCGATCCTCCCCTCGAATTTCACCCCAGCCGTTTCCAACCGATTGCGTTCCCGTTCGATGTCCTCCACTCGCAGCACGATCGTCGCTCCCGGCTCTTTTCCTGCTCGCGGATTGACAGCAACGCCGATGCTCTCCTCGCCTTCGGCGCCCGCGAACTCCGCCCACTGCTGCGCTTCAAACGTTTTCTTCAGACCCAGCACGTTGCCGTAAAACTTCTTTGCGCCCTCAAAATCGTTCACGCTAAACCAGGAAACCATCACTTTCATTGTTTTGCTCCTCTTATCGAGATTGGCCTGCTATCTATTAAGTCGTTCGCTGCGCGAATTTCCGCCAAAACGCTGAAACCAGGGAGTTTGTGTTCCCAAGGACGGGCGGCGCCCCGCCGTCGATCACCCGGGCAAATTCGGGTATGATGGCACAGGGAATTCTTTCCGCCGTTTGCTGCAGTTCGTCACAGGCTTCGCACGCTGGCGTATTTCGCTCGAGCGCAGCTGTCAAGGGAGCTGGATTTGATTGCACGTTACACCCGCCCGGAAATGGGCCGCGTCTGGAGCGACGAAAATCGCTTTCAGAAATGGCTGGAAGTTGAACTGGCCGCCACCGAAACGCTCGCTGAAGCCGGCGTGGTGCCGCGCGAGGCTGCTGCGCGATTGCGCCAGCGCGCCCGCGTGGATGTCGCGCGCATCAACGAAATCGAAGCAAAAGTTCGCCACGATGTGATCGCCTTCACCGTTGCCGTGCAGGAATCAGTAGCGGATCCCGCAGCCGCGCGCTGGCTGCATTACGGCCTCACTTCCAATGATGTCGTGGACACCGCGCAAGCGCTGCTCATCCGCGAAGCTTCTCGTCTCATCGAGAAAAAAATCGAAGCGCTGGGCGAAGTCCTCGAGCGGCGCGCCTGGGAATTTAAAGACACGCCCGAAATCGGCCGCACCCACGGCGTTCACGCCGAGCCCATCACCTTCGGCCTGAAAATCGCCAACTGGTACGCCGAAAATCGCCGCGATCTGGCGCGCTTTCAGGTCGCCGCGCAACAAATCGCCGTCGGCAAAATTTCTGGCGCGGTGGGCACTTGCACGCATCTGGGTGCGGAAATCGAACAGAAAATCTGCCATCGCCTCGGCCTTGCGACCGCGCCGATCACTTCGCAAGTGATTGAACGCGACCGCCACGCGCAATATCTCACCACGCTGGCAATCGTCGCTGCGTCGCTGGAACGCATCGCGCAGGAAATCCGTCACCTGCAGCGCACCGAAGTCCGTGAAGTCGAGGAACCGTTCGGTGGCGAGCAACGCGGCAGTTCCGCCATGCCGCACAAGCGCAACCCGGTCGCGAGCGAACAAATCTGCGGACTAGCCCGCGTGATCCGCGCGAATTCCCTTGCGGCCCTCGAAAATGTCGCGCTCTGGCACGAACGTGATATTTCCCACAGCTCCGTCGAGCGTGTGATTCTTCCCGACTCCACCATCCTGGTGGACTACATGCTCCATCGCACGACCGAAATCGTCGCCAATATGAAAGTGTTTCCCGAACGCATGTTGCGGAATCTGAATGCCACGCAAGGCTTGGTTTTTTCCGGACAGCTTTTGCAGGACCTCGTCGAACAGGGCGCCCCGCGCGAGGACGCATACAAATGGGTGCAGGCGCATGCCATGGCCGCCTGGGAATCCGAAACCAGCTTTCAGGACCGCATCGCTGCCGATGCCAACATCCGCAAATTCCTCGACCAGCAAGCGCTCGCGCACACCTTCAACCTGCATCGCCAGCTGCGCGCGGTGGACGCCATCTTCCTGCGCGTCTTCGGGGCCAAGTCCGCCGTCGCGGTCTAAACCTCAGGTCCCTGCCGCCTGCGGAAACCTACTGCACTCTCTGAATGTAGCGCGCCTCGGAAGTATCCACCTTGATCTTGTCACCGTTCCCCACAAACGGCGGAACGTTGACGATCAATCCAGTCTCGAGCTTAGCCGGCTTCATCACCGCGCTGGCCGTCGCCTTCTGAATGCTCTGCTCCGTCTCCACCACCGTCAGATCCACCGTATCCGGCAGCAACACGCCAATAGGCTTGTCGTCGTAATACTCAATTTTCACGGGCAGATTCGGAATCAGGTAATCCCTGGTGTCGCCCACAATATCGTTCTGCAGCGCCAGTTGCTCGTAATTCTCCGTGTTCATGAAGTGGTGCGTATCCCCGTCGCTGTACAAATACTCGAACTGGATTTCGTCCACCACCACTTTTTCCAGCGTTTCTTCCGCGCGGAACCGGAAGTCCATCATGTTCCCGTTGCGCAAGTTGCGCATCTTGGTCTGCATCGAACCGCGCTTATTTCCCGGCGTGCGGTGGTCCACGCTATACACGACGCACAGGTCGCCCTCGTGCTTGATGATCATTCCCGGGCGTAGTTGGGTTGCCTTAATCATTTCCTGCTCCTGAATTCTGGTCTGGAATTCCCCGCCCTCGTCTCGCGTTGCATCAACCTGTCTCGCGCAGGGCTATGGTGGGGTGTAACTCGCACGCCGCATGGCATCGGGCGCCTGGCATGCGCTCGACAAAAACTCCAAGCACTCCTTCGGCGGGCATTTTGCTCCCCGCGGAAACAATGATTATAGCGGCCCGCGCCGCACACGGTCAAACCGCCAGACGCGGCGCCATCCTGGTCCTCTGCGCGTTCGCAATAATTCCTGGCATCATCGCTCTCGCCGTCTTGTTACCCGAAGCTGCGGGCTAGGTGATGCCGCGCCTACGGCGCTGGTGGGTTGGTGGGTTGTCGATCGCGCGGCGGGGTTTACGGGAACGAAGTGATCTGGAGCGAAGTTCCAAGAGTCATCGGTCGAAAGTCAAAGGCGTGCACCCTCGCCTGCGGCGAGAGTGCGGTGCCCGACAATGCAAAGGCATTCCTTTGGATGACGCGAAAGATTCAGCCACCGGCCGACGTTCAACGGTCGCGGTCACGGCAATTTTGTCTCAATCTTATTTTTCTGGAGCAGGGCAATCGCGTACTGAATGGGAATCACGACCGCAAGCCCGGAATTTTGAGCCGCCGCGGGAACCACTGTTTGGAGTCTTTGCGTCGCGAAAATCGCTGATGGCTCATAGGCGTCGCAGATACCAACGACAGAATGCTCTCCGGGCAAATAAACGGGGCCGCCGCTAATTCCGGGGTTCACGACCGCGTCGAACAGGATTGCGTCTTCGATTTCCGCAGGGACAGAACCGGCGGGCGCGTTCGGGCGTTGCGTTTGCGCAACGCGAAAGGTCTGGCTCGCAATCATTCCCTTTTGGGTCACGAGCGTTGGAATGGACAACGGATATCCTGAAACTAAAACTGTCTGACCCTCCGGCGGCAGAGTTTGGTCCAGTTTCGCTACGCCTAATGTGACCCTTGGCTCTTTGTCGCCAGTTTTTATCCCCAGCCTAAAAGCTTCCGAAAATGGACTTTGAGCGAGTTGCAGGATCGCAATATCGTGGGCCGGGTCGCTGTCTTTGATCGTGCAGGGTATGTAGGCGAAACTGCCTCGGGAGTTGGCGCCTGGGCCTGCGATCGCGTCAATTGAGATTCCGGCGAAAAACTCGACCTTGGTCGCATTACTGGCTCGCAATGCCGCCTCGGTCTCGGTGATAACGTGCGCGGCCGTCAGAACGTAGCCCTCATCACTCACCACAATGCCCGTTCCGGCAACTCCCTCTTGATATTCAGGTTTCGTTGCATCCGATTTGAATTTTATCTGTACGACCGACGGTTTCATCTGCGCGATGCTTGCGACGGCTGGGTCTGTGCCTGGTTTATGCAGCTGAGCGCTGGCGACATGGTTCCCAAGGAAGCCGCTGAAAATTATGAAGGTGCAGGCATAGATTTTCATGAGTGTTCCCAGAGCGCGACTCCCGCAACGCGTGCCCCGAAGCCACTACCGCGAGCGCAGGCCCCTCTCCCGATGCACAGTGGATGTGAGTCGAAGGCAGCCCCAGAGGCTGTAACCTGTTTTTAACATAGCGCCCAGATGGCCCGATGATACCATGCGAGCCGTTTCGGGCATGGGAGGCAAAGCGATGGGAGCGGACGGCTCTTTCCGTTACGAAATCGAGAATTTACCAGCGGACGAGCACGGTAACAAAGTTACGGTGCTGAAGTGTCACGGCAGGCTGATAAGCGAGAACGCCGCCGAACTAAAAGAAATCGTCAAGCCTCTGCTCTCCGCCGGGGGCCGCACCGTAATTGACCTTGGCGATCTGAACTATATGGATAGTTCGGGTCTGGGAGCCCTGATCGGATTGAAGATGTCCGCAGTCAAACAGGGCTTGTGCATATTGGAATTCGTTAACATGACGCCCCGCGTGATGGAACTACTGCGGATTTCCAATCTCTCGAAAGTCTTGTCGTCCTGAGCCGCCTGTTCATAATCGGCGGGTGGTCACCCCGAGCCGACCGCGAACCGAGGCAGGAGTTCCACGAGAAGCCCGAGCGATGCTGCGTCTAGACCCGCACCTCTCAAAAAACCGAAGGGATGCGGCACCGGTAAAATCCAAGGCGCAGGTTCCGCAGCGGTGTGAATGGCCTGGCCACCCGCCAGGCTCGCAGCCACTCGGGCGTGTGAATCGCAATCCCGAATGGAACCTAATTCCGCGCTTCCTGTCTTTGCCGTAGCGCTACGGTTACGCGGTCCCGTCCTTCCGTTTTGGATTGATAGAGACACTGGTCTGCCATTCGCAGAACCTGTTCGGTCGTCGAACCATGCTCGGGAAACGCCGCAACTCCGATGGATAGCGTGACCGCATCGAGGATCTGACCCAGATGGCGCATCGAGATCTTACTCGCCTCGATGCGCAGTAGATTTGCGCGCTTAGCGGCGTCTTTCGCGGATGATTCGGGCAAGATGATCGCAAACTCTTCGCCGCCGTAGCGGCAGATTACATCATCCCCGCGAAAATGGCGCAGGAACAATTCCCCCATGGTCCGCAGGATCAGATCTCCAGCAGCGTGGCCAAATGTATCGTTGAACCGTTTGAAATGGTCGAGATCAATAAAGACTACGGCCAGCGGCCGTTTTTTGCGCTTCGCTCGCTGTAATTCGCGATCCAGGGATTCTTGCATGAACCGGCGGTTGAACAATCCAGTCAGCGGATCGCGGATGGATTGGTCGCGCAGAGTCTCCCGCAATCGCAAGCTCGCCAGAGAAAGCGCCACTTGGGCCGCCACGGTTGTCGCGAGCCGTTGCTGCGATTCCTGAGAAGCGCCAGCAGCAACTTTTGTGTGCGCTTGCTCCGCGTTCGGAAACTCCAGACAGAGGATACCTAAGGTCTCCCCTTGTCCTACCATCGGCACGCACAGATGTGTTGCCTTAGCCGGGTCCTTTATATGCGCGCATGAAATATCTTGGCTTGGAACACCACTCCAGTGGGGATGTCCACGCCGAAGAGCCCAGCACACCTCGGGAGCAAAGACTGCCTCCGACGAGTGCGACTCGCCCCAGATGGCTACCGACTCCAGCGCATTGCGTGAGGACTTGAATGCGTACAACATTCCGGAAATAGGAGCGCAAAACAGTTTTTTGACGGACTGGGCGACCACGGAGTATGCTTCTTCGGTTGTCGCGCAGCATTGCAGCAAGTCTCCCATTTCGCTGAGCAAAGTCATCTGACTGGTCTGCAGGCGGAGCTCTTCCACCAATCGATTGAGTGATGCGGCATGCTCCTCGGCCTGTGCCGCCGCTCGGACTTGATCCGAGATGTCTTTATATATTGCGTAAGCGCCCCGAACTTCGCCAGCCTGGAGCAAGGAGACGGCATTCAGCTCCACGTCAATCAGCTTTCCATCCTTGCGGAGGCGGCGCGTGGATACGTGAACGGGCTGTCCGGAAGCGAGTTGCGCCGTGAATTCCCGGGCCCCCAAGGCGGCGTCGATTGGTGAAATGAGCGGGTCCAGCTCTTTTCCGATGAGATCTTTGCGGCCAAATTGAAACAAGCGTTCGAAGGCGTCGTTGCAAAGCTGTACGCGTCCGTCTTTGTCGAGAGCGACGATTCCCAAAGGGGTGTTTTCAATAAGCGAATTCAAGTAGTCGGTTTGCTCGCGAAGCTCCGTGCCCATGCGATGCCGTTCGCTTACCGCCGATCCGACGAGCAAGCCGGTAAAGGAAACGACGAGCATCAGCATCCCGACCGTGGGCAATACTGCCGGCTCCTGCGGAAATATTCTTAGAGCTACGACGATGCCGAAATTCAGGGCAAGCAGACCGGTGACCACGCGCTTGATTCCATGGCGCATGGCGATCCAGATGATGGGGACGAAACTCAGGTAGAAAAGATGCAGTCGGCCCAGTGGACGTCCAAACATCACCCAGAGAAGAACCAAAATGCTTACTCCCTGTCCGACGGCCTCCACGACCCGACCGAGTCTTATCCTCGGCAGCATTTTTTCAAAGAACGCGCCTGCCGTAACACTCTTGCCGGGAGACGGCGACAGTTCCCGCCGAACCCAGGGAATTACATGGATGAGCAGGAACGGTGCCACGGCCACTAACGCGATCGAATCGCCGCTGAACCAACTGAATGCCGCGCGCCAGAATTGATTCCAGGGAATCGTGTGGTCCGCGACCAAGCATGCAATGCCAACGGTGGTGGCGAGGACTGCGGCAGTCAGCGTAACGAAGACATATCGAACCACGTCACGACGTTGATTCAAGCCGGTGTCAATTCGCAAAGGGCCGCGCAGAGCGATTGATGCGCCGGCATAAATAGCTGCACCCACAATGGACCCGAAAGATCCGCTCCATGACGCCAGGGGCTCGTGATAAATCAACGCCCCGGAGGCAATCCCGGCGAGACAGACCAGGACGGCATACGAGGGACTGATACCCAGCATCAGGGCAAGAGCTAAGCCGGTGGCCGGATACCATAGGGTGAAACCCAGCTGCGTCTCCATTAAGATGTCGGACCTGTTCAACAGGACGTAAAGTGCGACAAAACAGACAACCAGCACAGCATGACGAACCCTGACGGGTCTCCCAAACGCCGCCAGCTTCTGTCGGGTCCGGCTAGAGATTCTCCCGGCGTGATCGGGTTTCTGATCGGTTTCAGATGGCAACTGACGTCTCGATGTCCACAAAGCGCCGAACGGATGGGGTAACGGTCACCGCGATTAGGAAATCTTAATACGGGCATGCCCCGCCCGGGGTCTATACCGGACGGAAGTGTCATACTTGATACCGCCGTGGCGCGTCGTTGGGCTTTGCGGCGGATTGTTGCTGCAGCCGGCTGATTCGATGACGTTGTCGGCTCCTTCCTCCGAGTAGACTTGGGAGCGTAAACGACCAAGGTTCGGAAGAAAGGAGGCGGGTGTCACACCCTTCCACACCACCCAAACGAAATTCTTTGCATTGCCGGGTGCCGCAGTCTCGACGCAGGCGAGGGTGCGCGTTTAGACGCAGGCGGGATCCAGAATCCTGACGCGGGTGGCCGCTCTTCGTTTTTTTGCAGCTCGGGCTCTTGCGGGCCGCAGGCGAGCGTGCACTTTCTCCCGGGAGGTAGATCAGGACGGAGTGCCAGGTCGATACTGCGAGGTGCCGATGAAACAAAATTCGGTACACGCGTTAGCGTCGCGCGTTTCGGGAACTTTTCTGCCGCCTGTGCGGAACTCTAGAGGGCAACTGAAAATCAGACGTTAGGGAGAACAGATCATGGGAACTTATGCAAAGGCAGCTTTGGCGGCGCTGGCGCTGGTGCTTAGCTGCTCGCCGCTATTGGCGCAGGATGGCCCGCAGGATCCGCCTGCCGGACACCAAGCAGCGCGGGACGGCTTCGCTTCACACCGCGGCGGAATGGGATCAGGCGAGAATCAAGGCCGGTGGCGCCATCGCCGCGGCGGGTTCGGCCGTGACGGGCGCAGAGGTGGGCGGCATTTCGGTTTCGCGCGCCTCCTGAACGATCCATCGATCCGTCAGCAAGTGGGCATCACGGACGAACAGGCCGCCACAATTCGCAAGCAGGAGCTAGACTTCCGCAAGACGGAAATTCGCGGACGCGCCGATCTTGACGTGAAGCGAATTGACTTGAAGGACCTGCTCGCCGCCGACAAGCCGGATCGCGCCGCGATCAACGCCAAGCTGCAGGAAATCAGCGCTGCGCAATTATCCCTGCAGAAATCCTCGATTGATTATCGATTGAGCACGCGCGACGCAATCACTCCTGCACAACGGGACAAGCTGCGGCAAGTGATGAGTGATCGCTGGCAGCGCGGCGGCGGTCCGGGTCGTGCGGACCGGCAAGGCGGAGGACGCAGCGGCTCTCGCGGTCCGGCCGCGGGGCCTGATCCGCAAGGCAAGCCGCAAGCAAACGACTAGGTAAACCGAATCGGGAGTCGCGCACGCTTATGATGAAACGCAGACGGCGCTGCGCCAGAGTCGCGCAGCGCCGTCACGCGCGAAAGATTATTTTCCGGTGTACACGACTCGCCAGATACTGTTCGACCCGTCGTCAGTGACGAGCAAGGATCCATCCGGCGCCACGGTGATCCCCACCGGACGGCCCCAGACGTTTCCGTTGGGAAGCACGAACCCGGTAACGAAGTCCTCGTACTCTCCGCTGGCGTGGCCGGTCTGGTGCAACGGCACGCGAATCACTTCGTAGCCGGCGCGCGACGATTTGTTCCACGATCCGTGCTCCGAAGCAAAAATATCGCCCTTATATTCCGCCGGGAATTGCTTGCCTTCATAGAAGGCGATCTCCAGCGAAGCATTGTGCGGTTGCAAGAGCACATCCGGAGTGATCACCTTATCCTTCAGCTCCGGATGCTTTCCCACGTGCCGCGGATCCTGGTTTCCGCCCATGTACCACCACGGCCAGCCGTAGAATCCGCCCTTCTGCACGTGCGTGATGTAGTCCGGCACCAGATTGTCGCCCAGTCCGTCGCGCTCGTTCACGGAGCACCACAGCTCGCCAGTCGCGGGATTGAACGCGATGCCTCCGCCTGCGTTGCGTATGCCGTAGGCGTAGACGCTCATTTCGCTGCCGTCCGGATCGAATTCCAATATGTCGGCGCGATTTTTTTCCCCGGGCGTTGTGTCCGGATCATCCACGTTTGAACCCGATCCCACCGCGACCAGCATTTTCTTTCCGTCCGCGGTGAATTGCACCGAGCGCGTCCAATGTCCTCCGCCGTCCGGAACGTCCACGATGTGCTGCTGCGGGCCGCGCGCCTTCAGATCGCCGTTCTGATAGGGAAAGCGCACGACCGCGCCGACCGTGCCGATGTAAACCCACTGCGGATCGGGGCCCGGCGGATAAAATGCAATTCCGTACGGCCGCTTCAAGCCCATCGCGAACGTTTCCACCTGTTGCGGCTTGGCATCGCCGATGATGCCGCGAAAAACCTTCACGTCTCCCGGCTCGCTCTCAGCGACGAAGAAATCGCCGTTCGGTGCCGTGACGATCAGCCGCGGATTATTCAGCCCGCTTGCATATTGCTGAACCGAGAAGCCCGGAAGAGTTTTCGGCCATGCATCGTTCGGGCGCGCCATCACTTTCGGGCCATTGTTGGCCGATTTCGTCGCAAAAGGTTGCGGCAAATCCTGCACCGTGATTTTGCGAACGGTGCCGGGGTTTTCCAAACGATAGTCCGTAAACGGAGCGTTCGGAGGCGCTGCAGTATCCGCGCTGCTGCTGGCGGGCGCCGCGCCGATTTTAGCCTTCGGCAATGGTGGATTCGTGCCGCCCAGCGCTTTCAGATACGTAATGATTTGCCAGCGCTGCTGCTCCTGCAAACTTGACCATGATGGCATTCCATTGTTCGGATCGCCCTGCGTAATGAACCAGAAAATTGCGCCGTCAGCCGCGCTCTGTGTAGGTCCTTTGGCTAGCGCCGGGATATTGCCGGTGCCTCCGCCGCTCGGTCCGTGGCACGAAGCGCAATGGCGCGCGAACAAATTCGCCCCAGCCTGCGCCGCCGCGTGCTTCCCGGCGTAAGGGTTCTTGGTTTGTTCGGCGGTCGCGGGCGCGTTGTGGAAAGAAGCGGTCTGGGCTTTGATCGGCAAACACGCACCGATCGCTACGAATAGAAATACCGATAGGGATACGAAAAATGCGGATTTGCTGCTCTTCCAGCTTGCGCTACTGGCGGCGTCCAAGGTGCCCTCCCAAGGGTTGATCGACTCACATTTCCGAGGTCTGACTCTTCTTGCGGCTGTCCCAACGCGCATCATTCTACCTCTTCAATCAGAGAGATCAAAAAGCGGCAACGTCCATGGCTTTCGATGCGCGCCGTGATCGCGCGCGGATCGCGGCGTATTCTTGCGCTGCTTACGGTCGTCTCATTAGCCCGCATCCACCAATCTCGCCCGGAAACTTGTATCCTGACGCTGGTTTCATGCGGTGCTATGCTGTTGACTATATAGACGCTTGCGCTAAGGAAAACGCGATTTGTCGCTTTTTCCGTGCACTTTCTCCGCAACTGTGGTATTCTTCTTTTGCGCTTAATACCTCGGTTGTGTTGTGCGGCCTCTGGTGAGCAGTTGATCTGAGATTACCCGCCCTTCAGTTCTCTCCGTAAGTCTTCAGCGTAATTTAAAACAAAGACTGGCAAGACCAGTTTGCAGTGCCCGCACCCGATCTGTGCAGTACGTGTGTGCGCGCCGCGACGGCTTCCGCCAGATAGAAGGCAACATCCAGATGGATAGTATTACCGAAACATTTTCACAAATGGCGATCTCCGCCTATACCAAAGAGCGGCTGGCATTCGCCAAGTTCTCGATTCCCACTCCAGTGCAGACGGCGGCAATTCCGCAGGCTCTGGCGGGGAAAGATGTACTGGCTACCGCGCAGACCGGTACCGGCAAGACGCTCGCGTTCTTGATTCCAGTGATGGAGCGCATGCTGCTGGAAAAGACGCCGGGAATCGCGGCGCTCGCGCTCGTTCCTACGCGCGAACTCGCGATGCAAGTCGTCGAGCAGTACAACGCGTTGCGCGGCAAACTGCTCGGTCCTGCGGCGCTGGTCGTCGGCGGATTGTCCGAAGGGCTGCAGCTCACCAACTTGCGCAAAGGCGCGCGGCTGGTCGTCGCGACTCCCGGACGATTGGAAGATTTCCTCTCGCGCAAGCTCGTGCATTTCCGCGATCTGCGCGTGCTGATTCTCGACGAAGCCGACCGCATGCTGGACATGGGATTTCTTCCCGCGATCCGCAGAATCGCATCCGTGCTGCCCAAAGAACGGCAGACGCTGTGCTTTTCCGCGACGCTGGAAGCGTCCGTCGTGCATCTCGTGAAGGATTACATGCGGAACCCGGTGCGACTGGCATTCGGGTCCGTGCTGAAGCCGTCCGAGAATGTCCGCGTACAGGCTTTCGAGGTTGCAAGCGATCGCAAGCTGCCGCTGTTGCATCGTTTGCTCGCCAAGGAAACCGGCCGCTGCCTCATCTTCACGCGTACCAAGCGCGGAGCCGAGCGCTTGTCGATTACGCTGAGTCGCGATGGATTCGCGGCATCCACGATTCACGGTGGGCGCACACAATCGCAGCGCACTGCGGCCTTGACCGGATTCCAGCAGGGACGCATCCGCGTCCTGGTGGCGACCGACCTGGCTTCGCGCGGGATTCACGTGCAGGACATCGCGCACGTGATTAACTACGACTTGCCAGACATCGCCGAGAACTTCATCCACCGCGTCGGACGTACCGGACGCGCGGGCGGACACGGCGTAGCTTCCACGCTTTTCGGCCGCGAGCAGCGCTCCGAGCTGATGGCCCTGGAACGCACTCTGGGCATCAAGATGGAGCGCATGCGCGCGGAAGGCGACCCGGGAGAGAAGCAACCTCCCGCGGTGCAAAGCGCGCTGGAACGTTTTCAGTCCAACACCAAATCACGCATCGGCCAGCTTCCAGGAGAAATCCTGCAAGCGCAGGTGTAATACCGGCCCCAAATCGGTGAGCAGCGCGGCGTTGCAAAACGCGGCTGCGTCCGGAGACAAAGCAAGGTTTTGATTTAGAAAGTTGCAGACAGAAAGCAGAAAGAAACGGCGATCCCGCAAAAACGGGACCGCCGTTTTTATTTTTGCGGCTCTAGAATCCTGGCGCGCCGGTGGAGGCGGGGCGGACTTCGCCGGATTCTACGCCGAAGCGCAGGCGCTCGAAGTAGGTTTGCGCCAGAGACATGAGGCCGGTGTAGAGATAGCCCCAGACGAAAAGAAGCAGGAAGGGGATGGTGGCGTAGTTTTCATTTTGCAGTGCGTAGACTACGGCTGCGGCGAAATACAGTCCCAGCAGAACTTCGGCGAAGGGCATCCATCCCGCGCTCTTGTGATATTTTTTCTTGGCCCACACGCCATCGCCCTGCGCGCCCGCTTCCACGCGATATTTGGGTGTGCGCACGAATTCGGATTTCACGCCGACGATCGCTTCAATCACCGCCAAGGCGTTGCGCACGGAAAGACCGATTCCCACGGCCATCACGAACGGCAAATACAAAAATGTGCGCTTCCAGGTTTTGGGATACAGCGCGCGTTCGGCGGCCAAATAAAACGATGAAATCGAACAGGTGGACGCGAGGAACAGCGGCAGGTCAATCACCAGCACCTGAAACCAGCCCTGGTAGAAGCGCACGATCATCGCCGGCAGCAATATCATGGACATCAAAACCATCAGCGGGTAGCTGATATTCGCCGTGAGATGGAAGAAAGCTTCGGCCTTCACGCTGCCCGGAACGTTCGCGCGCATCACGCGCGGCAGAATTTTCCTCGCCGTCTGCATCAAGCCCTTGGCCCAGCGCGCCTGTTGCGATTTGAATGCGTTCATTTCCACCGGCAGCTCGGACGGGCATTCAATCTCCGGCAAATAAACGAAATGCCAGCCGCGCAGCTGCGCGCGATAGGAAAGATCGGTGTCTTCGGTGAGAGTGTCGTGCTGCCAGCCGCCGGCATCTTCAATCGCGGCGCGACGCCAGATGCCCGCGGTGCCGTTGAAATTGAAAAACAGGCCGGTGCGGAAGCGCGCCGAATGTTCGATGACGAAATGTCCGTCGAGCAGGATGGCTTCCACTTCGGTGAGCGCGGAATAATTGCGGTTGATGTAGCTCCAGCGCGTCTGCGCCATGGCGAGCTTGGGATCTGCGAAATAGGGCACGGTGCGCCGCAGAAAATCCACCGGCGGAATAAAATCCGCGTCGAATACGACGACAAATTCACCGAGCGCGGTGGTTAAACCTTCCTGCAGGGCGCCGGCCTTGAATCCTTCGCGGTTGTCGCGATGAATGTAGCTGATGGGCAGGCCCAAGCCCTGGTAGCGCTCGACGCAATTGCGCGCGACTTCCTGCGTTTCGTCGGTGGAATCATCGAGCACCTGAATATCGAGCAGTTCGTGCGGATAATCGGAGGCGGCAACCGCTTCCACCAGGCGTTCAATGACGTAGCGCTCGTTGTAGATCGGAAGTTGTACGGTGACGCGCGGCCATTGCGTGATTTCCGGAGGTGGACCCGCGACGCGCTTGCGATTCTTGTAATAGTTGTAAACCAGCGCGTAACGATGAATGCCGTACATGGCGAGGATGGTCATCACGAAGAAATACGGCAGCATGATGGCGAAATCGAAAGTATTCAGCTGATAGAGGCCGCGAAAGGGATTCAATTGCGCGTCCGTGTTGCGGCGCCAGTAGTCGGAAAGCGGATTAGCGGCGGCCGAAGTCCAGGTAAGCGCGGAGCACACCGCGTGCGTCGCTGCGTTATGAAGCCAGATCACTGAGTACGATCCTCCGGGGCTAACCACGATGTAAAACGCCGCAACGCGATAACGATGGAACAGCCTGGGATCGCTGGGGTGTCGCCAAGCTAAGCACATGATTATACGGCGGTAAGGCGCGGTGTCAACGAGGTTAATGTTGGGGGAGCGAGTGGTGGTTTAGCGGTGCGATGAGTCAGTAGTGATTGCTGAGCAGCCCGTTGTGTTCTGCGGCGACGGGTTCGCAGGGCCTGGAAGAGGGTAGCGTATTCGAGAAAAGGGCGACAAACACTGGCGATTCATTTGAGTTGCTGTTGTTTCGCTTCCATCCGTTAGATCGGTTTTCGATTATGTTTCGCTAGCGATGGATTCAGGCGGTGGCGAGCGGGCGGTGATGAGGGATGAGAGAACGGCTGGGCGTGACTGGCGATCCTCGTCCCGCGGACGGCGCGGAGGGCTACGTGGATTCGCGGCCGCCGCACCGGGTGGCGCAGGGAATTGCGCGATTGTGATTGCGATATCACATTTTGGTTTCCGTTTGAATTTAGCACGATGAGAATGCGAAAACAGTTGTACGCGAGGATGGACGTGGTACAGAAATGGTACAGAAGCAGTACTCGCTGTAGGAAAATGAGCTGCGACCTGTAATTTTGCGATGAGGGTAGAGACCCTGTCCGTTATGACGGGACCGGCGCAGAATACGCGCATCCGCTCCTATGCGTGACCTTCGTCGATCAATTGTTTGACCGAAACGCCGTCCAGCCGCGTGTGGCTTCTCTCCACAAAAGCGAGCATCTCGCGGACTGCTTCGCGCTGCTGGCCGTTAGGCTTGGTCGCACTCTGCAAGCGCTCCCTCTCTCTCAATACTTGCAGCGCTTCGGCGATCACTTCCTCGACGTTGCGGAACCGGCCCGATTGCAGCTCGTCCTTGACGTTTTTTTCCTGCTCGGGGTTGAGTTTTATATTCATCGTCCAAATCCAGTTACTTTCAGTGCTCCATCGTGCCAGTCCCGAGGTGTCAAGAACGAGCGCAGAGCGGGTTGGGCAGCACTGCTGTCGCTACAGATGAAGTTACGCACCGACGACGCCCACGGGCATCCGTGCGCTTGGCTTGGAGTTTGAATTTCGCTTCGCGATGCGCGGTCATCGGCCCGTCATCGGTGATTGCCGCAACACGGATGGCGCAGGGAAGTGCGCCTCGACGAAGGCCAAGTCAGCGGCGCGCAGCTGAAGCTGGCCGCTACAAAGTCAAACCGTGAAGTGCGTCGCGTTTGTCGCGCGTTGACAGGTGCGGGCGCGGCTCTTACC
Source organism: Acidobacteriota bacterium (assembly GCA_013289715.1). Lineage (GTDB taxonomy): Bacteria > Acidobacteriota > Terriglobia > Acidiferrales > UBA7541 > Palsa-295. The sequence continues at coordinate 138,905 of JABCZJ010000010.1, read as the reverse complement.
ATGGCTGCGGTTGCGCTGCGTCGAACTCTAGCTTGGCCGAGGAGAAACGCTCCGATGAATGTTTCGAGGAACCGTTTGCCGTTTGCATTGGTCGTTGTCGTGATGATGGGAGCGGGATTCGCATTGCTTGCTGCGCAATTCGTGGCGCTGGGCGAGGTTCACGCAGAGCGTGCGGCGCACGCTAGGACTTTGGCACCAACGGCGTTCACGACTCACACTGCGTCCTGGGCATCGTCTGCTTTCGCTACGTCCGCGTCGTCTTCGGCATTCACTGCGGCTGCGGCGCAGCGCGGGTCGGATAATCCGGTGCTGGCTAAGGCTTACCGGTTTGAGCGTGGGGGGTGGATTTACGTGCATCTGGAGGGGGCGCCGCACGATATCGGGTATCAGCATGGATTTTTGCTGGCGACGGAGATTGCCGACGGGTTTGCAGCGGCTAGCCTGGAGATGACGCACAACAGCAATCGCGACTGGGAATTTTTCCGGCGGGCCGCGCGCGAAATGCTTTGGCCGAAGATCGATCCGGAATATCAGGCGGAGCTGCAGGGAATCGTGGAGGGCCTGCGAGCGCGGCGGGTGAAACTGGACCTCTACGACATCGTGGCGCTGAATGCGTTCATGGAACTTCCCGATTACTACGTGCCCTGGCTCGACAAACAGACCAGTGGGCAAACCAGTGGGCAGACGCGCGGAGAGAGCGCCGGCGAGAAGTACGGTGGGCAGAGGGGCGGAGCGAAGAAGGAATCTGGCGGAGCCGCGACGCACGAAGGGCACTGCAGCGCGTTCGTCGCGACTGGGAGCTACACGAAGGATCACCAGATCGTGATGGCGCACAACAACTGGACGAGCTATTTGGAGGGCGCGCGCTGGAAAATTATTTTCGACATCGTGCCGCAGACGGGTTACGCCATGTTCATGGATGGCTACCCTGGCGTGATCGTCAGCGATGACGATTTCGGCGTCAACTCCCAAGGATTGATGGTGACGGAAACCACCATCACGGATTTTCACGGTTGGGATCCGAACGGCAAAGCGGAATTCGTACGGGCGCGCAAAGCGATGCAGTACGCGGGCTCGATTGATGAATACGTGAAAATCATGCTGGATGGAAACAACGGCGGCTACGCGAACGATTGGCTGCTGGCGGACCGGAAGACGAACGAGATTGCGCGATTGGAGCTGGGCCTGAAGCACAGCAAAGTATGGCGCACCAGAGATGGATACTTTGCAGGCTCGAATTTTGCGAGCGATCCGGACGTGTTGAAGGACGAGACCACTTTTGATGTCACGAATCTGGCGGCGTCGGCAAACGCACGGCACGTCCGCTGGGACGAATTAATGGCGGCGAACATGGGGAAAATCGATACGACCCTGGCGGAAGGATTTCTGGCCGACCATTACGACAGCTACACGAAGCAGACCGGCGCGAACCGGCGCACGCTTTGCGGACACGGCGAGGCAGCGACGCCGGGCGACCCGAGCTTCGCGGTAAAGCCGTACAATCCGTTTGGCGCAGTGGAAGGCAAGGTGATGGACACGCATATGGCGGAGACGATGAGCTTCGTCGCGCGGATCGGGCATCCCTGCGGCACGGATTTCAAGTCGCAGGCGTTCCTCGATGAGCATCCGGATTACAGGTGGCAAGCTTCGGTGCTGACGGACATGAACGCCGGGCCGTGGACCACCTATCACGCGGGCGAGCGCGAACCGAATCCTTGAGCTTGGAATTGGTTGCGGTATTCGCGGGTCCGGCTGGAGCTGCACGGAGAAATTGACGCCGCGCGGGACCCTCGGCTGTGACTCGGTTGCCGACGGCCCGAGCGCCGTCAAAATAAAGCCAACCGTTTTTCGCGGATTAGCCGATTTTCAGGACACGAAGATTGTTGGTCACTGAAAAAACGTGCGGCACGCCGTTCGCACGAAGGCCGGCCAAATCCTTATCCGTTTGATGGTCCACCACGCCTTCCAAGGTCAGGTGTCCGTTCTTCACGATGATGTGAATGCCGGGCATCGTACCCGTGCCATAGCGCTGTAGCGAAGGAAACGAACAGATTTCACGCAGCTCTGCGCGCCGGATTTGGTTATCGCAGCGCGACAGCGGAAGCACTTCGATTTGATCGTCCCCATCCTGCACGCCCTGGATGTGCTTTACGGCCGATGCTGCTTCATCCTTCAGGACCGGCCTGACAAGTTCGCCCGAAAGGATTACTTCATTGCCCTGCACGGTATACTGCAGATTATCGAACACGGAATACCACGGCAGCATCACCAGTTGGTGGCGCACCTGGATTGCCAGCTCCGCTTCGGAATTCCCCATCGCGCTGGACGACTGATTTTTTTCCGGCACTGGCGTGGCGGCGGAACCGCTGCTGGCGTCGAGCGCTACGCACGCTGCGAAAAGTGACACGCAAAACAGATTTGTGAAACTATTTCCAGCGAACTGCTTCATGGCCTTTCCTCTCTTTGGGCCCCCAAAATTGATTGGGATGCGGATTGCGCGAAGAAGCATTGCGCGTGGGACGAATGCAAGCGCGCGCTTTTTGAGGATTGATCCGGCGATAAGACTGCAGGAATGGACCTGGATTAATGCACGGGCGCGTTCAGCGCTGCCATTAGCTCGACGAAGGTTTCGGCGTGCAGGGCTTGTTCGACAGCTTCTTTACGGCTGAATAATTCACCGGCGTCCAGCAGCAGATCGTGCTGCGACTGATTGTCGCCGGTAAGAATTAAAATGATGAGCCTCGCCAGTTTTCCATCGCGGGCGTCGAAGTCTATTCCTTGCGCGACCCTGCCGACCACTACCAAAGGCTCGAGCAAGCCATTGACCCGCGCGTGCGGGACGGCCAAGCCATTTTCCCAACCACTGGTGGTGACGCGCTCGCGTTCCTGGACCAGGCGCAGGAATCGTTCGGGAGAATTGCTGACGGCGTTGGCCGCGGCGATGCACATTTCATGCAGGACTTGCTCCTTGGATTGCGATTTCAGCGCGGGGAAGAAGAGTTTTGCGTTGACGGTGTCTTTTAGCGTGATCTTGCGCCGGCGACCGATCAGGAATTTGATGGCGGGCGCGGAAACGAGCGAGGTGAACAGGGCCATGATCACCAGGGCCACAAACATGGTCTCGCGAATCAGGCCGAGCTGCAGCGCCAGCAGGCCCAGAATCATTTCCATGGCGCCGCGCGCGTTCATGGCCAGGCCTACGCCCCAGGAGGTGCGGCGGTCCATGCCGCCCAGGCGCGCGCCCATGCCGGCACCGAGAAGTTTGCCGACGCAGGCCACTCCGATGACGGTGGCGGTGATGGGAAGATTGAAATTTGCGACGAAATTGGTGCGCAGGCCGATGCTGGCGAAGAAAAATGGAGCGAACACGTTGGTGACGATGCCGTGGATCAGTTCGGACGTGCGTTTCCGCAGATGCGTGGATTCACCGACGGCGATGCCGATAATGAATGCGCCGAAGACAGCGTGAATTCCTGCGTATTCGGCGAAGGCAGCGGCGGCGAGGGTGAGCGTGAAGATGAAGCCGAGTACGCCGCCGGGCCAGCTGGTGTGCGCTTGAATGTGGGGCAAGAGCTTGTCAATCAGCCAGCGGACAATGGTGAGCGCCAGGACGACGAATGCCAGCACCAGGACGATGGTTCGCTTCACTCCTGCCATGGACGTGCCGCCGCCGCTCATCATTCCGAGGATCATGGAGAAGAGGATCCATCCGACCAGGTCGTCGAACATGGCCGAGGACATGACGACTGTGCCCATTTCGCTGCGCAGGAGGTTCAGATCCATCAGGATTTTGGCGATCACTGGCAGCGCGGAGATGGAGAGCGCGGTACCTACGAAGAGCGCGAAAATCAGGCGGTCGGCCCCGGGGGCTGCGCCTAGGAAACGAGGAAATAATCCGGCGGCGCCGAAGCCGAACGCGAAGGGAATGATTACGCCGAAGAAGCTCACCAGCAGCGCGCTCTTGCCTTGGCGGAAGATACTGCGCAGGTCAATTTCCAGGCCGGCGATCAATAGAAAAAATACTACACCGAGGGTCGTAACGGTCTCGAGGGCGATGGGAAGATTACCGGTGGAGGGAAAAATAAATGCGTAGAGTTCCGGTTTGAAATGGCCCAGGAGCGTTGGTCCCAGCAGAATTCCGGCCATGATTTCGCCGAGGACCGAGGGCTGATCGAGTTTCTGCATCAACTCGCCGGCGAGTTTGGCGGCGCCGAGCAGCACGGCGAGGGCGATGAACATGTGCATGATGTCGTGTGCAGCAAGATGCGGCATTCGCTGAGGCCCCTCGCGTGCAAAGAGTAGATCGAGTTCGTGTGTAACACGGGCTCGAACGTATCGCAACAGAATGCGGCAGTAATGGAAGATATTGCGGCCGAGCCGTGGCCCATTTTGGAACTTGGATTTGCGGCTTATCGGATGTCTGAGATGCAAGTTCGATTGTAGTAACTGGTGTTGAAGCGCCTGCTATCTAATTGAGCGCACCGCGTTTAGCGGTGCTGGAATTCGACGGGCCGAGATGCTACAAAACAATGAGCTTGTGAACAGGTGTGTCCGTGGCCGAAAATTGCAGTGCCAAAGGCTGTAAGATCAACGTCCCCGCGGGGTTAGCCGCGGAGCATCTGTGCGTCATGCACTTCACTTTGTTTATTGAAAACGAGTGCGCGGAGATGCGGCGGGAGACGGCGCTCGGTAATACGAATCACGAACGTCAGATGGAATTTATCACGAAGATTTCGGGGCGCGGCGAGGCGCTGGTGCATGTGGCCACCAGCGGATTTCCGATGTCCGATGAATTGAAGGCGCGGGTGCTGAGTACGTTGCTCACTTTGATGAATACGCGGGAAAATATGGACCGGGCGGCGATGCGGCAGTCGGCGCTGCGGCGATTTGTAGGCTGATTCGTTCCTTCCAGCAGGAAAACCGAGATTCACTAGGCACCGACGTAGCGGGCGTAGAGCGAGCGCGCGATTGCGGGATCCCTCGTGCCTTTGACGATGGCGCGGCCGTCGGCGAAGACGGTCATTTCGTAGGTCGAAACGCGGAAGCGCAGCAGGAATTCATTGTGCTGCACGCTGTCGGCGGAGGCTTTGACGATCCGGCGGCCCAGCTCGTCCAGATCGAGCCTGCGGCTGCGTTCGTGGATTTGCACGGAGTCGCGGCCGCACATGGTGATGTGCGGCTGCGCTTCTCCTTCGAGATAGGTGAATTCGCGGCGCACGCAAGCGCGGCAGTTTGACTGGCGGGCGACGCGGATGGATTGGAAGCGACCGCTCCAGACGTCTGTGGAGACCAGGCGGCCGTGCAACGCTTCCGGCTTGCCCGCAAGAATTTTTGTGGCTTCCGCGGCTTCCACCGATGCGATCACTCCGACGGCGGCATTTAGCACACCTGCGGTGTCGCATGTGGCTTCCGCGCCGATTGCCGCGGATTTTTCATCGCCTTCCAGCAGGCACGCCAGGCAAGCGGTTTCGCCGGGACGAATCGTCATGGTGACGCCGTAGCTTCCCACTGCGGCGGCGTAAATCCATGGCACATCGAGTGAAAGCGCGGCGTCATTCAGCAGCAAACGAGTCTGGAAATTATCGGTGCCATCCAGGATCAGCTGAAATCCGCCGAGAAGTTCGGCGGAGTTCTTCGGGGTGAGGTCCGCGACGATGCCTTCGAGGCGCGCATCGGAGTTTATTGCGCGCAGGCGGCGTTCGGCTGCCACCGCCTTCGGTAACGCCGCGCGGGCGTCCGCTTCCTCGAAAAGAGTCTGACGCTGCAGGTTCGATGGCTCGACGAAATCGCGGTCGATGATGCGCAACCGTCCCACTCCGGCACGCACGAGCAAGTTGGCCACCACGGTGCCCAGCGCACCGCAGCCGGCCAGCACGGCGCTCGCGCCGAGCAGTTTCTGCTGGCCTTCGTCACCGATTCCGGCGAACAGTATCTGCCGTGAGTATTTTTCGCGTTGCTCGCTGTTCATTCTTGTAGTCTATTAGGGGCGGAGGAACTGTTCTCAATTCAATATCATAGCGCCTTTTCGCATTCGGCAGGCAACGCGGCTGTGCTAACCTTTCCTCTTACCTCCAAGGCGAATGAGAATCCGATGGAATCGGCGATGCCCGCAAGCCTGTGCTTTTCAACAGACCGGGACTTGGGGAACTATTTTGGTTTTCGGCGCGCTGCTATGCAGCGTCCTTGCCGATACATCGGTTCGCGCGCAGGAGAGCGAGGTCGAGGGCCAGACCGTCGCTGAAATCCACATCGTAGACGATACCGGGAATCCCCTGCCCGGTCCCTCCCCCACCCTCCCTCTGGAAGTCGGCAAGCCTTTTGATTTTGGCGCCGAACGCGAAAGCTTGCGCGTTCTATATCGCACCGGCGATTTCGCGGACATACGCGTAACGGCCGCTCCCCTAGCGCAAGGTGTGCGCGTAGAGTTTATCGTGCAACGGAATTTTTATAACAACGTGGTGCGCGTCGAGGGCCTGAAAGAGCCGCCCACGGAAGCCGCGGCGCTCGCGTCCATGCGCCTTGGCCTGGGAGAACCTTTTCGCGAAAGCGCTCTGCGGGAGGCGATTGACCGCCTGAAGGACACGCTGAACAGCGAGGGCCTTTACGAGGCCGACCTGAAATGGGCTCTTGCGCCGCATCCGGCAACGCGCCAAATGGACGTGCTGATCACCGTGCAGCCGGGGCCGCGCGCCGTCGTGGGCAGCTTCATTGTCAAGAATCAGACACCTTACCCCGACGGCGAACTCATCCGCCGCTCGAAAATGAAGCTGAGCAAGCCGTTTACTTCGGCGCGGGTTACGCGCGCCTCGCAGCGGCTGAAAAAGTATCTTGTAAACCAGGGCTATCTGGGCGCCGGCATTTTGATCACTGCCGGAAACTATGATGCTGCTTCCAATCTCGTCGCATTGAACTACCAGGTCACCGCCGGGCCGCGCGTCAGCGTGGCGGTGGGTGGCGCGCGCATCAGCCAGGGCAAACTGCGGCAATTGCTGCCGATCTATGCCGAAGGCGCGGTGGACGAGGACCTGCTGCAGGAAGGGCGGCGGAATATCCGCGACTATTTTCAGCGCCAGGGATATTTCGATGCCGAAGTCCAGGTGAGTTCTCGTGACGACCCCAAAGCGGGTGTGCGGCTGATCAGCTACGAAGTTTCCCGCGGTGACCGTTCGCGGCTCGTCGGCATTTCTTTCCACGGCAACAAGTATTTCAGCAAGGAACTTCTGAATAGCCGGTTGGGGCTGCAGCCGGCGTCGTTTGCCTCCAGCGGCCGGTTCAGCCAGACCCTGGTGCGCGACGATGGAGACTCGATTCGCGGGCTGTATCTTTCCAACGGATTTCTGGATGTAAAAGTCACTTCCGGCGTGGACACGAATTATCAGGGCAAGAAAGGAAACCTCTTCGTTACCTTTCAGATCGTAGAAGGGCCGCAGACACTGGTGGAGGACTTGCAGATCGCTGGCGCTCACGCCATGAGCCAGGATGCGGTGCTGAACGTGGTGGGATCTTCTCCGGGGCAGCCTTATTCCGCGGCGGCGGTCGCGAGCGACCGCAACAATATTCTGGCCATGTACTACAACGATGGATTTCCGGAGGCGCGTTTTGACGACACGGCCACGCCGGGCAGCGCGCCGAACCGGATGCGGCTTGCTTATAAAATCACCGAGGGCCCGCGCATCAGCGTGGCGAAAGTATTGCTCACCGGCTATCAGTATACGCGGCCCGGAGTGATCGCGCGGCAGGTGGTGATCCAGCCGAACGGTCCGTTGCGCGAAGGCGACGTGGTTGAATCACAGCGGCAACTTTACAATATGGGAGTTTTCACGCGCGTGCAAATCGCTCCGCAAAATCCCAACGGGAGCGATCCACAAAAGGTGATGGTGGTGGACGTGCGGGAAGGCGGCCGGTACACCATCGGCTACGGATTCGGTTTCGAAGTATTGAAGATCGGGAATCCATGCCCCGGCAGCCCGCCGCCGAATTCGCCGCCGTGCAATCCGAACGCCACAAGCATCGCGGCAAGCCCTCGCGGTATTTTCGAAGTTTCCCGCGCGAATATGTTCGGACGGGCGCAGACACTTAGCTTCAAGGCGCGAGCCAGCACGCTGCAGTACCGTGCGCTCGCGTCCTATTCGGCCGACAATTTTCTCAACCAGAAGTCCCTCAGCGCGGCGCTCACGGTGTTTGCAGATAAGACGCTGGATGTGGCGACTTTCACGTCCATCCGCTACGAAGCGCAGTTTCAAATCTCCGAGAAGCTATCGCCATCGAGCTCGCTGCTGTATCGTTATTTTTTCCGGCGCGTGGTCGCCACCAACCTGAACGGCACCATTTCCGAAGACCAGATTCCGCTCTACAGCCAGCCTACGCTGGTGTCCGGAGTAGGCATCACCTACGCGCGCGACCACCGGGATAATCCCGCCGATCCAAAATCCGGAGACTTCAACACCGCGGACTTGAGCTACGCCGCAACGACGCTCGGTTCCAGCGCGAGTTTTTTCCGTCTCTTCGTGCAGAATTCTTCCTACCATCCGTTTGGCCGCGCCTTTGTGTTCGCGCGTTCGACTCGCTTCGGAGTGGAGCTGCCCACCGGCACGACCACCGGCAACGCCCCCACCAACTGCGCCGACGTTACGACGACAGGCCAAATCATTCCATTGCCCGAGCGTTTTTTCGCCGGCGGAGCGCAGTCGCTGCGCGGCTTCAGCCTGAACGAAGCCGGCCCTCGCGATCCGTGCACGGGCTTCCCCATCGGCGGCCTGGCGTTGCTGATATTCAACCAGGAATTGCGTTTTCCGATGAAGCTGCCCTGGATCGGCAACCGGCTGGGAGGGACTTTTTTCTACGACGGCGGCAACGTGTACAGCGACGTGGATCACATTAATCTGTCGTGGAAGTCCGCTTCGCCGACGGAGCTGAATTATTTTTCGCACACGTTGGGATTTGGCGTGCGCTATGCGACTCCGATCGGCCCGGTGCGCGTGGATTTCGGCTACCAGCTGAATCCGGCGGAGTATTCGGTGACGCCCACGCCGCCGACGGTGCCGCCCACAACGAATTATCGCGTTTCTCATTTTGGATTTTCTTTCAACATCGGGCCGGTGTTCTGATGCGACGCGTGCTGCTCATTTTCGGCTTGCTGACGTGGAGCGCGGGATTGGCGACGAACCGTGCCGGCGCGCAGACCGGGAGCGATTCGGAATTGCCGCCGGGTCCGGGCGCTGCCAGCTCGTCAATTTCCTCGGGTTCTTCGGGCGTGCAGCAGGTGGACGGTGTGGCGGTGCGCATCGAAGACGACATCATTACCGAAAGCGAGGTCCGCGAACTCGCCGCGTTCCAGTTGCTTGTGGATGGGAAAGCGAAGCCGCGCGCGGAATTGATCCGCGAACTCAGCGATCAATGGATGATTCGTTCCGAAGCGAACGCAACGAAATACGCGCAACCACCGGCCGCGGACGTGGATCGCGCCTATGCGGAATTCGTGAAACAGTTTCCCTCGCCGGAGGAGTTTCAGAAGCGCCGCGTCAGCGCCGGATTGACCGAAGCGGCGATGCGCCGCATGGTCGCGCAGCAGCTGTACCTGTCGCGATTCATCGATTACCGTTTCCGTCCGGAAGCGCAAGTGAGCGATGACCAGGTGGAGACCTACTACCGCGACGAATTCTCGCCGCAATTAAAAGCTCGCAATGAGCCCGTGCCGCCGCTGGACGATGTGGACGATACCATCCGTGAAGTGCTGATCCAGCGAGCCATCAGCGACCGCGCGGCGAAATGGCTGACCGATTCGCGAGACCGCCTGAAGATTGATGTGGTGGCGCAAGGAAGCGGCTCATGAAGCTGCGCTGGCCGCATGGTCTGGCTGCCGTGGCGCTACTGCTCGGCGCCGTTGCCGTGGTGGTGTTTTGCATATTCCAGTTTGGAATCGCGCAACGCTGGGCGCGCAATGCGCTGCTTCATCAGTTGGAAGCGAGTACCGGCGCGCGCGTGGAACTGGGCGGGTTTCATCTGCACGCACTGCGCATGCGCGCCGAACTCGATAACCTGACGCTGCACGGCTTGGAAAAGTCCAGCGATGCTCCGCTATTTCATGCGGACCGCGTGCAGGTGGGCATCACGGTGCTTTCGTTTCTGCATCGGCAATTCAAGATCGACGAACTGCTGCTGGATGGCCCGCAACTGACCGTGCGCTTTGAAAAGAATGGCTCGAGCAATCTGCCCACGCCCAAGACCCCGCCGCACGCCGGTCCCTGGCAGGAAACGCTTTTCAATTTGCGCATTGGGCGCGTGGAGCTGCGCAACGGCAGTGCGAGTGTCAATGACCGGCGCGTGCCACTCGAAGTGAAGGGACAGAACCTCGCGTTTCGATTGCAGTACGTGATGCCGGCCGATAGCGGTCCGGCCTACGTCGGGAATTTGGTTTGGAACCAGGTGGAATTGGATTTGCAGCGAGACGTGCCCTTGCGTTTCGATCTTGCGACGAAATTCGTATTGCGCCGCGATTCATTCGAGCTGGACGAACTAATTTGGAAAGCGCTGCACTCCGAACTGAATTTGCGCGCCGAGCTGTCCCGTTTCTCGCGCGCGGACTGGAATTTGCATTATCGGGGACGCCTTTCGCTGGAAGACGTGCGGAAAATATTTCGCGAGCCGCTCACGCCGGACCTGATCGCCGATTTTTCCGGTGAGGCTCGCTACGCTTCGGGCGATTGGACCGGCAGCGGGTACTTTGACGGCCACGACGTGAAGATGCCCTACCCGTGGTTCCACGCCACCAACATGGAAACCACCGGGAATTACACGATCGCGAAAAAAAAGCTGGTGGTGGAAAATCTCGCGGTCCGCGCGCTGCAAGGCTCGCTGGACGGCCACCTGGAAATGGATTTGCCGACGCTGGCCTTTCGCACGCAAACTCATTTCCATCACGCCAGCCTGGCCGACGCGATTCATGCGGTGAATAACGTGGATTTTCCGATTGATACGCTGCATTGGGACGCGGGGATTGACGTGGATTCCTACAATACCTGGACGGCGAACTTCAAACACTTCACGACCCACGGGGAATCGCGCTGGACGCCGCCCGCCGTGCTGTCGCCGGGAATGATTCCGATTACGGCGCACATTTTTTATAACTACACGGAAGACAACGAGACGTGCGCGCTGGACCACAGCGAAATCACCACGCCGAACACGCAAATGGAATTCGATGGCGCGCTGCGGGGAGTGGATACCACGCTGGAGCTGAACCTGAAGACGCAGAATCTGGTGGAGTGGGATGATTTCATCAACCGGCTCCGGGGCGTGGATGTGGCTCCTACGCGCGTCGCCGGCAGCATCACATTTCGCGGACGCATCCTCGGTCCAATCGCCGGACCTACATTCTCCGGCCACATTCGCGCGACCGACGCGCGTTACGATACCTACCGATGGGACGAGCTCTACGGCGACCTGGATTACTCGCTGGACGAATTTAAATTTAGCAAGGCCGTAATGAGGCGAGGGCAGGCTTCCGTTAGCCTGGATCTTGCCATGCAGCTGGACGGCGACTGGAGTTTCGTTCCGGCGAATGTGTGGTCGCTGACGGCGCAGACGACGCACGCGCCCAGCGACGATGTGCAAGCGATGTTCGGCACGTCGTATCCCGCGACGGCTACGATTTCCGGGACATTGAATGGCGGCGGCACCAGCGCCGCGCCGGTGCTCGATGCCAATCTGATTCTGGACGACATTCACACCAAGGGGCTGCACTTCGACCGGATGAGCGGCGAGCTGCATTTGGCGCGCGATGAGGTCCGGCTGTCGCACGCGGAGTTGGGGCGCGAATCCGGGCGCGTTTCGGGGGATCTGCTTTATCGTCCCAAGGAAGGAACCACTGAATTCAATTTGACCGGCAGCGGCATCCTGCTCGAAAAGATTCAGGCGCTGCAAAATCCGTCGCTGGCGCTCGCGGGAAAACTTGATTTTGCAGTGCGCGGCAGTGGGCCGCTGCGCGCGCCAGCGGGGCAGGGCGAATTTCACGTTTTGGGCTTGAAGATTGGCACGGATGAGGAAGGAGACTTTCACGGGCGGCTGGATTCGGACGGGCACGCGGTTCGCGTGGCGCTGAATTCGGAGGGGGCGCATGGACAATTGCAGGGACAACTCAGCATCGGTTTAGCGGGCGACGAGGAAATTTCCGGGCGGCTTGCGGTGGCGCAGTTCGATCTGGACCCGCTGTTTACGGCCGGGCTGCATCTGAAGAACCTGACGGGCCACAGCGTGGTGGACGGGAATTTCACGCTGGCCGGCGCGTTGCGCAAGCCCGACTCGATCGAGGTGAAGGCGGACATTTCGCGCATCTCGCTCGACTATTTGTTCGTTTCCTTGCAGAACGACGGGCCGGTGCAATTCACCTATCACCGCAATGAAATTCGCATCGCGCAGGCGCATCTGCATGGGCCCGATTCGGATTTTCAGATCAGCGGTTCGGCCCGCTTTGACCGCGAACGTCCGGTGCACGTGAGCGTCACCGGCGCGATCAACCTGGGCTTGTTGAAAGGAATGATGCCGGACTTGCGCGCGCAGGGGGAGGCGAACGTCAACGTGGCGATTGAGGGAACGATGTCCAAGCCGCGGATTACGGGCCGCGCGACCGTGCGCGATGCTTCCGCGAACTATTCCGATTTTCCGGTGGGGCTGAGCCATTTGAACGGCGACCTGGTTTTCGACCGCAGCCGATTGCTTTTTGAAAATATGACGGCGGATTCGGGCGGCGGGCAGCTGACTTTGAACGGCAGCGTCACGTACGGAGAAGAAGGTCCGCTCCGTTATGAAATTTACGCCAGGACGCCGCAGGTGCGCATCCGCTATCCGGCGGGGATGAGCTGGCTGACGGGCGGGACTCTGCAGCTGGTGGGGACTACCGAGCGCGCGGTGCTGAGTGGGAATGTGGAACTGAAGCGCTTGTTATTTGCGCCGGGAGCGGACATTACTTCTTTTTTTGGCGCCTCGCCGGATACTTCGGCGGCCGCTGCTGCTTCGTCGGCATTTATGCGAAATCTTACTTTCGATGTGGCCGCGCATACCAGTCCTGGGGCGCGCGTCGAATGGACCGGCGCGCAGGTGGAGATCGACAGCGATTTGCACTTGCGCGGCACTTGGGATCGGCCGATTTTGCTGGGGCACATTCATTTGCTGGGCGGCGAAATGTCGTTTCGCGGAAATGATTTCACGTTGACGCGCGGGGACGTCAATTTCGCCAATCCGTTTCAGCTGGATCCGGAACTGAACATCGAAGCAACCTCGACGATCAGCCAGTACCTGGTGACGATCAATTTTTCCGGGCGCGCCAGCAAGCTTTCTTTGAGTTACCGTTCGGATCCGCCTTTGCCGGATACGGACATTATTGCTTTGCTGGCGCTGGGCAGCACGGGGCAGGAGAGCGCGTTGCGCTCTACCGCTGCGGGGTCGAACTACGGGGCCACCGCGCTGCTTTCTGAAGCGGTTTCGAGCGGAGTGGGTGGGCGCATCGAGCATCTTTTCGGGATTAGTCATTTCCGGATTGATCCGTTTCTGGCGGGGACGGCTACGGAATCGAACGCTTCGGCGCGCGTGACCATCGAGCAGCAGATTACGCGGGATCTTACTGTGACGTATTCCTCCAATGCGGCGTCTGACCAGGAGCAGCTGATTCAAGTCGAATACCACGTGCGGCGCGATCTTTCGGTCGTGTTCTTGCGCGACATCAACGGCACTTACGGCCTGGACATCAAGTTCGTGAAACACTTCCACTGAGGATTCGTTTCATTCGGGCATGGCGAATAGTGATTCGGGCGCAAGGCGCACGCGCCAGGGTTGCGGCCGGTCGCGGAAGCGCTCCCATTTTTCCTTAAACACTTCCGCTTGCAGGTGGGCTTCTCCGGCTTCGGCGCGCACGGGATCGAGGCTTACGAACAGCGTGATCCGGAAGGGTGTTTCCGACGTGCGGACGATCCAGCAGGGAAAGACGTTTGGTTCTCCCGCGGCGTCGCCGGCGGTTTCTGGAAAATCCATGTGGTGCGCGCGAATTCCAATGTAGTTTGGCGGCGTGCCGGGCGCTTGCTTGAGGTGCAGCTGACAATTCCAGTCGAGCGCTTCGACGGTGCCGTCTGGATTTGCGTGCGCGCGGGAAATATTCTTGCAGCCGGTGAGCCGCGCGACTTCGGCGCTTGGCGGGCGGCGGAATATTTCTTGCTTTGCGCCGAATGCCGCGACTTGACCGCGCGCGAGCACCAGCAATTGTTCACCGAGGCGGTAGGCTTCTTCCATGTTGTGCGTCACGAGCAGCGCCGGCCTGCGAAAACTTGCGAATGTTTCCTGCAGCTGTGCCTCCACTTGGCCGCGCAGATGCGTATCGAGGGCCGAGAGCGGCTCATCGAGCAGCAGCGCCTCCGGTTGAATTGCCAGAGCGCGCGCCAGTGCCGTGCGCTGCTGTTCGCCGCCGGATAATTCGCGGGGGTAGCGCTGCTCCAGTCCTCCGAGATGCGTGCGCGTGACGAGCGATGCCGTGCGCGCAGCCTGCTCCTCTTGCGGCAAATCATGCAGACCAAAAGCAATGTTCTGCGCGACGGTGCGGTGCGGAAACAGCGCGTAATGCTGAAACAGCATGCCGATGCGCCGTTCGCGCGCGGGAATTCCCAGGCGCCGCTCGGAATCGAAAAGTACGCGGTCGTGCAATGCGATGCGGCCGTGATTCGGACGTTCGAGGCCGGCGATGCAGCGCAACAGCATGGACTTGCCCGCGCCCGATGCGCCCAGAATGCTCAGCGGCGTTTCCGTGGCGTGGAACGAAACGTCCAGCGTGAAATCCGCCAGTTTCTTCTCGATTTGGACTTCCAGAGTCACGTCAGTGCTGGCCCCAGCGCTCGCGCCGCAAACGCTGCGCGTGCGTCCAGTAGTACAGACCGCCCAGCAGCGCGATGGAGATGCCGACGTCCACGGCGCACCAGGCCATGGCACGCTGGATTTCGTTTGCTTCCACGGCAAAATAAATCGCGATGGGAATCGTTTCGGTTTTCCCCGGGATATTTCCGGCGAGCATCAAGGTCGCACCAAATTCTCCCAGCGCGCGCGCGAAGGCAAGAATTGTACCCGCCAGCACTCCGGGCCACGCCAGAGGCAGCGCCACTTCGCGAAAAATGCGCGCTTCGGATGCGCCCAGGGTGCGGGCTGCTTGCAACAGGTGCGGGTCCACTTGCTCGAGAGCCGCGCGCGCGGTGATATACATCAGCGGAAAAGCTACGACGGTCGCAGCGATCACCGTGGAGGGCCAGGAAAACACGACGGTGGCGCCGAATTGCAGCAGCAGTTTGCCCAGCGGGCCGTTGCGACCGAAGAGCAGCAGCAGGAGAAAGCCCACAACCGTCGGAGGTAGGACGAGCGGGAGAATGAAAATTCCGTCAACGAGCGCGGCGCCGGCACCCGCGCGATTCTGGCGCCAAGCAGCCGCGGCCAGGCCTGCCACCAGCGTGACGGCCGTCGCCGCCAAACTGGTGGCCAGCGATATCAGCAGAGGAGACCAATCCATCGCGAGAGGATTGTAGCCGGATCAGTTCTTTGTGGCTGACTTTTCCGCGGAGGTGAAGCCGTACTTCTGGAAGACCGCGCGCGCGTCGGGGCCTTGCAGAAATTCCAGGAAGGCGTGCGCCGCGGGCTTGTTTTTTGAGTTGCGCAAGACGGCGGCCGGATAGAGAATCGGATCATGCGAATCCGCGGGCGCGACCGCTACCACGCGTACTTTCGTGGAAGTATTCGCGTCGGTCTGATACACGAGGCCCGCATCCGCGTTGCCTGTTTCCACGTAGGTAAGCACCGCGCGAACATCTTTCGCGTAGACGACTTTTTTCTCCAGCGCGGCGAACAAGCCGAGGTGTTCGAGAGTTTGCCGCGCGTACATTCCCGCCGGTACGGTGCTGGTTTCACCGAGCGCGAGCGCTTTCACTGCCGGGTTGGTGAGATCTTGAAAGCTGTGTGGCGTGGCGGCCTGCGCCGGAGCGATCAACACCAGCGCGTTCCCCACTACGTCGTGGCGCGTATCGGCCACGATCAAGCCCTGCGCTGCGAGTTCGTCCATCTGCTTTTCGGCCGCGGAAAAAAATACGTCCACCGGAGCGCCTTGCTCGATCTGGCGCGCGAGAGTTCCTGAGCCGCCGTAGTTATAGGTGACGGCCGTGCCGCTGCCGCCGTTCTGGCGATGTTGCTGGATCTGAAAAATCGGGCCCAGCTCGTCGAGCGCATCCTTCAAGCTAATTGCGGCGGAAACGGTGATGGAGTCGGATTGCTGCGCGGCCCCACGCACCGCGAAACTTCCCGTGGTCCCCAGCACGAACAAAAACAGGAGGCTCGCAACGATGAGCCTCCTCCCGATGAATCCAGTCTTGTCTGGCAACATGATCGCAACTCCTTCGTGCGCGGAGCTACCGCGCATCCTATTGCTCGGGCGCGGCCGGTTTTAGAGTGGAAGGCGGCGTCGCTGGCGCCTTTGTGCCCGGAGCTGGCGTTGCGGGAGCAGGAGCGGGCGTGCTGGATGGCGCCGGCGCCGAACTATCCGGCGGCAGCATCTGCTTCAATTGCGGATACTGGTCGGCCATACTGCGCAAAGCGCCAATCGCCGAGGGGAACTCAATCTGCTGCCCGGCGGCACGCATCTGTTGGTCCACATCCGGCATCTCCTTCACGATCCGCTGGCCGACAGGTGATTCGTAGAACTTGGTCAGTCCCTGAATTTCTTCCAACGAAAAATGTTTCGCGTAAATGGCGACGATCGCATCGTTGACAGCGGTGGCCGAATAGCTGGCTTGGAATTTTTGCGTAAAAGTGTCCATGAACTTCGGCAATTGCTCCGCAGGAATTGCGCGGCCCGCTCCGTTGTGCACCTGTCCGGTGATATAGGTCGCCATGCTTTCGGCCAGCTTCGAGCTTTCCGTAATCTCCATCAAATGCCGGATCGCCGCATCTTTCGCGGGATCGATTTTTTCCGCAGGCGCCGGTGGGGCTTGCTCGGCCGGTTTTGCCGGAGCTGCCTGTCCGGGGGTGGCGTGCGGCGCAGGTGTCGGTGTTGTGCTGGGCGCAGGTGTTTGCGCCAGCGCCGGTCCCGCGGCACATAGCAGGCCGGCGAGTACGGCTGTTCGTAGCTTCATGGAAATCTCCTGTTCTTCGCTGCAGGCCCTGGGTCATTCCTGCCATGATATGCGAATCCAAGAATCGTATCGAACGGGAGCGACATATGCAATTCGCGAGCGGGATTCGCGGATTTGGGTCCGGGAGAATCAAGAGCAACCGCGCCCACCTGAAGGCAGCCGCTACAAAATCGATTCGTCGGATCGTTCTTGTGCGGCGGCAGCGGCGGCGGGCCTAGGACCCGCTCCTAGGGAAGAAGCCGCACTGGATGGATGTGCTGGCAGGGCGGACGGGAGAAGACAGAACCCTGCCGGCGGTGGCAGGGCCGCCGCTCGCTATGATAACTTTTCAGGTGTGAGCCCTGCTTTGCGTAACTTTGTCATGATCGGCGTCACGATCAGCGTCACGAATCGTCGCGCGGGTAGCGTCGCGCAATGCGTCGCGCTTGGCGGCCGCGTCAGGACCTCACGCCGATGATCTTTGGTGGCGGCTCTTGCTCGGGTGCGACTCAGGATTTCGCGGCCGCGCGCCATGAAATGGTGGTGCGGCAAATTCGCTCGCGCGGCATCATCTCCTCAGGCGTCCTCGACGCTATGGCTTCTGTGCCGCGGCACGAGTTTGTACCTGCGGCGGCGCAGGCTTCAGCGTACTGCGATGAGGCGCTGCCGATTGGCGGCGGGCAAACGATTTCGCAGCCGTACATGGTCGCGTTGATGACGAACGCTCTACAGCTCACCAGCACAGCGCGCGTGCTGGAAGTTGGCGGCGGTTGCGGGTATCAAGCGGCGGTGCTGTCGCTGCTGGCGCAAGAAGTGATCGTGGTGGAATTGCAGCCCGCGCTCGCCAGCGCGTCGCGCGAGCGGCTGGCGCGCTTGGGTTACTGCAATGTACGCGTTGCAGAAGGTGATGGTTCGCTCGGCTGGCCTGCGGGCGCGCCGTACGATGCGATTCTGGTTTCCGCTGCGGCTCCGGCGATTCCTCCGCCGCTCATCGAACAACTTGCCGAAGGTGGCCGCCTGGCAATTCCCGTAGGGGGTTCCCAGTGCCAGGATTTGCTGCGAATCCTAAAGCGCTCGGGCGAACTGGCGCGGGAATCGCTGTGCGCCTGCCGGTTCGTTCCGCTGCTCGGCCGCTATGGATGGCCCAGCCGTGTCGCGGATGAAGTCCACGGATCGCCGGTGTGATGAGCGTCCCGGTTCCTCGTTCCGTGCCCGAACTTTCCATCATCATCCCGGCTTATAACGAAGAGGGGCGGCTGGCGCGCACGCTTGCGCGCATTCGCGAATATTTTGCCGGGCGCCGCGTGCCGCCGGGCATGGCGCCCCATATTGAAATGGACCAGCTCGAAATTCTGATCGTGGATGACGGATCGAAGGACGGCACGGCGCGGATCGCGGAGGAATGGGCGCAGGAAATGCCCGCTGTGCGGCTGGTTTCGAATGGAGAAAATCGCGGGAAAGGCTACAGCGTGCGGCACGGCATGCTGGAAGCGCGCGGCCGCTTGGCGCTTTTTACCGACGCCGATTTGTCCTCGCCGATCGAGGAAATCGAAAAGCTGCTCGCCGCCCTGGCGGCGGGAGATGACATCGCCATTGGTTCGCGCGCCTTGGACCGCTCGCTGATTTCGGTTCACCAGTCGCGCCACCGTGAGCTTGCGGGGATCATCTTCAACGGATTCGTGCGCGTGATTACGGGTTTGCCGTTTTCCGACACGCAATGCGGCTTCAAGATTTTCCGGCGCGAGCGTACGCGCATTATTTTCGAACAGCAGCGCATCGAACGCTTCGGCTTCGATCCTGAAATTCTGTTTCTGGCGAAGCGCCATGGACTGCGCACCGCAGAAGTGCCGGTGCGCTGGGCGCATGACGCAGCGACCAAAGTCCAGGTGCTGCGCGATAGCGTAATGATGTTCGGCGATCTTCTATGGATCCGCTGGAACGGGCTGCTCGGCCGCTACCCAAAAAAAGGCGACGCGCGCTAGCCCGCGGCTCTTCCTACGCGTCGCTGAAGGATTGCCCCCGCGGCTGGTCTTTTGCCAGCGGCGGCGGCGCGCTGGGCTCGCTGAAATCCTTGGTCCAATGCCAGTTGCGAATTTCCGGAAGGTCCTCAAAATGCTCGCGGATGTACGCGTGGTGTTCGTACAATTTCCGGTTGAACATATCAATCGCGTCCGAAGCCTGCGATCTTAGGCGCGGCACATGCTTCAGCGCATCAATCGCCAGGTGGAACCGGCTCATTTTATTCAGCACCACCATATCGAAGGGAGTGGTGGTGGTGCCCTGGTCGTTGAATCCGCGCACGTGGAAGCGGCCTTCGTTCGCGCGGCCGTGCACCATGCTGTGAATCAGCCAGCGGTAGCCGTGGAACGCGAAGACCACATCCACATCGCGCGTGAACAGAGCTTCGAAGGAAATATTGTCCAGGCCGTGCGGATGATCGTCTGGGCTCATCAGTGCATTGAGATCCACGACGTTCACGACGCGGACTTTGATGCCGGGGATGTGTTTTTGTAGCAGCCAGGAAGTGGCGCACGCTTCGATGGTAGGCACATCCCCCGCGCACGCGAGGACGATGTCCGGTTGCGTGCCGCCGTCGTTGGTCGCGAAATTCCAGATGGAGGCGCCTTGTGAGCAGTGGGCCAGGGCTTCGTCGAACGTGAGCCATTGCAGTTGCGGTTGTTTTCCGCAGGTGACGACGTTGACGTAATTGCGGCTGCGCAGGCAGTGATCGACAACGTTGAGCAGGCAGTTGGCGTCGGGCGGATAGTAAACGCGGGCGACTTCGCTGCGGCGTTGCAGCGCGTTGTCCACGAAGCCGGGGGCCTGGTGGCTGAAACCGTTGTGATCGTTGCGCCAGCAGTGGCCGGTGATGAAAACATTTAGCGATGCGAGCGGGCGGCGCCAGGGAAAATCGATGCATTGTTCGAGCCACTTGGCGTGCTGCGTGACCATCGAGTCCACTACTTGCGCGAACGCTTCATAGGAAGACCATATGCCGTGGCGGCCGGTGAGCAAATATCCTTCGAGCCAGCCTTCGCAGAGATGTTCGCTGAGGACTTCCATGACGCGGCCGTCGGGGGCGAGGTGATCGTCGATCGAAACTGTTTGCTCCATGGTGCAGCGGTTGGTGGCCTCAAACACGGAGTTCAGGCGGTTCGAATTGGTTTCGTCGGGACAGAAGAGGCGGAAATTTGCGGGATTTTGTTTGATGACGTCGCGCAGATATTCGCCGAGTTTGCGCGGGGCTTCCGCGACTACTTCGCCGGGGCCGGGGACTTCCAGGGCGTAGCGCGCGAAATCGGGGAGGTCGAGCGCTTTCAGAACGCGGCCGCCGTTGACGTGCGGGCTTGCGCCCATGCGTTTGTTTCCGTCGGGCGCCAGAGCGGCTAGTTCGGCGATCAGGCGGCCGTTCTGGTCGAATAATTTTTCGGGTTGATATTTGCGCATCCATTGTTCCAGGAGCTGCAGGTGCGCGGGATCTTCGCAGACGTTGGAGAGCGGAACCTGGTGCGCGCGAAATGTGCCTTCGACGGGCACGCCGTCGACTTCTTTCGGACAGGTCCAGCCTTTCGGTGTGCGGAGGATGATCATCGGCCAGGGTTCGAGGACCGCTTTGCCCCGGGAGCCGTCCGACCGCGCCTGCTTCTGAATTTCTCGTATCTCCGCGTAACCGCGATCGAGCGCTGCGGCCAGCTGTTGATGCACGCTCGCGGGATCGTCACCTTCGACGAAGTGAGGCGTGTAACCAAATCCGCGATAGTAGGCCGAGAGTTCGTCGTCGCTCCATCGCGCCGTCACCGTGGGCCCGGAAATCTTGTAGCCGTTCAGATGCAGGATCGGCAGCACCGCGCCATCGCGGGCGGGATTCAGGAATTTTACGCTTTTCCAGCTGCCTTCCAGCGGGCAGGTTTCCGATTCTCCATCGCCGACCACGCACGCGACGATCAGGTCCGGATTATCGAACGCGGCGCCAAACGCGTGCATCAGCGAATAGCCCAGCTCGCCGCCCTCGTGCATGGAATTGGGCGTGTGCGGGCCGCAGTGGCTGGGAATTCCTCCGGGCGTGGAAAACGAGCGAAAGAGCAGACGCATGCCGGCGGCGTCCTGCGTGATTTCTGGATGGACGTCGCTGTAGGTGCCTTCCAGATACGCGCAGGCGTTCAGAGTGGGGCCGCCGTGGCCGGGTCCGGAGATATAGATGATGTCGGCTTGCGTCTCGCGGATCAGGCGATTCAGGTGGACGTAGATAAAATTCTGTCCGGCAGAAGTGCCCCAGTGTCCCAGCAGGCGCGGTTTGATGTGGGCCTTCGAGAGCGGCTCGCGCAGCAGCGGATTATCGAGCAGGTAGATTTGCCCGACGCAGAGATAATTTGCGGCGTACCAGTAGCGCTGCATCTTGTCGAGCAGTTCCGGGGAGAGCGGGCCCGTTGCGGTTGACCCTGATTCCTTCGCGGGTTGCGGCGGCGGGCCTGCTACGGCGCTGGACAACTTGGCATCGAAAGTAAACATGGTGACCTCACACCGTCTTCGATGCTCTGTGGCCGAGGACGGCTACAACATGTTGCACGATCATCAAATCTTCGTTGGTTTGTATGACGCGCACGTTAACGCGGCTGTCGTTCGTGGATATCAGCGGCGCGTTTGCTTCGTTTTGCTTACCGTCCAGGCGAATCCCCAGAAAATCCAGGCCGTTGCAGATGTTTGCGCGAATGGCGGGGGCGCGCTCTCCGATTCCTCCGCTGAAAACGAGCGCATCGAGTCCTCCCAGCGCGGCGGCGTAAGCGCCGATATATTTCCTCGCGCGATAGCAGAATAAATCAACCGCCTCGGCTGCGTGCGGGTCCTGTTTTGCCTTCTCCAGCAGCGTGCGCATGTCCCCGGTGGTTCCGGAGACGCCCAGCAAGCCGGATTGTTTGTTCAGCAGCGCGCCGGCTTGCTTTGCGGATCGTTTTTTCTGTGCGAGCAGGTAGAGCAGGAGGCCGGGGTCAACATCACCTGAGCGTGCGCTCATTACCAGGCCTTCCAGCGGCGTGAATCCCATGGACGTGTCCATGCTTTTTCCATCTTGCAACGCTACGATGCTCGCGCCGCTGCCCAAGTGAGCAATGACCACGCGGCCGGCGGCCCGTTTCGCGTCCATCTTGCGGAGCTCGCCCACGATGTATTCGTAGGAAAGCCCGTGGAAACCGTAGCGGCGGATGCCTTCGCCGTAGAATCGCCGTGGCAGCGCGTACATTTTCGCAACGGTTGGCAGCGAGCTGTGAAATGCGGTGTCGAAACACGCCACCTGCGCAAGCTTCGGAAATTTCTTCGCCACGAAGCGAATTCCGCGAATGGCCGCCGGCAGGTGATCCGGATCGAGCGGCACGAGTTTTTCGAGTGCGGATAGAAATTTCGGCGTGATGCGCTGCGGCTCGGTGTAGCGCGGTCCGCCATGAACCAGGCGATGGCCTGCCGCCTGCAGCCCCGAAAGATATTCGTGCTGATCCAGCCACGCGAATATGGCTTCCAGCGCGGCATTCGAGTCTTTGCCTTTTACCGACGAATCAAGCAGTGAAGCGCCGCTTGCGTCGGCAATCTTCAAATGCGCGTTCGCCGCGGCACCGTAATCCACCGATAGCGAAAGCAAAACTTCGTCGCGCGCGCCGCTTTCGTAGAGGGTGGACTTCAACGTCGCCGACCCTCTGTTCATCGTCAAAATGAGCTGGCGCGGAGAAGGCATATCGCGAGAATTCTCAAGTTGGCGCGGGCACTGCTTCATCGAGCCTGCGCGCCATTTCATTTTACCGCTGCTGGCGGTGTTTGCGATTCGTCGAGCAATTCTTTCAGGTATTGCTGCCAGAGGGCGGCCCAGGTGTGGGTGCCGTGGCCGTGAGTCTGCTCGGAAGCGGGTAGCAGCACGAATTTTCCGTTTTTCACTTTCTGGATTTCGCGTTCGGCGATGCCCAATTCCGGCGGGTTGATGAAATCGTCGGCGGAATTTACGAACATTACCGGCACGGAGACTTGTCCGAGATCCGCGGAGGGATCGTAGTTCCGCGACGCATTCACGGCGTAGAGCAGGTCGTTCGCGTCCAGAGTTTCCATTTCCCGTTTCATCACGTCTTGCAGATAGCGATCGGCGGCGTCGCGCGTGGGCAAGCTTAGCTGCATGGGCAGCGGAGCGCTGCCGGCAAGCAGCAGCATGTCCGCGGCGATTTCCAGGCCGGCGCGGGGTTCGGTGGTGTAGTCGCCGTTCTGCCAGTCGGGATCCTGGCGAATGCCGGACATCAACATTTTCCGCCAGAGGCGATTGCGTCCGGCAATTTGCACGGGCAGGCAGGCGAGGGGCATGAGCGCGTCCATGAAATCGGGATAGGTTTCGCCCCAGATCCAGGAGTGCATGCAGCCCATGGACGTGCCCAGGACCAGGCGGAGATGGTTGACGTGGAGGCCTTTTTCCACTAGTTCGTGCTGCGCGGCGACCATGTCGTCGTATTCGTATTGCGGGAAATGCGCGCGCAGGCCGTCGCTCGGTTTGCTGGATTTTCCGTGGCCGATGTTGTCGGGCAGGATGATGTAGTAGCGGGTGATGTCCAGAAGCTGGCCCGGGCCGTAGAGGATGCCGGCAAATTGCGGCGCGAGAAAATTTCCGCCCCAGCCGCCGGTGCCGTGGAGGATCAGGACTGCATTGGTGACGCGCCCATGGGCGTCGCGGGCGGCAGTGCCCAGGGTGCGGTAGTGCAGGCGCAATTCCGCAAGCGTCTCGCCGGACTTGAAGTGGAAGTCGTGCGCGACGTAGTCGCCTTCGAGGGGTTTGTAGGCTTGCGTCGCAGGCGGGTTGGCGGGTGCGGGTTGTGCCGCTTGTTGCGCGCGCGATACGGAGGCGAGCAGGGCGACCAGCGTTAAAGCAATCATGGCGAATGCGAACTTCGCTATTTTGTGTCGGGAAAATATGGCTGTTGAAAATGACAGGTTTGCGTTCACGAGCGTTTCTCCTCGCGTGACACTTTAGCATGAGAGGGCGCGGAGGCTTGTGGGGCACGGCGCGATGAAACGATTTCCGGTTCGGCGTCACTACTCTACAGGGCGAAAAAGAGGAGGCGAGCGATGAGATATGAGTCATGGACTACAACCTCGCCCGACGGAAAAACTGTGAGGTTTGCTTACAAAGAACTGTCGGATGGCGTGGCGGGTATTTCCGCGAAAACGGACGGAAGATTTGTGATGATTCTGCAGAGAAACATCCGGGCGCCACTGACGCGAGAACAAGTGGAGGCTGTGTTCCAGCAGGACGAGTTCTAACTGGAGCGATGGGTCTCGGACACGCCTTGCCCTACGGCGCCGCCCAAAATGCTCACGCTCTTAAACCTTGACGGCGGCGCGGATTCTGGGCCAGCCGGTTACCGAGGCTTTCAGCTTTGGATCTTTTTCGATCGCCTCCAGGACGGCTTTTATGATTTGTTCGTCTATGTCGGGGGCGGTGCGAAGCTCCGTGGGGTAACGCACCAGGAATTCCAGGCCGCTATCGGCGTAATGCAGCTTGGCCTGGGGCGTGGGCGGTTTCATCTGGATTTCGATGCGGCGTTCGAGGTCGTTGTGTTGCTGCTCGATATCTTTTTTATACTTGTCGTAAACCGAATTGACAGCGGCGAGTAATTTTTCTTCCGCGAGCTGGAAATCAGCGCCGGCTACGAACTGCAGCACGACCTCGTGCCAGGTGTACTCCGTGCCCGGGATTTGTTTGTAGAGGGGCGTGGTGGCCTGAAACAGAACGGAGTTGGAGAAGACCACGATGCGTCCGGTGGGATACAGATTCACATCGCTGCCTGCGAGTTCCATCAAGTAGAAACGCACCGGCGAGACGTCGATTACGTCGCCGGTGACTCCGGCGATGCTGACGCGATCTCCGATGCGGATTCCGTAACGGCCAATCACAAAAAAGTAAGCGGCGACGGAGAGAAGGACGGCTTGCAAGCCTACGGCGATGCCGGCGGTGGCGAAGCCTGCGAAGGTGGCGAGCGAACTGAAATCGCTGACGATGCCGAGCGTGAGCACCGCGGCGACCAAGAAGCCCAGGACGAAGCGGCGCAGAAGCATGAACTGGCGTCGGCGGCGCAAATCCTGGATGTAACGGAACGTCCACCTGCGCCACACCTCGGCAAGAATCCAGATAATTCCCAGAGCGAGGAGAATCGCGACGGCGCTCGAGACCACCGAGCGCAGCGCGTCTTTCGATTCGCGGGCGATGGAGTTGCGCCAGTTGAGAAAATTGGAGCGGCTCTGGTCGAGAACCATCATTTCCTGGCTGAGCGGAATCACTACGTTTGCGAGCTGCTTGAATTGGTCGGTGAGCGAGCGCAATTCTTGCGGGGCTGCTTTGGCTTGCGTGGGATCGGACGGCGGCGCTTGACCGGTGAGATCGCGGCCGCGTTGAATGGTGGAAGCCAGCGTGTCGCGCATGGGTTTGCGCAGCGCGGCGGCATTTTCGCGGACGCGGGAGGTTTCGTTGGCCATCTCGTCGATGTTGTGCATGGTGCGCAGTTCCGCATAGAGGGTGAGGCAGTGGCCGATCAGGCCGGAAGATTTGGAAATCGTGGGCTGAGTGGCGGCGGGTTTGGCGGCGGCCTTCTGGGCGTTCGCGTCGCCGAGGACTTCCGGTACGGTGCGCGCGAGATCGTTGATGCTGCCCGCAAATCCTCCGACACCTGATTCTTCGCTGCTCTCGACGAAGGTAGCCAATTTCTGCACGGCATCTTGCGTGGCCTGGTCGAGCGAGATTTCAGCTTGTAGCGAGTCTCGTTGCGAGGTGAGGTTTTGGCGCTGGCTGCGCGGCGCGGTTTCGATTTGCTTATTCAAGACGTCCAGTTTGGATTGGTCCTGGTCAATGCGAGATTTCAGGGTGGCGAGAGTTTGCGTGAGATTCTGCTGCTGGGTGGAGGCGCCCGAAGCGTCCGGCGTCGCGGCGGGCGTCACCTGATCCGACGCGTTCACCAGAACAGCGGCTGCCTTCGCGGATTGAAATGCGAGCCGGACAGCTTCTTGCGCGAGATTTTGCGAAGTGTCCTGATAGATCGCGTCGCTGGGGAGGCCGACAGACTGAACTTTGGAACTGGAATCGCGGTACCAGCTGATGATGGTATTTAAATGACTGAGGATTGCTTCACGATCGACTGCGGGCGCGGCTTTGCCGGCCGAGATGGCGAAGAAAGCGGTGACGCAGAGCAGAGCCGCGGCAACAATCCGTGGGCAACGTTTTTGGAGTGGAGTGATGATTCGCATGATCAGTTTTTCGCTCATCGGAACTGGCGCACAGGCGGCGCGGGCGCGGCCGACGCTGCGTCTGTGTGCGAATTCCAGTGAGGAATACGGTCTCCTGAGCTTGATGGAATTGTACCCTGGCCATGAGCCGGGGATTTTCGACCTGGGGTGATTCCGGAGAAGTGATCTGGCTGGGCGAGATGACTTCCGTGGAACTGGGCTCGGTTCCACGGGACCATTATACAGGGATTGAGGCGGAGCGTTAGGCGGCGAGCGCGGTTACGGGGCGGTGGCTGCTTCCGGTGGATGGTGGCGGTCGATGGTTCTACGGTAGGAATCGATTTGATTTTTGACGATGTCCAGGTCTTTCGCGCCCCACTGATTGGCGGGTTCGATATCGTCGTTGGTGTTGGCGTCCCAGCCCTCGTCGGAGGAATTGAATTCGTTGAATTGGTGCAGGATCAAAAAGATGGGTTGGAGCTCGCGGGCGAAATCCATGAAGGAAGCGAACGTGGCGTAAGAATCGTTTTTGCCGTAACGCAGCGCGTCGTCAGGACAGTAGGGCAGTTCTTCGGGATTCGGGCAGCCCCATCCGTTCTGGCCGGCGGTGGCGATGGAGGCGGTGAAGTTCTCGACGCGCGAGCCGGCTTTGTTGTAGGAAGGATAGTAGGGGCATAGAGCGAGAGTACATGAGGTGTTGAGCCGGTCGACCCAGCTCCAGAAACCATATTCCGGATTGATTTCCACTGGTCCGGTGGGAGAATTTTGGCTGGCCCACAGATACGACTGGCTGTCGAGATATCCCGCCATCATGCGGAACGTGTATTGGCGCGTGATTTCCGGACGGCCTTTCAAGAATTGGCGGATTTGAAACCAGAGAGGGTTATCGGAAGCGGCGGGATCTTGCGGCGCGCCGAGGTAAATCAAGACGAGAGGCTTGCCTTCGTAAATGACGTTGCGTTCAGGGTGGCGTTTCATCCGATCGGAAAAATAATCCAGCTCTTTCTCGAACGCGGTCTTGCCGTCGGTATCCTTATAGAGGACGTCTGGGTCAATGCCGCCCAGCAGAGGAATGAGTTTAAGCCGAGTTTCGAGCTTGGACCAGGCGGGATAGAGATTGCCGGTGTTGTCGCGGATGGTTTGATTTTGCAGGCGGAAGGCGGGGGAACAGTTTGGCAGGTATTTCTCGGCGAAGGCCTCGCTGTTGAAGATGCAGCTTACGTTGTTGGTGACTTCGATCAAGGCCGCGTCCATGCCGAGAGCTTCCATCCAGGTGACGTGGCGCTTGATGATCGCGGGGTCCGCGCTGTCGTAACCGCCGCCGATCGATTGCATATCTTCGGACTGCAAGAGCGGGATGGCAGCGCTGGTTTGAAACGTGACGGCGTTGGGGCCGAACCATGCTTCGTACTGCATGACGACCAGGTGACTATCGTGGGTTACGAGGAGCGGGCCTCGGGGATCGCCTGACTCGAAGTCCGATGATTGGGCCGCGAGCGGCCCAGGTGGTGCGAGTGAGATAAGGACGAGACTGATGGCGGCGAGCGCTGAACTAGGGCGGCCGATCCACTTGCGGGTGGACCGGGCGATTTCCGGACGCGGGAGTTTCCTGGTATTCACGAAGTCCTCTTCTGCTGCAGGGGTGGCCGACGCCACCGGGTTGCGCCGGTGGGCTCAGCAAGCATAACCCAGTTTTGGGAGAACAGTTGCGAGCGGCGCGACCGATGCTTTCCCGCTGGTCGGAAGGTTTACTTTCGAACAGCGCCGGATACGGCGGCTTCCGGCGGATGCGGCGCGGTGCTATAGTTTCTTTGGTGAGAGTGAGCAGCGCAATGCGGGCGCGATTTTTGGTGACGATTTTGTCGCTCGCGCTGGTTTATGCATTTGCGTGCTCGGCGACTTGCGCGATTTGTTTGGGAGCGGGCTCGGGGGCGGCCGCCGAGACGCAGAGCCATGCATGCGAGCACGCGGCGCCCGCTGCGGCAGGCAGAGCGCAGCAACGCGGCCCTGCGAAGCCCGATTGTTTTGGGCATCACCATTCCGGTTTTGAGTTTGTGCAGAGCGACGGTCTCTCGCGATTTGATTTGAGTGCGACGGGATCCGCCGGCGAGTTGGTTGACGGCGCACGGAACACCGAGGCCGTGACCTCGGCTTCGTCGTTTTTATCCGATTTAGCGCTGCCGCGACAGGCGGCGATTTTTCCGCAGCGGAAAATCTCCATTCTTCGCATCTGAAATCCTCGTTTCTGGTCCCTCCTAGAGAACGCTTCATCGTCCCGCATGGCATTGCTCCGTTCAGGCGACGGCGTTAGGCAACGTCAAATGCAAATTCAACTACGCCCGCCTAAAGGCCAGGCGGCCACTACAGAGTCAAAGGCGCCCGTCCCGCAGACGCGGGATGAGGGCTACAAATTCGAACGCGACATCAACAGAGCCGGCGGGACGCCGGCTCTAGGAAAGGCAACTGCTCTGGAGGAGATATGAAGCGGACGCGACGGGATTTTTTGCAGGGGGCGGCGGTGATCGGGGCTGGGACGCTGGCTCCCGGGACGTTGATTGCGGGGGGTCTGGCGGCGGAGCACGCGCGCGTGATTGCTGAAGAGCGTCGTCCGCTCGCGGTGGATCGCGGAGAGTTTCGCTCGGTGGTGACTCCGGACGTGCCGGATTTGGCGTTTGAGATGGACGGCAGTGTAAAAGTATTTCACCTGGTGGCCGAGCCGGTGCGGCAGGAAATTTTTCCGGGGAAAATTTTGAATTTGTGGGGGTACAACGGCAGCGCGCCGGGGCCGACGATTCAGGCGCGGCAGGGCGAGCGCGTGCGGATCATTGTGGACAATCATTTGCCGGAACCGACTTCGATGCACTGGCACGGATTTGATATTCCATTTGCGATGGACGGCGGGCCGGGGCTTTCGCAGGACGCGATTTCTCCGGGCGGGCGCTACGTTTACGAATTCACGCTGCAGCAGGAAGGAACCTTGTTCTATCACTCGCACATGGCGATGCAGGAAATGATGGGGATGATTGGCGCGTTCATCATGCATCCGGCGGAAGCTTACGACCCGCCGGCGGAGAAAGATTTCGCGATTATTTTGCAGGAGTATGCGCTGCTGCCGAACAATCCGACGCCGAATTCGATGAGCATGGAATTCAACTGGCTGACGCTGAATGGAAAGTCGGGGCCGGCGAACACGCCGCTGATCGTGCGGTTGGGCGACCGGGTGCGGCTGCGATTTATTAATCTGGGGATGGATCATCATCCGATTCATATGCACGGGCACCAGTTTGTGATTACCGGGACCGAGGGTGGGCGACAGCCGCGGGCGACTTGGGGGCCGAACAATACGGTGCTGGTGGGAGTGGCGCAGTCGCGCAATGTGGAGTTTGTGGCGACGAATCCGGGCGATTGGATGATCCATTGCCACATGCCACATCACATGATGAATCAGATGGCGTCGATGGCGGGGCCGATGACGCGGCGCGCGGGGATGGTGGCGGGTGCGGGGATGGAGGAAGGGATGGGGATGTTGCGCGGAGGCGCGGCGACGGCGGCGGAGAATGGGCCGAGTATGGGGCGGGGGATGGGGGCGGGGTCAGCTTTCGAGCAGCCGACGACGAACGGGCCCTTGTCAGCGCAAACGTCACCGCAAGCGTCATCGCAGGCCTCGCCTTCGCAGCAGGCAGCGGCGCAACCGATGGGTGGGATGCAGATGGCGCAGGCGGATGTGAGCAAGGATGCGAATTCGGTGCCGGGATTTCCGCAGGATGCGTTCATGGAGAGCCCGGCGATGGCGATGGACGCGATGGTCGAGAAGCCGGAAACGCATGGGCTGCGTCCGGGATGGAGCGGGTACATGCAGGGGATGATGACTTTGATTCGGGTGCTGCCGCCGGAGCGCTATGACGAGATTGAGAGTTTGCGCGAGAAGCGGCAGAAGAATGGCGGGGCGGCGATGCCGGGGACGAGCGGCACAGGCGAGCAGCGATAGAACTTGAGATTGACGAATGCGGAATACGGGAGATTTGCGATGAGACGCCAGACATTTTGGAAATATTTGCTACTGATTATTTTTGTGGGGGCGCTGTGGCCGACTGTGCTGGCGGCGCAATCTGTTTCCGCGGCAGGATCCACGCACGAGGCGAGTTCTCAAGAGCCTGGACTGACGCTGGAACAGCTGCAAGAGATGGCCCTGGCGAATAATCCGACGCTGGCGCAGGCGAAGGCTGGGGTGCGAGCTGCGGCAGGGCGCTCGCGGCAGGCGGGACTGTGGCCCAATCCCACGGTCGGTTACACCGGTGATGAAATTCGCGGAGGATCTTACGGCGGAGGCGAGCACGGCGCGTTCGTTCAGCAGAATGTGATATTGGGCGGCAAGTTGGGCGTCGACCGGAAAATATTCGACGCGGAAGGCAAGCAGGCAGCGGCCGAAGCGGACGAGCAGCGCTTGCGCGTGGAAAACGGGGTGCGCATCGCGTTCTATCAGTCGCTGGCGATGCAGGCGATGGTCGAGACGCGCGGGAGGTTGCGGGATATCGCGAAGGATGCGGAGGAAACCACGCGACAGCTTTTTAATGTGGGGCAGGCGGACCAGCCGGACGTGCTGGAAGCGGACGTGGAAGCGGACCAGGACGACCTTGCGGTAATTACCGAGGAGCAAGAGCAGCAGCGCGCCTGGAGCGTGCTGGCTGCGGTGGTGGGCAAGCCAGACTTGCCGCTCGCGCATTTGCAGGGCGACCTGGAAAAACTTCCGCAGGTCGACGCGGAGCAGATATTGCAGACGATTTTGCGCGATAGTCCGGCGGTGAAGATCGCGCAGCTGGGAGTGACGCGGGCGGAAGCCGAGATGCAGCGCGCGCAGCAGGAGTCCATTCCCGATTTATTTTTGCGCGGGGGATACTCATATAGTTTCGAGCAGCTTAACGGGGCGGTGCCGCCGAGGGCGGCGGGTTCGGAAGCGTTTGCGGAGGTGGGCGTGAACCTGCCGATTTTCAACCGCAACCAGGGAAATATCGCGGCGGCGGACGCGGACCGCGAGCGCGCAAAGCTGGAGGTGCAGCGCGTGGGGCTGGTGCTGCGGCAGATGGCCGCGCCCATTGTGCAGAATTATGCGAGTTCGCGCGCGATCGCGGAGCGTTACAAGAGCCGGACGCTGCCGAATGCGCGGCAGGCCTACGAACTTTATCTGCGGAAATATCACGAGGGGGCAGCGGCGTATCCGCAGGTATTGATCGCGCAAAGAACGCTGGTCGAACTCGAGACCAGCTACATCAATACGCTGGAGAATGTGTGGATCAATGCGGCAGCATTGCAGGGCTTGCTGCTGACCGATGGATTGGACCTGCCTGCGGCGCCGAATGAGATGGACCGGCCGGTGCGCGAGATTAACTTACCGATTACGGAAAATCCCGGAATGCGGCCGTGAGCGGGGCTTTGGGCCGCGGCGATTCCGGAGGTGACGAATTACGTATCGTGTAACGCATCCTGTGGTACTGTTCCGCGCGAACCTACTTCGCGGCGGTGACTTGTGGATCAACCTCCGGCCCTTGGCGGCATGCGGCCGTGCCAGATTTGCAAGCAAGTGCGGTCCGTGGCGCCTGTTTCCTTTCATCGCAACGTGGGGATGATTGTGGCGCGGCGTACCTACACATTGCGCGGAGAGTTGTGCAAGAGTTGCATGAATCGAGCGTATGGGGAATTCACCTGGCGGAATTTCCTGCAGGGTTGGTGGGGGATGATTTCGCTGCTGATCACGCCGATTTATTTTTTGATGAATACTTACAGTTTCGCGGCGGCGCGATATAGATTGCGCGACGCGCTGGAGTGACGGGCATCGCTGGGGGTGCTCGATTGGAATGCAACAGCAGCCCAGGCTGTCGAGAGCGTTACGGATTTTGCATCAGCGACGCCGCAAAATGAATCAGCCGTTTATTAATTAGGCAGATATGTATGTCTCCTCTTACTAGCGCGTGGCGTATTCATGCTATGCTGCGCCGCTTGGCTGGAAACCACCCAGCGCGTTGCAGTGAATAAAACCCGCAATTAGGAGCAACATCCCCGTGCTGAGTTGCAAGCCTGCATTCTTCGCCCCGGTCGCATTGCTACTTTCTGTCTTTCTGACTCATTGCGGTGGCTCGGGTAGCAGTCCGACACTCACGACGATTGCTGTTACGTCCCCGCAGTCGTCAATCGCGGTAAGCGGGACGGATACGTTCAGCGCAACGGCCAAAGACCAGAACGGAAACGTCATGAGCGGCGTCACGCTCGCATGGGCGAGCAGCGCGTCGAACGTTGCAGCGATTGGCGCGAGCAGTGGTGTTGCGATGGGCTTATTGCCGGGCATGACGCAGATCACCGCGTCAGCGAATGGCGTGACCAGCAATCCGGCGGCATTGACGGTGACTCCCGGATTTTTGTCCACCGGGAGCATGAGCTCGGCGCGCTCCGATGCTACTGCGACGCTGCTTGACAATGGAATGGTGCTGATCGCTGGCGGGATGGCGTCGGGGAACTATTTGTCCGAAGCCGAGCTGTATAACCCAGCGAGCGGAACTTTCACAGTAACCGGCAGCATGAAGACTGCGCGTGAGCTGCACTCCGCGACGCTGCTCAACAGTGGGATGGTGCTTATCGTGGGTGGCTACAATTCCGGCGGCTTTTTGAGCAGCGCGGAACTCTATAATCCGGTGTCCGGCACCTTCACGCTGACCGGCAGCTTGAACACGCCGCGCCGCTTAGCTCCAACGATTCTGCTCCAGGACGGGACGGTATTGATCGCCGGAGGCGCGGGCGCAACGGATCCGCTGGTGGCGCTGGCCAGCGCGGAGATATATGACCCAGTGGCCGGGACGTTCACACCGACCGGCAACATGAACGTGGCGCGCCGGCTTACTACCGGGACGATGCTCGATAACGGGATGGTGCTGTTCGCGGGTGGCACCAACACGAACGTAACGCTCGGCAGTGCGGAGCTGTATAACCCCGCTACCGGAGCGTTTACGCTCACTGGCAGTCTGA
This sequence comes from Acidobacteriota bacterium, assembly GCA_013289715.1. Lineage (GTDB taxonomy): Bacteria > Acidobacteriota > Terriglobia > Acidiferrales > UBA7541 > Palsa-295. The sequence continues at coordinate 105,522 of JABCZJ010000010.1, read as the reverse complement.
ACACAGCGCGCTGTTATCACACGGCGACGCTGCTCGATAACGGAATGGTGCTTATCGCGGGCGGCGAGACGCTCAGCGGCTCCAGCGATGTGGCGCTAGCCAGCGCTGAGATGTACAACCCGGCGAACGGAATATTCACCGCGACAGGCAATTTGAATACCGCGCGCGTTGATCCCACCGCAACACTTCTGAATAACGGAACGGTGCTGCTTACGGGCGGCTACACGCCCAGCGGCACTAGCAACGATCCTCTATCCAGCGCGGAAGTGTTCGATCCCGTCGCGGGAACCCTGGCCACGACCGGCAGCTTGAACAGCGCGCGCGCAACACAAACCGCAACGCTGCTGCCTAATGGGACTGTTCTGGTTGAGGGCGGGTTCGATGCTGACGGCTCGCTCGCCAGCGCGGAATTCTACGAACCTGGAACACTGACCCCGGCAGGGCTTACTTCCATCACGGTTTCTGCCGCCCCTGCGACGACTCCCGCGACAGCGACAATTTCTCCGGGAACCTACCAGCGATTCATTGCTACAGGGGCATTCGCCGGAGGAAATCAACAGCTAAACGCAGTCACGTGGAGTTCTTCTGATTCCGGGACACTACAGATCAGCAACGACGCGACGAATCCAGGCTCGGCTGTGGCGGTAGGATCGCCGGCAACCGCAGAACTGATCACAGTGACCGCTTCGGCCGGGAACATCAGCGGAACGTCCACACTGAACGTTCGGCCGACGGGCTTTATAGCAACTGGGAGCATGAAGGTGGTGCGAGAGGACTTTACGGCGACTGTTTTAAACAATGGCTTGGTGCTGGTGGCGGACGGATCACCTGAAGTTTCCGCGCCTGCCGAACTGTACGATCCCGCAACCGGGACATTCAGCGTAACAGGTACACCCATTTCTCCACGCTACTTCGCCACCGCGACGCTGCTCGAGAATGGAATGGTGCTCATCGCGGGTGGTTCCTCCACCGGACCACCGGGCTTGTCCAGCGCGGAGTTGTATAACCCTGCGACCGGAACCTTTGCCGCAACTGGCAGCTTAAACACTGGGCGGTATGATCACACTGCGACCCTGCTTGATAACGGGATGGTTCTGATCACGGGAGGGCAGACATCCGCTAGTTCCTTTTTCGCGAGCGCGGAGCTTTACAATCCTGCAACAGGTCAATTCGCCTACACGGGGAACCTGAACATAGCGCGCGGACAACATACTGCGACGCGCCTCGATGACGGTAGCGTTCTGATCGCGGGTGGGCAGGGCTCGGGCGGAGCATTTATAGCCAGCGCCGAGATTTATGATCCGGTAACCGGGTCGTTCACCGAAAGCGGCAGCTTGAATATTCCGCGCGTATCCCACACAGCGACGTTGCTGCCGAACGGGATCGTGCTGGTAGCGGGAGGCGTCGTCAATTCCAGCTTCGCTTCGGCCAGTGCGGAACTGTACAACCCGGCGAGCGGAACATTCACGACGACCGGCAACTTGACCACGGGGCGCTCTGATCACACCGCGACTCTCCTCGGCAGCGGATTGGTGCTGGTAGCGGGTGGTCTTGTACTCTCGCCCGCGGGTGCGACGGCGAGCGCGGAACTATACAATCCAGCGAGCGGAACTTTTACTGCGACCGGATCGCTGACGGTCGGGCGATCCGTGCACATCGCAGCACTGCTTAACAATGGGACCGTTCTGATCGCAGGCGGTGCGGGCGGTGCGGTCTTATCCAGCGCGGAACTGTACTAGGGATGCTCGCGGGCAAGATCTAAGGCAAAATCACAGGGCTGTCCGCCGACTTGGCTGATGACAGGATTGAAAGATGAAAAGAGGAGACGGCGCGTGGAGACATTTTTTCTGCTGATTGTTGCGGTGATTGCGTTTCTGGTATTGAGCATATTTCTCGGATCGTTCTTTACGGTGCAGACGGCCGAAGTGGCCATTGTGCAGCGGCTCGGAAAATTTGCGCGAGTCGCGGGGCCGGGGTTGAACTGGAAGACGCCGTATCTGGAGACGGTGGTGAAACGCATGAGCATGAAGGTGCAGCAGTTTGACGTGCAGGTGGAAACGAAGACGCAGGACAACGTGTTCGTGCAGATTCCGGTTTCGATCCAGTACAAGGTGATTCCGGATGCGGTGGAATCGGCGTTTTACAAATTGTCGGACCCGGTGAAGCAGATTGAATCCATGGTGTACAACGTGGTGCTGGGGCACGTGCCGAAGATGAAATTGGACGATACATTTTTGAACCAGGCGGATATTGCGGGGGATTTGCGCGACAACCTGGATGCTTCGATGAAGGAGTACGGCTATTCGATCGTGAAGGTGTTGATTTCGGACATCGTGCCGGACCAGAAGGTGAAAGCAGCGATGAACGATATCAACGCGGCGCAGCGCGAGCGGGAGGCGACGGTTTCGCGCGCGGAAACCAATAAGTTGCTGCTGGTGAAACAGGCGGAAGCGGAGGCGGAATCGAAACGGCTGCAGGGCGAGGGGATTGCGAATCAGCGCAAAGCGATTATCGCGGGCTTGAAGGATTCGGTGGAAGATTTCGCGAAGACGGTGCCGGGTTCGACGCCGCAGGATGTGATGCAGTTGGTGTTGATGACGCAGTACTTCGATACGTTGAAGGAAGTGGCGGCGAACGATCATACGAATACGATTTTGATTCCGCACACGCCGAATACGCTGACGGATATTTTTGCGCAGATACGCAATGCGATTATTGTGGGGAATGAATTGGGGCATCATCCGACGGTTGCGCCGGCGGTGGATGCGCAGAAGTGAACGGGCTGCTCCGTAGCGGTGGCTTGCTCACGCTGTGCGGAGGCGAGGCCGGCCCCGCCTGGATCGACGACGTTCGGTCTTACGTTTTCGCGAAAGCGGCGGCAAGCCGCGGCACTGCAAAATGGCCTGAGCGGAACGATTCGTGATGCGAGTGGGCTGAATCAGCGGACTTCGATCACGACGAGGGCGTCGGGCGCGAGTTGCAAGGTGATTCGGCCGTTGTGGATGGACACCGATTCGGGCGCGGGTAATTGCGCGGCTTGGCGTAGCGATTGAATTTGCGCTGTAGTGGGATACGCCGGACTGCTCATTGCGGCGTAGGCTTTGAGCAGGGAGCCGTGATCGGCATCCACGCGGTAGATGGTTGCTTTCTTGCGGCCTGTGAGTGAATTCAGCTGCAGCACTACTTCTCTTGGTTGGCCTCCTCCTCCCACTACCGGAGTATTCCACAGCGCAATCACGATGTTGCCATCGGCGCGGCGGGTGACGAGAATGTCGTCACCATTTACGGGAATTCTTGTTTCGCCGAGGCGGTGGAGGAGCTTGAAAGCGTTGAAAGCGGGCTTGGGCAGGCCGTCTTCGGCGATCAGGCCGTAGCCGCCGTAGAAGGGACGCTTCACCACGCCCTGTTCTTCGAAGACGTCGGCGAATGTCCAGTAGCTCATCATGTCCACCAAGCCGTCGCACTGGCGAATCGTGTCGGCCATCCACGGGCCCATGTAGGTCGAGTCGGTGACGTCCGGCTCGTTCATGTAGCTGGCGTTGAATTCGCTCCAGATTAGCGGAAGATGCGGCAGAGGCGAGGCGGCGATCTGGTCGTGAACTTTGCGCACGGCGCGGCACACCATTTGCGTGCGCGGGATTTGATCCTGGGTGCCGAAGACGTCAGGCGCGGAATCGTTGCCATAGACGTGGGTGGAAACGAAATCTACCGGAACGTTTTCTTTTACGGCGTGCTGAATGAAACGATCGGCCCAGGCGGCTTGGGCGGTGGCAGGGCCGCCGACGCGCAGGCGAGGGCTGACTTCCTTTACGGCGCGTGCGGCGGAGTCGTACAGCTGGAAGTAGGTTTGTTCTTTTGGCGCGCCCGCCCAGAAATCCAGGTTGGGCTCATTCCAGACTTCGAAATACCACTGCGAGACTTCGTCGAGCCCGTAGCGGTCCACCAGATGTTGCACAAACTGGCGGACCAGTTCGCCCCACTTTTCGTAGCTCTTGGGCGGCGAGACGTTGGGCTTGTACCAGAAATCCTGATATTTCGGTTCGGCCGCGAGCTTTTTGGGCATGAAGCTCAGTTCGATGAAGGGTCGCACGCCGGTTTGCAGCAGGCCATCGTAGATCTGGTCCACGTAGGAGAAGTTGTAGATTGGCTTTCCGGCGGCGTCTTCGTCGTACACGCCGACTTCGTCGTGGAAGATTGCGTGGAAGCGGACGTATTTGAAGTCGGTCGCGGCTTTTACTTCGCGCAGGTCGTCGCGATAGCTTTGGCGCAGGGAGAGGATGGCGCGGCCGGAGCCGAACATCTGTTCCCAGAAGTGCGGGAAGGGCTGGCCTGCAGCGCGGACGTCTACCTGGATTGTTGCGGCGCTGGGCTGAGGATTTTGCGATGCCGGTCGCTGCGCGGACGCACAAAATGCGAACGGGGCGAGCAGGAACCAGGCGAGAAACGTCGGTTTCATTCGGCGCAACCTCACAGAAAAATCGAGTCCGGCAACTGAAGGACTAGGATGGCACAAGTTCTGGTGCCGCCTCAATATTTTCTGGCCTCGGTGCGCGAGTCCGCAAAAAGCAGATCCCGCACTGCGTCCCGGGCCCGGCAAACTGCGGCGCGAAGGAAATAGCGCGGGACTCGGTTCGGGGTGACCTGCGGTTCTCGTTTTCGGCGCACCGCGCAGCATGCCGGCGGCGGTTAGGGAGCAGGGTTGTGGTTGTGCCCCGCTCTCTCTGGTGCGTCTTGGCTGGGGGTGGCTCGGAGGAAGGCGCTAAACATACGGCCCGGTCGGGGGTATCATTGGCCAGCGCGACCCTCTCGGCGTAATAGGCAGCAGAGGACAATTCGGGACAAATCGGGATATGGCTTCCACAGAATCAAGCCCTCGAGCCAATCGGCGCCTCGATACCTGGAAAGAGATTGGCGCGTTCTTCGGCCGTGACGAGCGGACGGTGAAGCGCTGGGAAACGACACGCGGACTGCCGGTGCATCGTGTTCCGGGTGCCGGCCGCGCGAATGTGTATGCCTACACGGATGAGCTGGCGGAATGGCTCGACGGGGCGAAGATCGCCGCTGAGCACGACCCTGAGTCAACTCCGGATTCACTGCGTGGAGTCGCCGCAGATGCGGGGGCGGAGCAGAACGTCGAGAATGGGGGCGAGACGGGCGCGCAGGCTGCGGCTACTGTGGCGCATGCCGGGTTCGTTGACCGGCGAGTGGGCGATCGGCGCAGTGGAGCGCACGGCTCAGTGCGGGAGAGCGCCTGGCCTGCGGGGCGGTACCTGGCGATCCTCGCGGCAGTATTGGTGGCAGCCTTGCTGGCGGTGACGGTGGTGCGGCGGGCTTCCTCCGCACGCGCGGTGCGAACGACGCCCGCGGCTCTGCGACACCACACGCCTGACCCAGAGGCGGAGCAGCTTTACTTGAAAGGGATCTACTACTGGCAGAAGCGCACTCCGGAGACGCTGAACCAGGCGGTGGATTATTTCACGCAGGCGGTGGTGCGCGATCCGCAGTATGCGGAAGCGTATGTGGGGCTGGCGGATTGTTACAACTTGCTGCGGGAGTTTTCGCTGATGCCTCCCAGCGAAGCCTATCCGCGAGCGCAGGCCGCCGCGAAACGCGCCATCGCGCTGGATGATTCGCTTTCCGGAGCGCACAGCGCGCTGGGGTTCGTGGATTTTTACTGGTCCTGGGACGCGGCGAGCGCGCAGCGTGAGTTCGTGCGAGCGCTGACGCTGGATCCGAATTCGGCAGTCGCGCATTATTGGTACGGAACCTTCTTGCTGCATCTGGGACGTTTTTCGGAATCGCTGGAAGAAATTGAACGAGCCCAGAAACTGGATCCCAATTCGAAATCCATTCTGGCGGACAAGGGACTGGTGCTTTTCCACGACGGCCAGAAGCAGCAAGCCGTCGAACTATTGAAACAGCTCTCCGCGACTGAGCCGGATTTTCTTTCGCCGCACAATTACCTGGCGATCATTCACCTTGCGCGGGGCGAATACCCGCAGTACCTGGCGGAGTCCAGGCGAGGCGCGACGCTGCTGCACGATCAGGCGCGCTTGGAGATTGTCGCTGCCGGTGAGAAGGGTTTGGCGCGCGCCGGAGCGCAGGGGATGTGGAGCGCTATGTTGAAGGAGCAGCAACGGCTACGCGCCGACGGCAAGGTATCCGCTTATGATTTGGCGCGGACTTATGCGTTGCTGGGACGAAAACAAGAAGCGCTGGTGGCTCTGCAGACTGCGTATCAACAACATGAGCCCGAGCTGGTAAGCATGCGCGTCGACGTGGCGCTTTCCAGCCTGCACGATGAACCTCGCTTCCGGGAACTGCTAAGCCAAGTTGGCCTGCCCGCGCTGCCTCAGTAATTTTTTGAGCCGCTTCGCGACACTTGGTTGCCGGGGAAAGTAAGATTCGCGATGCTAGAAATGCCCTTGCGGTGTGATGCCTTTTCCTTCGATGCAGTCGTAGGATTGGCCGGCGGCTAAGCTTTTGTACTCTTCCGGCTTGCCGCTGGGCCATTCGATTGTGACGCGGTCGATTTTGTCGCGTTTGCCGAGGCCGAAGGTTACAGGCAGCTCGGATTGCGAGAGATAGCTCGAGCCCCCCTTTACCAGGCGCTCCTGGGTTGAGCCTTCGTGCTCGACGCGGACCATGGCGCCGATCGCGTCGCGATTCGATTTCGTACCCGTGAGGCGGAAACGGATGCTGTGGTTTCCGGTCTGCTGGTCGTTGCGATAAAGATACGCGGGGCCGTTGTTGGTGGTCATTAATATGTCGAGGTCGCCATCGCGGTCGAAATCGGCGTAGCAGAGGCCGCGGCCGACTTTTGGCTGGATGAATCCGTCGCCGGTGGATGCCGCGACGTCCTGAAATTTCCCCTGGCCATTATTCAGAAAAATTTGCGGAGGCTGCGCGTAGCCTACGTTGCCGCGGATGTTGCGCACCGTATCATCGATGTGTCCGTTGGCGACGACCAGGTCGAGCGCGCCGTCGAGGTTTGCGTCCAGGAACGCGCAGCCGAAGCCCAGCGTGTTTTGCGACGCCAGGCCTACACCGGCCTGCACCGCGACATCGTTGTAGGTGCCATTCGCGGCGGGGCGGTAGAGGCCGATCATTTCGTTGTCGAAATTGGTGATGGCCACGCCGGGAAGGCCGGAATGGTCGAAATCCGCGGCGTCCACGCCCATGCCGGCGCGGGCTTTTCCTTCGGCGCTGAAAGCGATGCCGGCTTCTACGGCTACATCCTTGAATGTGCCGTTGCGTTGATTGCGATAGAGTTTGTTGGGTTGGGTGTCGTTGGCTACCAGCAGGTCGGGCCAACCGTCGCGGTCGTAGTCGAGCATGGCGACGCCGAGCGATTTCGAGCTGGTGTCGAAGATGCCGCACTTGGCGGTTACGTCCTCGAATGTTCCGTCGCCGCGATTGTGAAAGAGCCAGCAGGTTTCGCCGCGATACGCTTCAGGTGTGCAGTAGGATTTATGCTTGCCGTCGAGGCTGCAAAATACATCGTGCTCGGCGGACCACTTCACGTAATTGCAGACGAAGAGGTCGAGCAAGCCGTCGCGATCGTAATCGAACCACAGGGCCGAGGTGCTGAAGGCGAGGCGGCCATCGAGTCCACTGGAATGGGTGACGTCGGTGAACGCTCCTTTGCCGGTATTGCGGAAGAGGCGGTTCTGTCCGACGCAGGTGACGAGAATGTCAGGGAAGCCGTCGTTATTGTAATCACCCACGGCTACGCCCATGCCGTACATTTCAACGTCGAGTCCGGCGCGACGGGTGACGTCGCTGAAAGTACCGTCGCGATTGTTGCGATAGAGGCGCAGGGTGGTGCGCTGGCGCTTGTGCTGCGGCCAGTCCATGCCATTGATAAGCAGCATGTCCTGCCAGCCGTCCGCGTCGTAATCCAGGAACGCGCAGCCCGAGCCGAGGGTTTCCGGGAGAAGCTTGCCGCCGTATGCGCCGCTATGGTGGCGGAACTGAATGCCCGCGGCGTTCGTGACATCGACCAGGCGGAAGCCGGGAGTCGCGCCGGATTGCCCCGCGATTGCGCCAGGCGCGAGCAGCTGGTGGTTCGCGCGCGCGCGCGGACTCGCGGCGAGGCCCGCCATTCCCAGCAGGAAAGACCTGCGATTCACGAGATATTCACCAGACCGTTGCGGATGGCGTAGACGACGAGCTCGGCCGTTTTGTGAATCCCGAGCGCATCCATAATATTGGCGCGATGGACGGCCACGGTGTTGGCGCTGAGGGAGAGGCGGTCGGCGATCGCTTTGTTGGAATTTCCTTCGACGATCAGTTGCAGGATTTCCAGCTCGCGCGGGGTGAGTCCGGAATCACGTTCGCCCTTTAGCGCGGGCGCGCGCGAAACTTCAGGCGCGAGGACGATTTCACCGGCGGCGACGCGGCGGATTGCCGAGCCCAGGCCGAGGTCGTCGGCATTTTTGAGGATGTAGCCGCGCGCGCCGGCAGCGAGCGCCTGGCGCACCAGCGTGTCTTCGGAGTGCATGCTGAGCATGAGGATGGCTTGTTCGGGAAATTCTTCGAGGATTCGGCGCGCGGCGGCGAGGCCGCTCATCGCGGGAAGCGCGCAGTCCATCACGATCACGTCCGGGCGCAGCTCGCGCGCCAGACGCACGGCATCTTCGCCGTTGCTGGCTTCGCCGGCGACTTGCAAGTCGTCTTCGTCTTCGAGCATGCGGCGGAAACCGCGGCGCACCAGGCTGTGATCGTCCACCAATAGAACGGAAATCTTATCCGGCATTCGCTTCGTTGCCCTCCCGCGGAACTCTCATGTGCACCAGAGTCCCGCCCTCCGCTGGCTGACTGAATTCAAGCGTGCCGCGCAGTAGCTCGGCACGCTCGCGCATAGCCACCAGGCCAATTCCTGAGCGCGCCGCTAGCGCGACGCCGCCCTTCCCATGATCCTCCACTTCCAAATCCAGAGCTTCCGCTGAAAACTGCAAGCGGACCTGGGCTTCGCGCGCGCCGGAATGGCGCGCCACGTTGTTCAGAGCTTCCTGAAGCACTCGGTAAATGTGAATGGCCGCGCCGCCGTCCAGCGCAAAGGGCACGCCGGACTTCTGGTAGCTTATGTCAATTCCGGTCTGCTTCTCCACCGTCGGAATGTACCAGTCCATCGTGCTTTCCAGGCCGGTTTCATCGAGCATCACGGGATGCAGGGCTTGCGACAGGCTGCGCACATTGTTCAGCGTGCTTTGCGCGATGTCGCGCACTTCGCGCAAGTCCGTGTGCAGCGCCGAGCCTTCGGGGATGCGTTTTTCGGAGCGGGTGAGCAGCGAACCGATGGCGGTGAGGATCTGGCCGAATTCGTCGTGGAGTTCGCGCGAGATGGAGCGCAGCATGGATTCCTGCGAGGAGATCAATTTCTGCGCGAGTTCGCTGCGCTGCTGGGAGAGCGCTTCGATGCGGGCGAAGAGCTGGCGGTTCGCGCGGATCAGATAGAGGCTGGTGAGCAGGATCGCGGTGAGCGTGGCGGTGAGAAACCGATACACCTGGCTCTGCACGCGGTCGTAAATCTGCGCGACTTGCGTCGAGGCTTGCTGCTCGCTTTCGTTGTTCTGCACCAGCAGGCGGGAGACGGCGGTGTTGAGCGTGGATTGTCTAGCCTGCAGAGAGAGGCGAATCTGCTCGCGCGCTTCAGCGTCTTTTCCAGCTTGCGCGAGCGCGAAAGTGCGGTCGGCGGCGTCCCAGAATTGCGCGAGGGAATCTTTCAGGTATTGAGTTTGTTCGGGCGTGCGGCGCGCGATGCTGAGCTGTGCTTCGGCTTGCAGCGCGCTATCGAGATCGGTGCGAATGCGCTGAAATTGCGCGGACCAGGCAGTGAGGGGATAGGGCTCGTCGTTATCGAGCATGTCGCGCATGGCGAGGCCAAGGGAGTTCAGATCGTTCTGCACGCGCAGAAGCTGCAGGGAATCGCGGCGGTTGTGCTCGACCAGGTTGTTCTGCAATTCGCGCAGGTGAGAGATTTGCAGCGTGATGTACCAGGAATAGGCCACCACGGCGGCGATGGTGATGATCAGGCCGAGCGACAAAGCGGTAGTAGGAGAACGTTGCGGCGACCGCGCCATGGTGGAAAGGATATAACGCCGGAGCGATGGGGCACTATACTGAATCCCCAGATGGCTCTTTCGCCCGGTGTGCCTTTGACGGCGCTAGGACACCGCGGATGCCCGCTATGCTGGATTTTCCGGGGGAATTCCGGTAGTATGCCGTGGTTTTGTTTGTCCGCCATGATTCGGTGAGAGCTTAGGAGACCGGGATGCCCAAGAACGGGAACACGCCAAAGACCCTGCTGGAATCGCTCGACGCGCTGGTGGCGAAGCACCACCTGCTGAAGCACCCGTTTTACAAGGCTTGGACGGATGGACAGCTGTCCAAGGCGGATCTGGGTCTCTACGCGGAGCAGTATTACCAGCACGTGCGCTCGTTTCCTGAGAATTTGAAGCAGCTTGCGGCACGGACCAACGGCGACCGCAATTTGAATTCATTGGTGCAAGAGAATCTGGCGGAGGAGCTGGATGCTACCGCGTCACACCCGCTGCTTTGGCGGCAGTTCGCGCAATCGCTCGGAGTGAGCGACGCTTCTTTGGAAGATGCGCGGCCTTTGCCGGGGATCGCGGCACTGCTGGACACGTATGACGAAGTGGCGGCGCAGGGATCCATGACGCAGGCAGTAGCGGCGTTTTATGTTTACGAGGCGCAAGTGCCGGAGATCGCAAGCCAGAAGATTTCAGGGTTGCGGCGGTTTTATGGAATCAGCGAGCCGCGGGCATTGGCTTATTTCGCGGTGCACGAGGAAGCGGATGTGCGGCATCGCGCGGCTTGGCGGCAGTGGCTGGTGCGGCAGCAGAATGTGGATACGGTTGGGGTCTTGTGCGCCGCCGAACGTAGCTTGAAAGCTTTGTGGGGCGCGCTGGATGCTGTCTATCCGCAGGGTTGCGTTTCGAAGAATTAAAATCCTCGCTGCAGGATCTGCGCCGGGATCGAAAAGCACGGCTGCAGGGGCTAAAGCCGATCTTCTTATGCGGTTTCACAGCGGAGCGGAAGCCCCGCCCTTCCGACTGCAAGCTTTCGTCTCGCGATTTTTATTTCTCTTTCTTCAGTACCTTCACTCCGTCTTGTCCGGCAATATAGGCTTCTGTTGCGACCTTCAGAAACAGGCCGTGCTCGATCAGGCCGACGACGTGGTCCAGGTGATGGGCGGTTTCTTTGGGATCGTCCATGGCGCCGAAGGCACAATTGAGGATGTAATGGCCGCCGTCGGTGATGTACGGCTTTTGGTCAGCTCCCAGACGCAGGGTCGGTTTTCCTCCCAGCTCGGCTAGCCTTCTGGCTGTTACTTGCCAGCCAAACGGGACTACCTCCACCGGAACAGAGACTCGCTCTCCCAGACGCGTGACTAATTTCGTGTCGTCCGCTACGACTGCCATGCGCTTGCTTGCGGATGCGACGATTTTCTCGCGCAGCAGCGCGCCGCCGTGTCCTTTGATGAGGTAGAGCGGCCCGGGAAGGATTTCATCGGCGCCGTCAAGGGTGAGGTCGATTTGGGTGTGCTCGGCGAAAGTGGTGAGCGGGATTTTCTCGTTGCGTGCCTGCTCGGCGGTGCGGTCTGAGGTGGGGATTCCGAGGATGCGCAGACCTTCTTCGGCGACTCTGCGTCCAATGGCCGCGATCGCGAACCTGGCCGTGGAGCCTGTGCCGAGACCGACGATCATCCCGTCTTCCACCAGCATGGCCGCAGCGTCGCCTGCCTGTTTCTTCCATTGATCCTGCTGCGAAAGTTCCATCGGTCCATCCAGCGCGAAATGGGTAACGGCGCACATCATAGCCGGAGATTTAGAGATTGCCAACATGCCGCCGTTGCGCCGCTATTTGAATCCGGCTTTGGACTCCGCAAAAGTATCGCGAGCGTGTTCGAATCCAAGCGGATTTATGTGTACAGCGCCGCGGAAGGGGCGGTCAATATCGGCGATGGCGACCAGGGCGAGCGCGAGCAGGAGCGAGAGAGAAAATACCTGCATGGCGTGGAGTTTGAAGTTTTCAGTGCCGAATAAGCACGAGGACAGGGTGGTGATCACTCCACCTACAATCAGGACCGTCCACAAGATGCCGGGGAGCTTTGATTTGCTTTGCAATTCGCGCACGCGGCGATGTTCCGTCATGTTGGTAAGTTCGGTGACGACGTGGTTGTAGCTGGTTTGTTCGGACAGACTGGCGGGCTTGGCCTGCATCGTGGTGCTCCACAGCTGCTGGACAATGCGGTGTCCGTTCAAGCTTAAGCTGCCTTCATTCATGGCGGGCCACTCCTCGTTGATCATCGCGTCGGCATAGGCGCGCGCAAGCCTCTGAATCGGGTCGCGTTCGGCGGGGGCAAGGCCTTCGGACAGGCGGTAAACATTGACGAGGCAATTGGCTTCTGCGTCCGCAGTCATTTCGGCGGAGTTGAAATCGGTCCACACCGCGTAGAGCATGAAACCCATGATGACGGCGTAGGTGGTGCCCAGAACACTGACTTGCCAGCCGATGATTTCGTTGTGCTCGCGGCGCTGGCTGGAAGGCCAGAAGCGGCGCATCAACAACAAAAAGACGAGCGTCAGCAGGACGCAAAGCAGGACGATGAAAACGCTTTGAGTTGCGGTCAACATGCCGGATTACCTCCCTTGCAGGCGTATCGCCGGAAGCGCTGGCGCGGGCCATTCTATCCGGCGGGGCGGAGCTTAGCAGAAAAATTGCGGCGCGACGATGCGCGAATGAATGGGGATCTTTCGTGCGCCGGTGACGGGAGTTGAGGCCGGCCGAAGCGCAGGTTAGTCGTCGAGAAGACTGCTTCCTGGAGCGGGTCCTGCGACGGGAGCATCGTTGCCGCCAAGGGAAACGAGCAGGCGGCGGAGCTTGGCGCGGTCTTCCAGATTCATGCCGACCATTTCGAATCCGGCTTGGTGCGAGCGGACAAAGCGGACGACGGCCTGCATGCTGATGGAGCGCAGACCCGCGGGAATTTTCAACGTGGCCTCGGTGCCGACGGGAAGTTGCAGTTCACCGCTCAGCAGACCGCCATCGAGACTGAGTACGCTGATCGCGGAAGAATATTTCCCTTTCGCGGAGGTGACCACGGCGGGCACGTTGCGCGGCAGGCGAACGCGGCGGTAGCGGCGATGACGCACAAAATCGCGCTCCGGGATGGCATCGAGCGGCGCGAGCTGAAAGACTTTCGCGTCCAATCCCGAATCCGGCAGGAAATTCTGAATCCATTCGGGGTCAAGTTTGACCAGTGCCTGCGCCGCAGCCATGCGAATTTCGTCGGGATAGACCCAACCGAAGGTTTTGCGTTCTTCGACAAAGCGACGCAGATGGCCGGCGGCAGCGGGAGCACGCATGCGGCCGAGCGCTTCGATGGCTTTCACGCGCAGGTAATCGGGGCCTTGCGGCAATATTTCGCCTTCGGCGAGGCGAAGGAGTTTGCTGGCGGTGTCGACGTCGGCGCACATGCCGATTTCGTCGAGCGCGAGCGGCAGAATCATTACGTCGAACATTTCGAGCGAATCGGAGAGGAGCTTGCCGCGCTCCGGAGCGCCCGCCGTGGCGAGCTGGCGAACGACGGCGTCATGGAAGCCGCGGCCGCCATCGCGCAGGCGCCGTGGCAGAAGCTCGTCTACGGCTGCAGGATCCAGACGGCTGAGCAGGCCAATTACCGTTGCGGCTCTTGCCGGCGCGTCGTTCTTGAGAGATTCCTTCAGGTAGCGCACGCACGGCGCGCCCACGGCCTTGGCAAGATTGACAACGCTTTCGCGTTCGGTGCGCCGCGAGGTGCGCGCCAGACGCACGGAAAGGTGCTCGGCCGCACCCTGCGGCACGCGCATGAGCACGCCGACCAAACCGTCCGGCATGGCTTCGGCGACCATGGCCTCTTCGATGAATTCCGGGAGGCGGTTATCCACGCCGATCCGGGGACGCAAAGTTTGCACCCAGCTGGGGCGGGAGCCTTCCAGATCCGCAAGCGAATCGAGCGCCTGTTGGACGGCGCGATAGTAACGGCGGGCGGCGGATTCCTGACTAAGCCGGACGAATGCGGCGCTGAGAAGCGTTTGCAGCTCGGGGTCTTTTTCCGCGGCCATCGCCAGGCCAATTTTGGCGATCGTGTCTTGCAAGCGCTGGCTGGCGGCTTTGCTGTAGAGTTCGGCGAGTTGTCCCAGACCGATGGCCGCTTTCTTGCGGGCTTCGGCGTCCGAGTTGCCGACGCAGGATGCGTAATGGAGCAGGATGTCTCCCGCGGCATCCGATTCGCCGCGGCCCATGAGTTCTTCGACGTACTGCTGAACGTTGCGCGGTGGAATGCACCACGCTTCGGAAGACATCAGCACGGTTTTTTTGCCGGAGTCCGGCACGGCGGCCCAGAACTGGCGATCGAGAACGTCGGCGTGTGTTTCGATCGACATTCCGGCGTGCGCCATTTTTTCTTCGCGCGATTTCAGTAATTTGCGAAGCGTAGCCAGTTCGCTGCCCATGCGGTCGAGCATCTGGCGGACGGCGTTGACCTTTACTTCGCCGCGTTGGAAGCGGTCGATGGCGAAACGGATGGCGAGATCTTCGGCGAGGCGCAACATGCTGTGCTCGTCCAATTTCGCCGAGGGCGATTGCGCGGCAACGGTGGCGAGCGCCTGCTGCAAAGTCACTTGCGCATTCTGCGGCAGCGCCGAGAATTTCAGCCGCCACGACAATGCGTCGAGGTCAGGATTTTTGGCTGATTGCGCTTCGCCGAACTGAGCGAGCAGCCTGAGCAGGCTGTGCAGTTCTGCTTCTTCGAGCTGGCCGATTCCGCCAGCCAGTCCGGAGACGCCGCCTCCGCCAGCGCCACTGCCGGAGCCCGCGCCGAATCCAGCGATACCGAGATTTCCCGGCCCGAAACCCGCGCCAGTCCCTGGGCCAGAGCCTCCAGCAAATCCTGCGCCGGTCCCTGGGCCAGATTCTGCGCCCGTGCCGGAACCACTTCCTCCCGCGTAGAACGAGCCGGGCACGGTTCCGGCGCCGCCGCCCGATCCGGGCACACCTGGGCCACCATGTTCCCCTTCGGCTGCGGCGATCAGCTGAATCATTTTTTCCGGGCTGCGGAACCATTCCTGAATGCGGTCGGCGTCGGCGCCGAGAGTTTTCGCGGTGAGAGTGGCGGCCATACGCGCGTCGGAAAATCCAGAGTCTTCTGCGACGAAGCGGATCTCATTGACGCGGATTCCGGAATAGCCGCGATTGGTGAAATGGACAGCGAGGCGATCGGAAAGGGCTCCGGCCTTGGGGCCCGTTTCCATGAAGCACTTTACGAGATTCAAGAATTCTTCGCGCGCAACACGAGGCAGGAAACCGATGCTGGCCACCCCGGAGGCGTTCAGGAAATCGGCGAAACTTCGTTCGGCTGGGCTGGATTCCAGAGGAACGCCGTCGAGAAGGAGTTGGGAGCCGGAGGCGCCAAGGAGCAGGCCAGCTGCGCCGGCCGCGTCGACGGCTGCGCGGAGTTCCTCCCAGGCGGAGTCAAATTGGCCTGCGGAGCGAGAATGCTCTAAACCATAGAGCCGAGCGTACTTAAGCAGCACGTTGAGGCTGCGGACGAATGCCCGGGCGTTAGGGATTGTTGGCTGGCTCTGCATTGTGATCTCGCGCGAGACTTGTGCCATATGGCTAGACTCGCAATAAGTGTACTAGGACCCCTGATTATGAAAATAGTACGGATGGGCTAGGGTGGCGCACTAAACAATAGGGAGGGCAGGCCTTAAGAGGCCAGGCGGACTTCGACGTCCTGGCCTTCCAGCGCTGGACGTATGCGACGGATGACTTCGCTGGCCCAAAGCTTTTCGCTGAGTAGAACGAGCGAGCCGTCTTCGAAATTGCAGATTGCACAGAAGCCGTACCTGGCGAACGCGTTGTGGTAGGCGTCGACGCCGCGCCGCGCGAGCTCGCCTTCAAGAGCGGGATCGCCTTCGGCGAGCGGGCCTCCTGCGCGGGCGCCGAACGTTTCGGCCTGAAAGCGATCGAGCAGCGGTTCGAGGATGGCGAGCTGGGGCGCCGGGACGACGATGGAGTGCTTGGTGGCTTCGCGGTAGGGAATCTGCTGGCGCCGGCAATAATCGCGCAGGCGGTCGAGATGGCTGAAAAAATCGAGCGCCCAATTTTCCGGAGCGGCGACGGCAGGGAGCAGGCGCGACCAAATTCTGGCCGCGTCCGTGCCACGGATGGGTTCACGATTTTCCTCTGCTGCGGTGAGCTCCAGGCCCATGGCGCGGACGTCAGCGCCGAGATCGAGCGGTTCGATTTCGAGCAGGTACACGGATTTATATGTCCGCAGCGCCGGGTGCTTCTTCTTCCAGCCCGGGCAGGGGGAATTTATTCTTGAAGTCCGGAGATTGTTTGCGAACTTCCAGCCAATCGAAGAAGGCGTCGGGAGTTTCCAGCCAGATCGCGAACCAGTGAGCGATCTCTTCTTTTTGGGCGCGCTTGCTCGCGTCCACTTTGTGGTTGCGCGAAATCATTTCGGCGCGGCGGCGGCCGAGGCGCGCGACTTCGCGGACGCGTTCGGCAGCGGCTGGCTCGTGTTCGAGAAGGAATTTCCGGAGGAGCTCGTCGAGGCGCACCAGGCACATTTCGGCTTCTTCGAGGGTGGAGAAGTGGAGCAGGTCGGTGAATTCTTCTTCATAACGGCCGTCGGTATCGGAGCGCGTGGACCACACCACGCGCAGGCCCGCTTCTTCGAGCACGCTGACGATGTAGTCAGGGGAAGTTTTTCCGGGCGCGCCGAGATGGGCGATCAACTGACGGCGAATCTGTTCGATTTCGGCGGGGGTGTAGCGCGGTTTGCCGAGGCCCTCGGCGACTTCGAGGATCAACGCCTTCTTGGTGGGCGATCCACCTTCGTGATGCGCGTCGGAGCGAGAGGGACTCACGACGGTCCTCGATGCACGGGTTGCTTCTGCTCAGCGACAGGTTGCGCGTCGCGAGAAAGCAGGCTGCGGTAACGCGCTACGTTGCGATTGTGCTCGGCGAGCGTCTTGCTGAAAAAATGTCCGCCATTATCGTTCGCAACGAAGTAGAGGTAGTCGGTGGTAGCGGGAGCGAGGGCGGCGCGCAGCGACGCTTCACCGGGGTTGGCGATCGGGCCGGGAGGCAGGCCGGGATTCTTGTAGGTGTTGTACGGCGAATCGATCTGTAGATCCTTGGAGTGCACGACTTTCACCGGATGACCTGCGAGCTCGGAAGCGTAGGCGACGGTGGGATCGCACTGCAAAGGGCCACCGCGCTTGATGCGATTGTAAAACACGCCGGCGACGAGCGGGCGCTCTTCTTTGCGCGGCGTCTCGCGTTCGACCAGGGATGCCAGAGTGATGACCTGGGCGAAGGTGAGTCCATCGGGAAGATTCGCGGCGCCCTGCGAGTTCAGAGATTCCCAGACGGCGCGGAAATTCTGGACCATGCGTTTCACGGCCTGTTCGCAGGTGGTGTGGTGCGTAAATTCATAGGTGGAAGGAAACAGATACCCTTCCAGATTCTGCGCCTGCGGCGCCAAGTCCGAGATCAGGCTGGTATCTCTCGCTGCTTCGAGGAAGCCTGCGCGGGTGCACACGCCCTGACGGTCTAGCTCGGCGGCGATATCGAACATCGTCCAGCCTTCGGGGATGGTGACGGTGTGAACAAAAATCCTGCCCTGGGCAAGCTGCCAGAAAACTTCGCGCGAAGTGACGGGGTGGTCGAAATAATATTCGCCCGCCTGCATCGGCGTGCGCACGTGCCAGAAGCTAAACAGAGCGAAGGCCAGACGGTCGCGGATCACGTCGTTCTGGCGAAGGATTCCGGCGATGGCCCAGCGCGATTTGCCATGGGGAATATCCACAAAAACTTTCTCGGGACGGTGACCACGATAAGGGCGGCTGATCTGGGAATCGAGCCAGCCGGCACCCGCGCCGATTGCCGCGATCACAAGAAGAGCCAGCAGGCCTAGCCGTCGCATCGCCGGTTATTCCTTCTCGCCCGCAGCAGGTTGCAGGCGGCCACGACGGCGTTCGAGATACTCGCGAAGGAAAATGGCGGCGGCTACGTCGTCCAGGGATGATTCCTTTCGCTGGCTGGACGAACCGGTTTCGGCCATCATCTGCGCTGCCTCCCAACTGGTGAGCCGCTCGTCCACGAGATCCACTTCGATGCCTAGCTCCTTGCGCAGTCGCGCGGCAAAACGTGCGGCTTCTTTCGCCATTTCGCCCGCTTCGCCGCTCATGTGCAGCGGGTGGCCCACGAGGATACGCGCGACGCCTCGGGTTCTGCAAATAGCGCGGAGGCGGCCGAGATCGTCGCGGCGATTCAGGCGCTTCATGACGGTGAGCGGCTGGGCTGTGAGTTGCAGTTCGTCCGAGAGAGCCAGGCCGATTCTTTTGCGGCCATAGTCAATCGCCAGAATCCGGCTCGGGCTGGATTCCGGTGAGGCAGCAGAGCGATCCCGAACGATTGTACGCGGGCCGGCAGTCATGTTCTTCCGCCTAGTATACGCGATGCGCAGCGCGGCATGCACACTCTAGCAACCTCGCGCAGTGCGCGGAAGTTGCGTTTTTGGCCGGCATGGCGTATTAGCTAGCGGACTGCGAAAGTAACCGATTCGTCAAAGGAGAATCACAAATGGGCGGCTTATTGCTTTTCGTGTTTGTTGCGCTTTGCCTGCTGGGAGCGTGGCGAGTCGTTGTGGCCACCAGGGCCGTCCGTGGCGACGGGCAGATGACCGCGAGCCTGACGCATGGCATCCCGTTTTTCATCGCGGCCGGGCTGATCTTTGTTTTCTGGATGTCGTTCACGACGGTCGATTCCGGCTATCGCGGAGTGGTGCTGCGCTTCGGCGCGGTGACGGGGCGCACGCTCGAGCCCGGTCCGCATCTGATCATGCCATTTCTGGAAACGGTGAGGCCCGTTTCGGTGCAAGTGCAGGTGGAAAAGCTTGATTCACAGGCGTCCAGCCACGATTTGCAGGTGGTGCACACGCAGGTGACGCTCGCCTACTATCAAGACCCATGCTGCGTGATGGATATATGGGCGAAGTTGAATGACGATGCAGTCGATCGGGTGGTGAAACCCGCGATTCTAGAAGCCATCAAAGCGCAGACGGCGCAGTACGACGCAGAGCAGCTGATCGCACAGCGCGCAACGGTGCGAAACGGGATTGAACAGTATGTGCGGGATCGGTTGGCGGCGCACCATATTGATGTGGATGCGGTGAGCATTACGGATTTCAACTTTTCCGAAGAATATAATCGAGCGATCGAGGCGAAGGTGACGGCGCAGCAGAACGCCTTGAAGGCTGAAAACGATTTAACGCGGATCAAGATTGAAGCGGAGCAGAAAGTGGCGCAGGCGCAGGCGGAAGCAAAAGCGTTGGAGGTGCAAAAACAGCAGCTCACTCCGGAGCTGCTGCAGCTTCGGACGATCGAAATGATGCAACAACACTGGGACGGCCATCTGCCGGAGGTGTATATGGGCAGCGGGCAGGGCGGCGCGCTGCCAATGATTGACGTGCTGAAGGCGGCGGGCCGAAGCAAATAGGCCGCCGGAAGTTTAGGGCTTGGTCTCGCGGCCGCGGACGCCTTTCTCCCATAGCGGCCAGAACCCGGCTTGCTGCATACCTTTGTCGAGGCCGGTGTCGGTCAGCAATTGCTCGATTGCGGCGCGGGATTGGCGCGGACCGATGCGCTGCTCGGCGTCGGCCAGGGCGAATGCGCTGACGGCGGCGATTCCGGAGTGACGCTTCAGCTGAGCGATGTCAACTTTGTCGAAGGTGTCGGATGCGGCGTGATAGTTGAGCATGTAATTCGCCGGATCTTGATTCGCGACCAGAGTGGGGATGCCTTCGATGAGGAAATCGAAATTGTCGGTATCCATTGCGGCGTCCAGGGTGAAATCCTTGACCCCGAGCGAGGCGATCGGCTCGAGCGCCGCGCGAACGGGCGCGACGATATCCTTGCGGCCACCCAGCGCGTAGCCTGTTACTTTGCCGACTCCTGAGTCAAAGATGATTGCGGCGATCATGTTGTCCAGTTCCGCGCGGTGCGCGTGGGCGTAGGCCGCCGAGCCGAGCAGGCCTTGCTCTTCGCCGGTAAACAGGACGAAGCGGATCGAGCGGCGCGGAATGGTGCCAGAGGCGTGAATTACGCGGGCGGCGTCGATCACCATGGCGACATTGCATCCGTTATCGAGCGCGCCGGTGCCGAGGTCCCAGGAATCCAGGTGCGCGCCGAGAACCAGGAATTCATCGGGCTTTTCGCGGCCACGAATTTCCGCAACGACGTTCTCGGAATCCACCGGTCCGGCGATGCGGTTCGGCATTTCGAAATGCACGCGCACGTTTTGTCCGGCGGTGAGGAAACGGGCCATGCGTTCGGCGTCCTCGCGGGCCACGACGGCTTGCGGGATTTTTTCCAATTCGCCGTTGACGGCGAGCGTGTGGCGATAGAGAAGCAAACTGGGGCGTGAGGACATCCAAAGAACGGCCGCGGCTCCGGCTTTCAGCGCGCGATCGACGATGGCAGGACCGATGGTGTATTCGCTCGTGAGATCGTCCCAGGTGACGAGGAAACTGGAATGGATCAGGACGATCGCATCTTTCGCGGCGGCGCCTGCTTTGGCGAAGCCGGCGTCATCGCCCATGCCGGCGTCTACGACTTCCGCAGTGATACCGCCCTCGGGAGTAGCAGGCGACCAGCCGATCGATACGAGGCGAACCGGAAACGGCGCGGGGGATAGAATTTCCAGATGGGTGTGGCCCTCGGACCAACCGACGGGGATAGTGAATTTTTCCGTATGCACGTCGTCAACGCCCGCGTGACGAAAAGCTTGCACTCCCCAGTCCGCGGCCCGGTCGGCCGCAGGCGTGCCGGTGACGCGGCCGCCGATGGTATCGCTGAGGTAGCGAAGGTTTTCTTCAAGCGGGGAGGGGCCGAGGGCTGACTGAATCATCGTGGGTGCCAATTCGGCGCAGGATTTCTCGACCGAGCAGGCGCCGGAGCCCTGCGGAACTTGTTGCGAGAGCGGGGCAGGTTTGATGGGAGGGATCTGGGCGGCAGCGACGCATGGCAGGAGCAGCAGACTGTGAGCGACGACAAAATGTTTGAGGGCGATGCACAAGGGGCGAGCTCCCGAATGAGAATTTCCGTCGTGAGATTATAGAGACAGGAGTGTAACCCAAAAACTTTTTCCGCAAATGGATTGATGATGGGCGGGTCGAGCGAGGCTGGCCGCAGCGCGAGTGTTTTTCGTTGTGAAGAACCTGTGGATAACTCGTTCTCACGGAAGAATTTGCAATGCGTGAGCAGTTTCTACCTATGAATAAAGGGATGCGGGTCCCGGTGGACCGCGCAACTTTCTCATTTTGAGGCACTTAAATAAGTTTGTGTTTGGCAGAGAGGCTGCCACGGCCAAGTGCCGGCTTTGAGCATGACTGTCGTTTTCCAAATGGGGAAATTTGGGGAATTGAACGTTATCGGTGCTATCCGGTTGCTGTAAGTACTTCGTGCAAAACGAGATGTAGACTTACCGCTGGGCAACGAAAAATTGCAAAATAGCTCCTAAATCCTAAGGCTTCGCCGCATGCAGTCCTGGGCAAGCAGACGGAAGGCTCACTTTGAAAAAAGTTCGCGTTTTTCCAAAACTCGTTCCCCGCGAAACGAAACAAGAGGCGAACCACCCCAACCTATTCCTCTTTTGCGAATCTTCCAGCGGAACGGCGCAGTTTCGTGCAACGGGCGGCGGAGATCTGGAGTGCACCGTCGAGCGCATCGCAGGGCTTCTCGCGATGCAATGTCTGGTGCGCGGGCAGAATCCCGCGGAGTTTCAAGTGCTGGTGCCTGCCGAACAGTCTCTGGTGGCGCGGCTGATATCGCGCACCGAGGAACTGCTGAGAGAGGGGCGCGCGATCGCTTGCCCAACCTCGTTGAGCGCCCGGCAGCGAGAAGTGCTGGACGCGGTGGTGAGCAACCGTGCGAACAAGGAAATTGCGTCGCGGCTGAATATCACGGTGCGCACTGTGAAATTCCACGTGTCTTCGTTGCTGAGCAAATTCGGGGTGGAGACGCGCGCAGAGCTCGCGCGCAGGGCCGCCGGGTTCATGCGGCCGACGCTGCTGGAAAATGAGGCGAGGAATCCGGCGCAAGCGCATAAGGGAAACAGGAATCTGGTCTCCGAGCAAGCGATCGAGAAGGCCGGTCTGTCGATTGCGAATGGCTCGCGCAGCGTGCGGTTTCCTGGCCGCGTTCTCACCGCGTAACGCGTCGTACCAAAAAAAGTGCGTGACAGGGCCGCTAGCGTTCGGGAGAGTTTCGTCCCGACTCCGCGATGAACTGACCAGAAGGCCCGCGATTCGCGTAATGTTTCTGGTAGTAGGTCAGGTACTCCCCGCCGCGCACACCTGCCAGCCATGCGGTGTTGCTGCGATACCACTCAATCGTCTTGTGCAAACCCTGGTCCAATGAGATGGAGGGTTTCCAACCGAGTTCCCGCTCCATCTTTTCGCAAGTTAAGGCGTAGCGGCGATCGTGGCCGGGGCGATCTTTGACATGGGAAAGTAGCGATTCGGTTTTCCCGGTGGCGCGGAGCACGCGGCGCGCCAGGGTGAGATTTTCGATTGCGTCCAGGCCGCCGATGTTGTAAACCTCGCCGATCCGTCCGCGCTCCAGAACCGCCAGAATTCCGCGGCAATGATCTGTCACGTGGAGCCAGTTGCGCTCTTGCTTGCCATCGCCGTAAATGGGCAGAGGTTTGTCTTCCAGGGCGTTGGTAATCAGCAGAGGCAGGAATTTTTCCGGAAACTGGAATGGCCCGTAGTTGTTGGAAGCGCGCGTGATTACGGCCGGAAAGTCGAAGCTGCGAACGTAAGAACGGACGATCAGGTCCGAGCTGGCTTTCGAGGCGGAGTAGGGGCTGCTGGGGCGCAGCTGGGAATTTTCGTCGGCAAACGTGCCGAGCGGCAGGTCGCCGTAGACTTCATCAGAGGAGACGTGCAGGAATTTTTTGATATTGAGCTTGAGCGCGATCTGGAGAAGGACGAACGTGCCGGTAACATTCGTTGCGATCGCGGGCGCCGGATCATCGATGGTGCGGTCCACGTGAGATTCGGCTGCGAAGTGCACGACCGTATGGCATCCGGCCATGGCTGCTGCGACGGCAGCGGGATCGCAAATGTCGCCCTGGATGAAGGTGTATTGCGGGTTGCTCGCGATCGAATCCAAGTTCGCGAGGTTTCCGGCGTAGGTTAATTTATCGAAATTAACGATGGAATATTCCTGGGACAAACCCAGAACGTGAGTGATGAAATTCGATCCGATGAAACCCGCGCCGCCGGTGACGAAAATATTCATCGGGGCGCTCTCGGGCGGCCGATAGCCGGGAGCTGCCAGCGGCTGCCAGTTCCGCCTCGGAAGCAGACACCACTCATCTTTCCCTCTGTTTCAGCGCTCAAATCTTGCTCCGTGTTCGTGCTGCCCGAGTTTCTGATTATTGCCAGGAACGAATCGAAGCGCAATCAAACGATGGGCGAAGCCGCTGCTGCGGAAAATTTTGGACTAGTTCTGGCTTGCTCTGCTGTTCTCGCGTCTAACGCAGGCGTAGTCGCTATTGATCCACAGGACGCTTGCGAGGGCAAGAACGACGGGCAGCGCCAGATGATCGGAGGAAAACCCGCGACCGCTGGTCCAGACGAGTATCCACTCCATTACGATCGCGGGAATCAGGATTCCACCGGCCAGCCAGATGATGGCGACAGCGCGTGGGAGAGCCAGATTTCTCGCGGCGATGCCTAGAAGCGCTCCAGGCAGACAAAAAACGAGAGCGTAATAGATGAAGTTATAGCCTTCCAGTTCACCGGATCGGACCGTGCGCAGGGACTTCGCCAGAGCGGTTCCGGGGCCGAGCCGGTAATTTAGAGGCTGCTGTCTGCCGTCGAGGAAGAGCGAAAGATTCGCGCCATCATACGTATAGATGATGTCGCGAGTACGGCCGGCGGTGAACACTCCCGGCGAGTTCGCTGACAGGATTGCGTGGTTTGCCGAGAGCGGATTGCGAAACCAGAAGGCCAGGTTGGCGTCTTCCTGGCGGAGCGTAAGATCGGCGAAACTCGAGGGTTGGGAAATGGATATGATCCTGCCTTCGCTTCCGCCCCCTTGCGCGGGCGTGCCGAGCACGTGCAGCGTGAACTGATTGGTTTTCTCCAAACTGGCGACCAGATCGGTAACCGCGACCGGGGATGTAAGCCAAGTGGCGCCATCCAAAGCGAGCAGGCCGGAACCGGCAGCGACGGGAGCATGAGGCAGCCAAGCAAGCTCTGAAGAAACCTGCCTTTGATTGCGAAACGGCGGTCCCGCGGAAAAGTCGTAATCCACGAGCAAACCTGGATTGCCGGTGTCCACGGGTTGACCGGCGGATAATTGCTGCGCCGCTTCCTTGCGCAGCGCAAGATCCCAAAGCTGCACGGCGTTTAGCGTGCCCTTCCACGGAAATTTTCCCGAGGCATCGTTGCCTAGGACCAGGAGAACGTCCGGGCGCCAATTGCTCAAGCGCGTATTTCGTTGCAACCGAGCCGAAGCTCCGCAGCACAACGCGAAATAGATGAGCAGGATGATGTAGGTACGGCGCGGCGTCAGCATCGTTTCGAGCAGGCTCTGGCAACGTGACAAGCCGCGCAGCAGCGATTTGCCGAGAATTTCGAAAGCAATACAGCCCAGCACCGAACCCGATGTATTGGTAAAGACGTCTTCCCAACCTGAATCGCGCTGCGGAATGTAAAACTGAAGAAGCTCAATGGTGTAGGAAAAAAGCGCGCCGGATGCCAGAGCCAAGACGAGCGCGAAGCCAAGCGATTTTCCACGCTCGCGAAGCTTCTCGGCAAGGCCAAAACCAAAGGGAACAAATAGCAAAACGTTGAGAAAGGCATCGAAGAGGCCCGCCGACTTTATGCCTCCTCCCAGAAAGAGGGGAGAAGCGCTGCCAGGCGGGCTCGCGTGGTACTCAAGGCGAAAGGGGTAGAGGGTGAGAAACAGAATTCCGGCCGTCGCGAGAACGAGAATTCGGTTCGACCAACCACACCTGAGAGCTTTGGAGGACACGCCAACCTGTTGATTCTGCATCGCACCAGTACGAGGGTTCCTCGAAAGACCGCGCTTAAAGTCTAGCACACGACGGATTTTCTCCGGTTCATTCGCCTCATCCCGCTCGCAACTTCGCCAACCGTTTTCCGGTGGCCAGCTGACCCGAAGCCAAACACTTGCGTAAGTGTGTGCCAGCAAACGACTACGCGCACCTGTACGGGTGTGAGGGTCAGGTACGCGATGGGCCGGCTGAACAGGCGAAGGGCCTTGGACTAACTCGGTTCCTCTGACCAGTAGTTGCGGCTCTACCTCGCTCCCTACACTGACTGTGACATGACAGCCCACACGCAATCACACGCAGTTAGCACGGCCAAAGCAACCTCGCAGGATGGGGTACCAGTACGCCGTTCAACCACGCCTTTCGTTTTAATAACCACGCTTGCGATGATCCTGGCGATTGCGGGGCTTTCAAGCTGCGCTGGCTACACGAGCGCGACGAAAACGAAGCCATCGGACCCGGGTGCAGGAATTCTTTCGCCGAGCGCGACGAGCGTGAGCTTCGGCAGCGTCGCCGTTGGGAGCACTGCGACGCAGAGCTTGACCGTGACCAACACAGGGCTGGGGACGGCGACGATTTCTGGGGCGACCTTGGCGGGCGCCGGTTTCACGGTGATCGGCGGAAATCCTTCCGGAACGGTCGCGGTGGGCCAGAGCAGCACCATACAGATTCAGTTTGCTCCGACGTCGGCAGGGGCGGTAACCGGCAGCTTGACGGTTGTAAGTGATGCTTCCAATTCTCCGTTGGCGATTTCCATCACCGGAACCGGCACGCAGACGGGATTGACGATTGCTCCGTCCGCGTTGACGTTTGGAAATGTGGTTGTGGGACAGAGCAGCACGCAGAGCGTCAAGCTAACAAATAGTGGAAGCTCCAATCTGACGATCAATCTAGCGACGGTCGCAGGAACCGGGTTCGGAATCAGCGGGCTCTCCTTGCCAACGACCTTGCCGGCTGGGCAGAGTCTTTCCTTCAACGCGCAACTTGCGCCGACATCGGCCGGTGCGGCGACCGGCAGCATCACCTTCACGGATAACGCGCCGGGTTCGCCTCAGGTTCTGACCATGGTCGGGACCGGAGTGACGACCGCTTCGACCTTGGTCGCCAGTCCCGGTAGTGTGGCATTCGGGAATGTGACGACGGGCGGCAATGGCCAACAATCGATTACCTTGACGAACAGTGGAAACGCCAGCGCGACGATTTCAGCGATCAGCACGAGCGGCACAGGTTTCAGCGCGACCGGGCTATCCACTCCGTTGACACTGGCTGTGAATCAGAGCACCACTTTCACGGCGCAATTTGCGCCGACCACGGTGGGCGTAGCTGCGGGGGGCATCACTATCACCAGCACCGCGACGAATCCGACGGTGTCGATCGCGCTCAGCGGGACGGGCGTGCGGGGAAACCTGACAGCGAATCCGGCCAGCATCAATTTTGGCAGCCTGCTGGTGGGCGCTAGCGGATCGGTCAGCGTAACTTTGACGAACTCTGGAACCGCGAGCGTAGGAATTTCGGCAGGCAGCGCATCGGGAACCGGATTCAGCATGACCGGTCTGACTGCGCCGTTGACGCTGAATGCGGGACAGAGCACTTCGTTTACGGCGAAATTCTCACCGGCAGCGGCGGGAAGCGCGACGGGCGGCATTTCGATTGTCAGCAATGCGCCAGGTTCGCCACTTTCGATCGCCTTGTCCGGGTCGGGAACCGCTACCGAACCCCAACTTACGATCAGTCCTGCGAGCGTGGCCTTTGGCAACGTGTCAGTCGGCAGCGCCGGAACTCGGTCGGTGACGCTGACGAACGCCGGGACCGCTACGTTGACGATTAGCAGCGCTTCGCCTTCGGGCACTGGATTCAGCATGAGCGGCACAGGCATGCCGATGACGATCAATGCCGGCAGCAGCGCTTCGTTTTCTGCCGTCTTTACACCAAGCGCCGCGGGAGCTGCGACGGGAGGCATTTCGATTGTCAGCAATGCTCCGGGTTCGCCAACTGCGATCGCACTATCCGGAACGGGAATTCAGGGCCAGCTTGGTGCCAACCCATCAACCGTGAACTTCGGATCGGTTGCAGTTGGCAGCAACGGAACACAGTCCATTACATTAACGAACTCAGGCACAGCCAGCGTGACGATTTCCGGAGCCACGCCGTCCGGCGCGGGTATGAGTCTCAGCGGATTGAGCACGCCGCTGACGTTGGGCGCGGGGCTGAGCACCACCTTCAGCGCGCAGTTCGCGCCGACAACGGCCGGGAGCGCAAGCGGAAGCATTTCGATTGTGAGCAACGCGCCGAGCTCTCCGACGACGATCGCCTGGAGCGGCGCCGGCACTCAGCCGCAACTGGCGGCTACCCCTACGACTGCGGCCTTCGGCAACGTAACGACGGGGACGAGCAATTCGCAAAGCGTCAGTCTGACGAATAGTGGCAGCGCGACGGTAACGATCTCCTCGGTTACGGCTGCAGGAGCAGGATTCAGCGTGACGGGGATTACGGCGCCGGTGACCATCGCGTCTGGTAAAGCCGCGACGTTCAACGCCGTTTTTGCACCCAGCGCGGCAGGAAGCGTCGCTGGAACAATAACCCTGATGAGCAACGCACCTGGTTCCCCGCTTTCGATTACTCTGAGCGGAACAGGGGTCGCCGCGACACGCCTTCTCGGACTGAGTACGTCGACCCTCAGCTTTGGAAACGTCAACGTGGGAAGCAGCAGCTCGTTGAGCACTACACTGACCAATAACGGAAACTCGAACGTTACGATTTCAAGCGTAAATGTTTCGGGAACGGGATTCAGCGCGAGCGGCGTAAGCTCGGGCGAAACACTGACGCCGACCCAGTCCGTGACGGTGACAGCTCAATTTGCTCCGGCGGCCGCGGGATTGGTGAGCGGAAGTGTGAGCATCGCGAGCAACGCGACGAACTCACCATCAACAATCACGGTTTCGGGTACTGGCGTGTCGGTCACTCCACACTCGGTGGCATTGTCCTGGACGGCAAGCACCTCCACGGTGAGCGGCTACAACGTATATCGTGGCACAACGTCGAACGGGCCGTACTCGACGAAGCTGAACCCCTCGCCGGTTACGACGGTGGGCTATACGGATTCCACGGTCGCGGACGCAACGACCTACTACTATGTGGTGACTGCGGTTGATTCGAGCGACGTCGAAAGCGTGGATTCGAATCAGGCGACTGCCGTAATTCCGTAAGCGGAGTCTGGCGGGCGAGAATTCGGAAAGCGCACTAAGGCCCCGGTTCTAAGGCAGTTCGGGACGACCAGTCCCCAAACGGCTGGTCGCCCCGGACTTACAACGCAAGACTGTCCCGCCGTACAGGGTAATGCCCCTGTCCCAAGTGTGTACCCTCGGCCAGTAGTTCTGGCAATCTGCCCCGTCGGACAATGCGCGTGGTGATGACTTGTGCGCCCATCCTCGAGCGAGTTCGCGTGAACGATGCAATTCGTTCCCGGCGATTTGCTCTGGAATCCATCCTGCGCTGGATTTCCGGAGCTGTAGCTCTGCTCGTGATCCTTGGGACGTCCGGCTGCGTCGGTGTTACCAGTAAAGGAACGCCCTCGAGCGTCACAGGTGTTTCGATTGAGATATCGCCGAGCGCCGTCAGTTTTGGCAACCTGGCGGTTGGCCAGAGCGCGACGAAGACGGTGACGCTAACCAATACCGGAAATGATATGTTGACGGTTTCGGGGATTTCGGTAGCAGGCCCAGGCTTCACCGCTTCCGGTCCGCGCCTGCCCCTGTCGCTGAGCGCGGGGCAGAGCGCATCCATTTCTGCGATATTCAAGCCAACGGCTGGAGACGCTGACAATGGAACGATTACGATCACCAGCAACGCGGCCGGTTCCCCTTCGATGGTTGCCCTTAGCGGTACGGGTGCGACTGCTGCGGCGCTGAACGCTACTCCGAGTTCCATCGCTTTCGGAAGCGTAGCCGTCGGGAGCGAGGCAACTCAGACAGTTGAATTGGCGAATACGGGCAGCGAAGCGGCGACGATTTCGAAAGTGGCATTTTCGGGAACGGGAGTCAGCGTTTCGGGAATGACGGCGCCGATGACTTTGGCCAGCGGGCAAACGACGAAATTGACGGTTAGCTACAAACCCTCGTCGGCAGGAACGCTGACGGGGAATGTATCGATTAGCAGCAATGCCACCGATCCCAGCGTGGTGATCGGAATTAATGCGACGGCAACGTTGTCTTCGCTCTCTGCCACGCCCTCGTCCTTCAGCTTCGGAAACGTGGTGGTCGGCAGCGACACGACGCAGACGATTCGCCTGCAAAACATAGGCACCTCGCAGGTGACAATTTCCAGCGTCACGCCATCCGTTGCAGGCGTCGCGATTTCGGGGATTACGCTCCCCGCTCATTTGGCGCCGGGCACCAGTGCGACGGTCACAGCGGCATACAAAGCGGTGTCCGCAGGCAGCGTTGCAGGCAAGATTACGGTTACGAGCAATGCAGTGGGCTCGCCGACGGTCATTGATTTAAGCGCGACCGCCGCGGCTGCTACGGTTCAGCTGACGCCGAGCGCTACGGCCCTGAGTTTTGGAAATGTGACGGTTGGCTCCTCTGGTACAAATCAGCTGACGGTGAAGAGCACGGGGAATATGAACGCCAGTATCTCAAGCGTCGCCATCAGCGGAAGCGGATTCGTTCTGGGATCGTCAGCTGCGGGCGTGACCCTGGATCCCGCGCAGGCTGAAACCTATACGGTCAATTTCGACCCGAAGGCGAAAGGCAGTCTAAGCGGAACTCTGACGATCACAAGTAACGCGGCGAACTCGCCGCTGAGGGTCACTCTGTCCGGGACTGGAGTCAGCGCTCCCGCTACCGGTACCGGTCAGCATACGGTGGCGCTCAGGTGGGAGCCCAGTAGCTCGGCGGTGACTGGATATTTTGTGTATCGCAGTTCGAAACCCAGCGGGCCGTATGCACAACTGAATTCCTCGCCCGAGGCGAATCCGGGTTATTCCGATGGCACGGTTTCCGACGGCCAAGTCTACTATTACTATGTGACTGCGGTGAACTCCAGCAACATTCAGAGTGCGGATTCAAACGAAGTCTCCGTCACAATTCCCTCGAACTAAATTGTGTAGCATCCGCACGCGACGTTCTGTCGGGTCGCGGAGGTGCGCGCGAAGTGCGCCACTTTCCTCTACCTGCGCGCTGCAGCGTGAGGTTTCTTGCGGCGGAGAACAGTTCAGTCGAGAATTTCGGCCGCAAGGTCGCGGACGTCGTCGGCGATGGACGGCGCTGAAGTCAGACCCGGAGATTCGATACCTATCAACTGCACGACGCACGGAAATTGCGGATCTCGCGCGATGATAAAATCCGCGACACGTTTTTCTCCACGCTTGCCCGGAGGAGTTAGCTTGGCGCGGATACCGGAATAGGCCGGCAGGAGATCAGACGGTTCGAGTTCCGGCAAAAGCAACTTCGCGCTTCGAGCAAATTCTGCGATGGGTTCGCGCTCACGTTCGTAATTGTTTTTGTCGTCGAGGTAACGCGCCGTAGGGCCAACCAGAACGTTGCCCCAAACTGTTTTTGTCAAGTGCACGCCGAGGCTCACACCTTCGGGATGCGGCAACGGGTACACCAGGCCGCGAATCCAATCCTGCCTGGATCGCTGCAGCTCGCAATATTCGCCGCGCACGGGATAGATCCGGTGGTCGGCCATCGCTGAGCCGAGCAGCTGGGCGACTTCGTCTGCATACAGTCCAGCGCTATTCACCAGACAGCGCGTTTCGATCTCGCCGGCTGTGCTGAAGACGCGTATAGCGTCGCGCGTCGGCTCTAGCCGTTCGACTTTCGCCTGAACCACGATGTGGGCGCCTTGATCCGTTGCGATGCGCGCGTAAGCTTTGACGAGTTCTTCGCTGCCGACGATTCCGGTGGACGGAATTTCGATGGCCTGGAAGCCTGCGACGTGTGGTTCACGCGCTCGAATTGCGGCGCGATCGATGATTTGCATGTTCTCGACGCCATTGGTTTCACCGGTTCTCATGAGTGCAGCGAGTTCTTCTGATTCCGCGGGCGACGATGCGATTACCAGCTTGCCGGTGCGACGATGCGGGACTCCATGAGCGGCGCAAAATTCGTAGGTCAATTGATTGCCGCGGAGGCAATGGCGAGCTTTCAAGGAGCGCGGCGGATAGTAGAGGCCGGAATGAATGACGCCGCTATTGCGCGAACTGGCGCCCATCCCGATTTTTGGCAGCGCTTCCAGAACAAAGACGTCACCCCAGCGGGCGGAGAGGGCGCGAGCAATCGCGCAGCCCACGACGCCGCCGCCGATGATCACGATGTTAGCTTGTTCCACGGTTTATAGTTTAGCCGGACATCTGCGGATCCGTTCGTGGTCGTTCCTTTGCAGCATCGCTGGTAATCTATCAATTCAGATGCTCGTTTTCGATCCTCAACTTCATAAGCAACGAGGAAAATGACTCGCGCAAGAATACCGGGCCTCATCTGTGTGTTGGTTTTGCTGGGCATTTTGGTGGCTGGGCTTGCGCCGTTCGAGCGTCCCCGGAACACGGTGACATGGCTCGGAAACCAGAATGGCGTCCGGTTTGGGCGGTACGGAACCATTTGGAGTGCCGGCGAATTTGTGGTGGCAGATGCGCAGGGTGAAGCTTCCTGTAGTCTTGAGATCTGGTTGCAACCTGACAGTGCGAGCGCTTCGAGTACCCTGCTGGCGTTCTATACGCCGCAAGATCCTCTGCAGTTTTTGTTGCAGCAGTATCATGGGCTCCTCATATTGAGCCGCCAGATCGTGGGTGATCAGAACCGAACTCAGATCATCGGTACTGACGGTGTTTTCCGGCGGCTCGAGCCGGTGTTTATTACCATAACGTCAGGCGCGGAGCAGAGCGCGATGTATGTTGACGGCAACCTCGCGCGATCGTTCCCCGGGATTCGAGTTGGCAAGCAATGCGCGGGCCAATTGGTGCTCGGTACCTCACCGATCGGCAAGAGTGGCTGGCCGGGTCAGCTAAAGGGGCTCGCACTTTATCAGCAGGAACTCGCTCCGACCGAAGTCTTTCGGCACTATCAATCCTGGACAACACAGGGGCGACCGGAGCTTTCGGGAAACGAACGCGCGATCGGTGTGTACCTGTTCCATGAACGTACCGGGAACGTCGTTCACAACGATGTCCGTTCTGGAATCGATTTGTATATTCCGAAACGCTTCACGCTTTTGCATCAGCTGTTCCTGGAACCTTTCTGGAAGGAATTCAGACCGAGTCCGAGTTATTGGAAAGATATTCTTGTGAACATCGTTGGCTTTATTCCTCTGGGTTTCTTCTTCTGTGCCTACTGGTCATCGGTGCGACCGATCAAACATGCCCGCTGGACCACGGTTGTCTTGGGGTTCGCTGTCAGTCTGACGATAGAGGTCTTGCAGTCCCGCCTGCCGACCCGAGATTCGGGCACGACGGACTTAATCACCAATACCTTCGGGACTTTTCTTGGCGTCAGGTTGTACGCTTGGAAAACGGCGCGCGCGCTACTTGCGAAATTGTATTAAGCAGGCTCGCGGTGGTGTTGCGAGTTGGCCCGAGCGATTTCTAGCTGCGAGTGCCGTGGCGCGGGCCGCTGGCGGTAATCTTCGTGCCCGGGCGATCGGGAGCGAAAGTGTTGCGGATCAAGAGGGGAATGCCGCGTTGCATGATGGGGCGCAGCGTTTTCGGATGCAGAACTTTGGCGCCGCTTTCTGCGAGAGCGCACGCCTCCGGATATGACATTTCGAGTATCGAGCGAGCATCGGGCACGATCTTAGGATCAGCGGTCAGAACGCCGTCTACATCCGTCCACAGAGTAACCTCGTCTGCATCGAGAGCCGCACCCAGAATCGTCCCGGAAAAGTCTGAGCTGTTGCGTCCAAGAGTTGTGAGGGCGCCGTCCACCGTGGCACCGATGAAGCCAGTCACTACCGGAACGATGCCGCGCAACAATAGGGGACGGAGGCGCGCTTCACAACGCTCACGCGTCAGCTCCATGAGGGGCTCCGCAGCACCATGGTTGGCGTCCGTTACGACGAGTTCGGTTGCATCGATCGCTTCGCTCGCCACTTCATGTTCTGCGAGCGCGGCTGCGACGAGAAGAACCGAGAGGCGCTCGCCCAGAGCTGTGATCGAATCGCACACACGCAGCGTCAACTCGCGCCGGGACAGCACGTCTTCGCAGAGAACGCCGGCTGTTTGAACGAGCGCGCGCAGCTTGCGGTCAAGACGCTGCCGCTTGTGGGTTGAATGGACTAGCGCGCTTACCACCGACAGATGCCGCTCGCGCAGTTCTTCAAATATCGAGGCGACCCCACGGCGGTTTCCTGCTTCCGCTTGGGCGGCCGCTTCGATGAGCTTGCTGGTGACACCGCTCATTGCGGAAACAACTACTGCGACAGAGCTCTGGTGCACGGCGTCCCGAACGATGTGAGCGACTTTCGTGATGCAAGAAGCGTCCGCGACCGACGTACCACCAAATTTCATGACCCGAAGCGACTTCTTCATATGCGCGTGGAGCGGCGCGTGGAGCAGACGATGCGGGTGGCTAGCGGGCGAGCTGGGGTTGGGCCTCGCGAGCGGCTCAACGGAGGCTAGCGATATATCACGATTTTTCGATGGAGCAGTCATAGTCGAGGGGCACGAGCCATCGAGAACTCCTGAAGGCGGCTCTGTTGCGAGTACCAGGCGCGTTGTTTTCGGCGCGCGCTTACGCTGGCGCGAATCAATTCTGGCCTGTCCCAAGGAACATCGTGATAGGCCGACCGCAAAAACGGGCTGGCTGGGTCGCGGATCCACTCCTGCGGAAACAGCGCGATCGTGTCGTCCTGTGTGACGCTTGGGGCTGGGCGAACCCCCTGTCCGGATACCGCCGCGAAGAGTGCGGCTGGAATATCGCGGCCGAGTCCCAGCGCGAGATGTCCCACCTGAGTCGATCGAGGATTTATTTCGATCAGGTACGTTTTGCCGGTTTGCGTTTCCAGCATGAAGTCAAACCCGTGCATGCCGGAAAGATTTAGCCGGCGAGCCATTTTTTCGGCAGCGGTCGCCATTTCCTGGTTGTCGGTCAAGCGCAGGACGGTGGCGTGCCCGGACGAGCCCACTTTATTGATCACTTCAAAATGGAGACCGGCCAGGACTTCGCCCTTCCAACAAGCGACAGTGCTTGTTGCTTCGCGTCCGGCAATAAATGTCTGAGCATTTACGATTGAGCGACGACGGAGCAGCGACGGCCAAACCAGTGTTGCATCTTGATCGAGCAAGGCTCGCTTCGCTGCCCGCGCAAGGAGCGGCGGGGCTTGCAGATCTCGCAGCGCTTGCTCAGCTTCTTCTGCGCTACCGACAACTCTGACGCCGGTGCCGCCGGAAGTACCGTCCGCTTTCAGGATGGTCGGCAGACCTGCGCGCGCGACCCAATTTCGAAGGTCGCTAGCGTCGCTGATTACTTCCGTTTGTGGAACGCGTATGCCCTGCTCCTCAGCCAGCTTCATAAATCTGGTGCGGGCATAAAGCGTCCGGAAATCCTTTTGCGCACCAAGCGAACGCTCAATCAGCGCGCGAACATCAGCACCTGCTTTAGCGGAGCCTTCCTCCTGCTCGTGAAGCAGGTGCAGGTGTTGAGTTGCGAGGTCGTCACCGGGAACGATCAAATCCGGCTCAACGGAGGTGATCGCCCGACGAAGCGACGCTGACGGGCTGAGGCCGCGGTACTGGTAGATCTGGCGAACTGCCTGGGTCTTGGCGAGGGGGTGGCGTGACGGGCAGACTGCGTCTACGGTAAATCCTGCGTTCGCAAGCGCGACTGCGAGCCGAGCAGTGGGGAACCAACGAACCGTAGTGACCATCAGGACCGTTGGTTTCACCGTGCTCCGAGCCTCCACAAGGTTTTCGAACCGAGGGCTGATTCGCCCCCGTCATGCTGAGGGCAGGCGATATCGAAAATCATACGAAGGCTTGTGACGCAATCCGCGGACCAATATCGCGCAAGCGGGAGCTCTCGGCGTAATCCGTACAGTGCTGCAAATAATAGGGTTACGGTAATACATCGGCACGGACTCCGGCGAGCACAGTCAGAACGCGTGAAAACTATAGCTCTTAGTGGCAAATTCGTTCCGAGTACCATAGTGTCTAGCGCTATGGGAAGTCAGGTACCGGCTCGAGGAGGTTTTTATCCAGCGGCACCCGCCAAACCCCGCGCTGGCAGGGAGCGGCGCCCGTCGATGTTCGGGGTCTGGCGAAGGGAGGCCCTGCAGGATCGCCAGCCCATGCAGGTATTTTTCGCTTAGCCGTAGGCCGATTGTTTGAATCGATCCTGAAGTACGCAGGCGCTTGACGCGAACTTCACCGAAAGCCTAGACTCTCGCCTGCGCCCAGGCGGACTTAAGCCGTGAAAGGAAATTATGACTAGGGAGCTGGAAGGCAAAACTGCGCTGGTGACCGGGGGGACGTCTGGAATCGGCCGTGATACCGCGATACTTTTCGCAAAGGCCGGGGCGAAGGTGGTGGTTGCGGGGCGCCGGGAAGTCGAAGGGAACCAGACTGTCGAGCTGGTGCGCGCTGCGGGTGGCGAGGCCTTGTTTGTGAAAACCGATGTGTCGAAGGCTGCGGACGTTGAGAACCTGGTGAAGAAGACTGTGGAGAAATTTGGCAGACTGGATGTGGCATTTAACAATGCGGGGATTGAGGGTAAGACGGCGCCGATCATCAGCCAATCCGAAGATGACTGGGATCGCGTCATCAGCATCAACCTTAAGGGTGTGTGGCTATGTTTGAAGTACGAAATTCGGCAAATGCTCAAGCAGGGCGGCGGCGGAGCAATCGTCAATATGGCGTCAGTGCTGGGGTTGTCGGGTTTGGCTGGCGCAGCGACATATAGTGCGAGCAAGCACGGAGTCATCGGCTTGACGAAGGTCGCCGCACTCGAAAATGCGCGCAATCGGATTCGAGTCAATGCGGTGTGTCCCGCGGTAATCGAAACGGCGATGGGTGAACGAGCTTTTGGCGCGCCGGAAGTTAAGAAATACGCGATCGGATTGCATCCCCTGGGCCGTTTGGGAAAGCCGACGGAGATCGCCGAGGCGGTCTTGTGGATGTGTTCGGAGCGTGCATCTTTTATGACCGGCCAGCCATTGATTCTGGATGGTGGATACCTGGCAGGGCCTAATCCCCCAGGCTAGCTGCGCGTATCGTAATTACTGCACGAGGGAGAACCCGAGAAAAGTTGCCCCGCCAAGTCGCCCGCACAAGCATGTTAAAATTCAGATCAATGCGTTACAGCATGCGTGACGGATATTTTGCCAGCGCTCGGAGGTAGGGGTTGTCCAAGGTCAGCGTTCAAAAAATCACGTTCGGCGGCGAAACTCTGCAGGACCCCTATCCCATGTACGCCCGGATGCACGAAGGGGGTCCACTGCATTTGCTCGATGTTGACGGACAATGGGGAGCGTGGGCGATTTTCAGTCACGCCGAATGTTCCTCGATTGCGAAAGATCCCAGACTTTCCGCAAAACGCGCGCAACAAATGCTGGCGCTTCTGCCGCCCGACAGCCAGTCCGAGTTCCGCGAACTGGCGCGGATGCTGAACTTGTGGCTGATTTTTATGGACGCGCCCGAGCACACCCGCCTGCGCAAACTGCTCAATAAAGGATTTGCGCCTGCGGCGGTGGAAGGCTTGCGTCCGCAAGTGGAAGCCATCGTAGAAGGCATGCTGAAGCCGTTAGAACGCGGCGCGACGGTCGAACTCATGCAGGAGTTCGCGAACCCCATGCCGGTGCGGATCATTTCGGAAATGCTGGGCGTGCCGCCGGAGCTGCACGATACGTTCGTCAATTGGTCGCGGGCCATCGCAGTGTTTCGCGGCAATCCGGAACGCACCGTGGAGCAGGCGCGCGCGGCGCAAGATGCGCTGATCGCGATGACCGATTTCTTCCGCACGGCCGTTGCGGAACGCCGCCGCAATAAAGGAAGCGACCTGATCAGTCTGCTCATAGACATCGAGGAAGACGGCGAGGTGCTGACCGAAGAAGAGCTCTATGCGCAGTGCATCGCGCTGCTTTTCGCAGGACACGAAACGACGCGAAATCTGATCGGCAACGGGATGTATACGCTGCTGAAGCACCCGCAGGAGACCGCGGAGTTGCGCGAGAAGCCGGAGATGATCCGCTCAGCGGTGGAAGAGATTCTGCGTTATGAGAGCCCGGTGCAATTCACAGCTCGGGTGCTGAAGGAAGATATCGAGGTCTGCGGGCAGCGGATACCGAAGAGATGGTCGATTCTGTGCATGCTCGGCGCGGCGAACCGCGATCCAAAACAATTCAAAGAACCCAATCGGTTGGACCTGAAAAGGCTGAACAATCAGCACCTGGCGTTCAGTGCCGGTCCGCATTTTTGCATTGGAAATCAACTGGCGCGATTAGAGGGACAGATTGCGCTATTGAATCTGGTGCAGCGTTTTCCGGAGATGAAGTTCGCCGGTCCGCCGCCGGAGTGGGCTCCGACATTCGGTTTCCGCGGCCTCAAGAGTCTTGCAGTAACTCTGTAGGCTCGAATCGATATTTTCATAAAGAGGCCGAATCAGGAGCCGGCCGGCAGACGCTGCCAGATCAATTCGATGGTCTGGATTTTTCCGTTCACCGCCATTGGCGGTGTGGTCAGCCTGATGCGATCGCCGTCGAATTGGATGCTGCGCACCATGTCCTTATTTGCGTAGTTCTGAATCGAGGAAATTTCCACGTGGTGAGTCACCTTGTCATCGCTCAGTGTGTATCGCCCGGCATAAGCAAGAAATGTGTTGAACGCCTCCGCTTGTTCCTCCTGCGGCGAACCAGTCCCGCCGCCGAAAGAGAGCGGCTTTCGACCGCCGTAGCTGATCAGGGACGTCATTCTGCCGTCCGCGCCATAGGTGAGGAAACCTGCAGGGCCGGGGCCATAGGGGGCTTCGCTGCGCTCCCCGGTGGATGTTGTACTTGAGGCAGATACCAGTTTCCACGTGCCTACAAGTTTGTCATTCGTCATTTGAGCGAAAGCTCCTGCGCACTATGAGACCAAGACTATACGGAGATTCCGGAAACCACCAACAGAAGAATTGCCCGGGCATGCTGCCGTTGTAGGCGACGCGCACACCGAAGACCTCGCCACTATGGAGATCGACACTCGAACCGGCCATATCCAGGGCTCGTGTGGCGGGATATGCGACCTTATTATATGAGCCAGTGGAGTTAACGCGTAATCAAGTGCTCTTAGCGAGTTGTCCCTTTTCTAGCCAGGCCTCATGTGGTGTGCGCGAAGTTGGAGTAGTGGTTTGAAAGCCTACCGACCGAACAGAAGCGGGCGTCCGGGACCTTATCGGACATGTCCGGTAAGCGCAGTGGTATCAATGGGTCGACGCAACACTCAGCTTGAACCCCTTGGCGTTGAAAACAAAGGCCAAAGCCGCTCGCCAGGGCTAGACCAGCAGGAACGTTGCCGTGGCTAGGTTTCGGCCGCGTGCAGCCAAACAACAGATGGTTCTCCTGCGGGTGCATTGACGAATCAACACACTGGATGGTGTTACATGGATCGGTGACTTGGCAGCGTTGATGAGGCGTCGGATACAGATCCCTGCTCCAGGGGATAGGAGCGCACTCGATCAGAAGCCCATGCTGGTTCGCAAGCTGAACACGGATTTCCTCACCCAAGATGCGAATCCAACAGTTGTTGTGAACCGAGTTTGAAAATTTGTACGGAAATGCGCGACTCGGTCGAAAATCGTGGAGAGCCATTCCCTGAAGGAATGGCGGGGACGACGGGACTCGAACCCGCGACCTCTGCCGCGATAGGATTCTCCGCGTTCCTCGTGGGAACATGCAGCACGCGTCAACAACTGCGAAAGGGGCGTGGCGTCACAGTCGGTCATCTCAGCGCGTTCCCAGTAGTGCGATTGTCAAAGCGCGGGGGCAGCGGGCGGGTGATGAACGGTACCGCGTGCCGGCGCAGCGAATCATTGTGCGATTTATCAGCGCCCAGTTGCCCGTCCATCGATCGGCGTGGCGAAGTGGCTCGTTGCGTCCGAGCAACTGCGTCTGAAGGGTATGGCGACGGCAGCGGCTCACTGATGGAGCTGAAATCCAAAATAGCCACGCCGTCTCCGGCTTGTCCTGTAATCGCCACCAGTACGTTGTCTTTGCCGTCTTCCACCAGCGCATCGTAGTTCGAAGACAGCGTAAAACTCACCGCAGCCCGATTCAGCAGAGTTCCCACGTGGCCATCGTAGATATCGACGCCATTCAAACTTGGCTGGAACAACAGGCTGCCGTCCGGCGACAACTTCGAACCGTACACGTAAGAAATGCCGCTATTCGCGTCTCTATCGTTCAGTGTTTCAAACGATTCGGCATTCAAATCCGCATCGTACAGGTATCCCGTCGCTGCCAGTTGCGTTTGGTTTTGCGACAGCGCCAGATCGTAGTTGCCGTAGCAGCACCCGACTTGGCTGAACTGCTGGAACACAACTCCGGTCGAGGTATCGATGGCCAAAACGGCTCCATCGTCATTGAAATACACACGACTGTTATCCGTACTGATCTCGGCGCGAAGGTACAGGTCGGTCGTAAGACCCGGCCCGGTAAGCTGCAGGTTCGTTAGCGTCGAGGTATTTGTGTCCAACTTGAAGTACGCATCAAATCCGTCGCCGCCTTGAACGTAAACCGTGATGTAAGCGACGCCCGAATTGGTCACCGCGATGCCAGCCGGATCGGCGAGAATTCCGGAGGGGAAGTACGGCGACGTAAACGCGAACGACTGCACGCTCGCAGGATTTGCGGGATCAATCAGATAGATCAACGCCGCCTGGATGTCGGCCACCACCAGCTTGGTTCCGTCCTGTGATAGCGCCAGGCCCCACAGTCGTTGGGCGCCTTTCGTCGAAAGGTCCACCAGCGGTGCCAGCCACTTGGCTTGCGTTCGCGAGAACACCTGAACTTTCGTCGCGTCCGTGAAGTAGTACAGATCCCGAGTGGGATCGTAGACTCCTTGCGCGAGCGATGCCCCGGCCAGCGGGAATTGTAGCGCTGCGGGTCCGTAGGTAAGGCTGCCGCTCGCGTTCACAGTGCCGGAACTCGACGTCACCGCAACATCCACGCTCGACCCGGCCGTCCCCGGAGGAATCGTGTAGTAAACGGCCTGCAAGAGGAATGGCGGGGAACTGATGCCATACACATTCGGATTGTAGCCGACTACCGGAGCGGCTTTGCCCCCCACTGTCACGGATAGACTAGAAGGAGCGCTGAAAGAACTCGGGTCTCCAAAACCATACCCGTAGACGATCCCAGTCCCTCCGCCATCGGCGGTGGCGATGTTGGGTGAGACCTGAAGGATCGAAGGCCCGTAGCTAAAACCGTCAGGGACCAGTTGCATTCCGCCGTCGTTCGCAAATAGGCGAACATCCACTGGGCCGGCCGCGCCAGCGGGCGTCGTTATGGTCGCTATCGCGCCGGTAACCGAAACGGACCGCGCCAGGTTGCTCCCGAAATAGACTTTGCTCTGAGCGGTTTCTGTCGGAAATACGGGCACCTGGACGGCTGTGCCTCCGGAAGTTGGCCCGGTCGCCGGATCGAGATAAGCATTCAGGAAGCCTGTGCCCACAGCACCGGTTTGCATGGCGGCAGTATCGATAAATCCGAGGCCTTCTTCCATCGGGCCAACCAAAAGTCCCGTACCATCGAAAGCCGCAAAATTGGGCCCGGTTGCCGGGCCCGCGGCACCGCCACCCTGCGCGTATTGAACGACGATATTCGGTGTCCATCCGGTCTGTTGGCCGGTCGCAACGCTGTAGGCGTAAACGAACGAAGGACTGGATATGTAGATCGTTTTGGAGTCAGGGCTGAACACCATGCTTGCAGCCGAACTGGTGTCGCCGCTCACTGGAACCTGCGATACCCGAGTGAGGGTCTTAGCGTTGTAGAGACTCACACTGGAGGGGTAGTCGGCAAACAGCAAATAGTTGCCGTCGGGCGAGACCACGATTTTTGAACTACCACCAATCTCCGCAGACTGCAGATTTCCTGTCGTCGCGTTGATCTCGCAAACCGTGCCGTCGCTGTCAATGCTGCCAATCAGAACCGTGGTGCGGTCGGCGCTCAGCGCGAAACCGCCAATGTTCTCCATCGTACTGCAGTAAGGCATCGACGGGATCGAGCTATCGAACGTATTGCCGTAAATGACGATGGAGTTGGTCGACGGATTCCAGATCGCGATCGCCGTTGAGCCGTCAACGCTGGGAATGCCACCTTGTGCGCCGAGAAGCGCCAAGCGACCATCCGAAAGCACCAGAGCGCTCCATGCGGGAAACCCATACGGCCCGATCTCGGACGCCAAGTATCGCTGTTTCACAGCCATTTTCACGGGATCGATCGAGTACACATCGCCAATCAACGTGCCGACCCAAATCGTGCTCTGGTCCGCGGTCTGATCAATTTCAAAAGCGCCGGGAACCGCAATCGATCCGATCTTCGACTCGGTAGCGGAATCAAATATAAAAATCTGATTGGAATACGGATCGGTGACAAAAAAGCGGGACGTAGATGTGTTGTACACCGCCCAATGCGTGTTCACCCATTGATAGTATTCAGTAACTGCATCATCGCGGACGTACTTGGTTCGGCTTGAAAGATTGCCGCCTCCGCCACCTCCCCCGTTGGACTTCACCGCAACACTGAGATCCGCTGTATGCAT
Source organism: Acidobacteriota bacterium (assembly GCA_013289715.1). Taxonomy (GTDB): domain Bacteria; phylum Acidobacteriota; class Terriglobia; order Acidiferrales; family UBA7541; genus Palsa-295. The sequence continues at coordinate 63,629 of JABCZJ010000010.1, read as the reverse complement.
GAGCGATCCAGACGTCCCAGTGAGCACCGCATTGGCGGGCATCGCTGTGGGTTGTGCGTTGGACGCAGCCGAAAGGGTTAGTGTCTGTGGAATGCCTGGCGTGAGCGTGATCGTCGCGGGCGACGCCGTAACCCCGACTGGCAACCCCGACAATTGCACCGAAATCTGCGATGTGAACCCGTTTATAGCCGTTGCGCTCAACGATGTTGTGTTGGAGGAGCCCGCAACAATGGAGATGGACGGCGGCGACGCTGACAGCGAGAAATCCGGTGAGGGTGGGGGCGGCTGTTGCCCACCAACGCCGCCACCCCCACCGCAGCTTGAAAACCCAAAGAGAAGAAAAAGCAAATAAAGCAGAGAGTACAGCAGCCGGTTCGCCGTGCCGAGGATACTATTACGCTGGGCCATTAAATGGTTCCTGTCCGCAACCCGATGGGCCCGTCAGTATCTGTATAAGGAACCCTTTCGTCAACAATTTTTCTCGATATCTTGAACGGTCAAATGGCGAATTAAATAACTCTTCCTCGCAGTCTTACTCATGTTATAGTTCGCCGTTTCTTATATGCAACTGAATAGGGATCCGGCCCTAAAATGCAAACCCTCCGTTGGCAATCGTCTGCTCTGCTCCTTGCTCTTTCGTTCTTCTGCACGCCCGCTTCCGCATCGTCATCCGGTGGAACCTTTAAGAATCCGCCGATTATTCCCACAGCCACCGATGTTCCCGGTATCGCCACCGCCGACGTAAATCACGACGGCAAGCCCGATCTTGTCTACATTGATGGCTCCACCACCTATTCCCTCCACATCCTGCTCGGAAACGGAGACGGAACGTTCACTCATGGCCAGGACATCACTCTTCCCGCAGGCGTTTGTTGCGCCGTAACCGTGGCGGACGTAACCGGCGATGGAAAGCTCGACGTTGTTTTGCAAGGAAACGTAGCCACGCAGGCGGTCGTTGCCGTCCTCGTCGGCAATGGCGACGGCACTTTTCAGGCACCCGTTTTGTCAACTTTCCAGCCTGCCTGCTGTGGCGATTATCCAGAATTTCGCGGCCCCGCTGCGGTCGGTGACATTAACGGTGACGGCAAAGCCGACCTCGTTCTCTGCGACATCTTGAATGGCGCTTTGTACATCCTCCTGGGCAACAACACCGGAAGCTTTATCCTCTCCAGCCAGATCCAGAACTACGCCGAAGGCGTCGCCTACCTTCTGGACCTCAACGGCGATGGCCATCTCGACATCGTCGCCACCGATAACTTAGGTGCTGGTTTCTTCGTGCTGCTCGGTAACGGCGACGGCACATTCAAAAACGCTGTCATCTACAAAGGCCAGCCCGGCACCGGCACACTGCTTCTTGCGGATCTCGATGGCGACGGACATCCGGACATGATCTCCCAGTGGTACCCCTCGTCGTTCGGAATGTTCAAAGGCAATGCGGACGGCACCTTCGGAGCACTCACCACAATCAGCTCTGTAACCACTACCGATCCGCTCGTATTGGTGGGCGATTTCAACGGCGACGGTATTGCCGATCTGACGTTTACCAACGCCACCGGCGTCGGAATTCGGTTAGGGCAGGGAGGCCTCACCTTCGGGTCAGCCCAGAAGTCAGTCTCCGGCGGACCATCCACCGTTTATATCAGCCTCGCCAAGCCCGTCGCCGCCGATTTCAACGCGGACGGTAAGCTCGATCTCGCGATGCCCGTGGAAGGGGGCATCGCAATCCTTATCGGAAACGGCAGCGGCGCATTCGCCAGCGCGGATTACTTCGAAATAGGCGATACGGTAGGCGCCACGGCCGTCGCCGATTTTAATTCGGACGGCTTCTCTGATATCGCTGTCAGCGTCGCCGCCACGTTTCCGCGAGTGCTCCTCGGCAGCGGCACCGGTACTTTCATTCTCAAATCGGATCAAAACTCAACTTACGGCTCGCAAACTCCGAATGCCTCCCTCGTCGCAGCAGACTTCAACGGCGATAAAAAGATGGACCTGGCTACCGGCCCTGCCTCCATTCTTCCACCCAACTCTTCAATCCTGGTCACTTTCGGAGAAGGCAACGGCAATTTCTCCACGCCAGTGCCCGTCTCGAACGGCGCGCCCGTCGTCGCGGACTTCAATAAAGATGGCCGCGCGGATATGGCCTACATTGATGGCGACGCGATCATCGTATCCCTGGGTCAAACCGGTGATTCATTTACTTCGGTTTCGACACCTCTCCGGCTCCCCTTGGATTCCGGCCTGTACAACGCCGGAGACGTGAACAATGACGGAATTCCCGACCTCGTTTTGAACTATTACGACCACATGGAAATTTGGCTCGGCAAAGGTGACGGCACATTCACCTTCGGCACTTCCTTCGAAGAATCGCAAATCGCCAGCGACGTTGTGGCAGCCGTTGCCGACGTAGATGGCGACGGCAATGCCGACATCGTCCTCGCTCCAGACCCGAACGCCGCCGCGAATTTCGGCCCGCTAGCGATCTTCTACGGAAATGGCGATGGAACCTTCCAGTCTCCGGTTTTTATCCCCGTGTCGCATCGTTATTCGCAGGTGGTAGTCGCGGACCTGAACGGCGACAAAAAACCCGACCTCGTGATGACCGATGGCAGCGGCGTCGCGGTTCTGCTCAATCAGGGCAGTCGCACTTTTGCCGCCGAAGTGGACTACGTCGCCGGCGGACAAGTCTCGGCTATCAACGTCGCCGACGTGAATGGAGACGGCCTTCCGGACATTGTCGTCGCGAATCCCGGCGGCACAACCGTCACCGTTCTCTTGAATCAAGAAAACGGCCCCGCGGGCGGTGGCGCGCCAGTCTCGGGAATATTTTCGGTCTCACCGGAGCCCTCCGTTTTCAATCAGGCGATTACGCTTTCGCTCGCGCTCTCAGGCTCAAGCGCCCCCGTTCCCACCGGTTCGGTCAGCTTTAGTGTTGACGGCGTCTTACTCACCACTGTCTCGCTAGCCAACGGCTCGGCCCATTATGTTTACGCCAACCAGTTGATTCCTACATTGCACGCCATTCTCGCGGAGTACAGCGGCGACAAAACCTACGCGCCCAGTAGCTTCTCCGAGGAGCATCTCGTTAATCCGCCCACCTATTCCACTACCACCGCGCTAACCGCCGCACCCAGCTCCATACTGGCAAGTCAGACCGTCCGGCTCATGGCCACGGTCAGCAGTAACCCCGCCGTGCCTGCGGGCGAGATCACCTTTTACGACGGTGCCAATGTAATCGGCGCTGCAATCGTGAACTCCAGCGGCGTCGCCTACTACGACGATTCTCTCCTGGCAGCAGGAACCCATTCGTTGACCGCGACGTACGACGGCTATACTCAGCCCGGCTTCACAAACACGGATCAGTCGTACACCGCAGCCGTCTTCTCGGCGAGTACTTCGGCTGCCGTCAGTGTCAAAGTGAATGCGGATTCCACCACCACCACAATCTCCGCTTCTCCCGGCTCTCCTACCGCTGGGGCCGTAATCACGCTCACCGCACAGGTTTCCTCCACCTCGGGCGTACCCTTTGGCGGCGCGTCGTTTTTTGATGGCTCCACGTACCTCGGAACTTCGGGGCTGCAATCCAACGGCACCGCAACGTACAGCACCGCTTCCTTGAGCGCCGGAACGCACACGTTCACCGCGGCTTTTAATGCGAACGGACCGTTTGCTGCTAGCACGTCTGCCCCGCAGACTGTCACGGTGTCGAATGCGCCGGCGAATTTGCTTCCCGTCTTCGTTGCCCTTACCGTCTCCGAAACAGCTTCGCCCTCCGGAACGCTACTGTCGGCATTCGTTGCCGCACCAGACGCCATCACCGGGGCACAAGTCACGTTCATGGACAGCGGAGCGATTCTCGGGACCGCAACGGTAGGTCCGAATGGAATCGCGTCGCTGCTTATCGGTCTGCTATCGAGCGGCAACCACGATTTGACAGCCAGCTTCGCTGCCGTGAATACGCTCGCGCCGTCGGTCTCTCCGACGCTCACCGACGTTTGGCCCTCCGCTGGGCCAGGATTCGACCTGGTTGTCGGATCAAATTCCCTGAACATCGGGCCATCCGGCAAGGGCACCTTGGGGATTTCGATTATCTCGTCGGCCGGGTTTGCAGGGACTGCCCAGCTTAACTGTGCGGCCGGTATTCCACCGGGTTACACGTGCGAATTTTCTCCCAGTTTCGCCAAAGGCGGCGCTACGGCTACGCTTACGATACGGAATTCTGCGGACATCGCCGAGCAGTCAGGATCGACGCTCGTTTTCTTTTCCTTTTCATTTCTCGCACTCAGCTTCTTGTTTCTCGGAGTTTCAAACCGACGCGCCTATGTGATCGACGCGTGTATTTTGATTTGCGCAATTGGTTTACTCAGTTCATGTGTCGCTTCGCCGTCGACCACTACGAGGTCGCAGACGTCTATTGTTACCGTGCGTGCAACATTCGGGTCAGGTGCCGCTGCGATCGTTCACGACGAGCAGGTTTGCGTAACTTTTAGTTCTGCGGGGTGAACGACCCGCCCGCTGCCGCCTCCGGATCGTGATTGAGTTCAACGCTTCGCTCACAGTCGATGCCCTGACCGAGCGCCATTGGATTGAGCCAACTGTTAGACCTTCCGACCCAGCATTCAACACGCACATCGAGGAGGGAGAGAAATCGCGGCACCTAGACTTCAAACAGGTTGAAATTCCCCTGACCCGCGACGAGGCGCTCGCCAGTCCGCTGCAAGACGAATTCTTCTAGGTAGCGGACCCCATTCTAGAGCGCGACCTGTCCGTGCGTTTCTATCTGGAGGGCCGGAAGCTGATCACCTCTGGTACTCTTCACCTTCAATGAAATTCGGCTCTGGTCGTAAGGCCTGATAAGTCACCGCTTTTAGCGAGTTGTCCCTTTTCTAGCCAAGCCTCATGTGGCGTGAGCGAAGTTGGGGTAGTGGGTTGAAAGCCTAACGCCCGAACGCAAGCGGGGGTCTGGGAGATTACAGGCTGGTGACGGCGGTGGTGTCATCGGTAGGCGCTCTTGAATCCCCATAGAGGTCTCGCCTGGGAACGGGTGTTCTCAGGAGTTTTGAGGTAGAATGCGCGACAATTCTATCTCGATCCCTTGTCCGGGAAATTCCCAATTGCGAGGACTGTCTTGGGGAATGGCTCCAGCCTCGTGGCGTTAATGCAAGCAGCCGAAGGCGGGAGCAGGCCGGCTGCAGACGCGCTGTTTAGCGCTCTTTACGCTGAATTGCGGCGAATCGCGCTGCATGAACTAGCGCGACACGGCGCGCCCATGACGCTGAGCGCCACAACGCTCCTGCACAAGGCATATATCGAAATGGCCGGAAGAGAGGGCACCTCCTTCCCGGATCGCAACAGGTTCATGGGGTATGCCGCTCGGGTCATGCGCGGCCTGATTATTGATCACGCCAGGAGCCGCCAGGCTCAGAAGCGCGGCGGCCAATTCGAAATTACCTCGCTCGAAACCGGGATCGAAAACGGCCTGGATGAAAGCAAGCTTGACGAGATCAGTCAGGCGCTCGACGAACTGGCCAAGGCTGAGCCGGCATTGGCCGAAATCGTTGATCTGAAGTTCTTCTGCGGTTTTTCATTTGCCGAAATCGCTGCCACCAGAGATGTCTCCGAACGAACCATCCAGCGCCAATGGGAGAAAGCACGCATCTACTTGCATAGCACTCTGAGAAGAGCCCTGGAGAGTTGACCAACTGTGCCGACGCTTACGCCTGGCGAATGGCGAGAGGTAAGCCCCTTTCTGGATCATGCGCTCTCCTTGTCAGATGAAGAGCGCACAACCTGGCTGACGGATTTCCGCGAGCAAAGATCGGATTTGGCCGGCCTGCTTGAAAAACTCCTCGAGGAGCATCGCACGCTCGCGCAGGAACATTTCCTCGAGCAAGAGCCGCCGCGGCCCGCGAAGGATTGTTTATCAGGGGAGGCGCTCGGCCCATACAGGCTCATCTCGCATATTGGCGAAGGCGGAATGAGCAGTGTCTGGCTGGCCGAGCGCATCGATGGCCGGTTCGAGCGCCAAGTTGCTGTGAAGTTTCTGCGTCTTGCGGTTGCTTCCCAAGGGTCAGCCCAGAGGTTCAAGCGCGAAGGCAGAATTCTTGGTCAATTGGCGCACCCGAACATCGCGGAACTGGTCGACGCCGGGGTGACGACCCACGGCGAGCCATACCTGGTCCTTGAATACGTCAAGGGAAAGCAGATCGACGACTTTTGCGATCAGCACACGCTCGGGGTGGAAGCGCGAATCGATCTTTTCCTGCATGTCCTCGATGCCGTTGCGCAAGCTCACGCGAATCTGGTGGTCCATCGCGACATCAAGCCGTCCAATGTCCTCGTGACGGACCGGGGTAACGTCAAGCTTCTTGACTTTGGAATCGCCAAGCTGCTCGCGGATGAAACCAATCCCAGCGCAGCAACGCAACTCACGCTCGAAGCAGGCGGTGCCATGACTCCTCTGTTCGCAGCCCCAGAACAGGTGAGTGGCGGCAAAATTACAACGGCGACTGACGTTTATTCGCTGGGAGTGCTGCTTTATTTGCTGCTGACGGGACAGCATCCGACGGGGCCAGCTCCACACTCACCGGCTGATCTCCTGCTGGCGATCACCGGGAAGGAATCGGCGCGGCCTTCGGAGGCGGTAGACGCGCGGGACGAAGAGTCAGCGAGGAAGCGGCGCGCGTCGCCAGAAAAACTGCGGCGCACTTTCCGGGGCGATCTGGACACGATCCTGGGCAAGGCGCTCAAGAAAAACCCGCAGGAACGCTACGCGTCGGTAGGGGCTCTTGCCGAGGATCTGCGGCGATTTCTCGGGCAGCAGCCGATTAGCGCCCGCCCGGATACCCTCGCGTATCACGCCGCCAAGTTCGTGCGCCGCAACCGGACGCTCCTGACGGCTACGACCGCCGCTGTTGTGCTTGTGATCGGCAGCCTTTCCGCCGGGCTCTATATCGCCAATCGCGAGCGGAAGGCCGCCGAACAACGGTTCGCCCAGGTCCGCCAACTGGCCAACAAGTTCATAGCACTCGACAATGACATTCGAGGTCTGCCCGGGTCGACGAATATCCGAATGCAGATCGTTTCCGATTCGCTGCAATACCTGACTTCGCTCGGTGGTGACGTTCGCGGCGACAAGGACCTCGCACTGGAAACTGCCTACGCCTATGTACGAGTCGCGCACGTTCAAGGTGATCCGACTTCACCCAATTTGGGGCAGTTTGCGGCAGCAAAAGTCAGCCTGGACAAAGCACAGCAATTTGTAGACGCCGTTCTCGCGCGAGATCCGGTGAACCAGCGAGGGCTTTTCATCGCAACCACGATCGCGCACGATCGGATGGAACTAGCCAGCTTTCAGGAGCGCTACGAGGAAATGCTTTTGTGGGCGAACAACACCAGCGATTTGGTCGAACGTTTTACGCATCTTGGTGGCCCCTTTACCCCGCACGAGGTTTACAGCATGGGGTATTTCGAACAAAACGTCGCCAAGGCGTATGCCGACACCCGGCATTTTGACAAAGCCGTACGCGCTGCCAACCGGGCCTTGGAAATCGTGCAGCCCGTTCCATCCGCCCGCCGGGTGGAAGGCAGTGTCATGGGAACGTTAGTGCTTGCTCGCTGGCAAACGGGTGACCTCGATGGCGCACTCAGGGATGCGAAAAGGGAAGTTGATCTGCAACAACTCCAGGCCGCGACCGGTCACGCGTCATTGCGCGTTAATTTGGCGAACGCCCTGTTGACCGAAGGCTTGATCCTGGGGCAAGCGGACGCAGAGCCAAGCCTTGGGCGATATCACCAGGCACTGGGGCTGATCGAGCGAGGAATGGAAACCGGCGAGGACCTGGCCAGCAAGGATGCCAGCGACTATCTGAGCCGGTTTCTCCTGGCTGCTACGAGCGTCCAGTTTGCCAATATTTTGCGGCACGAAGATCCCCGCAAGGCTCTAACGGTCTACGACCACGCACTGGGCCGCCTCAGAGAAGTAAAGCCGAATGACAGCTCTCAATTGGTTGAGGCAGAATTGCTCGCTGTCTCATCTTATCCTGCCCGCTGGACCGGGCGCGGTGAGGATGCCGAGCGACGCATCAAAGATGCGTTCCAGCTTCTGCGCGACCTGCACGTCTACCCGGCGGATCAAGTCGCGCCGATGAGCGAGGCCGAAGACGCGTTGCGGGCCCAAGCGGACGATTACGCGGAGACAGGCCAAATCGTCAAAGCGGTTGCAGCGTATCAGGAGCTCTCAGCGAAGCTCATGGCCTGGAAACCTGACGTAGAGAACGATCTTCGCGATGCGACCTGCATCGCCCGCGTTTGGACCGGGCTTGCAATTCTCCTGCGCCGCGCCGGACGCGCTAACGACGCGCTCCAACTCGAAAAACAGCGGGCGGAGTTATTCAGCCATTGGAAGACCAAGCTACCCAACGGGAACTTCCTGATTCGCCAGTCTCTGCGGCAGATCTGGCGTCGCAGCGCTCCGCCGATGACTCGCAATTCGGCGGCGCCACCCGGCCTGGCGAACAAACAGCCTTCTTCCCAACTCATTACGGGCGAGCTTCCGTAGCAAAATATTCTTACGCTGTGTCGTCTTTTTCCTGCCGTTTCCGATTTCATAGGTAGAGGCCCAAAAAAGAGAGCTCCGGTCGCCATCCGCGTTCGGCAGTTCTCTCGGAAGGCAAATCAGTGGAGGAAACTAAAATGGCAGCGAAAAAGAAGCTCCAGACTCCCAAACCTGTGCAACCTAACAAGTCTCCAAGGATCGCAGTCAACCACAACGAAATCGCCTTGCGCGCGTAGTATGGCGCCGGCCCGTTCCGCGGCCAACCCGTTGCGCGGAGCGGAACACAGGAAATCGCGACGGTTCGGCTCCGTGCGTCAGCAGCAGCGCGAGAATCACCGCGCTCCGCAATCGGCCGAAGCGCTTCACGCTCAGGCGCTTCGGCTGACGTCGCGCGGAAAATATGCCCGAGCTGCGGTTCTGTTCCGGCGTGCGATTTCGCTCGCCGCGGGATGCTCGGGTTCGAGTCGGCTTTTCGTTGCGGCGCTATGGAATGATTTCGGCGTCCTCTCGAAATATGCGGGCCGGTTCGAGCGTTCCGAGAAGCTGTATCGCCGCGCCGGCGCCCTCATCTCGCGCAAGAATCCGCGTCGAGGAGAGTTTCGCGCGACGCTTTGCCACAATCTTGCCGGGCTCGAACATGCGCGCGGCCGATACGCGCGAGCGTTAGTGTACGCACAACGAGGTCTGCGGCTACGCAAAGCGCTCTCCGCGACAGATCCCTTAGCTATAGTTAAGGATCGAGCGGCCCTCGCTGCCATTCTGGTTGACCTCGGACGATTGCGCGAGGCGAAGGGAATTCTGCGTGCTGTCCTGCGTGCTTATCACCGCAGGTTCGGTGAACACCACTGCGAGACGGCAGCAGCGCTCGCGAATCTCGGCGCCTTGTATGCGCGAGACGGCCGTTTCCGTGCAGCGGAAAGAGCGCTTCGCCACGCCCTGCGTGCGCTTGAAAATGTACTCGGGCGCAAGCATTCACGTCTTGCCAGCGTCCTGAACAACCTCGCGGTAGTTTGCGCGCGCCGCGGCAAGCTCGGAGAATCTGACGCACTGTACAAGCGCGTCCTTCGTTTGCTACGCCGCCAGCCAGGTCCCGGTTACCCCAGCATTGCCCTGGTTCGCGCAAATCGGAGGGAACTCCAATCTGCGTACAAAATTCCTCGGTAATTTTGTGAAGCCTGCTGTCGTGTTTTGCTCCCCGTTTCCGATTCTATAGATAGAGATCCAAAAGAGAGTTCCGGTCGCCTTCCGCGTTCGGCGTCTTTCTCGACGGTCCAGAAAGCTTCACAAGGGATCATTCATCCCTCAACGTGCTTCGAGCAGGAGGTTGCCGTGTCCCAGCCCCGCGGCTTTCGTCAAATTATTGTTCTAGTTGGCATCGCGATTTTCCTACTCGCGTTCTGCCAGCCCGGTTCGGCGAACGTAATTTACGTCACGACTCTCACTGACAAGGTAAGCACCACAGGCGGCTGCTCGTTGAAGGAGGCGATTTATTCCTCCACCTTGCACGACACGCTCGATGGCATCCATGGCATCGCCATCGACTACACCATTCCCGATCATTTCATTACCACCGGATGCGAGATTGGCAGCGGCAACGACACAATCATCCTGCCCACCGGCTCAATTCCTCCGACCTTCCAGTTGCTCACGGACACAAGCTGGGACGCCCACAATCCTTACGGGCCAACGGCCACGCCGATCATCAACTCGAACATCACCATCCAGGGCTACGGCGCGACTTTGCAATGGGCCGGTGCGGGGCATGCCCGGCTTTTCGCTGTCGGGCCGGCCACGATCACTACACCTAATGGCGTTTCGTCTGGCACCGGGAATCTCACGCTGCAAAATGTCCATATTACGGGTTTCTACGCGAAGGGAGGTAATGGCACAGACGGCGGCGGAGGAGGTCTCGGTGCCGGCGGTGCAGTCTACGTCCAATCCGGGGGGCTGACGGTAGAGAACAGCACTTTTGAGAGCAACGTCGCCACCGGCGGAAACGGTGGTGGCAATTATGGTGGTGGTGGCGGTGGCGGCGGCCTCGGCGGCAATGGTGGGAACGCCCCCAATACTCTCGGTGGCGGAGGTGGCGGCGGGGCGCGCGGAAATGGCGGCGACGGACCGAACGCGGGAGGAGGAGGAGGAGGTACCGTCAATAACGGCGCGACGAGTGCACCTCTCACTAGCCCCAACGGTGCTGGTGGTCCCGGCGGCTACCTATGCGGCGGCGACGGCGGAAATACAAGCGGCCGCGGTGGAGATAATGGTACCTGCCCCGGGGGCGGCGGAGGGGGTGCCGGTTACGACGAAGGTGGGAGCGTCATTCAGAGTTCAAGCGGTGGCACCGGAGCCTATGGAGGCGGGGGCGGGGGCGGCACGGTTACGGGTGGGAACGGCGGTTTCGGCGGAGGTGGTGGTTCGGTTACAGGTTTTTCCGGCGAGGCTGATGGCCAAGGAGGAAACGGCGGATTCGGGGCAGGTGGAGGAATGGCCTCTATAACCGATTTCTACACAGGAGGTCCTGGCCAGGGCGGTGCCTTTGGCGGAAACGCGGACGCGTACAACGGCGGGGGAGGCGGCGCCGCACTCGGTGGGGCGGTTTTCTCTGACTCGGGAGAAATCGTGATCAAGAACAGTACGTTCTACAACAATTCTCTTTTTGATGGCCGAGGGGGTTCGAACTACGGCGTGAACGCCGAAAACGGCAGCGCTGCAGGTGCGATCTTTGCCCGCGATGGCTCCTTAACCATCATCGATTCCACAATCAGCGGCAATCAAGCCGATGGAGCGGCGGCAGGAGTCGTCGTCTATGGCGACAGTGCCGCACGGTTCACGCTGAACAATACGATTATCGCCAACAACGGTGCCAACGAGTGCTACGTCAACGGCAGCGTCACCGTCAGCGGCACCGGAAACCTAATCATGAGCAACGGCGCGGGCGGCTCATTTGGTGCCTGCCCTGGCGTGGTTGTGACTGCTGATCCGCAACTTGGGCCGTTGCAATTGAACTCTCCCGGCATTACGCCCACGATGGCGATTTCCACGTCGAGCTCTGCGTTCAACGCGGCCGATCCAACAACGTCTCTCTCGACCGACCAGCGTGGAGTGGACCGTCCGCAGGATGGCGGTTTTGACATCGGCGCCTACGAAGCATGCGCACCACCGCATGTTTTCGGCGGGCTTACCTGCGTAATTCTCACGAAAGCTCCGCCACCGGTCACGGTCCCGCTGACCATCGAGGTCTCTCCAGCGGGCGGCGGCACCACCTCCCCAGCGGCGGGCACGACGGATGAGAACGAGGGCTCAGCAGTGATTGCAACGGCCACGCCGAATCCGGGCTACTACTTTGGCGAGTGGTTTGACAGTCTCGGTAACCTTCTGACGACCGAATCGAGCGCCGGAGTGGTGATGAATTCACCCGTCACGATTGAGGCGGTCTTCTTTCCCTGCGGCTGCGCCGCAGATGTAACCAGCTCCGTTACCGTCACCCGTGGCCCCATCGTTCTCAATCCTGTCAGCAAGCATTACGCGCAGTCGGTCACGGTCAAGAACAACACTGCGAACACCCTTATGGCGCCGATTTCGCTCGTTCTTCAGAATTTGACCGAGTCCGTTGCCCTGAACAACGAGTCCGGCGTGACAGCGTACGTGATGCCTCGCCTGAGCCCCTTTGTCAGCTCAAATGTCAGTCTGGCGCCGGGGCAGTCCACTTTCTTCACTTTGCAATTCGAAAATCCCACGAACGCGGCGATCAGCTACACCACACGAGTAGTGTCCGGCCCCGGGGTCATATAGGAGAGAATACATGAACCGACTTCTTTACTCTTCGATTTGTTGTCCGCGCAGCCGGCGTCGTGCTTGGAGGCTCGCCGTGGGCGCGGCTCTTAGCTTTGTGCTGTTGCTGTCCGGTTTTGCGCAGCGCAGCTCCGCCGCGATCATTTACGTCACGACTCTCGAAGACGGAGTCGGCACGGGCTCGTGCTCGTTGAAGGAAGCTGTTTACTCCTCGATACTTCGCACCAATCAAGCGATCTCTAACTACAACAATGGTTTCCAGGAGAATCCTTTCGCGCCGGTCTACGTAACCACGCAATGTGTGCCCGGCGACGGAAACGACATCATCGCGTTACCGCCGGGGCTCGTGCTACAAATCGGCACGCCAGTAAACGACCAATTCAACATCACCGGCCCGACCGCTACGCCGCTAATTACCTCCACAATCGTTGTCGAGGGTTACGGCGCCACAATCCAATGGGTGCCGCAGATCTGCACGTACAATGGGGGCGATTTTCCCAAGATCGTCTGTCCTGGAGCGGTCCCGGCATTCTACGCCACAAACTTCAATTTGAATCCGAACGTGAACGCCGGTCCGTACACCTCTCGGCTGTTCGCCGTCGGCAGCACGGGGTCGCTTACCATTCACAATGTTTACGTCAAGGGGTTTCTAGCCCAGGGCGGCAGCGGCCTGAACGGCGGTGGTGGCGGCATGGGCGCAGGCGGCGCCGTTTACGTTCAGGGCGGGACGTTGTTCGTCCAGAACTCAACTTTCGATTCTAACGGAGCGGTCGGCGGAAACGGAGGTGGGGTTGGGCCGGGCGACACCGGTGGCGGCGGCGGCGGTGGTGGGCTTGGCGGGTTTGGCGGTGGCGACGCGGACCAAGGTGGATGCGGCACGCTGCTCGCAGGTGAACCCAAGTATCCTGACAGCGGTGGTGGGGGCGGTGGTGCCACCGGTGACGGCGGATGGGGAGACTGCGGTCAAGGTGGCGGCGTTGGCGGCTATGGCGGTGGTACCGTATTTTCTGGCCAGTATCCCAGCGGAACTGTCGCAGGTTTTGCGTGCGGTGGTTACGGAGGCGCTCCAGCGTCGCTCCTCGGACTGGGAGCCGGCCAACCCGGGGAAAATGCACCATGTCCCGGAGGGGGTGGTGGAGGAGGCAGCTACGGAAGGACCGGAAGCGGCAACGGTGGCAACGGCAGCTACGGAGGTGGCGGAGGAGGCGGAGCATCGCAAGGCGGCAACGGCGGGCATGGCGGTTTTGGCGGAGGAGGCGGAGCAGGGTGGGCTGGAGCCTTCGGGAACACTGATGGTGGGAATGGCGGTTTTGGAGGCGGGGGCGGCGCCGGCCCGAATGGTTATCTCGTCGGCAATGGCAGTCCCGGCCAGGGCGGTGGCCCGTACGGCGGCAATGCGGATGCGCGCAACGGTGGTGGTGGTGCAGGCCTCGGCGGCGCGATTTTCAACGATAGCGGCGGCGTCCGCATAAGCAACAGCACCTTCGTCAACAACTACGTCACGCGCGGAGTCGCCGGCGGCGGCGCTGCCGACAACGGCGGCGACGGTGGTGGCGCAATCTTCAACGTCAATGGTCACCTTACTGTCACCGACGTGACCATCGCGAATAATCAAAGCACCGGTTCAGGGGGCGGAATCGTCGTCATTCAAACCGATTCCAGCGCATCCACGATTCTGAACCTCTACGACACAATCATCTTCAACAACGGCTCCATGATTAACGGCGAGCTGACCAACGCCGCCAGTGAATGCTGGGTCACAGGCGCCGGTGTTGGCGTCAGCGGCGCGGGCAATCTGATTCAGAACAACAACGGCTGCGACGGTGTCGTTACCACAGGCGATCCTGAACTCGGCCCGCTGCAAAATAATGGCGGCTACACGCCCACCCTAGCAATTCCCCAGACAAGCCCAGCATTCAATGCCGCCGATCCCGATACATCGCTCAGCACCGATCAGCGCAACGACCCTCGCCCGGAAATGGGCGGATTCGATATCGGAGCCTTCGAGCTGTGCATCGCTAAGAATCCGAACATCGTCGGCGAGTGCAGCGCTCCTGTCGGCGTTGCGCCTCCCTATGAGCAACTGATGATTCAGGTTTCACCCGCGGGTGCGGGCACCACAACTCCCGCTCCAGGTTCCTACAACGAATACCAAGGCACGGTCGTATCCCTCACGGCCACCCCGGCGCTCGGCTACACGTTCGGTAGCTGGTCCGGCAACGTCGGCAATCAGCAGGGCGCGTCGACGCCGATTGTGATGCTTGAACCGCAGGTGGTCACGGCCAACTTCGTCGTGTGCAATTGCGTCAGCGATGTCAGCAGCTCAGTGACGGTTACGCGTGGGCCCATCGTGTTCAATCCTGTCACCAGGAGCTACGCAGAATCTGTGATGGTCACGAACAACTCCATCGCCGCGATCACCCCGGCGATCTCGCTGGTGCTCGACAATCTGACCAATGCGACGCTCGTGAATGCGACGGGCACAACCGCGTTCGGATCGCCCTCGGTAAGTCCCTACATCACCATGGGCGCTCTCGCTGCGGGACAAACAGTTTCATTCACTTTGCAGTTTAGCGATCCAACCAACGGCGCGATTAGCTACACCACCCGCGTTCTCGCTCCGTAAAAGTAAAAGGAGAAACAGATGAACATGAATCGCATATTCCCAGTCATCGCCGCGACGGTCTTAGTCAGCCTGCTGGTGCCGGCGGGCAGAGCCGATTCGTTCGACGTCTCGTTGAACACCTCGGCACTGTCCGGCACCACGCAGGTACTTGCCTTCGGCTTGACCAACAACGACGGTGTGGCGGACAACACGATATCCCTCACCGGCTTTAACTTCGGCACCGGCGGCAGCGCCGTTTCTGGCACCCAAGACTGCACCCTTGGCGGCTTCTTGAGTGGTGCGGGCTGCAGCGGCAATCTGACCAGCGGCGCTACGCTGACCGATTCCGCTACCGAGGCCTTTTTCGACGAAGCGTTCACCGTCGGCTCGTCATTGTCATTCGCAATGACGACCACGAACGCTTTCGCCGGCGGCATCCCCGACGGTTTCGCGATGTACCTCTGCAACGCGACCCTTAGCTCTTGCTACTCCGACGATTCAAGCACGACCGCCATGCTCGTCCTCGGCCTCGCGGGCACGCCATTGACGCCGTCGAGCTTCACTCTGAACGCTGCAACCGCGCAAGGCCTGCCGGCTCCCGTCGTCACGGCGGCCACCGGTTCAGGAGGCACAACCGCGCCCGAACCGCCCGCCGTGCTTCTGCTCGGGCTCGGCGTACTTGCTCTCGCGTTTTGGTCGCGCAAGCGTCAAGCCGCTGCCGAGCGATGACAACTCTTGAGTTATCTTCCGAGCTTGCAAGACAAATGTGCTCCTTAGCTCGCACATCAACAGGAGGGACCGAGTCGCCAAATGACAATGCTTTTCGTTCCAGGACGCCAGCGAACCCTAACAACCGATCGACGGCGCAGGATTTCTCGGTTGGCGCATCCTGTGTGCGCTGGCCTTTTCCTCGGCGGGTGAGTTCTGATGAGAATGTATCTCTCGAAACCGGACGGTAGATCGTCTACGATTCTGACGTTCTAAGAACACGGTTGCATGCGATTCGGGGATTTTTTTGTCGGCTTGCCATCCGTGCCGCCCGGTTTTCCACGGCATCCCGCTGCTCGTTAGCTACGACGTGAGCCTAGATTCCAACCGTAATACGCGGGCCACTGTGTCGCAATTGCTTCTGCACAACAGCGGGTGTTGCGCCGTCCGCTAGCAGGGCACTGGCTGCACCGTGACGCAACGAATGGAATCCACCGCGTGGAACCCCCAGCTTCTCAAGCAGCGGGTGCAGAACCTTTTCCCGTAGCTGGTTGGCTGATAGGGACGCCCGTGCTTGTTCGTGAAGAGCAGTTCAGCGTTGTCTTTGCGCATCCGAAGGTAGAAGTACGCCAGGTGCGTTGGGATCAGGCGCAGACTCGATTAGCTGAAAACGGCCCGTCATGAAGAGGCGATGGCACATCGAGCGGACAGTCCGTCGCAACTCGCTGCGGATATTTACTTTGCTGTTCACGACCAGTCCCGTCACATCCTGTCGCGACGTGCAATATTGCATCCGGGTCTTTTCCGGATTCACGGTAAAGCGAGCTCGGGCGCTGATGTCTTTTAACCTGTCGCCCAATTCCCACTCATGAGCCTTGCCCTGAATTAGCTTCGCAACGTCGGACGGAAAGGCAGGAAGACCGATGGAATCACTTACTAGGTCCTCTTGCCGTGATTCTTGCAGACGGCAGACTGCCGTGAATGCTGTGGAATGGAAGAGCCCTCCGACGATTTGCCCGTACGCTTCTGCGAACCCGCTGTTCGTTCTGGTTCGCTAATTCGCAATAGTGTTGTATCCTCCGACAGCTATGCGGTTTCGTTCAACAACTTTGTTGATTATTACCTCCCATGAACGATAGCACTCTGCAAAACACCGGGAACCCGATCGAGTCGCCTGACGAACCCAGGAGCGAGCCGTCCTCTACGGCTCTGGTCGAAATTGACAACGTGACGAAGTCCTTCGGCCCTAAAGTCGCGCTGACGAACATCTCCTTTTCTGTGCCGTCCGGACAAATCTGCGGCTTACTCGGTCCCAACGGCGCCGGTAAAACTACTCTGTTTCGGCTTCTGATGGGAATTCTTAAACCGACAGGAGGAAAACTGCTCATCGATGGCCGGGACGCGTTTGAAGAACGCGTGGAAGTGAAACGCCTCATCGGTTTTCTTCCCGACGAACCGGTATTTTATTCTTATTTATCCGCCCGAGAAGTGCTCGAGTTGAGCGCCGCAATGCATGGCCTGGACCCGATGGAAGCGATGCGCCGGATGACGCCGCTGATCGCCCAACTCCGTCTGGCCCAAGATATCGATAATTACGCCGAGGAGTATTCACGCGGCATGAAGAAGAAGCTCGGATTGCTCTTGGCAATATTGCATGAGCCGAAGCTTCTGGTTCTCGATGAACCCACCAATGGTCTAGACGTGGAATCCGTGTACCTTTTTTACGATCTGATTTCTGACAAGGCCAGGCACGGTACAACAGTTCTATTTTCAACTCACCTCATGGATCATGTCACGAAGCTTTGTTCCCATGCCGTCATCATCAATGAAGGAAGGTTGGTCGCGAACGGCTCTCTGGAGGAACTTCGTTCCGGTTTCGGCGGCGCCAACCTGGAAGAGATCTTTCTGAAACTGACGGTGAGACCGCCTCAAGCATGACAAACGAGCCTCCCACTCCGCCGGGATTTCTAAGAACCGTTGCGCTTCTTCTCGACGCGGCGCGAAAACGCGCTGCCGGGCGGAGGCGCAGACAAGACGAGTTGTTTCATCAACGCTCGGCCAAGCCCTCGACGGATTGGAGCGGGTTCGGATTCGCGCTCCTCGCGATATTCATGCCCCTCCTCAGTATCGGCGCAGCGTTTGCGGTGAGTATGGCCGTTGATTCGGCTCAATGCTTCGAAGCCGAGCGGGGAGGGAAGATTGTCGTCAGCAGCAATTTTGTTTCTATCGTTCGTGGGAGGTCGGCAAGTGAATTGACGGCGGCCGAGCGCGACCTCGATACTTTCTACTCCTCGCAAGCCGACCGGATCGTCGAACGGTATGGCGGAAAACGGGCGGCGATTGAGCAAAAACTGCGCGACGAGGCGCGCGCCCATGGTGGTCAGAATTTCATCAGCTTTGCGGAAGCATCCGGTGGGATAAAGTCCATCGCCAGCTCAGGTCCACTTCCGGCCATGCTTGGATCGCTGGTTCTTTTCTGGTGGGCGGTGATGCTGGTTTTCCAGGGAGAAGGACTTGAGCTGGATCTTCAGCGTCGCCGCCATCCCATGTGGGAATGGTTGTTCTCCCACCCAGCGCCGCCCGGGGCAATTTTTCTGGCCGAGATGCTTTCCCCCATCGCGGCCAATCCCATTTTTTGGGGCGGTCCTCTCTTCGTGGGATTTATGTACGGATTCGTTTACGGTCCCGAAGTCGGTGTTCTCGCCGGGGTTCTCGTCGGCGTACCGATCGCCCTAGCGGCCGCCTGCCTCGCAAAGGCGCTCGAGATCGGAGTGGTCCTGCGATTCTCAACGCGCACCCGCGGAGCCGTGATCGGGATGATGAGTTGGCTCGGCTATGCATCTATGATGCTTTTCTTCGTGGCCATAGTGGTTATGCCTAGAATCGTGGCCGCGCTCGGGCTACCTCTGGAGTTCATCGCCCGGTTGCCATGGCCCTGGTTGAGGCTCTTTCTCGGCGGACGCCCCGACGGTACTTTTTCGTTAATCAACGGAACGCTGGCTTGCTGGATCGTTGCGGTTATCACCATCACGTTTGCAGTTCAATTCAGTCTTTGGGGCGCGCGACAAGGTCTTAGCGGCAACGTTGGACCGGCGAGTGCCGCGCCGTCGCGCCCAAAGAATGCAGCGACGCGGTTTGGGAAGGAGCCCCTCTATCGCAAAGAATTTCTGTGGTTCATCCGCGACCGTAGCGCCATTGTGCAGACGATTCTGATCCCGCTGACGGTGGCGGGATTTCAGGTATTTAACCTGCGCGGCGTTTTGGGCCACGCCGAAGGCGCGTGGAACTACCTTTGTGGCGCCGCCATTTTGTTCGGGACCTACTTCTTATGGGTGTTGGGTCCGAAATCACTCTCGTCGGAAGGGCCCGCATTGTGGATCGCCCTGACCTGGCCGCGAGGCCTCGAAAGTTTGCTGAAGGCCAAGGCCTGGCTGTGGTCTCTAGTCGCGTCTGGAGTGGTTGCGCTGATCCTGTGCTACGCGGCGATTCAGTTTCACGACAACATCTGGCAAATCGCGCTCGTGGGAGTTGGCTGGATGATCTTCGGCCGTAGCATGGCTGAAAAGGCTGTCACCTTGGTCACCGTACCCTCGGCTTCCGGTGAACTGGAGAAAATTCCGGCAGGCCGCCGTTGGGCAGCGCAGCTCGGCATGTTGACGTTCTCCATCGGCGTCTTAACCCAGCAGTGGCAGCTGGCCGTCGTGGGCATTGTCTATTCCTACATCACGGCAGCGGCAATGTGGGAAAATTTCCGCGCCCGCTTGCCCTACTTGTACGATCCGTGGTCTGAAAAATTTCCGCCTCCGCCCACGTTGATGCATGCCATGATCGCGATTAGTGTTTTGATCGAGCTAGCCGCTGTATTCATGGGGTTGACAGTCGCTTTTGTCGGACCCGATAACCTTGCTGTCGCGCAGCCGATCGGTTACGGAGTTGGTGCCATCGTCGTTTCGGTCGGCCTGGCCAACTTTCTCGCCAAACGCGACGTTTCGTGGCGCGATATCTGGTTTTGGCGGCCCGCCGCATCGCAGCCAGAAATATCACAAGCGGTCGAGAACAGCGTTTTTTCTCGGAAGTCTTTGCTCGCTCTCCTTGCCGGAGCAGCGGGCGGTGTCACACTTGGCTTTTTCGCTCGCGGTTATCTCGCGATTTTGCTCCACATTCCATCCGTCGCCGAAATCATTCGCAAGTCGCAGGAGGAGATGGCTGAAATATCCGGCTTGCGGATGTCCTACGTGGTCATCGCCGTGGCGCTCGCTCCTTTTGCGGAAGAATATTTATTTCGGGGGCTCCTCTTCAGAGCGCTAGATCGCGAATGGGGAGGCTGGCGCGCGGTCTTCGGCAGCGCTGCTTTTTTTGCGATTTATCATCCCCCGCTTTCCTGGCTGCCCGTCGGGCTGCTCGGCGTCGCCAACGCAATTCTGTTTAAGAAGACTGGCCGGCTCGCCCCAGCCGTAGTCCTTCATATGGTCTATAACGCAATCGTTTTGACCTGAGGTGGGCGGCGCGCCGCGTCACCCGCCGGCGCGAATATCGCTCTATTTGAAGCTGGCCGCGTCGCCATGCCTTCCAACCAAGGCAAGAGCGCAGGAGAGCAATGCGTCACTCAGACTAATATTCGAAAGCACAGTTCCCCTTTGACACTGCGCAACCTTATGGGGCCGACAGTGCATTCATGTATTGCTGCAATTACAGGACGCTTCCCTCGTGGACGTCTTCAAACAGCTTGACGTTGTCTCGATAGTCGACGTGTACTCCGACGAGCACTGGACCCGCTGTATCGAAGGCCTTGCGCAGGGTTGGTGCAATTTCATCGGGCTGCTGAATTCGCAGGCCGGTGGCGCCGAAAGCTTCGGCGTATTTGACGTAATCGACCGGACCAAAATCGACTCCCGACGTGCGGTTGTACTTGATTTGTTCCTGCGTGCCCACCATGTCGTAGTGGCCATCGATCCAGATCATGTGAACCAGATGGGAATTCAGACGGACTGCTGTCTCCAGCTCATTTGCGGAGAATAAGAACCCACCATCGCCGGAGATGGAGAGCGCCTTCTCGTGCGGACGGACGATGGTGGCAGCGATGGCCCAGGGCAGGGCCACACCGAGCGTCTGCTGACCATTGGTGATTAGAAACTGGCGTGCGCGAAAGCTAAAGAGATAGCGGCACAACCACATGCTGAAGCTTCCCATGTCCGAGCACACAGTTACATCTGGCGTCAGTATTTTCTGCAGCTCGCTGATCAGTCGTAAAGGATGAACCGGGACGCCAGACTTTGCCGCTGCCTCAGCCATCAGCCGTTTTCGGTCCTGTGCGATCAAGTGCAGCAATTCCGCAGATTCGGCAGCAAGTCCTGGACGATGCAGGAGCGGTGACAGCGCGTCGAGTGTCTCCCCAATGTTCCCAATCAGCTCGACAGCGGGAGAATAGTCGTTTTCGATGTTCGCCGGTGTTGCGCCGATGTGAATGATGGGCCGTTTGTTGTGCTTATTCCATAGCGACGGCCAATATTCAACGGCGTCATAGCCAATGGTAATGACGATATCGCCCGAGTCCAGCAAGGCATCCGCTGGCTGATTGGCAAGTTGCCCAACGCGACCACCGAAGCGGGGGAAGTCCTCCTGCGAAACTGCGCCTGCGGCCTGAAATGTCCCAACAACTGGCAGCGCGGTAGTTCTCAGCAGATCATGAATCGCCTCGGCAGATCTCGGCTTGCTTGCCATTAATCCCAGAAAAATCACAGGCGATTTCGCGGAGTTGATGAGACGGGCCGCCTCCGCAAGGGATGATTTGGCCGCGGGGCCCTGGCCGACGAATGTCGAAAGCCGGATGGGCTCGCACTGCGCCGCGCCGGTCATGATGTCCATCGGAAGGCTCACAAACGCAGCGCCGGGCCGCTCAGCCTCGGCTGCCCGAAACGCAGCGGACAGCACTTCTGCCGTAGCCGCAGGAGAATCAATCTCCGCCGCGTACTTGGTTATCGGCCGGCAGACGCCCACCGAATCCAGTGTTTGGTGATGAGACTTCAGGCGGTCGGCAACAGCCGGAGCGCCTCCCAGAGCAACGACGGGGTCACCCTCGGTATTCGCGGTGGCTAGGCCGGTAGGGAGATTCGAGACCCCTGGGCCTGAAGTGGCAATTGCAATTCCCGCCTTCCCGGTCATGCGTCCGATACCACCAGCGATAAACGCTGCATTCTGTTCGTGGCGGCAGACTACAGTTTTTATGCTTGAGTCTCGAAGTCTGTCGAAGACTTTATCTATCTTTGCTCCGGGAACGCCAAAAACGTGTGTCACTCCCCGCGCCTCGAGCGTCTCTACCACAACGTCAGCCCCCGTCCTTGTCCCCTGAGCTGTGTCAGCTCTTGGATTTGCGGTTGGTTGCGTCGCTGTCATTTGCTTGATCCTTTTCTGTTGATTTACTCCGCCTTGGCGAGATCGGAGGCTGGGTCCCTGTCGAGATCGGTTGTCAGGAACGATCCTGCTACTGGTAGTTGCACGTCGTATTCAGACACAATTTGAACGCTTGCGCGAAGTTGCCGCGCGGAGCAGTCCAGAGCGTGACCGCCTTTTGTGCGGTCTTTCGAAATAAAGTGGAAGTGGTATCCCGGCACGCTGAAAGAACTCGAGTACCTCGGAGACCAAAGGCCGACCAGAGTGCCCTCAACATTGTCGAAGTGGAACTCCTGTTGCGCTTTTGCGGCGTCTAGAAGCCGAGATCCTTTCGCAACCGGATGCACTGCACGTGCGTGGAGGGTGTCAAAGACACCATCCACGCGCAGAGCGTAAAAGAGATTCTCAGAGACCCGATGCGGGTCGCAAGCGAGTTCGATATCCTTTAAAGAGGCGACTTTTTCAATTTGCACGACTGCGTCCTCGTGGAAGTGCGTTATGGAGGCGAAGGGGACGAGAAAGTCATCCGAGCGGCGCCGTACAATTCCCGCAGCTTGATATATCTCGCCGTCGAGAATGATCATCTCGCCATCGAGCCCTTCAAAAGTGCCGAGGCCAAAGTCACCGTGTCCTAACAGAACAGAGGATGAGACGGAACCCGAATACACTCCTTCAACCAGAGCCGTAGAAGTTGAAATCTGGTACAGGCGGCGCGGCGAAGCGTGCAGGTATTCATTCAGCGCAGCGCTCACAAGATCGTCGAGCGAAGTCTTGTGTTGCTTTGAAAAGTCTCGTGCCGCGGCTTCAAGGGATGACGGCACTGTTACTGCGAGGTTTGCCATATTTGCTCCATCCAGCGCCCAGGGCGTGCGCTTTTCCGGAAACGGAGAGGAAGAGATCACGCCCTGCCATGATTGATTTGCTGCTTGGTTATGTCTGCCGGTTTCGTCCCGACATTCATCCGTGCATCGTTGGGCCGCCGAATCTGCGGGCGGCCCTGATCCGGTAAGGCCGCCCCGGCTGAATCTTCATATTGCCAACGTCCAAGAACCGGGTGCAGCCTCACTCAGCGACTACATCGTCTCTAGGACAGCCATTCCAGTTCTAGAACGATGTGGATGTCGTTAGGACGTTCTTGCTTATTTTCAATCCGGTTAATTGGCGGTCGGTATAAAGGCTACCACTGCCAACCTCACTAAGGCAGAAGAATTTACGTTTGTGCCCGACGCATGGCGTTGGGCGACAGGCCAGTTATTCGGCGGAAGTGCCGGCCCAAATGGCTTTGGTCAGAGAACCCCACCAAGCTAGCTATTTCCGCGAGAGGACGTTGCGTATTTCGAAGCATGTGCTGAGCACGCTCCATGCGGCGCTGCAGGATGTAGCTGTCCGGTAATCAGGCATCTTCGGAAGATCATCCGGAGCATAGCTATCGAAGACACAACACGGCTTGCGTAGATGCTGGAGGGTTAGAAAAACTTGCTACAAATGCCAGCCGCGAAATCCCGTGACGCGCAGGAAGTCTCGCTGGTTCTTACCAGGCCAGCAGCTCGCTAAGTGTTATTTGGGAGTTCCAGCCGTGGCTGTTATGGCGGAATGATGACTGGTCCGCATCAATTAGTCCAACCAGCACCTCGGCCACAATCCGGCCGCCAACGGGACCGAGTTGATGGCCCCCTGCACATGCGTCGGCTTCACGCAGAATGTAATACCACAGAGGAGTCTCGCCATGCCAATCCGTGGAAGCGATGCCAACCTGCTCCGCCGTGAGCGGCGCGATTCCCATGTGACGCGCGACTGACTCGCCAGACGGTAGCCCCACGCCCTGCCCGCGCTGCAGATCACGGACAGCGAGCGAATGATAGTCTTCGATCTCGCACTCACCAGTCACGGCTACCGGCAGTTCGATGAGCGCGCGCACCAGCTTTCCGTCTATTTTCTTGCAGCGTTGCGCTGTTGTCGCTCGGGGTGCGTCGAAGAACAGCGTCCAGTCGATCGCGCGTTCACGCGGTACGGGGCGGAATCCCAGAAGATCAGGAAACAGCGGCACGGGATCCGTCTGTAAGTTCAGCCGGTAGTGGTGGCGAATTTGCGCGTGGCCGTAGCGATAGGCCGCGTCGGCAAATTCGAGTGGTATAAACACGCTGTGTCCCGGGCGAAACCATCGCGGCCCCTCTTGCAGCACCTGCTCTGCAAGCGTCTGTCCCACCAAAGCGGGCAGAAACTCGTGGAGAATGATCGATTGATGGTGCCACCGCAACTGCCGCGCCGCTGCTTCGAATACGGCGTCGGCTGGCGTCCTGTTGAGCCGCGCTTGATCGACGAGCGCGTTGTGAGCTTTGAGCATTGCAAGATGCAATTGCGAGATCAGCATGTGCGAATCGTTCCGCGGATCGCCAATAATCGCGATGCCGTCTGCGTTCCGTTGCACGTCAGCTCCGTCGAAACCAACGAGGAACTTCGCAGGATCGTCGCGTTGGTAGAGGAATGGATGACCGGTCGGTCCGTCGCCGTACAGGCATTCAAGGTTGATTTGCGGGCTGCGCGCGTTGCGCAATTCCGCCGTATTGGCGTGGCTGCGCAAAATAGATCGGTCGGCCGTAATATCGTGAGCCACGAATTGACCGAAGATCGGCCATCCAGCGGCCGTAGCGCCTAGCGAGTCGGGAGTGTCATCCACATCTCCACAATCGCAGATCCCGCCTGCGCGGCCGAGCGCGTGCAGGAACTGCTCATCCGCCTGAAACGACGGTAACTCAGGAAACATCCGGGCGTATGCTGTGGGGACTAGGGGTGCGTCAATTGCCACTTTGGCTCGCGCCGGCGACAAGCAATGACTTCGCAGTGATACGTTATGAGCATCCATGAGCTACCCATTATAACGTCGTCCTGGGCAGACTCGTCCCCGGCGTTTTCTCAACGCTGATCGAAGTTCGGCTCGCTGTTCTTTCCCGATAGGTCACGAAGTTCTGCCCGGGCTTTCGCTTGGCGCGCTCAGGAATCTCGCCAGCAGATCAGACACGGTTGCCGGTGTGGGTAGCGACTCCGGTAAATGCGTTTTTCAGGACTTGACTGCAAGGTCGAAACTTCACCGGCTACCGTTTGTTGACCCCGAACAGGGCGCGGGGTGTAGAGTGTCTGCTACTCGGAAGCGAAAATGGAAATCGCAGATCAGCGGAAGGCCCAGGACTTGGACGTTTAAGACAGGCGTACACCACCTGGTCCCCACGAGACATATCGAGCCCAGGAGGACTTCCTGGAGTGGATGAGTCGTCAATTCGCGCTCTTTGGTGACATTTATAAAGCCTCTATATCTGGATGTAGCGCTTATGTGATCAGGAACATCGAGTTTGCGCACGAAGTGCTTGTAGAGAACTGCCAGAACCATATGAAAGGTCAGGATATCGGGAGAACTTCCAATGGCTGGAGGTACGCTGCGCCCTTCGGGTCCAAGGTCGGGGTTAATCTTGATTGCATGGGGCCTCTCTTCGCTACTGTTTCTCTTCACAGTCGAAAATATCTGGATCGATCCCTGGCTGAGACACAAGTTTCACAAGATTCCGTCAATGGTGCCAGAAGCACTCAGCGGAAGCTGGTTTCTAGCCGTTATGGTCGGTGGGATCGCGTTGGCGCTCCTAGGAATGTGTCAGATTCTCTTGACCCGGGACCGCAGCGTCTCCGTTTGGATGAAAGCCGGAACCGGGATCGCGCTGCTCGCTGTCTTGCTGTTAAGTGCGCAATGGGTCCGTAAGACCACCGGGTGGCCCTCCCTGGCCAGTCTGCGATTCCGTGGCACAACCCACAGGGTCGTGCTGCGATGGCGGGCCAGCAGTTCGCAGGTTGCCGGATACAACGTGTATCGGAGGACAACGCCCGCAGGCAATTACGTTCGGATCAATTCTTCGATTGTTCCGGGAACTACATTCACCGACAACACTGTTGCAAGCGGTCTAACTTATTCCTATATGACTCGGGCGGTAGACGCGCGAGGCCGCGAAAGCATCAATTCCAATGAAGCCTCAGCAGCTATTCCGTAACAACCGGAGCGTAGAGAACAAAACGCCACTGGCGTACTGCGGAAACGCTCCACAGGTAGCTTTTCGGCGTGCCGTTGCGTTTTTGCGTCAGCGCAATGTATTCCTTACGTGGCAAGCCCGGACGAGCGATTCGCCCGATCCGTTGAGGGCGGCTTCGAATCGAAGAATCGTTTCAGGCTAAGGAATGGTTTTTCGAGAAGGTTCCAGGAGAGCGCCGCAAGGACATAGCTCGCAACTAAAATGATGGGCAGGGGCAGGTAGGGACGGCGGTCCAGATGCAGCACTTGCACCATACCGAACGGGATTTTATGGAGCAAGTACAGCCCGTAACTGATGGTCCCGGTGTAAACCAGGAATTGGTTGGTCATTATCTTCTGGAGCCACTTTCGTTCCGAGAACATCGCAACATAGACGAACGCTGCCGAGGCTAGCGCGGTAAAGGAGAAAACAATCCATCTTGCATGGTACGCCTCCGTCAGAAATGCCAGCGGCGCTGCGGTGAGCAGCAGGATCCAGGCTCGCTGCAGTAGCTTCGACGGTACAAAATTATCGGAGCGAATCAGAAGCGCAAGAAGTGCACCGGCCATTAAGCCGTCCAAGCGGCAGAAAATGTTCGTGTAGAGATCGACGTGATGGAGCCAGAGGTAGTAGCGCAGCATGGGAGAAAGGCAAATTTCCGCGATGGCGAGCTGGCGTAGTTGAGTGATCGAGCAGAATCGCACCACCAGGGGCCAAACCAGGTAAAACTGCTCTTCGATGGCGAGTGACCATGTGACGCCCAGGGGCCCTGCGGCATTGGTTGAAATCGCAAGCAAGAAATTTTGTAAGAACAGCGGGAAAGCCCACCACGGTGATGAAGTCTGGACGACAAGGTGGTACTCGGAGGAATTTAGAAAACGAACGACGACGAACATGAAGAAGAGCAGCGAATAATAGAGGGGCCAAATTCTCAGGCAGCGCCGGACATAGAAATTCTTGAAATAGCCCGCCGATTGTTTCGTGTCCAAAAGAATCCCTGTAATCAAGAGCCCGGACAGCACGAAGAACAGGTCGACTCCCATCCAACCATCCCTGAACAACTGGTCCGAATGGAAAAGGGGATATTTCGGGCTGATGTTATGGAACATTACGACCAGAATCGCCAGTCCGCGGACGGCGTCGAGTTGGGGGATTCTGCGGTGCATTTTCACTTCCACTCGAAGTGATTTGCGAGCACGCTCGATAGTTCGCATGGTCGCGGTCGGTTTCCTGACGTATTCGCCGAACCCAGTCTGCCATGAACGAGAATGCGGCGGCGAGTTATAAGACGAAGAATCAAAATGTGGCGCGCTGATTCTGTGCGATTTGGCAACAGTTTGTGGGGCCCCAGTTCTCTCCCAGGTCCGTCCAAAACGTGGCGACGCCCCGCTCGAGTGGCAAGGGAATCGGCCCCTCTCAAAATTGCGACGCTTCGAACCGCTTGCGCCTTAGTGATACAGGCAACGAGCGGACCATGGAGGCTATGCAGTGTGGTTTCCCTATTGGTCGGGGCTTCTGAAACGGCGTGATTCAGACAGGGCTGAACGATCAGCGTTAGGGAGCTCAGGTGCGCAAAGCGGGCGGAAGGTTTGTTCAAAGCACGATAGGTCCCGACCAACGCCGCAATCGAAAACTGGCCTCAATGAATGCCGGCGAGGCGGCTAATCGCGACTTGGACCGCCGCTCTCCGCGACGCTCGGACCAGCATTTCTGGACCCCGTGTTTCGGTTTCTACGTGGCCCCTTTGAACCAGCAACAGTTGGCGCTGCGCCTTGTAGTAATACAATTGCAATGTAACTTTATTTAGAAAAAAAGCCTGATTGCATCCTATCTTTGGCCGCGTACGCTTGGCGCGAGGGTCACATGCCCCGTGATGAAACTTGCGTCTGCGGTCATCCGCAGTCGCTGCACAGAACTTATGGCTGCAACGGCTCGCACCCCAATCCAGAACCCAAAAAAACCGACCGTGTCTTCCGTCGGTCGAAAGCAATCCAAAAACCCAAAGCTGCTCACGGTTAGCGTGGTGCTTCCGAGAGGCTAAGTCCTGAGCAACGTTCGGAGCTCAACCGGTCGATGCCACACCTTCTAGTCAGCTGATAGGACCGTACTTCTGCCAAAGAATATTGCCCGCATGTGTTCGGCACGGTAAACTGTCCGCTTTGGCGCCGGCCCCAAGTGGCGGGAGCAACAGGATGGCATTGTCACGGTTTGATAATCCGACCGGCGCGTCTTTGACCAAGTTTCTGATCAAGCCGTTGATTTCTATGATTTTTTGCGCCGGCGTGTCTGTCTGCGCGCTGGCACAAAATGCTCGGCCGAACACCACCAACGATTCTTCGACAGCCACTACGCAAACTTCCGTAGAAAACACCAGCCCATCGCGCACGACGGAAAGCCACGTCAGGTCCGGCAACAAGAGTGTGGAAAAACAAACTGTGGAAGCGCTCGGGCCCAATGGCCAGTACCAGCCCGCTTCGGAAACCGAGAAGGAAACGATTCATGTGAATGCCACCACGACCCGTACGGTCGTGCGCAGCTACAGCTGGGACGTGAACGGACAAAGGAATCTGCAGCAGGTAACGGAAGAAGAAGCGAGAAGCTCGGCAAGCGGCGATGTCGAGGTGGTACGGACGTCCTCGGAATCGGATGGGAACGGAAATCTTCAGGTTGTGCAACGTGAAGTCGCGGATACAAGAACGATCAGCCCGGACGTCCAGGAGACGAAAACCACCACTTACCTGCCCAACGGCAATGGCGATTTGACCCCATCGCTGCAGACGCGAGAGTTGCAAAAGCGCAGCGCTGACCATAGGGTCGAGGTGAAGAAAACATTGCTACAGCCAAATTCCAGCGGCAACTGGAAGGTGGCCGAGGTAAAGGAAAGCACAATCAAGGAAGACAACAAGGCTCGAACCAGCGAAGAGCGTATTTCGCGCCCCGATTCAGACGGCGGACTTTCAGAAGTCTCACGTACCGTAGGTAAGGAGACACAGAGCGCTGCCGGAGAAAAAACCACTACGGTCGAGACATATTTTACGAATGCTCCTGGAGTGGCTGCCGACGGCGGCCTGCGTTTGAACTGGCAAGTAACCACCGTCCAGAAAACAGATTCAGGTGGAAAAACAACCGAGCAGCAACGCATGCAGCCTAATCCGAATGATACGAACGGCGGTCTGCAAGTCAGTACAAGAACCAAATATACAGTGCGCTATGCTGCCTCCGGTACGGACGAAACCAAAACCATTCAAGAGCGCGACGTCAACGGCGCTTTCCAAGTGGTTTCCGTCGAGACGCGAAAATCAGACCAGGCTCCCGCGCCGCAGGTACAGGTGGCACCCTCAGAAAAACCCAAATAGGCTCAGACGCGCGATATGGCGGTGCTGGGCGATTCCAGGCACTCCGTGCCCGGTCACGATGGGTCCCTCAAGCGACGCTAGTCTACGACGACGAGATAATCGAGACCGCGATAGACGTCATTCAGCGACATTTTCTGAGCCGCTATGATCAGGTGAACAGTTCTTCGGAGAAAGATCGATCGGCTTCCTCGGGCACGGTCCGCGGTACCTGAACGATCGGCTTAGCGACGCAGGATGTGCATCACAACCACCAGAACGCCGAGGAGCAAAAGGATCGCCAGCAAGAACCATTCGCCGAGTCCTTGCTTCGGTGTGCTGCCATTCATGAGGTGAGTACTCCCGCGGTCACAATTCTAGAGTTGGAGAAAAAGAGGGCAGGTTTTCCAAACCTACGCTCGGGCCAATCGTAAGTCAACCCGTAAACTTGTGCGTAAACTTGTGCGACGGAGAGAGGCTGATGCGGCGCGGTTCGCGGCGATTGGCGCGCTTGCGGCCGCGATGGAGTGAGCGGCGGACTCTCTGCCTTACGATTCAGCAGAACGAAATGAGATTGCTATTGCGAGATGACCATCTGAGAAGTGCTTTGCATCGTGAAACCCGAGGGCAAGAGCGGAAACAGAAACTGGAATGAATACTGCACTTGGACCTGGACGACGCAGCCCGGACTATTCGGTTGGGAATTGCAGATCGGCAGATTATTCGGGGGAGCCACCCAGGTAGTCGTCGTGGTGACCTTGGTGGGATCGAGCCCGATACCGGTGGAAAGACTCTGGACGTACGCGGTGACATCGGTGCCCGCAGCGGGACACCCGCCGGACAAACCACCCGTGCAAGCGCTGCCCCGAACGCTGGCCCAGCGTGTGGCTTCGCGAGCGGTATTGGACACGAAGTGATAGGTGTAAAGAGCATTGCCGAAGCCAATCACGCCGAACAACATCACGAGCAGGACCGAAATCATCACGGCGCTCTCTAGCATGGTGCTGCCACGCTCGCGTGCTCGGGCTGGCAGGAGAAGCTTGCGCAATTCACGCTGGAACGGTGCGAAACGCGAAGAACCGTTGGGCGAGCAGAAAGAGGTTGGCAAGCGGCTGCTGCGGTTCATTGAGCGACTCTCATAAGTTCCGTGCTGTCACAGTGGATCGATTTGGGTATTCCGGGATACTTGAACAGCGACTTGAATGTTCCTCTGACGGTGACTTTCACGTAGACCAGCGCGTGATTGGGAGAGGCGCAAGACGTCGCCGGGCACAAGCCGCCGATGCTCGAACCGGTACATCCGCACTCTTGCTGAACGGTTACTTTCAACTCGGAGAGACTCTGGCCATCGTTTTCGGCGGCGGTTTGGATCCCGGCGGTGTCCGCGGCCGTCGCTAAATTTTGCGCGGCGTATTGAGCGCCGGCGCGGGCGGCGTCAGCGACCAGGATGCTGTAGTAGGCGTAACGTCCGATTTCGATGATTCCCACGGCCAAGAGCAAGAGCAGTGGCGTGACCAGAGCTACTTCCAGTAGGGCTTGGCCTGACTGCGCGGCGCGGCGCGATGTGCGGCGGTTCGCGAGTATGCGTGCGATGAATTTGAGGGGCGATCCGCTGAGTGATTTCATTGAGGTGCTCATCTTCATTCCACCAGGACCGCGTTCTTGATGGGAGAGCCGTTCGGCAGCGAGGAAAAGTCCGACGGAAAGCTCAGAGCAGATGGGCCCAACGTGAAGGATTTCGCCACCGCAATTGTGTAGGCGGCCTTGTCGCCTGTCGCAGTAATCGTCAAGGCTGCCGACGGGAAGTAAAACGCGCCTTCGAATTGGGAGTTTGAGGTGCCGCTAATCGTCGCCGGCGCGGTGTTGCCGGGATCTTGATAAAACAAGATACCCGCATCGGCTCCGGTTGTTGGGGCGCTCAAGTTAACGGTTTGGGTGATTGTGGTGCCGTTCAGGCTTACAGTTCCTCCAGTAGCTCCGATATAAAACGTAACACCTGTCCCGCTGACGGTGCCGGTCCCGGTGAAGGTGAGACCGCCGCCTGTAATCGTATAATTCCCCGGATTCAAGGTTACGTTCTGCGCGCCTGCGATTGAGATACCGCCGCAATAATTGCCCGGGTTCAGCGTCACCGGTGTCGTTCCGTTTACGTCACCCGCACCACCAGCGAGACAACCTCCAGTTGCCGGAGGCTGAAGATACGATAGCGGGTCAGCGGCCGGGACGATGCCGGTTTTCGGGGCGGGGACGTTATTTCCAGTCGCGGCGCCTGCAACGCCAATTTCGCGCGCCGTGGTGCTCCCAGCGCCTGAGGTGTTCAAATTGTAATTGGACATAATACCGCAGTTTGGAGCGCTGACGTTGCCGCTGTTGGTGATTCCTCCGGTGCCGGTGCCGAGCGCGTACATGCAGTTCTGCAAATTGCCGCTGAGAGAAGCGACGGCGCGGGCGGTTACCGTGGCGGAATTCACGCCGGCAATTTTTACGAAAAATGTAGGCTGGATTTTCGTAACCAGCACCTCGACGTAGCCGGGAATGCCTGCATGTGGTCCGTCGTTCGGCGGGTTATAAACTTTTACGGTCACGTTATCGACACCGTCGGTGAAACCGTTCGAGGCAGAATCGGTGGTTGCGCCGGGACAACTTCCAGTTGAACAGCCGCTAAAGGGAATCTCGGCGGCGCCGGCGATGGCGGCGCTGTCTGCCGCGGATTGTTGCAGGCGCTTTTGATAGCGCAAGAAACCCATGTCAATCCCGAGGCCTGCGGCCAGGATGAAGAGGGTGAGGCCCAACGCGGCCAGCACGAGCGCTTGTCCGGCCTGTTTACCCCGCCTCGCCGACGTATGCTGCGGATTCATGACTTCTCCCCCTGTAGAAAATAGCGAATCACAGGTTTCGGTGCTGCGCTCGCTAATGCGAAAGGGCGCGCTGAATGTGCGCTGGCAATCATAGCGACCGTTTTTCCATTCTTGGTACCACCATTGTTGCTTTCAGGTAAAACTTTAAATCGCGTTGATATATGAAAACCTCGGACGCGTCCAAGGTTTCCTCCAGAACTCTCGCGCCTACAAGTTTTTCCGGTCGTAACGGCAAATCCGGTCATGGTTCAGCTTGCGAAATCGTGGCAAGACGCCACTTCCTGGTCCGTTCTTCGGAGCTATCGCACGCCGCGTTCCAAAGTGTTTTCTAGCGCGACAGTTGGAATTCGACACTGACATCTTTTTCCGTATCAATCGGTTGGCCATTAAGCAAGGCCGGTATATACCGCCATTCGCGAACCGCCGCTAGCGCCGCCGGAACGAGCGGAGCCGGCCCACTCAATTCTCGCGAACTGCGCACGTGACCATCCGTTCCGATCTGCAGACGAATGGTGACTGTGCCCTCGATGTGCTGCTCGCGCGCTTCACGAGGATAGAGCGGCTCGACGCGGTACAGCAGGTAGCAATCGCTGCGACGTTCGGGAACGCGAGGGGGCGCGGGATTTGTCGCGGGCGTGCCGGCAAGTTGATTGTGATTGGCGGCGGCCTGCACGGACCACACCGGCAAGGATGGGACAGCAGTATTTTGGGCGTCACGCGTCGCGGTCTCAGGCGATGGCGCAATCGCGGGCGGTAGGGCCACTGCGATGGGGTCGGCTTCGCCGCGCGGCATGCGAGACTTAGAATTTTCGTGGTTACGCTTATCGCGAGTTTCTTTTTGTGGCGCACGCGAAACAATTTCGGAATCCGCGGGGCGCGTTCTAGTACCTGCGGGTTGGCTTGGGATTGCCCCAGGGTCGGACGACCCGTCATGCGTTACAAGTGCCGCGGGTGTGGCGGGCGTTGGAGAGGAAGTGGCGGCATCTCGCGCGTGTTCTGCAGCGCTCGATCTTTCAGGGTGGTCGCGCAACAGTCCTTGCGAGATCGCCATGCCCAGGAACAAGAAAACCAACGCGACGCAGGTGCAGACAACTGCAATCCTGCCCCGCTTGCGGAATTGTTCCGAGCGGAGCAGTTTCGATACCGCGGCGGGAGGCGCCGGCGAGTCCAGGGGCGGACGCTTGACGTGCGAATCCGAGGCAGAGGATATGGGCCGAGCAGCGGGCAGGGCCTTTTCATCGACGGCCAGCTGGTGGAGCGCCTGCGCAGAAGAGTCCGGATGGTTCGCAGGATGCGCCGAAAACTTTTCCGAACGAGCGGAGCCGGGCTGCAAGGCAAAGGGCCCGGAGTGCGTCGAGGAATGCAGAGAATCGTTGAAGCCGTTCTGATCCGCGCTTGACTCGCCCGGATTTAAATCGTTCAACAGACGTGACCACTCTTCCCAGTTGTGATCCTGCCCTCCGTAGACCGGTGCGGAGGAAACTTGTGCCGAGGAAACTTGTGCGGAGGGAACGCCAGTAGTTTTTTGAGAGGCGGATTCGTCGAGGAACGGAGGTTCGGGAACCGTTGCTTCCGCCGAAATCCAGTCCGCGATTTCCATGCGCGCGTCTTCGGAGAGGTCGAGAAAACGCACGCCTGCTTCGGTCTGCGACTCACTGAGCCAGGTTATCTCCGCCGTGGCTACAATTTTCTTTCTAGATTTTGGCGGTTGGATGCGCAGATTCACGCGCGTAAGGTCGACGAGGGGATTGAATGCCTGGAATGCGAGGCCATATTCGCTCAGGTCGAGTACCATGCCGCCGTTGTCGGAACCGACTTCCAGATAAGCCAGTGAATAGATGCGCCGCCTCGGGAGGCGGCGCCGCTCGCCCGAGCGCGGGAATTTTTCGGAGCTCGATGAAATGAAAGTTGTGGGAGTTTGATCGCGCCTGGCAATGAGCTCGGCGGCAGGCGCCGGCCGGGGCTGAACGATCGGCGCCGGAGCCGGAGCTTGCAGAGCTGACGCCGGAGCCACAGGTTGGGTGGCGTGCACTGCAGCCGCGATTGGAGCCGGTGGTGGAGGTGGAGGCGGAGACAATTCGATGGATGGGGGTAGCGTAGCGCCCGAAACGTCCTGCGAAAATGTGATCGAGCCGTCCGGCGGAGTATTTGAGGTGCTCGTTCGCGCGTAAATCGGCTCAGTGTTCGAGTCCGCAGCGTGCGCGGGAATTTCCGGGAACTTCTCGCGAAGCTTGGCGTCGGTATGCAGTTCGGGGTTTCTGCGGCTGAATGATGGGTTCGGAACTTGGTTCGGTATTTTCGGATTTGCCGGCACATTCTGCGACGGTGAATTCTCAACCAAGAAAGACCATTTGCGCCGCGGCGGCGGCATTTCTTCAGGAAACTGTGCCGGCGAGACTTGCGCTGTTTGCAGGGTCAGGGAATCGCCGCTGGCGCTTCGTTCCCGAGCCGTTCCTTCGGCGGAAATCCAATTCGCGATTTCGACTCGGACATCGTCGGCGAGTTCAAGGAACTGCAGCCCGGCCTCTTTCTTCGATTCACTGAGCCAAGCGATTTCGGCGTGCAGGTCGATTCTCATGCGGGGCCTGGGCGGCTGGATGCGCAGAGTGACGCGAGTGAGGCCGGCGAACGGAGCCACGGCCTGCATTGCGAGGCCCGATTCGCTCAGGTTGAGCAGTATGCCGCCATTGTCGGAATCAACGTCCACGTAGGCGAGCGAAGGGAGACGCAGCCGTGGGAGGCGACGCCGCTCGTGTGCGCGCCGAAATTTCTCAGAACCGAAGGAGGTTGATGACATGCTGTTTAAGAGGCCGCGGCGGGACGACCGCAGCACAACAATTTGCCGCGGAAGATGCCTTGAATGGCTCCGCGGATAGTATTCGAGCGTGTTGTGTTCTCAAACCGACCCAAAATGCAAAGCCCTGGTGCGAAGACTCGCGCAACGAACGCTGAGATAGCCGGCGGCACGGCTTGCCGGGTATAGCCCTGATTTTCGCCGGTATTCCCCGACTTATGCATAGCAAGAACAGGCCCAGTAGTGCTGGGTAGCCCCGTTCCTGTGGGTGCTTATGAACAAACGAGATAGCGAATCGGGCAAGAACGGATCGGCCTCGCGCCTCGCCCCAGCGTCTCCGAACGTGGACGCATCCGGACGCCTGCAATATCCACAAATGGACAAATTCCGGCTAGGGCCTTTCTGCAAGCTCACAAGCGGCTGAAACGCGCATGCAGCGGTGGGCGATTGTAGGGGCCGCTCGCCAGGCGCTTCGCGACGCTCGAGAGTCTCGGATGGCAGGAGAGTTGCACGAATCTTGGCGGGCTGGGGCCTGCGCGAAATGACTGAGTAGATATTCATAGTTGAAGCGGAGATCCTTGAAAATGCAAGAGATGGAACTTGGCACGCCGCAAGAAATCGAACAAACAGGAATTGAAAGGGGACTGCTGGAAGACCTGGCGCTGAAGATTCTGTATCTGAATGGCGAGGTTTCGCTGGTCGGCTTGAGCGAGCGGATGTGCCTGGGACTGGGTGTGATCGAGGAGATTTTCAGCTTCTTCCGGAAGGAACAGCTCTGTGAAGTGAAGGGCATGGTGGCAGGAAGCCACCGGATCGTGGCTACGGCGCAGGGAAAAGTACGCGCCAGCGAGCTGCTCTCGCGGAATCAGTACGCGGGGCCAGCGCCGGTTTCGCTGATGGATTATGGAACGCGCGTGCGCATGCAGAGCGTGCAGCAAACGCAGGTGCAGAGAGCGGACCTGGTTCGGGCATTTCACCCGCTGGTTTTGGATGAGGATTTGATCTATCGCTTGGGGACCGCCGTGGTGTCTGGCACTTCGATTTTTTTGCACGGCCCTGCCGGGACCGGGAAGACAAGCATTGCGAATAGCCTGCCTGCGATCTACAAGGATCAGGTGTGGATACCGTACGCGGTGGAAGTTGACGGCCAGATCATTACGGTCTACGACCCGGGCGTGCACCGGCAAAGCGAGGAGGCCGCGCCGGAAGATTCCGACAGGAGATGGGTTTCCTGCCGCCGCCCGCGGGTGATTGCCGGCGGTGAGCTCTCCGCGGAAATGCTGGACTTGCAGTACAACCACGTCGGGCGGTATTACACCGGTCCACTGCAGATGAAAGCGAACAACGGCGTGCTGATCATGGATGATTTCGGACGGCAAAGAATGCGGCCGGTTGAACTTTTTAGTCGCTGGATGACCCCGCTGGATCGTCGCGTGGATTTTCTGACGCTTCCGGGAGGGAAGAAGTTTGAAATCCCGTTTGATTTATTTGTGGTTTTTGCGACGAATCTTGACCCCAGCGAGCTGGCAGACGAAGCGTTCCTGCGACGTATTCCTAACAAGATCAGGACGGACTATGCGACTCCTGAACAGTTCATTGCGATCTTCCGGGTGGAATGCGCGACGCGGCTATTGGACTGCGAAGAGGGTGTGGCGGAGCACCTGGTGAAGCTGATCACGCAGGGAATGAAGCAACCGCTCTCACATTGCTATGCGCGGGACCTGATCAACCAGATTTACTGGGCGGCGGCGTATCTGGGAGTGGAGCCGCGGCTCACGCGCAACACGCTGGAGCAAGCCTGCCGCAATTATTTTCTACCCGCGGGGAAAAGCTAACGCCCCAGTTTTTCGGTGGGAACTTCCAGATAACCCACGATTTCGTCGCGGCTGATTCTGGTTGCCACCAGTTCCAGCGGCGCGGTGCCGCGCGCCAGCACGAAGACCACGACTTCATCCAGAACGCGGTTTTTCAACTCGATGCATTTGCTGTCCACGTACACACAGACGGTGTAACGCTCCGCTTTCGGATCGGTGTTTTTCAATTGCAGTTCGACAGGACCGACGGATTGACGGTCCGGCCCGCGACTGAGCTCAAATTGCAACGCGGTGCGGCGAGTTTGCGCGAGCAGCTGATTCAGCTGGTCGCGTGTCTGGGCAATTTCCCCTTGTTGCGAACCGACGGCCCCGACGACGTCGGCCAGACGGTCGGATGTGGCCTTCCAGGCCTCGCGGTTGGCGCTATCACTTTCAGCAGAAGCGGGCACGGTGCGTGGTGCGAGCGGCTGGGCGCTGGGGCTGGGGGGAACGCGCTGCGGATTCAATGCACTGGCGGCAGAGATTTGATAAGCGGGTTTGGTGCGACTGGTTGCCGCAGGGACTGAGGCTTCCGCTCTGGACGGCGGGAGCGCGGATTCGGGTGCGGCGGTCTTGTGCCGCTTCTCCATCTGATCCATGCGGTCTTTTATGTCCGCGAGCTGTTGTTGAATTTGTTGGAGGCTGTTGGATTCAGCGGATGTGCCGCTCTCCCCGGCATAGGAGAGAAGCTTGTAGCCGATGAAGGCGATGCCGATGACGGCGATCGCGAGAATTACCAGGCCCAGGGCGCGGGGCTGTTGCGGCGCCGGTTGTTCGGCGGGGGCGACGAATACTTGCCGGTCAAAATCGATGCCTGCCATGCTGGACTCCTTCCATTCCGAGGGATTCGGAAGCGATTTCTATTGCGCTGTGACGTGCGTGGGATATCGCGCCGCCAGCGGCAAAGCCACTTCACGCGTTTCGCGCGGAAGCAAATCCACTGTGCGCCTGGCGGAATCCAGGCGCTGCCCCCGCATTTCGATTTGATATTTTCCCGGAGCCACGACGAGCTCGAGCGGACTATTGCCGACGAAAGCGCCATCCACAAATACTTGCGCTGTAGAGGGGGTGGAGCGCAGCAGCAGCTTGCACGCGTTCTTGCCTGCATGCTGTTCGAGCGCCTGACGATTTGCCAAGTCTGGAGGCGGCCCGAGCGGAGGCGCAAGGTGCTGCGGTTTGGCTGGATCCTCGACGGAGTTTGCCGGTGTCGCGGGTGCGTCAGGCTTTGCCTGGACCGAAGCTGCGGAGGTGGCCGCGGTAGACTGGCCCGAGTTCTCTGCCGATGATTGGACGCTCGCGACGGCCGAGAAAAGCAGAATCGCCGGGCACAACGGTAGCACGAACAGCAGAATCGTTGCGCGGCCGGTCCGAAATGCAAGAAAAGCTTTCATGGGCAGTGTGACCAGAGACTAGGCCTGGTTCCAAGGGCGTCCATGCAGAAGTGATACCAAACCAGTTTCGAATTTACTTCGTCACGACAGCAAGTCTCATGGCTTCAGGGATCGGCGCATTGTTGCAGCGAGCGTGGTCTATATGTACCGCAGGCACAAGGGTTTGGTTACCAAAAGCTGGCGCGATGGACCAGGGAGCGTACACGAATGGTGACGCTCACCCGGAAATTCGCCCCGGAATTTCCGGGCAATGCGCATTCCGATGGAGGTTGTGCTGTTGGTTCCAGAGTTGCTTTAAGTTACAGGGGCCTCGCAGTACGGTAGCTGTTTCGACCAAGCCGAAGTCCGAGACCAAGCGGCAGCGCGTTGACGCGAGAAAACCAACGGTGGACCACTCAACATTCGCCTGGGCACAGAACTCTATCCTGAGGATCCCTCTCTCCTCGGCGGCGCCGCGCTCAGGTGAGGGCGCTGCAGCCCTAATCATCCCCAGCGCAGGCGGTGAGCCGCTGCGATTGCTTATGCCTCCGGCGAGCGCGTTCGCGGGAATGTGGGAATCGCTTTTGTTGATTTTTTCGCGCGAGGACCGAGCGTCATCGCGCCGAACGGTTTACCTGTTCCGGCACGGCAATGTAGGGCGCGCGCGAATGCCGCGCAAGACGGTGGGTGCTTCCTTAGCGTTGCACTGCTGTGCGCTGCTGCTGGTGATTTACGCCAGTCACGCGATTCCTTCCGCTGCCTCGAGCCTGATGGACGACGCGCCGGTCTACGAGAAAATCTACTATCCGTTGCCGCCTGCGAATTTCGCGAGGCCGCTGCCGCGCATCACGCCTGCCGGTCCAGGAGCGCGTCCGGGCGACGGCGCATTCCAGAGATCGCTTCCGACGTTGGGAAGCACCACATACCAAGATGAGTTGAGAGCGGTCTCGAACCCGGCGCATCCCGACAATTTCCGCCAAACGATTTATCAGCGTTCATCGCCGCCTGATCTGCTCATTCAGGCTGAGGTCAAATTGCCGAACGTGGTGTTGAGCGCGCCGTCGGATGTTCCAAAGCCGTCTCTGAGCGCAAACGACGCAAGCCCCACTCGCACGACGCGCCAGGTGACCGCCGGTGCCGCGCCAGCGCCTACCGCGCAAGGCTCCGATTCACCGCTCGCGACGTTTCTGAAGCCGCCCGTGACACAGACGCGCTTGCCAATTCCGATCTCCGGAGCGGCGAAGCCGACCTTGAAGAGCGCGGCAGGCGGGCATCGAGATTCAGGCAACGGGGACCGAGCGAACATTCCCGACGGCACCGAGTTGCTGGTGCTCGGCGTGGATCCTGCCGGACCAGCGACGGCCGTGAGTATTCCTGCGGGAAACCGCTGGGGCAATTTTTCAATTTCTCCCGCGGGAACGGAGCCGGGCTCGGTCGGAGGCGTCGGCGCCGGCGTCGAAGGTGGCGGGAAGGCAGGGATCGGCGCGGGCGGCGACGGCAGCACCGGAGTGGGGCCTGGTGGCGAAGGCGGCGGAGGCGGGAGTTCGGGGCCATCCGGCGTGGTAAGCGTCAAAGGGGCGGAAGGTGGAAACGGTTCGGGCGGGCAGCTGGAAAACCAGTTCGCCTTAAGTCTGGTTTATCCAGTGCCGCCCTCGTTCAACGTGCGAAAAAATTCTCTGGTAGTTTCGGTGGGACCGATGGGTGGAGGCGGGCTGAACGCCTATGGCGCTCTGCATTGCGGAAAGATTTACTCGATTTTCCTGGCGATGCCGGGACAGAGTTGGGCAATGCAGTACTGCCTGAAGGCAAGTACCGGAGCAAAATCCACGACGGACTCCCGCGGCACAATTGTTCATCTGGAGCAAGGACTGGTACCACCCGATGCGGAAGCGCGATTTGATTTCCACCGGCTGCCGGTTCCGCCCGAGAAGGCTTACAAGATGATCGTGCTGAAGGGCACGCTCGGAGATGACGGGGCTGTGGAAAACCTGGAAGTATTCCAAAGCGTTGTGCCGGAAATGGATGCAGCGGCACGCGCGGCGTTTGCGCAATGGAAGTTCAAGCCGGCAATGCGGGATGGCAAGCCCGTGCCGGTGGAAATTTTAATAGGAATTCCAATAGAAAATTCGAGCAAAGCTTTAAATCCGTAGCGGGCGGCGCAGCGGAGCGGAGCCGGAGGATGTGCACGTCTGATTACAGGGGATTGCGCGGGCGGAATCTTGCGGCGATTATAGAGTTTCGGTGGGACATGGACGGGTGTTCGAGTAACAGGAGTCGGTAGAAGCAAACGATTCGTTCCGTACTTGTACCGAGCAATCGGGAAGTAACATAGCAAAAGTATGCATTCGATTTACCTCTGGGCGGCGATGCCGATCTTCGCCGCGCTTGCGCCCTTGACTTTAGCGTCCTGAACTGGTTGACTGGGACTAGCTTAGCTGGGTGAATTCATTGTCGCCCAATAATCGCTCCGTTGGCACACCGCTTGCGGTCCGTAAAGCCCTTGCAAAATTGTTCCCTCAAGATGACAGGGGGAGAGAACGATTTTGCAGCCCGACCAAGTGAATCTCTGACGGCTCTTCCTGGAAGCCGCGGTAATGGTGCCGAAGTTCGCTCGCCGACGAGTGGCGCGCGAACCGGAATCTGAGGGCACAACTTTGATTAATGAAACTGTGCACGTATGTTTTGTAAGCCAGGATACGGGCTTAACGGGCGCGATCGCGCGGGCACTGGGAAGCGCGTTCGAATATAACGTCGGCAGCGAATTCGAGTTCAGCAATCTGAACGAATTGCGCGAATGGTGCGACGTAGTACTGCTGGATCTGCGCGCCTCCAGCACGCAGGGAGATTGCGAACCCGGATTGCGGCTGATTGACACCTGGTGCAGGATTCCCTCGCATCCTCCTGTGGTGGTGTTGTATGACGCAGAGAACCGGCAGCTAGCGCTGCGCGTCACCGAGCACGGCGCGTACGACAGCGCAACGAACCCGCCGAATATCGTTGAACTGCGGCTGATTCTGCAACGCGCATACCGATTTCACGCTGCAGAGAAGGAATTGACACGGCTGCGCGTCAGCGAGCGAAATGATGGAAGACTGCACGAGCTGCTGGGCACCGCCAACGTCATGCAGGATCTTTTCGCGCTCGCGAAGAAAATCGCTCCCTGTGATGTGAACGTTCTGATTACCGGAGAAACGGGAACCGGTAAGGAGTTGCTGGCGCGAGCGATCCACAAGATGAGCTCGCGCAGTAGCCGCCCCCTGGTAGCGTTTTCGTGCGCCAACCTGCCGGAATCCCTGATCGAGGACGAGCTATTTGGGCACGAGAAAGGTTCGTTTACCGGGGCGTTCGCGACGCGTCGCGGCAGAGTGGAGGCCGCGGATTCCGGAACGATGTTCCTGGATGAGATCGGCGATCTGAGTTTGGGGTTGCAACCGAAGCTATTGCGGGTGCTGCAGGAAAGAAGCTTCGAACGTCTCGGAAGCAACGTGAAGATTGACGTAAATATCCGGCTGGTTTGTGCGACGAATCGGAATCTTGCTGCGATGGTGCAACAGGGGAAGTTCCGCGATGATTTGTACTACCGGCTAAACGTCGTGCAGTTGCATCTTCCTCCGTTGCGAGAGCGCCACGACGATATTCCGTTGCTGGCGCAACATTTTCTGCAGAGTTTTGCGGAACGATTCAAGAAGAAAGCCAAGCGTTTTTCGCAGCCAGCCCTGCGCGCACTGGAAGAGTACAGTTGGCCCGGAAACGTGCGCGAGTTAGAGAATGCCGTGCAGCGCGCCGTCGTGTTGTGTGAAGGGCCTACGGTGGATATTTGGCAGCTGCCGGCTACAATTCGCGGCGGCGCATGCGAAGCGCCGCAATCGAACCAATCCTATGAGGAAGAAGTACGGCAATTCAAGCGCAGGCTGGTGCTGCGCACGTTGCGCGAGTGCGGCTGGCGGAAGGCGGAAAGCGCACGAACGTTGCGTGTAGCGCGCGGGTATCTGCACCGGTTGATCAGCCAATTGGGGATTCAGCAGGTGCCCGAAGATCTGCCAATTGAGCACAGCGAACAGGCCCCGTCGTCGCGCCAGATTATGTGACGGCGAACCGACCAGGCCGATCACAATGACTCCCGCCGGGGACAGCCTCGATTCACAGCATCTCTTGAGTGAGTCCGCGTTTGCAGCGAAGCTCTGTTTGCCGCTGATTCGCAGTGCGCAAAATGCGGATGGAGGTTGGGGATTCCAAGCGGGTTTGCAGAGCCGGGTGGAACCAACCTGTTGGGCGATCCTGGCATTGCGCGCGCACGAAAGCACCGCGTCTTCAGGCGAAATTCCCGCACGAGGGTTGGAATTCTTACAAAAAGCGCAACTTGCGAATGGTTCGTGGCCGGCGGCAGCGGAAGAGAGCAGCGGATCTTGGGTGACGGTGCTGGCCTGCTGGGTGCTTGCGGCGGATGCGCAGGCGCGAGAGGCTGTGGCGGCCGGAGTGAAATGGATCTGTAACGACTGGCCGCACGACAGCGCAACGTGGCGACGCTGGCGGGCTCGCTTGTTCTCCCATCGGAATATCACTGA
The DNA here is from genome assembly GCA_013289715.1 of Acidobacteriota bacterium. Classification (GTDB taxonomy): domain Bacteria; phylum Acidobacteriota; class Terriglobia; order Acidiferrales; family UBA7541; genus Palsa-295. The sequence continues at coordinate 20,756 of JABCZJ010000010.1, read as the reverse complement.
ACAGAATGATTCGTACCGTGGCTGGGGCTGGACTCCGCACACGAGCAGCTGGGTGGAGCCCACCTCGCTTGCCCTGATCTTGCTGGCGTCAACGCCCGGGGATCTCTTGCCTAAAGGCGCGGCGCGGCGGCGCGAGCTGGCGCGATGTATGCTGTACGACCGCATGTGTCCGGGGGGCGGCTGGAATTGCGGGAACCCGATGGTGTACGGAGTCGCGGGCGAACCGCTGATCGTTCCCACAGTCTGGGCGTTGCTGGCGTTGCGTGATGAGCCGAAGCGGCCGGAATTCGTGATGAGCCTGGATTGGCTGGAGAGAAACATTGGAAATGCGCGTGGCGCAGCTTCCTTGGCGCTGGCGCGAATTGGGATGGAGGCAGGCGGACGAAAATGGCCGCAGGGGGCCACGACGATTGCGGAAATGTACAGCCGGAACGAATTTCTGCAAAACATTGCGGTCGCATCGTGGGCCTGCCTGGCGTCCTGCCCGCGGCACGAGTGGCTCACGGGCGGCGTTGCAGAATTCTGCTGAGCCATGCGCAAACCTGATATTGCACTGGTGCCGTCTTTCCAGCGGACCGCCTCGCGCGTAGCAATCCGCCGCGCCGTGAATTACCAGCAGGACCTGCCCGCGGTGATCTACCAGACGCTCCGTGTGTTCGAACTGCCCGTAAAAGGCAAAACTGTGCTGCTGAAGCCCAATCTTGTGGGCTTCGATCCTCTGTGCGAAATGAACACCCACCCGTATGTGATCGCCGCCACGCGGGAGAGTTTTTTGCGACTGGGCGCCGCGCAGGTTCTGATTGGTGACGGACCGGCGATGGATCGCGACACCGAGGCAATTATTGAGTCGGTGCGGCTGCGCGAATTTGCCGGACCTCTCGGAGGGATATTCGTCGATTTGAATCTGGACGATGTGAAGCGAGTGGTGTTGAGCACGCACGCGTCACGATTGAACGAGCTGTACCTGCCTAAGACAGCGCTCGGCGTGGACTTCCTGGTTTCGATGCCTAAATTGAAGACGCATCATTGGGCGGGCGTTACTTTGTCGCTGAAAAACATGTTTGGCATCGTGCCGGGGAGCTGCTACGGCTGGCCCAAGAACGTGCTGCACTGGGCGGGTATTGACAAATCAATTTTGGATATAAACGCGGCGTTGCGGCCTGATTTTGCGATTGTGGACGGCATCGTGGGCATGGAGGGCAACGGACCGATACAGGGAACGCCCAAACCGTGCGGAGTGTTAGTGCTTGGTGACGATCCAGTGGCGGTGGATGCTACTTGCTGCCGGGTAATGGGACTGCGGCCGGAAAAAGTGAAATACCTGAATGCTGCGGGGACTTTGCTGGGACACGTGGATGCCGCGAAGATTCAGCAGCTTGGCGAGACGGTGGCGTCGGTGCGGACGCCGTTTGCGGTGCTGGATGAGTTTAAAGAGTTGCGGGAACCAGAGGGCGGAGTTTGGAATTAGAAGTGCGATATCCCGACTGACAGGCCGCGCTGAACGCTTCAGTTGTATCCAAAAGGTGACACCCGGGGTGTGCAGCAGAGTCTTCGGGGAAGGATCGCATCCCGGTCGCTTGTTGGCGCTACGGTAGCTGCTAATTTTAAGTGCGAATATGAGCGAAGCGGACATCGCGATACGCAGAGGGCTTCCGGGCAGACCGGCGCAGAGTAGCGCGGTTGTCGCGGGGGGGCGCGACGCAAGCGCCGATGTGAGTGCCGCGGCGGGTGCCGGCTTTGCGTCCGCAGGCGGGATCACCGAGCGGTTGCGATGGCTGTGTTCTTTCCCGGCTATGCTGGGGGCGCTGCTGGTGGGCGCGACGTTTGCGGTGGTGCGGTCGTTCAGCGTGGACCCGGATCTGTGGTGGCACATTCGCACCGGGGAACTGATTCTTTCTACGCACCGTTGGGCGACGACCGATCCGTATTCGTACACCTCGGCAGGCGCACCGTGGATGTCCTGCGAGTGGCTGGGAGATGTTTTTTTCGCGGTGGTGTACGGGCTCGGCGGTTTGCGCGGGCTCGAAGTGCTGCTCGCGGTGCTGGCCAGCGCTGTCATTTTGGCGCTTTACGCGTTCGCGACGTTGCGTTCGGGGAATTGCAAGGCGGCGTTTCTGGTTTCAGCCGTGTTGCTGGCGCTGGCGAATGCGTCGTTCAATTTGCGGCCGCAGATGCTTGGATATCTGTTTTTGATTCTGACGCTGATCGCGCTGGAACTTTTTCGGCAGGGGAAGCAACGCGCGGTGTGGCTGCTGCCGGTCTTGTTTTTGTTTTGGGTCAACACGCACGGTTCCTGGATCATCGGCTTGGGGACGTTTGCGCTGTACTTCTTTGCGGGCCTGATGAGTTTTCAAATTGGCAGCCTGGAAACGCGCCGCTGGACGAATGCGGAGCGGCTGCGGCTGGAAATTGTGTTCCTGCTTTCGCTGCTGGTGATTCCGATCACGCCGTACGGAGTGCGGCTGGCCGGTTATCCGTTTACGGTTGCTTCCTCGCTGCCCATCAGCGTGGCAAGCATTTTGGAGTGGCAGGTGATGCCGTTTAATCTGGCGGGCGGCAAAATATTTCTGGCGCTGCTGTTGGGATTTTTCCTGGCGCAAGTGGTGTTTCGGTTTTCGTGGCATTTTGCAGAATTCGTGCTGTTTCTATTCGGCACGGCGATGGCGTGCTTGCACGTGCGTTTCCTGCTGCTCTTTGTGCCATTCTTTGCGCCACTGGCCGCGACGATGCTGGCCAGATGGGCGCCCGCTTACAGCAAGGCCAAGGACCAATATCTGATTAATTTCGCGCTGATGGCGGGCATCGGCATTGCGATGGTGCATTACTCGCCTGGCAAGGCAGACATGGAGAAGAGGGTCGCCGAACAATTTCCAGTGCAAGCTCTGGAATATATGCGCGCGCACTCCGTGCCAGGCCCTCTTTTCAATAGTTACGGCTTTGGCGGATACATGATCGAGGCTGGCTACAAAACCTTTATTGATGGACGCAGCGAACTGTTCGAACAAACCGGCGTGCTGGGCGACTACATGCACGTCACGCTGCTGAAGCCGGGCGCGCTCGAGGTGCTCGGCGGGTACGGGATCCAGTCATGCCTGCTCGAACGGGATGAGCCACTTGCGACGCTCTTGGCGTCGTCGCCCGATTGGAACAAGGTTTATTCGGACCCGGTGAGCGCGCTGTATGTGAAGCGGAACGCGAGCGACGCTGCGACGCCGGCGTTGCTGCCGGCGGAAAGCGCGTCGTTAACCATGCCTTCGGTCGCGAGGTAGCCATGGCGGAAATGATTTCCATCGTCGTGCCGTGCTTGAACGAACAGGAAGTTTTGCGCGAGACCAACCGCCGGCTGCTGGCTGTGCTCGAGCAATTGCCGCTGAAGTTCGAGATTGTGTACGTGGACGACGGAAGCAGCGACGCGACGCCCGACATCCTGCGGGAATTTCAAGCGCTCGACGAGCGGATCCGCGTGGTGCGCTTTTCGCGGAACTTCGGACACCAACTGGCGATCACCGCGGGATTGGAGCACGCCTCGGGTGACGCGGTGGCGATCCTGGACGCCGATCTGCAGGATCCTCCGGAGGTGCTGGCGGATTTCGTGGCGAAATGGATGGACGGATTTGACGTGGTGTACGGAGTGCGCGCGGAAAGGGAAGGCGAGACGGCGTTCAAGCGGGGGACGGCAAAACTCTTCTACCGCTTGATGGGCAAGTTGTCCGACACGGAAATTCCGGTGGACACGGGCGATTTCCGGCTGATGAGCAGGCAGGTGGTGGATGCCTTGCTGGCGATGCCGGAGCGCGACCGCTTCGTGCGCGGCATGGTCAGCTGGCTGGGATTTTCGCAGGCGGCAATACCGTACCGCCGAGAAGCGCGGGCCGCGGGAGTGACGAAATTTTCGCTGTTCAAGATGATGCGGTTTGCGACAGACGGAGTCGTGTCATTTTCGACTCTGCCGCTGCGTCTGGCTACCTGGGTGGGATTCGCCGCTTCCGGAATTGCAATCCTGGGCATCCTGATCACGGTGATCGAGCGGCTGCTGGGCGTCGAGGGGCTGGTGAAAGGTTGGGCCAGCTTGCTGGTGGCGATTCTTTTCTTGGGTGGCGTGCAACTGATCTGCATGGGAATTATTGGCGAGTACGTGGGACGGATTTACGGTGAATCGAAGCGGCGTCCGCTGTACGTGGTAAGAGAACGTATGGGATTTCAAGCGCGCTGCGCGGCGACCGAGATGACGGGGCGGGCGCGCGCCACAGCCGCCGGCAAGCGCTAGCGTCAGGCAATATTTGGCTGAAAATATGGCGTCGGACACGATCACACATCAGCGCGAGGCCGCGTTTCACGACGCATGGGCCGGCAGCACGGCGATTGACGACGTGCTGGTGCACGAATCTTTCGCGGCGCCTACGGCGCTGGAAAACCGTTTCATCCTGAGCCGCATGGGCGATGTGCGGGGCAAGCGGCTACTCGATATTGGCGCGGGCCTCGGCGAATCTTCGGTGTTTTTTGCGCTGCAGGGCGCGCAGGTGACGATGGCGGACATCTCGCCCGGCATGGTGCAGACCGGGCGGGAACTGGCGCGAAGATACGGCGTGGAGGTTGAAGGCATCGTAACGGGGGCGGAGGATCTCGGCGTCGCTGCGGAGTCGTTTGACTACGTATACATCGCCAACACGATTCACCACGTGCGCGACCGCGATGCGCTGTTTCAGAAAATCCATCGGGCGCTGAAACCGGGCGGTTTTTTCTTTTCGTACGATCCGCTGGCCTACAACCCCGCGATCAACGTTTACCGCCGGATCGCGACGGAAGTGCGGACGGAAGACGAAATGCCGCTGAAGATTGCGGACTTGCGGCTGGCGCGGAAATATTTTCCCCAGGTACAGCATCGAGAATTCTGGATTTCCACACTGCTGCTCTTCGTGAAGTACTACGCACACGATCGCGTGCATCCGAACCAGGACCGCTATTGGAAACGGATTCTGCGAGAAACGCCGCAGAGCCTGCGCTGGTGGACACCTTTGCGACCGATCGATGCGGCGCTTACGCGGCTGCCGCTGCTGCGCTGGATGGCGTGGAATATGGTGATGTGGGGCGAAAAAGGCGCGTCGCACCCCGCGGCGTCGCCTCGATAGCCCGCATGCGTAAGCCAATGCAGCTAGACCGCCGAGTTGTTTACGGTTTCATGTTCCTGATGCTGGCCATGAACGCAGCGGTATTTTTCGCTGCCTGGAAGCCCATGATGGCCGGGAAGAACGATTTTCCGGTTTTTTATTCCAATGCGCAGATGGTGCGGGAAGGACAAGCGACGCAACTGTACGATTTCGATGCGGAGAACAGTTTTGTGCATCGCGTCAGCGAGGTGAGGCGCGCTCCCAATAACCACTTGCCGTACGAGCTGCTGATTTTCGTTCCGTTCACATATTTGCATTTCGGCGCGGCCCACCTGCTATGGACTCTAGCCAGTCTGGGAATGCTGGTCGGTGTGGCGGTATTGATGCGGAGCACTGTGTCCAGCGGATCGAGTTTTCGCGACACTTTGCTGACGACGCTGGCGTTCTTTCCGGTGTGGTACTGCCTGCTGCAGGGGCAGGATTCGATCCTGCTGGTGTTTTTGTTTGCGCTGTCGTTCTGGCTGTGGAAACGCGGGCGGGATGATGCGGCGGGATTCGCGCTGGCGATGGGTTTATTCCGGCCGCAGCTGGTGCTGCCTTTCCTGCTGGTGGCATGGCTCGCGGGAAAGTGGAAATTGGTCCGCGGGTTTATTCCCGGCGCTCTTTTCGTTCTGCTCGTGTCTATCTGGGTGGTCGGAGTCGATGGGATGGCCGAATACACGCGAATCCTGATGTCACAGGGGACTCTGGGATCGGCAAGCGCCCTCAGCCAACAATGGCAGGTTCGTCTGGGCCTGATGCCGACGCTGCGAGGCCTGTTATCGATCGTCGTACCTGCGTCTGTACCAGCTAGTATCCGCAATTTTCTCCTGCTTTGCGGAACGTCGCTTGGCTTGCTGTGGGCAGCGCGAGCGCTCCGCGGCGCCAAAGAGGGAGCAGCGTTTGACATGGCTTTTGCTATCGCAGTCGGGGCAGTTGCGGTGGTCAGCTTCCATTCTCTGCCCCACGACTTCAGCTTGATGATTCTTCCGCTGCTGATTGCAGGGGGTGCGCTGACATCCGCGGACCGAGTTGCGGACTGTGCCAATCCGTACACATGCGTAACGGTCGGGTTCTTGCTATTTTTCAGCGGCCTTTATTTTGTGCTGATATACGCCGAAAAGATGGGTCTGTTGGTTCTCCCCACGGTCGTGCTCCTTTGGTTGATCAGCGAATGGGAGAACAGTCGACTGCACGCTCGCGCCGCCGCGCGTCGCCGGGTCGAGCCCATATCAATTCCGACATCGTAAGGAATCGTCTTGCTGCGCCGGGGCTTGTGCGCAAGTTCTGGCTGCAGTGTTTGCCTTCCGCAATATTTCCGCTGAGATGGAGTCGAGCAGAACGTCAACAAAGCGGGTGTGACCGAAGCAGCAGGTGTTCACAGGAGGTGACGCTTTTTAGGGCGAGCATGCAAGTGGCAGGAGGGTTTCCCCGTCAACCGCCGGAAGTATCGCTTTTTTAGGTAGTTACGTGCTGCTGGCAACGCTTGGAGATTGGTGCCGTAGATGCATTAACGGAGAGAGCAGTAAAACGGGCACCTGTGTCATTTAACTTACATCAGGAGAGGCAAAGAAAAATGAAGACCGTGCTAGCACGTCTTTGGAAAGAAGAAGAAGGGCAGGACCTGACGGAATACGCGTTGCTACTGGTTATGATCGCGTTGGCTTCGATGGCCGCGCTTACACCGCTTGCCAAAGCGATCAACAGTGTGTTTTCGAATGCGGCGGTAAATTTGAACGCGAGCACGTAACTGGCACCAGCTGCAGAGTGCGCACCAAACCAGATCGTGCGCAAGGCCACTCGCGAGTGGTCCAACTCTAGGAAGGAAGGAACATGAGAACGATCTTGGCAAGACTGTGGAACGAAGAAGAAGGGCAGGATCTGACGGAATACGCGCTGCTACTGGTGCTGATCGCCTTGGCTTCAATGGCCGCACTGACTCCGCTGGCAACCGCGATCAACAGTGTGTTTTCGAATGCTGCGGTGAATTTGAACGCCAGCACGTAATCGGTGCCCGCTGCAGAGTGCGCACGAAGCCAAATCGTGCGCAAGGCCACTCGATAACCGTCCGAGGTGCCGTGCATTCGCACGCGACTGGCAAGGTTGGGCGCGATCCGAGCATGTTTAGGCCGAGGGCGGCCGAGTGCGCGTGGACGCGGCACGAGCCATATCGCACTGGACCCTGAATCAATGATGATTGGAACACAGGCCATCTGGATGCTTGCCCTCGCGCTGGCGCTTTCCGCAGCGTGGACGGACTGGCGCACGCGCAGGATTCCCAACTGGCTCACGGTTCCGGCACTTCTGCTGGGTCTTACCGTGCATAGCGTCGTCGCGGGCTGGCCCGGTGCCACGACTTCGCTCGAAGGAGCGGGCCTGGCTCTGGGGCTGCTGTTACCTCTGGTGCTGCTGCGCGGGTTGGGAGCGGGCGACTGGAAATTGATGGGCGCGCTGGGAGCTTTTCTGGGGCCGGTTTTGCTTTTCTACGTGTTGCTGGGCAGCGTGCTGCTGTCGGGATTGATGGCGGTTGTGGAAGTGATGAGGACCCATCGCGTGAAAGAGACGATGCGGAATCTTTATGTGCTGGTTCGGGGATTTTTATCCTTCGGGCTGCGCAAGAATCCTGAAATTTCGCTGGATAATCCGGGGCTGCTGAAACTGCCGTTTGGAGTGGCAGTTGCGGCGGCCACGGTGATTTGCTACTGCGCGGCCCGCTGGGCGATTTGAAGTCGGGGCCAGGGAGAATTTTTTATGAATCGTGACCGGATGCTCATCGGACTGGGGATCGCGATCGTGGTCGCACTGTTCCTGAGCAACTTTGTGTACCGCGCTTTCAAGAGTGCGAGCGCCATCAAGCCCGTCGCTACCGAGCATATTGTGGTGGCAGCCCAGCCGTTGCAAGTGGGAACGCGAGTGGATGCCAGCAACCTGCGGCTGATTCCGTGGCCCTCGGGCGAGCCTGTGGCCGGAATGTTTACGCGCATCGCAGATTGCGCGAACCGCGCGGTAATCACGCCGCTGGCGGAGAACGAGCCGATTCTGGAAAGCAAACTGGCCGCCACGCAATCCGGCGCGGGTTTGCCTGCGACGATCCCGGAAGGGATGCGGGCGCTTTCCGTCGCTGTGAACGACGTAGTGGGGGTTGCGGGGTTCGTGATTCCCGGAACGATGGTCGATGTGCTGGTAACGGGAAGAGTGGCCGACTCCGGCCACGGCGAACAGAACATCACGCGAACGATTCTGGAAAACGTGAAGGTGCTTGCCGCCGGACAGAAAATCGAGCAGGACCGCGAAGGAAAGCCGCAGAACGTGCCGGTCGTTACGCTGCTGGTCACTCCCGATGACGCGGCAAGGCTGACCATGGCCAGCACCGAAGGCAAAATCCAGTTGTCGCTACGCAATACGGTCGATACCAGAATGTTGATGCCAGCGTCGGTGCTGCAGGATTCATTGTTCACCGGAGGAATGCCGGCCCCGAAGCGCTCGACGAACGCGAAGTATGTTCCACCTCCGCCGTCACCTTACGTAGTCGAGGTGATTACCGGAAACAAGCGTGAGAACAAGAGCTTTCCGAATCCGTAAGCGGTTTCTGCAGCAACGTGGCCGACGGTTCACAGGGGAATCTATTGTCTGAGTTGAAGCGTACGTCCCATCGTAACCGCAGCGTCCGAAGCGCGCTGGCTGATGCGCTGCGCGCCGCTGTGCTGAGCGGCGTTGTGCTGCTGGCTGGAGTCGAGAGCGTGCTGGCGCAACAGGTACCCGAAAACGCGCCGGAAATGACAACGATGGCGCAGACCGTTCCTGCCGCAACGCTCGGGGCGGTGGCCAGCTTTGCGCAGACACCTGCGGCGGCCACCGAGACCGAAGGACCGCAAACGCTGCACCTGCTGGTGGGCCGTTCGCTGGTGATTTCATCGCCCTCGAGGATCAAGAGAGTCTCACTGGCCGATCCCACGATCGCCGAAGCGATCGTGGTCAGTCCGTTTCAAGTGTTACTCAACGGAAAAGCGCCCGGGGGAGTTTCACTGCTGCTTTGGGATGAAGCGGACCAGAGCCAGGCGTTTGAGGTTTCAGTAGACATCGACATCCTGGGGTTGAGCCAGAAGATCCACGAGGTGTTTCCGTCCGAGCCGGTGCAGGTGGAGACTTCGCGAGACATCGTGATTCTATCGGGGCGGGTATCTTCGGCCGCAGTGGCTGACAAGATTCTGGAAGTCGTGAAGGCCGCTGCGCCGAAGGTGACGAGCCTGATGGAAGTGCCGGCGACGCCGACTGGTGAAATTTTGCTCGAGGTGAAATTCGCGGACGTGAACCGGACGGTAGAAAGCCAGCTGGGCATCAATATTTTGAGCCTGCCGGGAGCAAAGAATATCGGGACGATCTCAACGCAGCAGTTTTCGCCGCCGCAACTGGTGAGCCCTTCGACGGGAAGCGGCTCGAGCGGAGCGACATCGGCGCTCGGGCTCAGCAACCTGCTGAATATTTTCATCTTCCGGCCGGACATTAATTTTGCAGCGACGATCCAGGCGCTGGAGGAGAACAATGTACTGCAAATCCTGGCCGAGCCGAACTTGATGACGGAGTCGGGGAAGGAAGCGAGTTTCCTGGCGGGCGGCGAATTTCCCTTTCCGATCTTGCAGGGAACAACCGGTTCGGGATTCGCGGGGATCACGATTCAGTTCAAAGAATTCGGAGTGCGCTTGAACTTCACGCCAACGTTGACTGCCGACGGGATGATTCACCTGAAAGTGAAGCCCGAAGTCAGTTCGCTTGATTTTACGAATGCGCTGACGATCCAGGGCTTTCTGATTCCTGCGCTGACCACCAATCGGGCGGAGTCCGAGGTGCAATTGCGGGATGGGCAAAGCTTTGCGATCGCGGGCTTGCTGGATAACCGCGTCACGGATCAATTCAACAAGATTCCCTGGATCGGAGACGTGCCGATTTTGGGCAAACTTTTTCAAAGCCGTTCGTCGACCAGGACCAAGAACGAACTGCTCATCGTGGTGACGCCGCGCATTGTGCACCCTTTGGATGTGGCGCCGCCAACGCCCGCCATGCCGAAGCCGTTCCTGGGCGCGACGAAGCCGGCGCCGGCCTCGGCCCAGTCGCCGAAGTGAGCAGACTCCAGGCGGTGCGTGCGGCGTTGCAGGAAAAGACTCAGGGGACCAGGGATATCGTTCCATGTTAACGGTTGCGATCGCCAGCGGAGAGACGACCAGTTCAGCGCAGTTAGTGGCTGCGCTGCAACAGACTGGCATTGTCAAGTCAATCAAACAGTGGACGATTCCTTCGGACCGTTTTCCAGACTCGGCCGACGCATTGCCGGACGTCGTTTTTCTGGACTTGTCGCGCGATCCCGAAGCGTACTTTACGTTCGGAGCGCAGTTGCGGCGCATTCGCCCCTCGATCAAGCTGGTGGCTGTTTCTGCCATTGTGCCGCCTGGACACCAGCTGATGCTGGAAGCGATGCGCAGCGGAGTTCAGGATTTCCTGCCTAAGCCGGCGAGCCCTGAGGTGTTGAATGAAATGCTGGCGCGGTTGGCGCAGGATTCCTCCGAAGCGAAAGACCGTCCGTCCCTGGACAAATTGATCGTGATCATGGGATCGAAAGGCGGCGTGGGTGCGACGACGGTGGGCGTCAACCTCGGCGTCCAGCTTGCGACATTTGCGCGAAAGCACGTGGCCTTGCTGGATTTTGCCCGGCCACTTGGGAATGTGCACTTGCTACTGGATCTCCATCCCCGATTCACGGTTCGCGATGCCGTGGACAATTTGGATCGTCTGGACAGCCACTTTTTTGCAGGCCTGATGACGCAGCACAAGACGAAACTGGAGATTTTGGGGGGCGCCCTTCAGCCCGAGGAATGGCAGACCATCCCGGTGCCGCCGCTGGAGCGCGTAGTCAATGTGGCGCAGAACCTTTTCGACATGGTGCTGTTGGACATGGGTTCACAATTCTCGTCGGAGTGGAGCCCGATTCTGCGCATGGCTCGCATGATTCTGATCGTGGCCGAGGCGAATGTTCCGGCGCTGTGGACGCTGGAGCGCCGCCTGGTGGCGTTGAAGGGCTTCGGAATTGAGCCCGATCGCGCGCGCATCATCATCAACCGCTGGCATAAAGGCGATGACGAGGTTTTACGGAGCATTCAGAAGGATATAAATCGCCCTGTTTTTGCGTGTCTGCCGAACGATTTTCGCAAGGCTTCGGAATCGATCAACCTCGGGACTCCGTTGATGGAGAACCATAACAACGTGCTGAGCGGCCGCTACCGGCAGATCGCTTCGCAATTGACCGGGATGGAATCGTCTCCGGCTGCGAAAAAGAGCGCGCTCGGCGGTTTCTTTTCATTTCCGACGAAAAGGTAGAAGACGATGTCACCTGTTGCTCCGCCTATCACACGAACGGATTTCGGCGCGGTAAAAATCGCCATCCACCGAAAACTGATTCAAAAATTGAATCTCGATCGCCTGACGGAGATTAATCGCGAAGAAGTTCGGCGTGAAGTGAGTCACATCCTGGAGGCGCTGGTCGTCGGTGAATCCACACCGATGAATTTGCAAGAACGGGAACGGCTGGCGCAGGAAGTTCTGGACGAGGTCTTTGGACTCGGTCCGCTCGAGCCGTTACTGGCCGATCCCACGGTTTCCGACATCCTCGTCAATACCTACAAACGGGTGTACGTCGAAAGAAAAGGAATGCTGGAACAGACTGCGATTCAGTTTCGCGACGATGCGCATTTGATGAGCATTATTGACCGCATCGTTTCCTCGATCGGCCGCCGGATTGACGAATCTTCTCCGATGGTGGACGCCCGGTTGGCCGATGGATCGCGCGTTAACGCGATCATCCCGCCGCTGGCGGTCGATGGTCCCTGCCTGTCCATTCGCAGATTTGGCCACGAACGATTGACGGCGAACGACATGGTCAACAATCACACGCTGACGCCCAGCATGCTGGATTTGCTGCGTGGGTGCGTCAAGGCGCGGCTGAATATCCTGGTATCGGGGGGCACGGGCGCCGGGAAGACGACGCTACTGAACGTGCTGTCTTCGAATATTTCCAGTCGCGAAAGAATTGTCACGATCGAAGACGCCGCTGAGTTGCAGCTCAATCAAGAGCACATTGTCCGGCTGGAAACCCGTCCGGCCAATATTGAAGGGAAAGGAGCTGTGCACCAGCGTCAACTGCTGATCAATTCTCTGCGCATGCGCCCCGATCGCATCATCGTAGGTGAGGTCCGGGGCGAGGAAGCGCTGGATATGTTGCAGGCGATGAACACCGGACACGACGGCTCACTTACTACCATTCACGCAAATTCACCGCGGGATGCGTTGAGCCGCCTGGAAACCATGGTGGCGATGGCAAATCTGAGTATCCCTGACTCGGCGATTCGGCGGCAGATCTCCTCCGCCGTGGACCTGGTGGTACAGGTGAGCCGCCTCAGCGATGGAACCCGAAAAGTTATCTGCATCTCTGAAATCACGGGCATGGAAGGGGACGTTGTCACAATGCAAGACATTTTTGTATTTCGGAAACGTGGCATTCGAGAGAACGGCGAGGTGATCGGCGAATTCCTGCCCACGGGGATTCGTCCGCGGTTCGCGGAACGCCTGCTGGTAACCGGGATCCAGTTGCCGATCGGCATGTTCGAAATGCCGCGGAATCATTAGGGAGCCGAAGATGGCGCTGCTGCTTTCCGTTTTGACGTTCTTGACCGCCGTCGCGGTCATCGTGCTGATATGGATGTTCATGGGCACTGACGCCAACCAGGAAGTTGTGAAGCGCCGCATGGAGTCGGTGCGCATGGCCGAGCGACGCGGCGACGCCTCCATAAATCTGAAGCTGGTCAGGGACGAAATGCTCAGCAGCGTGCCGACGCTGCATCGCTGGATGCAGCCGTGGGGCTGGTCATTGCGCCTGCGGGATTTCGTGGCGCAGGCAGGGATGAAGACGAAGCCGGCGAAAATCCTGCTGCTGAGCGGGGTCATTGCGCTCGCATCGTATCTGATCGCGGGGTTGTACTACCCGCGCTTCCCGATCCCTTCGCTGGTGGGGATATTTGCGGGAATCGTGCCGTTTTCGATAGTTGCGCTCAAGAGGCGGCGGCGCTTGCGCGAATTCGAAGAGCATTTTCCGGAGGCTTTGGATTTGCTGGGCCGCGCGGTTCGCGCGGGGCATGCTTTCACGACCGGGCTGGAAATGATCGCGACGGAATCGGGCGAACCTGTGGCCGGGGAATTCCGGACGGCGTTCGAGGAACAAAATTTTGGCCTCCCGTTGCGCGATGCCTTGCTGAATATGACGGAGCGCGTGCCGCTGGTGGACGTGCGTTTCTTTGTTACGGCGCTGCTGATTCAAAAAGAGACCGGCGGAAATCTGGCGGAAATTCTGGATGGGCTCTCGCGGGTCATCCGTGACCGCTTCCGAATTTATCGCGAGGTGAAAACGCGCACGGCGCAGGGACGATTGACGGCGGCCATTCTGATCTCTCTGCCCCTGGCGGTGATGGTCGCACTGGAGCTGATCAATCCGGCCTATCTGCGCGTGTTGTTCGAAGACCCGGCTGGCCCGACGGTTCTGGCGATCGCCGCGACCATGCAGGTGATCGGGTCGCTGCTGCTGTGGAAAATTATTCACTTTGAAGTCTGATCGGCTGTAAGGAGAGAAGTCCATGCTGTGGTTGGTTACGACGATTACTTTCCTAGCGACCGTTGCCGTTCTGACGGCGCTGTTCTACGCGCTGGTCCCCGGCGAAATCGGGGTCGCCGAGCGACTTTCGCGCTTGATTCAGCCGCCGCGGCAGCAGAAGGTGCGTGATACGAGCTTTTCCGACAAACAGAAGGAGCGAGTGCGCGACACGCTTGCCGCCGTCGGGGGATTCGTCACCTCCGGCACCGCGGCGGTAAGTTCGAAGGATCAGCTCCCCATGGTACGAGCAGGTTACCGAACTGCGAGCGCTATGTCTGCAATGCGGGGGCTGAAAATCCTGATGCCGATCATTCTTGTGGCGCTGGCATTTGCTACCGGGATTTACCGCGTGCAGGTGGTGATCGTTCCCTTGTTGTGCGCGATGGCGGGCTATCTGCTTCCGGATCTGTGGCTGATGTGGAGGGTGCAAGCGCGTCAGCATCGCTTGCAGCTGGCATTGCCGGACGCTTTGGACATGATGGTGATTTGCGTCGAGGCCGGGCTGGGACTGGATCAGGCTCTGCTCCGCGTAGCGCAGGAACTGCGCATCACTCACCCGGAACTGAGCGAGGAATTGCAGCTGGTGAATATGGAGATGCGCGTCGGAAAGACCAGGCTGGACGCGATGCGGGAACTTGGCCGGCGCACGGGTGTGGAAGACATCAAGGCGCTGGTGGCAATGCTGATCCAGACCGAAAGGTTTGGAACGAGCATTGCTCAATCACTGCGAGTTCATTCCGACGACTTGCGGATCAAGCGGCGTCAACGCGCCGAAGAAATGAGCGCCAAGACGTCAGTGAAAATGGTGCCGGCGCTGGTGCTGTTTATTTTTCCGGCTTTGATGGTAGTGATTCTGGGGCCCGCCGTGATCACGTTGCTGAGGCAGTTCTTGCCGACGCTCAACCGGTGATTGCGGTCGAATGATCCTGCGAAGTTCGTGGGATCGAATATCTCAAATAAAAGGAGCAAGAAGATGGACAACGTGACACTGATTCGATTGGTGGCAGGAGCTTTGGCAGTGGTAGTGCTCTTCGTGATCATTTGGCGCCGTAAACGGAAGATCGTGGAGTAGGTGGCAGCAGATCGAACGGACCCCGGAGATTCATCCATGAACAACGCGCGTGCGGGCGGCAACGGTAGAGCTACGACTGACAACGGCCAAAATGGCCACGTGTACATTTACAACAAGACCAGAGAGACGTTTGTGGCCACCGAGGCCACCGTCGCAGACAGCTATCTTCGCCGCCTGGTCGGGCTGTTGGGCAAGACGAAGCGCTGGGCGCAGCTCGGACGGGGGCTTTGGATCGTTCCCTCGCGCGGGGTTCACACCATTGGGATGATGTTCCCGATCGACCTGATTTTCCTGAGCAAGGAAAAGGAAGTCGTTCACGTGGAGGAACACTTGCGGCCGTTTCGAATCTCGGCCGTATCGCTGAAGGCGACAAGCGTGCTCGAGCTCCCGGCACATACGGTATTCCGAACCGGAACGCAAGTAGGCGACCGGATGGAGATCGCGCGACTGAACAAATAGCGAGGCAGGGAAAAATCATGAAACTCTCTGGTCTGGTGGCAACGGCGTTCTTGATGCTGGCACTATGCCAGCCGGCAGCGGGCCAGCCGTCTAGAGCAAACAGCCCGCACAAATGGTTTCATAGCCGGCACCCGGAAAAATCCAACCCGCATTACAAGGATGCGTCGCACAAGCATGGGCACAGCAATCATCACGCACGCCGGCACAGCAAGCCTTAGATTGCAGCGCGATTTTCGGTAGCTTACTATGGCCCGAGAGAGGGTGGCGCGGAACACAGCGATTTCTGGCGGCGCCGCGTTGCGCTTTCAGCGAAAAAGCAGTATAAAACCTAGTAAGGTCTTTGACGTAGGAAAGACATAGCCTCAGCTCGCAATTGAAGGTCCTGCCATGATGACGATACTAAAGGGTCTTTGGCGCAAGGAGTCCGGCGACGACGTTACCGAGTATGCGCTCCTGGTCGCCATGCTCGCCCTGGTAGTGCTCGTGGCTCTGTTCTCCTTCGGAACATCCAACGGAAAACTCATCAGCGACGCCGCGAATAGCATTTCCTCTAGCGCCTCGCGCGCCGGCGGCAGTTCGAGCGGTGGCGGCAGTCAACCGGGCGGTTCGGGCCAAGGCGGCGGCGAGACTGGGGGCAGCGGCCAAGGCGGCGGCGGTCAGGGCGGAGGAAGCGGCGGCGGCAGCGGCGGCGGGAGTGGCGGTTCGGGGGGAACCATCCCGACCAGTCCAACGCCCGTCAAGTAGGATTGGCCGTCCCTGTCGCCCGAACCAGTGCGCATAGCATTTCGCTTAACGCCCACCAGCACTAACCTCAAACTGCCAGACCCGCCTGCAGGTTTAGCGATTTCGCCCCGGCTGTTGCAGCCGCAAAGTTAGTCGTCGCGAGCCTGCCTCAAGCCACAATTTTCAGCGTGGACACATCCATGTACTGGGTAAGCGTGCGGCCGTCCTCATTTGTAGACTGTTTTCGGCGTTTACCATCCGCTATCTCCCTAAGGTGCGGCAACTCAGTAATTTACGTTCGGCGTCCGGAAGGACATCCAGATGCAATGCAATCTCCGACCCTACAGGAGGACTGCGTGCGCCTGAACGCCCATCTTTGCCGTATCCCAATTCAACCTGATCACGACGTCGTGATGGGGCGGGGGTAGCCTACAGCCTATGCCGTCCAAGAGCGTTGTGCCGTGGAAAATCATCGACCGGTTGTTGTTGCCCAGCATTTTCTTTCTAACCTCGCTGGTGGCTGTACTGACGTTCTGGCAACTTCTGCTGGGCCATCGGCGCGCTGAGATACACGCTGTTACCGACGAGCAGGCGTCCTTTGTGAAGTCCAAAGTGCAAGCAGAACTGCGCGAGCGAATCATGCCGTTGCAGGGGCTCGCCGCGCAGTGGACCACGTTCGGCAGCGACCGCGAGAAGAAATCTGCGGCCCAACTGATGATGAGCGGCTACCCTGACTATCAGGCGGTCGACTGGGTGGATCCCACGTTTCATGTGCGCTGGGAGGCGCGCAGCAATGGAAACGAAGACGAACAGGGCTTGAACCGAAGCGTCGATGCCGTGCAGCAGGTCGCCTGTCAGGCGGGGAGCGAGTACGCGGACGTGATGATCACGCGCCCGGTGAATCCAGAGCAAGGCGGCAGAGCTCTGCTCGCGTGCGTGCCGGTGTACGCGTCCGGGAAACTTAGCGGTTTCATGGTCGGGGTATTCCGATATCGAGAGCTGATTTCCTCGATCCTGCGCGATGTGGCGCAAGGTTACTGGGTGACTTTGTACGATGGAAGCGAGCAGATCTATGGAGAAGGGACCAATCTCGCGCCGCGCAATGCGCATTGGGCCAGCACCGTTGACATACAATTTCGAGATCTCACCTGGCGCGCGCAAGTTTGGCCGAAACCAGGCACGATCACCTACGCACTGTCAACGCTTCCCAAAGTAGCCTTCGTGGGCGGGATCCTGTTGTCCGCTCTACTGGGTTTCACGGTGTACGCGGCCGAAACGGCGACGCTGCGCGCCAGGGAAGCGCTCGCCGCGAATCAGGAACTCAAATCAGAAATTGCCGGACGCGAGCATGCGGAGGCGGCGTTAGTCCAGGCGCAAAAGATGGAGGCGGTGGGCCGCCTGGCTGGCGGCATATCTCACGACTTCAATAATCTGCTGACGGTTATCCGCGGCCATGCAGCACTTTCGCTCGCCAGAGTCGGTTGCGACGGCGCATTGCGCCGCGAACTGGACGGCATTCTGAAGTCCGCGGACAAAGCTGCCGCGTTGACCAGACGGCTGCTCGCCTTCAGCCGCAAGCAGGTGCTGCAACTGCGGGTGCTGGATCTCAACGCGCTGGTGGCCCAAGTGAATGAGTTGTTACCTCCCGTCATGGGCGATGACATCGAATTGATCCTGGACTTGGCGCCCGACTTGGGGCACGTCAAGGCAGATGCGGCGCAGATGGAGCAAGCGATCATGAATCTCGCATTTAACGCGCGAGACGCTATGCCCCAAGGCGGTAGGTTGAAGATCCAGACCATGAACGCTGATTTGGATGAAGCGCTGATAATCCGCGACGAGGGTGCTCAAGCCGGCCCGCACGTGCTGTTGCTTGTGTCTGACACAGGACACGGCATGACCCAAGAGACTCTCTCACATGTCTTCGAACCTTTTTTTACCACCAAGGAGACAGACAAAGGAACCGGGCTAGGACTTGCCACAGTCTACGGAACGTTGCGGCAGAGCGGAGGATTCGTCCGCGTTTCCAGCACGGTTGGTGAGGGTACGACGTTCCGGATTTATCTGCCGCGCGTGGAAGCAGCGATTGACGCCGTCGAGGCGCTGCCCATCACGCCGCATCATTCGCACGGCGCCGAAACAATTCTCGTGGTTGAAGACAACGATGCGGTGCGTCGCATCGCCAGGGAATTTTTGAAAGTAAAGGGATATACGATCATCGAGGCCCGCGAAGCGACCGAAGCCATTCAGATCATGGAGAATCGTCAAGATCGAATCGATTTAGTGATTACCGATGTGCTGCTGCCCGGCATGAAGGGACGCGAACTGGTGGAACGGTTGAGCGAGTTGCGCTCCGATTTCAAGATCCTATATATGTCGGCCTATACCGAGGATGCCGCAATCAATATCGGGGTGCTGAATCCGGGAACGGAGTTCATCGAAAAACCATTCAGCCCGGAGGAACTGACGGCCAAAGTGCATCAGGTGCTGGGGCGCGCGCCGCTCGGCCGACATGCCAGCGCAGCACAACTCTAGAGCCGGGGCCAATGGAAAGGTACAAGGGGCAGTGTCCATAGACTTGGATGGCGCTGTTCGAGAGCGCCGGCAGGACGATTCATTTCACGCCGAGCCGTGGCAGGTCTGGCACGCGGCAGGCAGAGGTGATTCATGAATCATCGCACCGTATGGCTGGGCGTCGGCTTCGTGCTTCTTTCATCTTGGGCAATCGTGCACCTTCACGATGGATACCAGCTGGTGCTATTTTGCTGCGCGATGGGGCTGCTGGTGTATCTGCTGGAAAAGTTTGTCAAGGCGTGACGTCTTGTGGGCTCAACGGATCCTGCTGCAGGGAACGCTGGCGTCTGCCGCGCGAGCGCGAGGAGCGTTTCGGCTTAAATGATTGCCGCCCGCGGATCTGTGCGGAGACCTCACGCTTGTCGCTCGTCTTGTAAGTTCGTAGTGCCGAGTGCGAGAGCGGTGCAGGATGTGCAAAAGCTAGCTTTACATTCGGGAATAAACAGAGAATTGCGCGCGGAGAGGAGGAGCTCATGTCCAAGGATCGTCGCATGGCCCCCCGGAAGGCTTACACAATGCCGGTTCAAGTTCGCGTGCGGACCGAGGTGTTTGCGCCCGCGCCGGAGGAGCGAGCACACGCGCGTGGCGAGCAAATAGCGGCGACGATGGCTCCCGATCTGCGGTACGGTGAAACGATTAATATCTCCGAGCTGGGAATCTACTTCATGTCGAACGAGCGTATCGCCTTCGGTGAGGAACTCGAAATGTCCTTCCGACTCCCTGGCGAACTGACCGGACGCGGCCCGGAGAAAGTCCGGTGCAGCGCACGCGTAGTGCACGTAAATGCCAGCATTGACGGCAAACGTACTTCGGGGATCGGCGTAGCGATTGGTCGCTTCGCGAGCGATTGCGAAGGTTCGCCCGTCATTCGATCTGAGTCACGAAACGCGCTTCGCTGCAAAGGTTGACGAGCCGACGCAATTTGCGCGCGGGCGCGAGCATATAGGGAACGAGCAACAAACAGGGATCGCGGAACAGCAGCACCTACTGGCCCATGACCACGATATCCGGGACTTGACGGGCGAGCGGGACCTGAACATTGGTCCGTGACGTTGCCGGAAACGCCCAGTCCGACAAGACCCGCGCCGCGTTTTCTATGCTGAGAGGTGGGTCCTAGAGTGTCGCGATTTCAAACCCCTCGAGACGATTGACACGGTGTTCGTGACGGCCGAACCAAATCTTGGAAGCCATAATCCGAGTCGTGAGCAGTTGCTCTTACCGGACACGCGGCGCCAAGCCTGCGTCGGCGGCAGCCTGCATGCCTGTGAAATGGCGTGTCATATCGCCGGAACGCGTGTTGATCCGCAACCGGTGTGGAGAGCATCGCACCACGATGCGAAAGGCCCGGTTCGAGCCAGGTCGCTCAGTCAGGTCTCCGATGTCTTCGCATTCGGAGACGCCGCACGCCTCGCTCAGGCCGCGAGCCACGGCTGCTCTGCTCTCGTGAGGAGTCATGAAGTTCTGCCGAGAGTTCCAGAGCTTCTAGGTCGCCACTTCTTGGTGATGAACTGAACACGCCTGGCCGCGCTTAGCGATTTGAGCGAGAAATGCCGCGAATGGCCCTGATTTTCAAGAACGAGCACTCCTCATGAAGCCAGCCGCAGGGAACAAAGACCAAGCCATAAAAAAGTTGCCGCTCGTCCGTACGTGAAACGTCGTCCTGAAACTTCTCAGCGAGACGACTGGGAGCTGGCGTGCAGTTCGCGCACCAGCGACGCATATTCGGGATCGGACCGAAGAGCGTCAAACGCCGGATCGCTTTCGACAAAGATTACCCAACCCTCGCGGGAAGCGAGGGCGTGCTGCAGTTGCTGGAGACTCGCCTTCTGGTCGCCGGCGAAGCTCAAACGCCGCGCGTCATCAATCAGCAAATACGGAGGATACTCGTGGGTCGCCTCGGTCGCGGCTCCGAGCGCGGCAGGGTATCCGTGTTTTTCGTATGCGGTCGCGATTTTGTTGGCGTCGTCCGTTTTGAACTGGAGGCGCGCGACGGCCATCAGCTCTTGCATCGCGTGCGGCGTGTCCCGCGTCACCGAATAGGCCCACCATAGTTTGTAATGCGCCGTGAGAAAATCCGGATTCTGCTGGA